>NZ_JASSOT010000078.1 GCF_030238365.1 Lelliottia wanjuensis | reverse complement strand
GACAGGACAAAATTGCCGGGAGCAATTTTGAACAGCGCTTGCGCTGGCCCCGTAGGGGCGAGTCCCATGGATGGGACGAGTAATCACGAGTCGAGCCGACCGCAGGCAGATGGCCGGGAGGTGAGCGTAGTGCGAAGCACCGATTTCATGGCGGGGCGCGGGGATTGACAAGGGGGCCGCGCAGCCCCCTTGTCACGTTCACAGGTTAAGACGCCATTATATTCTGCTGAACATAAGGTGAACGGAACAACCTCAGATGCTCAAAATATCAAATCAAAGCTTATCCAACAGCTTCTTCACATCCTTACTATTCTGCGAATCCTTATTCTTATCCGCCCACTCATTCAACCGGCGTTTCGCCTCATCCTGCAAATGCTTACGCAGAATCTGGTCAACCTGCAGGCTATAGTTCAGCTCCTGCCATTTACCATAGACGTTCAGCGGAATCGCGGTCTCTTTCAGAAGATCAACCAGCGGACCTTCCCCTTCCCAGCCCGACACGACGCGGACGTTGAAGCGCGTATCGGTCGTCTCCTGCACCAGATCCATCGTCCCTTTGCCTGAGATGGCAAGCATCGAGGATTGCCCCTGCATATCGTCCAGCGTGAGCTGACCGTTATCCAGCGTCATATCGGTCGTGAAGCTGTCGAGGCGCGTCGCGCTGTCGTAGCTCTCTTTCGCTTTGATATTGCTGCTTCGCTCCACGGCCTGCTGCACCAACTGCTGGAAGTTGAGGCCTTCCATGCGGCTGTTGGCCAGGTCGACGTGCGCCTGACCCTGCCAGCTGCGACGGAATGCGTCGGCATCAATCTTATCGCCGGAGAAATCGCCCGCCATGGTCAGGTTGCCGGTCAGGGCAATCGGGTAATTGAAGGCTTTCAGGATGGTGCCGATCTCGATGTTCTCAAGACGCGGCTGGAACTCGGCTTTCGCCATATCCTTTCGCACATCCAGCATGCCCGGCAGAGAAATATGCCCCGCGCCCATCTGGCCGCTCAGGTCGGAAATCACCAGCAGGCCGTTGTGGTTGAGCATCTGGCTGCTGACGTTAGTGAAATCAATTCCCCGCCAGCGCACCGTATTGGCTTTCAGCAGAACATCGGCAGTAAAGCTGCGCAGCCCGTTGTAGTCTGGCGCATCGGCGCTGGTCGCGATAACCGGTCGCGTCTGCTTCGGCGGCGCGGACGGCTGGGACGCATCGCCCTCTTTTGCCGTGACCGGCTGCGGCAGCAGATTTTCCAGATTGAGCTTGTCGAACTGCAGATCAAACACCCACTTCGGCTGTTCGCTCAAAATGACGCTGGCGCGCCCTTTCAGGGTACTGTCATTGGCCTGCAGGTTGAGATTGTTCAGCTCCAGCTGCTTTTGCTCTTCATGCCACAGGGCCTGAAGCGTGCCCTGCCCGGTGATCCCCTGAGTCGGGAGATCGGCGCCGGAGAACTGCCAGTTGAGCTGTTGAATATCAGCGGTGAGCTGATGCGGGTAGTCAGACGCATTGACATTGCCATTCAGCGACAAGGTCAAATCGCGCTGATTGCGGTTGATGCGGCCTGAGAAATCGACCGTCGCCAGATGGTTTTCGTCCTGCTCCATCTTCAGATTGATGTTGCGCACGGTGACCTGATCGTCGTCCTCATGCTGGAATACCAGCACGCTGTCCGCGACTTTCAGACTGGCGATATCAAACGACCAGCCAGCGTCTTCCGGCACATCAGGAAGGGAGTTGGCGCGCGGCGCCACGGGCGCATCCGGCTTGCGGACGGCTTCGGTTTGCGGCGTCAGCTGAATCACCGCGCCTTTGAGCATCACCTGTCGCACCTGGAGCTGATGCGACAGCAGCGGCATCAAGGCCACGTCGAGGCGCATGTTGTCGGCGGCGACCACCGGAGCCGTCGCGCCCGGCGCGGTCAACGACATCCGACCGGAAAGAATGCTGAGCTGCGGCCAGACGTGCCAGCGCAGGGGTCCATCCAGCTTCAGTTCATACCCGCTTCGCACTTCGACCTGCCGCACCATGTAGGCGCGGAAATCATTAGGGTTAACCAGCAGAACCAACGCTGAAAGGCCAGCAACCAGCACCACCAGCAAAATCATCAGCGTTGTCAGAACTCTTCTCATGGCATCCTCAGTGAAGCCTAAAATCAGTCTTTATCGATACGACTGGCAACCGCGCCCTGCTGGTCGCGATATTTCGCGTCCTGACGGCGGTTGTAAGGGCGATCCGCCGGGCCGGTAAGCGGCTCGAAGCTCAGCGCACCGATCATCATACCAGGGCGCAGGGCCAGCGGCAGTTTTCCGGCATTGAAGAACTCCAGCACGATACGGCCGGACCAGCCGGGATCGATACGGTGCGCGGTGACGTGCACCATCAGGCCCAGACGCGCCAGAGAAGAGCGGCCATCGAGCCAGCCGACCAGATCGGCAGGCAGCGTGACGGACTCATAGGTCACCGCCAGCGCCAGCTCGCCCGGATGCAGGTAGAACGCATCGCCTTCGGCCAGCACGATTTCATCGCTCATCACGCGATCGAGCGCCGCGCTGACTTCGTCTTTCGGCCCGCTCAAATCAATAAAGGGGGCGGTGTGGCCGCTAAAAGTACGGAATTTATTGCCCAGACGCACATCGACGGTGACGCCGTTAATGCGTTCCACTGGCGGACGCGGGGTGATAGACAGACGCCCTTCATCCAGCCAGGCTTCTATATCTCGGTCACAAAGACGCATGACACTTTCTCCTTTCGTGCATCAAACCCCAAAGCCGCAGCGGCTTCGGGGCAAACCCGGTTATCTCTGAACGGTACACAATTCGCGCGAATTATTCAAAAAACTGGCTGATTTTCGCTTTCAGGATATCGATAGCAATGCGGTTTTTACCCCCGCGCGGCACGATGATATCGGCGTACTGTTTAGACGGCTCGATAAACTGCAGGAACATCGGACGCACCGTCTTCTGATATTGTGCCATCACCGAATCCATCGAACGCCCGCGCTCGTTGACGTCGCGCTTGATACGACGCATCAGGCAGATATCCAGCGGTGTGTCGACGAAAATCGAGAAGTTCATCGCTTCGCGCAAACGCGCGTCGGTCAGCAGCAGAATGCCTTCCAGAATGATGACCTTTTTCGGTTCAATGTGAATCGTCTCTGCCGTACGGGTGTGGTCGACATAGCTATAGACCGGCAGGTCGATAGGGGTGCCGCTTTTGATCATTTGCAAATGCTGGAACAGCAGGCTGTGATCCATGGCATTAGGATGGTCGTAATTCGTTTTTACGCGTTCTTCCATCGACAGATGGGATTGATCTTTATAGTAGCTGTCTTCGGGAATGACGCCGATGTGCTCATCACCAACTTGTTCACGCAGTTCGCGATAAAGCGTACTGGCAATAAGACTTTTACCTGAAGCTGATGCGCCGGCGATGCCTATGATGACGCACTGATGAGACTTATCAGTCATAAATTTAGCGACCTGATTAACCTGGATGTAAAGGAAGGACGACGCCGGAGCGTCAAACGCGGCAATTATAGGGATTTCGTGTGTCTGATACTAGTCGAAAGCGCAGGTAATGCGAGAGTCATTCCAAATACATCTTTTGGCCCTGACCCAAATTTAAACGGTCACTTTTACAGCGTTAAACATGAAATTTCTGCAGACTAAGTATTTAATAACTCTATGATGACAAATTATGAGCAGTCAGCATATGAATTGTAAATTGTTTGTACTAGCATAATCCAAATTAAAATTCTCACTCGTGCGGACCTGGTTCCTGGCAGCATGGCGTCTCTGGATAAAGCGGTAATGAATAAACAATACCAACGTGTTTTGGTGACTACCCCACATCCTTTACTACGGCTTGTCAGTCTTGGTCTGGTTACCTTTATCTTTACCCTTTTCTCGCTCGAACTGACGCGTTTCGGAACGTTACTGGCACCGCTGTGGTTCCCGACCTCCATCATGATGGTCGCGTTTTATCGCCACGCCGGGAAGATGTGGCCCGGCATCGCCCTCGCCTGCTCGTTCGGCAATGTTTTTGCGTCATGGATGCTGTTCTCCTGGGAGACGCTCAGCTTCTGGTATACGGCGATCAACGTGATTGAAGCGTGCGTCGGCGCGCTGCTGCTGCGTAAACTCCTGCCCTGGTATAATCCACTAAAAAATCTTGGCGACTGGATACGACTGGCGATTGGCAGCGCGGTCATCCCGCCGATTCTGGGCGGTATTCTGGCCTGGCTGCTGGTCCCGAGCGCCGAACCGGTGCGTAACTTCCTGGTCTGGGTGTTATCCGAATCCATCGGCGCGCTGGCGCTGGTCCCGCTCGGTCTGCTGTTCAAACCTCACTATTTACTGCGTCATCGCAATCCCAAACTGCTACTCGAAACGCTGCTCACCATGGCCGTGACGCTGGTGCTGTGCTGGGTGGCGATCACCTTCCTGCCCTGGCCGTTTACCTGCGTGATTGTGCTGCTGATGTGGAGCGCCGTGCGCCTGCCGCGCATGGAAGCCTTCCTCGTCTTCCTGGTGACGGTGATGATGGTGTCGCTGATGATTGCGACCCAACCGACGCTGATGACCGCCCAGAATACCGGCGTAATGCTCAACGCGCCGTGGCTGCCGTTCCTGATGATGCTCCTGCCCGCGAACGTAATGACCATGGTGATGTACGCGTTTCGCGCCGAGCGCAAACACATTACCGAGAGCGAAGAACGTTTTCGTAATGCGATGGAATATTCCGCCATCGGCATGGCGCTGGTGGGCATCGAAGGCCAGTGGCTACAGGCCAACAAAGCACTCTGTCAGTTCCTCGGCTATTCCCAGCCCGAACTGCAGGCCCTCACCTTCCAGCAGCTGACCTGGCCGGAAGATTTAAACAACGATCTTGAAAGCCTGGAAGAGCTGGTTCGTGGCGATATCAACAGCTACTCGATGGAGAAGCGCTACTACACCCGCAGCGGCGAGGTGGTCTGGGCGCTGCTGACGGTTTCCGTGGTGCGCCATACGGACGGTTCCCCGCTCTATTTCATCGCCCAGATTGAAGACATCAACGACCTCAAGCACACCGAATGGGTGAATAAGCGTCTGATGGAGCGCATTACGCTGGCGAACGAAGCGGGCGGAATTGGCATCTGGGAGTGGGATTTGCAGCCGGATGTGATCAGCTGGGACAAACGCATGTTCGAGATGTACGAGATCCCGCCGCACATCAAACCGACCTGGCAGCTCTGGCATGAGAGCATTATTCCGGAAGATCGCGAGCAGGCCGAACAGGTCATCCGCGACTCCCTGATGGCGCGCGTCCCATTTAAGCTGGAGTTCCGCATTCGCGTCAAAGAGGGCGTGCGCCATATCCGCTCCCTGGCGAACCGGGTGCTCAACAAGCAGGGCGAAGTCGAGCGTCTGCTCGGCATTAATATGGACATGACCGAAGTTAAGGAACTTAACGAAGCCCTGTTCCAGGAAAAAGAGCGTCTGCATATCACCCTCGACTCCATCGGGGAGGCGGTGCTCTGTACCGATGTCGACATGCACGTCACCTTTATGAACCCGGTCGCCGAGAAGATGAGCGGCTGGACGCAGCAGGAGGCAATGGGCCAGCCGATCCTCAACGTGCTGCACATTACCTTCGGCGAGAACGGTCCGCCGATGGAAAATATTCACAGCGGCGATATGTCACGCTCCGACATCAATCAGGACGTGGTGCTGCACAGCCGTAACAGCGGCACCTTTGATATTCACTACAGCATCACACCGCTCAGCACCCTCGACGGGCAGAATATCGGCTCGGTGCTGGTCATTCAGGACGTCACAGAATCGCGCAAAATGCTGCGCCAGCTGAGCTACAGCGCCTCTCACGACGCCCTCACCCACCTGGCGAACCGCGTCAGTTTCGAGAGCCACCTCAAGCGTCTGCTGCAAACCGTGCATGACACCCATCAGCGCCACGCGCTGGTGTTTATCGATCTCGACCGCTTCAAGGCGGTGAATGACACCGCAGGCCACGCGGCGGGCGACGCCCTGCTGCGTGAGCTGTCGTCCCTGATGCTGAGCATGCTGCGCTCCAGCGACGTGCTGGCCCGTCTGGGCGGCGACGAGTTTGGCCTGCTGCTGCCGGACTGTAACGTCGAGAGCGCGCGCTATATCGCGGGTCGAATTATTCACGCTATCAACGATTACCACTTTATGTGGGAAGGTCGTCTGCACCGCATCGGGGCCAGCGCCGGGATTACGCTGATTGATGACAGTAACAGCCAGGCCGCCGATGTGATGTCCCAGGCGGATATCGCCTGCTACGCCTCGAAGAATAATGGCCGCGGCGTGGTAACCGTGTACGAGCCGCAGCAGGAGAGAATTCACAGCGCGCGCAGCATGATGTCCCTCGATGAACAGTGGCACATGATCAAAGACAATCACCTGCTGATGATTGGCCGCAGCGTCGCCTCACCGCGCATTCCGGAAGCCAGCAATTTCTGGCTGGTCTCTCTGCGTCTGTGGACCAGTCAGGGCGAAGTGCTGGAAGAACACGCGTTCCGTTCAGGTCTGGCGGAGCCGGATCTGCTCCATGCCCTCGACCGTCGTATTTTCCAGGAATTTTTCCGCGCCTTTGCGGGTCAGGTTGCCAGTAAAGGGATGGGCGTGGCGCTGCCGCTCTCACCGGAAGGACTTTCCAGCGCGACGCTGGTGAATGAACTGCTCGATTTGCAGGAGAAAAGTCCGCTGCCGGGGCGTCTGCTGCATCTGGTGATCCCGGTCGAAACCCTGCAAAACCAGGACGCTAACATTCAGGAAGGGCTGCAAAAACTGCGTCAGGCGGGATGTCGGATTGTGTTAAGCCACGTCGGACGTGATATGGATATCTTCAACCATCTCAGCGCGCACATGGCGGATTATCTGCTGCTTGACCCAGAGCTGGTGACCAACGTCCACGGCAATCTGATGGACGAAATGATGGTGACCATTATCCAGGGCCACGCCCAGCGGCTGGGGATGAAAACCATCGCCGGGCCGAGCAATCAGCCGCTGATGATGGATACCCTCTCTGGGATTGGCATCGACTTTATCTACGGGGATTCCATCGCCGAGCCGCAGCCGCTGGAGCTACTGCTGAATACCAGCTACTTCGCTATCAACTGACGGTGTCCAGCCATCGGTGTACCAGATGTGAAGCAACGCGTAAGAGCGCCACGGCTGCCAGCGCTGAGCATACTTGCGGATCTGCGCCGGTGTCATGCCGGCGAAGCGCTGTTTAATCAGATAATCGTCCGGCAAAAACACATCCTTCGCCTGCCATCCGCGCAGGGCTAAGTAGTTCGCCGTCCAACGCCCGATCCCCGGTCGCGCCTGTAGCGCCTTCATTCCCCCTTCAATATCTTCCGGCGGCTGGAGCGGAAAGGTGCCGTCGACCACCGACTGCGCAAGATGAATCAGCGACTCCGCGCGCTTGACCGGCATCCCCAGCGCCTTGAGCGCCAGCGGATCGGCGGCTGCCAGCGCGGCAGGCGTCGGGAAACAGGTGTACTCCGGGAAATCTTTCAGCGGTTCACCGCACAGGGCCACCACCCGCGCCGCGAGTTTTGCGGCCATCGACACGCTCACCAGCTGCCCGAGGATCGCCCTCACGCCCTGCTCATAAGCATCCATCGCCCCCGGCAATCGCAACCCCGGACGCGCCGCACCCAGCTCTCCGAGCGTCGTGGCAATCTGCTGCGGATTGCAGGTCAGATCGAAGAGACGTTCGATACGCGCCAGACAGGTATCGGCCACCGGAATCAGCCCGTCGCTGAGCGTCACCTGCAGGGTGCAATGCTTCTCGAGTGGCGTGACGCGAAACAGCCCCTGATGACCCTCGCAGGTGAAACTGCGCTCGTAATACTCGTCAGTGACGGTTTCCACGCCCGTAACCGCACGCGCGCCGAGAAAGCCAAACATCCATTGCCAGTCGTAGGGGGGTTGCCAGTTCAGGGTGTACATCGTCGCTCCTTTTGTTGTCCTCACAGCATAACCCGACCAGGCCCCGCGTGCCTTGCTTTCATATTCCAGTTGTCGAGAGCGAGACATTTCGCTAAAGTCTCGCCCCTTCTCAACGGCATGGGGATTACGTCAGTGTTTATTGGTTTTGACTACGGTACCGCAAACTGCTCAGTCGCAGTGATGGATGACAATCAGCCCCGTCTGCTGAAAATGGAAAAAGAGAGCTCGCTGCTGCCGTCGATGCTGTGCGCCCCGACGCGTGAAGCCGTGAGCGAGTGGCTTTATCGCCATCATCAGGTTCCGGCCACTGCCGGGGAAACGCAGGCGCTGCTGCGTCGTGCCGTGAATTTCAACCGCGAAGAAGATATCGACGTGACGCCATCAAGCGTGCAGTTCGGTCTCTCTTCGCTGGCGCAGTACATTGAAGATCCCGAAGAAGTTTACTTCGTTAAATCCCCCAAATCTTTCCTCGGTGCCAGCGGGCTGAAGCCGCAGCAGGTGGCCTTGTTTGAAGATCTGGTCTGCGCGATGATGCTGCATATTCGCAACCAGGCGCAGACTCAGGTGACTGAAACCATTACCCAGGCGGTGATCGGACGCCCGATCAACTTCCAGGGTCTAGGCGGCGATGAAGCCAACCAGCAGGCACAGGGGATCCTTGAGCGCGCGGCCCATCGCGCTGGTTTTCGCGACGTGGTGTTCCAGTATGAGCCAGTTGCCGCCGGGCTGGATTTTGAAGCCACGCTGCGCGAAGAAAAACGCGTGCTGGTGGTGGATATCGGCGGTGGTACGACGGACTGCTCCCTGCTCCTGATGGGGCCGCAGTGGCACCAGCGTCGTGACCGCGAAAACAGCCTGTTAGGGCACAGCGGCTGCCGCGTCGGCGGTAACGACCTGGATATCGCCCTGGCGTTTAAGAGTCTGATGCCGCTGCTCGGCATGGGCGGCCAGACCGAAAAAGGCACGGCTCTCCCAATTCTGCCGTGGTGGAACGCCGTGGCGATTAACGATGTTCCGGCGCAGAGCGATTTCTACAGCACCGCCAACGGACGCTTCCTTAACGACCTGGTGCGCGACGCCCAGGACGGCGACAAAGTGGCCCTGCTGCATAAAGTCTGGCGTCAGCGCCTGAGCTATCGCGTGGTACGCAGCGCCGAAGAGAGCAAGATCGCCCTCTCGAACGCGGTCGAGCACGCCATCACACTGCCGTTTATCAGCGATGAGCTGGCGACGGCGATTTCTCAGCAGGGGCTTGAAACGGCGCTGACGCAGCCGCTGCAGCGCATTCTGGAGCAGGTCCAGCTGGCGCTGGAGAACGGCAACGAGAAGCCGGACGTGATCTACCTGACCGGCGGTAGCGCGCGTTCACCGCTGATCAAAAAAGCGCTGGCGGAGCAGTTGCCGGGCATTCCAATTGCCGGTGGCGATGATTTTGGTTCCGTTACCGCAGGTTTGGCCCGTTGGGCGAAGGTGATGTTTAGTTGATCGAGGTTTTCTTGCCGTTGTAGGCCGGGTAAGGCGAAGCCGCCACCCGGCGGGCAAACGCTCCGAGCGGCCTGATGCCCTCACCCCAGCCCTCTCCCACAGGGAGAGGGAGAAAACACTAAAACAGCAACCATAGGTTGCTGTTTGCTTTTATCTCGGACAAATCCAGACAGTCTTTCATATTTCCTCCATTATTCCGCGGTGTTGCCTGACTAAACTAGTATCATTCCCCGAAGTGTTTCAGGAAGAGAACGTATAACGATGAAAGGCAGCAACAAATCCCGCTGGGCTATCGCCGTCGGTGTCATTGTGGTGGCGCTTGCCGCCGCGTGGTACTGGCATAATCAATCGGCGCAGACCACCGATCCGGCAGGTGCTAACAGCCAGGCACAGCGCCCTGCGGGCGGTGGACGCCACGGTATGCGCGGCGGCGCGCTGGCACCTGTTCAGGCCGCGACCGCCGTCAGCAAATCGGTTCCTCGTTATCTCACCGGGCTCGGCACCGTCACCGCCGCCAATACTGTCACCGTGCGCAGCCGCGTCGACGGACAGCTAATGGCGATCCACTTCCAGGAAGGCCAGCAGGTCAAAGCTGGCGATCTGCTGGCGGAAATCGACCCGAGCCAGTTCAAAGTGGCGCTCGCGCAGGCCCAGGGCCAGCTCGCCAAAGACAAAGCGACGCTTGCCAACGCTCAGCGCGATCTCGCGCGCTATCAGCAGTTGGTGAAAACCAATCTCGTCTCCCGCCAGGAGCTGGACACCCAGCAGTCGCTGGTGAGCGAGGCCCAGGGCACCATCAAGGCCGATGAAGCCGCCGTTGCCAGCGCACAGCTTCAGCTGGACTGGAGCCGCATCACCGCGCCGATTGACGGGCGCGTCGGCCTGAAACAAGTCGATATCGGCAACCAGATCTCCAGCGGTGATACCACCGGCATTGTTGTCCTCACCCAGACGCACCCGATTGATCTGGTTTTCACTCTGCCAGAAAGCGAAATCGCCACCGTGGTTCAGGCGCAAAAAAACGGCCAGAAACTGGCGGTCGAAGCCTGGGATCGCGCCAACAAATCCAAACTGAGCGACGGCCAGCTTCTGAGCCTCGATAACCAGATTGACGCCACCACCGGCACCATCAAGCTGAAAGCGCGCTTTAACAATCAGGACGACGCCCTGTTCCCCAACCAGTTTGTCAACGCGCGCATGCTGGTCGCCACCGAAGAGAACGCGGTGGTGATCCCAACGGCGGCGCTGCAGATGGGTAACGAAGGCAACTTCGTGTGGGTGCTGAACAGCGACAACAAAGTCAGCAAACATCTGGTGAAGCCGGGTATTCAGGACAGCCAGACGGTGGTCATCACCGCCGGTCTTTCCGCAGGCGATCGCGTGGTCACGGACGGGATTGACCGTCTGACCGAAGGGGCCAAAGTCGAAGTGGTCGAAGCCCACAGCGACACCGCCACCAGCGCTAAACCGACGAAACGCGAACACGCGAAACAGGGAGCGACTTCCTGATGCAGGTGTTGCCCCCATGCTCCACAGGTGGGCCATCACGCCTGTTCATCATGCGCCCCGTCGCCACCACCCTGTTGATGGTGGCGATCCTGCTGGCAGGGATTATCGGCTATCGTTTTCTGCCCGTGTCGGCGCTGCCGGAAGTGGATTATCCAACCATTCAGGTTGTCACTCTATACCCCGGCGCCAGCCCGGATGTGGTGACGTCGGCGATCACCGCCCCGCTGGAGCGTCAGTTTGGTCAGATGTCGGGCCTGAAGCAGATGTCGTCCCAAAGCTCCGGCGGCGCATCGGTGGTGACGCTACAGTTCCAGCTCACGCTGCCCCTCGATGTCGCCGAGCAGGAAGTGCAGGCCGCGATTAACGCCGCCACTAACCTGCTGCCCTCGGATCTGCCTAACCCGCCGGTGTACAGCAAAGTGAACCCGGCGGATCCGCCGATCATGACCCTCGCCGTCACCTCCTCCGCCATGCCGATGACCCAGGTCGAAGACATGGTGGAAACGCGCGTGGCGCAGAAAATTTCGCAGGTCTCCGGCGTCGGGCTGGTGACGCTTTCCGGCGGCCAGCGTCCTGCCGTGCGCGTGAAGCTCAACGCCCAGGCGATTGCCGCCCTCGGGTTAACCAGCGAGACCATTCGCACCGCCATCAGCAATGCTAACGTCAACTCGGCGAAGGGCTCGCTGGACGGTCCGGCGCGCGCGGTCACGCTCTCGGCAAACGATCAGATGCAGTCCGCCGACGAATATCGCCAGCTGATCGTGGCGTATCAGAACGGTGCGCCGATTCGCCTTGGCGATGTCGCCACGGTCGAACAAGGCGCGGAAAATAGCTGGCTTGGCGCGTGGGCCAACAAACAGCAGGCGATCGTGATGAACGTCCAGCGCCAGCCGGGCGCGAACATTATCGACACCGCCGACAGCATCCGCACCATGCTCCCGCAGCTCATCGAGACCCTGCCGAAGTCGGTTAGCGTGAAAGTGCTGTCCGATCGCACCACCAATATTCGCGCCTCCGTCAGCGATACTCAGTTCGAGCTGATGCTGGCAATTGCGCTGGTGGTGATGATTATTTACGTCTTCCTGCGCAACGTCCCGGCGACCATTATCCCTGCCGTCGCCGTTCCGCTCTCGCTGGTCGGCACCTTCGCGGTGATGGTGTTCCTCGATTTCTCGATCAATAACCTGACGCTGATGGCCCTGACCATCGCCACCGGGTTTGTGGTCGATGACGCCATCGTGGTGATCGAGAACATCTCGCGCTATATCGAAAAAGGCGAGAAGCCGCTGGCCGCCGCGCTGAAAGGCGCAGGCGAGATTGGCTTTACCATTATCTCCCTCACCTTCTCGCTGATTGCGGTGCTGATCCCACTGCTGTTTATGGGCGATATCGTGGGCCGGTTATTCCGTGAATTTGCCGTCACCCTGGCGGTGGCGATCCTGATCTCCGCCGTGGTGTCGCTAACGCTGACGCCGATGATGTGCGCCCGCATGCTGAGCGCGGAATCTTTGCGCAACCAAAACCGTTTTTCTCGCGCCTCTGAGCGCCTGTTTGAACGCGTGATTGCCGCCTATGGTCGCCTGCTGGCGAAAGTGCTGAATCATCCGTGGGCGACGCTGAGCGTGGCGCTGGGCACCCTGGCGTTGAGCGTCCTGCTGTGGGTGATGATCCCGAAAGGCTTCTTCCCGATTCAGGATAACGGCATTATCCAGGGGACGCTGCAGGCCCCGCAGTCCGTGTCCTTTGCCAGCATGGCCCAGCGCCAGCAGCAGGTGTCGGATGTGATCATGAAAGACCCGGCGGTGGAGAGCCTGACCTCGTTTGTTGGCGTGGACGGCACCAATCCGTCGCTCAACAGCGCCCGTCTGCAGATCAACCTCAAACCGCTGGATGAGCGCGACGATCGCGTGAACGCAGTCATTGAACGCCTGCAAAACGCGGTGGCGAAAGTGCCGGGGGTCGAGCTGTATCTCCAGCCGACGCAGGATCTCACCATCGACACCACCGTGAGCCGCACCCAGTATCAGTTCACCCTGCAGGCCAACAGCCTCGAGGCGCTCAGCACCTGGGTTCCACAGCTGGTCAGTAAACTCCAGGAACTGCCGCATCTGTCGGACGTGAGCAGCGACTGGCAGGATCAGGGCCTGGCGGCGTATGTGAACGTCAACCGCGACACCGCCAGCCGTCTCGGCATTACTATGGCCGATGTCGATAACGCGCTGTACAACGCCTTTGGTCAGCGCCTGATCTCGACCATTTACACCCAGGCCAACCAGTATCGCGTGGTGCTGGAGCACAACACCGAGCAGACGCCGGGCCTGGCGGCGCTGGATTCGATTCGCCTGACCAGCAAAGACGGCGGGATTGTGCCGCTCAGCGCCATTGCGACCGTCGAGCAGCGCTTCACGCCGCTCTCCATCAACCACCTCGATCAGTTCCCGTCGACGACGATTTCGTTTAACGTGCCGGACGATTATTCCCTCGGCGAGGCGGTGGAATCGATTCTGAACGCTGAGAAAACCCTCAGCTTCCCGACCGATATCCAGACCCAGTTCCAGGGCAGCACTTTGGCGTTCCAGGCCGCACTCGGGAATACCATCTGGCTTATCGTCGCCGCCGTGGTGGCGATGTATATCGTGCTCGGCGTGCTGTACGAGAGCTTTATCCATCCGGTCACCATCCTCTCGACCCTGCCGACGGCGGGCGTGGGGGCGCTGCTGGCGCTGATGCTCTCGGGCAGCGAGCTGGATGTGATTGCGATTATCGGCATCATTTTGCTGATCGGTATCGTCAAGAAAAACGCCATCATGATGATCGACTTTGCCCTGGCCGCCGAGCGCGAGCAGGGCATGGCCCCGCGCGACGCGATATTCCAGGCCTGTCTGCTGCGTTTTCGTCCGATCCTGATGACCACCATGGCCGCCCTGCTCGGCGCGCTGCCGCTAATGCTCAGTACCGGCGTCGGCGCGGAGCTGCGGCGTCCGCTGGGGATCGGCATGGTTGGCGGCCTGCTGGTGAGCCAGGTGTTAACCCTGTTTACCACGCCGGTGATTTATCTGCTGTTTGATAATCTGGCGCTGAAACTCAAGGCGCGCTTCCCGAAACGTGAAGAGGAGGCGTAAGTGAAGTTTTTCGCCCTCTTCATTTACCGCCCGGTGGCGACGATTCTGATTTCGCTCGCCATCACCCTGTGCGGCGTGCTCGGCTTCCGGCTGCTGCCGGTGGCCCCGCTGCCGCAGGTGGATTTCCCGGTGATCATGGTCAGCGCCTCGCTGCCCGGCGCGTCGCCAGAGACCATGGCGTCGTCGGTGGCGACACCGCTGGAGCGCTCCCTGGGGCGCATTGCGGGCGTCAGCGAAATGACCTCCAGCAGTTCGCTCGGCAGCACGCGCATCATTCTTGAATTCAACTTTGACCGCGATATCAACGGTGCGGCCCGCGACGTGCAGGCGGCGATCAACGCCGCGCAAAGCCTGCTGCCAAGCGGAATGCCGAGCCGTCCGACCTATCGCAAAGCTAATCCGTCCGACGCGCCAATTATGATTCTGACGCTGACCTCGGACACCTATTCCCAGGGCGAGCTGTACGACTTTGCCTCGACGCAGCTGGCGCAGACCATCGCCCAGATCGACGGCGTGGGTGACGTAGACGTCGGCGGCAGCTCCCTGCCCGCCGTGCGCGTGGGGCTGAACCCCGAAGCGCTGTTTAATCAGGGCGTGTCGCTCGACGACGTGCGCACGGCCATCAGCAATGCCAACGTGCGCAGGCCGCAGGGAGCCATCGAAGACAGCAGCCGTCGCTGGCAAATCCAGACTAACGACGAGCTCAAAACCGCCTCCGAATATCAGCCGCTGATCATTCACTACAACAACGGCGCGGCGGTGCGTTTAAGCGATGTCGCCAGCGTCACCGACTCGGTGCAGGACGTGCGTAACGCCGGGATGACCAACGCCAAACCGGCCATTTTGCTGATGATCCGTAAGCTGCCGGAAGCCAATATCATCCAGACGGTGAACAGCATCCGCGAGCGCCTGCCGGAACTGCAGGAGACGATTCCGGCGGCGATTGACCTGCAGATCGCCCAGGATCGCTCCCCGACTATTCGCGCCTCGCTGGAGGAGGTCGAGCAGACGCTGATTATCTCCGTCGGGCTGGTGATCCTCGTGGTGTTCCTGTTCCTGCGCTCCGGCCGTGCGACGCTGATCCCCGCCGTGGCGGTGCCCGTGTCGCTGATCGGCACCTTTGCCGCCATGTACCTGTGCGGGTTTAGCCTTAACAACCTGTCGCTGATGGCCCTGACCATCGCCACCGGCTTTGTGGTCGATGACGCCATCGTGGTGCTGGAAAATATTTCGCGCCATCTGGAAGCGGGAATGAAGCCGCTCCAGGCGGCGCTTCAGGGGACGCGCGAAGTCGGTTTTACGGTGCTTTCCATGAGCCTGTCGCTGGTGGCGGTGTTCCTGCCGCTGCTGCTGATGGGCGGATTGCCGGGGCGGCTATTGCGCGAGTTCGCCGTCACGCTCTCTGTCGCCATCGGCATATCGCTGGTGATCTCCCTGACGCTCACGCCGATGATGTGCGGCTGGATGCTCAAGCGCAGCAAACCTCACTCGCAGCCGCGCAAAAAAGGCTTTGGTCGCCTGCTGATAGCCCTGCAGGAGGGCTATGGCCGGTCGCTGAAATGGGTGCTGAACCACACGCGCATTGTCGGTCTGGTGCTGGTCGGCACCATTGCGCTGAACGTCTGGATGTATATCAGCATTCCGAAAACCTTTTTCCCGGAGCAGGATACGGGCGTGCTGATGGGCGGGATTCAGGCGGACCAGAGCATTTCGTTCCAGGCGATGCGCGTGAAGCTGCAGGATTTCATGAAGATCATCCGTGAAGACCCGGCGGTGGACAACGTCACCGGCTTTACCGGCGGGTCGCGCGTCAACAGCGGGATGATGTTTATCACCCTGAAAGCACGCGGCGAGCGCAACGAGACGGCGCAGCAGGTGATTGACCGCCTGCGCGTGAAGCTCGCCAAAGAGCCGGGGGCGAATCTGTTTTTGATGGCCGTTCAGGATATCCGCGTTGGCGGGCGTCAGGCCAACGCCAGCTATCAGTACACGCTGCTGTCGGACGATCTGGCGGCCCTGCGCGAGTGGGAGCCGAAAATCCGTAAAGCGCTGGCGGCACTGCCGGAGCTGGCCGACGTGAACTCGGACCAGCAGGACAACGGCGCGGAGATGAACCTGACCTACGATCGCGAAACCATGGCGCGGCTGGGGATTAACGTCGAAGCGGCCAACAGCCTGCTGAATAACGCCTTCGGACAGCGGCAGATCTCCACCATTTATCAGCCGATGAACCAGTACAAAGTGGTGATGGAGGTCGATCCGCGCTACACCCAGGACATCAGCGCGCTGGATAAGATGTACGTCATCAACAACGACGGCAAATCGATCCCCCTCTCCTACTTCGCCAGCTGGCAGCCCGCTAACGCGCCGCTGTCGGTGAACCATCAGGGGCTGTCGGCAGCATCGACGGTGTCGTTTAACCTGCCGACCGGGTCGTCACTCTCCGAGGCCAGCGACGCCATCAACCGCGCCATGACTCAGCTCGGCGTACCGTCCACCGTGCGCGGCAGCTTTGCCGGAACCGCGCAGGTGTTCCAGCAGACGATGAACTCGCAGGTAATTTTGATTCTGGCGGCGATTGCGACGGTCTATATCGTGCTGGGTATTCTGTACGAGAGCTACGTCCATCCGCTGACGATCCTCTCCACCCTGCCGTCGGCGGGCGTTGGCGCGCTGCTGGCGCTGGAGTTGTTTGGAGCGCCCTTTAGCCTAATTGCGCTCATTGGGATCATGCTATTAATAGGGATAGTGAAGAAAAACGCGATCATGATGGTCGACTTTGCGCTCGACGCGCAGCGTAACGGCAATATGTCGCCGCAGGACGCCATTTTCCAGGCCTGCCTGCTGCGCTTCCGCCCGATTATGATGACCACCCTGGCGGCGCTGTTTGGCGCGCTGCCGCTGGTGATTTCCGGCGGCGACGGCTCTGAACTCCGCCAGCCCCTGGGGATCACCATCGTCGGTGGGCTGGTGATGAGCCAGCTGTTGACGCTCTACACGACGCCGGTGGTGTATCTGTTCTTCGACCGTCTGAGGGTGCGTTTTTCACGTCAAAACAGAACGACAGTAAGCGAAACACATGACTGATCTCCCAAGTAACGTCCGCTGGCAGTTATGGATTGTCGCCTTCGGCTTCTTTATGCAGTCGCTGGATACGACCATCGTCAACACCGCCCTCCCCTCGATGGCGAAAAGTCTGGGCGAGAGCCCGCTGCATATGCACATGGTGATTGTCTCCTATGTGCTGACGGTGGCGGTGATGCTGCCCGCCAGCGGCTGGATGGCGGACAAAATTGGGGTGCGCAATATCTTCTTCACCGCTATCGTGCTGTTCACGCTCGGGTCGCTGTTTTGCGCGAAGGCCGACACGCTGAACGAGCTGGTGATGGCGCGCGTGCTGCAGGGCGTCGGCGGCGCGATGATGGTGCCCGTTGGCAGGCTGACGGTGATGAAGATTGTGCCGCGCGAGCAGTATATGGCGGCGATGACCTTCGTCACCTTGCCCGGCCAGGTGGGGCCGTTGCTCGGGCCTGCGCTGGGCGGGATTTTGGTGGAGTACGCCTCCTGGCACTGGATTTTCCTGATCAATCTCCCGGTCGGGATTATCGGTGCCATCGCCACGCTCTCCCTGATGCCGAACTACAAAATGCAGACCCGGCGCTTCGACATCTTCGGCTTTGTGCTGCTGGCGGCGGGGATGGCGACGCTGACGCTGGCCCTCGACGGGCAAAAAGGGCTGGGAATTTCGCCCCTGACGCTGGGGTTGCTCATTGCCATCGGCGTGCTGTCTATTCTCTGGTATCTGTGGCACGCCAGGGATAACGACCAGGCGCTGTTCAGCTTGTCCCTGTTTCGCAATCACACCTTCCGCCTCGGGCTGTTCGGCAGCTTCGCCGGGCGTCTCGGGAGCGGCATGCTGCCGTTTATGACGCCGGTGTTCCTGCAGATCGGGCTGGGCTTTTCGCCGTTCCACGCCGGGTTGATGATGATTCCGATGGTGCTCGGCAGCATGGGCATGAAACGCATTGTGGTGCAGGTGGTCAACCGCTTCGGCTATCGCCGCGTGCTGGTGGCCGCTACGCTCGGGCTGGCGCTGGTCAGCCTGCTGTTTATGGCCGTCGCGCTGATGGGCTGGTACTACGCCCTGCCGCTGGTGCTGTTCTTCCAGGGGGTGATTAACTCGACGCGCTTCTCGTCGATGAACACCCTGACGCTGAAAGATCTGCCCGATGAACTGGCGAGCAGCGGCAATAGTCTGCTGTCGATGATCATGCAGCTCTCCATGAGCGTGGGCGTTACCGTCGCGGGGCTGCTGCTCGGGATGTACGGCCAGCATCATTTGAGCGTCGATACCAGCGGCGCGCATCAGGTATTCCTCTACACCTATCTCAGCATGGCGGTGATTATCGCCCTGCCCGCCATTATCTTCGCCCGGGTCCCGGATGATACCAGCAAGAACGTCGTCATCAGCCGACGCAAAAGGAGTGAGTCATGAAATTCTGGCGTCCCGGCATCACAGGAAAGCTGTTTCTGGCGATTTTTGCCACCTGTATCGTGCTGCTCATCACCATGCACTGGGCGGTACGGGTCAGCTTTGAACGCGGGTTTATCGACTACATTAAGCGCGGGAACGAACAGCGATTGCAGGGCCTGAGCGATGCGCTGGCCGATCAGTATGCCCTGCACGGCAACTGGCGTTTCCTGCGCAACAACGACCGCTTTGTGTTCCAGATCCTCAAATCCCTAGAGCACGATAACGACGACGATCGTCCGGGGCCGGGCATGCCGCCGCACGGCTGGCGCACTCAGTTCTGGGTGGTCGATCAGGATAAATACGTGCTGGTCGGCCCACGCGCGCCGGTACCACCGGACGGGACACGGCGGGCCATCACGTTTAACGGTGCCACTGTCGGATGGGTCATCGCCTCGCCCGTTGAGCGCCTGACGCGCAACACGGATATCAACTTTGATCGCCAGCAGCGACAGACCAGCTGGATGATTGTCGCTCTGTCGACTCTTCTTGCCGCGCTGGCGACCTTCCCGCTGGCGCGCGGCCTGCTGGCTCCCGTCAAACGGCTGGTCGAAGGGACACACAAGCTGGCAGCAGGCGACTTTTCCACCCGCGTGGATACCCGCAGCCAGGACGAGCTGGGCAAACTGGCGCAGGACTTTAACCAGCTCGCCAGCACCCTTGAGAAAAACCAGCAGATGCGCCGGGACTTTATGGCCGATATTTCCCACGAGCTACGCACGCCGCTGGCGGTATTGCGCGGTGAGCTGGAGGCCATTCAGGACGGCGTGCGCCAGTTTACGCCGGAGTCCGTCACCTCGCTGCAGGCAGAAGTCGGGACGCTCACCAAGCTGGTGGACGATCTGCATCAGCTGTCGATGTCCGACGAAGGAGCGCTGGCATATCAAAAAGCCCCGGTCGATGTGATCAATATTCTGGAGGTGGTCAGCGGCGCATTCCGCGAACGCTTCGCCAGTCGAAATCTGAAAATTGAACTGTCCCTGCCGGACAGTGCCGTGGTCTTCGGCGATCCGGACCGTCTGATGCAGCTCTTCAACAATCTGCTGGAAAACAGCCTGCGTTATACGGACGGCGGCGGCGCGCTGCGCATTTCGGGCCGGGCGGAAGACGGGCGTTTCGCCCTGACCTTTGCCGATTCCGCACCGGGCGTGCAGGACGGCCAGCTGGAAAAACTGTTCGAGCGCTTTTACCGCACCGAAGGCTCACGCAACCGCGCCAGCGGCGGATCGGGATTAGGTTTGGCGATTTGCGTTAACATCGTCGAGGCGCACGGCGGCACCATCCGCGCCGCCCATTCGCCTTTTGGCGGGGTTAGCATTACAGTAGAGCTACCGCTGGAACGCGACTTATCGAGAGAAGTATGACTGAGTTACCCATTGACGAAAACACGCCACGCATTCTGATCGTGGAGGACGAGCCTAAGCTTGGGCAGTTATTGATCGACTATTTACGCGCGGCAAGCTATGCCCCTACGCTGATTAACCACGGCGACCAGGTGCTACCGTACGTGCGCCAGACGCCGCCGCATCTGATCCTGCTGGATCTGATGCTGCCCGGCACCGACGGTTTAACCCTGTGCCGTGAAATCCGCCGTTTTTCCGATGTGCCGATTGTGATGGTGACGGCCAAAATCGAGGAGATCGACCGCCTGCTGGGGCTGGAGATCGGTGCCGATGACTACATCTGCAAACCTTACAGCCCGCGTGAAGTGGTCGCTCGTGTGAAAACCATTCTTCGCCGCTGCCGTCCGCAGCGAGAACTCCAGGTGCTGGATGCCGAAAGCCCGCTGATTGTCGATGAAAGCCGTTTCCAGGCGAGCTGGCGCAGCAAACTGCTGGACCTGACGCCGGCGGAATTCCGTCTGCTGAAAACCCTGTCTCATGAGCCGGGAAAAGTGTTCTCCCGCGAGCAGCTGCTGAATCATCTTTACGACGATTACCGCGTGGTGACGGACCGGACCATCGACAGCCATATCAAGAATTTGCGCCGTAAGCTGGAAGCGCTGGATGCCGATCAGTCGTTTATCCGCGCGGTGTATGGCGTGGGATATCGCTGGGAAGCGGACGCCTGTCGGATTGCATAACTATTGTTTTGTAGGCCGGGTAAGCGCAGCGCCACCCGGCTGACCTTACTTTACGGCATGATACAGGCCACGCCTTCCGTCTTATCAGACGTATTCGACGTGATATGCCCCGTTGCGGTGTACATGTAGAAATAGGCATCCAGATCGGCAATCGCCTCTTCAGATGACCAGTACACCGTACCCGCGTGGGTGACATCATCCAGGCTGCTGCCCCACTCCTGCCACAGCGCCCCGCTCGGCACTTCGCGTTTGCCCTGCGCTGAAGACAAATCATCATTGACGGGCAGGCGATAACCTTGATTCTCACACCAGGCTTTAGCGTCATACCAGTTCATTTTGGACTTTTCGCTAAAGACGAAGAATTTCTGCGGATTAAAAATAATGGAGGTCTTAATCTCATTATGACGAGCCGTGATCTTGAACGGCCCTTTCGCATGGATAGTGACAAGCCCCGAATCACTCACCTCGGCAATCGCGGAATTACTGGTTGTCCATTCCAGCTGGTCCGCCTCGTTATCGGTTTCAAGCTGTATCTGCGCACCCGCAAAGGCGGTCTGCAGTTTTTTATCCGCCGTCACATAGTACGCGGCTTCATGATTTAATGGCGCAACAATATAGCTGATAATATTCATGGCATGCGGGTTAACGGGGCCGGTAGGAATATTATCTTCAACGTCGTAGTTGCTAATATCTTTTATCGAAAGGGTGTTATTAGCCCGAGGAATACCCGTAATTGTTGTGGGAGTGATATTGACGCCAATGGTGCAACCTTTATCGTCAGGAAGAATATCGTAATGATCGACTCCGCTGGCCAACACATGTTTTTTGTTATTTACATCAGTGCAAACCCATTCCACCGTAGGCAGCGTCACCTCCTGGTCGCCCTCTGCATCCATCACTTTCCATAATAATTCTATGGAATCGCTAATATCCAGTTCGTCATCATCATCCACAACAACGTTTTTACGATGAAAACTCACTTTCCCCAGTTCATTTTTGTCATTGTAGATAACAGGGGGTGTTCCATTAATAATTCCGGCGCTCGCCGTCAGATCCGTGGCACTTGCCCGACCCAAATTGAGTAATACAATGAGCATCACCACCTGGCTGTGAATAAATTTTATTTTCATCATTTTACCACGCAATGAGTCTGTCATGATTTTGTTATGTACTGAGCGCCGAAGCGCTCAGTACATGACGGTTGTCGATTATTTGCGTTTGGTCGATTTCAGAACCGCTTTGACTTTCGCCGTATAATCCACTTTCAGGCCATAGCCCTGGACACCGTCCGCTCCGGCAGATGCGAAGATAGATTTCGCGCTGGCGTTGGTTTCCGGGATCGACAGATCTTTGTTGTCCGTGCTGCTGACAGCATAACCGCCCGCGGTGCCTGTCGTCGCACTGGTACCGTCGAAGACCCACTTGTAGTTGTAGTTGCTGGATGCATCAAGCTCATCCGCATCCATGACGTTGTTATTGTTCGCGTCATACCAGATTTTGAACTGGTAGGTATGGCCGACGAGCAGCTGGCTGTTCGCTTTACCAATCAGGTTAACCGTTGGCGCTGCGGAATCCACAATCATGACGCCGATATTACCGCCGACAATTGGGCCGTCTGGAATATTATCGGTTGAATCATTCACACTAATATCATTGATGGTGATCGTCTGACCTTTGTTTGGCGTACCGGTAGAGGTTTGCTCGGTGATTTCTGCACCCAGATAACGCCCGGCATCTGTCGCTGCAATGGTATAGCTCTCCTTACCATCGTTTGCTAATGCAATCTTATTAGCACCATGTCCGTCCGTAGACGTAAACCATTTAATAGAGGTTTTACTGCTGTCGGTATCGCCCTCTTTATCCGTAAAAAGATAGCTCAGCGTAATTTTATCACCCGGCGACATCGCAGCAGTGGAGCCACTTTCGTGTCCGTTATTAAATGTGACGCTGTGATCGACAGCTCCGTTACCCGAGCCTTTTAAAACGGGTAAGGTACCTATTAATTGCCCCGCCGAGTCTGTAACTTCCGCAGAGGCCATATGTGCACAGCCCGCAAACAGCACGCTGGCAATAAGTGTTTTGTTAAAGGTTTTCATTTTCATTAAAACTCACATAATTAAGATATAATTAATTCACACTGATATAACAAGATTATTTACTTAAAGTTAGCCTGGACAAACTGCATTCCTTCCGTTGTCAGCTTGTAATCCACTCTTAATTGATATCCCTGGACGCCATTAATACCGGCGGCAGGGAAAATAGCTTTTGCTTCTGCATTGGTGACCGGAATGGAAATATCCTGGTTATCGGTATTACTGGCAGCATATCCACCCGGCATTCCGTTGGTGCTTTTGCCATCAAATAACCATCGATAGTGAGTCACCTCCGTCAGCGGTCGAAGATCGGTGCTCGACACCGTTTGTAGATCAGAGGCATCCCATTGGCCGTTTTTATTGCTGTCCCAGGCCAGGATAAAACGGTACTGATGACCCAGGGCTAATTTGTTCGATTTAATCCCAATTAAATTGGTTGTCGGATTCTGGGTATCGACAATCGCGGCGACGATATACTGCGAGCTGTCGCTAAAATCCACGAGCACGGGGTTGGTTTTCTGGCCATCTTCGTCTTGCTGCGTGGCAACGAAGGCATAGATCCCGCTCCGGGTGCTCGAAACAACGGCTTTCCCGTTACTCGATCCTGAAACAAAGAACAGGCATTTTTGCTCGTTATCACACTCTTTTTTCGATTTGTGGATAGGCACTTCATGGGCGTGATCCCGGTCCTTCACTTCATAGGCGTGGAACGTCATGTCCAGGTTTTCCGGGGCAACCGGCGTTGTTTCACCGTGCACGCCCGCCGCTTTTGCGCCGTAGCTTTTCAGGTTGACCGGCGTAATTCCGTTTGCAGGAGCCTTGACCGCTTTTTTCTCCCCGTCTTCATCATCAATGACCAGTTGATAATTTGTCGGCGCCTCTGCCACCAGGATATTCACCGCGTTTGACTGACGGGTGTGCCCCTTTTCATCCACCAGCGTCACCGCCAGGCGATACTTATTCGCGTTGCTGTCCGGGGAATCCACCCACGCCGGGAAGGTTAAGGTCCAGTGGTTATCCTTGCCGGTTGCGATATTTGTTGATGGCGATAAGGCTGGCAGCGCCAGCGCCTTTTCAGGGCTGAAGTTGCCCATCGGCACCCAGTGCGCACTTTGTATTTTAAGATGCGAAGTAATGTCCGCATTCACCGTCCAGTGGCAACCCTCGTAGGCCTGAGCGGTATCCGGCGCGTCGGTAAGAATGCAGGGAGCTGCGGTGTTGGTCGGAGCCAGGAAAATACCGACATCCAGATCGTTCTTCTCCCGATATTCAAGGACAATGTCGTTATTACGATCGACAAAATCCATCCGGCTACCGGCAAGTGTCCGCATCTGCGCTACTTCGTCACCATCAAGTTGCTTTGAGAGCGAAACGTTGATGCGGTAATCGATATCCAGATTGACCGTCACTTCGCTTTTTTCTGACTGATCCGTTTTGTAGCCAGCCTTGAGCGTAATCAAAGGCACGGGAGTGTAGTCGACACCCAGCGTGACGGCTGAGGGGTCTTCCTGCAGATCGTCAGTACCGAACAAGGCTACCTGATCGCCATAGTACTTTTCGTACACTATCGAGCCGCCAAGCTGCGGGTAAGCTGGGAGATAAGTTTGAACGCGCGCATCCCACCCGCGCGCCGGGCGCTCCTGGTAATCATCGAGGTCCGGAGAGTCTTTCCAGGAAGAGAGCGGTAAATAGTAGTTGCCGCTTAATTTGAGATAATTAGTCCACGCCTCGGTGCCAATACCCAGACGTTTATGCCCGCGGGTAATATCGTGATCATAAAAAGCATTGGTGCCCAGCATCCAGTCTTTACTGACATTATGGCGAACGCCCGTGCCTATATTAGCAATGGTACGCCCATCTTTATTATGAACTGAGAATTGACTGAATAGTAAATCACTTTCCCCGTTATACCAGGGAACTAAATAATCCAGTGAAGAACCATCGAGATTTCCTTTATCATCTATGGCTATATTTGTAGCAACATGGCCATAAGGTGATAACAAATTGTCTATTTGCGATTGAGCTGCGCCGGTAACGACACCTTTACCGTATTGATAAAACTCTGATTTCATCCCTTCAGGCGTCAGATTTTGAAACCTCTGCTGCGCTTCACTTACTGCAATATCGGATACTTTTTTTTCAATGTTTTTTTCATTGTTCCCGCTATCTCCATCTGATTTATCAGTATTATTTTTTTGCATAGCAGAATCACTCCCAAGATCAGGGAGATTTATATTCTCTGCCGCAGAAGAAATGCCAAATGACAGCATAAAGCAAAATAAAGCCAGAAGGATATATACAGGAAGCATAAATTAATGTTTCATAATATTATATAAGTAAAAGCTCAAACACGTTCATAAAGCGTACATTTATTATGCAATTCCAATCATTAATTATCAATATTAAACAAAGCCGAGAGTTATTATTTAATAATTAAGTTGTTTTAATATATCTAAATACGCGCCGGTTAATATGTAAACGATATGTTTTCAGCCACTGGCAACTCCCTGAGAATCACCCATACTTTCAACGGCATCCTCCGATGTGACTTCCTGTTTGATTAACACTTTTGATCAAGGAGTTCTTATGGCTGGTTGGTTCGAACTAAGCAAAAGCAGTGACGGGCAGTTCAGGTTTGTTCTGAAAGCGGGGAACGGTGAAATTATCCTCACCAGTGAGCTGTACACCACCAGGGCTTCAGCAGAAAACGGTATTGCCTCTGTGCGTACCAACAGCCCGCACGACGAGCGCTATGAGAAAAAAACCTCGGCTAACGGCAAATATCACTTCAACCTGAAAGCGGCAAACCATCAGGTGATTGGCTCAAGCCAGCTGTATGCGTCCGAGCAAACGCGGGAAACCGGCATCGCCTCGGTGAAAAATAACGGGTCAAGCCAGACGCTGAAAGACCTCACCTAATCCTATTACCTCCGCCGGGCTGGCCCCGCGGCCACCCGGCGCTTTACCTCCCTCCCCCGCAGCGCTACAATGCCCGCCCTTAAAGTACGGGATCTCCCCTTACCGCTGCACCTGGTGTACGCGGATCTGACCTGTCATCAGAACGAGAACAAACATGTTTAAACCAGAACTCCTTTCCCCGGCGGGAACGCTGCAGAATATGCGTTACGCTTTCGCTTATGGTGCCGATGCGGTGTATGCGGGCCAGCCGCGTTACTCGCTGCGCGTGCGTAATAATGAATTCAACCACGAGAATTTGCAGCTCGGCATCAACGAAGCGCATGCCCTGGGCAAAAAATTCTACGTGGTCGTGAACATCGCGCCGCACAACGCCAAGCTGAAAACGTTTATTCGCGATCTCAAGCCAGTGGTGGAAATGGGTCCTGATGCGCTGATCATGTCTGACCCGGGTTTGATCATGCTGGTGCGTGAGAACTTCCCGGAGATGGATATTCACCTTTCCGTGCAGGCGAACGCCGTTAACTGGGCGACGGTCAAATTCTGGAAACAGATGGGACTGACCCGCGTAATCCTGTCGCGCGAACTGTCGCTGGAAGAAATCGAAGAGATCCGCACGCAGGTGCCGGAAATGGAACTCGAAATCTTCGTTCACGGCGCTCTGTGCATGGCCTACTCTGGCCGCTGCCTGCTCTCTGGCTATATCAACAAACGCGACCCGAACCAGGGCACCTGCACCAACGCCTGCCGCTGGGAATATAACGTCCAGGAAGGCAAAGAGGATGATGTCGGTAACATCGTGCACAAGCACGAGCCGATCCCGGTGAAAACCGTGGAGCCGACGCTGGGCGTGGGCGCCCCGACCGACAGCGTGTTTATGATTGAAGAAGCGAAACGTCCGGGCGAATACATGACCGCCTTCGAAGACGAGCACGGCACTTACATCATGAACTCCAAAGACCTGCGCGCGATCGCACACGTCGAGCGTCTGACGCAGATGGGCGTGCACTCGCTGAAGATCGAAGGTCGCACCAAGTCTTACTATTACTGCGCCCGCACCGCACAGGTGTATCGCAAAGCGATTGATGACGCCGCGGCGGGTAAACCGTTCGACACCACCCTGCTGGAGACCCTTGAAGGTCTGGCGCATCGCGGTTACACCGAAGGCTTCCTGCGCCGTCACACCCATGACGATTACCAGAACTACGAGCACGGCTACTCCATCTCCGAGCGCCAGCAGTTTGTCGGTGATTTCACCGGCGCGCGCAAAGGGCCTCTGGCCGCCGTCGCCGTGAAAAACAAATTCACCAAAGGCGACAGCCTGGAGCTGATGACCCCGCAGGGCAATATCAACTTTACGCTGGAGCATCTGGAAAACGGCAAAGGCGAAGCGATCACCGTTGCCCCTGGCGACGGTCACACCGTGTGGCTGCCGGTGCCGGAAGAAGTGGAGCTGGAATACGCGCTGTTGATGCGCAATTTTGCCGGTGAAAGCACCCGCAACCCGCACAACAAGTAGTTGAGCAGGGGTATTTTTTCGTCATGGGATAATTCTTAGAAACGGATCACATACCGCTTCGTTCAATAAGGGTATTATCCCCAGCGCTGAAAAACATAACCCATAAATGCTAGCTGTACCAGGAACCACCTCCTTAGCCTGCGTAATCTCCCTTACGCAGGCTTATTTTTTGCCTTTCATCCTGTTCTTACGCGCTTTTTCCTTCCCTGAGATACACTCTTGATAGAGCTTAAAAGGGAGCAACCTTGGATGTCGACCTATCCGGATAGTTTACTGATCCTCAACGGCAAAAGTGCAGGCGATGACTTTCTGCGCCAGGCGATTGCCGATTTGCGTGAAAATGGCGCACAAATTCACGTCCGTGTGACCTGGGAAAAAGGGGATGCCGCACGGTATATCGACGAAGCCTGTCGGCTGGGCGTCGCCACTGTTATCGCCGGTGGCGGTGACGGGACCATCAATGAAGTGGCGAGCGCGCTGATTGAGCGTGACGCCGCACATCGCCCGGTGATGGGCATTTTACCCCTCGGCACCGCCAATGATTTCGCCACCAGCGCGGGCATTCCTGAGAGTCTGGACAAAGCGTTGCAGCTGGCCATCGTCGGGAAACCGACGGCGGTGGATATCGCCCAGGTCAATGAGAAAACCTGTTTTATCAATATGGCGACGGGGGGTTTTGGCACCCGTATTACCAGCGAAACGCCGGAGAAACTCAAAGCCGCGCTCGGCGGGGTGTCGTATCTGATTCACGGTCTGATGCGCATGGATATGCTCAAGCCCGACCGCTGCGAGATAAACGGCGAGAACTTCCACTGGCAGGGTGACGCCCTGGTGATTGGGATTGGTAACGGACGTCAGGCGGGCGGCGGGCAACAGCTGTGCCCCGATGCGCTGATTAATGATGGTCTGTTGCAGCTGCGGATTTTCACCAGCGACGGGATGTTACCCGCTCTGTTCACCACCCTGACCCGCCCGGAAGAGAGCCCGAACGTGCTCGACGGACAGTCCGCGTGGTTTGAAATTATCGCCCCACACGGCATGACTTTTAACCTCGACGGCGAGCCGTTGAGTGGGGAGCATTTCCGTATTTCGCTGCTGCCCGGCGCGCTGGAGTGCCGGTTGCCGCCGGATTGTGTGCTGTTGCGCTGACGTCTTTGCCCGGCGGCGCTACGCTTGCACGGGCCTACAAAACCGTAGGCCGGGTAAGGCGCAGCCGCCACCCGGCAACAAAAACCACCACTCAATACGCCGCCACCTCCCGCGCCATCTCGCGGGTGTACTGCTGGCTGGCGTTCACCAGCATTCGCGTGTAGTCGGTGCGGGCGTTTCCGGCGACCAGTTCATCCACGGTCAGGGTCTCCAGAATCTTGCCGTACTGCATCACCGCCACTTTCTGGCACAGATGGGCAATTACGCCCAGATCGTGCGTCACCATCAGATAGGTGAGATTCGACTCGCGCTGCAGCTCCGCCAGCAGATTTAAAATCTCCGCCTGCACAGACACGTCCAGCGCCGACGTCGGTTCATCCAGCAGCAGCACCTGCGGCTGCAGAATCAGCGCTCTGGCGATCGCCACGCGCTGGCGTTGGCCGCCGGAGAGCTGATGCGGATAGCGATCACGAAACGCCCGGTTCAGCCCTACTTTATCCAGCAAACTGTGGATGCGTCGATCGCGGTCGGAAATGCCGTGGATTTGCAGCGGCTCTTCCAGAATATCGCCGATGGTGTGGCGCGGATGCAGCGAGCCGTACGGGTCCTGAAACACCATCTGCACCCTTCGACAGCGTTCGGCGTTGATCTTTCGCCCAAGCCGGGTGCCGTCGATCGCCAGCTCACCGTCCCAGTGGGTAAACAGCCCGGCCAGACATTTCAGGACCGTGGTTTTGCCGGACCCCGACTCCCCCACCAGGCCGTAAATCTCGCCGGCTTCAACCCTGATGTTCACATCACTCAGCACCTGACTGCGCTTTTCACCCTCGCCAAAGGCCAGGTTGAGGTTTTTAATCTCGATCATCTCTGCTCCTTATTCATTGAGCCAGCTGGCCTGGCGCTGCAACACTGGCAGCACCGGACGGCGATGGTGAAGTTCCGGCAGGGCGCTGATTAAGCCCTGGGTATAGGGATGTTGGGCGTTATGCAGATCGCAGGCGGCGATGGACTCCACCACCCGCCCGGCGTACATCACCAGCACCCGGTCGCAGAAGCTGCGCACCAGGTTGATGTCGTGGCTGATAAAAATCAGCCCCAGCCCGCGGGATTTCACCAGGTCGTCCAGCAATCCCAGCACCTGCAAACGCACGGAAACGTCCAGCGCAGAGGTCGGTTCATCGGCAATCACCAGCTCGGGATCGGTGATCAGCATCATGGCAATCATGATGCGCTGCCCCTGCCCGCCGGAAATCTCGTGCGGATAGAGATGATAGACCCGCTCCGGCTGGCGGATGCGCACCACGTCGAGCATCTCCAGCACTTTGGCTTTCGCCTCGGCTTTGCGCCCCGGATGGTGCGTCAGCCAGGCTTCAGCGATCTGCGCCCCAACGCAGACCACCGGGTTCAGCGAGTATTTCGGGTCCTGCATGATCATCGAGATGCGCTTCCCGCGAATGCCACGCATTTGCGCCTCGCTCACCGAGCGCAGATCGACGTCGCCAAACTGCATCTGGGTGGCGCTGATCCGCGCTTTCGCCGGATGCAGGCGCAGCAACGCGCGCCCGACGGTGGATTTCCCGGAGCCGGACTCGCCGACAATCGCCAGCTTTTCGCGCCCGAGCTGGAAGGAGACGCCGCGCACGGCGTGGGTCACCGCGCCGCCGTTGATAAAATCGACGTGCAGGTCGCGCACGTCGAGCAGGGGAGCGTTATTCGCTGCGAGGATCGAGGATGTCACGTAGGCCATCTCCTAAGAAGTTGAACGCCAGGCTGTTGATCAGGATCGCCAGCCCCGGAATAGTCACGACCCACCAGCACTCCATCATGTAGGTGCGGCCGCTGGAGATCATCGCGCCCCACTCCGGCTCCGGCGGCTGTGCGCCGAGGCCGAGAAAGCCCAGACCGGCGGCGGTCAGGATGATCCCCGCCATATTCATGGTGATGCGGATAATCACCGACGGCAGGCACAGCGGCACGATATGTCGCCACAGCACGCGCACCGGGGACGCCCCCTGCAAACGCACCGCCGAGATAAAATCGGCCTGGCGCAGTGAGAGCGTTTCCGCCCGCGCCAGACGGGCAATCGGCGGCCAGGCGGTGATCGTAATGGCAATCACCACGTGCTCCAGCCCCGGACCGAGGGCGGCGACAAACGCCAGCGCCAGCACCAGGCTCGGGAACGAGATAAAGATATCCGTCACCCGCATCAGCACCGCATCCACTTTGCCGCCGAAATACCCGGCGGTAACGCCCAACAGCAGGCCGAGCGGCCCGACGGTAACCGACACCAGCAGCACGATATACAGCGTGATGCGCGAGCCATACACCAGGCGGCTGAAGATATCGCGGCCAAACTCATCGGTGCCAAACCAGTGCTGCGCGTTCGGCGCGACCAGCGCGTTGTTGAGGTCCTGCACCAGCGGGTTGTACGGCGCAATCAGCGGGGCAAAGGCGGCGACGATCAGCAGCAGCAGAACAATTCCGCCGCCGATCGCCGTCAGCGGGTTGCGCGCCATTTTGCCGACAAAACCCGCCCCACGGTTCAGGGTGCGTTTGATTCGCTGACGGCCTTCGCTGCTGCGCGCCCCCAGCGGCGTATCCAGAGAAACGGTCATGATTTCGTCCTCGGGTCAAAGAGTTGATACAGCATGTCGGAGAGCAGGTTGAGCATCACAAAGATAATCCCCACCAGCAGCACGCAGCCCATCACCGCATTCATGTCGCCGAGCAGCAGGCTGCCCGTGAGATACGAGCCAAAGCCTGGCCAGGAGAAGACGGTTTCAATCAGCACCGCCCCCTCCAGTAGCGAGCCGTAGGCCAGCGCCACTACCGTCAGGAGTTGCACCAGAATGTTGCGAAACGCGTGATTCCAGACAACCTGCCGCTCGGTTAAGCCCTTCACCCGCGCAGTGATGATGAACTCCTGCGAGAGTTGCGCCAGCATGAAGCTGCGCGTCATACGGCTGATGTAGGCCAGCGAGTGGAAGCCGAGCAACGACGCGGGCAACACCAGATGGTTAATGGCATTCCAGAACACGGCGCTGTTTCCCGCCAGCAGGGCATCGACGGTCATCAGCCCGGTCCGGCGCGGTACGATCCCGTCCAGCCCTAAATCGAGCCTTCCCGCCCCGCCCACCCAACCGAGCCAGGCGTAGAACAGCAGCAGCCCCATCATCCCGACCCAGAAGATCGGCGTGGAATACCCCGCCAGACTGATAATGCGCACCACGTAATCCGACAGGCTGTTGCGACGCGCCGCCGCCAGCACGCCCAGCGGAATGCCCAGGCCTGCGCCGACGATAATCGCCATCGTCGCCAGCTCCAGCGTCGCCGGGAAGACGCGCAGAATATCGTCCATGACCGGTTTGCCCGTCAGCAGCGCGTTACCGAGATCGCCGTGCAGGAGGTTGTTCAGGTAAATGCCGAACTGCGTCAGCAACGACTGATCGAAACCCAGCTGGTGATAGACCTGCTGATAGGTGCTGTGGTCGGCGTCCGGGCCGACAATCGCCAGCACCGGATCGACCGGCATCACGCGCCCGATGAAAAAGGTCAGCAGCAGCAGGCCAAACAGCGTCACCAGCACCTGGGTCAGCCGCTTCGAGAAACGGCGGGTGCGGGAGCCGGGAGAGAGGATCGCCACGCTCATTGTTCACCTCCAGTTTTATAGACTTCCCGCAGGAACGTGGTGGCCGACGGGTGCGACTGGAAGTTTTTGACTTCATTGCGCACCACGACGGAATCGACCATTTGCGACAGGGGAATCATCGCCGGGATCAGTTCGTCGTAGCGCACCTGGATCTGCTGATAATCCGCCACCTGCTTTTGCGGATCGCGTTCCAGCAGCGCTTTGTCGATCATCTCGTTGAGAGGCTTATCGTAGAAACTGGTGCGCCAGCCCTGGAAGTTGGTGAGCCGCGCCTCGTCGCTGTTGTCCGGGTTATAGACCAGAGCGCGCAGGCTGGAGTGCGGATGCGGCTCGACGCCGCTCCCGCCGCGGCCGACCAGCATGTCGAACTTACGCTCGCGCATCGCGCCGTAAATCTGGTTCCCGGTGCCAGTGATGATTTTGGCGTTGATCCCCGCCTGCATCAGCGTGGACTGCACGGCGATGGCGATATTAAGGAACGGCTGATCCGCCAGCACGCGCAGAGTGGTATCGAAACCTTCCGGATAACCGGCCTCTTTCAGCAGCTTTTTGGCGCGCGGAATATCCAGCCGATAGCCTGGGTCCGGCAGCGTCGACGGCATCCCGGCTTTGATCGGCCGCTGATGCAGTACACCGTAGCCCGGCATCAGCGCTTTGTTGATGCCCTGATAATCAATCAGATAGCGCACCGCTTCGCGCACCTTAGGGTTAGCGAAGTGCGCCTCTTTCATGCTCATCGCCACGTAATAAACGGTCCCCTTCTGCACGGCTTCGACCGTGAGCTGAGGGTCTTTGCGCAGGGCGTTGATGTCGGACACCGCCATGTTGCTGGCAATATCCAGGTCGCCTTTCTCAATCATCAGGCGCAGGGTTTGCGACTCCTGAAAATGGCGCAGCACGACGCGGCTCATTTTTGGCTCTTCCCGCCAGTAGTGCGGATTGCGCTGCATACGCAGCACATCTTTCGCCTGCCAGGTGTCGAGCATAAAGGGGCCAGAACCGGCTTCGTTGGTGGTCAGCCAGCGGTTGCCCCAGTCGTTGTTCACTTCATGAGATTGCACCGTTTTGCTGTCGAGCACGCCCAGATTGCCGAGCGCCCCGAGGGAGTAAATCACCAGCTGCGGATCGTTCGGTTTGGGCAGCACGATCTGCACGGTGTAGTCGTCGGACGCGCTGATTTGCTGGTCGATGTTTTTCTTCGAAAAGCCGTAGGATTTCCACACCGACGCCTGCGCCAGATTGAGATGCAGCAGGCGGCGCATCGACCAGACCACATCCTGCGCGGTGAGCGGATTACCGGAGTGGAATTTGACGTTATCGCGCAGATGGAAAGTCAGGGTTTTGCCGTCCGGCGCGATCTCCCAGGATTTCGCCAGCGCGGGCCGGACGTTGGTCAGTTCGTTCGGGTCGAGTTCCACCAGCGAATCGTAGAGATTCACCACGATGCCGACCACTTCGTTGCCGGTCATCGCCGCCGGGTCGAGGGTCAGCAGGTTGTTCATGTTCATACCGATGATGAGCTGGTCGGGCGGTGTTTTGGCGTACACCGCGCCGCTCCCCATCATCAGCGAGAGCGCGAGTAAACACGCTCTGCACAGAGGAGTTTGTTTCATGTATATATCGCCTGTAGGGTACGTTTTTATGTGTCAGTCGTGGCTGACTGTATTGGCTTCGATATACGCAAAATTGATGTCTTCGCCGAGCCCCGGGCGATTCGGCAGGCTGACCATGCCGTGTTCATCCATCGGGTCGACCAGGCTGTGGAGATACGCCGCCGGTTGGTCGTAATCGAGGAACGGGTGCAGCAGGCCGCGCTCATACCAGCGGCAGTTCTTAATCGCGCCGATCACCGCGAGGCTCGCCGCGCCGTTGCCGTGCACTTCGCAATCCATGCCGAAGGATTCCGCGAGGTTCGCCACTTTCAGCGTCGGCGAAATCCCGCCTACGCCGTTAGCCCCTGCACGCAGAATGTCGCACGCCCCGGCTTTTACCCAGTCGGCGCGGCTGTGATGTTTTCCGCCCAGACTTTCCGGGCCGATAATCGGGATCGACAGGTTTTCCGCAAGCCAGGCGTAGGAGGCCATGCTCTCCTCTTCCATTGGCTCTTCGAACCACGCGAAGTTGAGTTTTTCCAGCTCTTTGCCGATGTACAGCGCTTCGGTACGGCTGTACCAGTGATAGCCGTCGATCATCAGATCGATATCCGGCCCGACCGCTTCCCGCACGGCGGCGCAGGCTTTGACGTCCATTTTCGGGTTTGGCGCAAACGAGACGGGTGGCATCCAGGTGTGCAGTTTTATCGCTTTGTATCCGCGCGCCACCAGGGTTTCGGCAAAGCTCGCGTACTCGTCCGGCGTCGACAGGCCACCCGGCAGATCGTCCCCGCACATGGTGCTGCCGTAGGCCGGCACTTTATCGCGATAACCGCCGAGCAGTTTCCACACCGGCATATTCAGTTTTCGGCCAATCAGATCCCACAGCGCCTGCTCGATGAACCCGAGGGCGCGCTCCGTCAGCTGGTGCGCGCTGCCGCGCTGCCAGTGCGCCAGCTCCTGCCAGATTTTTTCGCGGTTGAACGCATCCTGGCCGACCAGCACTTTGCGAAAGAAGGTATTGACCACAAAGGGACGCACCACTTCCGGCGGCGCAAAGGCATACCCTTTGGTGCCGTCGTCTGCCGTGATCGAGAGCATCGCCATTTTGGCCAGGCTTTCGAGGCCAGGATGCGAATGCCCGGCGCTGTCGGAGACCCGTCGCGTCGGATACTGGAAGACGGTGACGTTTACAGATTCAATTTTCATTATCAGTCCTTAACACAACAGAGGTTCAGAGCGACTTCGTAATTTGAAAAGCTGTTTCGAAAGTAACTTTAAGCGCAAAATTCGTCCGCTGCCTTAGACAAATTCCGCTAAGCATCGGTCATTTATTGGGCATATGCACGGCGAGGAGTGACACTTTTCACAAAAGAGAGGGGAAGTGTGAAGTCGATCGGGATGGGTGTTTGAATGAAATGAAAAAGGGTTTCGGGTTTAAGTGGGAGTGCGGTCTGGGCCCCTCACCCCGGCCCTCTCCCCAAGGGAGAGGGAGAAAACCGGATAGTCCCCTCTCCCTGTGGGAGAGGGTTAGGGTGAGGGCAACAAACTACGCGATACTCACCTTCGTATCCAAATACACATCCTGCACCGCGTTAATCAGCTTAACCCCCTCGGCCATCGATTTTTTAAACGCCTTACGACCGAGGATCAGCCCCATACCGCCTGCGCGTTTGTTGATCACCGCCGTACGCACCGCGTCGGTCAGATCCGTTTCACCGCCAGCCGCGCCGCCGGAGTTAATCAGCCCCGCGCGGCCCATGTAGCAGTTGGCGAGCTGGTAGCGCACCAGGTCGATCGGGTTATCGCTGGTCAGCTTGCTGTAGACGCGGTCATCGGTGTAACCGAAGTTCACCGCCTTGTAGCCGCCGTTATTCTCAGCCATTTTCTGCTTCACGATATCCGCGCCGATGGTCGCCGCCAGATGGTTCGCCTGGCCGGTGAGATCCGCCGAAACGTGGTAATCCACGCCATCTTTCTTGAACGCGTTGTTGCGAAGATAGGCCCACAGCACCGTCACCATACCCAGCTCGTGCGCACGTTCGAACGCCGCTGAAATCTCTTCAATCTGACGACGGGACTGCTCGGAGCCGAAGTAGATCGTCGCCCCCACCGCCACCGCGCCCAGATTGAACGCCTGCTCAACGCTGGCGTACAGCGTCTGATCGTATTCGGTCGGGTAGCTCAGGGTTTCGTTGTGGTTCAGCTTGACGAGGAACGGAATGCGGTGCGCGTAGCGGCGCGACACCGAGGCCAGCACGCCGTAAGTGGACGCCACGCAGTTACAGCCGGCTTCGATCGCCAGCTCCACGATATTCTTCGGATCAAAGTAGAGCGGGTTGGCGGCAAATGACGCCCCCGCGGAGTGCTCGACGCCCTGGTCAACGGGCAGAATGGACAGATAGCCCGTTCCGGCGAGGCGTCCGGTGTTGTACAGCGTCTGCATGTTTCGCAGCACCGCAGGCGGGCGATTGTTATCCATCATCACCCGATCAACATAGTCGTGGCCCGGCAGGTAGAGCTGATCGGCTGGAATAGTCATACAACGATGCTGTAAAAGGCTGTCGGCGTCTTTGCCAAGCAGCTGCGCAATATCAGTCATAGCGATGCTCCCGTAAGTTCCGACATCATGTCGGAGCGTGATATCCATACCCACAAATTTGTGAGCAGACTAAGCCTGGACCCGACTTAGCTTAATTTCCAGCCGGCGCCAGGTTTTTCAGCACAATCTGCTGGCTCGTTTCGTGTACAACAAAACTGTTACATCGATCAAACAATCGCGACAAAGGTATTTGAAAGGTATTATTGAGTGGTATGTTAAAGGCGTACCCTCTCTGACATGCAGGATTAAACAATGAAAACGAAAGTCCAACTGTCATTCATGATGTTTGTTGAATGGTTTATCTGGGGCGCGTGGTTCGTGCCGCTGTGGCTGTGGCTGAGTAAAAGCGGCTTTACCGCCGGGGAAATTGGCTGGTCTTACGCCTGTACGGCTATCGCTGCGATCCTCTCGCCGATCCTCGTCGGCTCCCTGACAGACCGTTTCTTTGCCGCGCAAAAAGTGCTGGCGGTGCTGATGTTTGCCGGAGCGATTCTGATGTACTTCGCCGCCCAGCAGACCGAGTTCAGCGCCTTCTTCCCGCTGCTACTCCTCTACTCCCTGACCTATATGCCGACGATTGCCCTGACCAACAGCATTGCTTTTGCTAACGTCGACGACGTCGAGGCCGATTTCCCGCGCATCCGCGTGATGGGCACCATCGGCTGGATTGCCTCCGGCCTGGCCTGCGGATTCCTGCCGCAAATGCTCGGCTACAGCGATATTTCTGACACCAATATTCCTCTGCTGATGACAGCGGGCAGCTCCCTGCTGCTGGGCGTCTTCGCTCTGTTCCTGCCGAACACCCCGCCGAAGAGTACCGGCAAGCTGGATATCAAAGTGATGCTGGGGCTGGATGCGCTGATTTTGCTGCGCGATAAAAACTTCCTCGTGTTCTTCTTCTGCTCGTTCCTGTTCGCGATGCCGCTGGCGTTCTACTACATCTTTGCCAACGGTTATCTGACGGAAGTCGGGATGAAAAACGCCACCGGCTGGATGACCCTCGGCCAGTTCTCTGAAATCTTCTTTATGCTGGCGCTGCCGTTCTTCACTAAGCGCTTTGGTATTAAAAAGGTCCTGCTGCTGGGCCTGATCACCGCCGCCATCCGCTACGGCTTCTTCGTCTTCGGCGGCGCGGACCAGTACTTCACTTACGCCCTGCTGTTCCTCGGCATTTTGCTCCACGGCGTGAGCTACGACTTCTACTACGTCACTGCCTATATCTACGTGGACAAAAAAGCGCCCGCGCACATGCGTACCGCAGCGCAGGGGCTGATTACGCTGTGCTGCCAGGGCTTCGGCAGTCTGCTGGGCTACCGCCTGGGCGGCGTGATGATGGAAAAAATGTTTGCCTATAAAGAGCCTGTGAACGGGTTGACCTTCAACTGGGCCGGAATGTGGGCGTTCGGCGGCATCATGATCGCCGTCATCGCCGTGCTGTTTATGCTGTTTTTCCGCGAATCGGATAAAGAGATCACCGCCATTGAGGTGGATGATGCCGATACCGCGCTGACACGAGGGGAAGTGAAATGAAAGCAGAACGTATTCTCGGCGCCCTGTACGGGCAGACGTTGGGGGATGCGATGGGCATGCCGTCTGAGCTGTGGCCCAGAAGCCGCGTGAAAGCCCACTTTGGCTGGATCGACCGCTTTTTACCGGGTCCGGCAGAGAATAACGCCGCCTGCTATTTTGGCCGCGCGGAGTTTACGGATGATACCTCCATGGCCCTGAGCCTGGCGGATGCGATTATCGAGTGCGACGGGCAGATTGATCCCGACGCCATCGGCAGGCATATCCTGCTGTGGGCCGAAGAGTTTGATGCCTTTAACAAAAACGTGCTCGGCCCGACGTCGAAGATTGCCCTGAACGCCATTCGCGCCGGGAAACCGGTGAGCGAGCTGGAAAACAACGGCGTCACCAACGGGGCAGCAATGCGCGCCTCGCCGCTGGGCTGCCTGCTCCCGGCCACTCGCCTTGAGCATTTTGTCGAGCAGGTGGCGCTGGCCTCCAGTCCGACGCACAAATCGGATCTGGCGATTGCCGGGGCGGTGGTGATCGCCTGGGCCATCTCTCGCGCCATCGACGGTGAAAGCTGGCAGAACATCGTCGACGCCCTGCCCGGCATCGCGCGTTATGCCCAGGAGTCTAAAACCACCACCTTCAGCGCCTCGCTTGCCGCGCGTCTGGAGCTGGCCCTCAAAACCGTGCGCGAGGCCAACGGCATTGATTCCGCCAGCGAGCAGATTTACCAGCTCGTCGGCGCGGGGACCAGCACCATTGAATCCGTTCCGGCGGCGATTGCGATGGTCGAACTGGCCGGGACCGACCCGAACCGCTGCGCGATTTTATGCGCCAACCTCGGCGGGGACACGGACACCATCGGCGCGATGGCGACCGCCATTTGCGGCGCGCTGCACGGCGTGCAGGCGATCGATCCGGCCCTGAAAGCGGAACTGGACGCAGTGAATCAGCTCGATTTCAACTACTACTGCGATCACCTGCTGAACTATCGGGAACAAAGAGAGGGCGCATGAGTACAGACCTGTCTCGCAAACTTGAGACGCTGACCGCCCGGCGTCCGGTAACGGTGCTGGGCGCGGCGGTGATCGACGTGATCGCCGATGCCTACGCCCTGCCCTGGCGCGGGTGTGACATTGAATTAAAACAGCAGGGCGTGAACATCGGCGGCTGCGCGCTGAATATCGCCATCGCCCTGAAACGCCTCGGCATCGCGGCGCAAAACGCGCTGCCGGTCGGCCACGGCGTGTGGGCGGATATTATTCGCAACGCGATGGCGAAACAGGATCTGCACAGCGCGGTTGAAGCCGAAAGCGGCGATAACGGCTGGTGCCTGGCGCTGGTCGAGCCGGACGGTGAGCGCACTTTTATGTCGTTCAGCGGCGTGGAAAATCAGTGGCAGCAGAGCTGGCTGGACGGGCTGGAGATTCCGGCGCACAGCCTGGTCTCGCTCTCGGGCTACCAGCTCACCTCACCCTGCGGTGAACTGCTGACACGCTGGCTGGAAGGGCTAACGGACGTGACGGCGTTTATCGATTTCGGGCCGCGCATCGCGGATATCCCTGATGCGCTGATGGCGCGGATCATGGCCTGCAAACCCATTGTGTCGCTTAATCGTCAGGAAGCGGTGATTGCGGCGGAGCGTCTGGGCGTTAACGTGGAAGCACTCGGCAAGGCGTGGCAAGCGCATTACGCCTGCCCGCTGATTGTGCGGCACGACAAAGACGGAGCCTGGTATTACGACGGCGACAGCGCCGGGCATGTTCCGGCGTTTGCCGCCACGGTGGTGGATACCATTGGCGCGGGCGACAGCCACGCCGGTGGCACGCTGGCCGGGCTGGCAGCAGGATGGGCGCTGCCGGATGCGGTATTGCTGGGCAATGCGGTGGCGGCGTGGGTGGTCAGCCATCGCGGCGGCGACTGTGCGCCGACGCGCGAGGAATTACTCCTCGCACACAAAGACGTATAAATCACTGCGACAGTAGCTAATGCTGTACTCAATCGGCCGGTGTTGCTGGTCAAGCGCAACTTGCTTGATCACCAGCACCGGTATTTTTTCGTCCATTTTGATGTGTAACTGGAATTCGCTGTCCGGCATCCGGGCGCTGACGCGCGAGCGGGTGCGCTGCGGGAAGATATTCTGACTGCGGAAATAGTCATACAGGGAGATGCCGATAGCGTCGGGATCCTGAATCAGTCCGACCGGCACCCAGGACTCTTCAATCGACACGGCGTCGTCATCCACGTAGCGAATGCGCTTGAGCATAAACACATCGCTTTGCGGCGCGATGGCAAGCTCCGCCGCCACCTCGTCCGGGCACGGCACAATCCGCTTATTCACCCACAGGGTATTGGGCTTTTTGCCGCGTAAAACCACCTGCTGGGAAAACCCTCGCGCTTCCTTGAGCGAATATTCAAAGATGTTGTTGATTTGCGTGCCGTATCCGCGCGCGCGCGTCACCACGCCCTCTTCCTCCAGCGCCTGCATCGCCTTGCGCACGGTGATGCGTGACACCCCGGTCAACTGGCTCAGATCGCGCTCACCCGGCAAAATATTGCCATGCTCCAGTATTCCGCTGCGCACGGCGTTTTTGACCGTCTCAGCAAACCTGAGGTACAGCGGGGTGTTATCCCCCGCCGCGATCCGTTCATTCAGTTGAGCAATTAACCGGGTATGCGCTTGTTCCATCTCTGTTTTCCTGGCCGAAAATCTCTAGCCAGTATACTCGCTCAGCCCGTTACCACCATGCATGAAAATGGTGAACCGGGCCAATACCGTGACCGACCTCCAGAGTATCGGCTTTGGCGAGTGCCAGCGAGAGCCAGGCTTTGGCCTCCTGCACCGTATCGGCCCAGTTTTCGTGGCGCGGGCGCAGCGCGGCCAGCGCCGCCGAGAGCGTACAGCCGGTGCCGTGGGTGTTTTTGGTGATGACGCGCGGGGCGGTAAATCGCTGCGCGCCGTCGCGGGTAAAGAGCCAGTCCGGGCTTTCGGCGTCATCCAGATGACCGCCCTTCATCAGTACCGCTTCGCAGCCGAGCGCCAGCAATGCGCGGCCCTGCTCTTTCATCTCCTGCTCCGTGCGGGCGTGCGGCGTATCGAGCAGCGCGGCGGCTTCGGGAAGATTCGGCGTGATAAGCGAGACTTGCGGCAGCAGTTTTTTGCGCAGGGTTTCAACGGCGGACGCAGAAAGCAGCGGATCGCCGCTTTTCGCCAGCATTACCGTGTCGAGCACCACATTTTGCACCTGATAACGCGTCAGGCGTTCGGCGACGGCTTCGACAATATCCGTCTCGGCCAGCATGCCGATTTTGGTGGTATCAATGCGCACGTCGCTGAACACGGAATCCAGCTGGGCGGCGACAAAATCCGGCTCAATGCGGTACACCGATTGCACGCCTCGGGTGTTTTGCGCCACCAGCGCGGTAATGACCGAGCAGCCGTAGGCCCCGAGCGCCGAGAAGGTTTTGAGATCGGCCTGAATGCCCGCCCCGCCGCTTGGGTCGGTGCCTGCAATGGTGAGTGCGTTAATACGTTTCATGCCTGCGCCTCCAGGTTCCAGAGGGCGTCGATAAAGGCGCAGGCAAAACTGCCCGGCCCGGCGCTTTGCGACGCCGCGACGCTCCCTGCGCGCTTCATCCATCCGCAGGCGGCGGCAACATTATCCAGCCTGTCGCCCGGCAGCGAACAGCTGGCCGCCACCACCGCCGACAGCGCACAGCCGGTGCCGACTACGCGGGTCATCATCGGGTCGCCGCCAGCAATGGTTTTCGTTCGCTGACCGTCGGTGACGTAATCCACTTCGCCCGTAACGGCGACAATAGCGTTGGTCTGGCGCGCCAGCGCCTGTGCGGCGGGTAGCGCCCTGGCAGCGGTATCGGTGGTGTCCACCCCGCGACCGCCCGCGCTCATCCCGGCAAGAGCGAGAATTTCCGAGGCATTTCCGCGGATGGCGGCGGGTTTGAGCGTCAGAACTTGCTGACAAAAACGGGTGCGAAACGCGAGCGCGCCAACGCCGACAGGATCGAGCGTCCAGGGTTTTCCCGCGGCGACCGCACTTTCAATCGCCCGGCGCATCGACTGCGCGCGTGGCGAGGTGAGTGTGCCGACATTGATCAGCAGCGCATCCGCCATGGCCGCAAACTGCTCCGCCTCTTCGGCTTCAATGACCATCGCCGGGGAGGCGCCGAGGGTGAGCAAAATGTTAGCAGTAAAGGTTTGCACCACATCGTTGGTCATGCAGTGGGTGAGTGGCGAACGGGTTCGGAAGTGATGTAAAACGTGTAAATCGAGCAGGTCAGGCTGCATGGTTTCGCTCCTGCCTTGCGTCAAGAAGCGATAGCCGTGAAAGGCATCTGACTTCCCTACGCTGGCATTATCCAGATCAGGTGGTACGGGTATTTCTCAGCCTTCAACGAAGAAGGGCACCCCGAGTCAAATCATTTATAAAACAATCATTTACACATTGAAAATGTGTAGGTATTTAGTGTAACCGGGGCATAGTCGCAGGAGCAAGAATTTTCGATTTATCACAGTTGTTATCACACCGGAAATAGACAAATCACGTAATCAATCACCTCAATGTGTTCACCCGCTCGAATAGTCGATGAATGAATCAGGAGCATAGGAAAGTACGGATTTGACAAGCTAATCCTACACCCGGTATCGCTTCTTCACCACCAGGCAGGAGGTAACCAAAAGACTAACAACACCAATAAAAGAAAACCAAACACCTAAAATCAACATTAGAGGAAAAATAAAAGTAAACTATTATGCTCTTCCTTTATCGTTCCCTTATGCTTTTCTCTCTATTGTGGCCTCTAGCTTTCGACGAATCCGTTTCTTAGCTGGCGATATTTAGCAACACTAAATCTTGATGTTATTTCACTTAAATCCATTTAATTTTAGGAGCCTTCTCGGAAAAACCTTTTCCTTACTTGATCCTTTTGGTAGTACGATTAACGATCAATACCTACAAGGATCAGAGGGATATTGAATGCCAGTTGATGAAAGTATAAAACCCACATCAGGAACCCCCATTGTAGCTGGAGGAATCAGGCAACTTACGTTAGGTGAGATAGCTCTCGCTAAAACGCTTTTCGGTGGAAGCCTCATTTATAGCCGCATTTGGGTACATCGTGAAAGCTACCTCCCCTTCAACATGCAACCTGTAGATGTTGCTATGACTCCTAACGGCGAACTATGGTTTAGAGAAGGAACCTATTCACCTGATTTTTCATTAGAGCAAGACCTACAAAAGAAACATAGATTCATGCACGAAATGGTTCACGCATGGCAAGCACAAAAAGGTATGTTTGTTAGAACAAGAGGCTTATTTTCTCGCTTCGCTGATTACAGTTATACCTTAGATAAAGCTGATTTCCTCCATTATGGATTAGAACAACAAGCATCAATAGCTAGTGATTATTGGCTACTTGTCACATATGGCTTTAATAGAGATACATCTTATTTAGCAGAATACCAAGATTACAATCCTAGCTTATCTACTCATGAATTAATAAGAAGATACAAAGCCGTGTTAAAGGGTTTCCCTGGATGAAAGGATTACTAATACTACCTGTGATATTTCTTCTTTCAGGCTGCCCTGGTGGAGGTGTGCCAATTGCTGAACATCGTAGCATTTTTAGAGAAGGTGATACGATTTGTTTCACTGTAAATAAAACAGACGTGCTTGATCGTTATAGCGTTTACTATTGGCCTGACAGGAAATATACAGTTATCAAAGCTGATGATAGAGTTTCTTTATCATACCCTGACACCTGTTTTAAAGTTAAGTTACATAATGGCTATCAGTACAATATTGCATATAGCCTTAATGGTAAAAGTTATTCAGATTCATTTTTTATTGATAAAGACGGGAATTAAAATATGTCATTACCAGCTTATTTGTTTTTATATGATGAAAATGGGATGAAAATTCCAGGGGATTGTATGGCGTTAGGTCGTGAAGGTGCTATTGAGATAATGAATAGTAGCTATGGTGTACGCCAACCTGTAGATAGAGTTACAGGAAGCATGACAGGCTGTAGAATACATGACCCTATCACATTACATAAGCAACTTGATAAAGTAAGTCCTTACCTTGCTGTTGCCGTTTGTGAATCAAAACGATTGCAGAAAGCAGTGATAAAGTATTATGAAATTGTAGAAGCAGGGATAGAGGTAGAAATCTATAATATCACGCTTGAAAGTGTCGTTATCTCATCGGTAGATTTTACCCATGTGTACTATCCGGGTAGCTCTAACCCTAACATGCACGAGGTTGTAGGGCTTAAATTCCGTGGGATTGAATGGAATTATGTTAGAGGGAATATCAAATATGATGACGCATGGATGAAACCAGCACCAGAAAGTCAGAATGCTAAATAAGAAATCATGGGGCTTCAATAACAAATCCATTTGAAATTACAGATAATATAGGTACAGAAAATGTCTTTGATTCCTGTTCTAACTTCACCGATTTCTTATCAGAGATACTTGATACAGTAGCGTAACCTGTGCAGGGGTTTAAATGCCGCTCCGGTACATGAATAGGTGTCTAGGATGTTATTTTATTAATGCCGAAATATGAATTTCAATCTCTTTTTCAATGAGGAAGTGTAAAAAATGTGTGTTGCAGCTGTTATCGCTTAGATTGTTTGCTTGTTTGGATACGTAACGGCGTCGAGTGGCAGTATTGCTGGCTAGAGGATCGTCCTTAGAAGGTGGTACGGGTATTTCACAGCCTTAACGTGGAAGGGCACCCCGAGTCATTTGGTACAAAACAGCTTACTTTTTCCAGCTTAGGGGAAGCTGCTTGTTGGCGTAAGCCCCCCCCTACCGTTTATCGCTTCTTCACGCTGTACCTTGACACGAAAAAGTAGCCACCTGGTAAGCCCGGATACGGACTATAAACGGCAAGTGAGAAAATTAATCTTATAGGCAACGATTCAAGGAGCTTTACCGCCCTCCCCTCAAACTTATTAAACATTATAAAAAGCGCCACCTCACCTTCATCTGTAAGTATACATTGATATAACGAAATTAAATTGTATCTATATTGTAGTTGCCTAATCATCATTATAAAACAGGGGTGTAAACCGCCTGTTTTATCACCTTAAACAGGTTCGCATAAGAACATTCGCATGATGTAGATCAATAATTTCACCATCACATTCCGGGATATTTCACCGCTATTATCAATGTATAAAATTACGCATTGATACATTTCCTCTTCTTTATCTGTGGTGATAGCAAAATGAAATTAGTTAATTTTAGAAAATCTACAATTGCGGTAGTTGTATTTGGTGCGTTTGTTGCATCCACTTGTGCAAACGCCGTGACTCCTGCTTCTGATGTGCAACTTTCTACAGGTATGGATCTGGAAACTCACCTTAATAACGAATCAGGGCGAGTAGATGGTTTATCTAGTGACATGTGGAACACTGAGCAAGCTGTAAAAACTAACGCTGATGATATCAAAACTAACAACAATCATATTGTTGCTGTTGAGCAAGATCTTAACAGCACTAAGAACGGCGTAGTAGTTGTACAAAGGGAAGTCGTTCAAAACGCTTCAGATATCCAGGCTAACAAAGATTCTATTGCTGCTAACAAAACCGCTCAAGACACGGTAAACCACGGTCTTACCGACGTTAACATTCATCAAGATACGTTGATTAGTGGGAACACCACGCGCATTAATGCGTTAGAAAATGCGCCTAAACCTAAAGATGGGGCTAAAGGTGATAAAGGCGATAAAGGTGATCGCGGTTTAGCCGGTGCAACTACCACCGTCACTAAAGTCGATACGGCGACACAGGCGAAAGTCGCAAGCAATAGCGTAGCGATAGCTGAGACGGCGAAACAGTCTGCGAATGTTGCTAAAGATCTGCAGGACGCAAAACAGTTCCTAAACCAGCAGCAGAGCAGCAGCAATGCGCAATTTAAAAGTCTGAAAGACGAAATGGATGACAATAAAAAAGAGTCCCGCAGCGGCGCGGCGTCAGCCATTGCGATTGCGTCGATGCCACAGGTGGAAGCTGGCCAGTCGGTGATGTTCTCCGCAGGCGCGGGAACCTTTAAAGATGAACAAGCGCTGAGCGTGGGCGCCTCCTTCCATGCAGGTACATCGACGGTCATTAAAGCGGGTGTCAGCGACTCCACAAATAATGATTTTGCGATGGGCGCGGGAATCGGCATTGGTTTCTGATAAACCGGCTCATCGTAATTGAATAATTCACCTGTACCCTTTGATGATAGCCATCATGATAAAAATAATAGTTTGTTCTGCTGTTCTTTATATTTTACTGATGCTGACCGGTTTTTGGCTCGGCACCCTGTATAGCGATTATTTCTCCTGTCGTCAGCTGTCCCTGGCTTTAAATTATGTCCATTGTGATTGAGGTTAATAAATGAAGAAGTTACTGATGATTGCCCTGGCGGTTTCCGCGCTTTCTGCCTGCTCCTCCCCTGCTGAACGCATGGCGAAGTGTGAAGCGCAGGGCGTGAGCCGGGATACCTGTTATCTGGCGGAACAAAATCGCACCACGGCGATGAACGCCGTGGCTGAAAAACAGGCGCTGGAGAATGCCGCTAACGCCGTGCAGCATGCGCAAAGCGCCAAAGTGCAGGACCCGCTGCGCGAGGCGTCATTTACCGCCAACGGCATTAACGCTACGGTCAGCAACGGCTTTTTCACCGCGAAAATCAACGGTAAGAAAGCCGTGGTGAAGCGTTTTAATGCGAATAGTTATGAAATCAAAGGGGCGGGATACGTTCTCTCCATCACCCTTGATGACAACGGGATTACCGACGCGTCATGGAATAAAACCCACGGTCGCGATAACGGTTTACTGCAGTTTACGCAGAAGTAATGTTAAGGCGGCTAACGTGCCGCCTTTTTTGTCTCCTGCGCGGCGAGGGATTTGTACGACGAAGCGGCAGATTTTTGCTATCGAAAACATCGGGTTATTGACCACTTTTTACCCCCCCTCTTTTGTAACAAAACAGTAAACAAATTAACCATTGAGCCACGCGCCAAAAGGCTCTATATTGGCCGCGTTTTTTACTCGCTACATCCTTAACTAACTATTTATTCAATCGAGGCGCATAAGACTGCCCCGGTTGTAGGAGTGATATGATGACGGATAAAGTCCGTATTGACACCGCAGATGCCCACAAAAGCAACGAAACCTATCTGGCCCGTCAGGCCGAGTTTGAATCAAACGTCAGGAGTTATCCTCGCAAACTGCCTTTAGCGATCACTAAAGCAGACGGCGTGTGGATTACCGATGCAGATAATAAAGAATACCTTGACTGTCTTGCAGGCGCGGGCACCCTCGCGCTTGGCCATAACCATCCTGATGTGCTGAAAAGCATCCAAAATGTCATTACCAGCGGCTTGCCGTTACATACGCTCGATCTGACGACTCCGTTGAAAGACGAGTTCTCGGAATACCTGCTCTCCCTGCTGCCAGGCCAGGGCAAAGAATATTGCCTGCAGTTCACCGGCCCGTCCGGCGCAGATGCGGTGGAAGCCGCGCTGAAGCTGGCGAAAAAGGTCACCGGTCGCAGCAGCATCATCAGCTTCTCTGGCGGTTATCACGGGATGACCCACGGCGCGCTGTCCGTGACAGGTAACCTGTCACCGAAAGAAGCGGTCGATAACATGATGCCAGAAGTGCAGTTCATGCCTTACCCGCACCAGTACCGTTGCCCGCTGGGTATCGGCGGTGACGCGGGCGTGAAAGCGCTGACCTACTACTTTGACAACCTGATCAACGACGTCGAAAGCGGCGTGCGTAAACCTGCAGCCGTGATTCTGGAAGCGGTTCAGGGCGAAGGCGGCGTGAACCCGGCTCCGGCTGAGTGGCTGCAGCGCATCCGTAAAGTGACTCAGGAACACGGCATTCTGCTGATCCTCGACGAAGTTCAGGCGGGCTTCTGCCGTACCGGCAAGCCGTTCGCCTTCGAACACGCGGGTATCGAGCCAGACATCATCGTCATGTCCAAAGCTGTCGGTGGCGGTCTGCCGCTGGCCGTGCTCGGTATCAAAAAGCAGTTCGATGCCTGGGCACCGGGTCATCACACCGGCACCTTCCGTGGCAACCAGCTCGCGATGGCGACCGGCCTGACCACGCTGAAAATTCTGAAAGATCAGAACATCGCCGACAAAGTTGCCGCTCAGGGCGAATGGCTGAAAGGCCAGTTGGCTGAGCTGCAGCAGCGTTATCCGGTGATCGGCCACGTGCGTGGTCTGGGCCTGATGATCGGCATCGAAATCGTGAAACCGAACGAAGCGCCAGATCACATGGGCTGCTTCCCGGGCGATGGCGATCTCTCCGCGCTGATCCAGAAGAAATGCTTCGAAGCGGGCCTGATTCTGGAGCGCGGCGGTCGTAACGGCGTCGTTCTGCGTCTGCTGCCATCCCTGCTGATTAGCGATCAGGAGCTGAAAGTCTTCCTGGATAAATTCGAGCAGGCGCTGCTTGCTGCGGGCGTTCGCCCGGTCTAACGGAGTTAGAAAGATGTCTGAGTCAAACCCAATTCTGTCGTCGTCGGCGCAAAGCATCGAGGCCTATCAGCAGGCCATCGAGCAGAGCTCACAGGCGGTGATGCAGTGGCTGCAGCAGTCTGAGATGTATCAGGGGAAAACCGTCGCCGAACTGCGCGACAACATCTCCCTGAACTTCGGTCAGAAAGGCCTCGGCAACGAAGCGGCGATTGCCCGCGCGGTCGAGTACTTCCTGAAAGACAGCCTGTCGGTTCACCACCCGCAGTGCGTGGCGCACCTGCACTGCCCGAGCCTGGTCGTCAGCCAGGCGGCGGAAGTGCTGATCAACGCCACCAACCAGAGCATGGACTCCTGGGATCAGAGCCCGTCAGCGACCATCATTGAGATGAAGCTGATCGACTGGCTGCGTACCCGCGTGGGTTATCAGGCCGGTGATGCGGGCGTGTTCACCAGCGGTGGCACCCAGAGCAACCTGATGGGGCTGATGCTGGCGCGTGACGCCTTCTTCGCGCGTCAGGGCCACTCTATCCAGCAGGACGGTCTGGTCGGCGATCTGCGTAAGATCCGCGTGCTCTGTTCTGAAAATGCGCACTTCTCGGTGCAGAAGAACATGGCACTGCTCGGTCTGGGCTACCAGTCGGTCATTCAGGTGAAAACCGATGAGTGTTCGCGCATGGATCTGAACGATCTGGCGGCAAAAATTGCCCAGTGCAATGCCAGTGGCGAACAGATTCTGGCGATCGTGGCCACCGCCGGAACCACCGACGCGGGTGCTATCGATCCACTGCGCGCTATCGCTGAGATGGCGGCTGAGCAGCAGATTTGGGTACATGTGGATGCGGCCTGGGGCGGCGCGCTGCTGATGTCCGATAAGTATCGCGACTACCTGGACGGCATCGAGCTGGTGGATTCCATCACTCTGGACTTCCACAAGCAGTTCTTCCAGACCATCAGCTGCGGCGCGTTCCTGCTGAAAGAAGAGCGTCACTACGAGCTGATGCGTTACCAGGCGGCCTACCTGAACTCCGAGTTTGACGAAGAGGCGGGTGTGCCGAATCTGGTCTCCAAATCACTGCAGACCACGCGCCGTTTCGACGCGCTGAAGCTGTGGATGAGCCTGGAAGCGCTGGGTCAGGAGCAATACGCGGCGATCATCGATCACGGCGTCACTCTGGCACAGGACGTGGCGGCATACGTGCAAACTCAGGATAGCCTTGAGCTGGTGATGAAGCCTCAGCTGGCAAGCGTGCTGTTCCGCTTCCGTCCAGACTCTGCGCTGAACGACGCGGCTATCGCGCTGCTGAACCAGAAGATCGGTGATGCCCTGCTCGACTCCGGTCGCGCCAACGTCGGTGTTACCGAGCACAACGGCGTGACCTGCCTGAAGCTGACGCTGCTGAACCCAACGGTGACGCTGGGCGATGTGAAAGTCCTGCTGTCGCTGGTCGAACGTACGGCGCACGAGATTCTGGCGAAGTAAGTTCCTGTTCCCCGCACCGCCCGGTGCGGGGACTTTTGTATTAATGCGCGTTTTTCTCTGACGTGTAGCTGTAGTCGTAAGGGGTATACCCCGTACCGTAGTACAGGGCGGCGGTTCTCACCACGTCATTCAAGATGGCCCCCGTCATCATCACTCCGGCCAGATGCAGACGTTTTACACAGGACTGCACTTCTCTGACGCTGGTCATGCCATACCGGGCAATCAGCAGCGTAATTCCTGCGTATCTTCCCACCAGCAGGGCATCCGTCACCGCCAGTATCGGCGGGGTATCGACAATAATCATGTCGTAATGGGCGTCAGCCCACGTCAGCAATTGCTGGAAGCGCTCCCCGATGAGCAGCTCCGAAGGATTATCCGGCGTCTGGCCGCAGGTCAGCACGTCTACCCCTCCCGGCTCATAGTGCTGAATGACCTCTTCATGGGCGGCTTCTCCCGTCAGCACCTCCGCGAGGCCACGATTATTGGTAAGACCGAAGATTTGGTGCACATACCCTTTACGCATATCGGCATCGATCAACAGCACCTTCTGCCCGGCCTGAACCAGGATAGTCGCCAGCGACGTGCTGATCAGCGTCTTGCCGCAGTTTTGCGTCGGCCCGACAAACATCACCACGCGATTGCTGGCCTCCATCATGGTGAAATGAAGACTGGTCCGCAGACCGCGTATTGCCTCCACTAGCAGGTCGAGCGGCCTGTCGACAGGCAGAAACGGAATATTATGGGTCCTGTGGTTCCAGCTCTCGCCAAAGCTGAGCGTTCTGCGCAAACGGGTCTTCTTCCACAGCCAGACAGAGCGCGGCAGCGTCGCCAGTACGGTCATCCCCAGCGCCTCAAGCTGTTCAGGGCTTTCAAGGCCTCGTCTGAGCGCGGCTCGCCCCAGAATGATTCCCGAGGAAAGGATGAGCCCGAGCATAAAGCCCATGACGATCACCAGCGGTCGGGTGGGTTTTATCGGCTCAGGTTGCGTCACGGCAGGATCAATAATGCGCACGTTACCGATAGCGCTGGAGCGGGAGATGCTCAGCTCCTGCTGGCGCGTCAGCAGCTGCTGGTAGATCTCACGCCCGGAATCCACGTCCCGGCTCAGACGCAAAATCTCCTGCTGCGTGGAAGGCATGGCGGAGACGCGCTGATTCAGGTGCGCTTTTTCGCTCTCCAGCGTCTGACGTTTTTCCATCAGGGCGCGGTAAGTCGGGTGATCCTTTTTGAACAGCTGGGAGATCTCCGCCTCGCGGAAGGTCAGTTCGTTAAGCTGGTTATCGGCGTTGACGATCTGCTCCAGTACCGATTTGGCCTCCAGCGTCAGATCCACCGAATCGCGCTGCTTACGATAGAGGTTAAGCCGCTCTTCGGCGATATCCAGATCGCCTCGGATCTGCGGCAGCTGGCGCTGCAAAAAAGCGAGGCTTTTGGCATCCTGCTCGGCCTGCCGGTCGATGTTCTGACGCAAATAGTTTTCGGTAATGCTATTGAGTTCCCCGGCAATCCGATCCGGGTCGGTGCCGGTCAGGGACAGATTCAGGATGCCGCTCTGTTTTCCCGCTTCCGCGACGGTGAATTGCTGATTCAGGGCGTTAATCGTCTCCAGGGTTGTCCGCTCACAGAGGGTGAAACGCGTGCCGGGTTGAGCTTCCATGGATTTGACCAGAAGGACTACGCCGTCCTTTTCGAACCGCTTCCCCACCACGCCTTCCCCCTGGAACCCCTCCCCCTCCAGCTGGTAACTCCCCTGCTCCAGCGCTCTGAGCGTCAGGGTATGAGTCGCGTTTACCGTGGCGGGAATGTGCAGTCTGGCCAGCACCAGGGTCGCCGGTCGCTGACCCAAAAGACGCACTATTGCGCGCCCGATAAGGGGAAAATAGCGCGGCTTTACCTCTTCATTCAGGTGTAGCGTCTCCACCGTCTGGCCGAGGATCATCCGCGATTTCAGCAGCTGGATTTCCGGGAGTGTGTCCGGGGAGAGCTCCGGGCCGAGCTGGCTCAGATTTTTGAGCAGGCTGTTGTCCTGTTTACTCTCGATCTGCACCATCGCATCGGCTCTGTACACCGGGGTCGCGGTGAACGCGTACAGGCCAGCGCAGAGGGTAAACAGGAGGGTCATGCAAACAATAAGTACGCGATGGTCGATCAACTCGCCCAGCAGGCGCGCCAGATCCAGTTCCTGATGCCCAATCGCTGCGGCATTGTGTTCTGAAATGTGTGAAGACATACAACTCTATTCCTTTAGTGACTCAATCGTTGAGCCCATTCCCGGCTTGCTCTGCCGAGCAGGTCAAAAACGTATTCATACGCTTCGTGGCTTTTACGGTAGGGATCGGGGATGACTCGTGTGTGCAGCCACTGGCCAAACAGCAGCGAACGCCCGCGGATTTCAGGGGCGATCGCTGAAATATGGTTCAGGTGTTGCGGCTCCATCGCCAGGATCAGATCGTATTCGCGCATCAGCTGCGGGGTCAGTTTCTGCGCGACGTGCCCTTCCAGCGAAACACCGTGCAGCGCCGCCACTTCCTGAGCGCGCGTATCTGCCGCGTACCCCATCAGCCCGCAGACCCCTGCTGACGCCACAATAAAGGCGGGCAAGTGCTGGCGCAGCAGGCGTTCACCGATGGGCGAGCGGCAGAGATTTCCGGTACAGACGACCAGGATGGATTTCACCATTATTGCGGCCACGTTCGGATGTAGCGTACCGCTTCGGTCAGGTCATGAACGCCGGTAATGGTGGGCACGAGCTGAGAGATGACGCGATTCCAGCGCGAAACCGGCGCGGTCGTGACATAGACAATGTCGTAGGGCTGGAGCTGAAATTCGGTGCCGAGGACCATTGCCGAGGCATCTTTGGCGTCGAGCTGGTAGACGCTGGCGATTTTGTCCTGTTTGTCGGTTTTCGGCGCCGAACGAATCACGAAGATCCCCGTCGCGTCCGCCAGATCCTGGTTGATTCCCCCGGCATTGCCGAGCGCTTCCGCCAGGGTCATCCCGCTGCGATCCATTTTGAGAGTGCTTTGTTTAGCGACTTCGCCCATCACAAAGACCTTCAGGCCGTCGTTGCGCGGCACGAAGAGAATGTCTCCCGGCCACAGCAGTTTGTTTTGCGTCAAATCGCCGTGCTGCATCAGGGCATACAGAGAGAGATGGGTGTCTTTGCCATTGTGGGTCAGCACCACGTCGCGCCAGTCGGCATCGGCGGATAATCCCCCCGCGGCATTCACCGCATCCATGACGGTCAGCGGGATATTGGTGATCGCCTGTTGGCCGGATTTGACGACTTCTCCCGTGATGTAGGCTTTTTGCGAGCGGAACGCCGCCACGCTGACATCCACCTGCGGGCTTTCGATCACTTTATCCAGCCGGGAGGTTATCTCTTCGCGAACTTCGGAGACGGTTTTCCCGGCGACGTTGAGCTTGCCGATGTAGGGATAAAAAATCGTGCCGTCGGCGGCCACCCAGTTGCCCGTGTCGCTCGCGCTGCGGTACTGCCCGGCAGGCGTGGTGAGCTCCGGGTGATCCCAGACGGTGATGGTCAGGATGTCGCCCACGTCGATGCGGTATTCCCAGCTTTTGAGCTGCGCATCGAGAGCAGGATTCGCCTGCGATTTAAGCGTCGTTGGGCGCAGTGTCTCAATCAAAGAAGACGTGATCCGATAGACGTCCACTTTGTTATCCAGATCATCATGTTCATTTGTCGCAGCTATCTTATTTTTATTTGACACGTTGAGCGTCTGGCCAGGAATGAAGGTACAGCCCGTTAATTGATATATTATTAATATCAATGCAGAAAGGTATATTTTATTTTTCACTTGAATGATTGAATGGTTGTTTTCTTTCAAAGCCAGGAGGTTACACTTTAAAATAAACCAACACCACGACTAAAAAAAAATTTCAGTTAAATAATTATATTAAAAATTACAATTAATGCATAACTAACTGAAATAAAAGCAAGAACCTCAAAAATAAGTCTGTATTCATCAGTCATTAACCAACAAATACAAAGTCAACAACAAATAAATCACGAGAGAGGGAGTGCATTAAATAACCAGCTGGCATTCACTGACGGAGAATATTGTTTTCTCAGATTCATGGAGGGAAATAAGACGATGGGGTAATAATCTGGGCTTATAAAGACCCGCACCGCCTGGTGCGGGGCCTCTTTTTTATCCCACGTTTTTCTCTTTCTCAGCGCTATAACTGTACTCGAAAGGGGCATACCCCTCGGCGTAATAGAGCGCTGCGGATTTAATGACGTCATTGAGAATCGCACCGTCAACGGCGACACCGGCCAGCTGCAGCCGTTTCGAACAGGCCTGAACCTCTTTCACGCTGGTCATGCCAAATCGGGCCACCAGCAGCGTGGTTCCCGCTTTTCTCCCCACCAGTGACGCATCCGTCACCGCCAGAATCGGCGGCGTATCAACGATCACCATTGTGTAGTGCTCGTTCGCCCATTTCAGCAGTTGCTGGAATGGTTCGCCGATCAGCAGTTCCGAAGGATTACCCGGCGTCTGGCCGCAGGTCATCACGTCGACCTCACCCGGCACATAGCGCTGAATGGCAGCCTGATAATCGATTTTGCCGGAAAGCACGTCAGACAGACCGGTGCGGTTCGTCAGGCCAAAGATCTGATGAACGTACCCTTTGCGCATATCGGCATCGATAAACAACACTTTCTGCCCGGCCTGCGCGACGATCGCCGCCAGCGAGGTGCTGACGAGGGTCTTGCCACAATTCTGCGTCGGGCCGGTAAACATCACCACGCGGTTGGTCGTCTCCAGCATGGTGAAATGAAGGCTGGTGCGCAGGCCGCGGATGGCTTCCACAAACAGATCCACCGGCCTGTCGACGGGCAGAAACGGGATATTTCGGGTCCTGTGGGTCCAGCGATCGCCGAAGAAATACTTGCCGCGCAGGCGGGTCTTTTTCCATAGCCAGACAGAGCGCGGCAGCGTGGCGAGCACCGTAATCCCCTGGTTTTCGAGCTGATCCGGGCTTTCGATACCGCGTTTAAGCGCCGCGCGCCCCAAAACCAGAGCCGCTGAAATGATCAACCCCAGCATGAAGCCCATCACGATAACCAGCGGTTTCGTGGGTTTGATCGACTCAGGTTGCGTTACGGCAGGATCAATAATGCGCACGTTACCGATAGCGCTCGAGCGGGAGATACTCAGCTCCTGCTGGCGGGTCAGCAGCTGCTGATAGATTTCACGCCCGGAATCCACGTCGCGGCTCAGACGCAGGATTTCCTGCTGCGTGGAAGGCATGGCGGAGACGCGCTGATTCAGGCGTGCTTTTTCGCTCTCCAGCGTCTGACGTTTTTCCATCAGCGCGCGGTAAGTCGGGTGATCCTTTTTGAACAGCTGCGAAATCTCCGCCTCGCGGAAGGTCAGTTCGTTGAGCTGGTTATCGGCGTTGACGATCTGCTCCAGCACCGATTTGGCCTCCAGCGTCAGATCCACCGAATCGCGCTGCTTACGATAGACGTTGAGCCGCTCTTCGGCGACATCCAGATCGCCTCGGATCTGCGGCAGCTGGCGCTGCAAAAAGGCGAGGCTTTTGGCATCCTGCGCGGCCTGTCTGTCGATGTTCTGACGCAAATAATTCTCGGCAATGCTGTTAAGCACTTTCGCAATCAGGTCCGGGTCCGTGCCGGTCAGGGAGAGGTTCAGCACGCCGCTCTGTTTACCCGCTTCGGCCACGGTGAACTGCTGATTCAGCGCGTTGATGGTGTCGAGTTTTGTCCGCTCCGTCAGGGCGAACCGCGCGCCCGGCTGCGCCGTCATCGTTTTCACCCACAGGGAGACACCCTCTTTTTCAAACGGCATTCCCGCGACGCCTTCGCCCTCGAAATCATCCCCCGTCACGCGGAAATGCGTTGGGTCCAGCACCGTCAGGGTCAGGGTACGCGGCGTGCCGTCTGTTGAGGGAATATGCATCATGAGCAGATCCAGCGTCGCCGGTTTTTGGCCGAGCAGCCTGGCAAGCGCGCGCCCTACCAGCGGGAAGTAGCGCTGTTTAACCTCTTCGTTAAGACGCAGGCCGTCCACCGTCTGGCCGAGGATCATCCGCGATTTCAGCAGCTGAATTTCCGGCATGGTATCCGGGGAGAGCTCCGGGCTGAGCTGGCTCAAATTTTTAAGCAGGCTGTTGTCCTGTTTACTCTCGATCTGCACCATCGCATCGGCCCGGAAAACCGGCGTCGCCGTGAAAGCGTAGAGGGCCGCGCAGGCGGTAAACAGAAAAGTGATGCACAAAATAAGCAGGCGATGGTCGATCATCTCACCCAGCAGGCGCGCCAGATCCAGCTCGTGATTTTCATTCGCAGCCGCGTAGATGTCTGAAGTATATGAAGACATTGAAACTTTATTCCTTTAATGACTCAGTCGTTGAGCCCATTCCTGACTCGCCCTGCCCAGCAGATCGAACACGTATTCATACGCTTCGTGACTCTTACGATACGGGTCGGGGATTGCGCGCGTTTGCAACCACTGCCCAAACAGCAGCGACCGACCCCGGATTTCAGGGGCCATCGCCGAAATATGGTTCAGGTGTTCCGGCTCCATCGCCAGAATCAAATCGTATTCGCGCATCAGCTGCGGGGTCAGTTTTTGCGCCACATGCCCTTCAAGGGAGACGCCGTGCAGCGCCGCGACTTCCTGCGCCCGCACATCGGCTGCGTGCCCGACCAGGCCGCTGACTCCGGCGGAGGCCACGGTGAAACCGGGCATCTGCTGGCGCAACAGGCGTTCACCGATGGGCGAGCGGCAGATATTTCCGGTGCAGACCACGAGGATTGAATTCACCATTACTGCGGCCACGTGCGGATATAGCGCGCCGTTTCCGTCAGGTCATGAACGCCGCTGATGGTTGGCACGAGCTGAGAGATCACGCGATTCCAGCGCGAAATCGGCGCGGTCGTGACATAGACAATGTCGTAGGGCTGGAGCTGAAATTCGGTGCCGAGCACCATCGCCGAGGCGTCTTTGGCGTCGAGCTGGTACACGCTGGCGATTTTGCTCTGTTTATCAGCTTTCGGCGCCGAACGAATCACGAAGATCCCCGTCGCGTCCGCCAGATCCTGGTTGAGTCCCCCGGCATTGCCTAAAGCTTCCGCCAGGGTCATCCCGCTGCGATCCATTTTGAGGGTGCTTTGTTTCGCCACTTCGCCCATCACGAAGACTTTCAGGCCGTCGTTGCGCGGCACGAAGAGAATATCCCCCGGCCACAGCAGTTTGTTCTGCGTCAAATCGCCGTGCTGCATCAGGGCATACAGAGAGAGATGGGTGTCTTTGCCATTATGGGTCAGCACCACGTCGCGCCAGTCGGCATCGGAGGAGAGACCGCCCGCCGCATTCACCGCATCCATAACCGTGAGAGGAATGTTAGTGATCGCCTGCTGCCCGGATTTGACCACCTCACCGGTGACGTAGGCTTTTTGCGAGCGGAACGCCGCCACGCTCACGTCCACCTGCGGGCTTTCGATCACTTTATCCAGCCGGGAGGCGATCTCCTCGCGAACCTCGGAGACGGTTTTCCCGGCGACGTTGAGCTTGCCAATGTAGGGATAAAAAATCGTGCCGTCGGCGGCCACCCAGTTGCCCGTGTCGCTCGCGCTGCGGTACTGCCCGGCAGGCGTGGTGAGCTCCGGGTGATCCCAGACGGTGATGGTCAGAATATCGCCTACGTCGATGTGGTATTCCCAGCTTTTGAGCTGCGCATCGAGATTAGGATTCGCCTGAGATTTGAGTGTCGTTGGGCGAAGTGTCTCAATCAACGACGGCGTGATCGGGTAAACATCGACGCGCTTATCGAGCTGATAATTAGCATCTGATGCAGCAATGACATTTTTATCCGAAACACTCAGCTGCTGGCCAGGTACAAACGCACAGCCTGTCAATTGACTTATTATTAATGCTAACACCGAAAGAGATATTTTATTTTTCATTGGAATGGATAAAATCTTTGTTTTATCAGGAATAATTGGCGAGTACGTTGACACCCATGACCAGCCGAGTTAAAAAATAGCAAAATCAACAGTTTGAATTAGCACTCCATCCATGAGCCGTCAATTTAATCATTTCGAATAAATACTCTTCATTTGTTTCCCGGCGGTGGCAAATATTCATCGCGGGAAATACCACCAAAGCTATTCATATCGAATTTAATAGTAAAAGGTATGTGTTTAAATTGCATTCACCGTTGAGTCCAATTTTGCACCTTCTATTTTCACTCACCCTGAGGCTGAATAATAAAACTGGCAGCGTGTTTCTCGATTATTCATTTGTGAGATGAATGATTAAGTCATGGGCAAAGCTGTTCAGATTTGTTACATTTTTTTTCCAACAAGCGCGACCGTGATACTTAAAATGGGCTGCTTGCCGCGCTGTGCCGTCACAGCGGGCTGAAGGTTCAGCAAAAGGTTTAACTGGAGATAAAATGGCTAAGAGTAAATTGCTGCTTCTGGGTGTGTTGATGTCACTGGCGGGTGCTGTTTATGCCGCTCCGCAACCCGTGACTGCACCTTCCGGGATCCAGGCTTATGAAGAACAAGAGTTCATCGCCGATTTCACAAAATTCAAAATTGGCGACACCGCCCCGGCGCTCTATCAAACGCCTGAGTACACCATTAAGCAGTTTCAGCTGCGTAACCTCCCGGCACCAGATGCGGGTACGCACTGGACTTACATGGGTGAGAACTACGTTCTGATTAATGACGCCGACGGTAAAATCCTCAAAGCCTACAACGGGGATATCTTCTATCACCGCTGATCCCCTCATCGTCAGACCCTGGCAGGAAAGCGATCGCCCTTTCCTGCGCACCCTCTTTTTACAGGCCCGTCGCGAGGCGTGGCCGTGGCTGGATGACACCGACTGGCAGCTTGAGGATTTCGACGCGGCCACCCTTGACGAGCAGATCTGGGTGGCGGTGCAAAACGGCCATCGCGTCGGGTTTGCGTCGGTCTGGAGCAACGATAATTTTCTGCACAACCTGTTTGTGGATCCGCAGTATCAGGGCGTGGGCGCAGGCAGCCTGCTGCTGGAACATGTACAACAGCAGTTCAGCAGTACAGGTTCGCTTAAGTGTCTGGTCAGAAATGAACGTGCGGTAGGGTTTTATCAGCGGCACGGCTGGCATATCGAGGCGACGGGGGATTCTCCGGAGGGAGAGTATTACCTGATGCATTACCGATTGCGGTAATTGCGGGTTTTGTGCGGTCTGGCGCCCGGCGGCGCTTCGCTTGCGCGGGCCTACGGGGTTGCGGGGCTACGGGTTTTGTAGGCCGGGTAAGGCGAAGCCGCCACCCGGCACAACAAGGCTACAAATCACACCGCACGAAACGCGATCTCGCTCGGAATCACTTCCCCCTGCCAGTACAGCTGCGCGGCCACGCGTCCGGCGAGCTGACGGTACATCCCGGCAAACTCACTCTCCGGACTACGCACCACGGTCGGCTTACCGCTGTCGAGATCTTCACGCAGCGTAATGTGCAGCGGCATCTGCCCCAGCAGCTGGGTGTGATACTGCGCCGCCAGCCTCTCTGCGCCACCGGTGCCAAAGATCGGCTCGTGATGCCCGCAGTTGCTGCAGATATGCACGCTCATGTTCTCGACCACGCCCAGCACCGGCACTTCCACCTTCTCGAACATCACGATGCCTTTTTTGGCGTCGATCAGCGCGATATCCTGCGGCGTCGTAACCACAACAGCGCCTGTCACCGGAATGTTTTGCGCCAGCGTCAGCTGAATATCACCGGTGCCCGGCGGCATATCCAGTACCAGATAATCGAGATCCGGCCACATGGTCTCCTGCAGCATCTGCAGCAGCGCCTTGCTGGCCATCGGGCCGCGCCAGACCATGGCGTTATCGTCTGTCACCAGATAACCAATCGAGTTGGTCGCCAGGCCGTAAGCCATGATCGGCGCCATATGGGTACCGTCCGGCGAGGTTGGACGCTGATTTTCCGCACCCAGCATGTTCGGGATCGACGGGCCGTAAATATCCGCATCGAGAATACCCACTTTGGCCCCTTCGGCGGCCAGCGCCAGCGCCAGGTTCACGGCGGTGGAGGATTTCCCCACCCCGCCTTTGCCAGAGCTGATGGCGATAATGTTCTTCACGCCGTTCACGCCCGGCTGATTCTTCACGCGCTTGAGCGTAGCGATGGTATGCGTCAGCTTCCAGTCAATCGCCTTCGCCCCGGTGATGCGCAGCAGGTCAGAACTGCACTGCTCTTTCAGGGTTTCGAAGGCGCTGGCCCAGACGAACGGCATCTGCAGTTCGACGTGCAGCGTGTCATCCAGCCAGGCGACATGATGCAGCGCTTTCAGCGTGGTGAGATTGTGCTTCAGGGTTGGATGCTGAAAATTGGCCAGCGTCCCGGCAACCATTGCTCGTAAGGCTTCCGGTGATTTGGCCTGGGATTGAGAACTCATCCCGACTCCTTTGTTCTTGTGAATAAGACCTTAGTTGAACAAGTTTACCTGAAAGGCCGTGGTTTGTGCTTACTTAATAATGGCCCTTTTGTTACTATCAAAAACCCTTTTTACTGTTAAAGAAGTAATGCCCACTATGACTCAAGTCGCGAAAAAAATTCTGGTAACGTGCGCCCTGCCGTACGCAAACGGCTCAATCCACCTCGGCCACATGCTGGAGCATATCCAGGCTGATGTCTGGGTCCGTTACCAGCGAATGCGCGGCCACCAGGTAAACTTCATCTGCGCGGACGATGCTCACGGCACGCCAATCATGCTGAAAGCACAGCAGCTGGGGATCTCCCCGGAGCAGATGATTACCGAAATGAGTCAGGAGCATCAGACCGATTTTGCTGGCTTTGACATCAGCTACGACAATTACCACTCGACGCACAGCGACGAGAACCGCGAGCTGTCCGAGCTTATCTACACCCGTCTGAAAGAGAACGGTTTTATTAAAAACCGCACCATCTCTCAGCTCTACGATCCGGAAAAAGGCATGTTCCTGCCGGACCGTTTTGTGAAAGGCACCTGTCCGAAGTGTAAATCCCCGGATCAGTACGGCGATAACTGCGAAGTGTGCGGCGCAACCTACAGCCCGACCGAGCTTATCGAGCCGAAATCAGTGGTCTCCGGCGCGACGCCGGTGATGCGTGACTCTGAGCACTTCTTCTTCGACCTGCCGTCATTTAGCGAAATGCTGCAGGCGTGGACCCGCAGCGGTGCGCTGCAGGAGCAGGTGGCGAACAAAATGCAGGAGTGGTTCGAATCCGGCCTGCAGCAGTGGGATATCTCCCGCGATGCGCCGTACTTCGGCTTTGAAATTCCGAACGCACCGGGCAAATATTTCTACGTCTGGCTGGATGCGCCAATCGGCTACATGGGCTCCTTCAAGAACCTGTGCGACAAACGCGGCGACACCACGAGCTTTGAAGAGTACTGGAAGAAAGATTCCGACGCCGAGCTGTACCACTTCATCGGCAAAGACATCGTCTATTTCCACAGCCTGTTCTGGCCAGCGATGCTGGAAGGCAGCGGTTTCCGCAAGCCAACCAACCTGTTCGTGCACGGCTACGTCACAGTGAACGGCGCGAAGATGTCCAAATCTCGTGGGACCTTCATCAAGGCCAGCACCTGGCTGAACCACTTCGATGCCGACAGCCTGCGCTACTATTACACCGCGAAGCTCTCCTCCCGCATCGACGATATCGACCTGAACCTGGAAGATTTCGTGCAGCGCGTGAACGCCGACATCGTGAACAAGGTGGTGAACCTGGCGTCCCGTAACGCGGGCTTTATCGCCAAGCGTTTCGACGGCGTGATGGCGGCTGAACTGGCTGATCCAGCGTTGTACAAAACCTTCACTGACGCGGCTGCGACCATCGGCGAAGCCTGGGAAGCGCGTGAGTTCGGTAAAGCGGTACGCGAAATCATGGCCCTGGCCGACCTGGCGAACCGCTATGTCGACGAGCAGGCACCGTGGGTAGTTGCGAAGCAGGAAGGCCGCGATGCGGATCTGCAGGCGATCTGCTCCATGGGCATCAACCTGTTCCGCGTGCTGATGACCTACCTGAAGCCGGTTCTGCCGCAGCTGACAGAACGTGCTGAAGCATTCCTGAACACGGAGCTGACCTGGGATGCAATCCAGCAGCCGCTGCTCGGCCACAAAGTGAATACCTTCAAAGCGCTGTATAACCGCATTGAGATGAAACAGGTTGAAGCCCTGGTTGAGGCGTCCAAAGAAGAGGTGAAAGCCGCCGCTGCGCCAGTGACTGGCCCGCTGGCAGACGATCCGATTCAGGAAACCATCACCTTTGATGATTTCGCCAAAGTCGATCTGCGCGTCGCGCTGATTGAAAATGCGGAATTCGTGGAAGGCTCCGACAAACTGCTGCGTCTGACGCTGGATCTGGGCGGTGAGAAGCGCAACGTCTTCTCCGGCATTCGCTCGGCGTATCCGGATCCGCAGGTGCTGATCGGTCGCCAGACGGTGATGGTCGCCAACCTTGCGCCGCGCAAAATGCGCTTCGGCATCTCGGAAGGGATGGTGATGGCCGCCGGTCCTGGCGGGAAGGATATCTTCCTGTTAAGCCCTGACGAAGGTGCAAAGCCGGGTCAGCAGGTGAAATAAACGAAAAAGCCGCTCAGATGAGCGGCTTTTTTTATGCCTTTTTTGCCGGTTGCGGTGTCGGGTGGCGGCTTCGCCTTACCCGACCTACAAAACCCTCGCCTTGTCACCCGGTGAGTCAGTTTGGTAGGCCGGGTAAGGCGTAGCCGCCACCCGGCAGTTCTTACGGCTTCGCGCTATGCACCCGGTGAGTCAACCCGCGCAGGAAATAACGCATAAACTGGTCGCCGCACTCGCGGTAATTCTTATGATCCGGCGCGCGCATCATGGCGGTGATTTCCGGCATCGACACGCGGAATTTCTGCTCGGTCATGATGGCTAATACATCGTCGGATTTCAGGGAAAAGGCGATACGCAGCTTCTTCAGCACGATGTTGTTATTCACGCGACGCTCTGGTGACAGCACCGGGGCAGACTCGTCTTTGCCGCGCTTATCGTAGATCAGCCCATTCAGGAACGAAGAGAGGATGATGTCTGGGCAGCGAACGAAGCCCTCTTCATCCTCTTTGGTGATCCAGCTGGCGATATTCGCCGGAGTGGTCTCGACCTCAGCCAGCGCCAGAATACGAACCAAATCGTTGTTGTTGGATTTCAGGATGTAGCGCACGCTGCGCAGAATATCGTTACTTAACATAGAGCCTTCAGCTGTCGGTGATGCGATGGGGCGCAGTGTACCAGTTTTACAACCCAATCGCCTCTTTCAGGCTTTTCAGATAGCGTCGACTCACCGGCACCGTCTGCCCCGCGCGCAGCACCAGCTCCGCCTGGCCGTTCTCTTCCAGACGAATCTCCTTCAGATGCGCCATGTTCACCAGATACTGTCGGTGGCAGCGGATCAGCGGCGTCCGGCTCTCCAGCGTGCGCAGGGTCAGCTCGGTAAAGCCCTCTTTGCCTTCGCCACTGGTGACAAACACCCCGCTCATGCGGCTGCTGACAAAGGCCACGTCGTCCATCTGCAGGAGATAGATTCGGCTGTGGCCGGTGCAGGGGATAAATTTCAGCGCCTGCTGGTTTTCCGGCAGCAGCGACACGTCCTGCACGCTGCGCTCCTGGCGCAAACGGTTAAGGGTTTTCTCCAGCCGCTTCTCTTCGATCGGTTTGAGCAGATAATCGAACGCGTGCTCTTCAAAGGCTTTGACCGCATATTCATCAAAGGCGGTGAGAAACACGATGTACGGACGGTGCTCCGGGTCGAGCATCCCGACCATCTCCAGGCCGCTGATGCGCGGCATCTGGATATCGAGAAACAGCACATCGGGGCGTAATTTATGCACCGCGCCAATGGCTTCGATGGCGTTGGCGCACTCGCCCGCGATTTCAATGTCGCTCTGTTCCTGTAACAGAACCCGCAGGTTTTCCCGCGCTAACGGCTCATCATCGACAATCAGCACTCTTAGCATGCGTTTTCCTCCAGGGGCAATCGTAGGGTAATACGGGTAAAACTGTCCGGCTCGCAGTCGACGGTAATGCCGCAGTCATCGCCAAAATGCGCGCGCAGACGTTTGTCGACCAGGCTCATTCCCAGCCCTCCCGACTCGGCACCGGGCAGATACAGCCCGGCGTTATCTTCAATATCCAGCACCAGGTGGTGATTAAACCGGCTGGCAGAGATACGGATTTCGCCGGTGCCCAGCAGCTGCGAGGTGCCGTGCTTTATCGCATTTTCCACAATCGGCTGCAGGGTAAACGCCGGAAGATGCTGATGGGCCAGCTCAATCGGCACAAACAGCGAGACCTGCAACCGCGACTGGAAGCGCGCTTTCTCGATTTGCAGATAGGCATTCACGTGTTCAATCTCATCGGCCAGGGTCACAATCTCTGAAGGCCGCTTCAGGTTCTTGCGGAAAAAAGTCGACAGAAACTGTACCAGCTGCGTCGCCTGGTCGCTGTCATGGCGGATCACCGCCTTGAGCGTATTCAGGGCGTTAAACAGGAAATGCGGATTGACCTGGGCGTGCAGGAGCTTGATTTCCGACTGGGTCAGGAGCGCTTTTTGCCGCTCGTACTGCCCCGCCAGGATCTGCGCCGACAGCAGCTGGGCGATCCCCTCCCCCAGCGTACGGTTGATGGAGCTGAACAGCCGGTTCTTCGCTTCGTACAATTTGATGGTGCCCATCACCCGCTGATTCTCGCCGCGCAGGGGGATCACCAGCGTCGAGCCGAGCTTGCACTGCGGATGCAATGAGCAGCGGTACGGCACTTCATTCCCGTCGGCGTACACCACTTCGCCCGTTTCGATGGCGCGCAGCGTATAGGCCGATGAAATCGGTTTGCCAGGCAGATGGTGATCGTCGCCGGTGCCGGTAAAGGCCAGCAGCCTTTCGCGGTCGGTGATCGCCACCGCGCCGATGTCCAGCTCCTGATACAGCACCTGCGCCACCTTCATGCTGTTCTCTTCGTTAAAGCCCTGGCGCAAAATCCCTTCCGTCGAGGCCGCCACTTTCAACGCCGTGGCCGAGAACGCCGAGGTGTATTTCTCAAACATCGCGCGCTTATCCAAAAGGATGCGCATAAACAGCGCCGCGCCAACCGTGTTGGTCACCATCATCGGGGCGGCGATGCTGCTCACCAGATGCAGGGCATCTTCGAACGGACGGGCGATCAGCAGGATAATCAGCATCTGCGCCAGCTCCGCCACCAGCGTAATTGCCCCGGCGGTCAGCGGGCTAAAGACTTTATCCGGGCGACCGCGCTTGATCATATAGCTGTGAACCAGGCCGCCGAGCAGCCCTTCGACAATCGTCGAGATCATGCAGCTGAGCGCGGTCATGCCGCCCATCGAGTAGCGATGCAATCCGCCCGTCAGCCCGACCAGTCCGCCCACCACCGGGCCGCCGAGCAGGCCGCCCATCACCGCCCCGATGGCGCGCGTATTGGCGATCGAGTCTTCAATGTGCAGACCAAAATAGGTGCCGAGAATGCAGAAAATCGAGAAGGTGACATAGCAGAGAAGCTTGTGCGGCAGGCGAACAGTCACCTGCATCAGCGGAATGAACAGCCGCGTTTTGCTCATCAGCCAGGCGATGACCAGGAAAACGCACATCTGCTGAAGCAGCAGCAACACCAGATTAAATTCGTACATGACCGCAAACCGCACTGTCTAAAAACGCGTAACATACACTGATACACATTAACTTTCTTTGAAGCATTCCAAAAAAGCTGCAATTCGTGCCCGTCATCACATCCTTTAGCGGATCAACTTCCACCCTTCGCATTATTTGTTTAAAAAACGGTCGATTCTTCCTGGTTCGCGAATCAGCGTCTACAGTTATTCTGGGGATGCGCAAGCCAGGGGGCGAACATGGCGCTTTACACGATAGGTGAAGTGGCACTGCTTTGTGATATCAATCCTGTGACGCTGCGAGCATGGCAGCGGCGGTATGAGCTGCTAAAACCGCAGCGAACGGACGGAGGACATCGTCTGTTTAACGAGGCGGATATCGACCGGATCCGCGAGATCAAAAGCTGGATCGATAACGGTGTCCAGGTCAGCAAGGTCAAATCGCTGTTATGTGAACACGATGCCGATAGTCTGGCCGAATGGCGTGAACATCAGGAAACACTGCTCCGGCTGCTGCAGGCCGGTAATTTTCAGCGTCTGCGAACCTGGATCAAGGAGCAGGGTCGGGATTATCCCGCCCAGACGCTCATCACACATCTGTTTATCCCGCTTCGTCGCCGTCTCTCTCAGCAACCGGCGCTCCAGGCGCTGCTGAGTATGCTTGATGGCATGCTGATCAATTACATTTCCGTGTGCCTGTCAACGGCACGCAAGAAGAGCGGAAAGGACGCACTGGTGGTCGGCTGGAATGTTCACGACACCACCCGCTTATGGCTCGAAGCCTGGATAGCCACGCAGCAAGGCTGGCGTGTAGACGTGCTGGCGCATTCATTAGCTCAGCTTCGCCCCGAGCTTTTCGAAGGGCAAACCCTGCTGGTCTGGTGCGGAGATATCCCCACTGCCGCCCAACAGCAGTCGCTGAATGAATGGCGCGAACACGGCTACCCCGTCATCACCCTCGGCCCGTAAATGTCTTCCCGGCATTTAATGGTTCATTAACAGGTGTGCTTCACCGTATAATTGGGCGGTTAACAAAAGGAGCACATTATGAAGGCAACCAAAGTGGCCGTAATTACCCTCTTCGCCTTAATGGCCATCAGCGGCATTGGCGGCGTGATGCTGGCCGGCTACTCATTTATCGTGCGTGGCGGTGTCGGCTGAGATACTGCGCCAGCCGTTCAAACCCGCGATCGACCACAATCGCTGCCAGCGCCACCAGCACCGCACCCTGCACAATATAGGCTGAGTTAAATCCGCTCAGTCCGATGATAATCGGCGTGCCCAGGGTATTCGCCCCGACCGTTGACGCAATGGTCGCGGTCCCGATATTGATAATCACCGACGTCCGTACTCCCGCCAGAATCACCGGCGCTGCCAGCGGCAGCTCGACTTTACGCAGTCGCTGCCCCGCGCTCATCCCCATCCCTTCCGCTACGCTGGTGACTGCCGCAGGCACGGCTGTTAATCCGGCCAGCGTCGCCTGCAAGATCGGCAACACGCCGTACAAAATCAGGGCAATGATCGCCGGTTGCTGACCAAAGCCGATCACCGGCACCGCAATCGCCAGCACCGCCACCGGCGGGAAGGTTTGCCCGATCGCGGCGATGGTCTCCACCAGCGGGCGAAACTCTTTGCCCAAAGGCCGCGTCACCGCAATCCCGGCCCCAACGCCGATCACAATCGCGATGGCGCTCGACACGCCCACCAGCCAGAAATGGGCCAGCGTCAGGCTGATGAAACTCTCCTGCAGATAGACCGGGCGCGGCAGACCGGGGAACAGCGCGCCAAACAGCCCGCCGCTGTATGGCATCAGCCACAGCAGCGCGACGAACAGCAGCACCAGCCACAGGAGCGGATCACGTAGCCATTTCACGTTCCACCTCCCCTGCCAGCAGATCGCGAAAATGCAGCGTCCCGCACGGTGCGCCCTGCTCATCCACCACCGGCAACACCTCACACTGACGGGCGACAAAGGCCGAGAGCGCATCGCGCAGGCTCATCTGCGCCTGAAGGGGTTCGCCGGTCACCGCCCGATCCTGCGGGCGTAAATACTCTGCGACCGTGCGCAGGGAGAGCAGCCGCACGCCCAGTTCGCTGCGGCCAAAAAATTCGCGCACGAAATCCGTCGCCGGGCGGGTTAACAGCTCCAGCGGCGTGCCCTGCTGCACCACTTCCCCGTGGTCCATCAAGACCAGACGATCGGCGAGGCGCAGGGCTTCGTCGATATCGTGCGTCACCAGAATAATCGTGCGCCCAAGAATACGATGGATGCGGGTCATCTCCGTTTGCAGCGCGCTGCGGGTCACCGGGTCCAGCGCGCCGAAAGGTTCATCCATCAGCAATACTTCCGGATTGGCCGCTAACGCACGCGCCACCCCGACGCGCTGCTGCTGCCCGCCGGACAGCTGATGCGGATAGCGCTCGCGAAGCGATGGCTCCAGCCCCAGGAGCGCCATCAGCTCATCGACGCGATCCGCCACTTTCTGCCGCGACCACTTTTGCAGCTGCGGCACGGTGGCGATGTTCTGCGCCACCGTCCAGTGCGGGAACAGGCCAATGGACTGAATGGCGTAGCCCATCCGGCGGCGCAGCTCCAGCACCGGCAGGCTGCGGATCTCCTCCCCGGCAAAGCGAATCAGCCCGCTGTCGTGTTCCACCAGCCGGTTGATCATCTTGAGGGTGGTCGATTTCCCTGACCCGGAGGTGCCGATCAGCACCGAAAACGCCCCTTCCTCAAAGCGCAGATTGAGGTTTTTTACCGCCGTCTGCCCGGCAAATTCTTTACTCACATCGTGAAATTCAATCATTATTTTTCCCCTTCAGCAGGGCCAGCCACAGGGCAAAGAGCGCGTCCACCACCACCGCCAGGGCGATGGTCGGAATCACACCGAGTAACACCAGATCCAGCGCGCTGCTGAGCAGGCCCTGGAACACCAGCGCCCCAAAACCTCCCGCGCCGATCAGCGCGGCAATCACCGCCATGCCGACGGTTTGCACCGCGACCACCCGCAGGCTGCGCAGCAGAAGCGGCAGCGCGAGCGGCAGCTGGATCTTCCAGAAGCGCTGACTGGCGCTCATCCCCATCGCGCTGGCGCTCTCCAGCACCTCCGGGGAAACCTGGCTCAATCCCGCCAGCACGCCGCGCGCTAAGGGCAGCAGCGCGTACAGCACCAGAGCAATGAGCGCAGGCGTCAGCCCGGTTCCGGCGATGCCGATGGCGGCCAGCGCCGGAAAGGATTTCACCAGCCCGGCGAGCGGCGCAATCAGCAAGCCGAACAGCGCCACGGAAGGGATGGTCTGAATCACGTTCAGCACGGTAAATACCGGTCCCTGACGCGCGGGATGGCGGTAGCACCACAGGCCGATCGGCACGCCGATGAGCAGCGCCGGAACCAGGGTGCCAAACAGGATCGTCAAGTGCTGAGCCAGCGCATCGTTAAAGACCTCCTGACGATTGGCGTACTCTTTCAGCAGCGAAAGCGTGTTTAGCTCGCCGCTGAACAGCAGCGCCAGGGGCAAAATCCAGATCTGCGCATTCAGCAGCCAGCGCCACACCGGGCGCGTGGTCAGGCGGCGGATCGCATCGCTACAGGCGAGCAGGCAAAGGGCCATCCACAGCCACAGACCGCTGCCTGTCGAGGTACGCGCCAGCGGGGTTTCCGCGGTGGCAAGATGCGTTGCCGCAAGCCCGGCACTCCAGGCCAGCAGCACAAAAAGCAGTTCACAAACAATCAGCGTGAGAATGAGCGGCACACGCCCCGCGCAAAACGACAGCACGGTGACGCATACCAGAGAGAGCGCCAGCGGGAGGGGCGAAATTGCCCACACCTGCCAGACCGACAGCCCCTCGCCGGACATCAGCCGGTTCGGGGCGAAATTGACGAACGGAAGCGCGCACGCCGCCAGCCCGACAAACGCGAGCAGAAGCAGTACGCGGTTATGACATGTCTTTGGCAAAGCGTTGTCCTGTTACTTCACGAGTCCTTTTTGCTTCAGGAAATCTGCCGCCACTTTTTTGGCATCCAGCCCTTCCACCGCAATGCTCGCGTTGAGCTGTTGCAGGGTTTTCTCATCGAGTTTTTCAAACACCGGTTTCAGCCAGTCGCCGATCTGCGGATAGGCTTTCAGCACCGCCTCGCGAACCACCGGCGTTGGGGCATAGATCGGCTGAACGCCTTTCGGATCGCTCAGGGTTTGCAGACCCAGCGCCGCCACCGGACCGTCGGTGCCGTAAGCCATCGCCGCGTTCACGCCCGACGTTTGCTGGGCGGCAGCTTTGATGGTCACCGCCGTATCACCGCCCGCGAGCGACAGCAGCTGGCTCTGGTCGAGTTTGAAATCGTAAGCTTTCTCGAAGGCCGGGAGCGCATCCGGGCGCTCGATAAACTCAGCCGAGGCCGCCAGTTTGAAGTCGCCTTTATCTTTCAGATAGCGGCTCAGATCGTCGAGGGAGGTGAGTTTGCCTTTCTCGGCGATATCCTTGCGCACCGCGATGGTCCAGGTGTTGTTGGCGGGCGCAGGCGTCAGCCAGATCAGCTTGTTCTGTTCGGCGTCGAGTTTTTTCACTTTCTCGTAACCCGCGCTGGCATTTTTCCACGCCGCGTCGTTTTCATCTTTGAAGAAGAAGGCCCCGTTGCCGGTGTATTCCGGATAGATATCCAGCTCGCCGGAGGTGATCGCCCCTCGCACCACCGGCGTGGTGCCGAGCTGCACTTTATTCACGGTTTTCACGCCGTGGCTCTCCAGCACCTGCAGGATGATATTGCCCAGCAGCGCCCCTTCCGTATCAATCTTCGACCCAACCTTCACCGGCTCTGCCGCCTGTAAAGGCAGGCTCAGCGCCGCCAGTAACGCCGCTGAACCCCATATCCCCTTTGCGATTGTCATTCCACTTTCCTCATTAATTTGCCGCCTTTATCAGGGGCTTGAGAGAAAAGCGTAGACTAAAAATTGGGTATTATCCCCATGTTGATCAGTTAAACACTGGAGGTGGTTCCGTTCACCTTATGTTCGGCAGAATATAATTGCTTCATATCTTGTGAACGTGACAAGGGGGCCAACACCGGTGCCACATTCAAGCGGCTGTAAAGCTGGAGGGATCGGGAGTCCGGCTGAAAATCGCCGAAGCGTTTCCTGGAGGCCGGGTCGAGGCGCAGGGAAGCGCCGAGAGGGTGCGACCTGCATGGATGCAGGATCGCGCCCGACCCGAAAGCCGCAAGGAATAAGCTGAGGGCACCGCGAAGCGGCGATTTTCCTGGCCGGGAGCCGGGATTGTTAAGGGGGCGGCGGCCCCCTTAACACGTTCACCGCAGAGAAATTAGCAAGAAGCAGAGGAATGAAAGTGAACGGAACGATTCCACTGATCCCTCAAAGAGCTTAGCCTTAATGACCAATAGCTTCCGGCAACCTCAACGGAACCGTCAACAGGCTCGCCGCAAAATAAAGCAGCGCCATCACCCACAGCGTCCCTTCCACGCCGAAAGGTGACACGCATAGCGTCACAATCAGCGGGCCAACGAAATTACTCAGCCCCGACCCCAGATTCAGGCAGGAGATGGCCGCGCCTTTGTTCTCCGGCAGCAGCGACGGGATCAGCGCGCTCAGTGGGCCAAAGGCCCCCAGCCCGATGGCGTACAGCGCCAGGGCCAGAAACAGCGCCGTTTCGCTGTCGCCGAACAGCACCGGAGCGTAACACACCGCCAGCATCGCCAGGCCGCACAGGGTGCCGGAGAACCAGACCACCGTGTTGCGCCAGCCGATGGTGTCGCCCAGCCAGCCGAAAAAGTAGTTGGCAAAAATGTTGACCACGTTCACCAGCCCCCAGATGGTGAGCCACTCGGCGATGCTAAACCCGAAGCGCGGGAGATAGACCGGCATCAGGATCACCAGCGAAAACTTGCCGATATCGTTGATGGTTTTGACAATCACCGCCAGACGCATTTTCGGCTCGCGCACCAGCACCAGAATGCCCTCAGCAAAGGCCGCGCCGAGATGGCCGCCGCGCTGCCACTGCGGACGATCGCGGTTGAGCACCAGGGCGCAGAAGGCTCCGAGCGCGACAAACGCAAACCCGCTCAGTAGCGTGGACGTTTCGCCGATGCGCGGCAGCATCAGGCTGGAGTACCACGGCCCGACGATGGTCATCCCCACGCCGAACGCAATCCAGAACCACGACACCGCGCGCCCGAGGATCCCCGGCTCGCAGCGCTGGTTAATCCACACCAAAAACGAATAAGCGAACAGCGGATAGGCCACGCCGCGCAGGGCGTAGCTTGCCACCATCAGAGGGTAATTTCCCTGCGGCAGGGCGTAGCCGATAAACGGAACCGAACCGATGAAGTAGAGAAGCGTCGCGGCCCACATCAGGCGGCGCAGGCCGAGCACGCCCGCGCCAATCCCGGAGAACCACGACACCGCCGCGACGCACAGACCAAACACCGACGACAGCAGGCTGATATGGACCGCGTCAAAACCCCGGTGCTGGAGCATCGACGCCAGCCAGCTCTGCTCGATAGTGGCCCCGGTGATAAACAGGAAAATCCCGACAAATCCCCAGCACAGTTCCTTCGGTAATCCCAGCCGGGCCCACAGGCCCTGCTGGATAAAGACGCTCTGAGCCGTCATGCCATTTTGTCCCGCAGTGCGCGCGCATTCAGGCGTTTACGGTTCTGATAGCCGACACTGTTTTCCCCCCAGCAGTGGTCGTACGGCATTCCGGTCAGGCTCTCGATCACCGCTTTGTTCTCCGCGCTGACCGTCGCCTTGCTGCCGCCCTGTTTTAGGCGCGCCACCTCTTCGTTGAGGATCGCGTGGGTGCGGCTGTTGACCTTAAACTGGAAGGCGGACCAGATGCCCCATAGCGTCAAAATGACCGGGAGCACAATCATGATCACCAGAATCATGTTGATGGCCGACTGCGGCTGGGCGCTTTGCCCGGAAACAAACCCGGACATCTGCAGCGCCACGCCGACGAGGAAAATCGACAGCGCCTGCGAGGCTTTGCGCAGCAGGCTCATAAAGCCCGCGAAGATCCCTTCCCGGCGACGGCAGGTGAGAATTTCATCCACGTCCGCGACGAAGGTGTAGTTGTTCCACGGAATGGCGTAGATCCCGCCCCGCGCAAGCCCGGCCACCGCCGCACCGACATACAGCAGCGTCATCCCGCTGGTACCGCTGAAATACGCCGAGACAAACAGGGCAAAGGCCACCAGCGCCATCGTCGCCTGTGTCGCAAAGGCCCGCGACGGGGAGAAACGCAGGGTCAGCCAGGTCGCGATGCCGACGCCGAAGAACTGCAGACCGTTCACCACGCCCAGCAGGTTGGAAGCCATCACCGACGAGGTCATCAGGGCGAAGACCACAAAGTAGGTAAAGACCGAGTTGAAAATGTCCTGCGCCACCGAACCGCCGAGATACATCCCCAGGTGCGAGCGGAAGGTTTTGATTTTTAACGTCGAAACGAAATCGTAATAGATATGGTACGCCCGGGTGGTGAACGGCTCTTTCTCTTCGTCCTCGTCCTGGTGCTCGTTTTGCTGGATCTCCTCCAGCGAGCGCTCCCAGGTACCGAAGTAGACAAAGAACAGCACAATCATAAAGGAGACGGTGAAAATCGCCCCGGTGTAGAAGAACGAATCGGAAGAGTCAGGCCCAAAGTACGCCACCAGACGCCCCGGCAGGAACGCCGCCGCAAAGCCCGCGAGCTGGGCGATGTACATGCGCGCGCTGGTCAGTTTTGAGCGCTTTTTGAAATCCGAGGTCATCTCCGCCGACAGGGTGTCATACGGGATGATGATCATGGTGTAGACGATCTCAAACAGGATGTAGAACAGCAGATACATCCAGTAGTTGAAGCCCTCCACCCAGAGCAGACTGTAGACCGACACCAGCGGAATACTGGCTAACAGGAAGAAACGACGGCGGCCAAACCGGCGACCGAGACGCGTTTTGTGGAAGTTATCAGAAACGTAGCCGATCACCGGGCACATGATCACATCGACAATTCTCGCCACCGCGAACAGCGACCCCGCCTGGATTGGCGTTAGCCCGCAAAAGGTGGTTAAGAAGAACAGCAGCCAGGCGCTGACCAGGGTAAAGGCCCCCGAGCCGATCACATCCGCCAGACCGTAGCAGACGTAGTTCCGCAGTTTGATTTCTCGCACTTTTTTGATCATTTTGAACTCCGGATATTCTCAGGATCCCAGCCCGCAGGCAGCGGCGATGGGCGTGTCAGGGTGACGCCGTGCAGGTGCAACCCGTCGACGCCGTGGGCATAAATGGCGGGCAGGCCGTGCGGATAAGGTTCCACACCGTGGGCGCGCCCGGTTTCGGCGTTCACCTTATAGGCGTTGTCCAGCCCCATTCCGGTCGGCCGCTCCGGGTTGCACGGCGGACGCACGTCGTAGTAGCCCTGCTCATCGGACTCGGCGAGTTGCTGATTGAAGGTCAGCCCGTTGAAGGTGATGTCGCGGATAGCCCCCGGCGTTTCGCTGTGCAGATTGATCGCCCCCTCCCCCGCCCCGTTCAGGCCCGAGAAGGTGACCTGGCGGATATCGCCCGGCATCACGTCCGGCGCGCGATGGCGAACCGAGATAAACACCGGATCCGCTTTCCCCCAGTGGCACGGATGGCCGTGGCGACAGTCGAAGAGAATGTGGCTGAAACTCATCATGCTGAAATGGCCGCCGTCGCGGGAGACCAGGCCAATCCCGCGATTGGATTCAAAGATCACGCAGTTGCTGACAGCCAGATGGGTGATGTCGGCGAAGGTTTCGGTTCCGACTTTGATCGCGCAGCTTTTGGAGCGAATGATGCAGTTGTTGATCGTGACGTTGTAGATCGGCTGCTGCAGTTCGGGTCCTTTGGCGGTAGTTTTCAGGCAGATGCCGTCGTCGGCGGCGCTGAAATAGCTGTCGCTGATATGCACGTGCTGGCAGCTGTCGATATCCAGCGCGTCGGTATTCGCCAGCGTCAGATCGTTATCGATGGTGATGTTGCGGATAAACACGTGATTACAGCTCACCAGATGGGCGGTCCACATCGGCGAGTCGTACAGGGTGATGTCGGTGATGCGCACCTGCTCGCACCCTTCCAGCACCAGCAGACGCGGACGCTGGGGTTTGGGCTGACGATAGCCCTGGTCATCCGCCTGTGAGGCAAACCAGGCCGTGGCGTTGCCGTCGATACAGCCCGCTCCGCTCAGCGTCACATTGCGCGCGTCGCGGGCGTAGATCAGCGCCATGCGCGACAGCTCGGCCATGCTTTGGGTTTCTGCCGCGTGGTAATCTGCAACGTTCTGGCTGGCGAGCAGCCGCGCGCCCGCGTCCAGATGCAGGGTGAAATTCGACGGCAGCACCAGCGTGCCGGTGAGATAAATTCCCGGCGTGACCACCAGCGTGCCGCCTCCGGCTGCGGCAAGTTGATCGATTAGGCTTTGGAGGGTGGACGTCACCGGCGCCTGGCCACTGCGATCGAGGGAGACATTTTCTAATGAGAGTTTCATGTGAATACCTGTCTGCTGTGATGTGACAGGGATTAAACGGGTTTTCTGTGCCGGGTGAGCGGCGTGTTTAGCGGGGTTTTGTGGGAAGAGTGAAGAGAGTCACGCCTGTTGGATGCGGGGGGTAGCGCTTTTGATCCTGTTCACGTTTTCGCCGGTGAGGGAAAAATGAAGTGTGAATGGAGTCACGTTTGGCGGGTGGTTGAGCGGGTGAAAAGTGCGTTTCGCAGGGATTTCGGGGCGAAGGGACGAAAAGTTGCGGGATGGGTCACAGATTGGGTGGGGAGTGAGGGGGTGGGGGTTGTGGATTGTGCGGCCTGTTGCCCTCACCCCGGCCCTCTCCCACAGGGAGAGGGAGGATTTAGTCCCCTCTCCCTCGAGGGAGAAAACCAGCTCCGTTCGGTCCCCTCTCCCACAGGGAGAGGGTTAGGGTGAGGGGGAAAACCGCCACTACAGCAGCTCAAACTCCCCTTTATTCACCCGCGCCGAATCCACGCCGATAAACACGTTGAACTTGCCCGCTTCCGCGTCGTATTTCATCTGCTGATTCCAGAACTTCAGCGCATCCACGTCAATCGGGAAGCTAACGGTTTTGGTTTCACCCGGTTTCAGGTCAATCTTCTCGAAGCCGCGCAGCTGTTTCACCGGACGGCTCATGGACGCCGTCACATCCTGGACGTACATCTGAATCACCGTTGCGCCTTCGCGTTTACCGGTGTTGGTCACGTCGACGCTGGCCGTCACTTTTCCGTCACGTTTCATCATTGGGGCAGACATTTTCACATCCGACACCTTGAAGGTGGTGTAGCTCAGACCATAACCGAACGGATACAGCGGGCCGTTAGCTTCGTCGAAGTAGCGCGAGGTGTATTTGTTCGGCTTATCGGCGTTATACGGGCGACCGGTGTTCAGGTGGCTGTAGTAAACCGGGATCTGCCCGACGGACCGCGGGAAGGACATCGGCAGTTTGCCCGACGGGTTGTAATCGCCAAACAGCACGTCGGCGATGGCGTTCCCGCCTTCGGTCCCGGCGAACCAGGTTTCCAGCAGCGCATCGGCCTGCTGATCCTCTTTCACCAGCGTCAGCGGACGGCCATTCATCAGCACCAGCACCAGCGGTTTGCCGGTCGCTTTCAGGGCGCTAATCAGGTCGCGCTGGCTCTGCGGAATGTTGATATCGGTACGGCTGGACGCTTCGTGGGCCATGCCCTGCGCTTCACCGACCACCGCCACCACCACGTCAGACTGCTTCGCCGCGTTGACCGCTTCGTCGATCATCTCTTTCGCCGAGCGCGGATCGACCTTCACCGCCTCTTCGTACTGATTCAGGAAGGTGACGATGTCTTTATCGTCAGTGACGTTCGCCCCTTTGGCGTAAACGACTTTGCCGTTTTCACCCAGCGCGTTCTTGATGCCGGTGAGTACGGTAACGGACTGATCGGCTACGCCCGCGGCGGACCAGCTGCCCATCACGTCGCGTTTGCTGTCAGCCAGCGGGCCGACCACCGCAATCGTGCCAGATTTTTTCAGCGGCAGCGTCTCGAGTCGGTTTTTCAGCAGCACCAGACTTTCGCGCGCCACTTCACGGGCTTCTTTGCGATGCAGGCGGCTTTCGGCGTTGGTGTCGACCGGGTCAGAATCTTTCGGCCCTAAGTGGCTGTACGGATCGTTAAACAGCCCCATGTCATATTTCACGTTCAGCACGTGGCGAGTGGCGTCGTCCAGCTCGGCCATGGTGACTTTGCCGGTTTTCACCAGGTCAGGCAGGTATTTGCTGTAGTACTCGTCGCTCATGCTCATGTTGATCCCGGCTTTGAGCGCGACGCGGACCGCGTCTTCCGGATCGGAAGCGGTACCGTGTTTAATCAGCTCTTTAATCGCGCCGTGATCGGAAACGGTAATGCCTTTAAAGCCCCACTGGTCGCGCAGGACGTCTTTCAGCAGCCAGGAATCGGAGGTCGCCGGCGTGCCGTTGAGGGAGTTCAGGGCCACCATCACCGCGCCGCTGCCGGCGTCAAGTCCGGCTTTGTACGGCGGCATGTAGTCGTTGAACAGGCGCTGCGGGCTCATGTCGACGGTGTTGTACTCTTTCCCGCCCTCCACTGCACCGTAAGCGGCGAAGTGTTTGACGCTGGTCATCACTGAATAGCGATCCGCCGGGCTTTTGCCCTGCATCGCTTCGACCATGGTTTTGCCGAGGGTGGCGGTTAAATACGTGTCTTCCCCGAAGCCTTCGGAGGCGCGGCCCCAGCGCGGATCGCGCGAGACGTCGACCATCGGTGCCCAGGTCATGTTCAGACCGTCGTCGGCGGCTTCATAGGCGGAAATGCGCCCGACGGTTCTGACCGCATCGAGGTTAAAGGACGAGGCTAAACCGAGGCTGATCGGGAAGACGGTACGCTGGCCGTGGACCACGTCGTAGGCGAAGAAGAGAGGAATTTTCAGGCGGCTGAGCTGCATCACCTGGTCCTGCATTTTGCGGATATCTTCCCGGGTCACGGTGTTGAAAATCGCCCCGACCTGGCTCTCTTTGATCATCTCGCGGATCGCCTCTTTCGGGTTATCGGGCCCGACGCTTATCAGACGCAGCTGGCCAATTTTTTCATCGACCGTCATTTTGGTGAGCAAGTCCGTGACGAAGGCGTCGCGGGCTTCCGGGGTTAATGGGTGGTTGCCAAACAGATCGTCAGCCAGCGCGGGTTGCAGCGCCAGGCTTACTGCGACAGCTACAGAACAAAGCCATTTCATGTTGTTGTACTCTCTCATCATCAACCGCCGGGAAACTCGGCCAGACCGTGCGAAAAGCGCAGTGTGCCACAAACCCTCAGAACGTTGCAGGGTTATTCTCTGATTTTTCTCATGAATACTTGTTCGCTTAACAGTTAATCGCGCTATGCTTTACAGCGAGAAATTTGCCCCACCACAAGGAGTGGAAGATGACTTCTGTTCGCACACAAAATAACAACACATTGATTAACGAACTGTCTCGCCTGGTCGGTCATTCACACCTGCTGACGGACCCGGAAAAAACCGCCCGCTATCGCAAGGGCTTTCGTTCTGGTCAGGGTGAAGCGCTGGCCGTGGTCTTCCCCGGCACGCTGCTGGAACTCTGGCGCGTCCTGAGCGCCTGCGTCGCCGCCGACAAAATTATTCTGATGCAGGCGGCGAATACCGGCCTGACGGAAGGCTCCACGCCGAACGGCAATGATTACGACCGGGATATCGTCATTATCAGCACCCTGCGCCTCGACAAACTGCACCTGCTGGATAAAGGCGAACAGGTGCTGGCCTATCCTGGCACCACGCTCTATGCCCTGGAAAAAGCGCTCAAGCCGCTGGGCCGCGAGCCGCACTCGGTGATTGGCTCCTCGTGCATTGGCGCGTCCGTGGTCGGCGGGATCTGCAATAACTCCGGCGGTTCGCTGGTGCAGCGCGGTCCGGCGTACACGGAGATGTCCCTCTTTGCGCGCATTGATGAAAACGGCAAATTGCAGCTGGTGAACCATCTGGGGATCAACCTGGGCGTGACGCCGGAGCAGATCCTCAGCAAGCTCGACGACGAGCGGGTGAGCGACGCCGACGTGCAGCACGATGGTCGTCACGCCCACGATCACGATTACGTCGAACGCGTGCGTGATATCGAAGCCGATACCCCGGCGCGCTATAACGCTGACCCCGATCGTCTGTTTGAATCCTCCGGCTGCGCGGGCAAGCTGGCGGTGTTCGCCGTGCGCCTTGATACCTTCCCCGCGGAGAAAAATCAGCAGGTCTTTTATATCGGCACCAACCAGCCGGACGTGCTGACCGAGATCCGTCGCCATATTCTGGGTGAATTCCGGAATCTGCCGGTCGCGGGCGAGTATATGCATCGCGATATTTACGATATCGCCGAACGCTACGGGAAGGACACCTTCCTGATGATCGACAAGCTCGGCACCGACAAAATGCCGTTCTTCTTTACGATGAAGGGCCGCGCCGACGCGATGCTCGGTAAAGTGTCGTTGTTTAAACCGCACTTCACCGACCGCTTTATGCAGAAGCTCGGCACCGCCTTCCCGGCGCACCTGCCGCCGCGCATGAAAAGCTGGCGCGATAAGTACGAGCATCACCTGTTGCTGAAGATGTCGGGCGACGGGATTACCGAGGCGCAAAGCTGGCTGGCGGAGTTCTTTAAAACCGCAGAAGGCGATTTCTTTGCCTGTACGCCGGAAGAAGGCAGCAAGGCATTCTTACACCGCTTTGCGGCGGCGGGTGCGGCGATTCGCTATCAGGCGGTTCACGCGGACGAGGTGGAAGATATTCTGGCGCTGGATATCGCCCTGCGTCGTAACGACACAGAGTGGTTTGAACATCTGCCGCCGGAAATCGACAGCAAGCTGGTGCATAAACTCTATTACGGTCACTTTATGTGTCACGTTTTCCACCAGGATTACATCGTCAAAAAAGGCGTCGACGCACACGAACTGAAAGAGCAGATGCTGGAGCTGCTGCGCGCGCGCGGGGCGCAATACCCGGCGGAACACAACGTCGGCCATCTGTATGAAGCGCCAGAGACGCTTAAACGTTTTTATCGTGAGAATGACCCGACAAACAGCATGAATCCGGGCATTGGTAAGACGACGAAGCATAAATACTGGAAAGAAAGCCCTGACGCAGAGCGCGACGCGACGCAAGCCGCTGATCAAACAGTAAAGCCACACTGAAATTATTGTTAAGCACGTGATTCTCGTACTAGAGTAGTTTCACGCCGCCGGAGAAACGTTTCTCCGGCTTTTTTCTCTGAGGAGCCTGCCCACCATGTCGGCCGTTGATATCTTACCCGCATCCGAAGTTGAGGTGCGCGACGCCCAACCTGACGACGTTCATGCCATCGCCGCGATCTACGCCTGGCATGTGCTTAATGGGCGCGCATCGTTTGAAGAAGTTCCCCCCACCATTGAAGAGATGCGCCAGCGCATGAGCAAGATCGCCGCCGACGGTTTGCCGTGGCTGGTGGCACTCTATCGTGGCGTGGTGGTCGGGTATTGCTATGCAGGGCTGTATCGCGCGCGCCCGGCTTATCGCTATACCCTTGAAGAGTCGATTTACGTCGATGCCAGCGCGACGGGCCGCGGTTTTGGCAGTGCGCTGATGGATGCGCTGATCGCACGCTGCGAGCAGGGTCCGTGGCGGCAGATGATCGCCGTGGTCGGCGACGGGCATAACAATGCCGGGTCTCTGCGGTTACATAAAAAGCATGGATTCGAAGTGGCCGGACAGCTGAGAAGCGTGGGCTACAAGAAGGGGAACTGGCGGGATACGCTGATTATGCAGCGTCCGCTGAACGACGGGGACTGGACGCTGCCGGAATAGCTTTTGTGCGGTCTGGTGCCCTCACCCACGGGGAGAGGGGGAAAACCGAGGTGCCGCTTTGACCTTGTAGGCCCGGTAAGCGAAGCGCCACCGGGCGCTTTTGCCGGGCGGCACTGCGTTTGCCCGGCCTACAAAAACCACCGTCAACAAAACACTATCATCAATCGTTTTGCGCCGTTTCCATCTGCGCCGCTTTTTGCTTTTTGTAGCTCATCGCGGCTGCCGGAACGGGTGTCACTTTTCCGGTTTCAATCCAGGTACGTAAACGACTCGCATCGGCGAAGTGGGTGTATTTCCCGAACGCATCCATCACCACCAACCCAACCGGTTTACCGTTAAACACGGTACGCATCACCAGACAGTGACCCGCCGCATTGGTAAAGCCGGTTTTGGTTAACTGAATATTCCAGTTATCGCGATAAACCAGATGGTTAGTATTGCGGAACGGCAGGGTGTACGCCGGATTCGCAAAAGTCGCCATCTCTTCACGCGTGGTGCTGAGCTGACCGATCAGCGGATACTGTTTGCTGGCAATCAGCAGGTGGGTCAGGTCGCGCGCGGTCGAGACGTTATGAATCGACAGTCCGGTCGGCTCGACAAAACGGGTGTTCGTCATGCCTAAGGATTTGGCTTTGGCATTCATCGCGCGGATAAACGCGTTATACCCGCCCGGATAATGGTGCGCGAGGCTCGCGGCCGCACGGTTTTCCGAGGACATCAGCGCCAACAGCAGCATGTTTTTACGGCTGATTTCGCTGTTCAGACGCACGCGGGAGTAAATCCCCTTCATCTCTGGCGTCTGGCTGATATCGACTTTCAGTTTCTCATCCAGCGGCAGTCGTGCATCAAGCACCACCATCGCGGTCATTAATTTGGTGATTGAGGCGATCGGACGCACCAGATCCGGGTGACTGGAGTAGATCACCTTGTTGGTATTCAGATCGACAATCATAGCGCTACCGGAGGCAATTTCCGGCTGGGCGGCAGTGGTCACTGCGGTTGTTTTGGCGATAGCTGGCGTGGCAACGGGCACAGCCAGAATCAGCGCAAGGCTAAGCAAAGAAACTCGGAATTTCAGCATGGTGAGACTTCTGATAATTATTCATGCACGTGATGACGTACGCCTCCTGTTACATCGGGCGAAACAGGCTGGCAAAGGCATCATAGCTGCCCTGGTGAGTTGTCGCCACTAGAGAATCATGAACAGATGCTGCATTGCTGGCATTTACACCAGCAATGCATTTTGGTCAGAAGAGACGGTACCCGTAACCCCAGAGGATCACCGTGAGCGCCAGCAGCGCCTCCAGCACCAGCACGCCGATGGCGAGGGTAGAACTGGAAAAACTTAAGCCCTCTTCTTTGTTGATATTGAGGAAGGTCGGAATCCCTACGTAAAGCAGATAGCCGGTGTAAAACAGCGCGATGGTCCCTATCAGTGCACACAACCAGACCAGCGGATAGAGTGCCACAATGCCGCTCATAAACAGCGGTGTCGCCACGTATCCGGCGAAGACCATGCACAGGGTAAGCGACGGACGCTGCGGATAGTTTCGCGCCATCCAGTAAATCACCCGCCCCATTATCGCGACGCCTGCCAGCATCAGACCGTAGAAGACCACCGCCAGTGCCAGCCCGGTCATCCAGGAGAGCTTCACGACGTTGCCATCGCCAAAATTCCAGCCGATTTGTGTTGTGCCTATAAACGCGCAGATCACCGGTACCGCCGCCATGAGCAGGACATGGTGCGTGTAGTGATGCGCGACCGTTTCGTTCTCGCTTCTGATGACATGCATCTCACGATCGGGATGGGAAAAAAGCCCCCAGACATGGTTCATACAGCCCCCTCATTGTCGGCCCGCAAGGCGATACTCTCAGTATAATGCAGCTTTAGATTATTTTATGACCAGCCGCGAAAATGCCGCGACGGGAAAATGTCGTGGTTGCCGCGCCATTGATTCACAGGGTGTATGCTTAAAGGAGGTTCACAGAGGGAGACAACGCTGACCTTATGGATATCAATAGTCTGATTGAACAGTACGGATATGCGGCGCTGGTGATTGGCAGCGTGGCGGAAGGTGAAACCATTACGCTTCTCGGGGGAGTGGTTGCGCATCAGGGGCTGCTCCGTTTCCCACTGGTGGTCGCCTCCGTGGCGCTCGGCGGGATGATTGGCGATCAGCTGCTCTACTTGCTGGGATTGCGCTTCGGTCCCACCCTGCTCAAACGTTTCTCAAAGCATCAGAAAAAAATCAACCGCGCCCAGCGGCTGATCCAGCGGCATCCCTATCTGTTTGTTATCGGCACCCGGTTTATGTACGGCTTTCGCATTATCGGCCCGCTGCTGATTGGTGCCAGCCGCCTGCCACCGAAAATCTTCCTGCCGCTGAACATTATTGGGGCCATCGCCTGGGCGCTGATTTTTACCACCCTCGGATACGTCGGCGGGGAAGTGATTGGCCCGTGGCTGCATAATTTCGATAAGCATCTGAAGCACTGGATCTGGCTGATTCTGGTGGTCGTGGTAGTGGTTGCCTGGCGGCTGTGGCTGAAACATCGGGAAAACGCGCGGGATTAACGCCTCATCCCGCCGGTTTAAACTGCGGATTCGCCAGCATAAATCCGCCATCGACAATCAGTGATTGCCCGGTAGTGTAGCTGGCATCCGTGTCGCAGAGCCACGCGACCAGGCTTGCGATCTCGTGCGTTTTCCCCGGTCGTCCGAGGGGGATCTCTGGCATCGATCCCTCTTCAACTTCGCTGTCGTCCATGCCGTTCATCGGCGTGGCGATGGCTCCGGGTGCGACAGCGTTGACTAAGATTTTATGTTGTACCAGTTCGAGCGCCATCGATTTGGTCAGGCCGCCCAGGGCGTGTTTTGCCGCCGTGTAGGCGCTGGCATCGGGAAGCGGCGTATGTTCATGCACCGAAGTGACATTGACGATTCGTCCACCCAGCCCCTGCTTCACCATCTGCCGGGCGGCGATTTGCGAGCAGAGAAAGGCCCCATCCACATCCACGGTGAAAATCGCGCGCCAGTCATCAAACGACATATCGAGAAACGGCGCTTTGGCCATCGCCCCGGCGTTGTTGATCAGCGCATCCAGACGACCAAAGCGGGCAATCAGCGTCTCAATCGCTTTCGCCCCTTGCGGCAACTGGCTTAAATCCAGCTGAATGGCCTCGGCGCGGCGCCCCAGCGCTTCAATTTCCCGACAGGTTTTCTGCGCCCCCTCTTCATCCGAATGCCAAGTCACGCCGATATCAAAGCCCCGCTCTGCCAGCAGCAGAGCGGTGGTTTTACCAATTCCTGAATCCGATGCGGTGACAATTGCCACGCGTTGAGTCGCTGCCATACCTACCTCCGCACAATCGCAAAGAGGTAAGTATAGATAACCAGGGGTTTAGCTGTGGTGATACCCGCCGCCGAGCGCGGAGGTGAGCTGCAGCGTGGCGTCAACATACTGCCCCTGCAGCGTCAGACCGGCGATTTGCTCCTGCAGGGCCGGAATTTTCACTTCGCTGACGCGCGAACCGGCAATGATCCCGGCGTTGAAACGCGCCTGCGCCTGGGCCACCACGCGGGCGGTATCGGCTTCGATCTTCTGCTGTTGCTGGGTTTTATTGATGAGGGTATCCACTTCACTGGCGGTGCGCGCCACCTGATTCACCGCATCCACCACCGCTTTGTTGTAATTCGCGACGGATAAATTGCTCTGCGCCTGGGCGATATCCAGATTCGCGTTCAGTCGTCCGCTGTCGAAGATCGGCAGCGTGAGCCCTGCGGTGACACCCATCTGCTGCGCCGACGAGCGGAACAGATCGCTTAAGTGCAGCGCGTCCTGTTGCAGGAATGCCATCAGGTTAACGTCTGGATAAAAGGCCGCTTTCGCCGCATCCACGTCGTTCATGGACGCTTCGATATACCAGTGCGCTTCCTGCAGATCCGGGCGGCGCGCCAGGAGTTCGTAGCCAAGCGTTGGCGGCAGCGAAGCCTCGGTTTTCGGCAGTGCGTGCGGGGTCAGTTTCATCGTCGAGGTATTGGTCAGCGCCTGCAGACGCGCCTCGATGGCTTTCATTTTCCCGTGAACTTCAGCCATCTGCTCTTCGGTTTTACTGGCGTTGATGTCGGTCGCGACACCCTGGATGGATGAATTAATGCCCTGCTGGTAGAGCTCGCGATCGACGGCGATGATCGACTGTTGCTCCTGCTTAATGTTAGTGAGCACGTTGCCTATCGCAGCCTGGGTTTGCCACTCCCAGTACAGGCGCGCGACGCTGCTGGCGAGCAGCTGGCGGGTCTGTTCCATCTCAGCTTTCTGCGCGTTGACCTTGCCGATCCTGGCCTCGACCATTGAGCGGTTTTTACCCCACAGATCCAGATCCCAGCCAGCGGTCAAGCCAAAGGTGCCATTGGTGTACCACGGCCCGGTGGTGCCCGCCGCCGGGTCGGTGAAGGCAAACGGGCCCATCAGCCCTTCTGCCGACATTTTTTGCCGCTCGGCATCGGCGGAGAAATCAATCTGCGGCCCGTCGGCGGCCATCGCCATTTTGGCCTGGGCTTCTGCCAGAGCGATGCGCTGATGGGCAATCTGCATATCCGGGGCATCCGCCTGCGCTTTCGCGATCAGGGCATTGAGCTCCGGGTCATTGAAATCTTTCCACCACTCATTTTTGGGCCACTGGGTATGGGCGAGCTGAGTGTTGATTTGGGTTGCGGGCGCCTGCTGTTTCAGCGAGGCCGCCGTGTCGTGGCCTGGCGCGCATGACACCAGTAATAAAGAGAGAGGTAGGCTAAAAAATACAAGAGTTGAACGTTTCATCACGCATTCACTTAAAAAAGAAAGACGCAAATTACGCCTGCTGCTTTTCTTTTTTTTAGTAACCCGTGGCAACCAGTATTTAGAAACACACTCACACACGTGGAAATTTATTCACCATATGAATCAGTTAATTATATTCATTCTTATGGCTTATTGTTTGCCGCTGCCGTCTGGCTGCTACACTTTACGTGATTGAAGCTCAATGGCGAGGGAGAAGGGAATGAAGATACTACTGTGGATTATCCTGATTATTTTCTTGATTGGCTTACTGGTGGTAACCGGCGTGTTTAAAATGATTTTCTGATGGTTTGCCCGACCGGCGCGCGCCTGTCGGGCCACACTTATTTGGACTGGATCACCCTGGCAATCTCTGCCGAGGTTTGCAGTGTACGAATCTCCTGAAACAACCCCAGCGCCTCAGAATATTCTTTGCGTAAGTAACTCAGCCACTGCTTAATGCGCGCCACGTGATACAACCCGGTGTCGCCCTGCTTTTCCAGACGCGAGTATTTTTGCAGCAGTGTGACCACATCCGGCCACGGCATACGCGGTTCGTTGTACTTCACCACCCGGCTAAGGTTGGGGATATTCAGCGCGCCGCGACCGATCATCACCGAATCACAGCCCGTCTCTTTCATACAGGCCTGCGCGCTTTCATAGTCCCAGATTTCACCGTTGGCGATCACCGGTATCGACAGACGCTTGCGGATTTCCCCGATCGCCTGCCAGTTAATTCGCTCTGCTTTGTAGCCGTCATCTTTGGTTCGGCCATGAACGACAAGCTCCGTCGCCCCGGCCTGCTGCACCGCATCGGCAATTTCAAACTGTCTGTCGCCGTTGTCCCAGCCCAGACGGACTTTCACCGTCACTGGCAGATGAGCGGGCACCGCTTCGCGCATCGCTTTGGCACCGCGATAAATCAGCTCAGGATCTTTTAGTAAGGTCGCACCGCCGCCGCTGCCATTGACCATTTTCGACGGGCAGCCGCAGTTGAGATCGACGCCGTAGGAACCGAGCTCCACGGCGCGGGCCGCGTTCTCCGCCAGCCATTCCGGGTATTGCCCCAGCAGTTGCAGACGCACCAGGGTGCCGGAGGTGGTCCGGCTCTGGCGATGCAGCTCCGGGCAGAGTCGATAGAACGACTTTACTGGCAACAGCATATCGACCACCCGCAAAAACTCGGTGACGCAGAGATCGTAATCGTTCACTTCCGTCAGCAGCTCGCGCACTAAGGAGTCGAGCACACCTTCCATCGGTGCCAGTAAAACACGCATTCGTAGACCCTGTGAAAAAAGAGGCGCTATAGTAGCCGCTCTCTGGTGGCCTGCAAAGATCTTAACGCAGGTCTATCTCATCACCAGGTAGCCCACTGCTGCGGCAACGACCACAATCAGTACCGTAAAAATCGGGCCCGTCGCGAAAGCGTATAAATTCAGCTCTTCTTCTTTTTTAATGTCGTGGTAACGCGCCAGCGCGCTTGAGGCATCCGCCGCTTCGATCTCTTCAAACTCCTGCTCATAGCCCTGCTGTTTCAGGTGCGATGCGGCATTCGTATCGCCTGTCCTGACTGTCGAAATCTGTGTACCTTTCCTGAAAAAGATGAAATTTGACATACAAAGCCCCTGTCCAAGAGAGTGGATTTATCATATCACTGCTTCAAAAATAGTCACCGCAACTACACTGTTTTGACAGGCTTTTACAATGAATCCTATGGAAACGCCCGACGTTCCAAAAGGGAATGTCTGGTATGCTCAAAATTCATGTTGTGATCCGTAGCACGTTTCTATGTTTAATTGTATGATGAATGCGTTCCCCCAAGGACTATCACATGAGCAAAACTCTCAATATCATCTGGCAGTACCTGCGCGCGTTCGTGCTGATTTATGCCTGCCTGTACGCAGGGATTTTTATTTCATCTCTGCTGCCTATCACTATTCCCGGCAGCATTATCGGCATGCTGATTCTGTTTTTACTGCTGGCGCTGCAAATTCTGCCCGCCAAATGGGTCAATCCTGGCTGCTTCGTGCTAATCCGCTATATGGCGCTGCTGTTTGTGCCGATCGGCGTCGGGGTGATGCAGTATTACGATCTGCTTAAAGCCCAGTACGGTCCGATCCTGGTTTCCTGTGCCGTGAGTACGCTGGTGGTGTTCCTGGTGGTGAGCTGGAGTTCGCATCTGGTGCATGGCGAACGTAAAGTGGTTGGGCAGAAAGGAAGTCAAAAATGATGGCCAATATCTGGTGGTCGCTGCCGCTGACATTAGTGGTATTTTTTGCCGCACGAAAACTTGCCGCGCGTTTCAAGATGCCGCTGCTCAACCCGCTGCTGGTGGCGATGGTGGTGATTATTCCGTTCCTGCTGCTGACGGGGATTCCGTACGAGCGCTATTTCGCGGGCAGCAAAATTCTCAACGATTTGCTGCAGCCCGCCGTGGTGGCGCTGGCCTTCCCGCTGTATGAACAGCTGCACCAAATCCGCGCGCGCTGGAAGTCGATCATCACCATCTGCCTGATCGGCAGCGTCGTCGCGATGGTAACGGGCACCTCGGTTGCCCTGCTGATGGGCGCATCGCCACAAATCGCCGCCTCTATTCTGCCGAAATCCGTGACCACGCCGATTGCGATGGCCGTGGGCGGCAGCATCGGCGGGATCCCGGCGATCAGCGCGATGTGCGTTATTTTTGTCGGTATTTTGGGCGCGGTATTCGGTCATACCCTGCTAAATTTAATGCGTATCCACACCAAAGCCGCCCGCGGGCTGGCGATGGGGACGGCCTCGCACGCCCTGGGCACTGCGCGCTGCGCCGAGCTGGACTATCAGGAAGGCGCGTTCAGCTCGCTGGCGCTGGTGATTTGCGGGATCATGACCTCGCTGATTGCCCCGTTCCTGTTCCCGATAATTCTGGCGGTGGTGGGCTAAAATTTGCGATGCGTCGCGCAAATTTCATTTTGTTTTCATAAGTTGCATACATAATGAGAAGTGGATCACATATAAAGCGCTATCGGCTCCGTACACTACCGATCCATTAACCTTTATGAGGCATTGCCATGCACCCACGTTTTCAAACTGCTTTTGCCCAGCTCGCAGAGAATTTGCAATCAGCCCTGGCTCCGGTTCTGGCGGATACGCACTTCCCCGCCCTGCTGACTGCGGAGCAGGTCACGACGCTTAAACAGGCAACGGGACTGGACGAAGACGCGCTGGCTTTCGCACTGCTGCCGCTGGCTGCCGCCTGCGCCAGAGCCGATCTCTCCCATTTCAACGTTGGCGCTATTGCGCGCGGCGTGAGCGGGACCTGGTATTTCGGCGGGAACATGGAGTTCCTGGGTGCGACCATGCAACAGACCGTCCACGCGGAGCAAAGCGCCATCAGCCATGCCTGGCTGCGCGGTGAAAAAGCGCTGCAGGCCATCACCGTGAACTACACCCCTTGCGGCCACTGCCGTCAGTTCATGAATGAGCTGAACAGCGGGCTGCAGCTGCGTATCAACCTGCCGGGTCGCGAGCCGCACACGCTGGGCGACTACCTGCCGGACGCCTTCGGTCCGAAAGATCTGGATATTAAAACCCTGCTGATGGACGAACAGGATCACGGCTACGCCCTGACCGGCGATGCGCTGGCACAAGCGGCGATCAAGGCGGCGAACAAAAGCCACACCCCGTACAGCAAATCGCCAAGCGGCGTGGCGCTGGAACTGCGTGATGGCAACATCTTCTCCGGGAGCTATGCGGAAAACGCCGCCTTCAACCCGACGCTGCCTCCGCTGCAAGGCGCGCTGAACCTGCTGAGCCTGAACGGGTACGACTATCCGGATATCCAGCGCGCGATTCTGGCTGAAATTGCCGATGCGCCGCTGATCCAGTGGGACGCCACCGCCGCCACGCTGAAAGCGCTGGGCTGCACCAGTATCGACCGTCAGCTTCTGGCCTGATTCTCCTGTGCGGGCAGAAATGCCCGCCCTGCTGATGAAAATCCCCCCAATCAAACCGCTGTTTCTTGCGCTTACCAGGCGGGTAAAGTAGCCTGAGTAAAATTTCCCTCCACGGAACGAGCCATCTTCATGTTAAAGCGCGTGTTTTACAGCCTGTTTGTCCTGGTCGGCATTCTGCTGTTGACGGTGCTCGGCCTCGACCGCTGGATGAGCTGGAAAACCGCCCCCTATATCTTTGACGATCTGCAGGATTTGCCTTATCGGCAGGTCGGCGTGGTGCTGGGCACCGCCAAATATTATCGTACCGGCGTGATTAACCAGTATTACCGCTACCGCATTCAGGGCGCGCTGAACGCCTACAACAGCGGCAAGGTTAATTACCTGCTGCTGAGCGGGGATAACGCCCTGCAGAGCTATAACGAGCCGATGACCATGCGCAAAGATTTGATTGCCGCAGGCGTCGATCCGGCAGATATCGTGCTCGACTATGCCGGGTTCCGCACCCTGGATTCCATCGTCCGTACACGTAAGGTCTTCGATACTAACGATTTTATCATCATCACTCAGCGCTTCCATTGCGAGCGCGCGCTGTTTATCGCGCTGCATATGGGCATTCAGGCCCAGTGCTATGCGGTGCCTTCTCCGAAAGACATGTGGAGCGTTCGCGTGCGTGAGTTTGGTGCACGCTTCGGGGCGCTGGCGGATCTTTATCTGTTCAAGCGTGAACCGCGGTTTTTAGGGCCGCTGGTACCGATTCCGGCAATGCATCAGGTGCCAGAGGATGCGCAGGATTATCCGGCGGTGACGCCGGAGCAGTTGCTGGAATTGCAGAAGAAAGAGAAGAAATAAGTCATTTTCTTTGGCTTTACTCCTATGTGGAAAAAGTGGAATTGTTCCGTTCACTATTAGTTCGCTGCTTCCTGTTCGCCTCTCTGCGGTGAACGTGTTAAGGGGGCTACCGCCGCCCCCTTAACAATCCCGGCTCCCGGCCAGGAAAATCGCCGCTTCGCGGTGCCCTCAGCTTATTCCTTGCGGCTTTCGGGTCGGGCGCGATCCTGCATCCATGCAGGTCGCACCCTCTCGGCGCTTCCCTGCGCCTCGACCCGGCCTCCAGGAAACGCTTCGGCGATTTTCAGCCGGACTTCCGATCCCTCCAGCTTCACAACCGCCTGAATGTGGCACCGGTGTGGGTCCCCGCAGAAATCGGCGAACCGGAGGCCGGATGACAAGGGCTGGACGCCAGGGATGGCGGCCAGAGGCGAAACGAGACAGGACAAAATTGCCGGGAGCAATTTTGAACAGCGCTTGCGCTGGCCCCGTAGGGGCGAGTCCCATGGATGGGACGAGTAATCACGAGTCGAGCCGACCGCAGGCAGATGGCCGGGAGGTGAGCGCAGTGCGAAGCACCGATTTCATGGCGGGGCGCGGGGATTGACAAGGGGGCCGCGCAGCCCCCTTGTCACGTTCACAGGTTATGTCGGTTTAATATTCTGCCAATCTTAAGGTGAACGGAACAACCTGTGATGCTTCATAACTTACATTGCTAAATATTACTTCTTACGCGCGTACTTCAGTGAATCCAGCGCTACCGCGAAGATAATAATCGCGCCTTTAATAATGTACTGCCAGTACGGGTTCACGCCGATGTAAGTCAAACCGTAGTTGATAACGGTGAAGATAATCACACCCGTCACCACGCCCACCACCGTACCCACACCACCGCTGAAGGACACACCGCCCACCACGCAGGCTGCGATCGCATCCAGCTCGTACATAAAGCCGAGGTTGTTGGTCGCTGAGCCGATACGCCCCGCTTCCAGCAAACCGCCGAAGGCATAGAACACGCCAGACAGGGCATAAATCATCAGCAGGTTCAGGGCCACGTTCACGCCTGACACTTTCGCTGCTTCCGGGTTACCGCCGATAGCGAAGATATTTTTACCGAAGCGCGTTTTGTTCCACAGCACCCAGACGAACGCCACGGCGATCAGCGCGTAGAAGGTGATGTAGGACAGTCGGAAACTGCCCAGCGCCACAAAGCCTTGCGCGAAGGTCGAGAAGCCGCTGTCGAAGCCCGAAATCGGAGATGCACCCACGAAGTCGTAGTACAGGGAGTTGATACCGTAAACGATAATCATCGTGCCCAGGGTGGTGATAAACGGCGTCACGTTCAGGTAGGCGATGATAATCCCGTTGATCAGACCGATAATGGCACCGACCACGCAGACGATCAGCACAACCACGATAATCGGCATGGTCGCCATTTCCGGGAACACCTTGTTGGCGTTTTCCATCGACTGCAAAAGTGTTGCCGCGACAACCGCAGCCAGACCAACCTGACGCCCGGCTGACAGGTCCGTACCCTGAGTCACAATCAGCCCTGCCACGCCGAGTGCGATGATGATACGCACCGAGGACTGGGTCAGAATGTTACTCAAGTTAAGCAAACTTAAGAACGTAGGGTCCTGGAAAATAATAATGGCCAGCAATACTAAAAGAACGACGTAAATACCGCCCTCTTTCAGATAAGTGAGAAAACTTTTTTTATTTAACGCACTCATGAGGAGCCCCTGATCTTAAAGGTGCAAAGACGCAAGACGGAGAATTTCGTTTTGCGTTGTCGTTTTGGTGTCAACAATTCCGGCAACGAGACCATTGCTCATGACCAGAATACGATCTGTGATCCCTAACAATTCCGGCATTTCGGAAGAAATAATAATGATCCCTTTATTCTTTTTAGCCAGTTCAGCAATCAGCTGATAGATTTCAAATTTTGCACCTACGTCGATACCGCGCGTCGGTTCATCAAGCATTAAAATTTCTGGTTGGGTTAATAACCAGCGACCAATAATAACCTTCTGCTGGTTACCGCCGGAAAGTGAACCGATTTGTGTCTGATGCCCTGGTGTTTTTACACGCATGGAGTCGATAACCCACTGGGTATCGCTTTTCATGCGGGAGGTATCCAGCAGACCCATCTTATTTTTGTAATTACGAATGTTGGAGATTAACGAGTTAAAGTTAATATCCAGATAAGCATAAATCCCCGTTGAGCGACGCTCTTCTGTTACCAGGGCAAAACCGTGGTTAATCGCTTCGTTGGCGTTATGGTTATTAATGCGCTTACCGTGCAGCGTAATAGTGCCGTCAGATTTTTCGCGGATACCAAATAAGGTTTCCACGATATCGGTACGTTTCGCCCCGACCAGACCGGCGATGCCCAGAATTTCGCCCTTGTGCAGGTCGAAGGAGACATCACGAATGGAAGGCTGGCGCAGAGACGTCAGATTACGCACTTCGAGGATCACTTCACCCGGCTTGTTCTCTTTGTCCGGGAAGCGCTGGTTCAGGGAGCGACCAACCATCATGGCGATGATCTTGTCCATATCCAGCCCTTCGAGCGGCTGAGTGGTGATCCACTGACCGTCACGCAGGATGGTGATCTCATCGCACAGCTGGAAGATCTCTTCCATTTTATGCGAGATATAGACGATGCCACAGCCACGCTCTTTCAGCTTACGGATAATAGTGAAAAGGTGATTCACCTCTTTTTCCGTGAGTGATGACGTCGGCTCATCCATAATCACGATTTTCGCGTTATAGGAGAAGGCCTTGGCAATTTCAATCATCTGCATTTGTGAAACGGATAAAGTGCCTACGCGGGCGCGCGGGTCAATATCAATATCCAGTTCGTCAAAAATCGCTTTGGTGTCACGATACATTTTGTCCTGATCGACAAATACGCCTTTGGTCGGATAACGACCCAGCCACATATTGTCCATAACAGAACGCTGAAGCACCAGGTTTAATTCCTGGTGTACCATCGAAATCCCATTCTCCAGTGCTTCTTTGGCGGAATGGAAGTCGATCTCTTTCCCCTGAAAAAGAATGCTACCAGAATCTTTTTGGTAGATCCCAAAAAGGCATTTTAATAATGTCGATTTACCCGCACCGTTCTCCCCCATCAACGCGTGAATAGAGTGAGGACGCACTTTTAAATTAACATTATCGAGAGCCTTAACGCCGGGGAAGGACTTGTTAATACTGCTCATTTCTAACAAGAATTCGCCTGACGACTGAGTATTTGTGCTGACCATAATTATACCTTGACGGCCTCGCATATCGCGTTATAAAAGGGCGCAACGAATTGCGCCCTGTGAGAACAGGCAATAAACTTATTTACCGATAAACTCAGCCAGGTTTGACTGGTCTACGCCCACGTAAGGTACGCGAACAATTTTGTTCTCGATTTTCCAGGTAGTGCCATCAGCCGCACCTTTGCCGTCGGCCAGGTTTTTCGCCAGATCGAAGGTGGCTTTAGCCTGGTTGTTGGCATCGTTCAGCACGGTACCGGCCATTGCGCCAGATTTCACCAGGGCCAGCGCTTCTGGCAGTGCATCCACGCCGAAGACCGGAATAGAAGATTTGTTGTGTGCTTTCAGCGCTTCAACCGCACCCATTGCCATCGCATCGTTGTTGGCAATAACCACTTCGATTTTGTTAGCGTTCGGGCCAGACAGCCACGCGTCCATCTTATCTTTCGCCTGAGCGGTATCCCACATTGCGGTGTCTAACGCCAGCTGCTGAGTTTTCAGACCTTTGTCGTTCAGCTCTTTGATAACATAAGTAGTACGTGCTTCAGCATCCGGATGGCCCGGCTCGCCTTTCAGCAGCACGAACTGAATTTGACCGTCTTTGTTCAGGTCCCAGTTCGGGTTCGCTGCCCAGTGTTTCGCGATCAGATCGCCCTGAATAATACCGGACTCTTTAGAGTCAGTACCGACGTAGAAGGCTTTGTCATAGCTGTCCAGCGCTTTGCGGGAAGGCTCTTTGTTGAAGAAGACGATTGGCACATTCTGGCCGCGCGCTTTCTCAATCACGGTACCTGCTGCCGCTGGGTCAACCAGGTTGATAGCCAGTGCTTTCACGCCTTTCGCCAGCAGAACGTCGATCTGGTCGTTCTGTTTGGACTGGTCGTTCTGGGAGTCATTCATCAGCAGCTGAACGTCTGGCGCTGCTTTAGCATCTTTCTCGATCGCTTTACGCACAACAGACATAAAGTTGTCGTCGTATTTATAGATTGTCACACCAATACGGGTATCCGCAGCGTGCGCAGCCGCACCAAAAAGCATGCTTGCCATAACAGCAGACAGAGTCAACACCTTCTTATTCATGGTATCTCCGGTTTTTTTTATGCAGGGTAGTTCTTGTGAATAACGGTCGGCGGGCAGGTGTTAACAAAACGTTACTGACAGCCGAAGTTCACTTATAAAATTTCTATCTTCCGTGTTCGGTAACGCTCCAGTAATGCGTTTTATTTGTCGTTTGGGGCACTTTAGCTATAGTGAAAGTGATTAATCACCGTTACATAGCGTTTCAGCTCCTAAAACGCTGACATCATAGTCAGCGGCTTGTTAAGATACTGTGAATTTACTCACAGATTGAAAACGGTTACATCGCCCGATGTAATCAGTTAGTGATCGGAGCCACAATTTGCTTAACAGCCACTGAATGACGACGCACTAAAGTCGGCATGAAACAGTGTGTTGCGCTCACATCCTGCTGCCCTGCGGCCCCCTGTAACGCCAGCTCCGTCGCCAGTCGGGCCATTGACGCAATCGGGTAACGCACGGTGGTAAGCTGCGGATCCGTGTAACGGGCTATCGGAATATCATCAAAACCAATCAATGACAGATGCTGCGGCACCGCAATGCCGTTGTCTTTCAGCGCGGTCAGCGCCCCGGCGGCCATGCTGTCGTTGTAGGCAAAGACGGCGGTCAGCTGCAGGTTACGCCCGAGTAGCTCGACCATTGCGGCCTCCCCTCCCGGCATGTCCGGCGATCCGGTGCCAATCCAGCTGTCGGACGGCACAATCCCGGCCTCTTTCAGGGCGTTTTGCCACCCTTCCCGACGCATATCGTCATCTTCAATATGGTGACTGGAGGCGAGATAGCCGATGCGCTGATGGCCGTTATTGAGCAGCATGCGCGTCGCCATCATCGCCCCGCTGACGTTATCCAGCGTCACGCAGCGATGGGCGTAGCCCGGCACCACGCGGTTAATCAGAACCATACCGGGGATCTGATCCATAAACCCGGCCAGCTCTTCATCGCTGAGAGCTTTTGAGTGGACAATCAGGGCGTTACATCGCTGGCGAATCAGCACCTCAATGGCATGACGCTCTTTTTCAGCCTCGTGATAGCTGTTACCGATCAGCACATATTTGTGGTGCTGCTGGGCGACAACGTCCACGGCTTTCACCAGCGCGCCAAAGAAGGCATCCGACACATCCATCACCACCACGCCGATGGTGTCGCTCACCTGGGTGGCGAGCGCCTGCGCATTGGCGTTGGGCCGATAGCCAAGCTGCGTCACCGCTTTCATCACGGTTTCACGCGTTTCAGGGCTGACCAGCGCGCTGTTGTTCAGCACGCGTGAGACGGTAGCAACAGAAACACCCGCGATGCGGGCTACGTCACGAATGGTGATCATATTCACCATCCTTAAATGGATTGCAGCAACTCACAGACACCCCCTGTGTTTAGCAAGGAGGCTATTCTGGCAGTGACGAAGAGGGGACTACGTGAAGAAGGTCACACAGATGAAAACGTTTACATCCGTTTTGTTAATGATTGTGATCCAGATCGTTATCTGGATGTATTACTCAATGATACACCTGCAGCACGTGCGGTTAATTGACGCCACAGCCATTCCAGCGGTCCCTGACGGAAAAAGCGCAGCCAGATGACGGAAAACACCATGTTCACTGCCCAGACCGGAATAACAAACGCCAGCAGCTGGAGTCGGTCGAATTTCATAAACAGGCCGAACCGATAGAAAAGCGTGGTGCAGATCAGGGTTTGCAGCAGGTAATTGCTCAGCGCCATGCGCCCAACGCAGGCCACGGCAGCCACCAGCCTGAAGCGCGCGAGCTGCGGCCAGAAGCCATAAATCAGCGCTGCGTAGCCGATGGTCTGGAACGGTGCGCCCAGCTCACGCGGGGCCTGTAACAGGAACGCACACCAGCGGTAGTCCCAGTCCAGCACCCACTGCGCGACGACGGCGGGAAGATTAATGATCACCCCCACCAGCACCAGAATCACGCCCGTGCGGCGGTAATGGGCGAGACTAAACTCCCCTTTCAGCCAGCCGGTGCGCATCAGGGCCGCGCCCATCAGCATCATTCCTGCCAGCTGCCAGCCGTACTGCGCGCCGAGCGCAATCAGGTTATCGCCGAGCATATCGGCGCGATTGCTGATGGCTTCAACGCCGCCTTTGAGCTTCCAGAACTGCTCATACTGCAGGTTCGCCGCATCCGGTATCCACGAACGGTTGGTTGCCCCGCCGGAGATCATCCCCAGCAGCACCAGCACACCGATACCAATGAGATACAGAATGACGCCGGTGTTAAACAGGTTTTTCACGTCGTGCGCGTCGCGGATCATGCGCCAGCAAATCAGGCCGACTAATCCATAAGCCAGCAGAATATCGCCGTCCCAGAAAAAGAGACCGTGGATAAAACCGAGCAGCACCAGCAGCGTCAGGCGCGACTGGATCCAGCGCTTGCCGCGTTTGAGCAGCAGCTGTAGCCCTGCGCCGAAGAGGAGTGCAAAGAGGGTGAGGAATTTAACCTGTGCGAAAAGGTCGAGGATCGCCCAGGTCCAGGCGTCGCTGCGGGTGATCTCGCCATACCAGGCAGGATTGAGATACGCCGCCTTGGGCAGACCAAAGGCGGCGATATTCAGCAGCAGGATACCGAGAATGGCCACGCCACGTACAAAATCCAGCGTGACATTACGCTCCATTTATCCTGCCCTGTGATTAGTTGTGGTGACGCACGGCGCGCAGAAACTCCTGGCGAGTGTTCTGGCTGGACTTGAACAGTCCACCCAGCGAGGTGGTGGTGGTCGCGCTGGTCGCATCGCGAACGCCACGCGCTTTCACGCAATAATGGACGGCATCAATAGATACAGCCACATTGTTGGTGCCCAGCAGCGTTTGCAGCGCCGTCAGGATCTGCTGGGTCAGACGTTCCTGCACCTGCGGACGCTGGGCGAAGAACTGCACGATGCGGTTGATCTTCGACAGACCAATCACCGTATCTTTCGGGATATAGGCCACGGTGGCTTTCCCGTCGATGGTCACGAAGTGGTGTTCGCAGGTGCTGGTCAGGGTGATATCGCGCACGGTCACCATTTCATCCACCTTCATCTTGTTTTCGATGACGGTGATTTTTGGGAAGTTGGCGTAATCCAGGCCGGAGAAAATCTCATCGACATACATTTTTGCAATGCGATTCGGCGTTTCCATCAGGCTGTCATCGCTCAGATCGAGATTCAGCAACTGCATGATCTCGGTCATGTGCCCGGAAATAAGACGTTTGCGTGTTTCTTTGTCCAGTTCATTAACGGGCGGGCGCAGCGGGGTTTCGAGACCACGCGCAACCAGCGCTTCGTGAACGAGAGCGGCTTCTTTACTGAGTGATGGCATTATTTTTCTCCTGCAGGTGTGGCTGCCTTTTGCCCTCTTTGAAGCAAAAGTGTGCGCTCATTGTGCGTGAGGTGACGCACATAATCCAGTATTCACGGCGATAATTATTGCAATTGTTGCAGCCTTTCGGCCTGACGATCCCAGACCAGCCACCCGCCGACGAACAGCGCCACGCCCGCCAGGCCCAGCGCCGGTTCAAGCTGATGGGTCAGCCACGTCGATAACGCTGACGTCACCGGACCCACTAATTGGCCCAGCGCATACCCGGTGGTCAGTAATCCGGCCATGTAGCGCGTGTGATTCGGCGCCAGTTCACGCCCGCACAGCAGCGACAGCTGAACGGCGCACAGGAACCCGCCGCCGACCAGCAGCGCGCCGGTCACCAGGCCACCGATTCCCGGCATCAGCCAGGCGGCAAACACACCCAGCCCCTGCAACCACAGGACCATCGACAGGCGACGGTTCGAGGTCGAGACGTGACGCAATGCGATACTCAGCGCAATCCCGGCGACGGACGCCGCACCAAACACCGGCCAGACAAACTGCGCAAACAGGCTGCCGGGAAAGCGTACCGCGGCCATTTGCGATAAAAAGGTCGCCGGCAAAATGTAGCCAAAACCGGCGAGGCTGTAGCTCCAGACCAGACGACGTAGATCGGTGGTCAGCACCAGCGGCTCCGGCGCGGTCCCGGGGCGATGCAACTGCCCGCCGCGCGGGAGATAGCGCGCCACCAGCACAATCAAAATCAACGCCAGCACGCCGTAAATCTGCCACGCCGCACCGGCGGAGAGCGAGCGCGCCTGAATATAGACCGCCAGCAGGCCGCTTAAGGCAATCCCCGCCCCCGGCCCGGCGAACACCGCGGCGCTCAGCCCCGGCTTACCGAAATGAGCCAGACGTTCGTTGGTCCACGCCGCGATCAGCACCATCGACCAGCCGCTCATGCAGCCAATGACGAAGCGGATCAGGCCGTGAACAACGGCGTTATCCGCGACAGCTGACAGCAGCGTCAGCGCCACCCCGCCGAAAATCCCGAGGTACAAACGCCCTTCAACAAACCGGTGCGCGCGCATGGCATCCCACGCGCCGACTAAATAGCCCAGATAGTTCATGGCGGCCACCAGTCCGGCGCTGGTCAGCGTCAGTTGCCCGGCCGCAATCATCAGCGGAACCTGAGGGGTAAAAGCAAAGCGCCCTATCCCCATCGCCACCACTAAAACCACAAATCCGCTGAGCGCGATACGCAGCGCCATGATCGCCCCGATTGTTAAAATTTAGTTAATTCATGATGCAACATCTCGACTTAATGCGGAAGTGAAAGTTGCTCACAGGTGAATGAATAATCTGTATTATGGATTGAGTGAATATCAATACTTATCAGGAGCCTTGCATGGAACTGCTCGAAGAGCACCGTTGTTTTGAAGGTCGGCAGCAGCGCTGGCGCCACGACTCCAACACTCTGAACTGCACTATGACCTTCAGCATTTTTCTGCCGCCGACGGCAGATAACGTTAAACCGCCGGTGCTGTACTGGCTTTCCGGCCTGACCTGCAACGACGAAAACTTCACCACCAAAGCGGGCGCACAGCGCGTTGCCGCTGAGTTAGGCATTGCGCTGGTGATGCCTGACACCAGCCCGCGCGGCGATGATGTCGCGGACGATGCCGGATACGATCTCGGTAAAGGTGCGGGTTTCTACCTGAATGCCACCCAGGAGCCATGGGCCAGCCACTACCGGATGTACGATTATATCCGCGAAGAACTGCCCACTCTTATCAAAGCGCAGTTTGCCGTGAGCGATCGCGCGGCGATCAGCGGACACTCCATGGGCGGCCACGGGGCGTTGATTCTGGCGCTGAAAAATCCTGGGACGTTCACCAGCGTCTCCGCGTTTGCGCCTATCGTAAACCCGACGCAGGTGCCGTGGGGGCAGAAAGCGTTTTCGAACTATCTGGGCAACGATGAATCCACCTGGCAGGAGTGGGACAGCTGTGCGCTGATGCAGGCCAGCCAGTCGCAAGACGCCATCCCGACCCTAATCGATCAGGGTGATGCGGATCAGTTCCTGGCGAATCAGCTGCAGCCCGCCGTACTGGCGGAAGTGGCGCGGCTAAAAAGCTGGCCGCTGACCCTGCGCATTCAGGAAGGTCATGACCACAGTTACTATTTCATTGCGTCCTGGATAGAGGACCATCTCCGCTTCCACGCGGAGCATTTGTTCGCTAAATGAAACAGGAGGGCGAAAGCCCTCCATCTTTACATCTCTTTATCCCACTGAAATTTCGGCACTTTACCCTTCAAGACCATAAACACAAATGAGTTCAATTATCATTTGTGTTTACAAATAAACATTCTTTTGTACAATTCCTCACTCTTCTCCATCACAAAGAGTTCTTAAAAGACAAATACATACAGTTCTCAGGGTTATCCCGATGGAGTTTTATTCATTTTAAACGGAATGTACAAATGACAATACCCCGCCTTAAGGTTCTTGCTGTCGCAGTTTGCGCAGCGACCTTACCACAGCTCGTTCACGCCGCCGATCAAGATACCGTTGTCGTCACCGCCACGGGTTTTGAGCAGAAAATTCAGAACGCACCGGCCTCGATCTCTGTCATTTCTAAACAGCAGATCGAAGATAAGGCCTATCGCGATGTTACCGATGCACTGAAAGATGTCCCGGGCGTTGTCGTGACCGGCGGTGGCAGCAGCAGCGATATCAGTATTCGCGGAATGTCCTCTCAGTACACGCTTTTCCTGGTCAACGGCAAGCGCATCAGCACCCGCAGCACCCGTCCAAACAGCGATAACGCAGGGATCGAACAGGGCTGGCTGCCGCCGCTCGAATCCATTGAGCGAATCGAAGTCATCCGTGGGCCGATGTCCTCGCTGTATGGCTCAGACGCTATGGGCGGCGTTATCAACGTCATCACCAAGAAAGTCTCGAACACCAAGGGCTGGACGGGCTCCCTGCACGGTGATGCCACTTTCCAGGAAAACAATGACTCCGGCGATCTGTTCCAGACTAACGCCTACGCGTCTGGTCCGCTGATCGACGGATTACTCGGTGCAAAAGTCACAGGGCTTCTCTCCCGCCGCGCCGAAGATAAAATCGAGAACGGTTTCAACGAGCAGAAAATGCGCAACGGCGGCGTAACCCTCAACTTCACGCCAGACGAGAAAAACGATTTCGATCTCGACTATGCGCGTGAACTTCAGGACCGAAACAGTACGCCGGGGATGTCTAAAGCTACCGAGACCTGCCGCGGAAATACCTGTACGCCGAATACCAAAAGCGAAACGCGCTACGAGCACACCACCTACTCGTTAACGCACAGCGGTTATTACGACAGTTTCAACTCCACCAGCTACATCCAGCAGGAAGAGACCAATAACCCCGATCGTGAAATGCGCTCTTACAACACGACCTTTAACAACCAGAATCAGGTCTTCCTGGGCGACCATACCCTGACGCTGGGCGGTCAGTATCACTATGAAAAATTGCGTGACAACGGTAACCAGCTGGAAGCGGCAGATGGCCTGAGTAAACTGACGCGCTGGAACTGGGCGCTGTTTGCGGAAGACGAGTGGTCCATGACCGAGAGCTTTACGCTCACCGGCGGCCTGCGTATGGATAAAGACCAGAACTACGGGACTAACTGGACACCGCGCGGCTACGGTGTGTGGCATCTTGCCGAGCAGTGGACCCTGAAAGGTGGCGTGTCTGCCGGTTATCGTGCGCCGGATCTGCGTCAGTCTTCCGCCAACTGGGGCCAGGTCACCGGGGGCGGACGCCTCGATGGCATCATCGTCGGCAACCCGGACCTGAAACCTGAGAAGAGCCTGAGCGAAGAGATCGGCCTGCTGTGGGACAACAACGACAATCTCAACGCCGGTGTGACCCTCTTCAATACCGATTTTAAAGACAAAATCACCGAAGTTCGTCGCTGTAACAGCAGCTCCGATCCTGCCTGCACCATTGGCGACCATAGCTACGATTTCGTCAGCGATCGCGTCAACGTCGATAAAGCGAACATGCGCGGTGTGGAATCGACCTTCGGCTGGGAAATCACGAAGGACGTGAACTGGACCGCCAACTACACCTATACCGAATCTGAGCAGAAGAGCGGTCAGTTCTCCGGTAAGCCACTGAACAAAATGCCTAAGCATATGTTCAATACCACCCTGGACTGGCAGGCCACTCAAGATGTTGGCTTCTGGAGCCGTCTGAATCTTCGCGGCAAAACCTCTGAGTATCTGAGCCGTACCTCCATGTCTCAGGGTACGCCATCTTATACTCAGGTCGATGTTGGTCTGCGCTATAACGCAAACAAAAACCTGCTGGTTTCCGCCGGGGTGTATAACGTTCTCGATAAGCAGATTGATTACGATACCTACGACACGGTACTCGATGGACGTCGCTACACTGTGGGCATGACTTACAGTTTCTAAGCGCCCAATAAAAAGCCCCCGGCAGCGATGCCGGGGGCTTTTTTGTATCTTTCAAGAAACTTACTGCTTAAAGCGTCCCGGGAAATCCATTTCGCTGTAGCGGACGAAGCGGGTTCCTTTCGTCAGTTTGTAACCAAACCAGATGATCAGGAACAGAGGAATACCAATATAGGTCGCCATGACGCCGCCCCAGTCGATGGTGTCAGACAGGAAGGCTTCGTAGTTCTGGCCGAGGGTGATGATCAGGCACAGAACAAAGGCGAAGATCGGCCCCAGCGGGAAGAAACCAGAGCGGTACGGCAGATCGTTAATGTCGTGCCCCTGCATGACGTAGCCGCGACGGAAACGATAGTGGCTGATGGCAATCCCGAGCCAGGCGATAAAGCCGGTCATCCCGGAGGTGTTCAGCAGCCACAGGTAAACCGTCTGGTTACCAAACATCGACGTCAGGAAGCACAGGCCCGCCACCACGGTGGTCGCATACAGCGCGTTACGCGGCACCCCGCCACGAGACAGTTTAGAGAAGATGCGCGGCGCTTTACCGTCGCAGGCCAGGGTGTAGAGCATACGCGTTGAAGCATACATCCCGGAGTTACCCGCCGACAGCACAGCCGTCAGGATCACCGCGTTCATCACCGCCGCCGCAGACAGCAGACCCGCATGCTGGAAGACCAGCGTGAACGGGCTGACGCTGATGTCTTTCACATCGTTACGCAGCAGGCTTGGGTCGGTGTAAGGAATAATCAGGCTGATAATCAGGATCGCGAACACATAGAACAGCAGAATACGCCAGAACACCTGACGCACCGCGCGCGGGATGTTCTTCTCCGGATCTTCAGATTCACCGGCCGCGATACCAATCAGCTCGGTACCCTGGAAGGAGAAGCCGACAATCATCGCCACGCCAATCATCGCCGCAAAACCACCGGCGAAAGGCGCTTCGCCTATCTGCCAGTTGCTCCAGCCCGCAGGTTGCGCACCTTTGAAAATGCCGACGATCATCGCCACACCGACGACGATAAAGATGATGACGGTCGCGACTTTAATCAGCGAGAACCAGTACTCCGCTTCACCGAAACCGCGTACAGAGATGTAGTTCAGCAGGAAGATCACGGCGAGGAAGACGGCGCTCCAGATCCAGCCTGGCGTGTCCGGGAACCACCAGTTCATCACCAGCTGCGCGGCCACGAGGTCAACGGCGATGGTTACCGCCCAGTTGTACCAGTAGTTCCAGCCCAGCGCGAAGCCGAAGCCTTCTTCAACGTATTTTTGGCCGTAGGTAGAGAAAGAGCCAGAGACCGGCATGTAAGCGGCCAGTTCGCCCAGACTGGTCATCAGGAAGTACACCATCAGGCCAATCAGCATATAAGAAAACAGCGCGCCACCCGGGCCTGCCGCTGAAATAGTTGCACCAGAGGCAACAAAAAGACCTGTACCGATGGATCCGCCAATAGCGATCATCGTCAGGTGACGCGCCTTGAGTTCGCGACGTAGCGCGGGCGCTTCTGTGGTTTTAGTTTCGGAAACCATATGAAAATGCTGTCCATTCAAAAAATGAGGCGAGATTGTAGCAGACGATCCGCGAACCTTCTGGCAGAAATACTCTGTTATAAGAGAGCTTCATGACTGCCCCGAAATTATAAGTAAAGCAGAGCCTCAGCTACATTTCGCAATAGCGCAAAAAGCGCTGCAGGGAATTCGACAGGTGTTTCTGGCGATGATGGATGCACCACAGGGTACGCACCAGCTTCGGCAGCGGAACCGGAATTTCAATCAGCGACCCGCTTTCAAGCTGCTCGGCGATGACCCGTCGGGATAAACAGCTGATCCCCAGACCGTGTCGCACGGCGTGCTTGATGGCCTCGGAATTCCCAAGCTCCATCCCGAGCTGAAACTGCGGCAGGTGCGACAGCAGCAGGTAATCAACGATTTCACGGGTGCCGGAACCGTGCTCGCGCAAAATCCATGGGGCCAGCGCCAGGCGCTCCAGCGTCACTTCACCCTGCAGCAGAGACGATGCGGGAGAGGCAAACACCACCAGCTCATCTTCCAGCCAGGGTTCCGCAATGATATCCACGTTATGGCACGGGCCTTCGATCAGCCCGATGTCGACGCGAAAATCGATAATCGCGTTGATCACATCCTGACTGTTACCGACGCTCATCTCCAGCGGCAGCGTCGGGAAATCGCGGCGATAGCGGGCAATCACTTCCGGGAGAATGTAGTTCCCGATGGTGCTACTGGCATACACGCGGATAGCACCGTTGTCTTCCCGGAACAGCTGCTCAATTTCGACGGCCTGCTCCAGCAGGGCCAGCGCGCGTGGGTAAAGCAGACGCCCGTGCTCGTTCACCACCAGCCGCTTCCCTACCCTGTCGAAAAGCTGAACGCCGAGCTGCCCTTCCAGATCCGTCAGCGCCGCGCTGACCGCCGACTGAGACAGGGCCAGACGCTGCGAAGCCTGGGTGGTCGACCCGCTCTTCAGCACTTCGGCAAAAACTTCCAGTTGACGCAATGTAATGTGCATAGTGGCCTTCCGCGCGGGTAAGCGCCTTGCTTACCACTTATAAAGATTAATTATAAATATATAATCAATTTTATTTTTAAGCCAGAGCGCCGTAACCTTTTAGCCAGACAAAGGAGAAGGTTATGACTGAAATCACTCTGCACCCTCATCGTACAGTGTGGCACTACGTTCCAGGACTTGCGCTGAGCGCACTCATCACTGGCGCAGCATTATGGGGCGGCAGTATTCCGGCCGTGGCCGGGGCTGGATTCAGCGCATTAACGCTGGCCATTCTGATCGGCATGGTCGTCGGGAATACGGTTTACCCCAAAATCTGGAGCACCTGCGACGGCGGCGTGCTGTTTGCCAAACAGCACCTGCTGCGCCTCGGGATTATTCTTTATGGTTTTCGCCTCACCTTCGCGCAGATTGCCGATGTGGGCGTGAGCGGCATCGCCATCGACGTACTGACGCTCACCAGCACCTTTATGCTTGCCTGCTTTATCGGGCAAAAAGTGTTTGGCCTCGACAAGCAAACCAGCTGGCTGATTGGCGCGGGGAGCAGTATCTGCGGGGCCGCGGCGGTCCTGGCGACGGAGCCTGTGGTCAAAGCGGAATCCAGCAAAGTGACCGTTGCGGTGGCGACGGTGGTGATCTTCGGTACCCTGGCGATTTTCCTTTATCCGGCCATGTACCCGCTGGTCGCCCACTGGTTCACGCCGGAAACTTACGGCATCTATATTGGTTCGACTATGCATGAAGTGGCGCAGGTGGTTGCGGCAGGCCATGCCATCAGCCCGGACGCCGAAAATGCGGCGGTGATCGCCAAAATGCTGCGCGTGATGATGCTGGCTCCGTTCCTGATTATTCTGGCCGCGCGCGTGAAACAGCTGACTCCGGCAGGCAAAGGCGAGAAAAGCAAAATCACCATTCCGTGGTTCGCGATTCTGTTTATCGTGGTGGCGGTGTTTAACTCCTTCCACCTGCTGCCTAAAGCGGTCGTGGATATGCTGGTCACGCTGGACACCGTTCTGCTGGCAATGGCAATGGCCGCGCTGGGTGTGACCACGCACGTCAGCGCCCTGAAAAAAGCCGGTGCCAAACCGCTGCTGATGGCACTGATGTTGTTTGTCTGGCTGATTGTGGGCGGCGGCGCGATTAACCTGGCGGTTCATAGCCTGATGGCATAAACCACTACATCCTTCTCCTGTTAACCCGCTATCATAAGCGTTTCGGGTTAACAGGAGTCCCCTATGAAATACGTTGGAGCGCACGTGAGCGCAGCAGGTGGTCTTGCGAATGCCGCCATTCGCGCCGCCGAAATCGAGGCGACTGCGTTCGCCCTGTTCACCAAAAATCAGCGCCAGTGGCGCGCGGCACCGCTCACCACTGAAGTGATTGATGATTTCAAAGCCGCCTGCGAAAAGTATGGTTTCGGGCCGGGTCAGATCCTTCCCCACGACAGCTACCTCATCAACCTCGGCCATCCGGTCGAGGAAGCGCTGGAGAAGTCGCGTGATGCGTTTCTCGATGAGTTGCAGCGTTGCGAGCAGCTTGGCCTGACGCTGCTGAACTTCCATCCGGGCAGCCACCTGATGCAAATCGATGAAGATGCCTGTCTGGCGCGTATCGCCGAATCTATTAACATCGCGCTGGCGCAGACGCAGGGCGTAACGGCAGTCATTGAAAACACCGCCGGTCAGGGCAGCAATCTTGGGTTTAAGTTTGAACATCTGGCGGCAATTATCGACGGCGTGGAGGATAAATCCCGCGTCGGCGTGTGTATCGATACCTGCCACGCGTTTGCCGCAGGCTATGACCTGCGCTCCCGCGAAGAGTGTGAAAAAACCTTCGCAGAGTTCGAACGTATCGTGGGCTTTAAGTATTTGCGCGGGATGCACCTGAACGACGCCAAGAGCGCGTTCGGCAGCCGCGTTGACCGCCATCACAGCCTCGGCGAAGGGAACATCGGTCACGACGCGTTCCGCTTTATCATGCAGGACGACCGCTTTGACGGCATCCCGATGGTGCTCGAAACGGTGAATCCGGATATCTGGGCGGAAGAGATCGCCTGGCTGAAAGCACAGCAAACGGCTGAACAAGCCGCATAAAAAAAGCCGGGTCGCGTAAGCACCCGGCTTTTTTGTCGGTCGGGTAAGCGAAGCGCCACCCGACAATAGGTTTAGGCGACTTTAGCCACCGCTTCCACTTCAGGGCGCTTCAGCACCGCGTAAGACAGACCCGCCACCAGCGTACCCGCGATAATCGCGAACAGATAACCCAGAACCGGGGTAATCGCACCAGGGATCAGCAGAACAAAGAGACCGCCGTGCGGCGCCATCAGTTTCGCGCCAATTGCCATGGAGATGGCACCGGTCACCGCGCCGCCCACGATACAGCAAGGCAGAACGCGCATCGGGTCACGGGCTGCGAACGGAATCGCACCTTCGGTGATGAAGCACAGACCCAGAACCAGAGCCGCTTTACCACCCTCTTGCTGCGCCTTATCAAACTTACGACGTGCAATGATAGTCGCCAGACCCAGCGCCAGCGGTGGCACCATACCGGCCGCCATGATTGCCGCCATCGGGGCATAAGTCTGAGTACTCAGCAGGCCGACACCAAATGCGTATGCCGCTTTGTTGACCGGGCCACCCATGTCGGTACACATCATGCCACCCAGGATCGCGCCCAGCAGTACCGCGTTCGCCGTACCCATGGTTTGCAGCCAGTGGGTCAGACCTTCGAGGATGCCCGCAACTGGTTTACCAATCAGGTAGATCATACCCAGGCCAACCACCAGGCTGGAAATCAGCGGGATGATCAGGATCGGTTTCAGCGCTTCCATACTCTGCGGTAATTTCAGCTTAGAGCTGATGGCTTTCGCCACGTAACCGGCCAGGAAACCGGCAATAATACCGCCGATAAAGCCAGAGCCGGTGCTCACGGCCAGCATACCGCCGATAAGGCCCGGCGTCAGACCCGGACGGTCAGCGATGGAGAAGGCAATGTAACCCGCGAGAACCGGCACCATCAGCGCAAACGCTGAACCGCCACCGATCTGCATCAATGCCGCCGCCAGCGTGCCCGGCTCTTTGAACGCTTCGATACCAAATGCGAAAGAGAGCGCGATACACAGACCGCCCGCCACGACCATCGGCAGCATGTAAGACACGCCGGTCAGCAGGTGACGATAGGCGCCCGAGGACTCTTTTTTACCTTCGGTTGCTGAGGACTCAGATTTGCCCGTCGCCTGATAAGGCTTCGCTTCCGCGAGGGCTTTATCAAACTCCTGCGCGGTTTTCTTCAGCGCCAGACCGGTGGAGGTGCGATACATCGGCTTACCGGCGAATTTCGCCAGGTCCACTTCGATGTCCGCCGCCACGATCACCAGATCCGCTTCCGCCACTTCTTCCGGGGTAATGGCATTGCCAGCGCCCACGGAACCGCGGGTTTCAACCTTCACCCACCAGCCGCGTTTTTTCGCTTCGGTTTCAATGGCTTCCGCCGCCATAAAGGTGTGCGCCACGCCCGTTGGGCAGGCGGTGATCGCCACGACGCGTTTCGGGCCGCTTGCAGTGGCAACCGCAGCGGTCGCAACCGGTGCGCTGTAGACTGCCGCGTGGCCTTTGGCTTCGCTCAGGAACAATTCAGGGTGTGCCACCGCGCGATTGATATCGCCCAGCCACACTTTTTTGCCGTTCAGCGCGCTGTCAGCAGGAACTTTGTCGCCCAGAACAATCGCCAGTTCGGCGTCATTTGGGTTATCGACCATTTCAACATGCGCTTTGTGTGCCGCCGCGCCCAGCAAGGTCTTCGCCATATAGGCGCGAGCTTGTCCGAGACCGGAATCAATGATCAGCAGCGTTTTCATTATGCCTCTCCTGCTGTTAGTTAAAAGGTTGTAAGTCAACGCGCGCCATCATCGCGGCCAACTGGGTACGTTCGGTAATTCCAACATTGCTCTGACTCACGGCCAGGGCGGCAACAGCGGTCGCAAGACGTAAGGTATGCTCGCTGGATTCACGCATCAGCAGGCCGTAAATCAGGCCGCCGACCATTGAATCCCCGGCACCTACGGTGCTGACCACTTCCACCGACGGTGGCTTGGCGATCCATTCGCCAGACGCGTTAACCCACAGCGCGCCTTCTGCACCCAGTGAAATCACCACGTGAGCAATACCCTGTTCACGCAGCGCATGGGCGGCTTCAATCACATCTTTTAATTCTGGCAGCTTACGGCCCGCCCAGATCTCCAGTTCACGGCGATTTGGTTTGACCAGCCACGGAGAGGCTTTCAGACCCGCCACCAGCGCTTCGCGGCTGCTGTCGAAAATAATGCACGGGCACTGGCTACGCAGGCGCAGCATCCAGTCGGTGAAGGCTTCCGGGCTGACGCCTGACGGCAGACTGCCGCTGACGCAGACCATGTCGAACTGACCCAGCCAGCTCAGGGAGTCATTCACGAAACGCTCCCAGTCTGCGCCGGTCACTTCAAAGCCGGAGAAGTTCAGGTCGGTCACTTCACCGTCTTTTTCCGTCAGCTTAACGTTAATACGCGTACGGCCCTGAACCACCTGGAAACGGTTGGCAATGCCCAGCTCGCTGAACAGCTGCTGGAAACCATCCTGGTTGTCTTTCCCGAGGAAACCGCCCACGGTCACATCGATACCTAAGTCTTTTAAAACTTTAGCAACGTTGATGCCTTTACCGGCAGCGTGCAGGCCGGTGGTACGGACGAGGTTCACTTCGCCGCGTTCAATTTCAGGGCAAAAGCCGACGAGATCGTAAGCCGGGTTCAGCGTAATAGTGGCAACACGTCTGCTCATTATGCGCCCTCCCCCAGACCAGCCGCGATGGCTTCGCCAATCGCTTTCAGCGCCAGTTCAGCATCCGCCCCCTGAGCGGTGAAGCGCAGGCGATGGCCTTTCTTCACACCCAGTGCGACGACTTTCATCAGGCTGCGGCCATTAGCCGGTTTGCCCGAACCATCCAGGTTGGTCACGGTAATCTCACTTTCGAACTGTTTAATGGTGTTGACCAGCATGGTGCCAGGACGCGCGTGCAAACCGTGCTCGTTGCGCACTACAAATTCCGCGGTCAGCAGGTCATCGGTCGGGGCATCGTCACTGGTCAGCAGTGCCAGCAGAGTCGCAGCATCCGCTTTCAGCAGATGTTCAGCTTTGTTGTTCAGCAGCAGATCGCTCAGGCGCTTCAGCACGGAAACCGGCTGTTCATCGGCCATGGCGACAGTCACCAGCAGAGCGGCGTGTTCGCCATCGGCTTCAAACGCGCTAGCGGCACGGCTCACGGCGATGGCGCTGCGCACGTTGCCTTCTGCGCTGTCGTTCAGCCAGACGCCCTGACCCAGATTCAGCGGCTTGTCATTAATCACGCGGGCGACGAAAGCGGTATCAACCGCACCGGCCTCTTTCAGACGACCGGCGTTCAGCGCCTGCAACGTCACCAGATCGGAGGCCGCCACGTCGAGCGTCAGCGTCTCGTTATCCAGCTTCAGCGCTTCGCTCTGTTTTTCACCCATCAGCAGGGCACGCAGCTCTTCAGCCGTGGTCGCAGATTGCAGCTGTTCAGCCACGGAGTCATCGCTCAGGACGTGCGTCAGCTGACGCAGCAGGCCGAGGTGTTCGTCGCTGCTGGCGGCAATACCGATTGCCACGTAAGCCACCTGCCCTTCGCCCCACAAAATCCCCTGCGGGAACTGATAAACCTGCACACCGGTTTTCAGCACCTGGTCGCGGGTATCGGTGGTGCCATGCGGAATGGCGATACCGTTGCCGAGGAAAGTGGAGGTCTGCTGCTCGCGGGCCAGCATGCCGTCTACGTAGCCGTCCGCGACGTTACCCGCCTGCACCAGGGCAGCGGCAATCTTGCGAATGGCCTCTTCTTTATTACCGGCCTGTTCGCCCGGATGGATGTCTTGCACTGATAACTGGAACATGGTTCTCCTCTCTCGCTGAATTGAATCGTTTCAGCCTTAATGAGAAAAAATGCGCTAACCTGCTCCGTCAGTTAAAACAAGATAGCGCTGAAACGTTTCAAGAAGTCTTGCGCGTAATGTAATGGCTTGCAAGGAAAGTTACATTTCACGTTTCAGAATTTAGAAGTGCAGCACATTTCTCCCACATTTGCTGAAATGACAAGGACGTTTACCGGTTCGCTTCAGCACACTTCAGCCAGAAAAGTTTTTGAAATGCTATTTTGATTTTTCGTGGGTAATTTGACCGCACCATCTGTTTATTTTCTGACAAGCGGCGTAAACTCCGCGACTCTTCACATCACCGATATCGAAACATGCACAACTCCCCCGCTGCCGCCTCACCAAAGCCATTTGATTTGACGTCATCGGCGTTTCTGATTGTTGCCTTTCTCACCGGGATTGCCGGTGCGTTACAGACACCAACGCTGAGCCTGTTCCTGACCAACGAAGTCCACGCCCGTCCGGCGATGGTTGGCTTCTTCTTTACCGGCAGTGCCATCATCGGCATTCTCGTCAGCCAGTTTCTCGCCGGGCGATCGGATCGCAAAGGCGATCGCAAAAGCCTGATTGTCTTCTGCTGCCTGCTCGGCGTGTTTGCCTGCGTGCTGTTTGCCTGGAACCGCAACTATTTCGTGCTGCTGTTTGTCGGCGTGTTTCTGAGCAGCTTTGGCTCGACCGCCAACCCGCAGATGTTCGCCCTTGCGCGAGAACATGCAGATCACACGGGCCGCGAAGCGGTGATGTTCAGCTCGATTCTGCGCGCCCAGGTCTCGCTGGCGTGGGTGATCGGCCCGCCGCTGGCCTACGCCCTGGCGATGGGCTTTGGTTTTACGGTGATGTATCTGAGCGCGGCCGTGGCCTTTGTGGTGTGCGGGGCAATGGTGTGGTTTTTCCTGCCGTCGATGCGCAAAGAGCCAAAACTCTCGACTGGGACGCTGGAAGCCCCACGCCGCAACCGCCGCGATGCCCTGCTACTGTTTGTCGTCTGCACGCTGATGTGGGGCACCAACAGCCTCTACATCATTAATATGCCGCTGTTTATTATTGATGAACTGCACCTGCCAGAAAAACTGGCGGGCATCATGATGGGTACGGCGGCGGGGCTGGAAATCCCGACCATGCTGATCGCCGGTTATTACGCGAAGCGCTTCGGAAAGCGTTTTTTGATGCGGATTGCGGTGGTAGCGGGTCTGCTGTTTTACATCGGCATGCTGACGGTTCACACCCCGGCACTGCTGCTGGCGCTACAGCTGCTGAACGCCATTTACATTGGCATTCTGGCGGGTATCGGCATGCTCTACTTCCAGGATTTAATGCCCGGCCAGGCAGGGGCAGCGACCACCCTTTATACTAATACGACGCGTGTCGGCTGGATTATCGCCGGATCGCTGGCGGGGGTTGTGGCGGAGATCTGGAGCTATCACACGGTGTTCTGGATTGCGCTGGTGATGTGCATTATTACCACCGGCTGTCTGACGCGGATTAAAGACGTTTAGGGCGCGGTGAGCGCTTCCAGCTCAATCAAATAGACCATCGCCTGCTCGCGCGTGCTGCCGCACATCTCTTTTAACGGCTGAAGTGCCCCACAGACTTTCGGGCGCAGCGGCGAGCCGAAGATTTTGCACAGATTGCTGTCAGAAAGCTGAACGCAGCGGGTGTTAGCCGGTTTGCCTTTTGGCATGCCAGGGATCGGGCTTGATATGGACGGTGCGGTGCAGCACGCGCCACAGTCTGGACGACAATCCATAAACCCTCTCAATGAGTGACAGATGCCCGTAGGGTCGGGCGTGGCGCGCACAGTAACACCTTTTGTGTATTGATAGCAAAACCCACTAATTCCGCTTGCCTGAAAGGCTGCGCGCGAGTAATTTGGCGCGATATTTTTTACCTCCCAGTAAACAGGATTACTGCAATGCCAAGAGCGAACGAAATTAAGAAAGGTATGGTACTGAACTACAACAGCAAGCTGCTGATTGTGAAAGATATCGATGTTCAGTCCCCCAGCGCCCGTGGCGCAGCAACGCTGTACAAAATGCGTTTTGCTGATGTGCGTACCGGCCTGAAAGTGGAAGAGCGCTTCAAAGGCGACGATATCGTGGATACCGTGACCCTAACCCGCCGTTTCGTTGACTTCTCCTACATCGACGGCAACGAATACGTGTTCATGGATAAAGAAGACTACACGCCGTACATCTTCACCAAAGATCAGATTGAAGACGAGCTGCAGTTCATTCCTGAAGGCGGTATGCCGGATATGCAGGTTCTGACCTGGGACGGCCAGCTGCTGGCGCTGGAGCTGCCGCAGACGGTCGATCTGGAAATCGTCGAAACCTCTCCGGGCATCAAAGGCGCTTCTGCCAGTGCACGTAACAAACCTGCGACGCTGACCACCGGTCTGGTGGTGCAGGTTCCTGAATATCTGTCTGCTGGCGAGAAGATCCGCATCCATATCGAAGAAAAACGTTATATGGGTCGCGCTGACTGATTGCGTTTTTTGCCGGATGGCGGCTTCGCCTTATCCGGCCTACGAAAAAACCGGCTTCGAGGCCGGTTTTTTTTATGATTTTGTAGGTCGGGTAAGACGACGCCGCCACCCGACGATACCTGTTAAAGCAACTCTGGATACTTGGTCATCTTCAGCGCCAGTTCAACCCCACGCACTTCCGCCATCCCTTTCAGACGGCCAATCGCCGAGTAGCCTGGGTTGGTTTTCTTGCGCAGATCGTCCAGCATCTGATGCCCGTGGTCCGGACGGAATGGAATCGGGCGCAAATCCCCCGCTTTCTTGCGGCGCTGCTCTTCGCTCAGAATCGCATCCACCACTGCCACCATATTCACATCACCATTGAGATGCGCTGCTTCGTGGAAGGTTTTCGGATTGCCTTCGCGACAGGTCGCACGTAAGTGGGTGAAGTGAATGCGATCGCCGAAGGTTTCAATCATCCGCACCAGATCGTTATCCGCACGCACGCCGTATGAACCGGTGCACATGGTGAAACCGTTGTTGATGCTGTCGACGGTCTCTTTCAGCCACTGCATATCTTCAATGGTGGAAACAATACGCGGCAGGCCGAGGATTGGACGCGGTGGATCGTCCGGGTGAACCGCCAGACGTAAACCGCATGCCTCTGCCACCGGCACAATCGCGCGCAGGAAGTACGCCATGTTTTCACGCAGCTGATTTTTGTCGATATCACCGTATTCCGCCAGACGCGCGCGGAACTGATCCAGGGTATATCCCTCTTCCGCTCCCGGCAGGCCGGCGATGATATTGCGGGTCAGCTTCTCGATGTCCGCTTCAGTCGCATCGTTAAACCACTGCTGCGCCTGCTGTTTCTCTTCAGCGGAATAATCTGCTTCAGCGCCTGGACGCTTGAGGATGTGCAGCTCGAAGGCAGCAAAAGCGATCTGGTCAAAACGCAGCGCTTTAGAGCCGTCCGGCAGCTGGTATTCCAGGTCGGTACGCGTCCAGTCCAGAATCGGCATGAAGTTGTAGCACACGGTGTCAATGCCGCAGGTCGCCAGATTGCGGATGCTCTGCTGATAGTTGGCAATCCAGGTGTCGAACTCACCGGAGTGGGTTTTGATATCTTCGTGCACCGGGATACTTTCAACGACTGACCAGGTCAGCCCTTTTTCCGCCAGCACTGCCTGACGCTTTTTGATCTCATCCACCGGCCAGACCTGACCGTTGGGAATGTGGTGCAGTGCGGTGACAACACCCGTTGCGCCAGCCTGACGCACATCATCAAGAGAAACCGGATCATTCGGCCCATACCAACGCCAGGTTTGTTCCATTGCCTCACCCTCTTAAGTTGTTATACCAATACGATTGTTACAATGACGACTACCATACATGTTTGTTTCTGACGGTCAATACAGGCCGCAGGATTGATTGATCGATCTCACAGAATCTGGATATTTACGGCTTACCAATTCAATTTGCTGTCATATAACTTTACACTGGCATTGTTAATTAATGGTTAATCAGGTGTGTATTTCATGAAGACAATTGCCTCCACCGCGCTCCCTTCTCACGTCCAGCTGCCGCAGTTCGATCGCCAGCAGTTGCGCTCCCGCATCGTCCACTTCGGTTTTGGTGCCTTTCATCGCGCGCATCAGGCGTTGTTAACAAACCGCGTGCTCAACGCCAAAGGGGGCGACTGGGGAATCTGTGAGATTAGCCTGTTCAGCGGCGATGTGCTGATGAGCCAGCTGCGTGCCCAGGACCATCTTTTCACCGTGCTGGAAAAAGGTGCCGGGGGCAATCAGCCGATTATCGTCGGGGCCGTGCATGAGTGTCTGAATGCCAAACTCGATTCGCTGGCGGCCATTATTGAGAAGTTTTGCGAGCCGCAGGTGGCGATTGTCTCCCTGACCATCACTGAAAAAGGCTATTGCATCGATCCGGCGACAGGGAAACTCGATACGCAAAATGCGCGTATCGTCCACGATCTGGAAAACCCGTCCGAGCCGCACTCGGCACCGGGCATTCTGGTGGAGGCGCTGCATCGTCGCCACGAGCGCGGACTGGCACCATTTAGCGTGCTCTCCTGCGATAACATTCCTGACAACGGCCACGTCGTGAAAAACGCGGTGCTGGGGATGGCAGAAAAACGCTCACCTGAGCTGGCCGCGTGGATTGCGGCAAACGTGAGTTTCCCTGGCACCATGGTCGACCGAATTGTCCCTGCCGCCACCGAAGAATCGCTGGCGGAAATCACCCGTGAACTGGGCGTGGAAGATCCCTGCGCCATCAGCTGCGAGCCGTTTATCCAGTGGGTGGTGGAAGATAACTTCGTCGCCGGGCGTCCGGAATGGGAGCTGGCTGGCGTACAGATGGTGCAGGACGTGTTGCCCTGGGAACAGATGAAGCTGCGCATGCTGAACGGCAGCCACTCGTTCCTCGCCTACCTCGGCTATCTCGCCGGATATGCGCATATCAATGAGTGTATGGAGGACGACGCGTTCCACGAAGCCGCGCGTCGCCTGATGCTCGACGAACAGGCCCCGACGCTGCGTATTACCGGCGTCGACCTGACGGGTTATGCCGACAGCCTGATTGCCCGCTTTGCGAACCCGGCACTGCAGCACCGGACCTGGCAAATCGCAATGGACGGCAGCCAGAAGTTGCCTCAGCGGATGCTGGAGGGCGTGCGCGTCCATTTAGCACGCGAAAGCGCCTGGCCGCTGCTGGCACTGGGTGTTGCGGGCTGGATGCGTTACGTCAGCGGCGTCGATGACAACGGCAACAGGATTGATATTCGCGATCCCCTCAGCGATAAAATTCGGGCGATGGTGGACACCAGTAGCGAAGAGGAGCGCGTTAGCGCCCTGCTGGCACTGAGCGAAGTATTTGGTACGGATTTGCCGCAGCATCCGCAATTTGTCGAAGCCATTCATCAGGCGTATCAACGCATTGCCCAACACGGTGCACGTCAGGCGGTGGTTGAGACCCTCGCCATTTAACCCATCGTGCGTTTAAGGCGAACAGAAGCCCCTCTGTTCGCCTCCCCTCTTCCCAGCGCTGTTATTTTTCGCCAGGATTACTGATAATTGTTACAGCATTACAATTATTCCTGGAGCGCATGTGACCAAAACTAACCTCGTAACCGGTTTTCTCGGGAGCGGTAAAACCACCTCTATCCTTCACCTGCTGGCCAACAAAGATCCGGCGGAGAAGTGGGCCATCCTGGTGAACGAATTCGGTGAGATTGGCATTGACGGCGCGCTGCTGGCGGACAGTGGTGCGATGGTCAAAGAGATCCCCGGCGGCTGCATGTGCTGCGTTAACGGTCTGCCGATGCAGGTGGGCCTGAACACCCTGCTGCGCCAGGGTAAACCGGACCGTTTAATCATTGAGCCGACCGGTTTAGGTCATCCTAAGCAAATTCTCGATCTCCTCACCGCCCCGGTGTATGAGCCGTGGATCGATCTCCGCGCCACATTGTGTATTCTCGATCCGCGCCAGCTGCTGGATGAGAAAGCCGTGAAAAATGAGAACTTCCGCGACCAGTTGGCCTCCGCCGATATCATTGTGGCGAATAAAGAGGACCGTGCATCGCAGGAAAGCCGCAATGCCTTTGATTTCTGGTGGCAGAATTTTGGCGGCGATCGCCAGTTCGTCACGGCGACGCAGGGAAAAATCGATAATGCACTGCTCGACCAGCCGCGCAGAAATGTAGCCGAACTGCCAGCCAGCGCCGCTCACTCCCACATTCACGCCCCGCAAAAAGGGCTGGCGGCGCTAAACCTGCCAGAACATCAGCGCTGGCGTCGCAGTCTGAACAGCGGGCAGGGTCATCAGGCCTGCGGCTGGATTTTTGACGCCGATACCTGCTTTGATACCATTGGCATTCTGGAGTGGGCGAGGCTCGCGCCGGTGGATCGCGTGAAGGGCGTCATGCGCACCCAGGACGGCCTGGTCCGCATTAATCGTCAGGGCGCTGACTTCTTCATCGAAACGCAAAACGTGGCGCCACCTGACAGCCGAATAGAGTTAATTAGTGCGGTTAACACCGACTGGAACGCACTTCAGGCGAGCTTGTTGAAGCTTCGTTTAAGTTGAAGCCACTAACGTTGCCCCCGACTAAACTGCAATGCATATGACGATGATTAAACAACTTCCCCTGATATTACTGCTCAACGCCGCCGGTGTGGCGCTCTTTTTATCCTGGTATCTGCCGGTGAATCACGGTTTCTGGTTCCCGATTGATTCCGGTATTTTCCATTTCTTCAATGAACAGCTGGTCAAGAGCCAGGCGATTCTGTGGCTTGTCGCCATCACCAACAATCGCGCCTTCGATGGCTGTTCCCTGCTGGCGATGGGCTGCTTAATGCTCTCGTTCTGGCGGAAAGAAGATGCCGCAGGACGCCGCCGCATCATTATGATTGGCCTGGTGATGCTGCTGACCGCCGTGGTGATTAACCAGCTGGCGCAAGGGCTGATGCCGGTTAAGCGCTCAAGCCCTACGCTGTTCTTCCCGGATATTCACCGGGTGAGTGAATTACTGCATATCTCCACCAAGGATGCGTCGAAAGACAGTTTCCCTGGCGATCACGGGATGATGCTGCTTATTTTCGCTTCATTCATGCTGCGTTATTTCGGCAAAAAAGCCTTCGCGGTTGCCCTGATTATTGTTGTGGTTTTCGCCTTCCCGCGCGTAATGATCGGCGCACACTGGCTGACCGATATTGCCGTCGGTTCACTTTCTGCGGTGCTGATTGGTGTGCCGTGGTGCTTAATGACCCCGTTAAGCGATCGTCTGATTAGGGTATTTGATCGCTATCTTCCGGGTAAAATGCAACAAGTCGAAAACAAATAACCAACCTAAATTAACATCATCCATCAGGGATCATTTTCGATCCCTGATGCTTTTCCCGCCATTCATCCGCTATTTTGTCATCTTCTCGTAATATCATTCACCAAACAAATGAATGCGTTGCGTAAGATTTAACCTAAATTGCCGCTATTTTAGGCAATCCCGGTAAATCACTTTCTCTATCACATTTTCTTATAAAAAAGACCCTATTTTTGCTTTCAATGCCTAAGGGGATCGGTTAATCTCGAACTCGTTTTGCCTCACAGAGATAATTATTCTCAGGGTGAATAAGTTTGTGCGTTAGAGCACAGATTTGACCATAAAGAATTGTCTCATTGTGCGCAGGTATTTAGTCTCGTCACGTTTGGCATTTTTATAACGATATTTATCGTTAAGGACTTCAAGGGAAAATAATCAACATGGTCAAATCTCAACCGATTTTGAGATATATCTTGCGGGGAATCCCGGCAATAGCAGTTGCGGTACTGCTGTCTGCATGTAGTACGTCTAACACCGCGAAGAATATGCATCCTGAGACGCGTGTTGTGGGCACTGAAGATGCCTCGTCACTGCAAGCCTCTCAGGATGAATTTGAGAATATGGTACGTAATCTTGACGTGAAGTCCCGCATTATGGACCAGTATGCTGACTGGAAAGGCGTGCGCTATCGTCTTGGCGGCAGCACCAAAAAAGGTATCGATTGTTCCGGTTTTGTACAGCGTACATTCCGCGAGCAATTTGGCATGGATCTGCCGCGTTCGACTTACGAACAGCAGGAAATGGGTAAATCCATCTCGCGTACCAAACTGCGTACCGGTGATTTGGTTCTGTTCCGTGCCGGTTCAACGGGTCGCCACGTCGGTATCTACATCGGCAACGACCAGTTTGTTCATGCTTCCACCAGCAGCGGTGTGACGATTTCCAGCATGAATGAACCCTACTGGAAGAAGCGCTATAACGAAGCGCGCCGTGTACTGAGTCGCAGTTAATCTGTCGTGTTGTTGGTTATCCCTTGGCTGGCAACACGATAAAAAATAAGCACTGCTTCGGCAGTGTTTTTTTTTGCCCGTTTAACCCCGCGCGCTCTGCCTTCATATATGACTGGTTGCATAAAACCAGGCTATAGTCTTGTAAATACGTAAGATTAGTCGTCCTGCCGGAACCACGACGATCCAGGAACAATGACGTTTATGCTCACTCGTTTCTTTTCCACCAGCCGCAAAGTTCTGACAGGCAGCATCCTCGCGGGCATTATTGTTGCCCTGCTCTGCGGAATGCTGCAGTTTTTTCTGAGCTACCATAAGCGGGAAGCGAAGTTCGATACCCTGATCGTTGATCTTCGGGTCTATATGGAGAGTTATTTCTCCGATCTCAAAACCTCGATTGATACCCTGCAGCCCTTCACCCTGAGCACTTGCCAGGACGTGAGCGCAGAGCTAACCTCCCGCGCCGCCTTTAGCGTCAACGTTCGCGCCTTTTTACTGGTCCGGGATAACGCCGCGTTTTGCTCGTCGGCCACCGGGCCGATGAGTGTTCCGATGAAGGAGCTGATACCGGATCTGGACACCACCAAATCCGTCGATATGGCGCTGCTGCCCGGCACCCCCATGCTGCCGGACAAACCCGCGATCGTCGTCTGGTATCAGAATCCGCTGGTCAAAGGCGGGGGCGTGTTTACCTCCATCAATATTAATTTAACGCCTTATCTGCTCTATACCTCGCGCCAGGACGAGTTTGCCGGTATCGCGGTGATTATTGGCAATATGGCCTTATCCACCGCGTCAGGCCATCTGATCAACGTCAACGACTTGCATGGCACCCCTATCCGCAGCGCGACCCTGAAAGACGTTCCGCTTACCATCAACCTGTATGCCCAGGAGTGGACGATCTACGAAATCCTCTTCGCGCTGCTCTTTGGCCTGATATGCGGTATTGCGGCGGGCACGCTCTCTTTTTATATCCTCAACATCCGTCTGAACCCGGGCAAAGAGATCCTCACCGCCATTAAACGCGGTCAGTTCTACGTGGTGTATCAGCCGGTGGTCGATGCGAAAGAGCTGAAGATGCAGGGCTGCGAAGTGCTGATGCGCTGGAAACACCCGACGATGGGCGAAATCCCACCGGATGCCTTTATCAATTTTGCCGAAGCGCAAAAACTGATTGTCCCGCTGACGCTGCATCTGTTTGAGCTGATCATCCGCGACGCGGCGCTACTGCAAACCGTGCTGCCGCCGGGAGCGAAGTTGGGCATTAACATTGCGCCAGGCCATCTGCATTCGGAAAGCTTTAAAGATGACATGCGCGAATTCGCCGCGTCGCTGCCACCCGATCACTTCCAGGTGGTGCTGGAAATTACCGAACGCGACATGATTAATCAGCTCGAAGCGGCGCCTCTGTTCGAATGGTTGCATCACGAAGGTTTCGAAATTGCGATTGATGATTTCGGCACCGGCCACAGCGCGCTGATCTATCTGGAGCGTTTCACCATGGATTACCTGAAAATCGATCGCGGATTCGTGAACGCCATAGGTACGGAAACGGTCACTTCGCCGGTGCTGGATGCCGTTCTCACGCTGGCGCGACGCCTGAACATGGTGACCGTGGCGGAAGGTGTCGAAACGCCTGAGCAGGCGGCGTGGCTTCGCCAGCATGGGGTGAATTATTTGCAGGGCTACTGGATCAGCCGCCCGATGCCGCTGGTACAGTTCCTGAAATGGGAATCTGACGTCGCCATAGAGAGCGAATGATTTCCCAATGACGGTTTCGTCACTTATTATCAGCTAAACCATGAGTCTCACCGCGGGTGAGCCAGAACAGATGAGGGATACGCTGCGAATGACTATGCGCTTTGTTTTGCTGTTAATGGCGTTATTCAGCGTGACCTGCCAGGCGCAGAGTATTAAAGAGAGCTACGCGTTCGCGGTGCTTGGCGAGCCGAAGTATGAAGCGAACTTTACCCACTTCGATTACGTCAATCCCGCGGCCCCTAAAGGCGGAAACATCACCCTCTCCGCCCTCGGCACCTTTGATAACTTCAACCGCTTTGCCCTGCGCGGTGTCCCCGCCGAAAGAACTGACGCCCTATACGACACGCTGTTTGTCACTTCCGATGATGAACCGGGCAGTTACTACCCGCTGGTCGCCGACTCCGCGCGCTATGCGGATGACTTCTCCTGGGCAGAAGTGACGATCAACCCGCGCGCCCGTTTTCATGACGGCTCCCCGGTGAAAGCCAGCGATGTGGCCTTTACCTTCCATAAGTTTATGACCGAAGGGGTGCCACAGTTCCGGCTGGTGTTCAAAGGTGCGACCGTGAAAGCCATCGCCCCGCTGACCGTGCGCATTGAGCTCGCCGAGCCGGGCAAAGAGAACATGCTGAGTCTTTTCTCGCTCCCGGTGATGCCCGAGTCGTTCTGGAAAGACCATAAGCTCAGCGACCCAATCTCGAAACCGCCGCTGGCGGGCGGGCCATACCGCATCACCAGCTGGAAGATGGGGCAATACGTCGTTTATTCACGGGTCAAAGATTACTGGGCGGCGAATTTACCGGTCAACCGTGGCCGCTGGAATTTCGATACCATCCGATACGACTACTATCTGGATGATAACGTCGCCTTCGAAGCCTTCAAAGCCGGGGCATTCGATATGCGCCAGGAAGTCAGCGCCAAAAACTGGGCGACTCGCTACGTGGGCAAAAACTTTGCCAACCACTTCATTGTGAAGGACGAGCAAAAGAACGAATCCGCCCAGGACACGCGCTGGCTGGCGTTTAATATTCAGCGCCCGGTGTTTGCCGACCGACGCGTCCGCCAGGCCATTACCCTCGCCTTTGACTTTGAGTGGATGAACAAAGCCCTGTTTTACGGGGCCTACAGCCGCACCAACAGCTATTTCCAGAATACCGAGTACGCAGCGCGGGGTTATCCTGACGCCGCCGAGCTGACCCTGCTGGCTCCTCTTAAAGCCGAAGTCCCGCCGGAAGTCTTTACCAGCATCTTTGAGCCCCCGACGTCGAAAGGCGATGGCTACGACCGTGAAAACTTACTCAAAGCCAGTAAGCTGCTCGACGACGCGGGCTGGGTGCTGAAAAACCAGAAACGGGTGAATGCGCAAACCGGAAAACCCCTCAGCTTCGAACTGCTGCTCTCTTCGGCGGGCAACAATCAGTGGGTGCTCCCGTTCCAGCACAATCTGGAACGTTTAGGCGTCACCGTGGAGATCCGCCAGGTCGATAACGCGCAGATCACCAACCGCATGCGTAACCGCGATTACGACATGATGCCGCGCCTGTGGCAGGCCCAGCCGTGGCCAAACAGTAATTTGCGCATCTCCTGGGCCTCGGAGTACATCAACTCGTCCTACAACGCCCCCGGCGTCAAGAGCCCGGTCATCGATAATCTTATTGCGCAAATAACCGCCGCGCAGGGCGACAAAGAGAAGCTCCTGCCGCTGGGCCGCGCCCTCGATCGAGTTTTAACCTGGAACTACTACATGCTACCGATGTGGTTTATGGGCGAAGATCGCATTGCCTGGTGGGATAAATTCTCTCAGCCATCCATTCGCCCGATCTATTCTCTGGGGCTGGATAACTGGTGGTATGACGTCAATAAAGCCGCCAAACTGCCCGCTGAACGGCGTTAAGGAATAAAAATGGGTGCGTACCTGATTCGCCGTTTATTGCTGATAATCCCGACGCTGTGGGCGATTATCACCATCAACTTTTTCATTGTGCAGATTGCCCCCGGCGGCCCGGTCGACCAGGCCATTGCGGCCGTTGAGTTTGGTCACAGCGGCGGATTACCGGGCGGCGGCGGTGAAGGCCTGCGCGCCAGCCACGCGCAAACCGGCACCGGGAATATCAGCGAGAGCCACTATCGCGGCGGGCGCGGGTTAGATCCTGAGGTGATCGCCGAGATCACCCATCGCTACGGCTTCGACAAACCTATTCATGAGCGCTATTTCAAGATGCTCTGGGATTATATCCGCTTTGACTTTGGCGACAGCCTGTTCCGCAGCGCGTCGGTGATCCAGCTCATCAAAGACAGCCTGCCGGTGTCGATCACCCTCGGATTGTGGGGCACGCTGATTATCTATCTGGTGTCGATTCCGCTCGGGATCCGCAAAGCGGTGCACAACGGCAGCCGCTTCGACATCTGGAGCAGCACTTTCATCATCATTGGTTACGCGATCCCGGCGTTTCTGTTCGCAGTTCTGCTGATTGTCTTTTTCGCCGGCGGCAGTTATTTCGACCTCTTCCCGCTGCGCGGACTGGTGTCAGCCGATTTCAGCTCCCTGCCGTGGTATCAGAAGATCACCGATTATCTGTGGCATATCACCCTGCCGGTGCTGGCGACGGTGATTGGTGGGTTCGCGGCCCTGACGATGCTCACCAAAAATGCGTTTCTCGATGAGATCCGCAAACAGTACGTCGTGACCGCGCGGGCCAAAGGGGTGAGCGAGAAACAGATCATGTGGAAGCACGTGTTCCGCAACGCCATGCTGCTGGTGATCGCCGGTTTCCCGGCCACCTTTATCAGCATGTTTTTCACCGGCTCGCTGCTGATCGAGGTGATGTTCTCCCTCAATGGCCTTGGCCTGCTCGGCTACGAAGCGACCGTCTCGCGCGATTATCCCGTGATGTTCGGTACGCTTTATATCTTTACCCTGATTGGCCTGCTGCTGAATATTGTCAGCGACATCAGCTACACGCTGGTCGATCCCCGCATTGATTTTGAGGGCCGCTGATGCCGCACTTAAGCCCCGTCAACCAGGCCCGCTGGGCGCGTTTTCGCCACAACCGTCGCGGCTACTGGTCTCTGTGGATTTTTGCCGTTCTGTTTATCCTGAGCCTGTGCTCTGAGCTGATTGCCAACGACAAACCGCTGCTGGTGCATTTCAACGATCGCTGGTACACGCCGGTACTCACTAACTACAGTGAGAGCGATTTTGGTGGGCCCTTTGCCACACCGGCGGATTATCAGGACCCGTGGCTGCGCGATCGGCTCGACAGCGACGGTTGGGTGCTCTGGGCGCCGATTCGCTTTGGCGCGAACAGCATTAACTTCTCAACCTCGACGCCCTTCCCTTCCGCGCCTTCTGCACAAAACTGGCTGGGCACCGATGCCAACGGCGGCGACGTGCTGGCGCGCATTCTCTACGGCACGCGGATATCTATTCTGTTCGGCCTGATGCTGACGCTATTTTCCAGCGTAATGGGCGTGGTGGCGGGCGCGGTGCAGGGCTATTACGGCGGTAAAATTGATCTCTGGGGCCAGCGATTTATTGAGGTCTGGTCCGGCATGCCGACGCTGTTTTTGATTATTCTGCTCTCCAGCGTGTTGCAGCCCAACTTCTGGTGGCTGCTCGGCATTACGGTGTTGTTCGGCTGGATGGCGCTGGTGGGCGTGGTGCGCGCGGAATTCTTGCGTACCCGTAACTTCGATTACATCCGCGCGGCGCAGGCGCTGGGCGTCAGCGATCGCAGCATTATCTTCCGCCATATGCTGCCTAACGCGGTGGTGGCGACCCTGACCTTCCTGCCGTTTATTCTGTGCAGTTCCATCACCACCCTCACCTCGCTCGATTTTCTCGGCTTCGGTTTGCCTCTCGGCTCGCCGTCTCTGGGTGAACTGCTGCTGCAGGGAAAAAACAATCTACAGGCTCCGTGGCTGGGAATAACGGCGTTTCTGTCGGTGGCCGTGCTGCTGTCGTTACTGATTTTTATTGGCGAAGCAGTCCGCGATGCCTTCGATCCCAACAAGGCGGTATAAGATGACGCAGCCTCTCCTCAGCATCGAACATCTCTCCATCGCCTTTACTCAGCAGGGTGAAACGCGTGAAGTGGTGAGCGATCTCTCCCTGCAGATCCAGGCCGGTGAAACCCTGGCGCTGGTCGGGGAATCCGGCTCTGGCAAAAGCGTCTCGGCGCTGTCGGTGCTGCGTCTGCTTCCCTCCCCGCCGGTGGTTTATCCGCAGGGCAATATTCTGTTCCACGGGCAGTCGTTACTCCACGCGGATGAACACACCCTGCGCGGCGTGCGCGGGAACAAAATCGCGATGATTTTCCAGGAGCCGATGGTCTCCCTCAACCCGCTGCACACCCTGGAAAAACAGCTGTATGAAGTGTTGTCCCTGCACCGGGGAATGCGCAAAGAGGCCGCCCGGGGCGAGATTCTGGATTGTCTGGAGCGCACCGGCATTCGTCATGCCGCTAAACGTTTGACGGACTTTCCGCATCAGCTGTCGGGCGGTGAGCGCCAGCGCGTGATGATCGCCATGGCGCTGCTGACGCGCCCGGAGCTGCTGATTGCCGACGAGCCAACCACCGCGCTGGATGTCACGGTGCAGGCGCAAATCCTGCAGTTGCTGCGCGAGTTACGCGATGAGCTCAACATGAGCCTGCTGTTTATCACCCACAATCTCAGCATTGTGAGGAAACTCGCCGACAAGGTGGCGGTGATGCAAAACGGCCGCTGCGTCGAACAGAACACGGCGACGGCTCTGTTCCATGCCCCGCAACATCCTTACACCCAGCGTCTGCTCGACAGCGAACCGTCGGGCGACCCCGTCCCGCTGACCGAGGGGAGTCAACCGCTGCTGAACGTCGAAAATCTCGGCGTATCTTTCCCGGTGCGCAAGGGAATTTTCCGTCGCGTGGTGGCAGAAAACGCAGTGCTGAAAGACGTCAGCTTTTCCCTGCGTCCGGGTGAAACCCTGGGGCTGGTCGGGGAATCAGGCTCTGGCAAAAGCACTACCGGTCTGGCGTTGCTGCGCCTGATCAACTCTCAGGGGACGATTCTGTTTGATGGCAAACCGCTGCACAGCTGGAACCGTCGGCAGATGTTGCCCGTCCGCCCGCGGATGCAGGTGGTGTTTCAGGACCCGAACTCGTCGCTGAATCCGCGGCTGAACGTGCTGCAAATCATTGAAGAAGGTCTGCGCGTCCATCAGCCAGCGCTGAGCGCTCGTCAGCGTGAAGATGAAGTGATTCGGGTGATGCAGGAGGTGGGGCTGGATCCGGCCACGCGCCATCGCTATCCGGCGGCCTTTTCTGGCGGCCAGCGCCAGCGTATCGCCATTTCACGGGCGCTGATCCTGAAACCGGAGCTGATCATCCTGGATGAGCCGACGTCGTCCCTCGACCGCACCGTGCAGGCGCAGATTCTGGCGTTACTGAAGGACTTACAGGAAAAGCACCGACTGGCCTATATCTTTATCAGCCACGACCTGCAGGTGGTGCGCGCGTTGTGTCATCAGGTGATTGTGCTGCGACAGGGAGAGGTGGTCGAGCAAGGGGATTGCCAGCGCGTGTTTGCCGCGCCGACGCATGAGTATACGCGTCAGCTGTTAGCGCTGCGCTGACGCTCAGAAAGGATGCTGGCCGGAAAACGGCTCGGCGATCGCCACGCCAAAGTTTTTCAGACGGCAGGTCGCCGCAAATTCGTCCTGGCTGTTGACAAACAGGCAGGGCTCGCCTTCGCACTCCAGTACGGAGCTGACGACTTCGATATCGGTCAGCGCCTGGCTCAGACGCTCCATCACCGGCCATGCGTTTTCATCGTCCGGGCTGAGCAATTTCAGCGCCACCAGACTGTTCTCGCCCTCTTTTCCACTTTGCGGAATCGGTTCAACTTTCGAACCTGCAAAACCCGCCGACCAGCGATAGCTCTGGGGCAAGCGATGGACAATGGAGAGTTGTAATGTATTCACGTTCTTTCCCCGGAAGCCAAAAAAGCCTTCACAATTTATTTACATTTATAGTAACACATCGTTGCTAACCTGCCGTTATTTTCCTCAGAAACCGCTTGCCGCCTGATGTTACGGGCTTTGGCGTCTCTGGTTTGCTGGCATTATTTTGTGAGTTACAGGCTCGCTTTGGCGCTATATGTACCCGTTTCTGCGATCTAACTCAACCTTTTTAACTACAACGATGTGACTTTTTACATAAATAGATTTTACATAAAAGAAACAAACATGGGGTAAACAAACGCGAGTTTGGTTGACGAGTATCAATAAAAGGGGGGGCGCATTGGCTAATGCTGGTCAGTTAAGCAAAATAATGAATTTAAATTCATTATTTTGCTTGCCCCAGGACCTTTATGGCTTCAGTGGAATTGTTCCGTTCACTTTTGTTCCTCTGCTTCCGGTCCATCTCTCTGCGGTGAACGTGCCAGGGTGGCTCAATCGCCACCACCCTGGCAACCCCGGCTCCCGGCAAAGAAAATCGCCGCTTCGCGGTGCCTTCGTCTTATTCCTTCCGGCTGACGGGGACGGGCGCAGGTAACATCCCTGTAAGTCGCGCCCTCGACGCACATCCCTGTGCGTCGCCCCTGCCTCCAGTCAACGCCTCAGCGATTTTCAGCCGGACTCCCGCTCCCTCAGCCTTCACAGCTGTCTGAATGTGGCACCGGTGTGGGTCCCCGCTGAAATCGGCGAACCGGAGGCCAGATGACAAGGGCTGGACGCCAGGGATGGCGGCCAGAGGCGAAACGAGACAGGAAGTCGAGTCGAGCCGACCGCAGGCAGATGGCCGGGAGGTGAGCGCAGTGCGAAGCACCGATTTCCTGACGGGGCGCGGGGATTGCAAAGGGGGCCGCGTAGCCCCCTTTGCACGTTCACAGGTTGTGACGCGATTATATTCTGCTGAACATGAGGTGAACGGAACAACCTCAGATGCTTAACTGACCAGCATTAGCCGCATTGGCCCCTTTTCTTCCTCAACTTGCCGATTTTCTCGGCCGACTGGCGTAGAGATAGAAGAGAATCGAACAGGTGGCGCAGAACGCGATCGACCAAATCATCGGCCAGGCGGTATTAAACGTCGCCATCGAGAGCAGCGCCCCGACAATCGCGCCAATTCCGAAGCGGAAAGTTCCGGCCAGCGACGACGCGGTGCCCGCCATATGCGGGAATTCATCGAGGATGACCGCCATCGCGTTAGAAGAGACCATCGACACGCAGCCGACAAACGCCGCCACACCCACCACCAGCGCCCAGAAACCGACGCCGAAGAAGGCAGTCAGCATCATCCAGATTGCCATCACAAACTGGATCCACAGCCCGGCGCGGAACATGTTCAGCGCCCCTGCCCTGCGGACAAAGCGGCTGTTAATGATGGTCATCACAAACAGGAACACGATGTTGAGCGCGAAGTAGTAGCCAAAATGCTGCGGCGAGACGTGGTTAATTTCGATGTACACGAACGGACCAGCGCTCAGGAAGGAGAACATCCCTGCGAAGCTAAAACCGCTCGCCAGCATATAGCTCAGAACACGCTTATGACGGAACAGCGAGGCGAAGTTGCCGATGGTGGTACGAATATGAAACTTCTGCCGACGTTCCACCGGCAAGGTTTCATCGATAAAGAAGAAGATCATCGCCGACGCCAGCAGCGCCGCAATCGCCAGGATCCAGAAGATGGCGTGCCAGCTAAACCACACCAGCACCGCACCGCCAATCATTGGTGCCAGCAGCGGCGCGATGGTGGTGACCAGCATGACGAAGGACATCATGCGCGAGAACTCTTCCTTCGGATAGATATCGCGCATCAGGGCGTTAATCACCACGCTCGCCGCCGCAGCCGCCAGGCCGTGGAAGAAACGCATGATGATCAGATGATCGATCGTCTGCGCCAGCGCACAGGCCACCGCCGCACCCGCAAACACCAGCGTTCCCCCGAGGATCACCGGCTTGCGGCCAATGCTGTCCGCCATTGGGCCGTACAGCAATTGCCCGACGGCAAAACCGAGGATATAGGTGCTGAGCGTCATTTGCGCGCTGCCGGCCGGTACGCCAAACTGCGCGGAAATCACCGGCAGTGCAGGCAGATACATGTCGATAGACAGCGGCATCAACATGGCCAGCAGGCCAAGGATAAACACGATGCTGATTGATGAGTGTGGCCTGGTGGTCACAGTGTGCTCCTGAAATTAGCGTGAAGGCATGCCAACGCTGGCAATCTCTTCTTCCGTCAACGGGCGGTATTCACCGGGTTCAAGCTCTGGATCGAGAGCGATCTCACCGATGCGCTCGCGGTGCAGCCCGACAACGCGGTTGCCGACCGCGGCAAACATACGTTTCACCTGATGGTAGCGCCCTTCACTGATGGTCAGACGCACTTCGGTCGGGGTGATCACTTCCAGCACCGCCGGTTTGGTCAGATCTTTCTCGTTATGCAGTTGCACGCCTTTGGTAAACTGTCCGGCGGTATCGTCAGACACCGGCGATTCGAGCGTGACCAGATAGGTTTTTTCGCAGTGATGGCGCGGAGACGTAATACGGTGCGACCACTGGCCGTCATCGGTCATCAGCACCAGCCCGGTGGTGTCGATATCCAGACGCCCTGCCGCATGCAGCTTGTGCGCGACCGGTTCGTCGAGGAAATAGAGCACCGTCGGGTGATCCGGGTCGTCCGTCGAGCAGACGTACCCTATCGGCTTGTTGAGCATGAAGTAGCGCGGGCCGTTCTGCTGGGCCAACGTGTTGCCGTCGAACTCAACGTCATGTTCTGGCAGGAGTTTGAAAGAACTGTCTTTCACAATTTCGCCATCCACGGTAACGCGGCTGGCGCGAATTTCGCGCCCGGCAATAGCGCGGCTTACGCCGAGTTGCTGAGCGATAAACTTATCAAGTCGCATGAAATCTTATAGCCTTTATGGTGCTGGAAGTCGGACAACATGTCCGAAAAAGAAGCAGTCAAGAACGGTCCAGTATAGCGGTCTGTTCGCGCCACTCAAGGGAAAAAGTTTCGTGGCATACTATGTGCGAGATAACCAAATAGAGAGCCCATGACTTTTACACTTCGCCCCTATCAGCAGGAGGCCGTCGACGCCACCCTCGCCTGGTTTCGCAAACATAAAGAACCTGCTGCCATCGTCCTGCCCACAGGCGCAGGCAAAAGCCTGGTGATTGCCGAACTGGCGCGCCTCGCGCGTGGCCGCGTGCTGGTGCTGGCGCACGTCAAAGAGCTGGTGGCGCAGAACCACGCTAAATACTGCGCCCTGGGCCTGGAGGCGGATATTTTCGCTGCGGGGCTGAAACGCAAAGAGAGCCACGGCAAAGTGGTGTTCGGTAGCGTGCAGTCGGTGGCGCGAAACCTGGCGCATTTTCGCAGCGAATTCTCTCTGCTGATTGTCGATGAGTGCCATCGCATCAGCGATGACGACGAAAGCCAGTATCAGCAAATCCTGAATCATCTGAAAGAGGTGAACCCGCAGGTTCGCCTGCTGGGCCTGACCGCGACGCCGTTCCGCCTCGGCAAAGGCTGGATCTATCAGTTTCACTATCACGGAATGGTGCGCGGCGACGAAAAAGCCCTGTTCCGCGACTGCATCTATGAGCTCCCTCTGCGCTACATGATCAAGCACGGCTACCTGACGCCGCCCGAGCGGCTGGATATGCCGGTAGTGCAGTATGATTTCAGCCGCCTGCAGGCCCAGAGCAACGGCCTGTTCAGCGAAGCGGATATGAACCAGGAGCTGAAAAAACAGCAGCGCATCACGCCGCACATCATCAGCCAGATCGAAGAGTTCGCCCAGACGCGCAAAGGGGTGATGATCTTCGCGGCCACCGTCGAGCATGCCAGAGAGATAACCGGCCTGCTCCCGGCTGACGATGCAGCGCTGATCACCGGCGAAACGCCAGGCCCTGAGCGCGACAAGCTGATCGACGCCTTTAAGGCGCAGCAGTTCCGCTATCTGGTGAACGTCTCGGTGTTGACCACCGGCTTTGACGCACCGCATGTCGATTTGATTGCGATCCTGCGCCCGACCGAGTCCGTCAGCCTGTATCAGCAAATTGTCGGGCGCGGACTGCGCCTGGCGCCCGGCAAGACCGACTGCCTGATTCTGGACTACGCCGGAAACCCGTACGATCTCTATTCGCCCGAAGTGGGGACACCGAAAGGTAAAAGCGGCAATGTCCCGGTGCAGGTATTCTGCCCCGGCTGCGGGTTCGCCAATACTTTCTGGGGGAAAACTACTGCCGACGGCACGCTGATTGAACATTTTGGCCGCCGCTGTCAGGGCTGGTTTGAGGACGATGACGGCCATCGCGAGCAGTGCGACTATCGCTTCCGCTTCAAAAACTGCCCGCAGTGTAACGCTGAAAATGACATCGCCGCCCGGCGCTGTCGCGAGTGCGACACGGTGCTGGTCGATCCCGATGACATGCTGAAAGCCGCGCTGAAACTGAAAGATGCGCTGGTGCTGCGCTGCTCCGGCATGGCGCTGCAACCCGGAGCCGACGAGAAAGGCGAATGGCTGAAAATCACCTATTACGATGAAGACGGCGCAGACGTTAGCGAGCGCTTCCGTCTGCATACCCCCGCTCAGCGCACGGCCTTCGAACAGCTGTTTATCCGCCCGCACACCCGCACGCCGGGCGTGCCTTTACGCTGGATCACCGTCGCCGATATCGTTCATCAGGAAGCGCTGTTGCGCCACCCGGATTTTGTCGTCGCGCGTAAAAAAGGCCAGTTCTGGCAGGTGCGCGAGAAGCTCTTCGACTATGAAGGACGTTTCCGTCGGGCTAATGAATTGCGCGGTTAACGGGACTTTTGATTGATGTGAATGGCGTTTGAGTATAAAATGCCGCCCGCTTCACATCCGTGAGGCAGAACACTCACCTGCTGCTGGGTCGCCTGTAGCAGGACTTATTTACAGAGAGAAATCAATGTTCACTATCAATGCAGAAGTACGTTCTGTGCAGGGTAAGGGTGCGAGCCGCCGCCTGCGCGCAGCTAACAAGTTCCCGGCTATCATCTATGGTGGCGATGCTGCTCCAGTCGCAATCGAACTGGACCAGGACAAAGTCTGGAACCAGCAGACTAAAGAAGGGTTCTACACTGAAGTTCTGACTATCGTTTTCGATGGTAAAGAAGAAAAAGTGAAAGTTCAGGCTGTTCAGCGTCACCCGTTCAAGCCAAAACTGTCTCACGTCGACTTCGTTCGCGCTTAATCGCCAACAAGTTGAGAAAAACCCCGCATTGCGGGGTTTTTTTATGGCTGTTATTTACCGCCAGAAGTGCGACGCTGCAGCTGATCGCGCAGGTTCGGCGGGGTGCCTTTGATGGTCAGGGTGTCCGTCGCCGGGTCCCAGAAAATGCGCTCGCCCAGCAGCATAGCATCGAAGTTCACCGTCAATCCGCCGCCACTGCCGGCAAATTTGGTCAGCTGACGCAGGGTGCTGCGATCCGCCGGGAAGCTCTCTTCCAGTTCGTAGCCTTTATCTGCCGTAAACTCGTGGAAACTAACCTCGCTGACGCCTGATAACTCTTTCGACAGGGATTCCAGTTCGATCTCTTCGCCCGCCTGCAGCTGTTCGTTGCAGTAGCTGTACACCTGCTGACGCACATTCTGACGCTCGGCTTTATCGAGCTGCGCCTCTGCGGTGAAATCGTCGACCGCCTGCAGCAGCCCTTTGTTCTGCGCTTTCGCGTTCAGACCTTCGCTGGCACCAAGGAAATCCATGAAGAAATCGGCCACTTTGCGGCCCACGCGCCCTTTCAGGAACGTCAGGTAGCGCGTTGATTCCGGATTGGTTTCCCATTCGGTCAGATCGATACGCGCCACGATATCGGCGTGGTTGATATCCAGATAGTGGGTAGAGCTAATATCCATCTGCTCGTTGACGCGCATGCTGCTCAGATTACTCAGCACCGTGACCAGCAGATACTCCACGGCGAGATAGCGATACTGGCAAAACAGCACGATACCGCCGTCAGCGAACGGATATTTCGCCAGCTCGTCACGCAGACGGCCGGTGGCCGCGCGGCTAAACGCCAGAAAATCTTCTTCGCCCTGGCGTTGCAGACGCAGGCTTTCCGCCAGCTCACTCTCTTCGGTAAACATGCCATAGGCTTTATTCTTCGCGCTGTAGACGCGGTGCAGCTCCGCCATCATTTCCGTAACGGTAGGCGTTGATTCCAGTAACGAATCGCGAAGCACCAGCTCCAGGGTTTGCTCATCACGCTTGATAAGCTGGTGCAAGGCAATCTGGTTGATATCCAGACTCATGATAAACTCTCCTTAAAGACCGGGCGGTATTCAACCATCACCCACGCATGTGTGCAACAGAAGATAAAAAAGGGGAAAAAAAGCTGTTGCTACGGTAATATGTTGCCCTTTCATCAACAAACTGATTTCGATTTATGCCACAACATTCCCGCTATAGTGATGAACACGTTGAACAACTGCTCAGTGAGCTGGTCAACGTACTTGAGAAACACAAAACGCCGACCGATCTCTCCCTGATGGTTTTGGGAAATATGGTCACCAACCTTATCAATACCAGCGTTGCTCCGGCTCAACGTCAGGCGATCGCAAAATCATTCGCCCAGGCCTTGCAGTCTTCAGTCAGCAACGACCAGGCGCATTAAGGGAAACGAACGACAGTCTATGGTGACGAATCGTCAGCGCTACCGCGAAAAAGTGTCCCAGATGGTAAGCTGGGGGCACTGGTTTGCCTTGTTCAACATTCTGTTGGCCATAGTCCTCGGCAGCCGTTATCTTTTAGTGGCCGACTGGCCGACGACGTTAACCGGGCGTGTTTACTCCTGGATAAGCGTTGTCGGGCACTTTAGCTTTCTGGTTTTCGCCACCTATCTGCTGATTCTGTTCCCCCTGACGTTTATCGTGATGTCGCAGCGGCTGATGCGGTTTTTATCCGCTATTCTCGCCACTGTCGGCATGACCCTGCTGCTGATCGACAGCGAAGTTTTCACCCGTTTTCACCTCCATCTCAATCCCATCGTCTGGGAACTGGTGATCAATCCCGACCAGAACGAAACTGCGCGTGACTGGCAGCTGATGTTTATCAGCGTGCCGATTATCCTGCTGATTGAGATGCTGTTTGCCACCTGGAGCTGGCAAAAACTGCGTAGCCTGACCCGACGTCGTCACTACGCGCAGCCGATTGCCGCCCTGTTTTTCGTGGCGTTTATCAGCTCACACATTATGTACATCTGGGCGGATGCGAACTTCTATCGCCCGATTACCATGCAGCGCGCCAACCTGCCGCTCTCCTATCCAATGACGGCCCGTCGCTTCCTTGAGAAACACGGTCTGCTGGATGCGCAGGAGTACCAGCGTCGTCTGGTCGAGCAAGGCAATCCGGAAGCAGTGTCGGTTCAGTATCCGCTGAGTGAATTGCGTTACCGCGATATGGGCCAGGGCCAGAACGTTCTGCTCATTACCGTCGACGGCCTGAACTATTCCCGCTACGAGAAGCAGATGCCTGCGCTGGCGCAGTTCGCCGAACAGAACATCAATTTCACCCAACATATGAGTTCGGGGAATAACACCGACGCCGGTATCTTTGGTCTGTTCTACGGTATTTCCGCGGGCTATATGGACGGGGTGCTCTCTTCCCGTACACCGGCGGCGCTGATTACCTCTCTGAATCAACAGGGCTATCAGCTGGGGCTGTTCTCCTCGGACGGTTTCAGCAGCCCGCTGTATCGCCAGGCGTTGCTCTCTGATTTCTCTCTGCCTGCGGCGCAAAACCAGTCCGACGAACAGACCGCCGGTCAGTGGGTGAACTGGCTTAACCGCTACGCGCAGGAAGATAACCGCTGGTTCTCGTGGGTCGCGTTCAACGGCACAACCATGGATGACAGCAACCAGAAAGGCTTTGTCCGTCGCTACAGCCGTGCGGTGGGTAACGTCGATGACCAGATTGCGCGCGTGCTGAACGCCCTGCGCGAATCCGGAAAGCTGGATAACACGGTGGTGATTATTACCGCCGGCCACGGTATTCCGCTCGGTGATGAAGCGAAAGAGATGAGCTGGACGCGCCCTAACCTGCACGTTCCTCTGGTAGTTCACTGGCCGGGCACGCCTGCGCAGCGCATCAATATGCTGACCGACCATAAAGACGTGATGACCACGCTGATGCAGCGCCTGCTGCACGTCAGCACCCCGGCGAATGAATACTCGCAGGGACAGGATCTGTTTAGCGCAACGCGTCGCCACAACTGGGTGACCGCGGCCAGCGGAAACACCCTGGCCGTCACCACGCCGGAGCAGACGCTGGTGCTGAACAGCAACGGCAATTACCAGACTTACGACCTGCAGGGCGAGAAGATCCACGACCAGAAACCGCAGCTCAGTCTGCTGTTGCAGGTGCTGACCGACGAGAAACGGTTTATCGCTAACTGATTAATTTTAAATCAGTTAGCGTGGTCTGATCTTGCAATCGGAAAGCAAACAGGTAGTATCTTTTTACAGCATCGGCACGTAGCGCAGCCTGGTAGCGCATCGTCATGGGGTGGCGAGGGTCGAGAGTTCAAATCTCTCCGTGCCGACCAAATCATTCAAAAAAACCAACCTTTTAGGGTTGGTTTTTTTATGCCTGAACGCCCGGACGGCTTGACTTTCCCCCGCTTCGTCGCGAAAATACTGTACATAAAAACAGTTATCATGAGGCAGTTATGTTTGTTGAACTCGTTTATGACAAGCGCAACGTTGCAGGGTTGCCAGGCGCCAGCGACATTATTCTCACTGAGTTAACCAAACGCGTGCACCGGATTTTCCCGGATGCCGTGGTAAAAGTTAAACCGATGCAGGCAAACGGCTTAAACAGCGACGCCAGCAAAAGCGATCGTGAAAAACTTAACCGTATGCTGGAAGAGATGTTCGAAGAAGCGGATATGTGGATGGTTTCAGAGTAACCATTCCACATACGACACTCTCAACATAAATGCCCCAATCCCTGGTCAATGCACCGGGGATTTTTTTAGCAAGGTTCAGTCTGCGCGCGATGATTTAAGCTATTGAGTCAGCAGGTGATTGCGCGTTTCATGACTTCTGCGATAATTATTAAAAAACGATGGGCAACATCATGAACCCCAAAGCCGTTATGCCGATTCATACTCTGACTCGTTTTAAGCCTTTTACGCAGATAGAGCGTCTGACTCGCCACTTTCTTCCGCTGGCCGACATTAAACATTTTTCTGCTCACCGTATCCTTCATCTCGAAAATACGAGCGGGCGACTCTGTCTCATTCTGCTTGAAGGCTTGATCGATATTTCTCGCATTGATGATGGAATACTGAAAGGGACGATCAAAGCCCCTTTTGTCGCGGGTATTTCACACCCGGATTATATGGCGAATACGTTCCGCTTAATGACCGCGACGAAGGTGAAAGTCGCCATTCTGCCTTACAAAGAGGCGATGGCAATTATCAGAGGAAAATCATTGTGGGAAGACTACAGTAACTATCTTCTGTATATCATGGGGTTACAGGCCACGCTGAGCAATCACAGTATCGGACTGCGCGCACAGGATATTATTCGCGACTGTTTGATTGATTTAATGAACGAGAGTGAACAGTACCGTCTAAAAACGAATGCCTGTAAATACATTATGGAAAAGACGGCGTTATCGCGTAGCGGGGTGATGGGTATTCTGGCCAAAATGAAAAAAGAAAAATCCATCGGCATTGAACGCGGTGTGCTTATTTTTATTAATGATGCGATGGCGCCATCTGACTGAGACGTTTAATGAGGTCATCGGCTGATAACCTCATTGATGCACATAACCAATTAGCGCTTATCCGGGCCGCCCAGGAAAAAGATCCCCAGCGGAATTGCCAGAAGGATCGTGAAGACCATGCTGTAAACAAAAATCATCGCCGATTGCAGCACGTACATACTGGTCGTCCACTCGGAGAGCGGAATATTGTACTGCTCAATCACACCGACAATTGTCGCTCGTCCGACGCCTGCTGCGGCAATCAGAAACACCACAAACAGCGCCAGTAAAAACTTCCTGCCTTCGGGAGTGTTAAGCTTTGCGCGGACCATGTCTCTCTTTCCTTTACAGATGAATAACAATATATTCCGCTAACCCTAACACGATCTTCCCTTTCATTCCATCTCAGCATTAACAACTACCCTGACGCCTCCAAAGTAGTGCAATCAACCGTATGAAATCAAAATATAGGTAAATCAAACCAAACAGTTCTCTGCGCTGTGCTAATCTTGCATCGATTGTTTGACATAAAAGGAATGACTGTGAAAAACACCCCTAAATTTGCCATTGCCCTGCTGGCCGCTGCCTGCATGAGCACCAGCGCTTTCGCCAGCGACACGCAAAAGCCGCAGCCTCTGGAAAAAATCGCGCCCTACCCGCAGGCGGAAAAAGGCATGAAGCGTCAGGTCATTCAGCTCCCGGCTCAGGAAGATGAATCGGCGTTTAAAGTGGAGCTGCTGATTGGTCAGAACCTGGAAGTGGACTGTAACCGTCATCGCCTGGGCGGCAAGCTGGAGAGCAAAACCCTCGAAGGCTGGGGCTATGACTACTACGTCTTTGATAAAGTGACGTCTCCGGTTTCGACCATGATGGCCTGCCCGGATGGCAAGAAAACCCAGCAGTTCGTGACCGCCTATCTGGGCGAAAACAGCCTTCTGCGCTATAACAGCAAATTACCGATCGTGGTGTACACGCCGGATAATATCGACGTGAAATTCCGCATCTGGAAAGCGGACGAAAAAGTCGAAAACGCCGTCGTGCGTTAAAAAAAAGGCCGGGTAGCGATACCCGGCCTTTTTTATTCAGCTCACTCAGAGCGCGATATCCGCGACCGGTTTAGATTCCGGCTGAGGTTTTGCCTGCGGTTGCGCTTGTGGTGCCGCGTCCGCCGCCTGCGGTTTCTCGTATTTGAGCTGCAGAACGCCGCTGGTGTATTCCAGCTCTTGTTCCGTCGCCGCCACGTTACCGTTCAGCTTAGTGCCGTAGGAAGGAATAATGGTTTTCAGCTTCGCCTGCCATTCCGGGCTGGCGACTTTATCTTTAAACACTTTTTCCATCAGATGCAGCATGATCGGTGCCGCGGTGGATGCGCCAGGAGACGCGCCCAGCAGGGCCGCGATGGTGCCATCTTTGTCGCTCACCACTTCCGTACCCAGACGCAGCACACCACCCTCTTTCGGATCGCGTTTGATGATCTGCACGCGCTGACCCGCCTGCCACAGACGCCAGTCGGCTTTCTTCGCCTGCGGGTAATATTCCTGCAGGGCAGCAAAGCGATCGTCATCGGAGAGCATCACCTGACTAATCAGGTATTTCACCAGATCGAAGTTATCCAGACCTACGTCCACCATCGGCATAAAGTTCGAGGTGGTGGTGGAACTCAGCAGATCCCACAGAGAGCCGTTTTTGAGGAATTTGGTGGAGAAGGTCGCGAACGGCCCAAACAGCACCACACGTTTACCGTCCAGAATACGGGTATCGATGTGCGGAACCGACATCGGCGGTGCGCCGACAGAAGCCTGACCATACACTTTCGCCAGATGGCGATTCACCACTTCCGGGTTATCGGATACCAGGAACTGACCGCCGACCGGGAAGCCCGCATAGTCGTCCGCTTCAGGAATACCGGACTCCTGCAGCAGTTTCAGCGCAGCGCCACCGGCACCGATAAAGACGAATTTCGCCTTGATCACATGCTCGGCTTCGTTGTTTTTCAGATCGGCAACGGTCACGCTCCAACTGTTATCCGCGTTGCGCTTAAAGCCGCGCACTTCGGTGCTGACCTGCAGTTTGAAGTTATCCTTCTTCTGCAATGCGCCCACCAGCTGACGGGTGATTTCGCCGTAGTTGACGTCGGTGCCGATCTCAGTGCGCGTGGCGGCCACTTTCTGATTCGGGTCGCGCCCTTCCATCACCAACGGTGCCCACTCTTTGATCTGGGCATGATCTTCAGAATATTTCATGCCGCGGAACAGGCTGCTCTGCTGGAGCGCCGCATAGCGCGCGCGCAGGAAGTTGACGTTGTCGTCGCCCCACACGAAGCTCATGTGCGGAACGGTGTTAATGAAGGAGTGCGGGTCGTGCATCACGCCGCTGTTGACCTGATGTGACCAGAACTGACGGGAGATCTGGAACGCTTCGTTGATCTCTACCGCCTTCTCGATACTAATGGAACCGTCCTTTTTCTGCGGAGTGTAGTTCAGTTCCATAAGTGCCGAGTGGCCCGTACCGGCGTTGTTCCAGCCGTTCGAACTCTCCTGCGCTACGCCATCCAGGCGCTCAACCATGGTCATCGACCAGTCTGGCTGTAATTCCTGTAAGTAGGTGCCCAGAGTGGCGCTCATAATGCCGCCGCCAATTAAAAGGACGTCCGTTTCCTGCTCTTTCGGGGTGTCAGCCTTCGCCGCCATCGAGATGGCGCTCAGCCCTACGGCCATAGAAAAGAGCATGGCAGTCATTTTTTTCATCATTTATGCCTTACTTGTAGTCGTGCTTTTTACGTGGAAATTGCAGGTGAAATAAGCTGCGGGGCAACGTTAACAATTTTTAAACATTGTTTAAAGGTTAAGAAATTATTGTAATTGTGAAATTAAATGTTGGAATTTTTGTAGGGATAAGCGAACTGCTGGCTGGCACAGCGGGGTATTTGTGGCTACTATGCTGCACTTTGTGATCGCGCGCACGGAAGCCTGCCCTAACCAGCGAATATCTATGTCATTACCCCACTCTTCTGCCCTGACGCCTGACGATGGCCGCGTGGCGCGCGTACTCCGCTCCCCCAAACTGTTGATGCGCGAAACCTTAGCCGGTGTGATTACCGCCCTGGCATTGATCCCCGAAGTGATTTCGTTTTCCGTGGTCGCGGGCGTTGACCCGAAGGTGAGCCTGATCGCCTCTGTGGTGCTGTGTCTGGCGATGTCCGTTCTCGGCGGTCGTCCGGCGATGGTCACCGCCGCTGCGGGTTCTGTCGCGCTGGTGATTGGCCAGATGGTGCATCTGCACGGCGTTCAGTACATCCTGCCTGCGGTGATCCTCGCCGGATTGATTCAAATCCTGTTCGGCGCGCTGGGCATGGCACGGCTGATGCGCTTTATCCCCCAGTCGGTGATGACCGGGTTTGTGAACGCCCTCGGTATTTTGATTTTCTTTGCTCAGGTTCCGCATTTCTGGACCAAAAGCCCGCTGATCGTCGGCCTGTTTGTCCTCACCCTGCTGATCGTTCTCTGGGCCCCGCGCTTTATTAAGAGCGTTCCCTCGCCGCTGATCGCGATTGTCGTGTTGACCGTCTTTACCGTCACCAGCGGGCAACTCCTGCCCACCGTCGGGGATGAAGGCTCCATGAGCGGTGGCCTGCCGGGGCTGACGCAGCTGCTGGTGCCGCTGAATCTGCAGACGCTCAGCATCATCTGGCCCTGCGCCCTGAGCATCGCCTTTGTCGGGCTGATGGAGTCGTTGCTGACGGCAAAACTGGTAGACGAGCTGACCCTGACGCCGTCCAGCAAACGCCGGGAGAGCATCGGGTTGGGCGTGGCGAATATCCTGTCAGGCTTTTACGCCGGCATCGCCGGATGCGCGATGATCGGGCAAACCATCGTCAACGTGGAGATGGGGAAAGGACGCAGCCGACTTTCTACAATAGCCGCAGGCGTGGTCCTGCTGATTCTGGTGACTGCGCTCAGTGAAGTGATGGCGCACATTCCGATGGCGGTGCTGGCGGGAATTATGGCGATTGTCGCCTTCAAAACCTTTAACTGGCACAGCATCCAGCCGGGCACTGTGAAAAACGCCCCAATCGCCGAAACGCTGGTAATGCTGGTGACCGTGGCGGCCACCGTTTCCACCGGCAATCTGGCGATTGGCGTGCTGGGCGGTATTATCGTGATGGCGATAATCCCCGCCCGTCTGAAGCGCAAGCAGGCTCTTAAAGCAGGAAAATCGTCGCCAGACCAAGGAAAATAAAGAAGCCGCCGGTATCGGTAATGGCGGTGATCATCACGCTCGACCCCACCGCGGGGTCGCGCCCGAATCGGGTCATGGTCAGAGGGATAATCACCCCCATCATCGAGGCCACGAGCAGGTTCAGCACCATCGCCAGCATCATCACGCCGCCCAGCGCCATATCGTCGTACAGCCACCAGGTGATGCCGCCCATGATCCCGCCCCAGACCAGGCCGTTGATCAGCGCCACACCCATCTCTCTGAAGATCAGAAACGTAAAGTTGCCGGGCTGAATTTTCTCCAGCGCCAGGGCGCGCACAATCATGGTGATAGTCTGATTACCGGTGTTACCACCAATCCCCGCCACGATCGGCATCAGGGAAGCCAGGGCGACCAGCTGTGAGATGGTGTGTTCGAAACCGTCAATCACGCGGGAGGCAATAAACGCCGTACATAAATTTATCGCCAGCCACGCCCAGCGTGTTTTAACCGCTTTGCCGACAGAGGCATGCACGTCATCTTCGGCACTCAAACCGCCTAATGCGCGCAGATCGTTGTCGGTCTCTTCATAGACCACGTCAACGATCTCATCGATCGTCACGCGGCCCATCAGTTTACCGACGGAATCGACCACCGCGGCGCTGATCAGGTTGTCACGTTCGAAGGTACGCGCCGCTTTTTCGGCGTCATCTTCCGGGGAGAAGACCATCGGCTCGGTGTTCATCACCTCGCTCACCCGGCGCTGCGCGCCGTTCAGCAGGATGGATTGCAGCGTGAGTTCACCGAGCAAAGTTTTGTCGCGCGCCGTGACGAACAGTTTGTCGGTGTTCTCCGGCATTTTGCCCTTGCGGCGCAGATAGCGCTGCACGGTCGCCAGCGTGACGTCCGGGCGCACCATGATCACCTCGAACTCCATGATCGCGCCGACGCTGTCCTTGTCGAAATCCATCACCTGGCGCACGCGAGCGCGCTCTGCCGCCGGGAGCGACGCCAGCAGGCGGCCCGTCAGGTTACGCGGCAGGTGCTGAACCAGATAGATCTGTTCGTCGATATCCAGCGTCTGCACGGCATCGAGAAGCTCGCGGTCGCTCATCTCATCGATGAGATCGTCCCAGACGTTTTCGGATGCCTCCAGCAGGACCTGGCCGCGTTCGTGATCCTGCACCAGTCGCCACAGGGCGTGACGCTCTTCCGAAGGGAGAGATTCGAGGGTATCCGCCAGATCCGGCGGCGGCAGATGAGCAACCAGCGCCCCTACCTCAGCAATATCGTCGGTCAGAGTACCGACGTCATATTGCTCAGCCAGGGTTAATTTGCCTAATAACGCCGACGTGACCGCTTTATCTGTGGTGAGGAGCCAGATAAGTCGGGCGCGCTCCTGATCGCGCAGCCTTGCGCTGTTTTTGGTTATCAAAGACATCAATCATAAATCCATGAAATAAGGTGATATCAAGCATAGCCTGAGGGAATGTAAATGATAATAAACAAATGGCCGGAAGGGTGAAAAAAGCGGCGGGTGTTACATGTTTTGACATTGAGTAGGCCGGGTAAGGCGAAGCCGCCACCCGGCATTTTTTGGGGATTACGCCGTACGCGCCACTGCATCCCGCGACGCGGCATCGCGCTCGTCGCCGGTCAGCTCGCTGAGCTTGCCGTCACGCATCTCGAGTAACCGGTCAGCATGAATGAAGTAGTGGTCGTCGTGGCTGATGGCAAAAATGGTTTTGCCCATATCCTGCATCAGCGGCAGCAGCACCTGATAAAACTCACGGCGGAAGTGCGGGTCCTGATCGGCCGCCCATTCGTCCAGCAGAATAATATCGCGCTCTTCCGCCAGCGCCAGCAGCAGCGCCACGCGCTTTTTCTGCCCTTTCGACAGCTTGAGATTGAGGATTTTGCCGTCCTGAAGCTCCAGCTTGTGGGACATTTTCAGCTGCTCCAGCCACTTCGCCACCAGCGCAGGATTGGCCGGTTTGCCTTCCGGCCCTAACAGCTGATCAAACAGCCAGACGTCGGTAAAGACCGCGGAGAAGAGCTTGCGGTAATCTTCCGGTTTCTCGACGGACACCGCCTGACCATCCAGCAAAATCTCGCCTGACTGCGGCTGATACAGCCCGGTCAGGAGCATCGCCAGGGTCGATTTCCCGCTGCCGTTGCCACCAATCAGGAACAGCAGTTCGCCACGGTGAATGGTCAGGTTGACCGGCCCAACGGCAAAGTTATTGTCCTGATAATGGAAAGTGACGTTACGCAGCTCCAGCGTTTTCCAGTTCGGGAAGGCTTTAGGTCGCGGGAATTCCGCGCGGAACGGTGCCAGCGCAAACTGGTTCAGCTTTCTGAACGCCACCTGCGCGCTGAGCAGCGTCGGCAGCGCACCCACGGCGGAGAGCAGCGGCGTGCGCAGGAATAGCAGCGTCAGGGAGTAAGTCGCCGCTACGTTGGTATCAGCCCAGCCGAGGCTGTTCGCCATCCAGAACACCAGGCCGATCGCGCCCAGCATCATAATGTTCGACCAGTTCACCGCGCTCAGGTGGAAGGTATCGGCGCGGATAATGTGATGGCGATACTCGCGCGCATCCGGGATATAGAGATTATTGAAGATGTGCTCGGCGCGCTCGCGGTTCAGGGTCAGCTCTTTGCGCCCTTCCAGCACCGTCTGGTAGTCGTTATAGAGCTTATCTTCCGTTTCGCGCAGCACCGCCATGTGCTTGTACACGCGCGACACCAGCAGATAGCCGCCCCAGATGGTGACGACAATCCAGATTGCGGTCACGGCCAGCATTTTGGTCGACAGCCAGGCGAGATAAGCGGCCGAGCCGAAGGTCAGGATAATCCCCTGCACCAGCTCCGGCAGACGGACAAAGGCAATGGTAATCGCCCGCACATCGCTGGTCAGCCCCGCCAGCAGGGACGCGCTGCCCAGCTGCTCGATGCGCTCAACCTGAGTGTCAAGAATACGTTTGATAAATTCGCCGCGCAGGCGATAGACGAAATGGTGCCCCAGCGCCGTCAGCGCCAGCTGCGAGGCCAGCGTCACGGCCATCAACAGCAGCAGCAGGCCAAGAAACTCGGGCAAGACCGACAGTTGCGTATCGACCATTTCAATCAGACGCACGTTAATAAAGGCGATAAGCCCAATGCCCAGCGCGGCGCTGGCAAGGCTGAGCGCCATGACCGCGACAAACGGCCAGCGGTACTGACGCCAGACAAGGAGAAGTAGTTGCATGCAAAGCAATCCGGACAAGAAAAAACAGCCAGCAGTGTAAACTGCCCGACGGTTACATCAAGAATAATTCTTATTTTTATTCGCTATCAGAGGCCTGTCGGAAGGTCAGATTATAGCGATACTCCCCTGCCAGCGGATGCACGCCGGGTTTAAGGGGTTGAATCCCGTGATAAAAGAGCCGCGATTCCCCGCCCCACACCACCACATCGCCGTGCTCGAGCATCAGGCGTTTGAGCGGATCGTTGCGACGTAAACCGCCAAACTGGAAAACGGCTGGCAGGCCCAGCGACACCGAAACAATCGGCGCGCCTAAGTCAGGCTCGTCTTTATCCTGATGCAGTGACAGTTTCGCCCCCGGCGCGTAGCGGTTGACCAGGCAGGCGTCGGGCTGAAAATGCGGATATCCCGCGGCGACGGCGGCCTCATGACAGAGCGCGCTGAACGCGGCGGGCATTGCAGGCCAGGGGTGTTGCGTCAGGGGATCGATGGGAGAATAGAGATACCCCCGCTCGTTCGTCGTCCAGCCGAGCGCGCCGCAGTTGGTCATCGCCACCGACATGGTGTAGCCGCCCGGCGTGACCATGTGGCGAAACGGCGAGATCTTCGCGACCGCGTCGATGGCCTGAAACAGCGCCTCTGCACGGGCCAGCGCGAAGCGGCGCAGAATGACTGCGCCGGGCGCTAACGGCTCTTCCCAGGGATCGCTATCCGCAAAGAGATCCAGCATCACTCCTCCTGATGATTCGCTTCTCGCTGCAACAACTGCGCTTTGCGCGCCGTTCCCCAGCGATAGCCTGATAAAGCCCCGTCGTTTCGCACCACGCGGTGACAAGGGATGATAATCGCCAGTTTGTTGGCCGCGCAGGCGCTCGCCACCGCCCGAACCGCTTTAGGTTTGCCGATGGCGCTGGCGACCTGCTGATAGCTGGCGGTTTCGCCGCAAGGGATCGCGCGCAGCGCCTGCCAGACCTGCTGCTGGAACGAGGTCCCGCGAATATCCAGCGGCAGGGCCAGCGCGGTGCCGCTGTGGTCCAGGCTGTGGATCACCTGCTGCAGTCTGGCCGCAAAATCCCCCTCAGGAGATTCCGCCTGCGCATGGGGGAAGAGTGTTTGGATCTCTTCCATCAGCGCACCGTCGTTATCTCCCAGCAGGATCCCGCAGATCCCGCGCTCGCTTTCCGCCACCAGACAGCGGCCCAGCTTGCAGTCGCTGAGGGCGTAGCGCACAGCCACGTCACTTCCGCCGCGGCGATACTGTTTCGCTGTCATCCCCAGCGCGTCATCGGCTTTGCGATAGTAGCTGCTGCTGTCCGGGAACCCGGCAGCCAGTACCGAATCGGTAATGTTGTCGCCCTGCTGCAGCGCACTGCGTAAACGCCGCGCACGCGCCGCCTGTTGCCAGGCCTTGGGCGTCAAGCCGGTGACGGATTTGAACAGGCGATGAAAATGGAACGGGCTCATGGCGACCTGCTCCGCGAGCGCGTTGAGCGTCAGGGTCGAATCCTTTTCCAGCAGGCGGCAGGCTTTTTCGATTTTGGTCATCTTCTGCGCCTGCGGGCAGGCTTTGTCCGGCGCGCAGCGTTTGCACGGGCGAAATCCTGCCTGCTCAGCATGGGCGGGATCGGAATAGAAACTCACATTTTTGCGCAGGGCGTGGCGCGCCCGGCAGGAGGGACGGCAATAGATGCCGGTCGTTTGGACGGCAAAAACAAACTGGTTATCGGCGTGAGCATCGCGGGCCAGCACGGCCAGCCAGCGTTGCTCATCGGTATTCAGGGTCAGGTTTTTCATCATCGGCTCCTCTTACAAGCATACTCATACAATGCCCGAGTGCCACTGAACAAAAACCCGCAACCTTGCTTTTTAATTTTGTTCGCTGACGAGGAAGCTCTGGAACTGCGGTGACATCCAGGTTTTAAACGTGTCACCCTCTTTGGTGATCATGTACACCGCCAGCCCTTCCTGACGCACCACCTCTTTGGCTTTTTCCGGCCCGAGAACCATCAGCCCGGTGTCCCAGGTATCGGCTTCCAGCGCAGTCGGCGCAATCACAGTGACAGAAACCAGGTTATGTTCGATAGGGCGGCCAGTTTGCGGATCGATGACGTGCGAAAGACGCTTCCCGTCCAGCTCGTAATAGTTCCTGTAACTGCCAGAAGTGCTGATGCCGTGGCCGTTGATATCCACCACCGCCTGCACCGCATTCTGGGTGTCGGTCGGTTTTTGGATCGCCACGCGCCAGGGCTTGTCGCTGGCATTCAGACCCCGGCTCACCAGTGCGCCGCCCACGGAAACGAGGTATCGCGGGATCCCCTCCTGGGTCATCAGCGCGGCGAGATGATCTGCCGCATAACCCTCGCCGACCGTCGACAGGTCAACAAACAGATCGGGAATGTCTTTTTGCAGGTACTGCTGCCCGTACTGATTAATCACCGTCAGGTGCTGCAAACCGGTACGCGCACGGGCGTCGTCGATTTGCGCCTGATCGGGAATGTGCTCTGGCTGTTTCGTCGGGCCAAAACCCCACAGATTCACCAGCGGCCCGACGGTGATATCCATCGCGCCGTTCGTTTTGTAGCCAATATGCAGCGCCTCGGTGACGATATCGGCCATCGCTTCGCTGACCGGCCACAGGGAGGTGCTGTTCGACAGATTGAAACGCATCAGCGCGGAGTCGTTTTTATAGGTGGAGAGCAGCTGATCGTCAGCGTCGAGCTGAGACTGAATTTTATCGCGCAGTTCGTCCGCACGTCTGGCGTCCACATTCATCATGCTGACGCGCCAGAAGGTCCCCATGGTCTTCCCTTCCAGCACCGTCGTGGCGGGGGCCGCAGGTTTTACCGCAGAGGTGGAGGGGTCGCATGCCGCCAGTAAGAAAAAGCTCGCCAGAAGGCCGGCGCGCCAAAAAGTCATGTCCATTCGTTATTATCCTCATGCCTGGGCGGCAAGAGTATACCAAAACAGGTCACTGGTAAGACGTTATTAATAGAACAGAAAAAGGGGCCAGTTGGCCCCTTTTGTGTTACTGAGCGTGTCTTAGAACTGGTAAACCAGACCCAGAGCGACGATGTCATCAGTACCGATACCAGCCTGACGGGTGAAGTTGTTTTCATCCAGCAGGTTGATTTTGTAATCCACGTAGGTGGACATGTTTTTGTTGAAGTAGTAAGTCGCGCCAACATCAACATATTTCAGCAGATCCTGATCGCCGAAGTTGGTGGTGTTGTTGCTTACGTCCTTACCTTTAGACTGCAGGTAAGCCACGGATGGACGCAGACCGAAGTCGAACTGGTACTGTGCAACCACTTCGAAGTTCTGTGCTTTGTTGGCGAAACCGTAGATGTCGCTGCTGCTCTGAGAGTCACCGAAACGGGTTGCGTTGTAGGTCTGAGAGTACTGCGCTGCCAGGTAGATGTTGTTAGCATCATATTTCAGGCCGCCGCTGTACACTTCTGCGTGATCGCCTTCGCCGTACACGCCTGCAGCATTCTGGTCAGCAGTACGTTTAGAGGAGGACATCGCACCACCTACGCTGAAGCCTTCGCCCAGGTTGTAGGTCAGGGACGCGCCGTAGCCGTCGCCGTTCTGTTTCAGCGTGCTGCGACCGGTGGTGTTTTCACCGCTGACGCTGCCGTTTTTACCCTGATACTGCAGAGCAAAGTTCAGGCCATCAACCAGACCGAAGAAGTCCTGGTTACGGTAAGTTGCTACACCGTTAGCACGAGACTGCAGGAAGTTGTCCGCACCGTAGGTGTCGCCGCCGAATTCTGGCAGTACGTCAGTCCATGAAGTCACGTCATAGATAACGCCGTAGTTACGACCGTAATCGAAAGAACCCGCGTCAGCAAATTTCAGACCCGCGAACGCCACACGCGTCCAGGACTGGTTGTCGCTTTCAGTGGTGTTGCCCTGAACCTGGTATTCCCACTGGCCGTAACCGGTCAGCTGATCGTTGACCTGAGTTTCGCCTTTGAAGCCGATACGCATGTAGGTCTGATCGCCATCAGCACCTTTGTCGTCGGAGAAATAGTGCAGACCGTCGACTTTACCGAACAGATCTAATTTGTTGCCGTCTTTGTTATAAATTTCAGCCGCATTTGCTGCGCCTGCTACCAGCAGAGCTGGTACCAGGAGGGACAGTACTTTAACTTTCATTTTATTAACCCTCTGTTATATGCCTTATTATGCCACTGCTTACCGGTTAACCCTCTTAACCGATCGGCAACTTCATTCTCCGCAAAATTACAGAATAATCCAATAAGAATATGATACGAAAACTTTGAAGATGTTTCATATGTCTACAAACATGTTTCATTTTGTAAATAAGAGGGAACTTTTCAATAGCACGAAGAGCTAAAAAATAAAGCACTAATAATCAAAGCAGGGATGCAACTCATAAATATCAGTCACTTAGATCAATATATCTTTACCGCACTGATTGTCAAAACAAAACCTGTCTACATCACTAAAATAACTCTCGCTATCATCATTAACTTTATTTATTACCGTCATTCAGTTTTGAATGTCTGTTTATCCCTAATTGAGCCGAGTGCACATGCATTCGGTTTTTTTTTACTCTTCTTTACGTAACCTGAATTATTATGTGCTACCGCACTGAAATCATAACAACTATTAATTAATTCGATTACGCCCTAAAATCCCCTTCTCCGCATTTTAACAATTTTTAATTTCTTGTTAATTAGTGCTATTTTTCGTTTATCTTGTCCGCTATTTGTACAGCCAGGTTCCGTTTGTACACTTTCAGAGCCGTTTTACTGCCTGATATTTAACGCAGAAAAAGTCCCGCTGGTCAGGCCAGGATGCTGGAAATTCAGGTATTACCCTTTATACTGCCCTCTCCCCCTTACGTGCGGCCATATCGGGTTAAACATAGCAATGAGTCAGTCTGAAACCACAGCAACAGGTAAGTTCTCCCTTCTTCCCGGGAGCATCACCCGCTTCTTCCTTCTATTGATCATCGTGCTGCTGGTGACGATGGGGGTGATGGTACAGAGCGCGGTTAACACCTGGCTGAAGGACAGAAGCTATCAGATTGTCGATATCACCCACGCGGTACATAAACGCATTGATACCTGGCGTTACGCGACCTGGCAGATCTACGACAACATTGCTGCCGCACCGGGAAGCGCATCTGGCGAAAATTTGCAGGAGACGCGGCTTAAGCAGGATGTCTATTACCTTGAGAAAACGCGCCGTAAAACCGAGGCGCTGATTTTTGGCTCGCACGACAGCGCGACTCTTGAGATGACGCAGCGGATGTCCACTTATCTCGACACCCTGTGGGGCGCGGAAACCGTGCCGTGGTCGATGTACTATCTGAACGGTCAGGACAACAGCATGATCCTGATCTCGACTCTGCCGCTGAAAGATCTCTCTTCCGGATTTAAAGAGTCCACCATCGGGTCGATCGTCGATTCCCGCCGGGCAGAGATGCTCCAGCAGGCGAACGCTCTCGATGAGCGCGAAAGTTTCTCTTCTCTGCGCCGTCTGGCGTGGCAGAACGGTCACTACTTTACTCTGCGCACCACCTTTAACCAGCCGGGGCATCTGGCCACCGTTGTCGCCTTCGATTTACCGATTAACGATCTGATCCCGCCGGATATGCCGCTGGACAGCTTCCGCCTGGAGCCCGACAACTCGGCGCAGAACATGCGCGCCCCGGCGGATAAAAAAGAGAGCCCCGAGAGCGCGTCCATCACCTTTAATGGTTCGAAGATAGAGATTGCCTCGCCGCTGAATTCAACCGGCATGCGCCTGGTCTGGCAGGTACCCTTTGGCACCTTGCTGCTGGATACTCTGCAAAATATCCTTCTGCCGCTGCTGCTGAACATCGGCCTGTTGGCGCTGGCGCTGTTTGGTTATAGCACCTTCCGCTTCCAGCCGGGCCGTCAGAGCGAAAGCCTGTCGTCATCGGGCTCCAGCAACGAACTACGCGTGCTGCGGGCGCTGAACGAAGAGATCGTCTCTATTCTTCCGCTCGGGCTGCTGGTGCATGATCAGGAAGCCAATCGCACCATCATGAGCAACAAGATTGCCGACCATCTGCTGCCGCACCTGAATTTGCAGAACATCACCGCGATGGCCGACCAGCACCAGGGGGTGATTCAGGCCACCATTAATAATGAACTGTACGAGATCCGCCAGTTCCGCAGCCAGGTCGCCTCTCGCACCCAGATCTTTATCATCCGCGATCAGGACCGTGAAGTGCTGGTGAACAAGAAGCTGAAACAGGCCCAACGGCTGTACGAGAAAAACCAGCAGGGCCGCGCGGTGTTTATGCAAAACATCAGCGATGCCTTTAAACGACCGCTGAAAGAGCTGGCCAGCCAGGCGGCGAGTATCAGCGCGCCGGAAAGCCAGCAGATCGCCAGTCAGGCGGATAACCTGGTACGCATGGTGGACGAGATCCAGCTCGCCAATATGCTGGAGAACGATACCTGGAAAGGTAACGCCACTCTGTTCTCTATTCAGGATCTGATTAACGAAGTGGTGCCGGAAGTTCTGCCGGTGATCAAGCGCAAAGGGCTGCAGCTGCTGATTAACAACCATCTCCCGGCCAATGATAAACGCCACGGCGACCGTGACGCCCTGCGCCGCATCGTGCTGATGCTGATTCAGTACTCCGTCACGACGACGCAAATTGGCAAAATTACGCTGGAAGTGAGCAGCGATGAATCCGCCGAAGATCGCCTGACGTTCCGCATTCTCGACACCGGCGAAGGCGTGACGCTAAGCGAAGTCGACAATCTGCACTTCCCGTTCCTCAACGATACCCAGAGCGACCGGTACGGCAAAGCCAACGCCCTCACCTTCTGGCTGTGCGATCAGCTGGCGCGCAAACTCGGCGGTCATCTGAACATTAAAGCCCGCGAGTCGCTCGGCACGCGCTATTCCCTGCATGTGAAAATGGCCGCGACGCCGCAGGAAGAGGATGAAGAAGGTCTGCTGGATGACGTGGTGATCATGGTGGATGTGACCTCAAGCGAGATCCGCAACATCGTGGTTCGTCAGTTGGAAAACTGGGGCGCGTCCTGCATCACTCCTGACGAAAGGCTGACGAGTCAAGAATATGATCTGTTTTTAACTGATAATCCGTCTAATCTTACTGCCTCGGGCTTGCTTTTAAGCGATGATGAGTCAGGCGTGCGAAAAATCGGCCCTGGCCAGATGCGCGTCAACTTTAATATGAGCAATGCGATGCAGGAAGCTGTACTACAACTAATAGAGGAGCAGCTGGCGCAAGAAGAGATCCTGGAGTCCCCGTTGGGTGGCGATGAAAATGCCGAACTCCATGCCAGTGGATATTATTCGCTCTTCGTAGATACAGTACCAGATGATGTTAAGCGGTTGTATACTGAGTCCGCAGCGAAGGATTTCGCCGCGCTGGCACAGACAGCACACCGGCTTAAAGGGGTGTTTGCCATGCTCAATCTGGTTCCGGGCAAGCAGTTATGTGAAACGCTGGAACATCTCATTCGCGAGAAAGATGCTTCTGGCACAGAAAAATACATCAGCGACATTGACGCCTACGTCAAAAGCTTGCTGTAGCAAGGTAGCCTTATACATGAACAATATGAACGTAATTATTGCCGATGACCACCCGATTGTACTGTTCGGTATTCGCAAATCACTTGAACAGATCGAGTGGGTGAATGTTGTCGGTGAATTTGAAGACTCTACAGCACTTATCAATAACCTCCCGAAACTTGATGCCCATGTCCTCATTACCGATCTCTCCATGCCTGGAGACAAATACGGTGATGGGATTACGCTGATCAAATACATTAAGCGCCACTTCCCGAGCATTTCGATCATCGTCCTTACGATGAACAACAACCCGGCGATTTTAAGCGCCGTGCTGGAACTCGATATTGAAGGGATTGTGCTCAAGCAAGGCGCGCCAACCGATCTGCCGAAAGCGCTGGCTGCGCTGCAGAAAGGTAAGAAATTTACCCCGGAAAGCGTCTCTCGTCTGCTCGAGAAAATCAGCGCCGGTGGTTACGGTGACAAACGTCTGTCGCCGAAAGAGAGCGAAGTGCTGCGCCTGTTCGCCGAAGGTTTCCTGGTCACGGAGATTGCCAAGAAGCTGAACCGCAGTATCAAAACCATCAGTAGCCAGAAGAAATCCGCGATGATGAAGCTGGGTGTCGAAAACGACATCGCCCTGCTGAACTATCTCTCTTCGGTGACACTGAGCGCGGTCGACAAAGACTGATTCCGCTCTGCCATTAAAAAACCCGGTCGCGCTCGCGCTGACCGGGTTTTTTTACGTCCTGGATTTCCTGACCCGCTCGGCGTAGACCGACAGCGTCTGCTTGATCACATCCAGGGTCACTGGTTTCGACAGACAGCTGTCCATGCCCGACTCGAGACAACGCTGCTTCTCTTCCGCCAGCGCATTCGCCGTCACGCCGACAACCGGCAGCGTCAGGCCGAGCTGACGGATACGCTGCGTCAGGCGATAGCCGTCCATATTCGGCATGTTGACGTCGCTGAGCACGATATCAATGTGATTTTTGCTGAGCACGTTCAGGGCATCGACGCCATCATTGGCCGTCAGGCACTGATAGCCCAGCGATCCGAGTTGATCCGCCAGCAAGCGGCGGTTGATCGGATGATCGTCGACCACCAGAATCATCATGTCATCGTTCATCGCAACGGTTGAGTCCGGTGACGGCAATACTCTCACGCCGTCATTTTCGTCCACTTCCACACGATAAATGTGCGCCAGGAGATGCATCAGTTCATGCGGCGTGGCGACGCTGTGCGTCCATTCACCCGGCACCCGCTCCTGCGGAATGCCGATATGACGACGGCAGAAGATAATCGCCGCTCTGCCCTTCCACGACGGATCGACTTCAGCGTCCGTGATCAGCGTATCGTCATCGCCCGTGGCCTGGCCTTCGTAACGCACAACATTCAGACCCCGGCTCGTCAGCATTGACTCCAGGAAGGCATACAGCGAGGCGTTATGCACCGCCAGCCAGCAGGTTTTCCCGCTCAGCCCTTCCGCAGGGGCTTTGACTGGATACCTGGCGGAGTACAGCGGGATGCGGATCGTGAACTGACTGCCCATGCCCGGCTCGGTATCGACCGAAATATCGCCGTCCATCATGCTGATCAGCTGTTCGCAGATTGCCAGACCGAGGCCCGTTCCCTGGAAGTTACGCTGCACGCCGGTCCCGACCTGGAAGAACGGATCGAACAGTTTGACCACCTCTTTGGCCGGAATACCGACACCCGTATCACGCACGCGAATGCTGAGGTAATCCCCGGCACGGGAGACGTGCAGCACGATGCAGCCCACATCGGTGAATTTGATGGCGTTGCTGAGCAGGTTTGAAATCACCTGCTGCAGGCGCATCGGGTCGCCGAGCAGCGTCAGCGGCACATCCGGCTCGATAAAGCAGTACAGCCCCAGCTGTTTACGCACCACCAGCGGCATGTAGTTGGCGCTGATGTGGTTCATGACCTCGCGCGGAGAAAACTCGCTCGGTTCGATTTTCAGCTGCTCGGACTCAATTTTGGAGAAGTCGAGAATGTCGCTGATGATTTTCAGCAGCAGGCTCGAAGAGTTGTTCATCGCCGTCACCAGACGGTCGACCCCCTTCGGCAGCTCTTTGGTTTGCAGCAGATCGAGGTTGCCGATAATCCCGTACAGCGGCGTGCGCAGCTCGTGGCTGACGGTCGCGAGGAACATGGATTTCGACTGGCTGGCCTGTTCCGCCGCCTGCGCCATCTCCTGCAGCGACTCTTCCATCTTCACGCGCGAGGAGACATCCACTAGCACGCAAATCGCCACGTTCTCGTTGCGATAGCGCGAGTGAACAAAGCTGATTTGCAGGTTGGTATTGTTGCTGGTTAACACGTCGACGAAATTGACCTGCTGACCGCAGATGATTTGCGTCAGCCGCTGTCGGTCCTCATGCGTCAGCATATTCAGATAGTTATGCGCCAGCTCATTACTGAGGATATTGGTCCCGTCCTGGGTGCGCAGGATACAGATCCCGACCGGCGCCGAGGCCACAATTTTACGGTTGAACTGCTCGTGCTCTTCCAGCCGCTGGGCGTCGCTCTCCGCCGGGATGAAAATCTTGCGTTCGTACATTCGCGCCAGAGTGAAGAGTGCGATCCCGACCAGCACATTCAGCAGAATGGCGTTGAGGATCAGCATCCGAATGCGTTCCAGCACCATATCCACCGGCACGGAATAGACAATGCTCAGGGAGGACGGCGGCAGGCTTTTCTTCAGCACCAGGTCGCGGAAGCCCGACGTATAACCAAACCAGGAGCGCTCCTGCATCCAGCGCGGATCGACTTTCAGGCGATCTTCCGGCCCGGTCAGTGAAATCAGCTTATGGCCGTTCTCATCGAGAATGGTCACGCCCATCGGCAAACTGCCCGGCGTGAAGAAGTTCTCCATGCGAATGGTCTGCTCGGTGCCCAGCAGGGCCTGGAGACGATTAGCCAGATAGACCGGCGTCAGGGCATAGAAATAGCCGACGCCCGGACGTGGACCCTGGCTAATCCAGAAGATATTGTTGCCGCGCTCTTCCTGCGGGGCGTTACGGTATTTGATGATGCGTTCGTGCAGGCTTTTCAGGGCATCTTCCCGTTCGACAGGCACATCGCGCAGACCGAAATCGGCCATACAGAGGTTTTCGCTGCCGATGAGGAACACGCGGTTGAGATCGTAGGCTGCCGAGAAGTTATCGCGCCAGTAGCGCATGAACCAGGCCAGCGACTCAAGGGAGCCGCGCCAGGTGTTGCCCATCGCCGAGCAGTCGGAATCGGGGAAGAGCGGCTCGAAGTCCGGGACTTCCGTTTTATCCTCTCGCCCTCGGGTGGCGAGAATGCCGTTCTCCGCCGTCAGCCGGTTTTCAGCAATGTACTTCAGCTCTTTCATCACGTCAGACGTGCGCTGAATGTAGCGCTGGGCCTGATCGGAGCTTAGGTTGAACTCCTGACGGATCTCGGACTCCTTCTGATGCAGCGCGTTAACGATGTAAAACACCGAGAACAGCGCCACGAGTAACCAGAGCAATAACGCCAGCGCCCGGAAAAGATAGCGAGAGACTTTAAGCGTGGTACGAAAGGAGACGAGGTATTTCAAGGGGGCGAAGCTCCGCCATCAGGGTCAAAAAGAATGTGGTTAAGGTAGCGGTAAACGCCGTTTGCCGCAATGTTCGCTTGTCTGCAAAAAAAGAAAGGGCCGGTATCCGGCCCTTTTTTCTGTCAGGAGACATTACTCTTCGGCATCATCTGCCGCATCGTCGTCGGTGTCTGCTTCCGGCGCGATTTCGTCATCGCCTTCTGCCACACTTCCGTCGATGGAATCGAGCTCTTCGTCGTCCACCGGCTCTGCAACACGCTGCAGGCCGACCACGTTTTCGTCTTCCGCAGTACGGATGAGGATCACGCCCTGGGTGTTACGACCCACAACGCTAATCTCAGAAACGCGGGTACGCACCAGGGTGCCTGCATCGGTGATCATCATGATCTGGTCGCAGTCATCAACCTGTACCGCGCCGACCACGGAGCCGTTACGCTCGGTGACTTTGATCGAGATAACACCCTGCGTGCCGCGAGACTTGGTTGGGTATTCCCCTTCCGCGGTACGTTTACCGTAACCATTCTGCGTCACGGTCAGGATTGCGCCTTCGCCACGTGGAATGATCAGGGAAACAACGCTGTCTTCGCCAGCCAGTTTGATACCGCGAACGCCGGTCGCCGTACGACCCATTGCGCGCACGGCGCTCTCTTTGAAGCGCACCACTTTACCGGCGGCAGAGAACAGCATCACGTCATCAGAGCCGGAAGTCAGATCCACGCCGATCAGTTCGTCGCCTTCGTTCAGGTTGACGGCAATAATGCCGGCAGAACGCGGACGGCTGAACTCTTTCAGTGCGGTTTTCTTCACGGTCCCGCTGGCGGTCGCCATAAAGACGTTCACGCCTTCTGCGTACTCGCGTACCGGCAGGATCGCGGTGATACGTTCGTTCGGCTCCAGCGGCAGCAGGTTGACGATCGGACGACCGCGCGCCCCGCGGCTCGCTTCCGGCAGCTGATAGACCTTCATCCAGTACAGACGACCACGGCTGGAGAAGCAGAGGATCGTGTCGTGGGTGTTGGCCACCAGCAGGCGGTCGATAAAGTCTTCTTCTTTAATACGTGCAGCAGATTTGCCTTTACCACCACGACGTTGTGCTTCGTAGTCGGTCAGCGGCTGATACTTCACGTAGCCCTGGTGAGACAGGGTCACAACCACATCTTCCTGGTTGATCAGATCTTCGATGTTGATATCCGCGCTGTTGGCGGTGATCTCAGTGCGACGCTCATCGCCAAACTGGTCACGGACCAGCTCCAGCTCTTCGCGAATCACTTCCATCAGACGATCTGCGCTACCGAGGATGTGCAGCAGCTCAGCGATCTGCTCCAGCAGCTCTTTGTACTCGTCGAGCAGTTTTTCATGCTCAAGGCCGGTCAGTTTCTGCAGACGCAGATCCAGAATCGCCTGGGCCTGCTGTTCAGTCAGATAGTATTGACCGTCACGCACGCCGAACTCCGGCTCCAGCCACTCAGGACGCGCAGCGTCATCGCCCGCACGTTCCAGCATGGCGGCCACGTTACCCAGCTCCCACGAACGGGCAACCAGGCCCGCTTTCGCTTCGGCAGGGGTTGGCGCACGACGGATCAGTTCGATGATCGGGTCGATGTTCGCCAGCGCAACGGCCAGAGCCTCGAGGATATGGGCACGATCGCGTGCTTTACGCAGTTCGAAAATAGTACGGCGAGTCACCACTTCACGGCGGTGACGAACAAACGCGCTCAGGATCTCTTTCAGGTTCATGATCTTCGGCTGACCATGGTGCAATGCCACCATGTTGATACCGAAGGAAACCTGCAGCTGAGTCTGGGAGTAGAGGTTGTTCAGAACCACTTCACCCACGGCGTCGCGTTTGATTTCAATCACGATGCGCATACCGTCTTTATCAGACTCGTCACGCAGTGCGCTGATGCCTTCAACGCGTTTGTCTTTCACCAGCTCCGCGATTTTCTCGATCAGGCGCGCTTTGTTCACCTGATACGGAATTTCGTGGACGATAATGGTTTCACGACCGGTTTTCGCGTCCGCTTCCACTTCGGCGCGGGCACGAATATAAATTTTGCCACGACCGGTGCGGTAGGCTTCTTCAATACCGCGACGGCCATTGATGATGGCGGCAGTCGGGAAGTCCGGGCCAGGGATGTGTTCCATCAGCCCTTCAATGCTGATGTCTTCATCTTCGATAAAGGCCAGGCAGCCGTTGATCACTTCCGTGATGTTGTGCGGTGGAATGTTGGTGGCCATACCCACGGCGATACCGGAAGAACCGTTCACCAGCAGGTTTGGGATCTTGGTTGGCATCACGTCTGGAATGCGCTCGGTGCCGTCGTAGTTATCGACGAAATCCACCGTCTCTTTTTCCAGGTCGGCCATCAGCTCATGGGCGATTTTCGACATACGGATTTCCGTATAACGCATCGCCGCAGCGGAGTCGCCATCGACAGAACCAAAGTTACCCTGGCCATCTACCAGCATGTAACGCAAGGAGAATGGCTGTGCCATACGCACGATAGTGTCATAAACGGCGGTATCACCATGAGGGTGGTATTTACCGATTACGTCACCAACGACACGGGCAGATTTTTTGTAGGCTTTATTCCAGTCATTGCCCAATACGTTCATGGCGTATAGTACGCGACGGTGTACCGGCTTCAGGCCATCTCGGACATCCGGCAGCGCACGGCCAACAATGACCGACATCGCATAGTCCAGATAGGAGCTCTTCAGCTCTTCCTCAATGTTAACCGGTGTAATTTCTCTCGCAAGGTCGCTCATCTAACCGCTATCCCTCTACTGTGTCCCGGATTCAAAGGTCGCAAATTATAACACAACCGCTCTCAGACAGGTAAACCTGTATGCTTTATTCACGGGGAGAGCCTGATATACTCGATCCTCTTGCGAAATAAGGAGTAAAAGCGCCCATGAATGCCGAAAAATCCCCGGTAGCTCACAACGTTGACCACAACGAGATTGCCAAATTTGAAGCGGTGGCATCCCGCTGGTGGGATCTCGAAGGTGAGTTCAAACCTCTGCACCGCATTAACCCGCTGCGTCTGGGCTATATCGCGGAGCGTTCCGGCGGTCTGTTCGGTAAAAAAGTGCTCGATGTCGGCTGCGGCGGGGGCATTCTGGCTGAAAGCATGGCGCGCGAAGGCGCTACGGTCACCGGGCTGGATATGGGCTTTGAGCCGCTACAGGTCGCCCGTTTGCATGCACTCGAGAGCGGTATTCAGGTCGATTACGTTCAGGAGACGGTAGAAGAGCACGCGGCGAAGCATGCCCATCAGTATGACGTCGTCACCTGCATGGAGATGTTAGAGCACGTCCCTGACCCGCAGTCGGTGGTTAACGCCTGCGCAGCGCTGGTCAAACCCGGCGGCCAGGTCTTCTTCTCGACCATCAACCGTAACGGCAAAGCCTGGCTGATGGCGGTCGTAGGTGCGGAATATGTGCTGCGGATGGTGCCGAAAGGCACGCACGACGTGAAGAAATTCATCAAACCGGCGGAGCTGTTAGGCTGGGTCGATGGCACCTGGCTCAAAGAGCAGCACATCACCGGTCTGCATTACAATCCGTTAACGGATAAATTCAAGCTCGCGCCGGGCGTAGATGTTAACTATATGTTGCACACAACCGCCAAAAACGACTAACGTCATCAACTATTCTTATAAAGATTGCGCGGCATCATGTTGCGCAATTTTGACCTCCCGTTGAAGAAATCAGCACTCGATCAAATTTTGAATTTTTTTTCTAAATTATTGACATGTCGTCCAGGCCTTACAGTACGAGGACTTAGGCTTTTTTACCCTTTCACAACCTCAATTTAACCTCAAAATCAACCCTTGTACTGAAATGATTCGATACTAGAATACTCACCATATAGCGTTCATTTAATCGCAAAACCCCTATATGTAGTATTTATCCACAGACTTAGTCACAAGGCAGTTCTGTGGATAAACGGGGGATATTTCTATTTCACGGTAATTCACGGACAGGTAAAAACCCACATGAATCAGAGTCTGCTGGTGACAAAGCGCGACGGTACCACTGAGCGCATCAATCTCGACAAAATCCATCGAGTTCTCGACTGGGCAGCAGAAGGACTGAATAACGTATCTATCTCCCAGGTTGAGCTGCGTTCTCACATTCAGTTCTACGACGGCATTAAAACCTCTGACATCCACGAGACCATCATCAAGGCGGCGGCAGACCTGATCTCCCGCGAAGCGCCAGATTATCAGTATCTCGCGGCACGTCTGGCCATTTTCCACCTGCGTAAAAAAGCCTACGGCCAGTTTGAGCCGCCAAAGCTTCACGATCACGTCGTGAAAATGGTTGAGCTGGGCAAATACGACACGCATCTGCTGGAAGACTATACGGAAGAAGAGTTCGAGCAGATGAACGGGTTTATCGATCACTGGCGCGACATGAACTTCTCCTACGCCGCGGTGAAGCAGCTCGAAGGCAAATACCTGGTGCAGAACCGCGTGACGGGCGAAATCTACGAGAGCGCGCAGTTCCTGTATATTCTGGTCGCCGCGTGCCTGTTCTCCGGCTACCCGCGTGAAACGCGTCTGAGCTACGTGAAGCGTTTCTATGATGCGGTTTCTACCTTTAAAATTTCTCTGCCTACGCCGATCATGTCTGGCGTGCGCACCCCGACTCGTCAGTTCAGCTCCTGCGTCCTGATCGAGTGCGGCGACAGCCTGGACTCCATCAACGCCACCTCCAGCGCGATTGTGAAATACGTCTCCCAGCGTGCCGGTATCGGCATCAACGCCGGTCGTATTCGTGCGCTGGGCAGCCCGATTCGCGGCGGTGAAGCGTTCCACACCGGCTGTATCCCGTTCTACAAACACTTCCAGACCGCCGTGAAATCCTGCTCGCAGGGCGGCGTTCGCGGTGGCGCTGCGACGCTGTTCTACCCGATGTGGCACCTGGAAGTCGAAAGCCTGCTGGTCCTGAAAAACAACCGTGGCGTGGAAGGCAACCGCGTTCGTCACATGGACTACGGCGTACAGATCAACAAACTGATGTACACCCGCCTGCTGAAAGGCCAGGACATCACCCTGTTCAGCCCGTCTGACGTCCCGGGTCTGTACGATGCGTTCTTCGCCGATCAGGACGAGTTCGAGCGTCTGTACACCCAATACGAAAACGACGACAGCATCCGTAAGCAGCGCGTGAAAGCGGTAGATCTGTTCTCCCTGATGATGCAGGAACGTGCCTCCACTGGCCGTATCTACATCCAGAACGTCGACCACTGCAACACCCACAGCCCGTTTGATCCGGCCATCGCGCCAGTGCGCCAGTCTAACCTGTGCCTGGAGATCGCCCTGCCGACCAAACCGCTGTACGACGTTAACGACGAAAACGGTGAAATCGCGCTCTGTACGCTCTCCGCTTTCAACCTGGGCGCGATCAAGAGCCTGTCCGAGCTGGAAGAGCTGGCGGTGCTGGCGGTTCGTGCCCTGGATGCCCTGCTGGATTACCAGGATTACCCAATCCCTGCGGCAAAACGTGGCGCAATGGGCCGTCGTACCCTGGGTATTGGCGTGATCAACTTTGCCTACTGGCTGGCGAAAAACGGTAAGCGTTACTCCGACGGCAGCGCCAACAATCTGACGCACCAGACCTTCGAAGCCATTCAGTACTACCTGATGAAAGCCTCGAACGAGCTGGCGAAAGAGCAAGGCGCTTGCCCGTGGTTCAATGAAACTACCTACGCGAAAGGCATTCTGCCGATCGATACCTACAAGAAAGATCTGGACGGTATCGTGAACGAGCCGCTGCATCTCGACTGGGAAGGCCTGCGTGAGTCCATCAAAACTCACGGTATGCGTAACTCCACGCTCTCCGCGCTGATGCCGTCCGAGACCTCTTCGCAGATCTCCAACGCCACCAACGGCATTGAGCCGCCGCGCGGCCACGTGAGCATCAAAGCGTCGAAAGATGGCGTGCTGCGTCAGGTGGTGCCGGATTACGAACTGCTTGGCAATAACTACGAACTGCTGTGGGAGATGCCGAATAACGACGGTTACCTGCAGCTGGTGGGCATCATGCAGAAGTTTATCGACCAGTCGATCTCTGCTAACACCAACTATGACCCGACGCGTTTCCCGTCTGGAAAAGTGCCGATGCAGCAGTTGCTCAAAGATCTGCTGACCGCCTACAAATTTGGCGTGAAAACCCTGTACTATCACAACACCCGTGACGGTGCTGAAGATGCGCAGGATGACATGGCACCTTCTATCCAGGACGATGGCTGCGAAAGCGGCGCGTGTAAGATCTAAGTCATTTGCCGGGTGGCGCTTCGCTTACCCGGCCTACATTTTTCGAGGCGTGGTAGGCCGGATAAGCGAAGCGCCATCCGGCATTACACTCCTACAGGACCCACATTAATGGCATATACCACCTTTTCACAGACGAAAAACGACCAGCTCAAAGAGCCGATGTTCTTCGGCCAGCCGGTCAACGTGGCACGCTACGATCAGCAAAAATATGACATCTTCGAAAAGCTGATCGAAAAGCAACTCTCCTTCTTCTGGCGTCCGGAAGAAGTGGATGTTTCCCGCGACCGTATCGACTTCCAGGCGCTGCCGGACCATGAAAAGCATATCTTCCTCAGCAACCTGAAATACCAGACGTTGCTGGACTCCATTCAGGGTCGTAGCCCGAACGTGGCGCTGCTGCCGCTGATCTCTATTCCGGAGCTGGAAACCTGGGTCGAAACCTGGGCGTTCTCCGAGACGATCCACTCGCGCTCCTACACCCACATCATCCGCAACATCGTCAACGATCCGGCGGTGGTGTTTGACGATATCGTCACCAACGAGCAGATCCAGAAACGCGCCGAGGGCATCGCCCACTACTACGACGAGCTGATCGAAATGACCAGCTACTGGCATCTGCTGGGCGAAGGCACGCACAACGTGAACGGCAAAACCGTCACCGTGAATCTTCGCGCCCTGAAAAAACAGCTGTACCTGTGCCTGATGAGCGTCAACGCGCTGGAAGCGATCCGCTTCTACGTCAGCTTTGCCTGCTCGTTTGCCTTCGCCGAGCGTAAGCTGATGGAAGGTAACGCCAAAATCATCCGTCTGATCGCCCGTGACGAAGCCCTGCACCTGACCGGCACTCAGCACATGCTGAACCTGCTGCGCAGCGGCGTGGACGATCCGGAGATGGCTGAAATCGCCGAAGAGTGTAAACAAGAGTGCTACGACCTGTTTGTGCTGGCCGCGCAGCAGGAGAAAGAGTGGGCAGATTACCTGTTCCGCGACGGTTCGATGATCGGTCTGAACAAAGACATTCTGTGCCAGTACGTGGAGTACATCACCAACATCCGCATGCAGGCGGTGGGCCTTGAGCTGCCGTTCAAAACGCGTTCTAACCCGATTCCGTGGATCAACACCTGGCTGGTGTCCGATAACGTACAGGTTGCGCCGCAGGAAGTGGAAGTGAGTTCTTACCTGGTCGGTCAGATTGATTCCGAAGTGAACACTGACGACCTGAGCGATTTCCAGCTCTGATGAGCCGCGTCACGCTAAGCCTTTCCGGCACAGAAGTGCTGTGCCGCGAAGAGCACCCTTCCCTGCTGGTGGCGCTCGAGTCGCATCAGGTTGAGGTCGAATACCAGTGTCGCGCCGGTTACTGTGGCTCCTGCCGCTGTCGTTTAGTGGCAGGCCAGGTTGACTGGCTCACGGAGCCGCTGGCGTTTATCCACGAAGGGGAAATTTTGCCCTGCTGCTGCCGGGCAAAAGGCGATATTGAAATTGAGATGTAATGCCTGAACGACACGCCCGGCGGCGCTACGCTTGCACGGGCCTACGGGTTTTGTAGGCCGGGTAAGCGCAGCGCCACCCGGCAATACATGCGTCTGATTATCCGCGTTTCTGCATCATCTCGGCATGATGACGCTTCTCGCCAATCATCACCACGATCAACAGCAACACCGCCATCACGCTGCCGCCAATCATCACCATAAAGCCACCATCCCAGCCGAAGAAATCGACCGTATAACCGACAATGGCGCTGGCGGCGACCGACCCGCCGAGATAGCCAAACAGACCGGTAAAGCCCGCGGCAGTCCCTGCGGCTTTCTTCGGTGCCAGCTCCAGAGCATGCAGACCGATCAGCATCACCGGGCCGTAGATCAGGAAGCCAATCACGATCATACAGGCCATATCCACGCCCGGATTACCCGGAGGGTTGAGCCAGTAAACGACCGTCGCGATGGTCACCAGGGTCATAAAGAACACGCCCGTAGCGCCACGGTTGCCTTTGAACACTTTGTCCGACATCCAGCCGCAAATCAGCGTCCCCGGGATCCCGGCGTATTCATACAGGAAATAGGCCCACGAGGACTTATCCAGCGCGAAATGCTTCACCTCTTTCAGGTAGGTCGGCGACCAGTCGAGGATGCCGTAGCGCAGCAGATAGACAAACACGTTCGCCACCGCGATATACCACAGCAGTTTGTTTGGCAGGACGTATTTCATGAAGATCTGCTTCGCCGTCAGCTCCTCTTCATGCTGCTCGCTGTAGTCATCCGGATAGTCGTTTTTATACTCTTCAATCGGCGGCAAACCGCAGGACTGCGGCGTGTCGCGCATCAGGGCAAAGGCAATCATCGCCACCAGAATCGCGCCGAACGCCGGCATGTACAGCGCCGCTTTCCAGTCGTTAAACCACGCCATCCCCAGCAGGAACAGCAGCGGTGGAATACCGCCGCCGACGTTATGCGCGCAGTTCCACACCGACACAATCCCGCCGCGCTCTTTCTGCGACCACCAGTGAACCATGGTGCGTCCACACGGCGGCCATCCCATCCCCTGGAACCAGCCGCAGACAAACAGCAGAACAAACATCACCGCAATGCTCGACGTCGCCCAGGGCACAAAGCCCATAAACAGCATCACCGCCGCCGCGAGGATCAACCCCGCCGGTAAGAAGACGCGCGGGTTAGAGCGATCCGAGACGGATCCCATAATGAATTTAGAAAAACCATAGGCGATGGAAATGCCGGACAGGGCAAAACCTAAGTCACCGCGTGAAAAACCCTGCTCGACCAGGTACGGCATCGCCAGCGCGAAGTTTTTACGCACCAGATAGTAGGCGGCATAGCCAAAGAAAATCCCGAGGAAGATTTGCCAGCGCAGGCGGCGATAGAGCGGGTCGACTTCTGCTTCTGGCAGACGCGCCCGATGCGGGGCAGGTTTGAAGATACTGAGCATAACAGCCTCCGTGGCCATGTATTGAATTGCCGGGGCGTTATACGTCACCCCGGCTCCAGAGAGGCGGGGATGTTAAATAATCACAACGATTGTTACTGTGAATCAACGCACGAATTGTTACAGAAATATGACACAGTGCGCAAAAAGGCGCACGGAATCACGTTTCATTTTCGTATCATGCTCGATTATGTTCGAAATCAAACAAACCCCATTTTTGATGTGGCTAAATGGTAAAAAAACGAACATGAGGGAAGACAATGACAATCCGCGATCCCCGTTACAGCGATGTGATTATCATTGGCGGCGGCGCAACGGGCGCCGGAATGGCGCGGGACTGCGCCCTGCGAGGCCTGAGCGTGACGCTCCTCGAGCGTCACGACATTGCCACCGGTGCCACCGGGCGTAACCACGGCCTGCTCCACAGCGGCGCGCGCTACGCCGTCACTGATAACGAATCCGCGCGCGAGTGCATTGCCGAAAATCAGATCCTCAAACGCATCGCCCGCCACTGCATCGAGCCGACCAGCGGCCTGTTTATCACTCTGCCCGAAGACGATCTCGCCTTTCAGCAAACCTTTATTACCGCCTGCAATGACGCCGGGATTTCCGCCGAAGCGATCGATCCTCAGCTTGCCCGACGCATCGAACCGGCGGTAAACCCTGCGCTGCTGGGCGCGGTGAAAGTTCCCGACGGCACCGTCGACCCCTTCCGTCTGACGGCGGCCAACATGCTCGACGCCCGCGAGCACGGCGCGACCGTTCTGACCGCCCACGAAGTGACGGGGCTGATCCGCGAAGGCGACAGAGTGCGGGGTGTGCGCGTCTACGACCATCTCTACGGGGAACACAGCGCGTTGTACGCCAGCGTGGTGGTGAACGCAGCGGGGATCTGGGGACAGCGCATTGCCGAATATGCGGATCTCTCCATTCGCATGTTCCCGGCCAAAGGCTCGCTGCTGATCCTCGATCATCGCATCAACAATCACGTCATCAACCGCTGTCGCAAGCCGTCCGACGCCGACATTCTGGTGCCCGGCGATACCATCTCCCTGATTGGCACCACCTCCACGCACATTGATTACAACGACATCGACAGCAACCGCGTCACCGCCGAAGAGGTGGATATCCTGCTGCGCGAGGGGGAAAAACTGGCCCCGATCATGGCGCAAACCCGCATTCTGCGCGCCTATGCCGGTGTGCGTCCGCTGGTGGCCAGCGATGACGACCCGAGCGGACGCAACGTCAGCCGCGGCATTGTGTTGCTGGATCACGCCGCGCGCGACGGGCTGGAAGGCTTTATCACCATCACCGGTGGCAAGCTGATGACCTACCGGCTGATGGCCCAGTGGGCAACGGACGCCGTGTGCCGCAAGCTGGGCAATACGCAGCCCTGCACCACCGCGGAACGTCCGCTGCCCGGTTCGCAGGAGCCGACCGAAAAAACGCTGCAAAAAGTCATCTCCCTGCCCGCCCCGCTGCGCGGTTCAGCCATTTACCGTCACGGGGATCGCACGCCCGTCTGGCTTGGGCAAGGACGTCTCAGCCGCAGTCTGGTGTGTGAATGCGAAGCCGTGACGGCGGGCGAAGTGCAGTACGCGGTCGAAAACCTGACGGTCAATAATCTGCTCGATCTGCGTCGCCGCACCCGCGTGGGGATGGGCACCTGTCAGGGCGAGCTGTGCGCCTGTCGCGCGGCGGGTCTGCTGCAACGGTTTAATGTGACCACCTCAGCGCAATCACTGACGCAGCTCAGCGAGTTCCTCAACGAGCGCTGGAAAGGGGTGCAGCCTGTCGCCTGGGGCGACGCGCTGCGCGAAAGCGAATTTACCCGCTGGGTCTATCAGGGTCTGTGCGGACTGGAAAAGGAGCAGCACGATGAAGTTTGATACGGTGATTATCGGCGGCGGTCTGGCCGGGCTGATGTGCGGTCTGAAGCTGACGCAACGCGGCCAGCGCTGCGCCATCATCACGCGCGGTCAAAGTGCGCTGCATTTCTCGTCCGGCTCGCTGGATCTGCTCGGCGCGATGGCCGACGGGTCACCCGTGCAGAATCCGCTGACGGCGCTGGAAAACCCGCAGGCCCTGCCGCCAGAACATCCTTACCGTCTGGTGGGCGTCGACAATATTTCCCGTCTGGCACTGGAAACCGAAGCGCTGCTCGCGGCGTGCGGCACGCGCTTAAAGGGCAACGCCGGGCAAAACCATCAGCGCGTCACGCCGCTGGGCACCCTGCGCAGCGCGTGGCTCAGCCCGGAAGAGGTGCCTGTCGCCTCCGCGCAAACCCAGCGCGTTCGCGTCGTCGGCATTAGCGGCTTTCTCGATTTTCAGGCCCACCTCGCCGCCGCCTCGCTGCGTCATCAGGGGATCGAGGCAGACACCGTCGAAATTGAGCTGCCGGAGCTGGATGTCCTGCGCGACAACGCCAGTGAGTTTCGCGCGGTGAATATCGCCCGTCTGCTGGATAACGACGTTCACTGGACGACGCTTTACGACGCCTTAAAACCGCTGGCGCAGGGCGTCGACGCGCTGTACATGCCCGCCTGCTTTGGGCTGACGGATAACCGTCTGTGGCGCTGGCTCTCCGACCGCCTCCCCTGCCCGCTGCATCTCCTGCCTACGCTTCCCCCTTCCGTACCGGGAATTCGTCTGCATAATCAGCTCCAGCGCCAGTTTGTCGCCCAGGGCGGTGTGTGGATGGCGGGCGATGAGGTCAAAAAAGTGTCGCTGGAGGAAGGCAAAGCCACCGCAGTCTGGACGCGCAACCACGAGGATATCCCGCTGCGCGCCCGTTTCGTGGTGCTGGCGAGCGGGAGCTTCTTCAGCAACGGCCTGCTCAGCACCCGCGAAGGCATTCGCGAGGCGGTAATGGGCCTCGACGTACGCCAGAGCGCCTCGCGCGCCGACTGGTATCAGAGCGATTTCTTTACCCCACAACCGTGGCAGCAGTTCGGGGTCATTACCGACGACCGCCTGCGCCCGCAGCTTTCCGGCGTCGCCGTCGACAATCTTTACGCCATAGGTTCGGTACTCGGCGGTTTTGACCCGATAGCCCAGGGCTGCGGCGGCGGTGTGTGCGCCATTAGCGCGCTGGCGGTAGCTGAACAGATTTGCCAGCGTGCGGGAGAACACCCATGAACGATACCCGTTTTGAAAGCTGCATCAAATGCACCCTCTGCACCACCGTCTGCCCGGTCAGCAGCGTGAACCCACGCTATCCCGGTCCAAAACAGGCGGGGCCGGATGGCGAGCGTCTGCGCCTGAAAGACGGCGCCTTGTACGATGAGGCGCTCAAATACTGCATCAACTGTAAGCGCTGCGAGGTCGCCTGCCCGTCGGACGTCAAAATCGGCGATATCATTCAGCGCGCGCGGGCGCAGTACAGCACACAAAAGCCGACCCTGCGCGATGCGATTCTGAGCCACACGGATCTGATGGGCAGCCTCTCCACCCCGCTCGCCCCGCTGGTCAACGCCGCCACCGCCCTGAAACCGGTGCGCAAACTGCTCGACGTGGCGCTTAAAATCGATCATCACCGCAGCCTGCCGAAATACTCCCACGGCACCTTCCGCCGCTGGTATCAATCTGTCGCCGCTGAACAGGCGCAATACGCCGACCAGGCCGCGTTTTTCCACGGCTGTTACGTGAACTATAACCACCCGCAGCTGGGAAAAGATCTGGTCAGGGTGCTTAACGCAATGGGCACCGGCGTGCAGCTGCTGAATAAAGAGAAGTGCTGCGGCGTGCCGCTGATTGCCAACGGTTTTACCGACAAAGCGCGCAAACAGGCCCGGCATAACATGACTTCTCTGCGCGAAGCGATTGTCGACAAAGGCATTCCGGTGCTTGCCACTTCGTCTACCTGCACCTTTACCCTGCGCGATGAATATCCGCATCTGCTGGACGTCGATAACAGCGGTCTGCGCGAGCACATCGAGCTGGCGACGCGTTTTATCTGGCGCAAGCTCGATAGCGGCCAGACGCTGCCGCTTAAGCCGTTGCCGCTAAAAGTGGTGTATCACACGCCGTGTCATATGGAGAAAATGGGCTGGGCGATCTATACGCTGGAGCTGCTGCGGCTGATTCCAGGGCTGGAGCTGACGGTGCTGGATTCGCGCTGCTGCGGGATTGCGGGAACCTACGGATTTAAGAGCGAAAACTACCCGACCTCACAGGCGATCGGCGCGCCGCTGTTCCAGCAGATTGAGGAGAGTGGCGCGGATCTGGTGGTGACCGACTGCGAGACCTGTAAATGGCAGATTGAGATGTCCACCAGCAAGCGCTGCGAGCACCCGATTTCGCTGCTGGCGAGAGCATTGCAGTAGCTAATTGTTAAGCACCTGAGGTTTTTCCGTTCACCTTATGTTCAGCAGAATATAATGGCGTCATAACCTGTGAACGTGACAAGGGGGCTGCGCGGCCCCCTTGTCAATCCCCGCGCCCCGCCATGAAATCGGTGCTTCGCACTGCGCTCACCTCCCGGCCAACTGCCTGCGGTCGGCTCGACTCGACTTCCTGTCTCGTTTCGCCTCTGGCCGCCATCCATGGCGTCCAGCCCTTGTCATCCGGCCTCCGGTTCGCCGATTTCTGCGGGGGCCAACACCGGTGCCACACTCAGGCGGTTGTGAAGCTGAAGGGATCGTGAGTCCGGCTGAAAATCGCCGAAGCGTTTCCTGGAGGCCGGGTCGAGGCGCAGGGAAGCGCCGAGAGGGTGCGACCTGCATGGATGCAGGATCGCGCCCGACCCGAAAGCCGCAAGGAATAAGCTGAGGGCACCGCGAAGCGGCGATTTTCCTGGCCGGGAGCCGGGATTGTAAAGGGCGCGGCGGCGAGCGCCCTTTACACGTTCACCGCAGAGGAACGGACAGGAAGCAGAGGAAATGAAGTGAACGGAACGATTCCACTACTTCTGTAAAGGGCATCAGGCATTGCCTCCCGAACTCATTTATTCAATAAACAGCGTATCCACCACATCAATCCAGCCATGATCGCTCGCAACATCTTTCCCATTCAGCCAGCGGCGCAGCATGTTCAGGGCCATCATCGCGCACACTTCCTGACGCACCGGCAGGCTGTAGCGCGTGGCACTCATTTTCACCCGCAGCGCATGGGTGCCCTGCGGCGTGGCGAGGGCAAAGTTAAGATGATCGTCTTCCAGACCCGTCACCGCAAGCGCCAGCCCGGCGAAATGATTCACCCGACGATCGGCTGTCCAGTGGGCGGTTTGCGCCAGAGTCTCTTCCTGAGACGGCACCACTTCGCTCGCCAGCAGCGCGGCGTTGGCCCGCGAGAGCTGCAGCGCGAGTAAACCACCGGTGAACTGCTCGCTTAAGGTCAGGCTCAACTGACGCTCCTGCAGATGGCGGGCGATTTGCGCCGGTAATCCTTCGGTGCCTTCGAAGATCAGGTTTTCACCCGCCACGCGCTGCACTTCCGGCCACGCCGCCAGCATCGCCGCTTTTTGTGTCGCCGGGCCGGTGAGTTTCAGTTCGATAATCGGCATTGAGGAGCGATAGCCCATCGACACCCCTTCCGGCAGTTCGAGGGGATCCAGGCTTTGCGCCAGATCGCTTTCCGAGCGGCCAAAAGTGGTGAGACGCAGGCAAATCGGCGGCTCGGGCAGCGTGAATCGCTCGCGCAGGCGCGGCATGATCTCCTGTTCGACCATCACTTTAAATTCAGAGGGGACGCCGGGGGTGAAGAACATCAGGCAGCGGTTCAGCTTGACGGCAAATCCGCAGGCCGTGCCAACCGGGTTGTTGATAAATTCAGCGCTGGCGGGGATTTCCGCCTGTTTGCGGTTGCTGGGGGCCATCACCCGTCCGCGATCGGAAAAGAAGCGCTCCATCTGCGTCAGCCACGCTTCGTGCAGCACCAGCCCTTCGCCTTTTGCCGTGGCGGCGGCCAGCGCGCTAAGATCGTCGCTGGTCGGCCCGAGGCCGCCGTTCACAATCAGCACATCCGCATGCTCGCTGCGCTCGCGCAGCACGTTGACGAGTGACTCGAGGCTATCGCCGACGGTATTGCGGCGCGTTAAGGGTAATCCCTGTTCAAAGAAAAAATTGGCCAGCCAGGCCGCATTGGTATCGGTAATTTGTCCGTGCAGCACTTCATCGCCAGTGGACAACATTTCCACGCTTATCATCGTGTTCTCCCACGTATTGAGTGGAAACACTATAGCGCAAACCGATGTGGGGGGAAGAAAGAAACAGGTGCGGCAGGACGCCGCACCTGAAAATCAGAAACCTGCGCTCACACCAACGTACGGGCCATCGGCCAGCGCGTTGTCGCGGTTGCCGTCTTTACCGGCGAGGTTCAGGTAGCGGTAGCCCGCTTCGATAGTGATTGGACGCATGATGGTCCAGCGCGCACCGGCGTTGGCTTCTTCATAGCTGTCGATACCGCTGGAGAGGGAATCCGGAGAGTAGTAGTACTCGCCAAACAGGCCGAAGCTGTCGCCGATTTTCCACTGTAAACCGCCGCCCACTGCCGCCGCGTAGCCTTCGCTGCCGTCGTTCGGGTTGGTGTAGATCCCTTTCCCGCCCACGGTCGCCAGGAAGGGTCCCAGCGGAATGTTCAGACCCAGGCCGAGGCTTGCCGCATCGCCGTCGTCATCGTTATGCGTCCAGCCGCCGGTCATCGCCAGGCCGGAGGTCTCCGTGCCCATGCCAAAACCAAGATGGGTGTAATCTTTACCCGCCTGGCCGCTGAAAGAAATTGCGTTTGCCGCTGCAGATACAAACATCAGGCCGCTCAGGCCCAGTAATGCCACTTTTTTCATTGTCGTGATCCCGCACTCATTGAATAGATATCCCAAAACCGCGCGATTTTAACCCGTGCGGGCCTGGGATCAATGCGCTATCAGTGCGTATGACGTTTAGTTTGTAACGATTTGAAACTTTCTGGCTTTTTTGCAAGCAGTGTTAAGGTCAATTAACGGACTAGCCTTTCAGAAAAGCATTAACCCACTGCTGTAATGCCCGACGGGAGATTTTGATCCCACCGCTTTTCAGCTCGGCGGGCAGCACCAGCCAGTGTCGCGGCTGCTGGAACCGCGCCAGCTTGTCCCTGACCCACTGGGGAAACGCGCCGATATCGGCATTTTCGGCGCACTCGACCACCGCCACCGGGCGCTGACCGAACTCGGCGTCATCCAGCGGCACGACAAACACCTGATGAATCAGCGGATGTGTAGCAATCACCCGCTCCAGCTCTTCCGGCTGAATGCCCTCGCCGCCGCTGAAAAACAGATTATCCATGCGTCCAACAATCGTCAGACGGCCATCGTTCAGCTCCCCACGATCGCGGGTGGCGAACCAGCCCTGCGCATTGGCAAGCGGCGCTAAACCGCCGTCGCGCCAGTAGCCGCTGGCCATCGATTTCGCTTTCAGCCAGACCTCGCCGTCAACAATGCGGACTTCACGACCGGGCAGCGCATATCCCACGTCAGGTTTGCCATCGGCTTCTTTCGCACAAACTGTGGAGGCAAACTCCGTCAGGCCATAGCCGCACCAGCTTCTGATGCCCTGCTCTTGCGCCTTGAGAGTAAGCTCAACGGGGATCGCCGCGCCGCCCAGCAGCACCGCTTTGAGGGCGACGGGGTCGTGGTTATTCAGCAGGCGCCAGAGCTGCGTCGGGACCAGCGACGCATGCGTGCAGCCCTGCAGCATCTGCTCCAGCGGCTGTTTTTCACGCACGGTTAAACGGGCACCGGCCAACAGCCAGCGCCAGAGAATCCCCTGCCCGGAGACGTGAAACAGCGGGAGCGAAAGCAGCCAGTCATCATCGTCGCCATAGGGCATCAGGGAGAGCACGCCCTGCGCGCTGGCAAGATGGGCCTCACAGGTGTGTACCGCCGCTTTTGGCAGGCCGGTGGAGCCGGAGGTCAGCGTCATCGACGCCAGTCGCTCAGGCTGCCATGGGGCCGCGTAGTTGCCTGCGCATTCGCGCATCGCGAGCCGCGGCAATCCGTCGAAATCGCCGTCCAGCAGCAGGGTAAAGCGCAGGGTCATCTGCGGAATTAACACGTCCAGCAGCGGGCGCGGAAGCTGCGGGTTAACGGGTAAGATTCGTGCGCCGCATTGCAGCAGTGCCAGCCAGGCGAGCAGCGTATCAGGGTGGTTTTGCGCCATCAGCATCACGCCGTCGCCCTCCTGAACGCCCTGCTGCTGGAAGCCGCTGGCCAGCGCATCGACGCGCTGACACAGCTGATGCCAGGTCAGAATCTCACTGTTCAGGCGCAGGGCCGGTTTGTCGGCCTGCTGCTGACACCAGTGTCGCCACGGCCAGTCGGTAAAGCTCATAGCAGCGGCTCCAGCGCCTCAACGTCCACCAGCGGGAGCGCATTGTCCGGCCAGCGACGCACCAGCTGGGCCTGCATCAGGTTGAGCGTGTCCAGCCCCGGAATGGTGTTCGGAGTCAGCCATGCGGCAATCCGCGCCAGTTGGGTCAGGCCGAGGCTCGACTCGATGGAGGAGCTGATTACCGCGGTCAAACCCAGCGCGTGGGCCGCCGCGACCTGCTCGCGCACCTTATCCAGACTGCCCGTGAGCGTTGGTTTGATCACCACCGCGCTGACACCCGGCTCGGCGATAAACTCGAAATCCGCCTCGCGCAGGCTTTCATCCCAGGCAATGGCAATCCCCGTTTCCTGCGCAAAGGCGCGCGAGTCGTCGCGGGTTTTACACGGTTCTTCCATAAACGCGATGCGGTCGCGGTAAACCGGATTGACATACTTCGCGAACTGCTGCGCTTTGAGCGGCGTCCAGGCGCGGTTGGCGTCCAGACGCAGACGCAAATCCGGGATCGCCTCGAGCAGCAGATTAACGACCATGCCGTCGCGTACCGCTTCGTACAGGCCCACTTTGACCTTAGCGACTTTCTCGCCCGGCATGGCGGCAAGCGCTACAAACAGTTCGTCCGGATCGCCGGAACAGAGCGGCGCGGCGCGATAATCCGCCGCCTCCGGCAGCGTGCCGTCCAGTTCGGCGAGCGCGCAGCTAATCCCGAAGGCAGCAGAAGGCACATCCGGCAGCGCCGGAGAAGCGCCGTCGCGCCAGGCGTTAACCCAGCTCAGCAGCGCCGCCTGGGCGTCGTCCAGCGATTCGAGGCTAAAGCCTGGCAGCGGCGAGACTTCTCCCCAACCCTGCTTTTCGTCCTGCTGCAAATGGACGAACAGACCGTCACGGGTTTTTAACCGCCGTTCACGCAGCACCACGCCCGCGTCCATCGGTATCTGCCAGCGGTAAATCTGCGCGCGACGCATTACGGGTTCCGTTTGTATTTGCTGAAGTCCGGCTGGCGTTTTTCGTTAAACGCGTTGCGGCCTTCCTGCCCTTCTTCGGTCATGTAGAACAGCATGGTGGCGTTACCCGCCAGCTCCTGCAGACCGGCCTGACCGTCGCAGTCGGCGTTCAGCGCGGCTTTCAGGCAGCGCAGCGCCATCGGGCTGTTTTGCAGCATTTCGCGACACCAGCGGACGGTCTCTTTTTCCAGATCGGCAATCGGCACCACGGTGTTGACGAGGCCCATATCCAGCGCCTCTTTGGCGTCGTACTGACGGCACAGGAACCAGATTTCACGCGCTTTTTTCTGACCCACGATGCGCGCCATGTAGGAGGCACCCCAGCCGCCGTCGAAGGAGCCGACTTTCGGGCCGGTCTGGCCGAAGATGGCGTTTTCAGCGGCAATCGTCAGGTCACACATCATGTGCAGCACATGACCGCCGCCGATGGAGTAGCCAGCGACCATTGCGACAACAGGTTTTGGACAGGTGCGGATCTGGCGCTGGAAATCGAGCACGTTCAGGTGATGCACACCGGAGTCATCCTGGTATCCGCCGTAGTCGCCGCGCACTTTCTGATCGCCGCCCGCGCAGAAGGCTTTGTCGCCTTCCCCGGTCAGCACGATCGCGCCGATGTTGTCGTCGTAGCGCGCATCAGCCATCGCCTGCATCATCTCTTTGACGGTCAGAGGACGAAACGCGTTACGCACCTGCGGACGGTTAATGGTGATTTTGGCAATGCCGTCGGCAGATTTGTGGTAACGAATATCCGTGTAGCCTTCGGAGCAGTCTTGCCATTCAACGGGTGCATAGAGCATTTGTTCATCAGGGTAGATCATAGGATGTCCTTTGTTCGAAGACGCAGTATCTGCGCCAGACTTGCGGCAACCGCAGCGGGATTGTCCCGGTGGGCGTTGTGTCCGGCATTGGGAATCACATGGCGTTCGGCGTGAAGTTCAGCCGCGAGGGCCGCAAACTTCTCGTCGCGCTCGCCATACACATAGTGAAAAGGCATGTTGCTGGCGCTGAGCGCCGCACGTAAATCAGGCTGTACCGCCAGAGAGGTGGCTTCCAGCATGGCCGCCAGGGTCGCGCCGTTGTTTTGGCTGCGCAGGGCAACCAGTTCGTCGCGCTGGGCGTCGGTCAGGGAGGCAAAGACCGGCTGCTGATACCACTCCTGGAAGACTGACGCCAGGGGTTCATCGCGAAAGCGTTGCGCCCAGCGTTGATCAGACAGGGATCGCGCCTCTCGCTCTGAGGCGTCGCGCAGGCCAGGATGTCCGCCCTCCACGATCAGCCCCGCCAGCCCTTGAGGCTGCTGGCAGGCATGAAACATCGCCACGCGGCCGCCGAGGGAGTACCCCACCAGCCAGTAGTTAAGTATGTTGTCACTAAGGAGCGTATTGCTCAGAAGCTGGCTGACGTCGCTGAAACCCGTCACGGCCATATCCTGTGAACCGCCATGGCCGGGGAGATCGAGATACAACTGCGGGTGGTCGGGCAGCTGCGCCCCTACCCTCTGCCATTCACGGTGATCGCCGGAAAAACCGTGCAGGAACACCAGCCAGGGGAGGCCTGGTTTTCCGGCGCGCATTTCCCCGGCGAGGATCATAGATGGCTCACCTGGGCGAGGAGGTTTTGCAGCTTCTGCGCGCCGTCGGAATCGTTGACCACCAGCTCAATCAGCGTGGCGCCCGGCTGTTTCCAGGCGCGGCTCATGGCCTCATCCAGCTCAGCCCAGCTTTGCGGGCGGCGGTATTTGAGGCTAAACATCGCCGCAGCGTGCTCGAACTGCACGTGTTGCGGCATGAGGTAGAAACGCTCGCGCTCGCTTTGCGGCGTCGGCAGCAGGGAGAAAATCTGCCCGCCGTTATTGTTGACCACAATCAGCACGAACGGTGCGGAGACCTGGCGCAGCAATGCCAGCGCGTTGAGGTCATACAGAGCCGATAAATCCCCGACAATCGCCAGCGTCGATTTTGCGCTCGCGCGCTGCACGCCCGCCGCGGTGGAGATCAAACCGTCGATGCCGCTTGCGCCACGGTTGCTGTAGACCGGGTACCCGGCAGGCAGTTTTGCCAGGGCATCAATCAGACGCACCACCAGACTATTGCCGACAAACAGCTGGCCCTGCTCCGGGAGATACTGGCGGATGCGGTGCGCCAGCTCGGCCTCGCCAAAACCTTCGCACTGCTGCGAGGTTAACTCCCAGGCCTGGCGCGACAGCGTCGGGATATCCATCGCCCACGGCTGACGTTTTTCTGCCGGATGGGCGTCCAGCCAGTCATCGATGTTACTGACCAGACGACGTCCGCGATGGTGCGCCGGATCCAGCCGTCCTTCCAGCGGGTCCACCAGCCAGTACTCTTCCGGCTCGCAGGTGGTTTGCCATTGCAGTACGCGCTTACCCGTGAGGCTCGATCCCAGCTGGACCACGATTTGTGCCTGCGACAGCTCTGTCACGGCTTTGGCGTTACTCAGCCAAAGGTCGGCGCAGGGCAGCGGCTGTCCGGTTTGCGAAAGCACGTCGCCAATCAGCGGCCAGCCGAGGGTTTGCGCCCACTCCGCCACCCGTTTGCCTTCGGCGGCGGTCATGCGACCGGCAAGGACCACGCCGCGCTTTTGTCGCCAGAAGAACCAGTCGCGCTGTTTTGCGCTGTCGAGATGAGTCTGGGCGCGCAGCCAGGGTTTGTCGCTGCGCCACCAGTTGCCGAGGGTTTGCTGCCACTCCACGCCGGTGTCGTCCAATTCACCATACAGCGGTTCGGCAAACGGGCAGTTGATGTGCAGCGCACCGCTGTGCAGCGATCCCAGCGCATGATCAATCGTCGAGACCAGCCAGCTGGCGGGGATATCTTGTGTCGGGCGCGGAAGCGCGATGGACTGGGACGGATGAGAGGCAAAAATGCCCGGCTGACGGATCGCCTGATTAGCACCGCAGTCGATCAGTTCCGGCGGACGGTCGGCGGTGAGCAGAATCAGCTTTTCGCCCGTCAGCCCGGCTTCAATCAGGGCCGGATAGAGGTTCGCGACCGCCGTACCGGACGTCACAATCACCGCCACGGGCGCCTGGCTGACTTTTGCCAGCCCAAGGGCCAGATGGCCAAGACCGCGCTCATCAAAATGGGTGTGATGAATAAACGCCCGGTTTTCTGCCGCCGCAAGCGTCAGCGGCGTAGAACGTGAGCCCGGCGCAATACACACATGCCTGACGCCATGGCGAGTCAGGGCTTCAAGGATCACCGCCGCCCAGCGTCGGTTAAAAGAACTTACTGACATGAAATTGTCCGGTATCAATATTGAGACACAGTATAAATAATAGAGAGTGATTGAATTTTGATATGAATCGGGATTGCGCGACTCAGTATTAATCCATAAGGAGCAGTGTTCTCAGCCCTGCGGCTTTGTTCTCTATCTCCTGCCACTCCTCCTCGGGAACGGACCCACTGACAATCCCTGCCCCGGCATAAAGCCTGACGGCTGAATCACTGACGCGCGCGCTGCGAAGCGCCACGCAAAATTCACTTTGTGCCAGCGACAAATAGCCCGCCGAACCGGCGTACCATTCCCGGTCGAAGGGTTCAAAGGTCTGGATAAAATCGTGCGCCGACTGGCGTGGCAAACCGGCGACGGCGGCGGTCGGCTGTAACAGCTGCAAACACTGCTCGTCGTCGGCGTCGTGTAATTCGGTCCAGATACAGCGGCGCAGGTGTTGCACCTTGCGCAGCCGGACGATTTGCGCCGGGAGCACCTCCAGCGCCTGAGTATGGCGCTGCAACCGCTGGCAGATATCTTCCACCACCAGCATGTTTTCACGCTGGTTTTTATCGTCCGCCAGCAGCCACTCGCCCAGACGCTGGGCATGAGCGTCGTCGGGATGGCTGGCGACCGTACCGGCCAGCGCTTCGGTGCGCAGATGCGTGCCGCGCCGACGCCACAGGCGCTCCGGCGAGGAGCCCATAAACGCGCTGTGGGCGTCGAACACCATGCAGAAATGGTAGCAGTTGAGATTCAGACGGCGGCTGGCGGCCATCAGGGCGATGGCGTTCACGCCGCGGTCGAAGTGCAGATCGGTCGCGCGGGCCAGCACCACTTTATCGAATGCGCCACGCTCGATGGTGTCGGTGGCCTGCGAAACCAGCCGCAGCCACTCCGGCTTTTCAGGCAGATGCGTTTCGCGCACCTTGTGCATCGCGAGAGCGGTAATGGGTTTGCTCTGACAGAGCTGTTGCAGGAAGGAGCTGGCCTGTTGCGCGTCGTCCTGAAGCGAATGGTCGCTCGCCAGATTCAGTCGCAGCGTCGCCACGCCGCCCAAACGCTGCCATAACAGACGCGGCAGGAACAGATGGCTCTTTTCAGGACTAAAGGCGTTCAGCCCGCAAATACGGGTATCGTCAGGAAGCGAATGGGTCTTGAGAAACTGGCGGGCGATCGCGAGTGAGGAGAAGTGTTGCACTGCACCCAGGGCGGCGAGCTCTTCTTCGCCGTTACGCTGCTGCCAGTAAAACTGGGGATAAGATGCCTGAGCACCCAGCCAGGCCAGGGGATCGAAGGCATCGTTTAACGGGAAAGCAATGTCGATATGGCGTACGCCGGGGGTTGCCGGGAAGTCTTGCGCCAGAAAGCTGCAAAGACGTTCCATCGCGACTGAAATCGAATGCACGCTGACCTCTCCCTGTTAAAACCTCACATTATACGGGGTACTTAGCCGAAAAAGCAGTACCCACGTTTAGGGAGGGGTCACCGTTTGTGCGCAGAATCAGCGGCGAGAGAGCAGAAGCCCCAGCACCAGGCCGACGGCCGCCCCTGCGCCAATGCCCTGCCACGGTTTTTCGTGCACGTAATCGTCGGCGCGATAGACCGCTTTTTTGGCGCGATAATAGTAATTATCGGACGCGTTGCTGACGCGGTGTTTCACCTCTTCCAGCGCCCGCTCAGCGCGCGCTTTCAGCTCAATGTACTTTTGGTCAGCCGGATCGCCCGATGAGCGCAGCACTTCTTCCAGCGTTTCGCTTAGCAGCGCCAGGTCGTCGTCGATACGGGAATCCCAGGATTGAAATGACATATCTTTCTCCATGTGAGTGCATCAGTCCCTAACTATAGACAACGACAGCGTATTACGCCTGTTTCGCTTCCCTTGCCATACCGATGTGCGGAATGCCGTCTTCATCATAAACGTCCGTGACAGGGGCAAAACCGAAGTGGGCGTAGAAGGGTTGCAGATGCGCCTGTGCGCCGAGGTATAACGCCTTGTCTGGCCACTGTTTTTCGCAAGATTTCAGCGTTTGCTCCATCAGCGCATAGCCAAGTTTTTCCCCGCGCGCGTTACTGCTGATAATTACGCGGCCAATGACCACCGGTTCGTAATCCTCTTCGCTTTTCAGAATCCTCGCATACGCCACCAGCTCGTCATCTTTCCAGCCGAGAATATGGCGGTTCTCGCCCACCAGGTCATCGCCGTCGATATCCTGATACGGGCAGGTTTGTTCCACGACAAACACTTCGCAGCGCAGTTTGAGTAGCGCGTAGAGGGCGGAAACGGTCAGTTCACTATGATGTAAATCTTGCCACTGGATCATGTCAGGCTCCTTATTGGATTTCATCCCGTTATACTAAACACTTCTCGTGAGTCATAGAGTTTGATGATGTTATGGAACTGATTTTTCTCGGTACGTCTGCCGGTGTGCCAACCCGATCACGAAACGTGACGGCAATATTGCTCGATTTGCAGCACCCGACGCACGCGGGCTTATGGCTTTTCGACTGTGGTGAAGGGACGCAGCATCAGCTGCTACGCACCGCGTATCACCCCGGCAAGCTGGACAAAATTTTTATCACCCATCTGCACGGCGATCATCTGTTTGGCCTGCCAGGGCTGCTGTGCAGCCGCTCAATGGCCGGGAACGCTAACCCGCTGACGATTTACGGCCCGGCGGGGATTAAGGAATTTGTCGAAACCACCCTGCGCCTGAGCGGGTCGTGGACCGATTATCCGCTGGAAGTGATTGAAATCACCGAGGGCGTGGTCTTTGAAGACCAACGCTATAGGGTGACGGCGCAGCCGCTGAATCATCCGGTGGAGTGCTATGGCTATCGCGTGGATGAGCACGATAAGCCCGGTGCACTGGACGCTGCGGCACTGATTGCCGACGACATCAAACCGGGGCCACTGTTCCAGCAGCTGAAAAACGGCGAAACCGTTACCCTGGATGACGGGCGCGTGGTTAACGGTCAGGATTATCTCGCGGCCCCCATTCCCGGCAAAAAAGTGGCGATCTTTGGCGATACGGCGCCCTGCCCGCAGGCGCTGCTTCTGGCTCAGGGCGTGGATCTGCTGGTTCACGAGGCGACGCTTGAAGCAGCAATGGAAGAGAAAGCCAACAGCCGCGGGCATAGCTCTACCCGTCAGGCGGCGGCCCTGGCGCGGGATGCGGGCGTGAAGAAACTGATCGTCACCCATGTTAGCTCTCGCTACGACGCCGAGGGCTGCGCGGCGCTGCTCGCGGAGTGCCGGGAGGTATTCGCAGAGTGCGAGCTGGCCCACGATTTCTGGCAGGTTTGTGTTTAGCCCTTCACTTTTCCCTCAGCGTGCCGATAACGATTAAAAGGCAAGCATTTCATTTGAGGGCACCATGGATAATTACCAACAAGATATTGATGACAGGGCGAATCTCACCCTGTCGAACCGGTTTGAACTGTTACTGTTCCGTCTCGGGACCTCAATGAATGAGAACAAGTCTGAACTGTTTGGCATCAACGTTTTTAAGCTGCGCGAAATTGTGCCAATGCCGGAATTCACTAAACCTGCGGGTATGAAATCCCCGCTGATGGGGATGGTGAATATCCGCGATCAGGTGATCCCGGTTATCGATCTGGCGGCAGTCGCAGGCTGTACCCCTACAACCGGTCTGAATATTCTGCTGATTACCGAGTACGCCCGCAGCGTGCAGGCGTTTGCCGTGGAGTCGGTCGACAATATTATGCGTCTGGACTGGAAGCAGGTGCATGCGGCGGAAACCGCCGTCAGCGGGCGCTACATTACCAGCATTGCCAGCCTGGATGAGGGCAGCGATTCAAACAATCTGGCGATGGTGCTGGACGTTGAGCAGGTCTTATATGACATCACGCCAGCGAACCACGAAATGCACGCCACGGATTTGAAAATCAGCAAGTTCAACATCAAGCCAGGGGCGGTGGCGATTGTGGCGGAAGACTCTAAAGTCGCTCGCTCGATGCTGGAAAAAGGGCTGGAGGCGATGAATATCCCGGCACAGCTGTTTATTACCGGCAAAACAGCCTGGGAGAAAATTGGTGAACTGGCGGCGCAGGCTCAGGCCGAAGGCGTGCCGATTACCGATAAGATCGCGCTGGTGCTGACTGACCTCGAAATGCCAGAGATGGACGGATTTACGCTGACGCGCAAAATCAAGACCGATGAATTCCTCAAGCATATTCCGGTGGTGATCCACTCTTCCCTGTCCGGGAACGCCAACGAAGACCATATCCGCAAGGTGAAGGCCGACGGGTATGTGGCGAAGTTTGAGATTAACGAGCTGTCATCGGTGATCGAGGAAGTGCTGGATCGTTCGATGAAAAAGATTGAAGGGCCGTTGATCAGTCGTAAACAGCTGGCGTAAACCTTGTGCCGGGTGGCGGCTGCGCCTTACCCGGCCTACAGATCATGACATTTTTGTAGGCCGGGTAAGCGAAGTGTATGACCGGATACATAGGTGACAGATCAGACCGGGAACATAGGTAACACTTTCTAGTCTATCCGGACCACACTCTCGGTTTTTCGGTCGTAGTACGCAAGCGTTATTCCATTAAAGATGATGG
>NZ_JASSOT010000055.1 GCF_030238365.1 Lelliottia wanjuensis | reverse complement strand
CTGCGCCATACTGGTTGCCGCGATATTTTTACTCGGCTGGCTGATAGAAAAGGCTTTCGACCACGCGGGTAAATCCGGGTTGTATTTCCAGTGGGGGCAGAAAAAGGCTGAGAGTGCCGCTCCGTTGACGAACCCAATTCCTGGTGAAGAAGACGACGATGAACCGGTTTTCAACGAAGACGTCGTGTCCGAACACCTGCGCTTTCGCTATGGACGCCGCTGGAAGCGTAAAGTGCGTCTCCTTTTGGTTATGGGCAACCTGGACGACGTTCACAAAGCTGCTCCGGGCCTGTGTCATGACCTCTGGCAGGAAGGCGACGGCAACGTACTGATTTATGGCGGTGACGCACAATCACTCCCGGATGAGATCTTCCTGTCAAAACTGAAACGCCTGCGGCCCGATCACCCGCTTGATGTCATCATTCAGGTGATGAATACTTCAACCCTCCCGACGGATAGCGAACGGGATGCCTTTTTGCGTTGCCGCCAGAAAGCAGACCATCTGCTTGGCTGGCAGGCCCCTGTCTGGCTGTGGTTGACAGACAAAGCGACAGGCGCTCAGACGGACGCGGAAACGACGCCAGCAGGGGTTATTTTTGGTCCGGAAGGTACGGTAAAAGGGGCGCGTGAAGCGTTTTCTACACTGGCACAACGCCTGCAAAAATTCGGAATGGCACAGATACTGAATAATCCGGCACATGACGGCCTGCTTCAGTTGTCCTCGCGCCTGCGACACGAACTGAAAGCAAGCCTGACCGTTTTACTCAGCGGGCTGATGCAGGGATCTGCGGCCTGGCGTTTACGCGGGGTCATGTTCAGTCCAGAACTGGCCGGTGCCGGAACGGTGCCGAACACACGTCTCGACACCCCGACATGGAAGGCAATCATTGATGACTGTGATGCCGTCAGCGGCAGAAAGCTGGGCTTCAACTGGCTGAAGGTGCTGCGATTACTCCTGCTTTCCCTGATCCTTTTATGGGGAGCCGGTACTCTGCTGTCGCTCGTTGTTAACCGGGCTCAGATTTATGAGGCGCAAGAGACGGCAAGACAGGCAGCGGATACTGCAAAACCCCTGGCTGAACGCCTGCACAACCAGCTCGTACTACAGCAATCTATCGCCCGTTTACAACATCGTGAAGTGACCGGCGCTCCGTGGTACACCCGCTTTGGTCTAAATCAGGACAGCGACACGCTGGCCGCGCTCTGGCCGCTGTATGCGAAAAACAACGCGCAGCTGATGAGGGATGCCACCGCAGAGAGTCTCAGGCAGCAGCTGAATGCCTTTGTTCAACTTCCTCCTGCCAGTGATGCCCGTACGCAGGGCACACAGCATACCTATGACATGCTGAAAAGTTATCTGATGCTGGCCCGTCCGGATAAAGCGGACGCAGGCTGGCTGGCAAAAAACGTACTGGTCGCCTGGCCGAAACGGCAGAATGTGCCAGATGGCACATGGCAGGACCTGGCACCGAAACTGCTGGGCTTCTACGCACAGAACCTCCCGGCACATCCGGAATGGAAAATTAAGCCCGACGCTGAATTAATCAGCACGGTCCGTCAGATCCTGCTCAAACAGATAGGCCAGCGTAACGCTGAATCCGGGTTGTACCAGGACATGCTGAAGCGCGTTGCCAGCAACTGGCCTGATTTGACCCTTGCAGATATGACCGGCGACACCGATGCCTCAACGGTATTCAGCACTGACGAAGTCGTCCCGGGAATGTTTACGCGCCAGGCCTGGGAAGAGCAGGTTCAGGATGCGATTAACGAGGTTGTCAAAACCCGCCGTGACGAAATTGACTGGGTACTGACGGATAAGACGCATCAGACAGGGAGCGATATCTCCCCGGAGGCGCTGAAAGCCCGTCTGACAGAACGCTATTTTACCGATTTTGGTAATGCCTGGCTGAACATGGTCAACAGTATTCAGTGGCAGGAAGCCACGTCACTTTCTGAAGCGATTGCTCAACTTAATCTGATCGGCGATGTCCGCCAGTCACCGCTGGTTGCTCTGATGAACACGCTGGCGTGGCAGGGTAAAACAGGGCAAAAGGGTGAGGCACTGGCTGATTCGTTAGTGGACTCAGCCAAGAAGCTGATCGGCCAGAAAAAAAATGCCAGACAGTTTATCGAACAGGCGCAGGGCCCTAAAGGTCCGCTCGATGGTGTATTTGGACCGCTGATGGGTCTGATGGAAGGTAAAGAGGGAACCGGTAGCAACGGTAATCTCAGTTTCCAGTCCTGGCTTGCCCGTGTTACCCAGGTGCGACTGAAGCTTCAGCAGGTCACCAGCGCCCCGGATCCGCAGGCTATGTCGCAGATGCTGGCCCAGACCGTGTTCCAGGGTAAAGCCATCGATCTGACGGACACCCGCGATTATGGCAGTCTGGTTGCGGCAAGCCTGGGGCAGGAGTGGAACGGATTTGGCCAGTCGTTGTTTGTGCAACCACTGGATCTGGCCTGGCGGCAGGTTCTTGCCCCGGCTGCGGGAAGCCTCAATGCCCGCTGGCAGACAACCATTGTCGATCAGTGGAATAAGGCCTTTGCAGGACGGTATCCGTTTAAAGCCTCCGGCAGCGATGCCTCCCTGCCGTTGCTGGCACAGTTCCTGCGTAGCGACTCGGGTCGAATCACTACCTTCCTGAAAACCAATCTTGGCGGGATCCTTCATCAGGAAGGCAATCGCTGGGTCGTTGACCCTTCCGCAAGTCAGGGAATGGTGGTGAGCCCGGATTTCCTTCAGGCGATTAACCAGCTGGCAGAACTGTCAGATATCGTGTTCTCGCAGGGCGATGCAGGGGTTCACTTCGAACTGATGGCGCGTCCTTCGCGGGATGTTGCCAGAGTGCAGCTTACCCTTGATGAGCAAAACCTGGATTACTTCAACCAGATGGAAAGCTGGCAGAGCTTCACCTGGCCGGGGAATACCTGGTATCCAGGCGTGTCGCTCAGCTGGCGGAGCGTGAACAGTGGTATGCAGCTCTATGCTAACAATCAGGGTAACTGGGGTTTCATTCGCCTGCTGGACAAGGCTCTCATCACCCCGCTTGATGGCAGCCGGACGCAACTGGTGTGGATCACCGCCGACGGCAACCCTCTGAAGTTTGTGATGCGCAGTGAGCTCGGCAACGGTCCGCTTGCCTTGCTGAAGCTACAGGGATTCACGCTGCCCAACGCTATCTTTAACGTCGCCGCTGGCGCAGAAGAGCGCCAGTAACGATGGGCGGGAAACTTCATCCGGCACTCGCTTTCGCAAAACAGGTGGAAGGCTGGTCTCCGGGTATTTTCAGCAAGGTGGATAAATGGCGAGAGCCTGAATCACCGGCCCCCTGGCAGTTTATGACCTTTCGGCAGTGTCGGGCCTGGATCAGTGACTGGCTGAAGCATAATCCGGCGCCAAAGGAAGGGTTTCTTAGCCCCGTGCTCATGAAGCGTTTCCCGCCACATATCGTTTATATGGCGCTTGCGGCCTGGCGTACCGGTAAAACACTCCTTCACTGCGATGAATCCCTCTTTCGGATCCTGGGTGAAACCCGTCAGACAGATGCTCTGTCAGGTGAAATGCTTCGCCGCCTGCCGTTCTGGGGATTCTGGCTCGATTTTCCGGCTGACACGGTCTTTGCCGAAGGTCAGGGCGCCCTGATGGGCGCTTTCTTCACCCTTGCCGATCATGATAACCAGACTGATGCGCTGCTCGCCCTGACGCTGGCTCAGGATCCGCTTTCCCGGGAGCACATTCCATTAGGGATGGAGTACCTCGCCCTAACCAACCCTGTTTCCACGGCCATCAGCCAGCAGGAGAAGGGGATCCATGGATTCTGGAACGCGGTACTGCCGGTGCTGTTCTGGCTCTGCTCTGAGAACAGTGAATGGGGCAGGCAGGGGAAACCCGTCCGGCCAGCCCCCAGGCGCGTCGGAAAGCATCAGCGCTTCATTCCTCCGGATAAGCCCGTGCAAATTTTTGCGGGTGTCCGGGCCGGTTCGGCGCTCAGACAGGCACCGCGAGTATCGGAAGCAAGTCCCTCAGGGGGCAGATCCTCCGCGCCCCATCGGCGCCTTCGTCCCCATATCCGAAAAGCCCACTGGCAAAGCTACTGGAAGGGCAAACCCACTCAGGGTGAAGAGAAAAGTATGTTGCTGAAATGGAAGCCACCGCAAATCGTCAATGGCAAGGACGACGATTCTCTGGAAGCGGTCGTGAGATTTATGAAAGAGACTAACAAACGGGATAAAGAATGAGTTCACCGGAAGATCTGTTAACCGCCTGCGCCTCCAGCGAAGAAGAAAGGCAGCGTCTCCTCTCCCGGGCAAATGACGCCCTGTCGCTCTGGGATAACTGGCTGCACCCGTTCACCTCCGGCCCTGAAACCGGCGACGATCCCGCATACGATGATAATTTTCAGCTGATGCGTGAAGAGATTAATAAGCTTTCGGGTACCGATTCAGCACGGTTGTGCGAACTGGCCCGGACGTGTCTTTGCGAAAGCGCCAAAGATATTCGTGTTGTCACCTGGTATGTTCAGGCACGCCTCAGCCGCGACGGCGAAAAAGGCTTGTCTGAGGGCTTACTGCTTCTTGTCGCGATGTTGACCCGCTTTGGGCAGGCCTGTCATCCACAACGCCCGGTTGCCCGTAAAGCGGCCCTGGAATGGCTGAACAGTACAAAAATTATCGACACACTCTCTTTATGGCCGGAAGTCGACAGTCATGATGCCGGTCTGACGGTCGGCGCCATAAACCTGCTTGAGTCTGCCGTTTCCAACTGGCCGGAAGCTGAAAAGCCGTCTTTTGCTGGCCTGTGTACTGCACTGGAAAACCGCCTGGCTCGCTCAGGCGGTATGGAGGCGTTGGTCCCCCAGAACAGCAGCGCCCAGGAGCATGGACGTGAACAGGTCCACTCAGATTCACCGCAGCTGTCAGCCGTGAAATCTGGCCGCGATTTGCTCGACCAGGCAAAGTTACTTTCCCGCTGGCTGAGTGAACAGCCGCAGGGCTGGCTTGCCTCTCACCGGCTGATTAAGACTGTGCGATGGGACACGGTCGATCAAATCCCTCCGCTGGACAGCAGCGGGCGCACCCGTCTGGTACCGCCGAAGGCCGAGTACCGGGCTCAACTCAAGCGGCTCTACCTTCAGAAAAACTGGACTGAACTGGTTGAGCAGGCCAGCCAGATGTTTTGCGAGGGAGTGAATCATTTCTGGCTCGATCTCCAGTGGTATCTCTGGCAGGGGCTCAGTCATGCCGGTCACCCGTGGGATGCCTGGACAGACTCCGTTCTTCTCGATCTGCGGCTCCTCCTTCAGCGCCTTCCGGGCCTTGAAGGGCTGGCATGGAATGACGGAACTCCCTTCGCTGATGAAGTCACCACCGCCTGGATCGCTGAAAAAGTGAATGAGGAAGGCCTGCTGTACGGTGATGAACCGGCCACCGTTGTTAATAGCCAGTCTGACGATGTGCTGCTTCTTGAATCCGAAGCGATGGAAAAAGGTGACGCGGAAGGACCCGAAGCGGCGCTTGCCTGGCTTCAGTCCCGACCGGGGATGGACACACCACGCCATCGCTGGCTGATACGCCTGCTGATGGCCCGGGTGGCAGAACAGTATGGACGAAACGATATGGCGCTTCATCTGCTTGGCGAACTGACCAGCAGCGCACCACAGCTGACACTGGAAGACTGGGAACCCGCTCTGTTGTTTGAAGTCCAGGCTCGCCGCCTGAAACTGCTGCGCCTGAAAGCCGGTCGCAGCGAATCCGATAAAGCCCGTCTGATGCCTGAGATGGATACGCTACTGGCGGGTCTGATCGCCATCGATCCGGCGCGTGCAATGGTGTTGTGCGGATAAAAAGAAATGAGCCAATGCTATCTATAGCTGGGAAAGTTAATGACATATCACATTATTAAAAACTGCCCAATGTGCCATGAGGCAACGCGACTAAACATCGTGGGTTGGGCACCTTTGTATGATCGCTATGGTGATAGTGGTGTTACGTCTTTTGCCGCCCAGTGTGCAAATTGCAGGCGTTTTGTCAGTGGGAACCTTACCTATCCACAGGATGGCCCATTAATGGATGAAAATACTCTCGAAAAACACGCAGATCAAACAGGGAATGTCTCGGTGTTGTTTAGGAATAATATTGAATTTGACCGGAAGGGGGAGGGTAAATGGTATTTATGGAGTGTTTCCCCTCCCGAGTCTGAAATTAATAAATTTATGAACCAGGTCGATACCTGCATGAGCCATGCTTGCTATGACGCAGTTGCATTGCTGTGCAGGAAGGTTGTTGAAATTACGATAAATAAAATGATAGATGTTGTTGATATTGAAGTGTCAAATAGCAAAATAAAACCAAAGGCGGACAATGTATCTTCGTTAGATGAGCTGAAGGGTAAAGAATTGAGTTTTAAGATTCGATATATTTTCCCTCCGGAGGCGGAGCGTGGTGAGAATCGCCCTGATATATACCACCTGGCACAGCTAACCAGGTTGTTTGGGAATAAATCCGCACATGAAAATACACCTTTTACTCACGAAGATGCAGAAGATGTTTATGCATTCACTCAAAAATTTCTACGTTCTGCTCGGGGTAATTAATAAAATATGGATGATTTAACCCTTCGCTATTACGAAGCTGAGATGCGCTACCTGCGTGAGGCGGGTAAAGAGTTTGCCCGAGCCCATCCTGATCGGGCAGCGATGCTTAATCTGGATAAACCCGGCGCCCGCGATCCCTATGTAGAACGTCTGTTTGAAGGCTTCGCCTTCCTGATGGGCCGTTTGCGTGAAAAACTGGATGATGACCTGCCGGAACTGACCGAAGGGCTGGTGAGTCTGCTGTGGCCGCACTATATGCGGACCATCCCGTCGCTGGCCATCGTCGAATTCTCGCCAGACTGGCGTGGCCTGCGTCAGGCCGAAATGCTGGCTGAAGGCTTCTCCGTGCTTTCACGCCCTGTGGGACCGCATAAAACCGCCTGCCAGTATCGGACGACCCGCGATGTTCCCCTGCAACCACTGCATCTTGCGGACGCCCGCCTGCATACTGAAACCGATGGCCGCTCTGCTATCCGTCTGCGCTTCGAATGCCCGGAAAAAGTGGACTGGAGTAAAGCCGGGATCGACAAAGTCGCCATATTCCTCAACGCAGAGAGTCCGATCAGTTCAGCACTGCATCTGGCAATGACCCGTCGCGTCCACGCCATGTATGCCCGCCATGCAGGGACATACACCGAACGCCATCAGTTTGATGGCTGGTGCAAACCCATGGGCTTTGATGACAATGACGGCCTGTGGAAGAAAGCAGATACAGCCTTCAGCGGCTACCAGCTGCTGCTGGAATATTTCAGCTTCCGTCCGAAATTTATGTTTGTTGAGCTGCGCGGTCTCGACACCATCGGACTCACTGAAGCCAGCTCCTGGTTTGAAATCGACATCGTGCTCAGTGAGGCCTGGTCATCCGATCTGCCTTTTGAGACGGAAAACTTCCGCCTGCACTGTGCGCCGGTCATCAACCTCTTCACCCTGGAAGCCGACCCGCTGACGCTTAACCCGCTGGATAACGAATACCTGCTCAGGCCGTTGCGTCTTCAGGATGGTCACACCGAGATTTACAGCGTCGATAATATTCATGGCGCGGTGAAGAATGGCAAACACCCCTATGTGCCCTTCACCAGCTTCCGGCACCGTGGCGGAATGATGCGCCACGATGCACCAGAGCGTTATTTCCATACCCGTGTGAAGCGGGGTCCCTCCGGGCTGTATGACACCTGGTTGATCCTCGGCGGCCGCTCGTTCGAACTGGAGCAGCTGTCTGAGAAACCAGAGTCGCTCTCGATGCGGATCACCGGTACCAATGGTCAGCTTCCGCGTAAGGCACTGGAAAGTACCCTGCTGGACAGGGTGGTCAAAACCGGGAAGGTGCCCGTCAGGGTACTGAACGTCTCCGCGCCGACAATGCCGCTGTACCCGCCCGCCAACGACCGTTTTCACTGGCGAGTGATGAGCCACCTCGGCTCAAACTTCCTCAGCATGATGGACAATCCTGAGGTGCTGCGCGGAACACTGGCGCTGTACGACTGGACCGATGATGAAATGAACCGCCGTCGGCTCGAAGCTATCGTCGCGGTGAAGCACACCCTGATCCGACGCTTTGAGAAGGGCTTTATGCTTCGGGGCGTGGACATAGAAGTCACGCTGAACATGGACAATTTTGCAGGCGAAGGCGATGTGAATCTCTTCGGCGAGATGCTGCATCGCTTCTTCGCGCTCTACGCGGATATTCACCTCTATAACCAGCTCACGCTGGTGCTGCAACCGACAGGAAAACGACTGAGATGGCGCGAGAATCACAGCCAGCACGTACCGGGCTGACATTAGTCCTGAGCAAAGATATCTGGCGGGCCAATTTTTATCGTTTCTGCCAGCTGCTGGAGCAGGAAAATCCGGACGCGCCGAAACTGGGCACCACCAGCCATCCGGCCAACGATCCGGTACGATTCAGACCCTGGCCTGGTATGGGATTCCCGGTCAGTACCCTCAAAGCGGTGGAGACCGACGAAGACAACCCGACATTGCCCCCAACGGTCCGTACGACATTTTTGGGGATGTATGGCGTCGACTCCCCTCTGCCAACGTCCTATCTGGACGACATTGCGCAGCGCCGCGAAGGGCACGAGGCGGTCACCTCGTTTTTGGATATTTTCAGCCACCGAATCACCACCCAGTACTATCGGATCTGGCGAAAATACGCCTATCCGGCCACCTTCGAGGCAGGTGGCCGTGATGCCACATCACAGTGTCTGTTGGGGCTGGTGGGGCTCGGTATACCGGGCACGGCTGAGCAGGTGGCAACGCCGGTTTCCCGCTTTCTGGCCTTGCTGGGCACCATGCGATTACCCACCCGCAATGCAGAGGGCATCCGGGCCCTGGTGAGTCTGCTGGCACCGAATACCCGGGCAATTATCACCGAACCCGACCCGGTTAAGGTCCATATCGATAACCGCAGCGGACTGGGTGCCCAAAATCGGATCCGTCTTTCTCAGCGAGCCACGCTGGGTAAAACGGCAAAAGAAGCATGCAGTCGGGTACTGGTGACACTGGAGACAGAAGATCCGGAGGAAGCAGAAGGGTGGTTACCTGGTGGTTTTCTCCATACCGATTTGCTGGTCCTGCTGCGCGTTTATCTCGGCTACCGCAGTGACGCCCGACTGCGTCTCACCATACCCGTACGATTGCTGCCTGAGCCTCGCCTTGGGAAAGGAAGACGTATCCAGCTGGGCCGCACCGGTTTGCTGGGCCTGAAAGCTGGCAAGCTCAGCAATAGTCGGGAGAGTCTGACCGTCAATCTGGGCTGCTATGAAGGGTTGCAATGTTCTGCGTTACCGTCCGCTGAAGACGGGCACTACCGCTTCGAATAATCACGTACTCCCACTCTCAATAAAGGAACTTTTGAATGGCAACAGTAACCCGCTGGTGGGCGCTGACGCTTATTGCCTGTAGCCTGCTCGCTGGCTGCGGTCTGACTCAGACTGTCACGGACGGTACGGTCAGCATCACGAAATCCATCTTCTACAAAAAAATTAAAACGCTGCATCTGGATTTTACCCCGCGTACGGCCATTAACGCCGATGGCGCACAGACACCGCTGGCGACGATGGTGCGGGTTTATCAGCTCAAGGATCGTAAAGCGGTTGATGCCGCCGATTACCAGACACTGTTGCGTAATGCCGATACGGTACTCAAAGACGACGTACTGGCGTCAAAATCGCTGCTGGTGATGCCCAAAGGCAGCGTGACACTCAATATGCCCATGGATGAAGACGCTCAGTTCGTGGCTGTGGTGGGATTGTTCAACCGCCCGGATCAGAAGGACAACCGCTGGCGCCTGGTGCTGACCCGTGACGACCTGGACCCGGACAAACCCCGCACGATTGAACTGGGTGATGGCTGGCTCAGCCTCGTGCCGGTGAAGGAGTGAAGTGATGGATAACTGGTTAGCGCTTTTTGACGGACAGACCCGATATTTTCTGGATATCAATGACAGTTCAGTGAAGCCGGATGTTCTGCGCTTTTACGGCAGGGAAGCACTGAGCGAACCGTTCAGCTGGGACATCGAGTTCACCACGCTTCAGGCGAACATCCCCCCGGAAGCTGTGCTGATGAAATATGCCTCTTTCCGGATGCGGAGTGGTAAAAGTGTTCACGGCATGGTGACCCGCCTGGAATGGCTTTCCACATCAAAGGACCAGTCTCACTACCGGCTTACGCTCAGTTCGCGCCTGGCGCTCCTGGGATACACCCGACAGTGCGCGGTATATCAGAACCAGTCCGTTCCTGAGGTGGTTGAGCAGGTGCTGCGTAAACACGGTCTGGAAGGTCCTGATTTTGAATTCAGACTGGAGCATACGTACCCACCCCGTGAAATTATCACTCAGTGGCAGGAGACGGATCTGCAATTCATCCAGCGCATTCTGTCTGAGGTGGGCATTTACTGGCGCACGATGATGGACGACGTGCGCGGTCTGGATACCTACATACTTGCCGACAGCCAGCTTAACTACCAGTTTGATGTGCAGTTGCCCTACAGCGAGCCCTCGGGGTTGTTCGACGGCGCAGCAGAATCGGTCTGGGATGTGCGGACCTGGCACAACATTGCCACCGGCACTGTCACCACGCGTGATTACAACTACCGGACAGCCACTACGCCGATGAATGCGGCGGTCAGCGTGCGTAATGATGCGGTCACCACCGGGGAGCATTACCGTTACGCGGCACCTTATCGTGAAGCCGGTGATGATACCAACCCGGAGCCGGAAACCGAAACCGAAACCGGCGCGTTCTACGCCCGACTTCACCACGAGCGGGAGCTCAACAGGTCGGCCCGCATTCACCTGTTCAGCAATGCTGCACACCTCACCCCCGGGCAGGTGCTGGAGCCGCAGGGCGACGTCATTACGGCCCTGCAAGAAGGCGTGATCCTCACGCTGGTGACCTTCCGTGGTGCCCGTGATTCCCGTCTGCATGTGTCAGTCTGGGGCCTGCCTTACACCGAACGTTATTGCTTCCGTCCGGTAGAGATCCCTCGCCCGGTCATCCCGGGTACGCTTCCTGCCCGGATCGAAAGTCGCGAAAAAAATGATACCTACGCACACCTGGACGAGCAGGGGCGCTATCGGGTGAAACTGGACTTCGACCGGGAGGGGACGGAAGCCGGTTACGGTTACCTGTGGCTGCGGATGGCGAAACCTTATGCCGGTGAAACGCTGGGCTGGCATACGCCGCTCATCGATGGCACCGAAGTGGCGATTGCGTACAGCAACGGTGATATTGATCTGCCGTACATCGCCTATGCTTTGCACGACTCCGAACATCCCGACCTCGTGAACCGGGACAATCACACCCGGAACATCCTCCGGACGCCTGCCAACTCAAAATTACGCATGGAAGACAAGCGTGGTGAAGAGCACATCAAACTCGCCACGGAATACGGCAAGACGCAGCTCAACAGCGGAAACCTGGTGGACAGCAAGGGACAACTGCGCGGTAAAGGCACAGAGCTGCGCACCGATGAGTGGGGAACCCTGAGAGCAGGAAAGGGACTCTTTGTCGCTGCGGATGCCCAGGCGAAAGCGCAGGGTGATGCTCTGGACATGGATGCCGCGCTGAAGGAAATCGACAGGCTTAATCAGCAACTGCAACAGCTGGAAATGGCCGCAGAAAAGGCCCTGGCGCTGAAGGGGGATGTCGACAGCCAGATACAGATGTTTGAGCAGCGCCTGAAACCGCTCAATGAAGCGGTGCTTTTCTCAGCGCCGGAAGGCATGGCTTTGACCAGCGGTGAAGATATGCAGCTGGCCGCTGGCCGGAACCTTGCGCTTAACGCCGGAGAAGACTTCAGTGTTGGCGTGATGGGCAATGCGACCGCTTTGACCGGGGAGAAGCTGGGGCTCTTTGCCCGCACCGGTCAACTGAGCCTGAAATCCGGAGAAGGGCCAATCGATGTCCAGGCGCAAAACGCCAGTATGCGGTTATTTGCTGAGAAGAAGCTGACGCTGAGCTCAGCGAGTGACATCTCCTTTGCCGGAAAAAAACGTATCACCCTAATTGGTGGTGGCAGTTACCTGAAGCTTGAGGCCGGGAAGGTCGAATACGGCACGACAGCGTCGTATTTGCGCAAAGTGAAGCGGACGATGGCTGCATCGGCCAGTGCTAAACCTACGGAGGCCGTATCCTTGCCGCCTCCAGCGACCATGCGAGAATTCAATCCCGAAACGCTCACCCCGTGGGTGACGCCGGTGTATGCAAAATCCTGCCTGAAGGAGAAAGGTTGCACGGATGCCGGTACTGCCGAAGAGCCCGTTGATAACTTTGGACAGATGACAATTTTTGCCCAGCCTGTCGAGGACGACTGCTGCGGTTATGGTCATCAGCATGAGCATGAGCATGAGCATGCAGATGATGAAGTCGTTCAGCATGCCCAGTCAGCCAAAAAACGTAAGCCTGACACCGGGGGCGCAAGTGCTCCAGCTCAGGCAACGGCTGCACCGCTTGCTCTTGGGGCTGCTACGGGCGTGATGACCCAGGTCTGGGGGGAATGGTCCCTGACCGGCGTATTGGGCGCGGCCCGGGGAATTCCGTATGTCGGAGCGATGATGTCCGCGCTCTACGTTCCATCTGCGGGCGAGGGGAGTGACAGGGTTCCTGGCCGGGATGAATTCTGGTACGAGGAAGAGCTGCGGCAGAAAGCCATCACCGGGGCAAAAGCAACAACCCGGGTGAGGTTCTTCTGGCGCCAGGATGAGCAGGGCAACATGCGGGTCTATGGCGTCCATACGGGTGAAGGTACCCCGTATGAAGGTGTCCGTACGGCAAACATGGTGTGGAATAGTGAGCATAATCAATACGAGTTCACTCCAGCTCACGGTGCCGATGGTCCGCTGATTACCTGGACGCCTGAGAGACCTGAAGGCAGTGATCTTCCCTCACATACCGGCAGCGACATCAAGCCAATAGACCAGGCTACAATACTCGTCACGCCAATTCCTGACGGCAAAGATGAATACACGACCCCACCATTCCCGGTGCCGGATGAACGCGATCTTAACGATTACATACTGGTCTTCCCTGCTGACTCCGGGATTAAGCCGATTTATGTTTATCTGAAAGATGACCTGAGAAATCAAGCAGGCACAGCTACGGGTAATGGTGCTCAAATTGAAAATGGAAAACTGTGGCTGGATTTATCAGTTACCAACAGCGGGGAAGGTGCTAAAATTCCAGCCCATATTGCTGATAAACTCAGGGGTAGGAAATACAAAGACTTCAGGGAGTTCAGAGAGGATTTGTGGTTGGAAATTAGTAAAGATCCAGAGCTTTCTAAACAGTTTAGTAACGGTAATTTAGAGGCGATGCAAGAGGGGAAAGCACCAACAGCCCCATTTGCTGGACATTATGTAGGACCAAAACAAGTAATTAAGAAGTTTGAAATACATCACATAAAACCTATTGAAGAAGGTGGTGGAGTGTATGATATCGATAATTTGCGAATTACAACGCCAAAACTTCATAAATTCATTCATTACGGGGAATGAGGGAGCCTATTATGATTGATATTAATAATGTTAAAGAGAAATTGGAATGTTACACCGAAAGTGAATTTAAGAAATTACTGGATGAGTTTTATGCAAGTCATAGATCATCGCCATCACTCAAGGGTGACGAGCTAGAAATTTACTTGGATAGTCTCCTTGATATTCTGACTGTACTAGTTGGAACCGGAGAAGTTAGTGACTTTATATACTATCCAGCTACACCTGAAAATGATTCACCAGAAGGTGCATTGAATGAAGTAATTAAATGGAGGAAATCCCAAGGGCTTCCTTTATTCAAAAATTCATAAGTCAAACAAAATCATGAATAGAACAACAACAGGGCTACCGCACAGCGGTCTTAAGCTATAAATTAGCAAGACAGTAATGTATATGAGGTTATTATGCCATTGCCAGTTAGATTAAACCCCTCTGAAATCCATCATGATAAAATGCAATCTATGACAGCAATTGCAGAAGAATTAACGAATCTCATAGATACTGGGTCCGACAAAAAATCTAGCAAAGTGAATGCATTGATAGAAAAATGGAATATTTCTGCTGTTTCTAAGTTTGAATTTAGCGATTTTCGTGACTACCACTCATGGATTTCCACAGAAAATTTTGTTAAGACGGCCCTTTATCAAGCTAAATATCAAGAGGACTTATCTTTCCGTGAGGCGAAACAAATAATAGAATTTATAAGTACAGCTGAAGGTAATGAGGCCTTACAAGGTTATGCTCTTAGTCTGATAGAATTGAATTTCTCAGAGCCACGTGCCTCAGACCTATTCTACTATCCTGAAGACTGGTTCAAAAATGATTCAATGTCTGACGTCAATTTAACTAATGATGAGATTTTGGGGTATTTAATGAAAAAATCAGGCCGTTGGTTATCAGACGCACCCGAAATTGATTTGCCTTATCCATTACCAGCATAGAGTGTGGAAAAAAATCAATATGGACCGAAAATCACCTTCATTGTATGAAATTCTTACGGGCAACTTTACAGGGGATCTTCCCCTTGAAGTTGTAAACGAAGAAGACCAGGTCATTTTATCCGTACTGGATAACATCCAGCGAATTTTGAACGCCCGGGCCGGTACCGTATCCCATCTGCCAGATTATGGCTTACCCGATATGACCAAAATTCTGCAAGGCATGCCCGGGACAGCCCACGAGCTGATCGAAACGCTGGCCGGTGTCCTGCTCAAGTATGAACCCCGTTTGCAGTCCCTCAATGTAACTTTACTCGAACAGCAAGTGCCCGGGGAGTTGCGCTACGCCATCGATGCGGAACTGAGAGGTATCGGACTTGTACGGTATGGGACCGAGTTTATGCCAGAGGGTAAAGTGATGATCAGGCATTTGAAACAACAGCAGCATCTGGAAAACCATCAGTTTATCTAATCAACTTAGACCCTCATTCGATACGGATTTCACAATGTCCCACACAACCGAACGCCACCTTAAGACCGGAAACGATCCACGCACAATGCCTGATTATTCAGTGCTACGTGAAGAGCTCGCTAAAATATCCCATCCTGCCCGTCCGGATGTGAACTGGGGGAATGTTGAAAAACTGGCATTAAATCTTTTCGATACCAATGGTGTCGAGCTTCAGACGGCGGCGTGGTATACCCTGGCAAGGGCACAGCAGGCAGGTATACAGGGTTTCAATGAAGGTATGGCGATTCTGGATGCCCTGATACGCTATCAATGGTCAGCAATGTGGCCCGCTTCTGCACATGCCAGAATAGAAATACTCAGCAGCCTGAGTAAACGTCTTCAGCAGCTGTTCCGGACTTTTTCCCTTCAGAGGGAGGATTTACCAGGCCTGAACCAGGGCATAAAGCTTTTGAGCTCAACAGGTGAAGCCTTGCAACGGCTCGAACTCCACAATGCAAGCGGATTTGAGCCGCTTCGTCAGATGTTGCAAAATACAACCATCAGGCTGGAGAACAGCGATGTCCCCTCAAGCCAGACAGAGAGCAATCTAACAGACGTAGCACTACCAGTTAGGGTAGAAAGGCAGAATAGTCAGCGCTGGGTATATGTGGTTAATTCTGAACCAGCAGTTGAAGTTGAAGTAATCAGAAAATCAGCCTCCTGGGTCACTCCATTAGTGGCTTACTTCGGCGGTATTTTAACAGCTGCCGTACTGGGCATAGCCGCCTATATTTTTACGCCAATAGTATTCAGCCACCCCGGAGAAGATGCGTTGAACAACTCTCTCGCAGCTTTACCGACCAGCATGCCTCTTCCGGCTGTCGATCAGCTACGCCAGGACGCTCCGACGTGGCTTGAATCCAGTGATACCTACGCCAAACAATTAGCTTCCCGTCTGAACGAACTGAGCACTCTTCCACCGTATTGGCCATTGCAATACGGTAATCAGTTGGTAGAACAAACTCGCCATCTTTACCCTAACGCCAAATTTGCAGAGGAGCTGTCGGCGGACTGGCGGTCAAAGCTGCAAGCCAACAGTTTGCCCAATGCCACCATCTCAGGTTGGTACAGGGGAGTATCTGAACTTCAGACGCTTCAGGACAGACTTAATCAACTCGATGAGAAGAAGGGCAAATATCTGACCGTTAGTGAGCTTAAAACGGCTGTGTTCTCTATATCAAAGTCCTTAAACGAAAGCGTGCCAGTTGAAGAATTAATCCGGCAACTGCAAAATTCCCCGCAGGATCAACAGCTGTCCCGAGACCTGCTCAACCGGGCAGATCTACAGCTCAGGCAACTGAATAACTCCTACATCATGGCCACGTCAAACAACCAAAAATAGATTTTGGGTTAGACATACCAGGTAATGATGAAGACGCGCCGGTTTGGCTTCATACACCTCATCCCTACCTACTTCGAAACTCGAAACTTGACCTCATTTCGCCGGTTCGCCAACAACCAATTTCATGATAATCTCCGGCCTTAAAATTTTCCTTAACAGTCGTGGAGAAAGTATTGACTGAGCTAACTACTAAGCGCCCTGATACTGAACTGGCTCATCTCGCCTGGTGCATCATCGTAGCGGTAAAGCTTGCACGGAAAGAGGGAAGATCTCTCACATCTCTTCAAACACACATGTTCATAATGCAGTGGCTTTCAACCGCTCAGAAGCGCAAGGTTTTTCCTAAATCTCTGGCGCCTGACATTATCTGGTTGCAGGAACAAGGGAAACTGAAAGGGCCCTCAGCACGGCTTTACAGCAAGGTGGAGTATATCTGGCTGGCAAGCTCTGGTGAGTTAGCCAGTCAGAGCACGCTGTTTAGATTCACCTGCATGATTGACACGCTACGTTCAATGGGCTGGCAGGATCACCTATTATCCGATACCGAGTGGCAGGATGGTTGGAAATGCGGTACAGATGTATCGGCTGTGTATACACAGAAATCTCAACTCCATAGCTCATTTACAGAATCAGGAAATCTTATACTGCCACTTGAGGTGCGTGTAACTGGCGTTCCAGACGGGATATTTCCATTATTGGAGCAGTGCGGGCTCAAAACTGAGAAGTTGCCTGTGAGTATGGGTTATACAGTCCTGATTTTACAGCCAGAGATTGATTCAAGTTCCGTGAAGCAAGATATCGTTGAATATTAATGGCCTGAGCATTCAGGCCAATAACAATTTATCTTTAGCTCACAACTCGCTTAAACGATCTCTGACTATCGTGGCACACGCTAATGGATCTGCGACAATATCCTTACCATATATTCTTAGGCTAACAATACCAATTTCCGCCAACGACTTATCAATATTTCTGTCTTTAACAAAAGATTCTGTGGAAGAATGATGTTCTTTAGAATCACAAAAAATTGCTAATTTTTTTTCAGGGAAATAGAAATCAGCATCTGTTATGGCTTTTAACCGTCTACGTGAGCGCGAGTTTTCCCATAATTTATGCAGGCTAGGGACTGTAAGTCCGTCTTCAGTAATTATTGTTTGAATTTCTGGCGTCAAGCCCAGGCTATCCATTGCCTGAAGTAAAAATAATTCTATAGGAGAATCACAGCCCCATATTTTCCTGGGCTTTATCTTGTTAAATTTCTTGAAGTACCTATCCTTTCTGTATTTTTTGTAATCAGCTTTGACTTGCGGACTGTTATCAATAGATTTAATGAATGGCGGCACGACATTATGATAGTTATATTTATCTGACAACAGATACATATTGTTTACGAAACCAATCATATCAGATTCAATTCCAGAATAATCCACGGAATTATACATATAAAGTCCAAAAGCGCCCTTAAATGGATTGAACCCATAGTAAAGCTTCGGCACTTTAGCATCCATCTCAAGATCATACTTCTCAATCAAATCTGTCTTGAGTGAAGTCAACTCTCCTCTTTTGCTTGCTGGGAAGAGTGAAATGTTGTACGGCTTGCAATGCATTACCCCATCAATTTCTTTAAAACCATAGGCATTAATTACCAAAAATACCATTTGAAAGGAATCATCTCTCTTTTTATAAAGTTCAAGGGACTCCTTTGATGGATTTATAGTAATTATCTCACCATAAGTATCTAGATGTTCTTTCTCAATCGGCTGTAACCCGAACAAATCTGCAATATCATAACTCAAAAAATCGCCCGCCATACCCTCCAGATCTATTTTTACTGGAAGGTTAGGCATATCTTTATAGAACGGTATACTGTAAAGTGCCTCAGGTCTATTAGATATATTTTCAATTTCGTCTGCACTCATTAAAATTGCCTCTGGTCTAAACTATTTTAATTTAAGAGAAAAATACTCACGAGTATTTAATGGGGAATTTATATAACTAGTATCTGTCCCACCAAGTAATGCAACAAGATAACGACATATCAAAGCTTCCATTTGTAGAAGAATGGCGTTCCGAACTGTTCCTGACTGTTCAGACCCATATGCAGAGAAGCCTAATGGTTGGCCAAAAAAAATCGCTTCATGGAAGTTTTCATTACGGACATCAGCAATATTATCCTCACCATCTGCCCAGAAGGGTATAGGCATCCCTAATGTGTCACACATCCAGTAAACTCTGTCCTTGTGTAGTGGTTTTTTGATTTTTTTAGTCTTATCTCTTTCATCCCATATAATGGAAAAGCATCCATCAAGTGCCATATATAGATACTGGAATTTTTCAAAGTGAAGATTTTTGGGGTTTTGTGACAAAAACAGGGCGTGTATAACAGCTGCTAAGCGCATACAAGTTGTTACTTGACAGTCCTCTTTATTCAGAAAGTTTAAAGCTAACTGTATAGCATCCGACTCATTGGATCCTGATAAACAAAAATCGACCAGTGCCCCGGGTTTAACCGGAGTTGCATCTAAAAATCCAGCTTGAGTACTTGTCAGACGCATTCCTGTGAAGAATGACAGGCACCATATAACGAAGCATACGTCATCCTCACTATAGGATCCATTCAGCACCAACTTATGAGTTTTAGGCATGCAGAAAACCCGACCGCTATAAGGTCTGGTAATTACATTACCCCTTAGGTCATACGTTTCTTGAAGTTCGGCATAAAACCATCCATTTTCAACGTTAGGATGGTCCTTTATATATTTTGATGCTGAATCATGGTCTGAAAGTGTATCGAGCGAAAAGTTATCGGTCTTAAGATCAAGACGCTTTGGGTAAAAACCAAATTCTGCTGTTTTGCTATCGGTAACGGATTCCGTCGCATGTACGCTCATAGCCACCTTATGATGAACAGGCCGTTCCATCAAAAGCTCCTTTGGTTTATAGTGCTTTATGCTGTAAGTCATTAAATGGTATCACGAAGTACTTTAACTTACAGCTTCAACCGATGTTCACCACAGGAATGGAAATGAATCACAGGAAATGGATCAGCGATTAAATCTGTTGCTCCGGTGTAAATCCCAGTGCGCACCTCAAAATAAAATAATCATATAAATCAATGACTTTGTCTGGCCTGTTTTCAGAGGTCCGCTTTGTAGCTGAATTGAAATGTCCGCCTGTGGGTTATGTTTCAGCTCTTGCCGAAGATTTCCTGGCTACGGGTTTGCAGCTGTTTGAGTGCTTCCAGCATGTCGTTCTGGTCCAGACTTCGTTGTGATTTCTTGCCGGGTTGTTTCTTTCTGCGGGAAGTCTGTCCGTCAAGGGATGGCAGGGCCTGTGAGCGGGTGTTGTCCCGCTTGTCCTGAACCAGTTTTATCATCTCCAGAGTACGTCCCAGGCGCTTGTTGTCGACGATGGCACCCTGGTCAAGCTCTCCCAGCCGGTCGTAAGTGATGAAGGGCAGGGAAGTACCACTGGCCCGGAGCTCAATAGCGCCGTCCGGATACTGCCAGACATCGATGTATTTCCCCTGAAAACACCGGTTTTCTTCATTACCCTCAAGCAGATAAAGTTTTTTATCATACTGTAAAGTCAGGTTTTTTGAGACCTTACGCTGTTCACGCCAGGTAAATGTCGCCTGCAGGTTTTCGCCATTCTCCAGCGGGCGATGTACGTCAAAATCGTGCCGGGGCAGCTTTGCGAAGCGGCGGTTGTAATCTGCCATAAACTCATCAGCAAAGGCGTTGGCAGCTTCAGGAGTACTGATACCGCGCAACCGCAGCTCCTTGACCAGGCGGTCCTGTAATGTCAGGTGGGCCCGCTCAACGCGGCCCTTGGCTGAACTCGTATTGGCGCAGATACCAGTAATGTTCAGCTCGTTCATTGCACGGCCAAACTGGGTCTGGCCATCGCCGCCGGTAGCCTGTTTGTTGTTGATCCTGAAGACACTGGCCTTGTCGCTGTAGAACGCCAGAGGCTTGCCGTATCGCTCCAGATAACCGCGAGTGGCTTCAAAATAGGTGAAAGTAGACTCAGAACTGACGAACAGAAGCTGCATCAGCCGGCTGGTTGCATCATCGACATAAACAAGGAGCGTACAGGCCGGGCCACGATCCTCGAACCAGCGATGGTCACTGCCATCAATCTGTATCAGCTCACCAGTACAGGCGCGCCGTGGGCGAGGCTGATGTACACGCGGCGGTCGTAGCTTACGGGGGATCCATAAACCGGCCCGGGTCATCAGCTTACGCACAGTCTCTTTAGCAAGGTACAAATCATGAACTTCAGCGAGCTTTTCGCAGGCTAATGTCGGACCAAAATCAGCGTAGCGTTCACGGATGATGTGCAATGCACGCTCAGCGAGGCCTGGCGTCAGTTGCCGGTTACCTGGCTGACCACGACGGCGGTTAACCAGCGACAGCGGTCCGTGTTCACGGTAGCGCTCAAGCAACCGGCGGCAGTGTCTGTCTGAGATCTCCAGCCGGCTGGCAGCAAGGCGCGTTGTCAGGCGTCGGTCAATCACATCCTGAAGGATCCTGAGTCGGTTCACATCGTTCATCGAGAAAAACTCCGTTCCGTATGCCGTCATGAGTCTCATCCTTTGGAAGCTGCGAGCGTTGTGGTGAGACTGTAGCGCGGACATGTCTATTTGGTCAGAGACGGACATCTCAATTTAGCTACTACAGACTTGGTGCGCATAACGAGGATTATGTTAAATACTCGGGATAACACGAAATAGTGATTCTACAAGGCCTTTTGGGGCCTTTCTTTCCGAACCATGATGAAAGTCTAGATTAGCCCCCGCCCTGTTTCAACTACAAACACACTTCAGGCGTGGTGAATCGCACAATTTGTGAGTTACTTTAATGAGCGTGCGCAGCATCCCTTTTGCGGTTTCAATCTCTCCGCCCTGAATGAGTTCGTGGATCTCGCCAATCATAACCTGGAGCGACTCCGGGTCTTCTTTCAGAAGGCGCACCCACATTTCATTAATGTTTTCTGCTGCTGGCATCTTTTTTACCTCCTTCAAGATAATCAGCCCGGTATTGCTCTGCGCGCTTCAGGTCTTTGTCCTGGCTGTCTTTGAATCCAGCGCACAGCAAAATGATAATTTCGTCTCCTTCCTGCATCAGGTAAATACGCCGATCGGCACCCCAGTCAACGCGATATTAACCGATACCCGGACGGCCCGACAGCCATTTAACGGCGGACATGTTGCAGTCCGTTAGCCGCTGCGTCGCGGCCATTACTTTATGGGATAATTCGCTTACTGGTATGTGATCGTAAACGTTGCGGTAGCCTGACCAGGACCTGGCGTAACAACTCCACCAGTTTGATAGTAACGTGCAACAAAATCTACATTATAGGGGCCAGCTACAAGTGCAGTACCATCAAGTACGGTACTACCGAAAACAACAGGATTATTTTTATACATAATTTGTACGCCGACTCCGGTAGCTGAATTGCTGATATTATTAAGACTCAATACTCCAGGTTCTCCATGCCCCACTCCATCAAGTTGAAAATTGACTCTGGCATTAATTAGGCAATCCAGTGGTATGCTGAATGGAATATCTTCCGATGTTGAACCAGGACCGGTAAAACTGGTTACAGGAATATTATTACCTAATGGAACAAGTAGCGCGTTGTCGGTTACCGTGCATGTTTCTACTGGAACAATCGGTGCTCCAATAATAGAGACGTGATATGCGGTCCCGAGTCCAGGAGCCGTCCCTGTTGCTACGTCACCAGAGTTCAGAGTACCCGATATAATTGTTCCTGTTTTGATGAGCTGGATTTTTATTTCAGACATGTTTTTATATCCGGTTGTTGCTGTTTGCGTATAACTATATGGAATGTCAGTCAAAGGAGTAGCATAGGTTATTGCAATTTGAATTTTTATTCCAATGCCGGGAACATTTGTTGCGAATATATTCGTTCCGGCAGGGGTCGAAAACTGCGCAGGTACAAAACTTACTTCATCATGTATCTGGCAAACTATTGTGTCATCCGTTGGCACTGTTAATTTCTCATCTATTTCCCAAATAACTGCACCTACCGTTGTTGCAGGAGGGATGGTAATGGATGGAACGGTTGTTGTATAAGATTGTGGCTCGCCTGTGCATATGGCTATTGCCTCAGTCCCTGAAGCTAGAAACAATATAAATCCAACTATAAACAGCCGAATATTAATCATTTATTCTCCCTCGTATGCGAGCGGCATAAAGCCGAAACAATTTTGATCCCACCTGCTGATGGTACTCTGTCCAAGAGTAACGTGGCATCGCACATCTGATTACCGGTCTCTCCCCATGTAATCCGAAGCCGGGCTTCATCCGGGACACCGGTAAGGTATAGTTCGCCGTTTTCACCAACAATGCCCGAGCTAATATTTTCATCTAACGCGTTATTATCATCCATAAGTATCGCGGTTGCCCCAAAGGGGACAAACTGATCTTCTGTGCGTAATGTTGCCAGCACCCGGCTACCGCTTCTGGTTTTATAATCGGCAAGTACTACGGCTCCACGGGTAGGTATCACAGTCTTAACCGTATCGGTAATATCAACATTATTACCCAGACTGTCAGGCACAAGCGCGATGCGGTTTTCCCGATATGTAGTGGTATAAGGCACTATGGTATAGCCTCGCCAGTCAGTACGAACCCCCTGCTGGTTTTGGATTTTGACTCCAGAAGCACCTGGTGCCCTCACAAGGGTAACAGTTTCACCGAATGGCTGAGAAAGGGTCATCCCGTAAGGATGAATCAGAATGCCGCCCTGGAGGCCGGCGTTGTATTGCTGGCTACTGCGTGTATAACTGTAACCTGTTTGCACATTGCCATAGGTGCCCTTGTAAATGAGGTTTGCACCGCCGCCATTACCTTGCCCCTGATTGCCGTAACTTTCACGTACGGCATAATTCAAATTCCTGTTATCCAGCGTTTGGCCATTGAGCGTTATGTTTTGGGTTGTCCTGTTATGACTATCAGTTTGTGTGCCGAATGTTGCCCAACTGTTTGACAGGAACCGATCTAATGGTATTTGCACCGTTAACGCATACTGCCATTCAGATCCACCATTATCAGGTGTTTGAGTATTGGTCGTTGATAGCCCGACATTAACACCCTGTAAATTCAGGTTATATCCGGCACTTAAGTTACGCTCATGTCCGCTCTGCCCCCAATATCCCTGTTGGTAAGCATTAATATAGAGATTGCCATATTCCCCCATGGACTGACTGATTTGGACCTGAATTTTATTCCGCTTATTACTCAACCGTCTCCAGGTATCATCATCATTCAGTGTGATTTCATTCGCTTCGTTAAAATCATAAAAACCCGAGGTAGAATAGCGGTATCCTGCTAACGCAAAAGTCGTACCGCTCTGAAATACGTCTTTTGCATACTGAAAACGGTAGGACTGCCCTCGGTGCTGGCTATTATCCTGCAATCGTGTATTAGCCTGGCTAATATCAAAAGAAACTGAGCCAAAATTACCCAACCCCTGACCTATACCGATCAGACCAGATGAGTAATCCTGACTTCCGGTCAGCCCTCCATAAATTGTTGTTGTATTACTCAAACCGTAGACCAGGCTGGATTGCACAAATCCGGGTTCATTTGTATGACTCTGCTGAGCTCGGTATTGCCCGGTAGTAAACTCATAGCGCAGATGGCCATCCCGTTGCATCAATGGCACGGAAGAATAAGGCTGAGTGTATGTGTGCTCACTCCCGTTTTCTTCCTTGACTGTAATTTGCAAGTCACCGGAGCCCGCAGTGGAATACAAATCACGAATATCATAAGGCCCGGGAGCAACATATACCTGGTAAATAACATAACCATTCTGCCGAATAGTTATTTGCGCGCTGCTGTTAGCAATACCTCTAATTACAGGGGCAAAACCACGCTGACTATCCGGCAGCATACTTTCATCCGATATTAACTGAACGCCTCTATACTGGATACTGTCAAATAGCATACCTGACGTAGCGTTTTCGCCGAGAGTAAGTTGTCCACCAAGGCGTTGTATATCCCGTTGAACATAGGTATTAATACTTTGCCAGTGCCGCTGACTAGATTGCTCTTTAGCCGAATCGGATTCATTATTGGTATATGGATTACCGCTGTCCGGCGAATCATTTTTAGTGTGTGTGTAGGTGGAATTATTACGGAGACGCCAGGCACCCAGGTTTGCACCGGTTCTCAGGCTCAGAAACGTACTACGTGTCGCGCCATCGTGATCATAATCGCTGTACGACCCCGTGAGATTATAATTTGCCAGAAATGCAGGTACACCCTGATCCCAGAGTGCCGGATCAACAGCATTACGGGCATCAAAATTGAGCGAGGCTTGCGGTATTAAAATTTCAAGCTTTTGATGTGAGAAATCAAACTTAGTCGTGGCTTCGGGAATAAATTTTCCTGGGTCAGTTACCACCCCCTTCGGGCCAAGAGCGACCAGTGTGGGAAAAGCCGCCGTATTGATTCCGAAGTCAGTTAAGTCCTGCACTGTAAGTTGAGGGTGTAATACCTGCCCCTCCATTACAAACGTAATGTCCCGATTTACTATCCGGGTACGATTTAGATAAACATCAACTCGGTAGACCCCGGGTAACTGCCCCCCACTGGAAAACACTTTCAGGTCAGCCAGCGCAGCACCTCCTCTTGGATCAAGAGCATAGGGATTAAAATAGAGTTCCGTTGAATTTGCATCAGGCGAAAAAATTAGACCATACACAATACATATAGAAAATTGTCCAACAAAAAACATTGGTGAAAAATTAATACAATGGCCGCTTATGGTCTTTGATAGCTCAGGATACAAACGACACATCAACGTGATACCTCTTCCGTCCTGGCACCGTAATCGTTGATAGCGCGCCAGCTTACTTTGCCTGATGCCCCCTTGGGCACATTCAAGGAGTAAGTTGCAAAAGGTGCAACCATCATTGGCTCATGAAGGTTTTGGTTTCCAACTTTGACGCTGAAAAAAGAAATATAAAACGGTGTTGGGTTAGAAAAAATAACTCTTCCATTTACCTGGCTCACTGTTAATCGACGATAAGCGTCTTCAGCCCCTTTAATGCTTCTTGGGCGATAAATCATTTTTATGCGTGTTCGTACAGATATCTGTAAACGGTTAGGTTGTTTTGTTGTAGCAGCAATTGATTTCACGCTCAACCAATACAGACTTTCACGATCCTGAGGCACGGTGTCAGTATTAATGACCCGTAATTGATTTTCCTCCCCCGCATCTAAACGAAAAAGTGGAGGGATAATAACAAATGGAATTTTGGATGTGTCAGTTTTATCGCGATTATCTAACCAGGATTGAACTAAATAAGCCGTTTCTTTCTCAGGGTTCTTTACCGAAATACTCCCTTCTTTCTTCGTTGCATCAAAAATGAGCCGGGTCCCACCAACTTCGATACCAGCTACAGTTGGTGAGCCATAGGCCATTGATACCGCGATAAGCGGATAACATAAATGTTTCATGGTATGCCCTCTCTTAGTTTTTTTGGGGACTTAGAATCACAACGGGCATCCTGCCCAAAACAATTAAAATAATCTTAATTATAATCCAAGGTAAATGTTGCAACACTGTTTGCATCGCCAGCAGTTATGTCTGCATTAGCGGCTGTGGCTACATATTTTGCGACAAAGTTAAGGTCGGCAGATGCACCTGCCGCCGGCGCAACGATACCTACCGATTTAGTATTTAGTGGCACCAGGGTTGTACCATCAGCTTCAAAAATGCCTATTCCTACACCTGTAGCTCCACCAGGTGTTAGTGCAAGAATCTGACTATTGCCCGCTGCTTCAGTTCCTTCAAAACGTGCCGCTACGCGAGTTATTGAAGGATCGCAGGCGTTCACAGTAATAACAATGGGACCCGACGATGCAAGATCTCCTACATTGGTAAACGATGCTTTATTAACGCTACCCATAGGTACCGTTTGATTAGCGGACCCTGGGTCTACAGTACAAGCTGCATCAAGAATTGTACCGGTAAAATTAATAGTGCCATCAGCAGCATATGTCGACAGAGCCAATGTGATGATTAAAGCAGGGCTGAAAAACAGGGTTCTGTGCATAATTCCTCCATAACGGGTAGCAACGTATCGATAAGAACTAATACTTTTACTATTAAGAAGTTATGTTCCAACACCAGATGTTTTAAATGATATTTACACGGTAATAATGCACATTAAATTTCACAATGAAATGTGTATTATTTTAATAATAAATCATAACTAAAATCATGCTAATCGAGATCAGGATTTTATAAAACTTGTGAAGGATGTCAAATTATGGAAAAAAGAACATGGCATGTCAGTCGACAGTAATGTAAATCCGATTTACGCTCAGCGTTAGGGCCGCGAGCCCTAAAATCATGGTAGATATAAAATCGCTTGGTTACATCAGCAAATGCATTAACAATAGATGGCAAGGCCCCAAGATTAGATATAACCTTAAGTTAGTAGTGTAGGTTGATTTTCATGGGTTCTCCCATTTCGCCAGTCCGCTTCAAATTCATCTATACCCATCGATCAGCTCAGGCTCGGCGCATCCGAGCGCAAAGTTAGAACTTACAGGTTATATGCAAGGGGAATTGGCTACAACGTTTTGTCTTCGCTTGCCCAGCAGTGATCCTTTTGCAGCGTCTATTTCAGTAATGATGGATGAAAATATAAAAAATTTCAGAGCCGGGAACAAATAAACAGTTTTATATCTCATTTTACAAGCCAATGCCGCCTGTGATCCCGGCCCCCGAATCGTTAGGTTAGAGCTCCTTCTAAACCAGATGGAGTTCTATTCATGGAAAGCATTGCTGACTGGCGAAATGAATCACGCACGGTCTATTCCAACGACTTTAAGCTTCGTATCGTTGATTTGGCTTCTCACCCCGGAGCCAATGTCGCAAAAATCGCGAGAGAAAACGGCGTCAATGATAACGTCATCTTCAAATGGCTGCGGCTCTGGCAGAATGAAGACCGCATATCGTGCCACCTTCCTGCTACCGTAATGACTTCATCACTACCAACGATATTGCCTGTTGAGGTGGTTCCTGATCCGACTCCCTCTTGGTGGGGTGAACACTGAGCAGGCTCAGTTCTCAGCGCTGAACGCCTCCTGCTGCTGCGCCGAGTTCCGCTACGGTAAAATGACGCTGGAGAACCCGTCACCAGTGTTGCTGGCTGTACTGCTACGCGAGCTGACCGGGAGAAGTAATGATATCCCTCCCGTCAGACCCCCGTATGAGGCTGGTTGCCGGCGTCACGGATATGCGTAAATCGTTCAATGGCCTGGGCGAGCTGGAACAGCACGCTCTCGATGAGAATCCGTTCTCCGGCCACCTGTTTATCTTCCGTGGTCGCAAAGGGGATACCGTAAAAATCCTCTGGGCGGATGCTGATGACCTGTGCCTGTTGACCAAACGTCTTGAAGAAGGCCAGTTCATCTGGCCTGAAGTACGCGAGGGTAAAATCGCCATCACCCGCTCACAACTTTCCATGCTCCTCCATAAGCTCGACTGGCGACAGCCAAAAACAGCACACCTTAACTCGCCGACAATGTTGTAAAAAAATAATAACCACATTATAAATAACCTTATGGGTCAGGACTATCTCGCCCGTATCGCCGCACTGGAAGAGGCGCTTCGCCAGAAAGACAACCAGCTCAGTCTCGTTGCAAAGGCTGAGTCGTTCCTGCGTTCGGCGCTGACCTGCGCCGAAGAGAAAATAGAGAACGAAGAACGCGAAATAGAGCACCTGCGGGCACAGACAGAAAAACGGCTACGGATGCTGTTCGGCACCCGCTCTGAAAAGCTTCATCAGCAGGTTGAAGAAGCTGAAGCCCTGCTGAAACAGCACGGGCAGCAAAGCGATCGCTACAACGGACAGGAAGACGATCCACAGGTACCTCGTCAGCTGCGTCAGTCCCGTCATCGTTGCCCCTTGCCGGAACACCTTCCCCGTGAGATACACCGGCTGGAGCCATCTGAAACGGGTTGTCCGAAATGCGGTGGCGATATGGCGTACCTCAGCGAAGTCAGCGCGGAGCAGCTGGAACTGGTCTCCAGCGCCCTGAAAGTAACCCGCACCGTCAGAGTGAAAAAGACCTGCGTCAGGTGCGACTGCATCGTTGAAGCCCCTGCTCCATCACGTCCCATCGATCGGGGCATCGCCGGAACGGGTCTGCTGACCCGCGTGTTAACGAGTAAGTACTGTGAACATACTCCACTGTATCGCCAGACTGAAATCCTGGCGCGTCAGGGTGTGGATCTGAGTCGGGCGCTGCTCTCCAACTGGGTGGATGCCTGTTGCCGGTTAATGGCCCCGCTGGATGAGGCCCTTTATCACTACGTGATGGACTGCCGCAAACTGCACACTGACGACAAACCAGTTCCGATGCTGACTCCGGGCAGAAAGAAGACGAAAACCGGGCGGCTCTGGACGTATGTGCGTGATGACCGGAGCGCAGGCTCGTCAGACCCACCCGCAGTGTGGTTCAGCTTCTCGCCAGACAGGCAGGGGAAGCATCCTCAGCAACATCTTCGCCACTATCATGGTGTGCTGCAGGCGGACGCCTTCGCAGGTTATGATCGGTTGTTCAGTCCGGAACGTGAAGGAGGGCCGCTGACAGAAGCCGCATGCTGGGCCCATGCGCGCAGAAAAATCCACGACGTCTATATAAGCACTCAAACAGCGACAGCAGAGGAAGCCCTGAAACGTATCGGCGAGCTGTATGTCATCGAGGAAGAAATACGCGGGCTCCCGGCAGCAGAACGGCTGGCAGCCAGGCAATCACAAAGCAAACCACTGCTGGTATCGTTGCATGAATGGCTGGTAGAAAAAAGTGCGACGCTGTCGAAAAAGTCCCGTCTTGGCGAAGCGTTCTCTTATGCCCTGAACCAGTGGGATGCCCTGTGTTACTACTGTGATGATGGTCTGGCAGAGCCTGATAATAACGCAGTCGAACGAGCTCTTCGAGCCGTCTGCCTTGGTAAGAAAAACTACATCTTCTTCGGTAGCGATCACGGTGGCGAGCGTAGTGCACTACTGTACGGTCTGATCGGTACATGCAGACTGAATGGCACCGATCCAGAAACTTACCTTCGCTATATACTGAGCGTACTCCCGGAGTGGCCGTCGAACAAAGTGGCCGAACTCCTGCCATGGAATTTAGATCTCACCAATAAATAGCCGTCAATACGGCGCTCACTTAACGCTTACTAATAACGGACTGGAGGTCGAACATTTCATTCTGCAAAGACATATTGAAAGCCAAAATCTGACTGTTTATCAAAAGTAATACAGTATCTTTAATTTAGGGCATTAATGGCTCATAAGGTGGGATTTAGTTCCACCTCTTGAGTTAAATTGGTGTATCAAGCTGTCCGTTTGATGTTTTGCTTATCTTGTACATACGGACAGCGCATGAAATGGATGCGGAAGGTGGACAGCACTGGATAATTACATTCTCTGCCGCCTACGAGTCCATTTAATAGAAATTTTATTTGATAAGACTTCATCAGATTAAACAATGATATACCGGTGACTCTTGCCGTTACCCTTTTTGAATATTAACAACTTTTATGTCATAAACCATTGTTTCATTGGGCGGAACTTTAGGTGGCCTTCCTTTTTCACCATAAGCAAGCTCAGGAGGAACAACAATACGTATTTCACCGCCATTACCCAGTAACGCCAATGAGCCCTGGAATAGAGGAGGAAATTTCGCAAATTGTAGGGTGAGTACAGTTCCCTGTGACAGCATATCACTTATCACTTCCCCATCAGGCAAGCTTTCACGCACCACGATCGATGCGGTATCACGTTTACTAATCTTTCCCTCGCCGGGTTCTATAATCAGATAATCAAACCCCAACTTCGCATGTTTAACCCCAGGATATTTTCGGAATGCTGATAGATAGTTCTTTTCAGTATCCGACGATTGCGCCCTGCCTTGATTATTGCTGTCGCTTTCAGCGTAGAGTTTTTTCAGGACGCTTGCGAGCTGTTGGTACGGCAATTTTAACTTATTATTAAACATATCAGCTGCTCCACTGAGGACCTGCTGCTGGCCGATATGATAACCGGACTGTGCTTTTTGTTTCATCATACCCATCATTTCCTGCGCCCAATATGCCCCGAGAGCATAGTCTCGAATCTCCGCTTCTGAATGCGGAGATGGCGAAAGAGTTGATGCTGTTTTCTGGGCATTCAACTGCTGCGATTTCTCATCCAGTTGCTGTTGCACTTTACTTAGCAAAGCTTCAACCTCAGCGACACGAGCAGTAGATGCCTTCAATTTCTCCTGCAACGCTGTCTGAGATGCTCTCCCAGCTGACTGATACTCACTCAACTGGGTAATCTGCTGCTCAAGCGAAGCAATGGTTTTCGCATCCTGGGTTTTGTCTTGGTTGAATTGCTGCTCTGCATGCTCATATTTAGTTAACTGTACCGCAACATTATGATTGTTGTTTTCATTATCTTTGATCATCGCAGCGGTCTTTTCTTCAAGCGTCGTCTGGGTCAGTTGGCTCTGATTGAGTTTTTCCTGTAGCTCTGCATTATGGCTATTCGCCTGGCTCAACTTTTCCGACATCGACCTGAGTGACTGCTGCATTTTTTGCATCTCTTCGCGTCCATTTTCGAGGCTATGTTTCATTAATGCGACCTGATTCATATCATCAGAAACGAGAGGTTTGCTCACTACAGACTTTACTTGGGTCCGAAGTCTCGGATGATGTATCACATTTCGGACCACTTTTTTTTTCTCAGTTAGGTCTGTCGGGTGCGTACTCACTCGTCTGATCTTCGGCAAGGCCAGGGGTGCCACAGAGAACAATGCGGGTTCTTCTGTCGCTTCTTCTACAAGCATATCCAATGAAGAAAGCTGCGACAGTGGATGTTCAGCACTTAAGGTCGGACAAGACACAGCCGTCAGTACGACAAGGCCAACCGCACTAACAATAAAAAGGGCATGATTAGTACTCGCCACGTTTGTCCTCCATGCCTATTAACCCCCTCTGCAGCGACAGCTCAATTTCGGAACATAAGTTCATCAGTTTAAATTTATAAAATGAGTCCATAATTTCCCGGGAATGAGCATTAATGCTCTGGCGTACACTCCTGTATTCGTTAGCGCTATGTAAAAGCATTTCGAATGACCTTCGTTTGGGATCATAATCACTTGGATTAATAGTTGCTAACGAAACAAGCTCTTTCTGGCAGGTTGTCGCAATACCATCATTAACCTGTTCTGCTTCAGGTTTCGCTGCCGACACAGGAAAATTTGAATGCGCAGGAGCCGTATGCACTTCTGATGTAGTTTTCTTCTTAATAAAATTTTGACATCCGGCTAAGGAAAAACATCCAGCAATAAGAATCAAGCTGATCAAGTGGTAGCTAATTATTCCTGTAGACGTATTTTTGTGGCCAGTCATAATTTTCATCATATAATCAAGGTCCTGTTTGACAACACTAATCAATATCTGCACATTCATTTAGCCAGCCACCAGACCGGATAAAATTGCCTGACACCAGCAGTTTTTGAGAGATGGAACTCCTTTCTGTGGATCATGCACGCGAATTGCGTCCATTGCACATTGTCGAAATGTTTCAAGGGTTGGAAAAAAAAGCCAACCACTGTCATTATCTATTAATCCCTGTTTTGGCTCATTGCCTTTTATTGCAAGATTACTATTACTAATGGACTGAGTTGTCAGTAAAATAGATGAAGCCATATCAAGATTGGCACATGCCAGTATTGCCCGACACAGTGGAGATATATTTTCGCCAGGGAGTACAACGGTTTCTTCTACACCTTTGATGAGCAAAGAAGATGTCTCCACGCAACGAATAATACGGGAAGAGTCATAGCCCTGCGCCGAAGCTGATTCATTTAACAGAAGTAAGAGACTATTCATTGTTTTCCTGCTGGCATTGATCAATAAAATGATGTATCGCTTGTAATGTGACATCTTGCGGGTTTTGTACTGATAAAACGTGAGCACCTGATGCTCTGGCCGCGGCAATCCCATGTGGATTGTCTTCCACAACGACACACTCATGCGGTAAGAGATTTAATCGAGAAAAAGCTTTCAAATAGATTTCGGGGCTAGGTTTCCCTTTTTGAACATCTTCATTTGATAAATAGAAATTGAGATAAGGCAACAATTGTGCCCGACCTAACATCATTTCTATACTGTCACGAATTGAATTGGAAGCTACCGCCAGTTGATACCCCTCACGTCGCAAACTGGCGAGCGCATGTTGGTGTTCAAATACTGGCCAGCAGTGCTGACCAATCAGCTGCATAGTGTATCGCTGCTTCATCTCATTAATAAAAGCGTGTAATGATGACGGCAGGCCATTACGAAGTGTTAGTCTTCGTAATTTCTCACGCGTAGGTAAACCGTCAAATTCACCAAGGTGCTCACTTCGACTGATAGTTAACCCAAACAGCATCAGAGCCTGATTCAGTGCCTGATAATGCCATTCACGCGCATCAATTAGAACACCATCCATATCAAAAATGACACCACGAATTACCGTCACTTGAAAAACTCCCTTGCCAGTTCCGGATGATCAGTACAAATCATCAGTCTCGGGCAATTAAGGAGGGCTTCAGGTAACTGTTTAAGCATCGTCCATAATATTTTCGGGTCGCGGCCATGAAGTTCTGGAGACACTAAACAGACCGATTTATTCCGGGTGAGCCAACGCATAAGATCTTTTATACTGTAAGGGAGATAATTAAAACCATCAACCCATATCATGGCCGTCTCTTTGCTCAAGATACCTTCAGGTTCCAATTCACTGATACGCGAAGCAGTAATAACTTTCTGTTTGATATAATGAAGCATATCCGGGACGGACATATCAAAGCAAAAATAATTAGATACACCATACTCTTTAAGCAGGTTATCCAGCGAAAGAGTTAAGCCGTCAGACTTGATATTTAACGCCAGGGTCGCTGTGCTTCCTATTCGCCGATAATCTTCTAATAGCGTTTTTAATAGCAGTGCATTCTTCCCCGGCATATCATGGCTAATGACAAGCTCTCCATCCAGATCACGGATATCTGTTTCAATACCGAAACCTGACTCCAGCGCTGAAAGCAGAGCTCCGCGACTATTTTTTTCGGCCGGGGAAAGCCAGATGCCTCGATGAGCGAGTATTTGCATAGTTAAACCTGTGTATTATATTGACAATGAATATTGATGCAATGCTCTGGTTAAACTTGCATCCATAATAAGTTTCCCATGCGCCATGAGTAACCCCCGCTGGCAAACGGCTTTCAGTTGAGATTCATCGTGGCTCACTAATATGAGGGTTCCGCCACAAGCATTGAAATCGCGAATTTTTTCATAACAACGAATCTGAAATTCTCTGTCGCCAACTGCCAGAGCTTCATCAATGACTAAAATATCGCTATCCAGGTGGATACCAACAGAAAAAGCAAGGCGCAAAAACATTCCCGTAGAATATTTTTTTACAGAAACATCAATAACATCATTCAAACCAGCAAAGTCAACAATAGCGTCAAATTTTTTCCTTATAACATGCTGTGGCATTCCGAGAATGGCACCCGATAAAAAGATATTCTCCCGGCCGCTCAGTTCATGATGAAATCCTGCGCCAACCTCCAATAAAGAAGAGATCCGCCCATGAACCCGAACGGTCCCACGACTAGGACGAGCGACACGCGTCAGGAGTTTCAGAAGTGTAGACTTGCCCGCACCATTAGCCCCCACAATACCGACCGACTCACCTTGTTCGATAGTAAAATTAATATCATGCAGAGCTGTAAATTCAGGTTCCGATATACTCTTTTTTTGCCTTCGGAAAGACAGTAATGCTTTAAAAGAATGACCTGTAGTCACCTGTTTGGGGTATATTTTATCAACATGTTCAAAAATAATCATTCTCTGTCCATGACCCCCGCCTCACTATAAACAAAGCAGATATAACCCACTACCGCCAGCAAAATGCAGCTAAAACTACTAAACACAACTAAACAGGCAGCAGGCCGTTCACCTCCCAAAAGGGAGTAACGAAATAATGGAAAAATCCCACTGACAGGGTTGAGCACCTGCAATCGTTCGAAAGCGGCAGGAACGCTCCCCGACGTCCAGACGACAGGGGTCAAATAAAACAATGCTTGTAAGATAAAAGGAATAAGGTGTCTGAAATCACGAAACTTTAAACGTAATACCGCAAATACACACCCTACCCCCCAGCCGCTTAGTACAACATTCGCCGCACCAAATAATGCTAGTGGAATGTAGGTCACTCTAAATTTAACATGAAAGATCAGCATCAGAGTCGCCATCCAGATTAACGCCAGAAGGAAATCGAAGATACAGGTTCCTGTTGCAGCAATCGTCAATGCGACCCTTGGGAAGTAAATTTTCTTAACCAGATGAAGGTTATTCGTTAATGATTCACTCACCACATTAAAAGTTGATGAAAAAAGCATCCATAGCATTAATCCGCTGAGCAAAACCCAGCTGTAATCACACGGATACTCCGGTGCCTGCAACCTGACCATCAATCCAAAAACAATATAATAGAGCGTCATGTTCAAAGCTGGATTAATGATAGCCCATAACCATCCCAATAATGTATGGTGATAACGCACCGAAAAATCCCTGGCCATTAATTGTCGGATGAGATACCGAGAATGCCAAAGCTCTGCAAGCGTCGAATGGCTCCGAGAATGTGAAATAAAATAATCAGCCATAATATTCTTTTTTGTTATCTATGTGAAAAAATACAAAGCGCTATACGTCTAATTGTCGTATTTCTCAGCAATCTTACCCGGAAACGGTATCCCTGCCGCCAGATAAAAATAGGCACACTGAAAGTAGCACCTAAAAGCCTCTCTCTTTTTGTGCCGAATACCTGATTGTAGCAATATCTCCAACGACGATAGTTATATGTACTAAACAATCCCCGGCAGAGGTATTTGCTCCTGTATTTCGGCCAGTGCAGTGCAAGCTGCCGAGGGTTAAATACAATAAAGTTGCTCAGAAAATAACGTTCTGACCGTTCGATCAAATCCGATGATGTCGAAAAATTCCCATCAAAAACCCATTTCCCCCGCTGTTTAAAAATTGCATTAACCCATAACCATTGTTCCGGGACATATCTCCAGGCACACCACATTCCGGATGTCGTCACAGGCGAAAAAATCGCTGTGGTTGCCAATGGCGCAGAAAAATAAAGACGAACATCCTCTGTTCTGCCTGCAATAAATATGTCACCAGGATGAAATAGATAAGGCAAGCTACCTCGAGCATCTCTGGTCACCCAGCTTGAGGTGATCAACTGCCGAGAGAACACAGCGTAGTCATGCTGACGATGCAAAACCATGTCGTCAGCAAAAAACTGATTCAGCAAGCCAATAATCGCGCGGCCAGATAAAAAACAGTCCGAACGCATTTTAATCGTTAATGGCCGCGTCACTGCCGCCAACCCGGCCTGAGTTGAAACCAGTAATCGATTAATATTATTTCGGTACTTTCCGCTACCATCCGTACATTCCAAAGGACCAGGATCGGGACTTTGAATCACCTTGATGCCCATTACTTTTAATTGCCTTTGTCGCAGCCACTCTTCATTAGGAGTAAAGCACCAAGTAGACAGAATGATTTCCGCCAGAGGAAAAAGCACACGCATTTGCCTGAGACGCTTCATGATCACTGGTATTGAACACTCGGATGTTTCAATAGGCCCCTGGATCACAATGCTCAATGCCTCCATGACCGCCTCCTGAAACGTCGTACGATAGACCGGGTTAATCGCCAGAGGCACCCATTGCTACTGGTGATAATGGTAGCAATGCTGATTAGTATTAGCCGACGAGCGGGAAGTTCACCTTCCGAAACAAACTCAAGCAAATTACACCAAGCTGCCCGTCTCTGTAGCAACATGCAGCCACAGAGGACAATAAAGGCCTCACCGGTTGCAGGTATCAGAGCACGTAACTCAGGCCAGTGACGGGCCGGATATTCCGAAGATGCCGACTGCTGCAAAATGATGACTAACGGAGCAACCGGCTCTTTTCTTCCAGAACGACGACAGTGCTGAACCTTATCGCCACACAACGAGTACCATACCTGCCGACATTCGTTGGCAGGCGGTAAACCGGCCAAAACCTGAGGTACTCCGCTTTTCCAGCAGAACAACTCATCAAGCTTTGCGTCTATTACCTTCACGGTTCACCTCCTCTGGTAGAGTTTGAATCATGCGCCATAGTTCTTTAACAGTGAGTCTGAATGCAGTATGTCGACAAAAAAACTTCAACCAGACTGCGGATATCAGGGCACCTATGCATTGCCGGCGTCGCTGTGGATTGCCACCAGAAATATCGGGAAATGGCATTGAGAAGAAATTGTTATAGAGCTGTATAATCAATGTTGGGTGACGCAATAAGAAAAGCTTCTTTTCATAGTTTGTCAGTAAAGTGTCCAGCCCCCCCTGAAGAGACTGTTGCTCTGATTCGGTAGCCGCTTCACACAAGATCCATTGATTCCAGTCCTTCACTAACGATCCCATATCGCCTTGCGCTTGCCATAATAATTGGCAAATAAGCTGATAGCGTCGATAGCCACGCAATGATTGTCTGCACATCCGTTTAACCAATGCATCGTCACCGACATATCGACGTGCAAAAAGCGTCAATCTCTGCTTCGCCTCTTGTTGGGTCAATGTGAATGACGGACGACGAGGGAACCCCCACCACTCCATTGGTGCTCGCTCCTCCACGATTTTTCCACGCACATTGGCACCAGACAAAATGCCAAAGCGATGAAGGATGCTACGATAACCCTGAGATTCAGTCAGCGCATATGGATTGATTCGCGAAGGTATCCCTGCCATTCCTGCACGGATGCCATGCTCTATATCTTCATATTCATTCCAGTAAAGCGACTCATTTTGTGGCAGGTATTGCCACAAAATGCGCTTAGAAAGGTATAAGCTTCCCGTGAGGTAATCTCTGCCAAATGAGGTCCTTTCTGGATGCTGGGCAGCAAGATTCATTCGCCCGAAATCGGCAAGATGTTCCCGACCAGGACGTTTTTTCCTAAGCAATGCAAACGGTAAGAAAGATGCAAAACCAAAATCCGAATATCGCCTTGGTACCGCACGCCATGTATCCGCAAACCAGAATGACTGAAAGCCAGTAAACGGATAATCATCGCCGAAGCGCGTGACAGCCTGCATAAAATCGTGAGGTAACAACACTCGATCGTGCAGAATACAGAGATTAGGGTAGCTTGCTGCTTGCACCAGTAGATTCTTTTTGCGGGTAATGTGGACCGCCCCTTCTGGCGACGGTTCCGCAAGGACACGAACCTGCTCCGGGTAAAGAAATCCTTCCGGTACCGTTCCGCAAAGAATAACTTCCGCATCCTCAAGCCCGAACGAAAGAATCCGCCCCACACATTGATTCAGAAACGAAGGATCTGTCCCACCTGTTGGAATGCAAAAACTCCAGCCATTCAGACCGCGATCCTGCTCTACAGGCAAACACTTCGACTTAACAAAAACACGCATCTTGTCTGTGGTAGATGCCTCTTCATAAAATGCATCACGGTAGTAGTGCCGGTTAAGAAGATCAGCAACATTTTCCGACATATGTAAATAGAGCCGTGCCCCCACCACCATCTGGTGAGTAATATCCCACAACAGATGTGCCGCCAGCGGTGTAACCTCCCAAAATGAACAAATCACATCACCGGATATATCCTGTTGCACACGATCGAACGCACTGAGTTCCTGTACGGGCACAGAGGCACGAGCAAAGGTAAAAACAGTTGTCCGCTCTGGAGATGCAACATTCATTAGCTCCGGCCTGTACACTTCACGGCATACTGGCCAGCCCAGTTTTTTTTTGTGACGATAAGCAATGACGTTCATGCAGCCACTCGTTTAACAGAAAGGGCACGCTCGAGTACCGGGTGATGCAGGAATGTTTGCAGATCAGCGGGTGTGCCAAGACCGTGCATCCCGTTTCCTTCTACGCCGATATTCTGTACGCGAATTCGATTCAGGCCCGCCTGAGCCATCAACGTGTATACCGGCGCAACATAAAATTCACCCTGGCTACGCAGATTGTTTGCTATCATCCGCCGCGCAAAGCGGCAAAAATCGGTTCCCCTGGTAAACCCATAAATACCGACAGTTGCTTCATCAGAGATGACTTCTTTTTCCACTACCTGCGTCACCCATCCATCGCTATTCAGCTGAGCATATGACCACTTTGCGTCGCTGGCTTTCATGGTCATCACTAGGCCGTCCAACTGCTCTGTGGTCAGACATTCAACAAAGGTATTAATATCGCTATCGACCCACTGATCAGAGTTCGCGATAATTAACGGTGAATCATTATCGATCCAACCCGCCGCCTGCATGACCGAGCAAAGTGCACCATCGGTCTTGCCACTAAGCCCAATCACTTCACATCCAGGTGCCAGCGTTGTCAAAGAAGAGCGGAAATCGTATCGTTGCAGATGCTCCTGCTGGCAGACAAAAATAAAACGATGATCGTAATCAGGGCGTAGATTACTAATAACTAATTCGATCATGGGCACACCAGCCACATCAATAAAGGGCTTAGGATCAGCATAACCCGCGTTCGCGAATCGACTACCTTCCCCGGCCATTGGAATCACGATATTTAACATTCGGCCACCACAAATTTGTCATCTAGTACACCAGGAAGCTTCACCACAACGGTGATACAATCTTCCAACGCTTCAAAAGCAGATATCGTTCCTGGCGGCAGCGTGACGATTTCCCCAACCTGTATCTCACGCCCTGCCATTCGGCAACGCCCGTGTAAAAGCAACGTCACTTCAGTCGCCTGACGATGGAAATGTGCAGCTTCATGGCTGCCCGCCGAAAAATGCTGTACAGCGACTTCAACACTTTGGGTACGAAAGGCGACAGGTGAAAAATCGCCGATAAACCAACCTCGAACCATGTCATCAAGCCTTGTAACAGCCAGCGTGTCGCAGTTATTCATCTGTCATTCCTCCCTTCCAGTTACAGGTGAAGCGCGGATCCTGCGGGAAACTCATACAGCCGCGCTGATTCCAGAACCCTTTTCCTGACTCATCCAGAAAAACCCCCACCTGAACCATGGTCGCAATTAAATTTGCATCGTTATGACGGCTTAACCATTTGTCAGCCTGTTGCCGGAAGTCCTGAAGCAGAGCGGGATCACGCCGAACATTGAATTGCACGAGATCGCTTATTGCACGGTCAAACCGCAATCGGTCAGGCTGTGCCCAGGGGTTACTGACCGCAGTCAGCAATTCAGGGTGGGCAAACTTCCCATGCTCAAACTGAAAGATTCGTAATGCGGATTGCAAGCCGGTTGACATAAAAATTACTGCTGCTAAACCTGCAATCAAAATGCCCATTTTGATCCCTCGGTCAACCACGGGGGGAAGCGGTTGAAAGGCTTTATCGTCGCCCTGAAACGCAGCACAAAACAATATGACCAGCATCACCGCATGCACAGCAGAGAGGTAGAATGGATACTCAGTCATCATATGCATCAACAAAGGCAGCATCAGGACAGCACTCGACGCACTTCGCCAGCTGAAAAATGGTCTGGTAAGCACAAGTAAGCAGAGCAATAGCCCAACAAATGCCAAAATCCCCCCTTCACTCCAGACGTAGAGCAGTTCGTTATGAGGATGCGCAACAGTCACGGTAAAGGGGTTACGCAAACCATGGATCGCCAGGGTCAATGGGAACTGCGATTCAAAACTACCAAGGCCAAACCCCAGCATGGGACGTTGAGCAATCATGATTAGGCTACCTGCGATCATTACCCGACGCTCTGCTCCCGAATGCTGGCGGTTCCATTCCATCCGTTCATCCGTATTGAGCGGACGATGATCGGTTACTGTTGATAACTTTCCGCCCGACGAGACAACCTGAGCAGAAGCCTTTAACTGGTCGGGGCGCAGCATTAGTACACCTTTCCCTGCAAGCACGCCAAAGAGCACCGCAAGCGTGATAAAAAAACATACACGTTTGCTGCGGCAACTGATCAGAAGGCCAATGAGGCCTATTGTGGCTCCCAACCCTCCGGTACGAGATTCAGTGATGGTCAACCCTGCAACGATCAGGATTGCACTCAACCACCACCCACTCGCATATTTACTGGCTCTGATAGCCAGCCAGAACGCACATAGCAATCCGGTAGCAAGAAATGACGCCAGAAGATTAACCTGTAAAAAACTGCCCCATGGGCGACCATTTGCCAGTACAAAGTCATATCCTGGATATATCACGGCTGAATATGCCCCCAGGATTTGCCAGGCTGCCAGTAACGTCTGAACAAGGCCAAGCAGAACAATGACGCCATAAATAGCCTCTCTTCCTGCTCCCGTAAAGGAACGTTGCATAAGCAGGAAGGCAAAAACGATCATTCCCCACAAGGCCGCCAGCCGGTAGCATGCCTGGTACAAATACGTTGCATCCGTCCAGAACGCTGGCAGCGTCATAAATAGCGCACCAGCGAGCAGCAAAATAACGGCTTGGTTTGATTTTAATTGACTACGGCGAAACTTAAATAATAAGAAAAGAGCACAACATGATGTCCATACCCAAACAAAAAGATTAACCGTTAAGGTAAGTCCTTCACCGGGAAGGGTTGGCCATGGAAATACCAACACCACGCACAAAGATATGGCGAAAAATACAAATTCATATTTTTTCATAAAACAAATTCTAGACAATTTTCAATCTCGCATTCAGGCGAGCCTGATAATAACGTTGGGAGACTAAATTATTCTATTTTTGTTTTTTTACATGAGAAAAAAAGGTTATTTATAACATATTATTTACCCACGCGGCCCCTGCTGCACAGGTGATTTGATCACGTCGTAGAGATGCTGCATTTCCTGCGCACCACGAATATCGCCTCGGTAACGCATAATCATGATCCTACTGAGCAGCACATTAGTATCGGTATTCCGTTTTATCCATTGGGCCGACCAGACCATAAAACGGCTGAGATCAGCTTCCTGGTGTGTTACGTTGTAATCAACCAGTAATGCGACCATAGAATCAAACTCAGCACGCCTCGGTTGCGTATAAAAATACCACGGTAACGTTGCCGGGAAATCGGCTAGCCCCACTCGCTCATAGTGTGTCAGTTGCGCATTGGTATAAAGACCTATAGCACTATATCCCACTAATACAACAGCTGACACAGTGGCAACCAGTGAACCGATCTTACCTGTTTTGTACCTTTCCACGCTTTCCCAATTGACTGCCGATTCCACCATGCCCAATCGGAGCAGCAAAACAAAGACACCTAAATGGAAAAAGGATTGATAAAAAGGATATTCAAGATTCAGATGTACACCTAACGGAATGATCAGCAATGAATAACCCGCAGCAAGCTTTCCCTTTTGCAAGGCCACGACCATATTTTTCAGCCATCCTAGCACCAGCAGGACCACACCGGAAAACGCTATTACTCCCCCCTGAAACCAGGCAAATAACAGTTCATTATGTGGATGGGGGATCCATCCCCCCAGATGACCCGGGTTTAGCTCAGGATGAGCAGCCATATAACGCGTGAACTGCGCCGAAAATGCGCCATACCCCCAACCCATCCACGGTTTATCCATGATCATCTGCCAGGTCACTTTCAGAATATTCATCCTGATGTGGGTTGAAGCCGAATAGTCCCGTCCCAGGGTGTAAAGCTGTCCGTCAACATTGACGGTGATGTGATGAACGACCCAGACACCTGCCAGTGCACATACCAACATTGGACTAATACTTGCCAGCACTCGAGACGGTTCCTGAAAGGTAAAAAGCAAAGCCAGCAGTATTATGATGAGAATGGCCCCCAACTGCCCAGTCCGTGACTGATTCAGCATTAATATAAATGCCATCAAACACAGCCCACATACATAGCTTCGGCGCAAGAGAGCACGTTTCTCTTGGACTAGCAATAAAAATCCACACCCCATGCCAGTCGCCAGAAAACTGCCAAACAGGTTAACCTGCTGAAAAATACCAAAGGGCCGTCCCTGATTACGCAGCCAGTTATATTCAAACCAATGTAGTGCCAGGTTGGGCAGGAAGGTTTGGATCAGACCAATCGCACACTCTACCAGAGCCAGCACAAATATCGCCTGCAGGATCTTTTTTTTACTGCCTGCGCGTATTGAGACTCGACTTAACAACCAAAGCGCCACTCCGGCCAGCAACAAAATAATCACACCAGGGCTACGTTGAACTGACACTAGCCAGGGTAAAAGCAGTAATAGATATCCCAACTTAATAAATGGCTGCGGGTTAACAACACGCCTCTTATTTGATGATCGCCACAGCATAATGATAGCGATACCATAAATACCCACCATCACCAGATTAAAAGGGAAATAAACACCCTGACCACCAGATGAGGGAATATAAAGACACAATGAAATGAAAATACTAACAAATAAAACAATTACCATCGTAACAACCTAAAATTAATAAGGCATCATAACTTAATAACTTGCCCCGGCATTAATACTTTCTGCTCTTATACCTGACAATGTTGACAGTATTGGAAGTAATGTGGAGCCTTCTGGAAGATCAATCTCGGTAACAGGTGGTTTATTATCCACCTTGATTTCAGCACGCCCGGAGGGTTCAAAAACGATGTGGTTTTGTGGTTGAATTAGGCTGAATGCTACTGTGGTTGGTGCAACACCGCTTACGCCCACGTTTTGCGTGGTGCTATTTCCATTTGTTGCTCCCATTCCCATCGTGCCATGGTCAATTAATATTGTTGACATATTAAGTTCACACCAGTCATACATAGCCAGACGAAACGGGTATGCATCCACCAGGAGAAATTACATCTGCCCAAGGAACATTGCCTGAAACGCTAGGTACAAATGCGTACGCAATACAGCTAGAAGTTTGGTTATCTAAGAGTGTCGCCGTATTCAACTGAGCACTAGGCACATCTGTATATAATCTCACAGCTGCTTCTGCATAAGTTTCATCAGTATTTGCGACTATCTTTGTACCTAAATTAGTAGTGTAAGCATACTCGTGAGACGTTCCATTACTGGTCTTGTTTATTTGTTTCGTGCCAATCGTAACCAGCCGATGGCCACCATCAACAATCTGATCAACCATACCACCCATTTCAGCCAGTTTTTGCTGATAAGTAAGGGAAATCTGACAACCCGGACACTGTGTTGATTTTAGATCAGTAATAACAGGGTGCTGAGATGCCTCAACACTCCAGCAGACAAATATAATCAAAAAGAGTATTTTATACATTCCCATTTACCTACTGATAATTTAAAACAAATGTCGAGGTCAGACTAAAGTCGCCAACGACAATCTGACGATTGACCAACGCGGATGGTTTCGCCTGAATATAAGCAGCAAATGAGTAATCATTATTACCTGGTGAAATAGTATAATATCCACCGTCTTTATTGAGTGGCAGCAAAGTCCCCTCGGATGTGGTGATACCCAGCGCAATACCTTTCGCCACACTTGTTGGATCCAACGCTAATAGCTCTGGCATTTCGCTATCTTCAGCTCCCTGGAAGGTAAACGCTACGGAATTATAAACCGTGGGGTCACAATCCGTTAAATGGATAGTAAATGGTTTACTGGCGGTGCGCTGATACTCATATAAATAGCTTTCAATAATAGTACCGAAATCAAGATGAATATTGGCATTCTCATCAGTCAATGTACAAGGTTCAGCAACCAACGCACCGGAAAAATGCACATTATCGGACACTGCATAGCATGAAAAGGCACTCCCAATCAGGCACAGTACCAGGAGAGGATATTTCATCATGTAATATTCCTGAATATTAGAGTCGGTAACAGACGATCTCTGAATGGTTAAATTATCGCCGCTCTGATGACCCTTATCTAGTATTCATTTTGACGATGAAATAAAAAGATCAGGAATTACAGCCCAGCAACAACTTACAAATAATCAGTTCTCAGCGTCATGGTGGCTGAAAATGCCCCTTCCTCCAACACCAGGCCGGGTTCCTGGACGGGAACCGCTTCCAGTAGTGGCGGAGAAAACGGATCAACAGGCACACGCCTCCCGAATTCGATGCCTTGCCCGTCAAGAAGGATACGGATACCCAATCCGGTTTTATCTGTAGCAATGGCTGAGGAGTCATACGTTGTCGGCCGAGAAGTATCTACTACCAGCGCCAGATTATTGGGGGCATAGCTATTGTCGCACTTGATGCTGTAGTCAATTGTTTTTCGATAGTTGCTGCCGTCTATTTTGGAGATCCCCAGCTCATCGCCAAATGCCACCTCAATGACTCTTCCTTCGTTAATTGTACATGGCGGTTCAACCAAGGTGCCGTGGAAAGCCATATTGTCTGCGTATCCAGGAGCTGAGAAGACCATTGCGATCAAAAGGAGTTTTTTCATTGATACGACACCGTCATGGTAGCCCCAGCGGTAAATTCCCCCGTTGGCAAGTGAGAACCTGGTGCTTGCCGCAGAATGGCTTCCAGTTCCGGTTTGTCCGTGGGGCCAGAAAGCACCAGTTTCTCATTCAGGGGAAGCTTAGTGCCATTAGCCTGAATTTCAATCCCCAACTCAGGAATAGATGCTCCCAGTAACGTATCATCAAACTCCGCCCCAGCTCCAGAAATTCCGAGTACCAGAGTTTTATCTGGATCGCTGTCACCACAGTCCAGTGTATAGTCAATGGTTTTATGCACCAGTCCAGCCGCAACATCGGTCACCACCACATTATTACCAAAATCGACGTCAATCATCCGGTTTTCATTAATAATGCATGAATCTTTAGTCACCGTAACGGTGACGTTAATAACGGCCGTGTTATTCCCTGACGCGCGAGCCTGAGGTATTACCTCCATTGCACAAACCGCGATGAAACAGAGACATAATATCCAGGGACTTAATTTCATTCTCATTTCACTATCTCACCGGTAATCCAACGCAAGCGTCATTAACACGTGTACTGTTTTATCCGGAGCCAACCCGGAGGTAGCGTCAATAGTATAGCGGATACGATTCTGCCCTGCATAAAGTGGCACATCAGCCTTACCATTCAGGATCGGGATTTCTCTTCCCTCGTTATCAAGCAGACGCAATCCAATCTCATTCATACTTCCGACCAGCGATGCTGTATAAACAGGGTTAACTTGCCCGCGAAAATAAGGCGCTATTTCAGCCTCAAAAACAGTAAGCGGCGGTTCTGGACAGTCGGTTAACATGATCAGCATAGGCGTCCTCCCCTGGCGCAAGGTTACCGCCTGCCAGGGCGATGTCATTTCGATCTGACAGGACATTTCCTGAAGCAGTCCGTGAACAAACAACGCCCCGACATCACCGCGTTCTTGCTCTTGATCCTGCGCCCGAAGAGACAGGGTAATAAGACTTAACAGACAAATCAGAGCAGTGCGCTTCATTATTTTCTCAGGCCTATGGCGTTATTAACTTTTCACCAGTTTGCCCTGGCAGGTGCTTCCCGCGCAGGTGAACTGAAGTTTCGGACGACCGCCATAGTCGTTGATATACGAAATGACAGGAGCATTGCCCAGTTCGTTTGCCGAGGCCTGAAGTTCAGCGCTACCTTTAGGGTTTACCATCATTGGGGTAAGGTGAACTGGCGTTCCTTTTACCGATGCACGACCTTCTACCACGGTAAAGAAATAAGGCGTTGGGTTGTTAACAATATATTTATCACCCTGGCGCTGAAGCGTCACTTTCTCTACCCAATCCCCCGTAGCGGCTTGTGTTTTATCCAATGCGATTGCCGCCGGGCGATAGAATAATTTAATGCGTGTCTGCAAGGCAATCTGCAAGGTATTTGGCGTCTTGCTTCGAGGCGGAATTTCACGCAAATTAAAATAGAACAGCGATTCGCGATCCTGAGGTAACCCGCTGACCGCTGGTGACGTCTGGATTTTCACCTGGCTTTTTGCCCCAGCTTCGATGCGCTGCACCGGCGGTAATACCGTCATCGGTGAGGTGATTTTGTTGTTCTGCGCATCTTCGATCCAGCCCTGAGCCAGATAAGGAAGATTTTTGTTCTGATTGCTTACCGTCATACTGACTGAGTCTGCACCACCGTTCACCACCACTCGGGTACGGTCTAACGCAATCGCCGCATTCGCTTGTTGCGCCAGCAGCAGCCCGAGCAGTGTAGCCGTGGTGATCAAACATGATTTTTTGCATTTCATTACGTACATTTTTGTTACTCAATTAAAGTTTATCTGCGCCACCCGCCTTAATGGCCGCATGGCAGTAACAGATTTCCGTTCTGATCTAATCCTGATATTTTGTCCGGGATGGTGATAACGCACTGCATCTCACCTTCCCATTGCACATTCATTTTCTCGCCACTATGAAGACCACTCAGATAGGTTTGACCATCATCATTGACGATCCCTACTTCCTGATCTGCGGCATTACGGACGCTGGCACCAAACGGAGGGAAAGAGCCGTCGGCCAGGCGAATAATAGCCATCGCTTTTTCACCGGAAATAACATCGAACTTACGGTAGCCGATCGCCCCCTCCGTTAGTGTTGCCTGTTCTACGGAACCGTGAGCCTCTGCATTTTTCGGTAGACTGTTAATATCAATACTCAGGTTGTTTTTGGTGTAATTACTGACGTCTGTGATGACCGCTTTGCCAAAGTAGTTAGTCTGAGTTGAAGAGCCAAATCCCTGAACCGGAATATCAGACGCAGCACCAGTGTCGACCATGACACGTGTCCCCCCCATACCATTCACTCGGTGTAATGCCACACCTTTCGGTGTCGCTGTAATGCCTCCACGCAGGGTCATACCAAGGGAGTTATACTCACTTTGCTGATAATCCAGATTGCCAATAATTTCACCTTCGTTACCCATGTGATCGTAATACCCACTGACGTTCGCCTCATGTTCACTGGCACCAACTGCCATCTGATAATTATCACCATTATCCAGATGGTCGAAATAGCCCAGTCGATTGGAGTTACTGCCTCCTCCTGAGGTCATGTTGTAACTGACAGTGCCGCTGTCACCCCATGGAACAGACATCGAGAGATATGCACCATCGTCCGTTCCCTGGGAAAACTCATTACGGTACGCAGTCAATGACATGTTGATGTTCTTCCAGCGGCCAATATCAAAATTACGAGATAACGACACGCTGTAGCGATCTTCTGCCGGAGCGTTCCAGTAGGTTTGATGCGAATAGTTGAGATACGCACTTAACCCCAGTTTTTTTAACTGCTGACTGAAAGAGATGGTGTACATCTCTTTACTCTGCTGGAATGAATCATCCGTTGACATGTAGTTAAGGAAATCATTGAAACTCATGAAGTTTTTTTCAGAGAAGCGATAACCCGCAAACGTCACCTGGCTATCGGTTTCATCAAAGCGTTTTGAGTAACTCAAACGGTATGACTGACCCTGCCTGTTGACCGTATCCAGTTCCGCATTGGAACGCGTAACATCCAACGCCAGCGCCCCCAGCGCTAGCAGATCGCGGCCTACCCCAATGGCGGTCGCGCGATAGTCCTTGCTTGCAACAATACCGCCATACAGAGACCAACCGTTGTTGATCCCCCATGACATTTCACTGGAGGCAAAATCCTGACCTTCAACGGAGTGTTCTGTGCCTAATGGCTTACCTCCATACAGCTTGTAACGCACGCTACCTGGTCGGGTAAGATACGGTACACTTGCCGTATTGACCTTATACTGCTGGTTCGAACCATCCTGCTCTTCAACCCGCACATCCAGTGTGCCGGAAACTGCACTATTAAGATCTTGAATTCTGAACGGCCCCGCAGCGACCTGAGATTGATAAATGATGCGACCCTGCTGCGAGATAATAACCTTCGCATTCGTTTTGGCTACGCCTGTCACTTCAGGTGCGTATCCGCGCAGGTTTGGTGGCAACATATTGTCGTCGCTCACCAGGCTTGCCCCGATAAAGCTAAAACTATCAAACAGGTCGGAGTTGAGGTAATCCTCTCCTAGCGTCAGCTTCGCGCCCATTGAAGGAATTGCGCGATACAGATATACACGGTTCCATGTCCATTCTTTCTGACCGCTATCTGTGCCATCAGCATTATTTTCATAGTTGGCCTGCCAGTCTCCTCGCAGACGCCACGCACCAAGGTTGGCCCCCATGGTACCGTTGCCAGAAATCGTTTTATCACTCCCGCTCTGATCATTATTTTTGCGGCTCGTGACATCAACGCTGTAATCCGCCAACAATCCTGGAACCCCGTTATCCCACATACTAGTAGGAACCCAGTTGTCTGAGGTATATTCCAGATAGGCTTGTGGGACGTTAACATTTAAAGTGTTTTCCCCCATATCCGGACGGATATCAACCCCCTTTAGCGAGGTGATGTCTACACACTGGTTTTTATGCCAGAGTGGAAATTGACTGAGAAACTCTTCTTTAAATCCCATTTGCTGAACAATTTCAGGTTTAAAACAGGCCAGCGTTTGCTTGCTGTCTGTATCAGAGACATAAACCGGTATAGGCTGCTCTTCCAGTTCGTTCTGGTTAACCCTGATTTTAAAGCTGTAATCCCCGGGCATGATGTAGTTGCCCTTAGAAAAACGGCTCAAATCAATATTACTTTTATCTTTAACATCCAGTATGTCAGTATTGAACTCAATACCATCGTCAGCCCTAGCACAGCCATACAAGGTGCTGTAAATACTTATTGCCAGAATAGATATTTTTAATATTCTTTTTCGACTGGAACTACTGTTTTCCTGCATTGCTAACTGCGTCATACACTCCGCCAGAGATACCGTCGAATGGCATTTAAAATTAAGATTCAGAAATAAGTAACACGATATTTAATCACGGAAGAATACTCTCCAACGCGTAAGTGATCGTGCGTTGTTTTTAGCTGCAATACATAATCCAGACGAATGCTTTTATTATCAATGCGAACATAGGACATCGGCCGCCCCGGAATGGCGCTCTCACCATATTTATTTGTGAGTTGTAACGCAATACCGCCAGCGCTTCCTGAGATATCAAATAACCCGTTGTTGCTAATACCATCAAATGTTACTTGTAGATAATGCCAAGGCTCAGAATTAGACAAACCATCCTCGAGTGAGCACTCCGTCAAATAGATTGAAAATTCTTTACGTTTTCCCTGACCTGTACGACGCATTTTTTCAATGTTTTCGCTCCCCATATTAATTGACTGGTATCGACTTTCCATCGCCAGTGTACAAGCGTTGGCCAGAATAGAACCTTCCATGTTGACCTGCCCGTCCAGGCCAATATCGTACGCATAACACGTTGAATCAATTAAAATAATAATTAGATATGAAAAAATGACAAATAACTTTTTGATGTGGCCTCCTTTGAGTCAGAGGTATTGATACGCCTGAGTAACAGGCGTATCCGGCTCAGAAAGCGTCGAACTTACTGGTATGCCATTGTGAAGTCAGCGATAGAGCTGAACTCACCAGGAACCACTTCAGAAGCGCCATCACCCTGCAGATAAGCAGAGAACATCAGTGTGTTAGAACCATCCTGCAGCATATGTTCGTTAGTCGGTTTGCCCAGAGAAATCGGATTACCGCTACCATCAGTCAGTACAATGCTGGCACCAGAGGCGGTACCGGTGATCCCCAGGTGATCAGCAACTGCACCTTCCGCACCGGTAAAGGTGGTCGTCACTGTTTTATAGGTACTGGTATCGCAGTTTTCTAATTTAATTTCAAAAGGACGAGGAGTAGAGGTACCTGTATTTCCGTTAGCATTTAATGCAACGTTAGAGATTTCACCCAGTTTAACTGTCTGACCATCTGAGTCTGGGGAAATTGAGCACGGTGCATCAATAATAGAGCCGATGAAGTTAATAGTACCATGGCCCTGATCTTTCGCCTGAGCCACAGATACAACGCAACCAGACAGCACAATTGCCGCCACAAACTTGTTCAGTTTCATTTTTTTTCCTAACACATATAAGACATCATTAATTTAAACATGGTGCCAAATAGCTATTCCAATAGCACCTGCTTGAGTTGAATTATCCAGCGGATGCATTCGATGTTCAATAGCAACGCTCGCCAATGATATAAATAGATCGTAAAACACAATTCATTAACAAACAAGGACGTAAACTTCATAACTCACACAGAATTTTTCGGTCTACCTTGATTTGTATGCAATTTATGACTACATTTAGCATTCCCAAGATTTAATATAATAAGATATAGTTATTCACTTTTTACCATTGCTCAGATCGCTTCTTATACCAGCCAGTTTCTAACCGATGAGGCTTACTTGCGCAAAACATTCATTATCGACCTGCTGCGCTGGATACACAGCAACCTCGATCGTGACATTAGCATTAGCGAAATTGTTCAACGTTCAGGTTACAGTAATGCCCAGCTGAACAGGATTTTCAAATCCGACGTAGGATGCACATTAAAAGAATATGTCACGAATTGCCGTCTTCAGCGGTGCGCCATTGTATTAAAATTTACGTCTACACCTGTCCATGAACTTGCCAGCCGTTATCACTATTCCAATCAGCAGGCATTTAGCCGTTTCTTTAAATCTTTTTATGGCGTAACCCCCCAAGAATTTCGGCAAAGCAAACACTTTGATTTTCACAATCTTTTTGCCTGGAAGCATCGCCACGAATTCGAAATAGCGGGATGTCAGGTTGAATTTATCCATTTTGAACACCTGGAGCTTGTGGGCACTTCAGCACAATACGAACTCTCAATTACTGGAATTGGCTCTCCACATACAGAAGCTCGTGCCGCCGTAGAAGCTGCATTTCAGTTATCGACTCAGAGACCTGTCGATGAAATTTACACGCTGTGCAGGCCAGTGAAACGAGGGGAAAGGAACGTTTGTTTTGATTATCATGTCGGAGTGGAAAGGGAAAAGCTCACAGCACATTGCGATTTACTTCCTTTACCGAACGTTACCGGAGACTATCTGAAATTTAGCTTTAGTAACCCCTCCTTCCGCCCCTATGAGTACAGCGCCATTGCTTACTGGGGATTCATCTCAACTAACGGGATCAAACGAAGGGATGGCTATGATGTAGAACATTTTAATTTTTCGCATTCTAATGAGGCGGGGGGTTACGCCTATACACTTTATATTCCCGTGCTCTTCGATAACAGTCTCATCGATGCATTGCTTCTTGCGCGTGAGGGATGGATCTGAGCGACATGTTTTCACGAAGAAAACACGATATGTCGTCGCGCACTGAATTTGACTACTTGAATTGAAAAATATTCAGACCGACAGTGGTAAAGCGGGTCAGTCCGAGACATAGCCATTTCTTCGCTGGCCAGACCCATTACGGTTATTTGTAAGCCACTTCATACGTAAGCGTTATGTGAGCGCCGTATTGGCGGCTGTTTTGAATCGCCACGGGTAATCTAGACACTTCCGAGCCTTTGATAATACTGGTTTTTATATTCTGCCGGTGACATCTGATCGCTAGAACCATGTCAGCGAACTGCTCCCCTGGCGCATCACACTGCCAGTTGAATAACGCATCCCTGTCAATACGGCTCTCGCTGTACGCTTACAGATTTCGGGTATGTATCTGTGCATATCATTTATCATCATGTAAAAAATAATATATGCACAGATATAATCTGTGTCGGCGTAAAGGGAAGAGGATAGGAACTTCCGGTGAGATAATATAGAAACCCTCACAGTCAAAGGTGATTTTTCACACTCCATCAGCCAACTTTTTTCAGCATATAAATATGAAAGGATTGTTAAAAGACTAATACCCATGGCAGAAACGCTATCTGAATTATATATTAAAATAACGCCATGACTAGAACTGTGCTAGCGCTGTTCACCCCTTCTGATGTAACTCCTGTGAGCTGATCGCTAATTAATAGCTCAGAATCACCGGCAGGGAGATCTATACTGCTTCCTAACGGAAGATTATTCACTTTTATTAAACTCTTACCTGATGGTTGGAGATGCAAATAGCCATCAGGATCTAATATATCAAACCTGACATTAGTCTCTGAAACACAGTTTACACTCATCATCTTTTTACTAACATGACCTTCAACCTTATCAGCGGAAAGGGTGCCATGATCTAATGTTATCTCCGGCGTTGTTATTTCACACCAGTCAGTTGATGGTGGCGCATAGACACATCCGGCAGGGTCGGAAATAACGCTACCGCTAGAGGCACCTTTTTTGTAATAATATGCAACACAAGCTTTATCAACTGGGCTTGAACCCTCAGATCCTGTATTAACAACGGTGCGATCTATATTTAATTGGTAAGCTTCATTTGCTAACTGGCTTTGAGTTTGACTGCCGTCAGAGGTGGCGCATCGACCGCCACTTACAGGGTAGTACTCATCCCAGTTAGATATATAATAATTAATGCAAACTACATAGCCTTTTGGAGCTATAGCATCAACTTCTGGGCCAACCTCAATTAATTGTTGTTTGATATATATCGTCCCATAAGTCATTGACTGTATTGTACTGGTGGGGATAATTGCAGGCCAAGTCCCCGCAAAAGATACTGAACTTGCTAAGCACAAGATGAATAATATAACATACCTAACCATTTGAATTCTCTGTATTCTATAAGAAAATGACATAAGCCACACTAATCCTGCAATCATATTATTTTTTTAATAATGAATGAATTTTATTCATCCATCATGATATTTTTAGAGCTACAATAGAAATTGCGTAACATTTAGGAAACAGTTTGTAGGATTTTAGATATCTATATCTAACAAGTGGTCTAGAGGTGGTAATTGCAGGGTGGCTAGTGATGCTGGTACGTAACCCGGCATCACTGGCCATGCCGGAACCGCTAAACCAGAGCTGATCCATCGGTTTTATGCAAGATGTGCTGGTCTGTGGCCGACGCTTCCGTACCTTCAATACGGTGGACGATTTTAACCGCGAAGCACTGACGATAGAAATCGACCTGAATATCCCGGCGCAACGGGTCATCATTGTGCTGGACAGGCTCATCGCAAACCGTGGATATCCGTTAAAGATGCGGATGGATAATGGTCCAGAATTTGTGTCTCTGACGCTTACGCAATGGGCTGAAGAGCATGGCGTGGCGCTGGAATTTATTAAGCCAGGTAAATACACAGAACGGCTCCATCGAACGGTCCTACCGGACAGAAATCCTGGATTTTTATTCGTTCAGGGCACTGAATGAAGCACAGGAAATCACGGCGCGCTGGCTGGCCGAATATAACAGCGAGCGACCTCATAAATCCCTGAATAAGCTAACGCCGGAAGAGTGCCGGCTGATAGCTGAAAAACGGCTACTCTCAAAAAGTGCGTGGAACTAAAAGAGGTATGCTTACATCATACCCTCCGCACTGTATAGCACTCATCATGAAGCACAACATTATTACCCCAACACGCCCTACTCCACTATGTGTCCGATCTGCATCGTAAGATGTTGCTGGCAACACACTGGAACACGGGCGCGCGTATTAATAAGGCGCTGGCTCTAACCCGAAGTGATTTTTCCCTTGCACAACACTCCCCGTCCGTTCAGTTTGTTACTCTCAAGCAGCGAAAGGAGAAAGCGTCCAGAACCGCTCGTCGTGCTCCCGTTGGCTGCCAGGTTCAGTGGCTGGTTCCGTTTTTGATGCGAACTTTGTCAGCCAGCTGGAGATGATGGTGGTAACGCTGAAAATACCCCTCAGGCGTCGCAGTAAGCGAAGCGCCAGAACCGGGAGAGCACGCATTTGGGGCATTGTCAGAACTTGGCTGAATGAAGCTGTGTACGCTACTGCAGCAGACGGCGTGTATTCTCCGTACTGATCAACCCCCATTCCCACTCCTACGCCATGCACATGCTATATGCAGGGATACCGCTGAAAGTGTTACAAAGCCTGATGGGGCACAAATCGGTCAGTTTGACGGAAGTCTATACGAAAGTACCTGTGCTCGCTGTGGCCGCCTGGCACTTCCATGCCGAAGGCTAAAGCTGTAGCGATACTGCAAGTCAGGTAAGTTATTTCATTATTTTGGATATCAGAGAAACGATATGGACTGGAATCAGGTCGTTCAGATTTGTGCTACATAAAAGAAATCAAGGTGCAGGGGTTTACCTGCCATATTTCACGTAGTTGGATTTTATTGGAAATTAACCAGCCCCTAATAGTTATCCACATATACAGTAGAAAGATCCAAGTTTTAAGATCCAAAATAGATCCTGATCGGATCCATACAGAACCAAACAGAACCAAACAGATCCCCGATCGCTGAGAGCCGCGTCTGGTCTGGCTTCAGTGATGGTTTAGGGGAGCTGTGGAGGGATGAAAGGGAGTTGAAACGGGATGTGAGGGAGCTATGGTGGGTGAAAAGGGAGTTGTGAAGGGAAAAAAGTGATTTGCAGAGGGATAAAAGGGAGTTAAAGTGGGAACAATAGGGAGCTGTAGTGGGAAAAAATCCTGCTCTTTTGCATATATTATTCACAAGGTGGATAAGTTGGAAAATTCTAAGAAAAACATATACTTCTTTCCTGATGCGATTCCTGATTCAGATGAGGGAGAAGGAAAAACATTAACAGTTACCAGTAATTCGAGCGTTCAACCAGCAGCCTTGATGCGTCTGGGGATCTTTGTTCCTACAAATAAAAGTGGTGATGCTGGCGATGCCATTGACGCTAGTGAGATATTGTCGTCCTTAGAGCTGTCCAGATCTGAAGGCTATACGAAGATCATCATTACCGGGCCCAGACTTAACCTCTCTACAGACTTAAAGGTTTGGATGGGAATCATCCACGCGTTCTCAAAATACGGCATTGCCAGTAATGCTATTACCCTTTCATTTCACGAATTTGCCGGCTTATGTCAGATACCGTCAAAACGACTGGATTCTAGGCTCCGCGGAAACATTCGTGACTCCCTTACGCGTATTCGAGGCAAGACCATTACGCTGAGCACTATCGGTTCAAAAGGGGCATACGTCACCGGGTTATTGAAAACCGGGCGTTTCAACTCAGACGAAGATACCATCGAACTTGAGGCTGATAGCAAGTTGTGGGAGCTGTATAGGGCGGATTATCTTACTCTATTACGTAAGAAGCCGCTGAATGCTCTACCGCGGCAGGAGGCGGCCCAGGCGCTCTACACCTATTTGGCCAGTCTTCCAGAGCGTCCTGCGGACATCTCGTTTACCAGACTGAGAGCTCGTCTAATGCTAACCAACCGAATTAGTGATCAGAACAAGGTTATCCGCGCTGCACTTGAAAAGCTGAAAAGCATTGGCTACTTGGATTATCTTCTTAAAAAAGAAGGGCGTGAAACGATGGTGCGCGTTCTTAGTAGAAACCCTGCCTTGAAACCTGGTGACCTGTAGAGGGAAAACGTGACCTGTAGAGGGAAAACGTGACCTGTAGAGGGAAAACGTGACCTGTAGAGGGAAAACGTGACCTGTAGAGGGAAAGCGTGACCTGTAGAGGGAAAGCGTGACCTGTAGAGGGTTACGAAGATATGTAAAGGGGAGCTGAAGCGGGATGTGCTTTGAAATACGTAAAAGTGACCTGAAGAGGGAGGATCCTGACGGTAAAAGGGCCTGGAGAGGGATTGGATTAGTTTCAGCTGAAGGTTTCAAATCTACAGTGACCTCCAGCGGGAGAAATTAGTCCCTGGGATCTGTAACTCCATACACATATCACCCCCTTGCCTGCTACAACTCCCTTCTTTGACCGCGCTTTCCCTTTTGGGGTCACTTTGGCTTAAGTAAGTTACCCGCTGTACGTCTCGGTAAAACTCCCGTTATAGCTCCCTTTTCACTTCCATTATTTCCCTCTACAACTCCCCCAAGCTTGGGTATACATTCCCCTCTCTAGCTCCCTTTTTGACAAGTGCATAATTCCCGCTTCAGCTCCCCTTTAAACTGTTTCTATTCTTCTGGTCATTGATCTATAACTTTCAATTCTACTCTTCCTGTACAAATGCTTATCCGTATTAGCCACTTTTGTAAGGCGTGTGGTGTGTGTAGTAAGACGTTTTTTGACCAACTTTGCAAATTTTGACACGGTTTGCGATTTCAGTGTTGCTTTGCTTAATTTTTCAAGATTTAATATAATTATGCAAAGATGACTGTAAGGAATATACGATGGGATTAATGGATACTCTTGATCAATGCATAGCCGCTGGTCATGAAATGACAAAGGCTATTGCTGTTGCTCAATTTAATGATGACAGCCCAGAGGCAAGGAAAATTACACGCCGTTGGCGCGTTGGTGAGGCTGCTGATCTGATAGGCGTTTCATCACAAGCCATTCGCGATGCAGAGAAAGCTGGTCGTCTCCCCCACCCCGATATGGAAATGCGTGGACGGGTCGAGCAGCGCGTTGGTTATACAATTGAACAAATTAATCATATGCGGGATGTGTTTGGTACACGTCTTCGCCGTCCAGGCGAAAGTGTTCCTCCCGTCATTGGCGTAGCTGCACATAAAGGTGGCGTTTATAAAACTTCTGTCTCTGTACATCTGGCTCAAGACCTAGCTTTAAAAGGGCTTCGTGTTCTTCTTGTGGAAGGTAATGATCCTCAGGGGACCGCATCGATGTACCATGGTTGGGTTCCAGATTTGCATATTCATGCCGAAGATACTTTACTCCCATTCTATCTGGGAGAGCATGACGATGCTTCATACGCTATAAAGCCTACATGCTGGCCCGGCCTCGATATTATTCCTTCTTGCCTGGCATTACATCGCATCGAAACAGAACTCATGGGGCGCTATGACGAAGGTAAATTGCCCACTGAACCTCACATGATGCTCCGCCTGGCCATCGAAACCGTTGCTCAGGATTATGATGTTGTTGTAATCGATAGCGCACCTAACCTTGGTATTGGCACGATTAATGTTGTCTGTGCGGCTGATGTATTGATCATCCCTACCCCTGCAGAGCTCTTCGATTACACTTCAGCACTACAATTTTTTGACATGCTGCGCGACCTGTTAAAAAACGTAGACCTTCAGGGATTCGAGCCTGACGTGAGAATTCTTCTTACTAAATATAGTAATAACAATGGCTCGCAATCCCCCTGGATGGAAGAACAGATTCGTGATGCCTGGGGTAGTATGGTTCTCAAAAATGTTGTTCGCGAAACAGATGAAGTGGGAAAAGGGCAGATTCGAATGCGCACAGTATTTGAACAAGCCATCGATCAGCGATCATCAACTGGAGCCTGGCGAAATGCACTCGCAATCTGGGAGCCTGTTTGTAACGAAATATTCGATCGCCTGATCAAACCTCGCTGGGAGATTCGCTAATGAAACGCGCACCAATTATACCTAAATCCTCTCCTGCACTCGTTCCAGCTGAACCAGCATCTGCGCCTGCAGCTCCGATGGTTGATTCACTTATTGCTCGAGTTGGAGCAATGGCAAAAGGGAATACCATCACCCTCCCCGTTTGTGGCCGTGATGTGAGATTTGTTCTGGAAACGATTCCGGGCAATGCAGTTGAAAAGTCGACAAGTGTCTGGGCTGGCAATGAACGTGATCAGGAGTTTCTCACTGAGGATGCACTTGATGATCTTATTCCTTCATTCCTGCTGACTGGACAACAAAATCCTGCGTTCGGAAGGAAATGCAATGGTGTAATTGAAGTTGCTGATGGAAGCCGCCGTCGTATGACGGCTATTCTGACCTCAAATGAATATCGGATTCTAGTTGGCGATCTTGATGATGAGCAGATGGATTCGTTGTGCAAGACTGGTAACGATTATCGACCTACAAGTGCATATGAGAGGGGAAAGCGTTATTCACTCCGTCTTGATAATGAGTTTAAAGGTAATATTTCTGCATTGGCTGATGCCGAAAATATCTCTCGCAAGATCATTACACGATGTATCAACACGTCCAAGCTTCCGCGCAAGTTGATCGCCCTCTTCTCACATCCTGGTGAACTTTCTGCCCGAGCCGGTGATACTCTAAGCCGTCTTTTCAATGAATATGAAGCGTCACTACTTGGCAAAATAGATGACTTAACAGAAAATCGTAAAAATGGGATCGTATTTGAAACGGAAGACATTATTCAGACATTGACTGAGGTAGTGAAAGTCTCAAAGAGCACAACCTTAGTTGCACCGATAAAACGAGAATTCGTACCCGGTGCTATCGCTCAATACAAAGGTAACAAGGTTGTGTTCAGTCTGGACCGGGCAAAGATTCCTGAACAATGTATTGAACAGATGGAAGAAATTCTAAAGCAATTAGTACAGTCAGAAGCTAGATAAGTCGGAACTGTCAACATAGTTGAATTCGACCGTGGCCCCAACCACTTAACTGGGGCCACGGCCCCAACCACTCAACTGGGACCGTGGCCCCAACCACTCAACTGGGACCGTGGCCCCAACCACTCAACTGGGACCGTGGCCCCAACCACTCAACTGGGACCGTGGTCCCAACCACTCAACTGGGACCGTGGTCCCAACCACTCAACTGGGACCGTGGTCCCAACCACTCAACTGGGACCGTGGTCCCAACCACTCAACTGGGACCGTGGTCCCAAAGAGTCAAACTAAGATAAAATGTTGGGCGCGGTGTAGAAGGAAAATTGCATGTAATCACCTTTGGTATTTCCTCGCTCACTCGCGGGATTATCCCTGTCATTCGACTGTGGCAAGCACTTTCGCCATCTTGAAAAAGGATTTACTTGATTATTACTCTGGGAATATCACCTCACTGAGTGGTGTATGACTGAGAAAGCACCTGTCGTTTTATCTTCCATTTCGGCGCTATCCCACGCCCTGCAAATCAGACTTTACCCAGTCCTGAATGGTTAATCCCGTTGAGGGCTTTCATCAGTGAATTGGTGTGCGGACGTGGCTGGGTTTATCCAACAGGTACAGCTGAGATACCCTTGCTGGAGTAAAATAGTTGAGCATAATGTCTCCTTTGGCGTAGCGATAGCCATCGAGCCAGATGCATTCAAGACTCTTCATTGCGGCAGCCACAATGTCACGAGTATCCCGCGTGGGAGTAGACAGTTCTTCGCTGGCCATGTTGCCATAATAAGGTTCGTATTGTGCAAAGGGTTACGTTTCGACAAATACTGAGATGTGGCGACAGAACTAAAGTTTTCCCGTAGTTTCTCAGCTGCACGCTCAGTGTAATGACAGACAGTCAGGTTCAACTCCTCACGCGTAGTGATCCTGTATCCAAATGATCGGGCACACACAATTTGCCGTTTAGGTGAGGGGGACTTCAAAACTGATGCAACTTTCTCCGTTAAGTTCCCGTACTGTTCTTCCCAGCACAATGCTGAAGGTTTTTCGGATAAATGAGGGATTCATATGCGGCAGCTGCCCGCCAGTTTTGATGTCCATGACAGCCAATTTTTTGATATTCTGCGGCCTACATCCCAAACTTCCTCGACCGGTTGAAGTGACCACATTTTACTGGCCCGTTCTGATTTGGCATGCGAAATGGCAAGCACACCACCAAACTGTTCATACTCCTTGCAGGCCCACTGGCAGCTCTTAGCTAGAGTCGTGGCTGGACCCATACCAACATTGCTCGGGAGAACGGTTACCGACTTAACATGCTCGCGCATCTGATGTCCAAAGTCTTCGAAATCGATACAAAGGAGAGGTGCATGTCTGTGGACAAGTTCTAAGGTCAGGTCCAGCGCTGTTCACGTTGCAATGCTATGTGTCCATAGCAAGTGGAAGCCTCTTACATATTAGACCTGATAACGTCCCTGTCCTGCTTTGAAGCATTATTCTCTCAGGGGATTTAGGGCAGGGGAGTTATGCCTCTTTTAACTCAACGGAGCATCGTGATGTTAAACCTATCGGCTAGGTCCATTTTGTGCCAATAACGGAAGTTTTTATGTGAAAACCCTGCGGGCGGTAGACTCCGAACGCAGGGTGGTGGATTTACAGTGTAACAATGTTGAACCAGAATTCGAATTTATCCATATAATCGAGCATGGCATCAAGCCTGGCACCATCACCGGTTATCTTCACGTCTCCGCTTTCTTGTGCATGTTTCAGAGTCACTTCCTTGAGGATGATTTTGTTAAGCGTATCTCGATTCAGTGTGATAGTGGCATCGGCGTCTTTCGCTTCGGCATTCGCCGTGTGGTTCTGCACGCCGTTTTCCAGTTCCAGTTTATACTTGCCGCCATCGTTGCCAAGATCGATATTAAACACCGATTTCGCATCCCCGGCTTTCTGGCTGTTGATATGCACCGCCAGATAGTCGAAGAACATCTCCGGGGTCATTGCCCGCACGGTATCGGGCTGACGGTGTTCGGCGTTGGGCCTTTCACCACGCCGTTACGCAGCCCCTGCACCCCGGCCAGGTAGAAGTTACGCCACGGGCCAGACTCCGCCTGATAACCAAGCTGCTCCAGAGCGTCGGCTTCCAGGTTACGTGCCGCCTGGTTGTTCGGGTCGGCAAATACCACTTTGCTGACCACCTGCGCCACCCAGCGATAGTTACCCTGGTCAAAGTCAGTTTTCGCTTTGTTCAGGATGGTATCTGCACCGCCCAGATAGTCGACGAATTTCTTCGCTGCCTCTTCAGGTGGCAGCTCATCGAGTGTCGCCGGGTTGCCGTCGAACCAGCCCAGATACAGCACATAGGTGGCTTTCACGTCGTGGCTGACTGAACCGTAATACCCGCGGTTCGCCCAGGTGTGCGCCAGTGAGTCCGGGAGCTCCAGCGTCTTCTGGGTAAGAAGAAAATGGAAATTGAGATCCTGAACGAAGCGGTGGAGTACGGCCAGACGCGAAAATGGATAGCGCACGCGCCCTTGTTGCCAAAGGACGGGGAATAGCCCTGGTCAGCCGCACCATGGGCGTGTCGCGTGCGGAGCTGTCACTGCGAATTAACCGTTCTGCCGACTGGCAGGACAGGCGCTGTAACCAGCGTAATGACGAAGCAGACGCTGAAATACTGCCCGCTATCCTCGACATGCTCAGCTACGGCTAACGCCGTGTATGGGGCATCCTGCGTAAGCAACGTCGCTCAGAGGGGTTGCCGTCGGTCAATGCCAAACGACTTTAGAGGATAATGCGTGAGCATAACCTGTTGTTACTGCATGAAAAACCAGAGAGACCGAAGCGTGAACACAAAGGCAAAATCGCGGTAGCAGAAAGCGATATGCGCTGGTGTTCCGACGGCTTCGAGTTCGGCTGCGACAACGGTGAAAAACTGCGGGCCATGTTCGCGTTGGACTGCTGCGACAGAGAGACCATCGACTGGGCTGCAAGCACCGGGTGCTATGACAGTTCGACGGTGCAGTACGTGATGCTGAGGTCAGTGGAAAAGCGCTTCGGCGACAGGTTGCCGGACACACCAGTGCAGTGGCTGACGGATACCCTGATGTATCAATTGACCTGCTTGGCAAATAATCGTGAGAACAGTTGCGAACTTCTGCTTCTCGCTCAAGGCGATATATTGATTCTTATTTGGTTATTAACAGGCTTAATGAAAGCACGCCTCTTTTCCTGGCGGGCTCCTGATATTCCAGTTATCGATTCCATGGCATGACTGCCAGAAATTTTGCCATGCCACACCACCCCGTAATACCGGCAAACATAAGACCCGGCCCCACAAAACCTGGAATAATATAAAAAGCAGGACTCAGTACAGCCCCGGCAACTGTGCCGCACAATACCAGCGCACCAGCGGTGATTTGTACCTGTCGCATCACTGGCAGCGGCTGACGGCTGTCAACCTGAACCGGATAACCGGCTGCTTTCCAGGCATTAAGGCCGCCCTGCATAATCAATGCTTTTGCCGGATGTACTGCGTTCCGGAGATGAGCTGTTGCGCTATTTGTCCTCATACCGCTCTGACAAAGAAATACCACGGTATCGCTTTCACTTAAAGATCCCTCGCTGAAACAGCCAGGCTGAAGTTGTTCAAGTGGCAGGGAACGGGCACCGTAAATATGTTCCCTGAGCCATTCATCGTGGCCGCGAATGTCTATCAACATGGCATGGCGCTCAGACAAAACGTGAACTTCAGCAGGTGTCACAATATCAGAGGACATCTTCTTCTCCAGGACAATAAATATTCTTAAGTGTCTGCACGACGGCAAAAATCGCTTCATTCTTGATGCTGTATCTGACAAATCTGGCCTGGCGGATACCTTCTATCAGGCCTTCTGATTTCATTCTCGCCAGATGCTGAGACGTGGCAGAAGGGCTGAGACCACTCAATCTGCTCAGTTCCCCTGCTTCTGTTCCGGGGTTTCCAGTCAGCATGCACAAAATCAACAGGCGCTGCGGATGGCTGAGTGTTTTAAGCAAGGCAGCCGCACTTTCAGCCTGGCTTTGCAGCAGATTCAGGTCGCTCATAGGTGATAGTTTATGCTTTTCTAAATTTAGATAATGCTAAAGTTACGGTGTGTTTGTCAAGCAATCCCTGCGCTGCCACAGCGATACAGAGATTAAGGTTCTGTTAATCATTACCTGTCAGAGTGCCAGAATCTTCCACAGGCAAAGGTACTGAAATAATGGCTGCCAATTTCCGTAATGTCCTCCCGCACCAGGACACTCCGTTCCTGCGGGTTCTGCATATTATTGTCGCGGTGCTGGTTCTGGCTCAAATCATTAATTCTAACCTGACCGAGTGTGAGGCTCTGGGGCAATTCACCCTGGCTGGTGTCGTCACCTGGCTGCACATCATTTCAGGATTTGGATTACTGTTTTGCGGCTTCTTAATGCTGACCTGGATGCTAAGCAAGCGCGGCTTTCGATACTTCTTTTCGTGGGCGCTTATGGATTTTCGCGGCGTTGCGGACGATTTCAGGACACTGCGGCAACTGAGCTTGCCCGAAACTCATTCTGGTGGAATGGCTGCGACAGTGCAGGGGCTTGGTGTGGTGTCGCTGCTGGGTGTGGCAGCATGCGGAGGACTCTGGTTCCTCCTGAATACGATGTATGGCGCTGAAACCTCCCTGACGCGTCAGGTTTTGCATCTGCATAAGTTTTTGACGATATTTATTGAAACCTACTTCTGGGCTCATGGTGCTATGGGATTGCTCCATATAGGGCTTAAGTACCATGCTGAACATCGACATCAGATTCCCGGAGGATAGCTTCGCTGATGCGGAGGGGAGGAAATTCGGCGTTAAGTGGCTGGATGTACAGGGCGGCAGGAGGTTACCTATAATCTCAGCGCTTTTTCTGACAGAGAAAATCGTCACGAAATACCAAACCTGCTCTCTATTCAGCTGTGCCTGGTGAGCCTGTGGTTCCACAGCGCTGGCAAGTTGCTGCAGGAGCTGCGTAAAGCCCGGTCGTTGCTGTGGCTGAACGAGATGCTTCTGAAACTGAAACGCTACCGGGTGATAGTGATAGACGACCTGGGCTATGTCGAACGGGATAACGCGGAAACGGGCGTGCTGTTCGAACTTATCGCGCATCGGTACGAAAGAGGAAGCCTGATCATCACAAGTAACCTTCCGTTCAGCACGTGGGGCAGCATCTTCGTGGACGAAACAATGGCGGTGGCAGCGGCCGACAGGCTGATCCACCACGGGTATATCTTCGAAGTGACAGGAGAAAGTTACGGAAAGAAAACATCAAAAGCAGCCATCCAGCAGTCTGCTAAGAAATAACTCAAAGGCGGCCAGAGTAGTTGACGTCTAATAAGAACACTAATGTTTGGAACCCGTGAAGAATTGTGTGCATATTGAAAATATGTTCACCTTTGATGAACCCCTGATCCTGCTGGTCTGGAGGGAAGAGGGCGTAAGCGCATCCTGTTGCACCCGTACTCACGAACGCTATTCAGACATTGAGGCAGGGGGCTGGCAACAATCTCGGTCTGTGAATACCGGGACACGGCGTCGGATAGCGCGATGCTGGAAAGCGCAAAAGCGATGATGGAAGTGCTCGATGCCTGTCCGTCATTTGGTGCACTGGTCGCACACCCAAAACGCATCACCGATTAATTCTGAGTGCCGTGACCGGATAGTCCTCCGGTCACGGCGGACTATCACTTAAACTAAGAGGTAGACTCCTTGAAGCCTGCCCGTCAGACCGTAAATCAGGCCATCAGCATGGTGGAATCCTCACGTGAATGTGGCTCACGGCTGCCTGCTAACAGAACGTCGTGATTTCGCTAAGGCGATTCCTGAAAGAGAATCAAAATATTATTTAATTGGAATTCACAAATCACCTTTTTAATAAATAAGTTGGCTCCAAGAATGTTGCTGAGATTAATTCCTCAGTAAATTTTCATCATCAAACATTTCTTCATCTGTGAGATATAGAAAACGGCTATTTAATGCCTCTCGTTTGAGTGATAAAGACATTAAAACTTCCGACGGTAATGGTTGATGGCGATCCCGTAATGTTTGTACTTCATTAAGCTGAAATTCATAATTTTTTTTCTGGCCATCCAACGTTTGCTGCATTTGATAAACGTGGGTTTTCAGTTCGGAAACAGTCAGGTAAGGCTTACGCTTTTGTTCTGCGTCCAGCAATCGCTGCTCAAGGGTATTGAGTTGTTGATTGAGTCGTTCGTAAGTTTTGTTTACCGGGAACTTATTGCTCTCTTCCAGCAGGTTTTGTTTCCAGTGTGCAAAAAGCGGGTTTCTCGGCCAGATCCGGTTTGAAAAATTCAACGCGACAGGATCATGAATTCCTTGAATTATTCCTACAATGCTTAGGGCCATCAAGGCACCAGCCATTCCCCACAATCCTTTAGCCTGCCAGCAGGTGCGAGCAGGAGGAAGGGGTAAAGAGAAAAGCAGCGCAGAGGCATCAGTTGAAGGCCTGGATGTGTGGGCAGGCGAAGAGGCTTGTTGCTCAATCGCTTTAATATTGGTCGATAGCCAGGCAGACATCTGCTGGAATGCCGTAAGCTGTGTAGACTGTAATGCTGCGGCATGACCCTGAAGCAGCGTCATGGCGTTGAATATTTGTTGCAGGATAAGCGTGTTATCAACCGGCATGGGTAAGGCAAAGATCAGGGGCTGGAGGTGAATGCAATACCCCTCCAGGATCTGGCGGCGCAGATCCATCGCCGCAAGCGGTGGCCAGCAAGGAGGCTGCTGTTTAGCAAAGCCATTTGCCAATAGCAGTGATGCATTGGCAATGCCTTTCCAGCCCTTTCGCTGGCAGGCAATCAGACAGTACCACACGCCACTTTGCAGATCGTAGCCATATTGCTGAAACAGCCCAAGGCACTGCTTTTCTCTTTCCAGCCACCAGCCCGAGTTATTAGCATATATCTGCCAGTGATTCATAGCGTTGCTGAACTGCAAAAAAGCCTGATGCCCGCGCGGGTCGTGGCAGTTGATCTTCAGCGTTTGAGAGTGGGAGGTCATCTGTGTGGAATTCATACTTTCCCCTTTTCGGCACGCAGAATCAGTGCATTTTTGCTGACATCGATTTTAAACGCTCCGGCTACTTCGCCCTGTAATACCCGCGCCGCGAGTTGTGGCAACAGATGCTGGTTCAGAACCTGATCGATATCCCGTGCGCCACTCTGTCTGACCAGGCAATGCTCTCCCACCCAGTTCACCATTCGCTTACTGAATGTTGGCAGGATCTTGCCCTCGCTCGCTTGCTGATAACGCAGACAAAGCCGATGCAGCTTTAACTCAATGATCTGCGCCAGTGTCTCTGGCTGTAACGGCAGATAAGGAATGAGCGTTATACGACCCATTAGCGCAGGACTAAATACCCGTTCGAACTCAGGACGGATCAGGTTGCAAAGCGCTTCCGGGTTGCTTTCCCCTGCTTCAACAGCCGTCATCAGCGACGTGCTGGCTAAGTTAGACGTCATAATAATCAAACTATTGCGGAAATTTATGGACTGGCCTTCCGCATCCTCAATCATGCCCTTATCGAAAATTTGATTAAACAATTCCATGACATCCGGGTGGGCTTTCTCCACTTCATCCAGTAGCACGACGCTGAACGGATTACGCCGCACGGCTTCGGTCAGGACGCCGCCCTGCCCATATCCCACATATCCCGGAGGGGAACCTTTCAGCCCTGAAACCGAATGTGCTTCCTGGTATTCCGACATATTGATGGTCAGGAGGCTTCTTTCGCCGCCAAATAACAGTTCAGCCAGTGCCAGTGAAGTTTCTGTTTTTCCTGTGCCCGATGGCCCGGCCAGCAGATACACGCCGGTCGGTTTGAGCGGATCGCCCATGCCAGCCCGACTGATACGAATTTGCTGCGCCATTTTTTCCAGCGCGTGAGGCTGCCCGATAATTCTTCCGGCCAGCCGCTCAAATAGCGTATCGAGCTGCTGATGTTCTTTCTCCAGCATTCGGCCTAGTGGGATACCGGTCCAGTCTGATACGACGTCCGCTACGCAGGTAGCATCCACGCATTCAAACACCATGGCGTGCTGTTGATGGCAAACCGCCAGCGTTTCCCGCCCGCGGGCAATTTCGTTGGCGTCCTCACTTTGCAGAAGCTGCTGAACCAGCGCATTCTGACGTTGCCACTCCTCCATTAGTGTATCGAGGGTGGCTTGTAGCGAGGTAGCCCGCAGGGTTAGCTTTTGTTGCCGTTCCGTGGCGGCCCCCTCGCGTTTGAGTGCTTCGCTTTCACTGTAAATAGCCCGTAATTGCACGGCTATGTATGAGACGACAATAACTCAGTCCGGTTGGCGCTGATTATTCTGGCCGATTTGTAATCTGAGCATCATGTTCATGATCCCACAGGAAATGGCGTGACGCTCAATACTCATCAGGTCAGTTATTACATGACTCAGCGTAAAAAAGGTGTAACCCAGCATATCTCGGCCATGAAGGCCGGTATCTCTGTTCGCTCCGGCCGCAGAATAGAAAAAGATCAGTGGTCAAAAGCCGGTAATCGTCACTGGCGGACACGTAAAGATCCGCTTGAGGCCGTCTGGGACAGTGAGCTTGTTCCCCTGTTGAAGGAAAGACCCGCTCTGATGCCCACAACCCTGCTGGAAACGCTGCAGGATAAATATCCCGGTCAGTACCCCAGCAGCCTCCGCAGGACTATGCAGCGGCGGGTCCGCGAGTGGAAGCTGCAGTATGGTGCCGAGCAGGAGGTGATGCTCCGGGAACTTCATCAGCCTGGCCTGCGCGGCCTGTCGGACTTCACCGAGCTCAAAGGTGTAGTTGTCACCATCAGCGGCAGGTTATTGACGCATAAGCTGTACCACTTCCGCCTTGAGTGGAGCCACTGGAGCTGGATGCGGGTTGTGCTGGGTGGTGAAAGCTTCTCTGCCCTGGCTGAAGGCCTGCAGGAAGCCCTCGGGCAACTGGGCGGTGTACCAACAGAGCATAAAACTGACAGCCTGCGGGCAGCATGGAAACAACAGGGTGAAGACGGGCGCCGCGGGCTGACTGAGCGCTATGCTGCCCTCTGCCAGCACTATGGCATGCAGGGCGTGCACAATAATGCCGGTCGTGGCCACGAAAATGGTTCGGTTGAAAGCGCCCATGGGCATCTGAAAAGACGGATCCGCCAGGCACTGATGCTGCGGGGCAGTAACGACTTCAGCACCGTGGAAGAATACCAGGCCTTCATCACTCAGCAGGTCATGCGGCACAACCGCAACAATCAGGATCTGGTGAAAGAAGAGCGCCCTCATCTGAAACCACTGCCGCTGCGTCGCAGCGCCGACTACGACGAACTGACGGTGAGGGTCAGTAGCCGCAGTACCATCAACGTCAGGCACGTCGTCTACAGCGTCCCTTCCAGACTGGTCGGTCAGCTGTTACGCGTCCGCTTATGGGATGATCGCCTGAGCTGTTACGTAGGCAGTAGTGAAGTGATGAGCTGTACCCGCGTCAGGCCAGAAAAAGGCAAAACCCGGGCCAGGCGCATCGACTTCCGGCATGTGATCGACAGTCTGGCGAAAAAGGCCGGAGCGTTCTGCCATGCAACGCTGAGAAATGACATCCTGCCGGACGATGAATGGTGAAAACTGTGGCGTCGCCTGTGCAATCATCTGGAGCCTGAGATGGCCGGTCGCCTGATGGTGCACGCACTGAAACTGGCTGCGGGCTATGACGATATATCTATCGTTGCGCGGGGGATGGAGCAGATGCTGAATACCCCGGGTGAGCTGGATCTGCACCGCCTGATGCGGTTCCTGGGGATAAAGGAAAAGGAGCTGCCGGCCGTCAGCGTGGTTCAGCACAACCTGAGCAGTTATGAGCAGTTGTTGCGTGGCAAAGGAGGTCTGCAGTGAGCAATATCCACCTCCTTGAGCGTTGTCTGCGCAAACTGCGTCTGACCCGCGTCACGGCTGAATGGCATGCACTGGAGAAACGCGCCCTGGCAGAGGGCTGGACCCCGTCACGCTACCTGCTGACGCTGTGCAATGAAGAGCTCCTGTGGCGCGAGAGCGAAAAGCTGCGCCGCTATAAAAAGGAAGCCCGGTTGCCGGTGGCGAAAACGCTGGATGAGTATGACTTCAGTCAGGTGCCGGAACTGAATAACGCTCAGTTCCGGCGACAGACTGGGTTGATGCCGGAGAAAACGTCCTGTTGTTCGGTGCCAGCGGCCTGGGAAAAAGCCATCTGGCGGCGGCGATCGTGGATGGTGTTGTAGGGCTGGGCTACCGGGCCCGGTTCTACAGTGCCGGAGAGCTACTGCAGGAGCTGCGTAAAGCGCGGACACAACTAAAACTGAACGAGCTTCTGCTGAAACTGGATCGCTACCGGGTGATAGTGATAGACGACCTCGGGTATGTCAAACGCGACAACGCGGAAACGGGAGTGTTGTTCGAACTGATCGCGCATCGGTATGAGCGCGGCAGTCTGGTCATCACCAGCAACCATCCGTTCAGCACGTGGGGCAGCATCTTCGTGGATGAAACGATGGCAGTGGCAGCAGCCGACCGGCTGATTCATCACGGATATATGTTCGAGCTAAAAGGAGAAAGTTACCGGAAAAAGACAGCGAAGGCAGTAACCAGCGTGGCTTAAAACCACCTATCAATGGATGCGGCCAGAGTAGTTGGCGCCAGTCGGCAAAACTAGTTGACGTCTAATACTGAACCGCAGGGCATCAGGCAGATAAGAGCGATAGTAGGTAATATCTTTATTTGTCCGGGTATTCATCGTTCGTGTCCATCACTATAGATGGGCGCGATTGTTGCCAGACAGGACAACTTTCACAAGATGTCGCAGATGGTGCGCTTACTTATAGACTGAGCTATTTATAAGTACATCGTATGATGCAGGAATCCGTTAAGGATTCCTGCTATTAACAAAATGAACCAGTGTGCTGTAACCATGCAATAACGTATGGCGACGAGTAGAATTTCTGGTTTCTCTGACTTGCTTACAATCACAACCTCTTAACGTGAGTTCTCGTTCCTGTGCGGTGCAGTCTCCCTCCCTTATAGTACAATAGTTACTTTTCCCAAAACGGAACTCATATTGCAGGTATTCAATCAACCTACATGATACAGAAGGGCTAATTTTAAAATCCCACCGACGAAATATTATCACCGTCAGAGCAATGTTGTCTATCAAGTGGCTAAAGTCTGTCGCTGTTTATACAAAATAACCCTATAATGTATTTATATAAGGTCAATATTGATATGTGACATTACCTTGTACTTCTACAGGAATACTTGCATTATCTTCCTGATAAGAAGAATTCCCCCAAGCGATAAGAGTTTTATCTTCTTTCAGAGCGATGAAACCATCATAGGTTGGATAGATAGCTAAAATATCTGACAGTAGGTCGCTAACCTCTGAAATATCGGCACCCTGTCCAGTTCCCCATACGATAACCGATCCATCCTTTTTAAGAGCTGCAAAGCTTCCATAGCTGCTTGTTAATGAAACAACGTCGCTAATTGGAGGGGCTGGGATAAGGTCGCCATAATCATTCCAGAGATAGATTGCTCCAGAACTATCAATAGCAATGTGTATTGAATCATCTGTACTTTTAACGTATTCAATATTAGTAAGAGTTTCAGCTGCCGAAGATTGCCAGCAATATTGCCCCCAAAACATCAATGTTTTATCTTCACGAAGCGCAACAAAACTTATAGGGGTGGAAATGATCGTATGAATGTCAGATAAAGCTGATACACGTTCTGGTAAGACTCCACCATCGTAGGCTTTCCCCCAGGCAACTACCTGACCGTTTTCACGTAGAGCGAGGGCTGAAGCAGAGTTAATACAAACATCTTTGATATCATTCAGCGCTGCAATTTCATCAGGTAAAACCATAACCGTTGATACTCCCCATGTATAGATTGTACCAGTGTCAGTGAGTGCTACCTGAGTCGTGCCATTAGTCAAAATTTTAGTGATATTTTCCAATGATGCAATGTTATCTGGCACATCATTACTGCCAGTCCCATACGATCCCCATTGAGATACTGTAGGGATGTTTTTTCCCAATAACATCCCCATACCGAATTCCATGCGTATATCTCGCACATCATTTCTTTCAAGATCGGAAGGTTTTAGCATTCCCCCTACGAATGGGTCACCCCAGGCAAATATAGTGTTATCGCGCCGCAGCGCAGACATTGCCTTAACTCCGGTGTAAAGGTTTGAAATGTCATAGTTGTTTTCATCAGGGAATGGGTACTGAGATGCACTCGGTCCCCACTTGCTAATGGTATTGTTATCTTTTACTACAAACATAGCATTTGTTGGTACGCCTGAAATATTACCATAATAAGCACAATTGCTAATGTTTAATGAACGTACTGTAACACTTTGGTAACCAGCAGAAGAAACAATAAGCTCTTTATTTGGATAGTTATCAAGAAAAGTCGTGCTTGTTGTACTGTTTGATTCTCCAGAGTATGTCCAGGAAGCTTCAACCGGTTCAAGGGTATCTGCATCAAACACCATCAATCGATTGGGGCAATTTACTGCATATGAGGGTGTTAGTAATGTACGATTTCCCATGACTTTCATTTTGAGTAAGTCTTCTTTAATCATTTTAATGCTCCTTTTTAATGGGGTCGTGAATAGATTATCATTGGTTGATGTATAGTAATGAGCAGAAAATGCACATCAATTAGCTATTATAAGCTACGTTTAAGAAACTGAATCGCCGTGGATAAGCTGGACACTTCCGGGCCGTTGATAATACCGTTTTTTATATTCAGCCGGTGACATCTGATCGCTCGAACCATGCCGACGCTTACTGTTATAGAACATTTCGATGTAATCCAAAGTTTCAATAGATATGAAGCATGATTGTATAGTGTTTGCTATACAATGCTGATGTGCTGGATTGGCCCCTATATTTCCATACACTTTTATCACTTAACCTATTACTGGTTCGCCGCCGCAGATATTCCCGTTGCGAACGATATAGAAATGAAGGGCCTTCCGGTCTAGTTTCCCGCCGACGTGGAAAGCGTCCCAATAATTCCTTTTCTACCGAATTCAGAGCAACAGTAATTTCACTCCTCAAAGGCCGCTACGCTGATTTTGGACCTACGCTTGCGTGCGAAAAATTGCGCGAGATACACGGCTTGTGTTTATCCATTGAGACTCTCAGGAAGTGGATGGTAGAGGAGGGCATATGGCGCGAACGTCGTCGTAAGTTTGCCCGAATTTATCAGCGCCGGATGCGGTGCCCATCCTACGGTGAACTCATCCAGATTGATGGCTCGCCTCATGACTGGTTTGAAGGTCGGGGCTCCAAATGCACACTGATAGTCTTTATCGATGATGCTACCAGCGCTCTGATGGCGCTACGATTCGCTCCTGCAGAAACAACCCGGGCTTACATGGAAACCCTCCGGGGTTACCTTAATGATCATGGCGTACCACTGGCTCTCTATTCTGACATTCGGTTGTCACGGTATGCGAAAGCTTTAACGGTGAAATTAAGGTTCTGTATGACGGGAAAGCGTTGGGATGGGAAAAATATGTTGATGGCCCGGAGCCTATACCACTGGATGATGAAAAAAGTGTCCATGAACGTGTGGATAATGCCCGTTTTGATTTACGCTCAAAATTCTACGTAAAACCTAAAGCTGACCATCCCTGGCTCACGCGCCGCACGCAAAGTAATCAGCAAGTGAAGCCCCCTAAATTACCCAGAAAGAAGGCTGATCCCGATAAAATGGACTGAAACCAGGCGTTATTCAGTTGAGTGCATATCCAGTCATAGGATAGAGTCATACGTAGCGTTTCTGGCGTGCATTTTCGGGTGGTTTGTTACTGTTTTTAACGGGGACATGCCAGAAACGCGCTCAGACCGTCTGAGCGGTACGCGTAATGCGACGTTATGGTAAATCGGCTGAGCTAATGTCCGCAAAGAGCGAAGAGCGGACCTTGGCGTTCTTTATAAAAATCCGGTTTGTGTTGTTTTGCATTAGTTTAGAGACGAAAAATATTGCGTCGGTGATTTACCCAGTGCTTTTCTGAACATCGTAATAAACGCGCTGACCGAATCATATCCCAGCATTCCGGCGACGCGCTGCACAGACTGACCTTCTGCCAGATGGCTCAGGGCTATCATCAAATGCAGTTGCTGACGCCAGCGACCAAAGCTCATTCCTGTTGCCTCTTTTATCCGTCTGGCCAGAGATCGCTAGCTGATGGCCAGATGAGCAGCCCATTGCTTTAACGTTCGCCGGTCATCAGGCTCATTAAAAAGTGCCTCAGCCATTTTCCGGATTTTAGGATGCTCCGATACGGGAAGATGGAGCGCTTTAACCGGCACATCCGGAATATTTTCCAGCAGCACTGCCGCGAGCCTGGCGGTTTTACTGTCAGGAGAAAATACCTGTCCCTGCTCTGCAAGATACAGAACAAGCTCGCGGACCAGAGGCGTAATCGCCAGGGTACAGCAGATTTCCGGCATCACCGCCGCGCCGGGTTCGATAAACAGAAAGCAGGTATCTGCATTCTTCGTAATCCGGCAACTATGAGGGATTTCACCCGGAATCCAGACTGCATGTCCCGGTGGAACAAGCCACAGCGCATCCTCAACCTCACAGCTCACTGCACCGCGCAAAGAGAGGATAAGTTGTCCCTTGCGATGAGTGTGCGGACTCTGCCCGGCATACTCGCCTGACGATGATACATGCAGGGCAATAGCAGCCTGACTGAAAGCATCGGCGTTAAACTCCTCCGGCGAGGTCACGGTTTTTTTATTAACTGGCATAATTTAGCTATATGTTGTCAGGTTATCTATATTCTGTAAATCATGCTTTCTTTAAAGTCTTTCTTTTTTCCAGAGAAAGCAAAATTTATGTCCCACACGACGAACAAGTGGTCTTCAGTCATACTTGTGACCGGCATCCTTTTTATCGCCATTAACCTGCGTGTTCCTTTTACCGCTATCGCACCCGTTTTAGAGTCTATTCGCCATGGTTTTGGGCTAAGTATCACAGCCGTTGGGTTGCTTAACTCGCTACCTTTACTGGCCTTTGCCGCCTTTTCTCCCCTGAGCGCATCCATCTCCCGCAAGTACGGCCTGGAACGCACCCTTTTTGGTGCTCTGGCAGTGATTTCTGCAGGCATCCTGCTTCGCTCCACAGGCAGCGTCTGGGCGCTTTATGGCGGAACCATATTAATAGGTATCGGGATTGCTCTGGGCAATGTCCTTCTGCCAGGTCTTATCAAGCGTGACTTTTCCGGCAACGTGGCTTCCGTGACGGGGGCGTATTCCATTACCATGGGTGCCGCGGGCGCCATTGGTTCAGCCATTATCATTCCTCTGACGCAGAGCTGGGGATGGAACATCGCGTTATCTGCCGGGTATGGCGATGCTGTGGGCCGCGCTTCTCGGCTTCGGCTCAGGTGCCAGCATGATGCTGGGTCTGACATTCATCGGGCTGCGTACTAAAAACGCGGGTGATGCCGCCGCCTTGTCAGGCATGGCGCAGAGTGTCGGTTATCTGATGGCAGCGATGGGTCCGCTGTTGCTGGGCAAAGTACAGGAGTTGTCCGGAGGCTGGACGGTGCCATTACTGATGACCGCAGCAATCGCAGTCGCAGGTGCCTGCACCGGAATGGCTGCCGGACGAAACGCTCACCTGGAATCTGCACTGCAGCCGGGCTGAATTCACAGACACAGCAGGGGAACGTTCGGTTCCTCTGCTGAGGGGGTTATTAATTGTCGTACTGAAGAGCCGTCCTCTTACCGGAGCCGTCTTTTACCGGAAAGACCTTTCTCACCTGCGCCTTCGCTGAAAAGTCCGGAGATCCAGTCAGCAAAAGCACGCACGGCGGGAGAGAGAAAACGCTGATGCGGATAGAGTATCGTTACCGGCACGGAGGGGGGCTGCCAGTCTGCCAGAACCTCGATCAGTTTGCCTTGCTGCAGATTCTCCGAAATCACATTCTCAGCGAGCTGCGCCAGCCCAAAACCTTCAAGACACAGTCTGATGTAGAGTCCCGTTTCGTTAACGGCTGCATCCCCCTCAACCGGAACAGAGAAGGCCTCAGTGCCTCGTGTAAAACGCAGTTCACTAGTGCGTCTTCCAGAACCGGAAAAGTAATGTATCGCCCGATGTTGTGACAACGCTTCAGGCGTCTCAGGGACACCGAACTTCCTGAGATAGTCCGGCGAGGCGCAGGTCACCCAGCGAAACCGGCCAAGCGGACGGGCAACCAGTGTGGAGTCCGTTAATTCACCGGTTCGTATGACGCAATCCACCCCTTCCTGCACAAGATCGACCTGCCGATCGCTCACGCCAATCATCAGGTAAATATCCGGATAAAGCCGGTAAAAGTCTTTCAGGTTGGGCATGACGATGAAATGGGCGATCCCTCCAGGCATATCAACCCGCAGCCGCCCCTGAGGGCGTCTGAGGGAATCAGTCAGGCTGGATTCACTATGTTCAATCAGCGACAGGATCTCCCGGCACTGCGCCAGATACTGCAGGCCTTCAGGAGTAAGGCTGACCCGTCTTGTCGTCCGGTTAAGCAAACGCACCTGCAGGTATTTCTCCAGGTTTTTAATCGTGCTGGTGACGGTGGAAGAAGGCAGTGAAAGTGTTTCTGCCGCGCGAACAAAACTCCCGGCTTCAGCAACCCGCGTGAAAACCTGCATAGCCTGAATCCGATCCATCGTTCTGCTCCAGGTAAAAGTGAGTCTGATTATTCGAGAATTATGAATTATGAAAACACTTTACGCATCTTTTCCAGGCTAATGGTGTGGCGTATCGTTTCCTCATTGATCAGGAAAGAGGCAAGTTTATGGCCGGTTACATCAGAAATATTGTTAACAATCAAAATGTCACTTCACAGGCTACGCTGATTCGTGGCGCGACGATACTGAGCATGGATGAGAACATCGGTAATATTGAGCGTGGTGATATTCTCATCAACGGCTCAACGATTACCGCCGTGAGCCAGAACCTTGATGTGCCGGGGGCGCAAGTCATTAATGCCACCAATATGATTGCCATGCCGGGAATAGTCGATTCTCATCGTCATGCCTGGGAAGGACAGCTGCGCCGCATTAATCCAAACGCCACCTGCCTGGACGACTACAGCAACGCCACACACTTCTCGTTCGCTAAATATTACCGTCCTGCCGATATCTATATCGGTAACCTGCTGACGGCGCTGGGCGCTATTGATGCGGGCATCACCACGATGATTGATAACTCGCACAACAGCCGAACTGCAGCGCATTCCGACGCTGCAGTCGAGGCTCTGCTTGATAGCGGCATTCGCGCCATTCATGCTTCCGGCGCACCGGTTGCGGGTGAATGGGATCGTGCGCACTGGCCAGGTAACTGGCAGCGTCTGCAGGAAAAGTATTTCAGGGATAACCCTGAGGGTCTTGTGACTTTGGGGGTTATGGCTCAGCTGGAGCCAGAATTGTGGGCCGAAGCGCGCAGGTTGGGGTTGCCGATCGTGACCGAATTCTTTGGCGTTGAGATGGCCTCCGAACTTGAATCGCTGCATCAGCAGGGTCTGCTTGGCCCGGATAATATATTCAACCACTGTACATCACTGCCTGATGAAGGCTGGGAAATCCTGCGCGAAGCCGGTGTCCGGGTAAACGTCTGCCCGCGCTCAGATTCACACTACGGTATCGAAAGCGGGATGTTCGCCATTGAAGCCGCACAGCGTCATGGAATTAATCCTGGCCTGAGCGTGGACAACGAAACGTCTTACAGCACTGACATGTTTATGGAAATGCGCGTGGCGTTCTATCTGCAGCGTGTGATGGGTATGCATAAGGAACACTGCGGCGATTCAGCGCATTCGCTGACAACGCTTCCGGCTGCGCAGTTGCTTAAATCGGCAACCGTTGATGGCGCGGTTTGTGCCGGACTGCAGGACAAAACAGGGAGCCTGACGCCAGGCAAACAGGCTGACCTGGTGCTGATTAACGCCAGTGATCTTAACCTGTACCCGTCTGGAAATGCCTTTGGCACGGTGGTACATGCCGCCGAGCGCAGCAACATCGATACCGTCATGATCGGCGGGCGCATCGTTAAACAGAACGGTAAGGTGCTGGGCGTAGACAGCGAGCGACTGCGTGCGGCGATTGATGAGTCGCGTGAGCACCTGTTTGCCGCCTCTGGCAACCAGCCTGACATTTTTGCTGACGCTTTCCTGTCGCTGGAGCAGGCAGACTAACCGGGATGAAAAGCATGATTTATTACGTAATCGCGTTTGCCGCAGGTCTGGGGATCACCCTGCAGACAACCCTGAACAGCCAGCTGGCAAGGGGACTGGAAGGTGATCCGGTCACTGCGGCGCTCTTTTCCTTCACGGCGGGCGCGTTCAGTCTGGGGATTTACGCACTGCTCAGGGGCGGGCTAATGACATCGCTGGCGGCGATCCCGTCACAACCCCTCTGGAGTCTTGCGGGCGGCCTGATAGGCGCATGTGCCCTGTTCAGCTATGTAGTGCTGGCGCCGAAAATCGGATTTTCAGCTCTGCTCGGGCTGGCGATTGCCGGACAGTTACTTTCCTCTCAGATGATTGACCATTTTGGCTTGCTTGGCGCTGTGCAGCGCCCGGTTTCGTTAGTCAGGCTGGGGGGAATGGTTGTCATGCTGGTCGGACTTGCTGTCATGCTTTTCGGCGATCGGCTCTCTGCACGTTTTTTGCAGTAACTGCGTTATCCACTTTTGCCATCGTGCAGTACGATCTTTTATATCCTAAGGATTAACATGTTTTCAATTGCAGCTGATGTCAGGAATACGCTGGGAGAATGCCCGCTGTGGTGTGAAAGAACCCGCAGGCTCTACTGGACTGACATTGAAGCCAGTGAACTTCTCGCCATAGAAGAAGGTATTGATGTTGTGATGCGCTGGTCGCTGTCTGAACGTCTCGGCTCCTTTGCCCTGACTGAACAGGATCACATTCTGCTGATGGGATTCGCGACAAGGCTGGCTTTCTATGATCTCAACAGCGGATTAATTATCCCAGTGGCTGCTTCACCGGGAGACACCGGCACCCGCATAGGTGATGGACGGTGCGACCGTGCCGGTAATTTTGTCTTCGGGACGATGGATGACGATTATCCCGTTAAAGTCATCGGTAAGTTTCATCGACTCAATGCGGCAACGCTGACTGTTGAGACGCTTGCATTGCCCGATGTCGCTATACCGAACAGCATCTGTTTCAGCCCCGATGGTAGCACGCTCTATTACTGTGACTCGCTGCAGGGTCGGATTATGTGCTGCGATTACCTCTCGCTGCAAAACCAGCGCGTGTTCACCAAAATCGAAGGCGACGGCGCACCTGATGGTTCCTGCATTGATGCGCAGGGCTATCTGTGGAACGCAGAATGGGGCGGCAGTCGGGTTGTCCGATACAGTCCGGGGGGAGAAATACACAGCATTCTTTCTGCTCCAGCCCTCCAGACAACCTGCCCGGTGCTTGGTGGTTCGTCACTCCATACACTTTCGGTACAAAGTTTGTTTACTCAGTAAAACCAGATGCCGTGGCACCAGCCGTCAAAACGCCCCCGCCAGCGTCTGATAAATTCACTGCCGAATCATCGAGGCGATCCCCGCATTTGCCAGCCGCCCGGATGACCTGCAGATCCCTTCATCGCGTTTTATCTCAAGCGAAATCCGCCGCACAAAAGCAAAGCTGTTGAACCTGTAAAGGCCGCAGGCTGCGCCGCCACAAAAATCTTCTGTTGAGCCAGCAGCATGACTGATTTACTAAAGTGCCCAATTTGCGGCAATGCACGGGGTGATTTCGATATCACTGTGTAAGCATCCCTGTAATCCGAACCATTCACTTTTAGAGATCTTCCGACATACTGATTATGTCCCCTGAGGAGATCGCCATGCGCAAAGCCCGATTCACCGAGCACCAGATCATTACCGTACTGAAGTCCGTCGAAGCAGGCCGGACCGTCAAAGATGTCTGTCTCGAAGCGGGAATATCTGAAGCCTCGTACTACAACTGAAAAGCAAAGAGTGGCGGGATGGAGGCTTCAGATATCAAAAAGATGAAAGACTTTGAGGACGAAAACCGTCGTCTCAAACAGATGTTTGCCGATCTCAGCCTTGAATGCCGGGCCCTGAAAGACGTTATCTCAAAAAAGCTTTAAAACCAGCGATAAAGCGGAAGTTCGTCAGCTATCTGACGGCACAATTTGGCATGAGCATCCGCCAGGCGTGCGGGACATTATCGCTGAACAGGACGGTGTATTTTTATCAGCCCGGCAAGCCGACGCAGAATGCCTTTATCGAGCGTTTTAACCGGACGTACCGGACAGAAATCCTGGATTTTTACCTGTTCAGACCCCTGAACAAAGCACGGGAAATTACAGAGAGCTGGCTGATGGAATATAACAGCGAGCGGCCTCATGAATCCCTGAACAACCTGACGTCGGAAGAGTACCGGCTGATGGCTGAAAACCCGGAAATCTCAAAAAGTATGTGGAACTAAAATAGGTGTGCTTACATCGAATCATTTCAGTACAAGGGTTGTTTTTGACGTTAAATTGAGGTTGTGAAAGGGTAAAAAAGCCTAAGTCCTCGTACTGTAAGGCCTGCACGACATGTCAAGAATTAAGAAAAAAATTCAAAATTTGATCGAGTGCTGATTTCTTCAACGAGAGGTCTAAATTGCGCAACATGATGCTGCGCAAGCCCTGGAAGAATTGCTGGTAATTGCCGTCTTTTTAGAGTGATTGTTAGGTACAGTGCTAACTGACATGGTGTATTTTTTGTTGCGAAGAGAGGTTGCGTTAGGAGGTGAGAATTGTCTGTTGTAGCGATACCATCTCTTGCATCGCATTTAAAATGCATAAACAACAAGGGGTCGACATTTGTCGCCCCTTAAAAGGGAGGGGGATTTGAATCCGCGCCAGAAATTTCTAAACCATCTGATTTATTGGACTATTATCATTATCTTACACAGTAAGTGCATAAAAAGTGCATTCTGCAGTCCCTGCGTGGTCGTTTTAAAATGAAATACATTCATGTAAATGATGTGTTTCCAATAATTATTTAAATGGTGTATTTATTTCCGTGAGAGGAATTTGTTTCAAAAAAAACATTCAATTAACGCTGTCTTGAAGCTATATTTTTAGTGTTTTAGTTTTTTATAGGTAAAAAATGGAATTCCCAAGATATAATAACTTCAATTTTTTAAGGTTCTTTTTGGCTCTAGGTGTTATTCTGGTGCATAATGGAGGGATTACAGGTTCTGATAAGCTCGGATTTATTTTACAATTTATCAATGGAGATATTATTGTAGAATGTTTTTTTGTCATTAGTGGGTATTTAATTACAAAAAGCTACCTAAAAAAAAGGGACGGGTATTTTTACAGGCGCGGATTACGATTGTTGCCAGCTTATTATGCGTGTATGATATTTATGTTTGTCATATCAGCTTTTATATCCACGTACAGTTTTGAAAAGTTTATACTTAATCATGACATTGTTAAATACGTATTAGCAAATGTATTTTTTATAAACTTTATCCATCCTAATCTTCCTGGTGTTTTTACATTCAATCCTTTATCTGCTATTAATGGCTCTTTGTGGACACTTAAAACGGAAATAATACTCTATGTTTCTGTTCCATTTTATATATTCTTCTTTAGATATATAAAAGGTTATGTGTTTTTTATAACCATGATAGTATCTTTAGCATGGCTATATTATTTTAAAGTTGTGATTGCTACGCCGGCATCACGAACGATCGCGATGCAGTTTGTAGGCATGGCTGCATTCTTTTTTGGAGGTGCTTTATTTTCAATATATGCTTCATTATTGAAACAACTGCCTAAAATGACATTGGCATCTATTGTTTTGTATTTGATTTTTAAAGGGACGGGGTTTTCTGTCGTTGTTGAATGGGCTGTAATTGTACTTATGGTGTTGTTCTTTTGTTTATGCTTGCCATTAACTTTCATAAAAATTAATAATGATTATTCTTATGGTATGTACATATATAATTTCCCTATAATTCAAATTCTCTGTTCTTTTGGAATGTATAGAACGCAGCCTTACCTCGCATTTTTTATGTCAATATTATTGACAATGATAATGTCTTTTTTTTCATGGCATTACATTGAAAAGAGATTTTTAGCTCTTAAGGATAAAAGTAATTGGAATTAAGAAAATACCCGATATTTGTTTATCGGGTATGCGTTATTTTACGCTTGACGTATAAATACAATTTGTTCGGATGTTTTAAACGAAGTAACACCATCGCCATTTATATAGGATTGCGCACATGACATAATCAAATTTTTCTCTTTATCCATTGTTCCCGCCCAATAGTCGAAAAGAACGTCAGACCAATCATCATTTCTGTACCAGATATATATTCCTAGTCCTGCGCCTTCATTGTTTTTTACGAAGGCGTAACGAGTGTTAGCATTGTTGAGCTCTGTAGTTGTTTCACCTATAATTGTTGATTTGTTAACAAACGTTCCACTGAAATACCCTTGGGAAGAATCGCTGTAAACTATATCGAGAGTTTGATTACCATCTTCACTAACATAATTACCTGCCATGTCAATACCAGTTAATTTCATTTTTTAGCTCCTTGGATAGTTGATGCATATTAAGGACAACATTTTCTCTTTAAATTAAAAGAGAGTTTGTGTTTTTTTGAGAAAAACATTGTATATATAATGTCCTTTTTGTTTTTAATTGTTGTTAATTATTTTTATCATCGACCTTCTATCGTATTCAGCCAGGTATCGACCATAATGCCGGACCAACATTTCCGGCCTTTTATGTCCCATTTGCACGGCAAGCCAGAACAGGTTCACGTCCTGGTTAATATGGCGTATGACAAAAGTGCGGCGTGTCTGGTAGGGGTTCTCGATGAAATCGATATCGCCCCAACGCAGAGCGCACAATCCAGAGCTACGGAGGCCGGTATTGAAGCCAAAGCGGAACATGTTCTGCCATTCCTGATAAATCGCGTCCTTTTCGGCTAGTGTGAACGGGTCTATTTCATAATCATCATTATTTGGGGTGCTGTCGATCTCGTGGTATCGGCTGGCGCTTACCAGCGTTACCGGGTTGATTTGCAGTAGGCCGTCGGTCATTGCCTCATCGATGGCGCTGCGCAAAAATGATAGATGATTCCTGATCGTCTTTAGCTTGATTTTACGAGTCGATATCCAGTTTTTTAAGTACCAAAGGGGTTAGATCAGTCACCTGCAATTTATGTATTGAGGAAAACGCCTGCAGGCATTTTTCATAGCCGCTAATTGTTGAGGAGGAGAGGTTGCGGTTCTCGCAGATTTTTAAATATTCATCCAGATAGGATTTAATGATTTTAATTTTTTTACCTGTCCAAACAGTGCCAGCTTTTTGGAGCCTGGGATATATTATTGAATAATCAAATGTGACACCTGCGATTTGATTCTGAATTTCCCCCAGCAAACGTTCTGCATACTTCATGCCGCGGGGGGAAATATCCACTTTAGAAAGGGGTTCACGACACAAAACCCCTTTGAAGGCGAAAGTAATAACCAGCATTGAGCCAGTCTTGTGTTGGCGTAAAGTTACGCCTCTTGGGAGTGAGCAGGATCCTTGTTCTGCCTTGCCCACTTTGCAGCCTCCGATAAATCGATCCAACGTTCATTTACGCCATCGATTTTTAATACATGGCAGCCCTCAACCCATTGCCCCTTTGTATCCGTTTGTTTACGGCTTCGACCGTTTCACCGGAGTCCTGGCAGTATTTGGAAATTGGTACGCAATCAAGCCCCACGATTCACCTCCGCAACCGTTAAGGATCTTGATAGTGCATCTGGTTTGGCTGTTAATATTAATTATTCATGCATCTATGAAAGGTGTTTTTCATATTCATTGTTGCGCCTGAAGAATGAAAAGTAAAACATATTCAGGATATCAATCAATTGACTAAAATAACTCTTCCAATGTTTCATTTTTAAACATTGTACTCACGGTTTTTTTTTAATACTGATGCCCGCCGCTGTGCGGGCATTTTTTATGGATCAAACAAAATACCACACAAAGCAGGCTCATTCTGGGAGTGGCTCCAGCTGCTGTTTTCTACCCCTCATGAAGTCTTAGACATTGCATTAACCCTGATACTGGGCGAGCTGGGCCGCTGGTGCTTGGGTGACGGTAAATTCCGCGAGCGTCTGGGGGATCTGATTGTCTGCCTGATGTTGTTTTATTTAGTCCGGCCGTGGTTTCAACAATCCCGCCAGTTTTCGGCGTCAAGATTCTGCCTGGTGCTGTGGCAATCGCCATCGCGCTGCTGGGTAGGCACGGCGTCGGCCAGATCCTTGCTTTCTACTTTAAAAAATGAACAGGCATTAGCCTGACAGGAGAAAAGAATGGGTAATGTATCGCCGCACTTTAGCCGCAGCGAATTTGCATGTAAGTGCGGCTGTGGATTTACCGCAGTAGATGTCGAACTGCTGGATGTTCTGGAAGATGCCCGCACGCACTTCGGCGCGGCTATCACTCTCGATTGTGCCTGCCGCTGCGCGAAACACAATGCGGAAGTAGGCGGCGTCCCTGATAGCCAGCACCTGCAGGGCATTGCTGCAGACATCAAAGTGGCCGGTTACTCTCCGGCGGCCGTCGCTGATTACTTCGAGAGTCAGTACCAGAATAAATACGGTGTGGGGCGTTATAGCTCGTTCACGCATATCGATGTTCGGCCGGGTCCGGCACGCTGGAACGGTTAACGCCACCCGATTAAAAATTAACAGCCTCGCAAAAAATGGACTGACCCCATAAAGTTGGACAGTTCATGTTAATCGGCTATCGGGGTCTGAGTTCGGTATTCTACCGGACTCAGGCCTTTTAATTTTAGGCTGGTCCGCTCGTTGTTATAGTAATGGATATAGTTCTCTATCGCCTTCCTCAGTTCATTCAGATTGCTGAACCTGTTCAGGTAAAAACACTCCGATTTCAGTGTGCCGAAGAAGTTCTCCATCACCGCGTTAGAGCATGAGCTTTATCACATTGTTCAGTCTGTTGATGAATTTGGCGCGCCGAAATTTAATCGAGATACTGGCATGCCCACACTGACGTTGCGCGGCCATGATGTGGAAGAATTTGTAGGTGTTGTACGGCGCTATGGTGCCAGGGCATGTGGAACATGCATATTAAAGATAGTCAGGTTTGGACGAGATTAATAAATGGCCGCTCTTAAATCAGAGGTGAGAGCCTATATCGTTCAGATGGTTGCTTGCTCTGACTCCCCATCTCAGGTGATAGAGTCCATCCAAAAAGAGTTTGGGATGCAGCCAGTACGCCGAAACAGGGTCCAATCTGATGTCTCGCATTCACAATGCCGGTAATAGGACTGGCATTGTGAAGTTCGGTGTTTTTTGGAATTAGTTCTCTTTGCCTTGCAATTAGAATTGCTGCCTAAGCCTTGAATGCTATCCTCCTTTCTGGTGCTATTTCTGCGTCGTTCGTATGCAATACAATCTGTTCCAAGTGCCGAGACTCTCACACTTCTTTGTTGGACCGTGCTCTGCAACTGATTTTCAGTTGCTATTGAATGGTGAAGGGATATACTTCAAATGAGTAAAAAAGAGAAGTTGAGGGAGCGTCTGGGCCTGCTTCCGAAAGATTTTACATGGGATGAGCTTGTCATACTGCTGGAGCAGTATGGTTTTGAAATGCTCACCGGATCAGGTTCCAGAAGAAAATTTACCAATTGCGATGGGAGGCTGGTGGCTTTCCATCGTCCGCATCCCGGTAATATCGTTAAAGGGTACGTACTCAAGGAAGTGAAAAACCTTTTAGATGAGATAGATAGCTATGATTAACACGCTGAATTATAAAGGTTATTTTGGGAGCGTCGAAGTTTCTATGGAGGATGAGACCCTTCATGGAAAGATTCAATGCGTAAACGACATTGTAACCTATGAGGCGGAAACCCCAGGGGGATTAAAAGCCGCCTTTGAAGAAGCTGTAGATGATTATCTTGAAACATGCCAGCAACTTGGTAAGTCGCCCGATAAGCCTATGAGCGGAACCTTCAATGTTCGAATTGGGCCGGAGTTACACAAAAAGGCATTTCTTGCTGCTGCTGCCGATAAGACAACCCTTAACGACTATGTTCGCAAGGCTATTGAAGAAAAAACCGCAGGTAAAAAGGAGTTCCACTTCCATATCGAAAAAACAGAGACAATGGAACTGTTATCAAGTGGATAACCGGCCAAGTTATCAGATGGTCGACCTGATGCTGACAAAAGCGACAAGGCGACTTGGAGAGGATGAAAATCCTGTGCTGCACTCGGATCAGGGCTGGCAGTATCAGTCAGGCCATTATCAGCGAAAGCTTGAGCAGTATGGCATCACTCCGAGCATGTCACGAAAGGGGAACTGCTATGACAATGCGGTGATTGAAAGCTTTTTTGGGACGTTGAAAACAGAGTGCTGTAGAGGTAAAAATTATACCGATATCGACAATCTGATGGCTGATATTGATAAGTACATTCACTATTACAACCACGAACGCATCAAACTTAAACTAAACGGCCTGAGTCCAGTACAATACCGAACACAGGCTATATAGCCCGCTAAGAAAACTGTCCAACTTTAAGGGGTCAGTTCACCTGGCGGGTTTTTTTACACCCGACTTGACCCCATGCCCACAGATGATGCTGTATATATGCAGTTAATTAAGGGCAAAGGCGATGGCGGAAAAGACGCGAAATACAGATCATCTATCGTGGGCTGCAGCCTGAATACTATCACCCCGGCGAATGGGTATGCTGTGCGAATGCTCCGTGCGGGAAGGATTGTTTCACGGCGCGCGTGATAAACGGCGACCTACTGCGTCAAAAAAGTTTGTGCATCCATCTGTAGCCTTTGAAAATGAAATGGCCCGCCATCAGTAACGCCACAAAAAAGCCGCACGGCGGCGGCCTTTAACTTTACTTCACGCCTGATACTCCGAGAGCGTTCGCGTTTTCTATAGCTAAGGATTCGGCGGAGGATTTTGTCCCGTCGATACAGCTTTTCTTTTGCACAAACGGCAAGTTTTCGCAAAACTCAAGGCTGCGGCGCTTCCATACTTCAGTGCAATGAATGTTTCGCGAGTGTATATTGACTCATGATTTGTTTTAAGTATACATTAACTCATTGTGGATGGGGTGGAATACTCAAATGAAAATTAACTATGTCCGTAGGAACAGTGGAAAAAGAACAACAATAATACTGCCTGATTCTATATGTGAACTATGGCTTACAACTCGCCCTTCAGTGAGCGAGGGCGGTGCACGCAAAGCACTCTGTGAATTGCTCGAACAACAAGACGACCCAAAGCCTGGAGTCACATTCCAGTCTCAGGTGGAACGGGCGATGCTTGATGGCATCCGCTCATATCAGAACCGACTATTAGCAAGTAACGATGAGCTAAAGTGTCGCGTAATTGACTGGATTACTTGTATGCTTCCGGGGATCACACCCCCAACGCCTCAGGCGTCAGACATTTTAGCCGAACTAGACAAGTTAAAACTGATTCCATGGGAAATGCTTGAAAAGTGCGATTCACTGGAAGAGCAAAGATGGAAATAGGGACCAGTTAATCAATCCGGATAAATTTAGTCCTTACCCCAACTGAGCTAATGGCCTGAGTTGCCACTGAACACTGACCTGTGCACGTGTTTTTGGCATACTTTTACACAGTGCCATTTTTCATTAGTTAGGCTGTTACAGAAATTAGAGCATGACCCTCGCCAGTTACGGGAACCGATACCAAGTCGCTAGGCGATGGGCTCTTTGAGATCCGTACAATGGGAAGTGATATTGCGCGTGGGCTGTGGGTTTATCAGTCTGGCCAACAAATATTCATGCTACGAATTTTTATAAAAAAGACCAACAAAACTCCTGCTGGAGAAATGGCGCTAGCCTGGGCTAGATTGAAGGAGATGCAAGATGAAATATAAAACCCTCGATCAGATTCATGCGGATGCTATGCAGGATGTTGAATACCGCGCCGCATATGAGGAAGAAAGCACCCGCGACCGCTTACGTGACACTCTGGAGGGCTGGCGAAAAAGTGCTGGTCTCACGTCTGCGCAGGTTGCATAAGGCATGGGTGTTAAGCCGCCCGCTGTTTCACGTATGGAAAAAAACGCCAGCAAAATGAGCTTTGAGACGCTAACTCGTTATGCCAGGGCCTGTGGCGTTCACTTCAAACTTCAGATGCTTTAACAACAGGGGAGATTTATTCCCCCTGTCAAACCGGTACATCATCGAACTCACCAGCTCTGACATCATTACTGTATGGATTATGAATCCCTTAATTTCGATGCCTTCCTCATCATCAGATAGCGCTAGAGTTCTCGCTGGAGAGCATCTTGAAGATGCCGGGCAGGGTACAAACACAACCTCACGAGTCTGAATTCCGCTTCCAGGATACCATCCAGATAGAACGCTAATCCCAATACTGGAAGAGAATACTGATGAAACTGAAGACATTAACCGCTTTAATAGTTACAACATACATTAGCTTTTATTCTGTGGTGCAGGCTTCAACTCCTCAGCCGATCTTCACGCCCGAGCAGGAGGTCAGGATTAGGGAAATTGCCGCCAGATATCTCGTAACCCACCTCGAAATACTGGTCACAGTTTGTCAGATACTGCAGGCGTAGCCGTAGCTGCCCAGGCAGAAAGTGGATGCCATGAACGCGGTGGATCATCAGACCGAATTACTGAGTGACCCGGATACGGCGGCGACCGAGCAGAAAAGCGCCAGGGTAGCCGTAATCTTGTTCTTTGACTATCTGTGTGTTGTTGCAACCAAGTTTCAATCAGCTGATTGAAGAAGATGTGATCTTCGCAGTATAAATAATACATCGCTCCTCACTTCCGAAACGGTAAATATGATGCGCATCTATTTTTTGTTCACATAATATGATTATGGAAGTTTAAGAATGAATGTCTGCATCAGAGTTTATGAAGCCATAAAAGGGCTCCGTTTGAGTATTGTACGTTAAGTGGATTTTTGCACTGCCTGATAGCAACTGGCTGTACAGGTCGGTGCTTTCCTCAGCCATTTTTTATTTTTAGCCCGATATATTATCCCGTCAGATTAATATGATCCCAACCCATCGGAGATGGGCGTAACCGAGTTTTGTTGATGCGATCAAGTTATAATTTGTCCAGAAATGGACTCGGATAATGCTACTGTTTTTCTCGATATCCATAATATTATGTCACAATTGTGACCGTTATAATTGCGAGCGTCTATCCAAGATGAACAAGTCATGCATTGCCATGTTTTTAGCTTTAATGACATTATCAGCAACTGCACACAGCGCCCTGACTCTTAACGCCGACCGCCTGATTTACAGTGAAAAAGAAGGCGACGCGACGGTCATAATTCACAGCAATGAAAACCGGGCTTATCTGGTTCAGTCCTGGCTTGATGCAGGTGACAGTTCTCAAATTAAAAAATTGCCGTTCGTGGTGACACCGCCACTGTTCAGGCTGGCCCCGAAAAGCGACAACGTGATTCGGGTCGTCTATTTGGGCAGCGGCCTGCCTGCCGATCGCGAAAGTCTTTTCTGGCTCGATGTGAAAGGCGTGCCCGGCCTGAATGAACAAGAATCAAAAGTCGAAAACCGCATGGTGCTGGCGATCAATAACCGGATTAAATTCTTTTTCCGCCCGGCGGGTTTAAAGGGCGATCCGGGGGAAGCGGTGAAAAACCTGAGCTGGAGCGCATCCGATAAAACAGTGGTGGTAAAAAATGCATCTCCGTTCAATCTGGTGTTGAGCAAAATCTCAATCGATAAAGAAACCATCCCGGTTTCGGTGGTCGACAATAATACCGTCATTGCCCCTTTTTCGAATAAAACCTATCAGCTTAAACATGCCCCTGCCAGTGGCTCAGCCGTGGAATGGGAAGCGATAAATGATTTTGGCACAACGTCTAAAACCTTTACCCAGAAAATCAATTAACAAGACGTTATGCGCTGTATCAATAAGCTATACCTGGCTGTTTCTGTGATAATTTCGAAAACAGTGTTTGCCGGGGAGTATTTCGACCCCGGCTTATTACAGTCGGCAAACGGCAATACAGTGATTAATGACACCAGTCTCCTCAGCCAGGGCGTTCAGCCGGCGGGGACTTATCGCGTCCGGATTAAGGTCAACGGAAAGCCATCCCTGGTTTCAGATGTCCGGTTTGAACTGAATGACAAAAAGGAGCTCGTTCCCTGTCTCTCTTTTCAGACCTATCAGAAACTCGGCGTGGATTTGAAAAAGGTCGCTTCGAATGCTGAGGATAATAGCGTGAGAAATGCCTGCACTGACATGCAAGAGCAGCTTCCCGGTACGAAGGCTGATTTTGATTTTTCAAAACTGACGCTGGATATTTCTCTCCCGCAAACCGTGATGCGCGATGAGTCGCTGACCGGCGTGCCGGAGGAGGAGTGGGACGACGGCGTGCCCGCCCTCATCAGCATGTACCAGCTTTCCGGGCAGCAATACCTACATCGCACCAGCGACACTCAGGACACGGTATTTGCTAATCTGACCAACGGCTTTAACTTTGGCCGCTGGCGCTATCGCAATAACGCCACCCTCAGCAATGACGATGGCTGGAAGACGCTCTCAAACTATGTCGAAACCGCCGTCCGCTCCCTGAAAGGGGAGCTGACCGTGGGTGACGCCAGCACGCCGGGCGATATTTTTGACAGTCTCGTGGTGCGCGGAGTCCAGCTCAATTCCGATGACGATATGCAGCCTGACCAGTTAACGGGATTTGCCCCCCTCATCCGCGGCATTGCGAAGAGTAACGCCCAGGTCACCGTACGCAGCAACGGCTACATCATCTACCAGCGCTCGGTTCCGCCAGGCCCGTTCGTGATCCAGGATCTGTCGTCCGTGTCAAACGGCGGCAAGCTGGATGTCACCATTACCGAGGCCGACGGTTCAGAAACGCACAGCACCGTCTCTTACTCGAACGTTCCGCAACTTTTACGCGCGCATCAGATGAAATACAGCCTGGCGGCGGGGCGCTATGTGACGAACAGCAACAGCGTGGAAGAGACCCCGGAAATACTGCAGGCGGCGATCTCCTGGGGGCTGCCGTTGGATATCACCACCTACGGCGGTATCCAGTATCAGGAAAAATATAAGGCGGCGAGCCTGGGCGCAGGTTTTGACCTGAAGCGTGTGGGCGGCATCGCCATTGATGTCACTGAAAGCCAGGGCCAGCGCGGTAATTCGCCAGAGTATAAAGGCGATATGCTGCGTCTGACCTACCGCAACGGCATCCCGGAAACCGGGACGCAGATCCAACTGGATAACCGCTATTACCGTCGCAACTATTTATCGTTCAGCGACTGGGCGGACGCCGAAACCCTGTTCGAAGACTCGCGGTTAAAACGCGAATACAACCTGACCCTCAATCAGACCCTGACGGACGAACACAGCTTCTTTGCCACCCTGTCCCGCACGGCGAATCAGGACAGCTCGGTCTCGCGCTCCTGGCAGCTCGGCTGGAACGGCTCCTGGGAACGCGTCAGTTTTTCACTCGCGTGGAGCATGACCCGCAGCGAAGGGATGTCCGACTGGGATAAACAGCTGGCGCTCACGTTGTCTGTTCCGCTCGGGAATCTGTTCCCGGCCACGCAGCCGATGGTCAACTACAGCGCCACCACGGGCCTGAAAGGCGATCTGACTAACCAGGTGGGAGTGTCGGGTCACATGGGGGAAGGACAGGATCTGAGCTGGAATACCCAGGTCTCTTACGCGTCGCAGAACGGACAAAGCGATACCCAGAGCGGCTCCGCAGGCATCGATTACCAGGGCAATCGCGGTGAATTTAACGTGACCTGGAACGCCGACCGCAACCAGTACCTTTCCTGGAATGCGTCCGGGAACTTACTCGCGCATAAAGACGGCATCACGCTGGGGCGTTTCTCCAGCGGCAGCCAGGCGCTGGTGGCGATCCCTGGTGCGGAGAATGTCGAGCTGGGCAGCAACCAGAACATCAGGACCGACTCCCGGGGCTTTGCCATCGTGCCCGATCTCCAGTCCTATCACCGCAACACCATGACGGTTGATCCGCAGAGTAATAAAGAGGTCGATTTTGTCAGCACCTCCTCTGAGGTGATCCCGACGAAAGACGCCATTGTGCTGGCCCGTTTCAAAGCGATCGGCGGACGCAAAGTGGTGATGAACGTGAGCTACAAAGGCCAGCCGTTGCCTTTCGGTGCGCGGGCAAGAATTGAGGGCAATGACGATACCTGGTATGTCGGGGATCAGGGCCAGGCCTACCTCAACTCCGCCCCTGACAGCGGCACGGTGAATTTCAGCTGGGGTGACAAACAGCAGTGCTCCGCGCCATTCGCCATCCCGACAAAAGCGTCGGTGAAACTCGCCATCGCCATCCTGAACGTCGAATGCCACTGAGGAGCGCCCGATGAAACCTTTTTCCTGCTGGCGAATCGCCACCGTCATGATGTTAAGCGCCGTTGCGTTAACCGCCCGCGCGCATGACTGCCAGAGCCAGGAGCGTCAGGCGCCGTTAAATCTGACGATCCCGTTAACCGTTCAATTGCCGGACAAAGCGGGCACCGCGCCGGTGGGGACAGTTTTGTCGGTGAACGAAAAATCCCTCGCGCAACTGACCGGGTCGCATCATGCGATCGCTCCGGCGTGCCAGGGGAAGGTACAGCGCATCCTGAACGGCAGAATGAGCACGGCGCAAAGCGGGGATCATATTTACAGCACTTCGCTGCCGGGCGTCGGTGTAAGAATTACGGTTATCTATGACCAGCCGGGTAGGGCAAGAAAAGAGTGGGTATTACCTTTTAACACGCCTTTTTCGGAGGTCCCGACGCATCCGGTCAGCACTGATGATATTAAATTGCGCATTGAAGTAATCAAGACCGGCATTATTCAGGGCGGCACGATGACCATTCGCCTGCCGTCCCTGGTCTCGCTGAATGATAATTCTCTGGTGGTGAACCTGGTGATGACGGTGTTAGCCGCCAGAGCCCACTGTGAAATTCTGGTCGACCAGCCGCAAATCGAATTACCGCCGATTAATGTGAAGGATCTGGCCAGCAGCGCGATGAAGAAAAACTATCCGGTCGGCGTGAATCTGCAGTGCATGAACACCACCCGGGCCAGCATCAATATCGAAGGTGCTACCGGGCCACAAAATATCACCGTATTTAAAAATGTCGCACCCGAAAACCCGGCCTCCGGCGTGGGCATCGAAATGCTCTATAACGGCAGCGTGATGACCCCTTTCCAGCCCATCGATATGGCATTGCCCGTGCAGCAGATGAATATCCCGGTTCCGCTGTCGGTTCGCTATGCAAAAACGGATCAACCCGTCAGCGAAGGGAAAGTGAAAGCCCAAATTACGCTGAGAATTAATTATTTATAACGAAATAGGGAAGGTTTCTTTTTTCATTCTGAAATGAGAAGACTTCGCCTCTTTTATTAAGATACACACCTATAAGGATATTTTTAATGAAAAAGTCAATTTTAGGACTGGCTGTCTCCGCATTGTTTGTGATGGGCGCAGCTCAGGCTTCAACCAACCCTGATGACGTTTCAGCAACCCTGACCGTTTCCGGCACAGTTACCCCATCTCTGTCACCTTGCACCGTTAACCTGGGTCAGTCTTCAATCAATCTACACGCTGATATTTCCACCCTGGTGACTCAGGGGACTACTACGACGCCGATGAATACTGTGGACCTGACCGTCACTGGCGATGAGCAGTGCGCAGACCTGGTTTCTCAGGGTAAAATTGCCTACAAATTCCTCGGGACTGCAGATAGCGCAATGGGCAGCGTCCTGGCGAACACGGCGACGGGTGAAGGCGCGGCAAGCGGTATCGGTATTGCTCTATATGACAATGCGGGTCAGAATCTACTCATTAACAAGGATACAATGACAGCGACACCAGGTGTCTCTCATTTAGGCTTGGGCATGGTGAAACTGGCAAGCCAGACAGCAACTGCCGGCTCTGTACAGGGTTCGCTGACCATTCAGATCGAACGCCTGTAATAAATTCCCCATCGTTTACACGATGGGGAATTCTATTCCGCGTGTCCTGACAATTACCGAGAACACCATGAAAATTTTCTACTCTGTATTAATACTCTCCTCTCTGATGACGGGATTTGCAGCGCAGGCTGAAGATGTTTCCGCCACGCTGTCCATTACGGGTGACGCCACCAGTGGGCCGACCGGTTGCGAAGTAAATATGAATCCAACCACCATCGCTTTAGACACTATCGATCTCGATGCGTTGCCATGGCAGGGGGGGAATACCATCCCGAAAAATCCTATTAATCTGAGTATTTCCGGCAGCAGTGAGTGTTATGCATTAGTCTTGGCAGATCGTATGGCCTACCGATTTGTGGGCACACCTGACGCTGGTGAGGGGAGCGTCTTAGCAAACATAGATACTTCGTCTCAGGCAGCAAAGGGCGTAGGTATTGGCATATTTGATATGCACGGTAAATTCCTTGATATCAGGAAAACCGTATCGGCGCTGGATTTGCAGCGTATTACTATGCAGGTGGTATCACTAAAAGGAACTGAACAAAAACCGACCGAGGGTCATGTTAGCGGCAATCTCACGGTTCAGATTGAGCGTCTTTAAATTGTTTAAACTGTGAATAAGTTTTTGGTACACAGATGAATAAACAATGTAATCAACAGACTGATGTTGATTATACCTATAATGTATCAATCTAAATCGAACATGTTGTTACGTTAGCCCGTCTTATGGCGGGCTATAATTATTATCTACGGTTAAATTGACTGTAACCCATTTTCAATTTCATGAGTGCACTCATGAAATCAGATGATCAACTTAACCCTAGAGCCAAGGAATCTTTGAGGGCGCTTGTCGATACCGCTGCAGAGATTCGCCATAAACCACTTACAAACTTCATCCTGGAAATGGCATGTGTAGTGGCACACTGAATTTGGCCACCTGAACAGAGGTGTTAGGTTTACCTCAGAGCAACACAGTTGCTGCAATGAAAAAACTTCAGTCCTGATTTCAAACGCGAATCCGCTCAGTTGGTTGTCGATCAAAATGATAACGTTTATGTCGCAGCTAAGGCTATGGATGTTAGTCTTTCCACGATGACATGGGTACAACAACATCCGCAGCCGCAAGGCCAAAGGTGAGCCATGCAACCGCTCGTTACTCCGGGATGATACGGAAGCCATGTTAGGAGAAAAGGCCCGTAGATCGTTTCACAGGTGGTTTGACAAATTGGTTACGGACGAGCTGATCGGCATCAATGATGCTGGTGAAGTGGTGATGTTAGGAAAGGAATAAACGCGGCAAAAGTGCGGCATAAGGGACTTTCTACTTGATGAAAAGAAGTGACTTTCTGGGAAACGGCATGATTTGCTCAGACCGATATATTAGTAAAAATAGATATCAGACTCTCTAATAAATTCCTTGCGAATACTATGAGCTTCTGCGGGACATGAACCATTCTCTGTTAATTTATTCCAGAATGATTTATCATATTCCTCTTCAAGAAATAGATATCGACTTATACGCAATAATTTCCCTCTAGTCCATCCTGAGGTACTGTGACTGTAAACATGTAATTCATCTTCCAGACCATAAAAAGTTAATTTTTCGTTGTCATCGTAAGCTTTATTAAAACGTTTTATTATAAATTCAACTTCGCCTTCTGAAATTCTAAATAAATCTTGATAAAGTTCGTGTGGTTTTTTATCTACGCTACCGTCTGTGCCGTCAAAGAAAGGATAAACCCCGCGCTCCCAAGCATATAGATAGCTATCGGTAAATTCTCCGTAGTGCTTTCCTAAATGAAGTATTTGTAGGCGTTGCTGAACAAACAGCAGCTTTTTAATATCTGTATCCATAATAAAGTCTCCTTAATCAAAACGATTAGTGAATATGATAGGCGAGACTTTGTAAATTATTAGTTCGTAATTGTTTGTTGCTGTTTTGGAATCTTTTGGACTGTTTACTAAAATTTCCTTATGTATATCTTTAATGGTGGCACTCAGATGTGAGCCGCCACTGATCGCCCGGTTTTCCTTACCGTCCGCATACGGACTGGACGTCGAGCCATTCCCGCAAACGTTCGCCCGATTTAACCCGGTAGCAAAAAGCTTGGAGGTGTTCGCCGCCCGTAAGCGCATTGAGCACAACGGGGATCCTGTGTTGGCCTGGGCTATGGGTAACGTGGTGATGATGGTTGGCACGAACCACAACATTAAACCGAACAAGATTAAAGCGCCCAACAAGATAGATCCGGCTGTGGCTTGCATGATGAGTTTTGGCACATACCTGCTGGAGCATGGTGATGTAGATGTGGCGATGAGTGAGGAACAAAAAGCACGGTTGGAGGGGATTAGAGGTGGGATATGAAGAAGTGTTAAATGCTTACGCGTTTGGTAATTAATTAATAATTTTTGTAATTTTGAGATGCTCGATTTAAATTGATGTCCTGCTTGATGCTTTTAAACTTCATTAAGTTATAACAGTGCGGCAGTAATATTGCTGTATATCTATAAGTTTTTTTGTATGTCTACTTATTATGTATATGCCGTGCATTATGATTCAACCCATTCGCATATTGAACAATTGAAAGTTGCTCAGAATGGATGCAGTTTTATTTATTGGAGTCGACAGGAGGTTGTAAATAGAATTTACCGACGTACTGATGAATTTATTACAGCAGTTGCTACCGGAAACGGAAATTATGAGCGTGGCGCTCTTGTAATAATTGACCCTGTTGATGGTATTTATTATCTGAAAACAGTTGCTGATTGGACAACTAGAGATAACCTCGGCTCGCTTCCGGAGTATTAATCAGAAAGCCGCTTAGCGGCCTTTTTTTGGTTGTGTATTGCAATGTATATAGCTTCTAAATCTACATATCTCACATAACGCTACTTTTCCCTTACGTTACATTAAGTTAAAAAGTTCTTGCAATAGGTATCACGACTATGGCAATCCTGAGAGGCTTCAGAATGGAACGCTGGCTTGCCAGCAGGCTCATGAAAGAACTGGGGCTGGTGAGTTGTCAGCAACCTAACCACCGGTATAAACGTCGTAGTCATGAACACATCGTTATCCCGAATCGCCTTGAATGACAGTTCGCAGTGACAGAGCCTAACGCTTCTTCAGAAGTCTGAAAACGAGTGGGTGCCAGTGACAGGTTATATAAACTTTAGCGAAGCTGCTCATACGATCACAGACTAAATCGTTTGGTATTACAGCTCACTAAGGCCGCATGGCTATAACGGTGGGTTACCGCCAAACGAATCGGAAAGTCGATATTGGATAAGCTGTAGCTCAGTGGCCAGTTTACGTTGGCCATTACACTGCTGGTCTCTGTATTTGCAAAGCATGTGCTCCACATTCATCAATCATGGTACCTGTGCGAGGCTTTTCAGTAAAAGAGATACTATTCATCGGCTAAGGTCAGATGGGAAATAGTGACGAGACTCAATATTTTAGAGGCAACTGGTTGATATTTATGAGTCTGCCTTTTTCTATATCGATATAGCCTCCCTCTTTTAAATCCTTCAAAATAGACATTATGCGACTTCTGGATATATTAGTACGGGACTGAATATAATCACATGCATTTATTTTTGTTTTTATGTCATCTGTCTGTGCCATCAGTTCTATAATGGAGGATCGTATGATTTCGTATGTTCCCCTTCCGACTGCCTTCGAATGATCATTAACCATTAACTTCATGTTATACATTAGGATGTAGGATAAGTTCTCCCAAAGATTCAGGCTTTCAACTCTCTTCATTACCTCCTCCAGGGGGATAAGTTCATAAGCTATCTCTCCATTGGCTTGAATGATGAATTGATGGTTGAAATCTATAAATTCGTTAATACCAATTATAATCGGTGCGCTTGCATATCGCATTAGCAATTGATCGTCAGGTCTGAAGGCGGCTATATTACCTTTATGAAGAATAAAACATACAGATACTGTAAGGCGTTCAAAAGAAATAGTCCTTTTGTCTTTTTCAATGACTATATTGTTTTTATTGGATAACAAATTTATAAGCGATTGAATATGTGATTGCGGTTTCATTTTCATCTAAAATTGAGAAGAGACTTGTAATATTATAGCCTGAGTTTCTTGATGAGGTGAATTTTTTTTGAATAAACAAGGAGGCACGTATGTCCACAACTGACTAACTTCTACTTTCCTTACTATCTTTTAAAAGTCCCATTAAGGGCTGTTGCACCTTCCACGTTTGTGTGAATTCTACCCTCTGGCGCAATAGATCCTGGCACGCCCAATAGTAGTCCACTTGTAACATTCTCCATTTATAAGTCACCCCATTCGTTCCAGAGACTCCGCGTCTAGACTCAGTGGCAAATCACTACGTTGATAAGTGAGAGATCAAAGTCAACCTATCTCGGGCTGCACGCAGCCGCTCTTCGCCGCGCCGGTCGTACTGTTGGGTGGTGGTGACGCTGGCATGACCCATCGCATCTTTAACGGTAATAAGATCTTCGCCATTATCCAGCATCGCCGTTGCAAAGGTCCGTCGTAAATCGTGCGGTGCGCATTTCTCAATTCCGGCCTGGCGCTGACGCACGTGCAGAATATGGTATACCGCCTGATCGGTCAGCCGGTCGAGGGTCAGTGTGTCGAAACGTCGGATTCGGGTGAACAACGGACCGGGGCCTGCACCGCGCACCTGTTCGGTCCAGTGCATCAGCCTCTGCCAGGTCCCGGCCGGCATGTACGCCAGCCTTTCCTTGTTGCCTTTACCAAGCACTTTCAGCGCCCGCCCCTGCGTGACAATGTCACTTATTCTAAGGCCTACCGCTTCGGAACGGCGCAGACCACAGCCGAGGATCACCGCCAGCAGGGCTGCGTCACGCGCCCCCTGACAGCTGCTGTCCGCATCGCAGACTTGGAAAAGCTGGCGGATTTCCTCTGTCGGTAGCGCGCGACCGCGCGGAAGCCGGCTGCCGCGCAAATTCCGCACGGCCCTGATGTGCTGGAAACTCTCGACATCCATCAGCTTCAGCATCCAGGCTTCCTTGGCCACGCCTTTCAGTGCCGAGAGATAGGTGTTGACCGTGGCCGTGGCCCGGCCGGTGTCGCGCAGCAGTTCAGTAATCCCCATCACATGATGACGCCGCAGACTGCCCCAGCTGCAGGTATCGAGTGAGCCGGCACCCAGCATACCGGCGACTATACCAAGGAACGAGGCCATGGTCTGACGACTGCGCGGGGAATTGAGTGATAGCAAATAGGCCCGGGCCGGGTTAAGCACAGCGTCATTCCCGGCCAGCGCCGGCAGGAACTCCTGATCCCTGAAGGCCAGAGCGGGCTGTGTATCGGGATGGTCATCCGTCAGTGGGGTCATCTCAGGCTCCGGGAAGGCCGGAGACCGTCCGGCGCGCTGGGTAAAAAATCGGAGTAATGCTACAGATGAAGCGTATCGCAGAGAGTCTACTTTTTCAAACGTACATTTTAATAAGTAGAAAAAAAATTACTTTCACAGAAGGGAACTGACTTTTGGTAGCCTGACTGAAATCCGGTAGGTGCCTTAACGTTGTGTAGCTGATAATATTTACGGATATAAGTGAAACCTTAAGGAAATTAAATGAATGAGAAATGGCGGGTGCTGTTAATTTCTGTTTTGACACCCTCAGGTGTTATCACTGCAGTATCACTCTTTGTCATATGGGGATATTTCAGTCGTCTAAACAGGCTGGATGTATTCTTTGAAGTTATGAATATTCAAAGCATATTTGCTCTTATTTTCTGTGCGGTCATTCTTTCATTACTGTTTCTGCTTAGCATTTTCTTTGTATCCTCCGTGTTTATGGCTGTTGTTATTCCGCAGGATGTCAATAATCTTCCGGGTTATGATAAGATGAAAACTAATTTCTTATCTGTGCTGATGATTGCCGGATTATTTCCGACGACATTTATTTATATTTTTTATTATGCACTGGACCTCAGTCAGGGCGTAAAAGACAATTCTGCATGGATATCTATGTTTGGTATAGGGCTGATGACGGTTGTAGTATCCGCCCTGATAAACAGAAAGCATCTGGAGAAGGATCTGTCGAGCAAAAGGGCTGAGGTGAAACGAACAAGACGATACCAGTTCTACCTTGGCATTCCACTGAGTATCGCATTGCTGGCACATTTACAGGTATTTCCGCTTGAGATCGTATTCAGAAATATTAGCGCGTCCGATGAAAAAGTTAACTTCTGGACGATAACCGGGCTGGCATTTATTTCATACATGGTGTATTTCTTAAGCCTGTTCCCGGGCCTCGTGTACCTGCGGATGGGAACGCATGATAAGATGTTAAAGAAGATTAGCGCCTCTTTCATCGTGTCACTGATGGTTTTACTAATCATCTCCACTAAAATAACCGTTATTCCGGTTATGTTTACGCATTCTGTTATCAAACTCTCCGGGATAAGTGACTTCACGGTTCACCGCTATATCATTAAATCTTCTGAATATCCGGAAGAGTTTTTTGCCAGCGCCATATGGAAAAAGAAAATTATCAAGGCAGAACAGTATTACGCGGTGAGTGCCGTGTCCATGTTTACAACGAACCAGTTTAGTTTTCTTTGTCCTGAGACGATTGTAAAGTCCTATCGGGAAAGCTGGAAATTTAATCCATGGGACTCTGCATTCGATACCACAGTCAGGCACAAACTTCAGGAACAAGCCGCTGATTGTGTGCCTGTTTCAGCGGCAGCTGTTAAGCGATGGGATATATCATTACACTGACAGACGTTTAAAAATAAACGGGTATAAGCGTATTGCTTATACCCCACATTATTACTTACCAGTTTATTTGCTGGGTTTTAGTCCGGGAGTGTTACCGGGCGTATCCTTGTTTTCACGTCGACGTTGATCCGTTTTACCCTTTGATTTAGCGATCGGCTTAGGGCCTGGTTTTAGACTCATAATAGATATTCATGTTCTACTGAGGGACATCCTCAATATGAATATGCGGGGTGCTAATAACAGTATCAGGGGTCAGTTTGGGAAAAGGAAATCATTGTACGTTCAGAGCATAATTTAACCGTTTCTGATAGGTAACTACGGATAATTATCAGCGATTGTACCAGGTGATTACTGACCTCAGAACCGCTAGAAAGATCGCTCAATACGGTTTTTTTATGATGAATCCCACCGGGATATTTACCCTCTCAATATATTGATTCCCTGTAGTTTTCTGTAACAGAAAAATGATTTTAACACCTGATTTTGCTAATAAAATTACCATGCTCATAACATGGATATTGGTGTTTTATGGCGTTCTCTGGGAACGGCATCTATCGCAATAAAGGCGCATGCCGGGCGATTAAAGGTGATGGTCCACTGCCACCGGGCAAATACTGGATTGTTGAGTGAGGTTCCGGTGGTTTCTTCTCCGGCATTAAGGCAAAAACACAGGCCACCTGGAACAAATACAAACACGGCGCGGCGTTCGGGCGTGATGAATGGTTTGCATTCTACAGGGATGATTGAGGTATCGATGACGGTACATGGCAACGTCGTGCCTGCTGGCTTACAGGTTTGTCCCTGTCGACCTGCCGTTATGATGCTCAGCGTCCGGCTGCTGATGCACATTTATCAGGGCGTATTACTGAGCTTGCGCTTGAACGCAGACGTTTTGGTTATCGGCGCATCTGGCAGTTGCTGCGCAGAGAGGGCCTTCACGTCAATCACAAGCGGGTATACCGTATTTACCACCTTAACGGACTGAGCGTAAAACGCAGACGACGCCGTAAAGGGCTGGCGACCGAGCGGTTTCCCCTTCTGCGCCCGGATGCGCCGAACCTGACCTGGTCGATGGATTTCGTCATGGACGCACTGGCCACCGGTCGCAGGATCAAGTGCCTGACCTGCGTGGATGATTTCACGAAGGAATGCCTGACAATTACCACTGCATTCGGGATTTCAGGCGTGCAGGTCACACGTATTCTGGACAGTATCGCGCTGTTTAGCGGCTATCCGACTACGATAAGAACCGATCAGGGTCCGGAATTCACCAGCCGCGCACTGGATCAATGGGCCTTTGAGCATGGCGTGGAGTTGCGTCTTATCCAGCCGGGCAAGCCGACCCAGAACGGATTTATTGAGAGTTTTAACGGACGGTTCAGAGATGAGTGCCTGAATGAGCACTGGTTCAGCGATATTGTTCACGCCAGGAAAACGATTAATGGCTGGCGGCAGGATGATAACGAGCACCGGCCACATTCATCGCTGGATTACCAGACTCCGGCTGAATTTGCAGCAGGCTGGCGAAACGGGAAATATGAAGAAAAACCAACCGACATTACTAACTGAAGGTTGTATCTAATCCTGGGGGCAGGTCACATAGGTAATTCAAATGAAATACAAATGTATGTCTTAAAATGCAATTCAGTCATCATGATAGCGGCTGTCACCATCGCAAAAGTCACATCCCCTGTAACGACTAAATTCAGGAACGCTGTCACTCAGGTGGTTGCAACATTCACACTCGTCCAGCGCGGTATAATACGATAAGCACTGGGTGCAGAGGTACCCATCACCATGCTGGCAGACGCTGTCCGGGATCATGCAATTTGTGCATCCGGCCGGGAGATTTGACAATAGCGGCTCATCGACGCTCCGGTACGTTTCTTCATCAAGCAGCGTCATCCTGTCTTCCGTCGATTCACAATTTTCGCAGGCAAAGGGCTCATCACCTTCAGTCAATGACTGCCGTTCGTCGCAATCAGGGCAAATGAGAGAAATATAACGGTACAAATCCGTGCAAACATAGCAGCGCGTAACAAACAATGTATGCTTCTCACTGCCCGTTGTTTGTGTCGATGTTACCAGCGCCTGTTGCTTGCAGGTTCCACAGATGCCTATATCAATCCCTATCTTGGCCAGAGAATCCAGTTCCTGCTTTACCTGTTTGAGTCGTACTGCAGCATAAAACTCACTTCCCCTGAGCAAGCGGGTTTCACCGTGCGCAAGCTTCCAGCTGTAGCTGTTTTTAGCGCCAAAGATTGATTGCCACTCATCCCGCATCAGACGATTGAGGGCGAACCAGGCATCTGCCTGTTCTTTTTGAATCTGAACCTGATCTGCTGCGGTAAAGGCTGAATGATAAAAATGCACTACGCGGTTACGGTGCTTTCTTACCTTCTCAAACACATTATGCGTTTCCGGGGTTAGCGGTTTTTCCAAAACATCCCGGAGTAAATTGCGGGTCTCTTCATACGTTATCGACTGAAAGTCGCCGTCGCGATAGGCCTGCCTTTTTGGTGAGGTCTTTTTGCTACAAACAAGACTCCAGTGTTCGTGTACGAGAGGGACTTTCAGCAGGATCTCAACAGCAGTCCAGAAGCTGACAACAGAGAACTTCGCTTTAGAAGCCTCCAGTTCTTCGCGCGCTTTATCGAGAAATTCAAGTCCATTATTGATCAGGGCTTGAACGTCCTGACTTAGTTCAGGTATATGGGGTTCCTGGCTCACGTCATCATCATCGATCATTTGCTTATCCTTGATTCAATTAATTCCGCGCAGCAGCTGCAGCGCATCCGGAGTGTCGAGTGAGAACCGGACCTGCTGGCTGGCGGCCACATCGAGCGCAAATATCTTCGTGTAGACCTCGGTACTCTCAAACTTCTCATGCCCCATCAATCCCTGCAGGATCTTCGGATGAACATGGCCATATAGAAGGTGCATAACAAAACTGTGCCGGAACGTGTGCGAGCTCACGGCAATACTGAACCGGACTCCGTCGCGGCCAGCTGCATCGACCGCGCGCTCGAGCCAGTTTCTCACCGTCCGGTCTGAAATCCCCCAGGCCGGCATTGCCCGGCGTTCTCCGGTAATGATGTCTTCTTCAAACCGCTCGCGGGTGCTGGCAAACAGACGGCGTATCTCATCCACATAACCCGGATCGGAGAGCGGCACGACCCGGTCAGCACTTTTCCCTTTACGCGGTCGACCGCCGCTGGCACGACGCTGTTTGGCCGTGCGAATGACCACATGCGGGATCTCCTCGTTCAGATGAAAATCCCTTCTTCTTAATGCCAGCGCTTCGTTAAGGCGTGCGCCGGTGTTCCACAGCATATTGATGAAAGCATGCTGACTCCAGTCCGGCAGGTAATGCAGCAGACCGGCCACTTCCGGTGCCAGTCGATATTTCGGCATCTCGGTGTAGCGCCGCGCCATTTCGCGCAGGGAGAGTGCCCGACCGTAATCGAACGGCGCTGCTGCGCCTGGTACCTGCAGGGCAGGGGAGTGATGAAGGAAGGCGGGCAGCTCATTTTTAATACATCTGAACATATTGTCGATGCAGCGCTTGCGGGACTCGGGATTGCTTATTTGCCAGAAGAGAGTTTGAAACTCATATTTAAGACGGCAGGCTGGTTCGTGTGCTGAAGCAATGGTGCAAACTATTTCCTGGTTACTACCTATATTATCCCAGCAGGAAACAACCTTCGCTGGCATTCTCACTGGTCGTTGAAGCACTTCGGGTAAATCGAAAACGCATACCTGCCAGTGAGTCACTGGTGGTGTAGCTTTTGATCCTAAATTCAATAATCAGAAAGATTATAAATTTCAGGTAGCCCTCAAAGGTGGAACCTACGAATGCAAAGTAGCTTTTTCAAAGGCTGATATGGTTAAAAAATAGCCGTAACGTACAATATTTTCCGTTTCCCAAATGGAGCCCATGATATCGCTCTGGACATCCAGCAGATACGGGTAAACGGCGCTCTTGTTCGCGTTGCGATAAACCGTAAATTGCATGATCAGAATGTCCGGTATCCATCAGAAAAGCTGCCATGTTCTTCCAGAAAGACATTGAGGTTTGCGATACCTTCTGCGTTCTCTTCTTTCCAGCGTGCAGCCTCGTGTTTACGCAACTCGGCATCAATAGCAGTTGTGAACGTCTGGGATAGATTGATACTCAGGGCGCGTGCGCGACTCAGTAATTCACGATCAATGGTGACATTAACGTTTGGTGCAGTACGTTGAGTAGCAATGTTCGGCCTCCTTTGCTTGAATGTGTTCATTATACACACATCAATTACACATCCCATCATTGCTCAATGCGCGGTTGCGCTGACGGGGGCGCTCCTGTTGCTCACGATCCCGCTGAGCCTGCCGCTACTGATAGGTGGGCTGACGTTTGCCCAGGGGATTTTTCTGGAAGACAGATCCCAGAAAATGATTCCGGTGAAGTACCGGCAGCATCTTGGGATCACAACATAACAGTCCAGGAAAACAACCGAGGCCCGAGACGAACATCTCAATTTAGCTACTACAAAGCGTGTCAAAGCTCAGTGAAAATGTCTAATCACTGGCTCGCTAGAAATGTCCATATATGGTCAAGTAATTCTGGCCACGGTTTTATGGTAAGAGCGGTATTTGTTCTCTGATTCTTCAGGCATCAGACCGCCATTAATGCTAAGTGGCGCAGGCCTCCATAGCAACAAGAGTTCCAGGTCAAACTGTCGGATAGTATCCAGCAATTTAGAACGAGAAATTTTTATGTTCCATGAGATGGAGCCATTGACCATCCAGATGCAGACCTGAAAAACTGATTTGGCGATATCAATACCAACAACTCTGATCGTGTTCATGTGATTTACTCCCGTAGTAAACGCAGACAGTAAAAGTATGGCACTGGCTGCTTCAGGAAAGGGCGTCCATCACTTCACTACACATCCAGGTCCAGGCTCCTTCAATTCATGACTCCACTGTAAATATGCCCCGGTCGATTCATAGCAGCTTGAAAGAATACCGCAACACTCCAGAATCGCGCCTACGAAGGCTGCACACCACGGTGTTTCATCGTCTCTAATGCCGATTGTGGAATAAATCGCAAAAAGTGGGGCACCGTGAACTTAGTGCTATTATTGCACATTTGCAAAGTATCTTTTGAACTAATGAGTTAAACCATACGAGTATTTTAAATTAAAATGTAAACGGGAAATAATAGCTAAAGCAATTCTGCAAGATTATTAACCTGTATTGCTATGCAGCACGTGAGATAGTTTGCAGGCATAAATTTTAACAAGGAATCAACATGACATCACTGATATCAAAAAAATTAAAGTATTTTGTTACATGTTTTGAATCTCGTTGTATAAATAGTGCAGCGGATCTCCTGTGCATAACACGCTCTCCATTAGTTCGAGTTATTTACGAGCTTGAAGAGAAAACAGGAGGAAGATTATTTGTAAGGAAATATAATAATCTTGAACCTACAGAAACTGCTATCTCACTTTATGAAAAAGTAAAGCCAATATACGAATTACTCCATGCGATAGAAATTGATTTTAATTTTGGTAAAGATAAAGGGATTGGGTTATTGTGTGACTTAAGTGTACCTTACGTAATTTATCAGCATATCGAATCAACGCTAAAACTTCAGCATTATTCTGTTAAGTGCCTGCGGCAGAATATCGAAAGTAGTGAGGTGAAATCGCTCATTGCAAATCCCAATACTATTGTTTTGTCATTTCGAAATATTTGTTTCCCAGATTGTTTCACTTTCCACAAGATCGCTGATGAATCAATGTACCTTTTTATTCCTGAAGCAATTTCAGATAAAGACCTTACTGACTATAATATTACAAAAGACATAAAGCTTTTTATAAAAAAAGATGTTTTCTCAGCCGAAGTAAAAACAATTGTAACTCGAACTCTAAAAGATACTATTCCTTATGTTGAGATAAAAGAATCTACCTATGATACGCTGTCTCAACTTATGCATGTTGCAGCTGGGGAAGCGATGATGATACTCCCTAAATGTTTAACACCTTATTTTTCACCACCTAAAACTCGGATGGTTAAGTTGCAAAACATTCACGTTCAGGTTGGTATTTATGTTAATGTAAACTTTAAGAATAAAACCGACATTAACAAATTAATCAATGCTATATCATCATCTATTATATGGAATAATTAAAGGCGAGTAAAAATATTTAATCTTAGTCAATTGATGCTCTGATGCATGCTTGTCAATCGGATGCGTCAGGGTTTCATTATTGTCAATAAAATGATTTTTAATTCGCACCATTAATTATCCCCAGAGAGAACAGGAGAGTAAATTATTATATTCGCTATAATAATTCATTATGTCGCATAGATGCAATATATCTCACAAATCTTTAACTCACCATATCGAAATATTCCATTGTAGAAAATACATTTATACAGTGATGTCTGCACCAGAAATAATTAAGTCAAATCATTCGCGAATGTTGTTTAAAACAAGATTAATATCTTAACAAGACACTACGATTTGTTGCTTTTTCCTAGCAGTTCACTTAAATCAATACCGGTTCTTTTCTTTATGGCGTAAAATAGCATCTGGCCAATCCCATGTGCACCAAGCAGAGAAATAATAATAGCTATTGCGCCTGGTGATATATCAACACCTAACGCTGTAGCAATGTTTTTTACATGAGAGCGTATGAGATAAAATAGCATCAGACAAAGGATAAGATCGCCACACCGTTCCCTGAATCGCCCCCCACCATATAGCCACCGGCCAAACTCTCCCAAGGTAATTATGATGACAATTCTAACCATTTCCACTGGCTGTGATATAATCGTTCCCAGTACTTCATTTAATGTTAATTTATGGCTCATACGTAACCTCGATTATTTAAAATGGGTACCTTAATATGCATGTCGCCCGCAATGTAGTGGGCTGGCCGATGAAGCCCACTCTCTCACGCGAACTGGCACTCGACGCGCTGATGATGGCTGTCTGCGTCGAAACCGGGCGGTGAGGTCATCGTACATGGTGATCAAGGCAGCCAGTATTGCAGTGGCGACAGACAACGGTTCTGCCGGGCCAAAAACCTGGTCTCAAACATGAGCCGGCGTGGCAACTTCCGGGATAATGCGGTGGCTGAATCGTTCTTAACTTCGCTGAAAAAAGAACGGATCAGAAAACGCATATATAAAATCCGGGATCTGGCCCGGGCCGATGTCTTCCATTACATTGAAGTCTTCTATAACCCGTCCCGGTTCCACAGTCACCTCGGCGGTGTCAGTCAGGAGGCCTTTGAACGGGCCTCGTCATGAGGACAGGAAATGTCTACTGCTGTGGGATCAGTCCAATTAGGTCTGTTACCTCCACTTCTATTCTTTTCAATTTTCTGCTGTTTTCAGAGGAAGATATGGCAATTGCATATCTTCCCCGGATGGAAACAGCGGTTACTCAACATTCGCCATTTTGTCATCAATCAATTTGAGAGTTATAATTTATAATTCCCTTGCGAATGAGCTCCCGTGAAACTATCTAACATATCTGATAGACCTTATTAAAGAAAATTTATTTGTTAATCAGTTAATGTCACGACCCAAGAACCATCAGATTGTTTTTCAGCAGAACTGAAGCTCCACTCGCTTGGTAAAGAAGATGAAAGAGGTGTAACGACTGGCACAGAGTTTATCACATCGAATGTTACTGCTCCGCTACCGACCTCCACGAAAGAATAATTATCATCAAGATATCCATACAATACAGTGTAGCTTCCGCCTGATATATGTCCGATATACAAGTTGTTTGTGCTGCTACCAAAATAAATCTCATCAGCATAAATTGACACCAAAGCGGAATAATTGGTGTTTGTTGTAGCAACTTTAATCCAGACATCACATTCATCATCTGCATGCCACACAAGATCACAAGGGATGTTACAGTCTCCGAAATAAGATGGTAGATCAGGAATATCCTGATCGGTCATAAAGCTTTTGTAATTCTTTAAAGAATAGCCAGGAGAAAGTGACTCAATCACCGAATATCCCATTAAGCGACCAAGAGAATGTTCACGGTTAATTTTAGCGGATGAAATACGAAACTCTCCTAACTGATTAACAACAGTCCCTATCATTGAATAATCACTTTCATAAGGGAATGGCTGTTGTTGCCCTCTATAATTCTCAAGTTCATAGAGCTCTGCGCATAGCGGTCCATTTAGGCCATTTGTCACATTAATCATAAATGAACCGTCAGGTAAGGTGGTGATATCACTTAAATTCCAGCTCAAAGGCAATGTTTGGCTGACTACAACTAAATTGTCGTTTTCTAACTTAAGGACAATTTCTGCATCTTGGTTCCACTCAATTGTATTCTTTACTTTATCCAGATTACCAATTTTAAGAGAAATAGATACTGTCGCACCTTCGTCTTTCCCAATAAAGGCTGCGCCAGACCCTTCGTCGTTACCGAGAATAAGGCTTTCAAAGCTTTGTTGAGTGCCAGGAATGATTGAGTTAGTCGCGATAGCATAACTTTCGTCATCTACGAATAAATTCATAATTGAAAGATTAATGAGAGTAGCCATTGACTTATCAATGCAATAATATTCTAGAGGATACTGCGCAGATGGGAATTTAGTTTCCAGGAAAGACGTAGTTTCGCGTGAGAAATTTTCAACATGGCCAAGATAACTTTGTAAAGGATCGACAGTGTTAAAATCACTCCTAATATATAATCCCATGGTTGGTGATTTCTCCATAGAGTTATATAACCAGTTGTCAGCAGCTGTAGCTAAAACGCCGAAACTTCCATGTGTAGCAACTGTTGTTAAATTTACAAAATTTTTGGTTTTATATAAAAAGCAAACATCTAACGTTGTATCAGCCTTCATTTGATTAGTCATAATTTTTCCTTCGTTGTCGTATGTGTTCGTTTTGAACCATTGGAATCATACAATCAAGAAATAGAATTATTTCACTAAAAAAAGCTAATGATTTTGATATTTAATAACCAATCTGTGAAGCCATCTGAGTCGTCGTGCTTGGGCAGTGAGTTTTAGTCTGGATTGCGCGGAGTGAACGGAGTAAATGTGTATTTTTTAGCATCGTTTAGGGCTGGAGTGGTTTTTTGAGTAAATCAGATGTCGGGTATGTATCAGACGCTAATTTTTATGTTGGGTAGAAAATCTATCCAATTATCAATGTATTGAATGGAAAGTGTGTTGTGAATATAGTCATTCGCACGTAGATGTTTACACTTTTAATTTATTCAGAGTATGTGCTAACTGGTTACGAATATTGAGAGAAAATAATGTGATGATCGCCGAATCAGTAGGTTTCCACGTTCGCTAACGAATGCTTAGGACATGCAGATAAACTGCTGGCTTTATATCTATGCAGTAAGCGTACAGCGTGAACCGTCTGGTCATAATCTGATGCATCCGACAAAGTGGTGTCCACTAAATAAGTAGTGGGAACCAAAGTGTCAGAGATGCAGAAAAATATGACTCCTGGCAGGCGTAAAGGCTGCCCTAATTATTCTCCTGATTTTAAACAGCAGCTCGTTGCTGCCTCCTGCAAACCCGGGATATCCATCTCAAAACTGGCGCTTGAAAATGGCATTAACGCCAATCTGTTGTTCAATTGGCGCCAGCAGTGGCGCGAGGGAAAGCTGCTATTACCTTCCTCAGAGAGCCCTCAGTTACTTCCTGTGACTCTTGATGCCACCGCCGTACTGCAAGAACCGCCCGCTGAGGACTCAGAGCTCAGCATCAGCTGTGAGGTAACGTTCCGGCACGGGACACTTCGCCTCAACGATACGGTCAGCGAAAAGCTCCTGACTCTGCTGATACAGGAACTTAAGCGATGATCCCGTTACCTTCCGGGACCAAAATCTGGCTGGTTGCCGGTATCACCGACATGCGCAACGGCTTCAACGGGCTGGCCGCAAAGGTGCAGATGACTCTGAAAGACGACCCGATGTCCGGCCATGTCTTCATCTTCCGGGGCCGCAGCGGCAGCCAGGTAAAACTGCTGTGGTCTACCGGCGACGGGTTGTGCCTGCTGACAAAACGGCTGGAGCGTGGGCGCTTCGCCTGGCCGTCAGCCCGTGATGGCAAAGTGTTCCTGACCCCGGCACAGCTGGCGATGCTCCTTGAGGGTATCGACTGCCGGCAGCCTAAGCGGCTGCTGACCTCCCTGACCATGCTGTAAATCTCTTTATCCTGGTTGTCGCAGAATAAGCCTGGTAAAATGCGGGCTTATGAACGACACCTCTTCTGACGAAATCCTTCTGCTGAAACAGCGGCTTGCCGAACAGGAAGCACTGAACCGCGCCCTGCTGGAAAAGCTGGCCGACCGTGAGCGCGAAATAGACCACCTGCAGGCGCAGCTGGATAAGTTCCGCCGGATGAACTTCGGCAGCCGCTCTGAAAAGGTCTCCCGACGTATCGCACAGATGGAAGCTGACCTGAAGCGGCTTCAAAAGGAAAGCGATACGCTGACCGGCCGGGTGGATGACCCGGCAGTGCAGCGCCCTCTGCGGCAGACCCGCACCCGAAAACCGTTCCCCGAGTCACTCCCCCGCGATGAAAAACGACTACTGCCGGCAGCGTCATGCTGCCCGGAGTGTGGAGGCTCGCTGAGTTACCTGGGTGAAGATACCGCCGAACAGCTGAAGTTGATGCGCAGCGCCTTCCGGGTTATCCGGACCGTGTGGGAAAAACATGCCTGCACAAAATGCGACGCTATCGTGCAGGCTCCTGCGCCTTCGCGGCCCATCGAACGGGGTTTCGCCGGACCGGGGCTGCTGGCCCGCGTACTGACCTCTAAGTATGCATAGCACACCCCGCTGTACCGGCAGTCTGAAATATACAGCCGCCAGGGTGTGGAGCTGAGTCGTTCACTGCTGTCGGGCTGGGTGGATGCGTGTTGCCGGCTGCTGTCACCGCTGGAAGAAGCCCTTCAGGGCTATGTCCTGACCGACGGCAAACTCCATGCCGATGACACCCCGGTCCAGGTGCTGCTGCCGGGTAATAAGAAGACGAAGACCGGGCGGTTGTGGACGTACGTTCGTGATGACCGCAACGCCGGATCGGCAGTAGCGCCGGCGGTGTGGTTCGCTTACAGCCCGGACAGAAAAGGCATCTATCCGCAGACTCATCTTGCGGGGTTCAGCGGTGTACTGCAGGCGGATGCGTACGCCGGGTTCAACGAGCTGTACCGCGATGGCCGGATAACGGAAGCCGCCTGCTGGGCTCACGCCCGCCGCAAGATCCATGATGTGCACGTTCGCACGCCATCGGCACTGACGGAAGAAGCCCTGAAACGTATCGGCGAACTGTATGCCGTGGAGGCGGAGATAAGGGGAATGCCGGCGGAGCAACGCCTTGCTGAACGTCAGCGGAAAACGAAACCGCTGCTGAAATCACTGGAAAGCTGGCTAAGTGAAAAGATGAAAACGCTGTCACGACACTCAGAGCTGGCGAAGGCGTTCGCGTACGCTCTGAACCAGTGGCCGGCTCTGACGTACTATGCAGACAATGGCTGGGAAGAAGCCGATAACAACATCGCTGAAAATGCGCTGCGGATGGTCAGTCTGGGTCGTAAAAACTGGTTGTTCTTCGGCTCGGACCACGGTGGTGAGCGTGGAGCGTTGCTGTACAGTCTGATCGGGACGTGCAAACTGAACGGCGTGGATCCAGAAAGCTACCTTCGTCATGTGCTTGACGTCATAGCTGACTGGCCGGTCAACCGGGTCAGCGAACTGCTCCCCTGGCGCATCACACTGCCAGTTGAATAACGCATCCCTGTCAATACGGCTCTCGCTGTACGCTTACTCTATGCATACCAATCCCTGTGAAGAAAGGGGGGTAATGACTATGACTAATCACTTTGTGGCCCTACTTTTTCTGGTCTGGCCAGATACAAAAGTCCATGTCTTTGTTCCGTTTAAAAAAGGCAAACACATATTCTATGTGATTGAGTATATAGCAGAAGGGCTTGATGTCTGGCTTACCGAGTTACACCAAAAGGTGAAAGCAGGATCGCTATTAAAAACCGACTGGTTTCGGAGGTCGAATCGCCACAGTGCCTGCAACCCGGTCGTTTCCTCCATTCCTTGGTTAACATTGCATTTTCATGGTCTATTATCCGGATTCCTGGCCCCCCCTCTGAATAAAGCGGTTTGCCGCGCCACCTGAACAATAGCGATCTAATTCATACATCATCCGAGCCACTCTTGTATGTACCGCTAAAACAGCCCTAGGGCATTTCTGGTGGATAACCGGTAAAACAGGTAATCCATCAGAAATTCGCCAGAAGCGCACGGGTAAATCATACCCGAATGAATGATCATGCTGCCATAAGCATGGACCTTCTTTTGGGGAAGAATGCGTGGCGTAAGCCGTATTTTCGACATAGTTTAAATGCCCCTGATGCGGCAGCTGTCCGCGCTAACTGTGAGCATTCACCTTTAATTTATCTACAGAAAATTAGCATTCAATCTATTAGCTAATGGCAAATAAGAACAATAAGTATGCCAAAAAAGCACACACATCAATTATTAGATCGCTTACTATGATTTTCCACTGGTTCTATCAAATGAAATGTAAACTAGTAACTTAAAGAGGTTTAATATGAAAGTATATGATACTGAGATGCCATCATTCAAATTTGACTACATACTTCCATCCGATTTGTATGATATTAAAAGTGTAGAGACCATGTTCCGTTTTAATAATTTTTTTGGCGACGGGAGCATTAATGGATGGCTTCAGCCCATGCCTGATCCAGAACTTTCAGTTTCTATTGGTTCAGAACAGATGATAATCTATGCGGATGACCAGGAATATAACTCTGGAGGGAGTATGGGCAATTCTGATCAATTCTGCAGAATTTCTTGGGGCATTATTGACGCTTCTGAAAATACCCCGTTAAATCCAGGGACGACAGTTTCCATCTCTGGACGATTTCAGCAAGTATCATATTTTAGCTTAGCAGTATACATTGTGTATGGGGATGATTTAATAAGATATGTTACTATCCGAGCAAAGGATATGAATGCCGTCCCACCTGGTCTAAATCCATATACTGAGGGAAATCCAAGTGTTTTTGCATATCCCGCGCCACAGAAAACCGATAAGTTGTTGCCGACTAAATTAATCAAAAATGCTTTAACTAGACAACAACCAGTGACTCAGGGCGAAAGTAATATCTACGAAAATGGATGGGTGGATATTTATCGTATTGATCGCCTCACAGGAACAACGGGCTCACCAGATGGAATGGAGGCCGATGGATGTGCAGACTATTACATTACATATCATGATGATCTTCCTTACTCGGCATTCATATTTAGAATTAAGGTCCCCGATACATTTGTAAAAAATGGTTCTCCTGATAAAATTTACGGCTCTTATCAATGTAGTGAATACATTATTAGCTCTTATCAAACTCGTCCAGCTAGTGTTCCAATTCTACCATACTGGGAGACTTGCAGTCGTCAAATGTATGAGAATATTGATGACAATGGTTATGCTTACGTATTCCTTTTATCTGATGAATATGTCCAGTCATTAATTGAAGAACAGCAAACCCCTTATGCCACTCCCCCCATTGTTTCCTGGGGTAACTTTAAAGGTCCTGCTTTAGGTTTACCCACACGCCACGTGTCAATTCGATTAAGAGGGCCGTCAGAAAACTGGGCTGGGGCACCAATAAACACCGCTTGTTATTTCACCCCCATCGATAATCAACCACTGACAGCAGAAGCTTTGGGCGAGTGGCTACCGGAACTTTATGGAGATACATTTGCTAACTTCTTAAATGGCAACATTGGTGCAGTATCTAATGATCAACCATGGCCTGAATCACATTCATAAGTAGCTGTTGCACTTATGGCGGTATATATTCTGAAACACTTTATTAATATATTCGTTGTTCTCTGAAACCGAAAACGTTCTGGCTAGAATATACCCATGAAAATATAAAAAGGGAGTATGCTCTCCCTTTTTTCAACTAACTTCACGTAGAGATTCACTCATTGTTTCATTTGAAATAGATAATCAACGCAATATATCCTCTTGAAGTTTATCATAAACAAATTCAGCTAAATGACAACTATCAACCCCATAAGTATGCTGGTTAATGTTGTTGTTAGATTTGCTAGCCGGAAAGACAACATGGCGAACTGATGTAACCCCTGAAATACTTGACAGTAGCTTTATCTCCAGACAAGGAATAGAATGGAATATATGTCTTGTACTAACGCCAATTTTGTGATGCTTAGGATCCTGTTAGGGCAAGAATCTCGTAAACGCAAAAATCCTCAGGAGAAGATCGTCATTATCCAGCAGACAATGGATCCGGGTATGATTGTCTCCCACATCGCATGCCTGCATTATATTGCCCCAGCCACCTCTTTGAATAGTCACGAGTTTAACAGGCATTTCAGACTCATTTAAGATGACTTAAAAGAGAAGTGCCCATGAATGGTAAACGTTATCCCGAAGAGTTCAAAATTGAAGCGATCAAACAGAGTGTTGATCGCGGCCATTCCATCGCAATCGTCGCCACCCGTCTTCATATCACTACGCACAGCTTTTATGCCAGGGTAAAAAATATGGCCCTGATTCATCAGCCACTAAAATGCAGTCCGTTGCCCAGTCTGAGATCCGGTGACTTCAGAAAGAACTGAAACGGGTTACTGAAGAACGGGACATATTTAACAACTTTGCAAAGCTGTCCGACTGAGGTACGCCTTTATCCGTGACAACAGCTGTTGCTGGCCTGTTCGTCTACTGAATGTTCATCCGAGTGGTTTTTACACTTGGCTTCAGCAGCCGCATACACCACGGCATCAAGGCTGACAGGACAAATCAAACAGTTCTGGCTGGAGTCTGGTTGCGTTTATGGCTATCGCAAGATCCATCTCGACCTGCGAGATAGCGGGCAATAATGCGGGATTAACCGTATCTGGCGTGCCGGGATAAAGGCTCATGTCGGATACCGGAGCCCGCGGGCACGTAAAGGCGAGGCCAGTATCATGTCGCCCAACGGGCTCCAGCGACAGTTCAATCCGGATGCTCCGGATGAGCGTTGGGTAACGGATATAACCTCCATCAGGACCCACGAAGGCTGGCTTTATCTTGCCAGGGTGGTTGAGATGTTCTCCCGCAAAATTATCGGCTGGTCACTGCAAACCCGGGCGACAAAAGGAATTGTCCTGACCGCATTACTGAGGGCGGTATGTCGGCGTAATCCTCAAAAACAGGTACGGGTTCACTCTGTTCAGGGCAGTCAGTACACAAGTCATAAGTGGCCGTCGCTCCTGAAATCTCACGGTCTGGAAGGCAGCATGAGTCGTCGCGGTAACTGCCACGATAAAGCGGTAGCAGAAAGCTTTTTCCAGCAACTGAAACGCGAACGGATAAAGAAAAAGATCTCCGGAACGCGGGAAGAAACCCACTGTGATGTTTTTGATTACATCTAAATGTTTTATAACTGCAGGCGTCGGCATGGTTCAAGTAATCAGATACCACCGGGTGAATATGAAAACCAGTATTATCAACGGCTCGGAAGTGTCTAGATTATCCGTGGTGATTCACAGAGCATTATTAGCCATAGCATTCACCACTTTACTTACCAGAAAAGATCCTGTGTGCCCCCCTCAGCGACTGTGACCACCAGTGAGAATTACAACCATAATCCAGTCCGTTTCATTCTCTTGAAATGACATCATTACATTTTTTATTCAAAATGTGGTTAATTGTTAATAGTTATATCTTTAAATGTTTTTTGTAAAAAAACTCGCTGATTCACGAATTTTAACTTTACCAAAGGATATTAACATTATGTCACCTCACGGGATAGTCACCCATGACTGTCTCCTTGTCATGATATTGCTAGAATAATCTGAGGGGTTTATATGTCAGGTTTTTCGGTAGTGAATAATACGGATGCACGTTTTAAAACGTTGCAAAAAGGGTTTAATTTACGCTGGCCTGATGTGGGGGCCGAATATATTTACCTTTGTGATTCAGCACAGACGGTGATCGATGCGACAAACGATGCGTTGTCGAACGGATATCGAATTACTGTGCGCAGCGGGGGAAGTTGTTATGAGGGGCTGGTTGCCAACAAATTAAGCGAGGATGGCTGTAAGGCGCTGGCAATAATCGATCTCAGTGAAATGAAGGGGATGCGCTACGATGAAACCGGTAATGTAACATCCCCCTGGGATACCTCTGCACATTATAAATTTTCCATTTCCAGCGGCAACCAGAACTGGGACGGTTATAACAGCCTGTACAAAGCGGCAAACCGCACCATTCCGGGCGGTTCCTGCTATGCAGTCGGCGCAGGCGGGCATATTGCCGGTGGGGGTTTTGGCCTGCTGTCCCGGATGCACGGTACGACGGTGGACTGGCTGTCCGGCGTCGATATTCTGGTGCCGGACAGCAGTGGCACGAGACTGGTGGCAAAACATGTCAACCTGAACAGCACCGGCAGCGAGCGGGATCTGTTCATTGCCTGTCGCGGTGCCGGGGGCGGCAATTTTGGCATTATCCTGAATTACTATTTCAGCGAACTGCCCGTCGCCCCGCAGACGGTCTATTTGTTGACGCTGGCGTATCCCTGGAGCAGTTTCACCACGCAAACGCACTTCGATACGTTTATGCGCACTTACTGGCAGTGGTTTGCTGACAATGATGTGAACTGGAACAGCAGCGATCCGGCGCTTGCCAACGGCGGGCTTTTTACGCTGCTGAAGGTGCAGCACCGGGCCGCTGGAGATATCAAACTGGTCATCCAGTATACCGGTATGGGCGGTACCGTGGGCGGCGTCCAGGATCAGCCGTTTATTGATTTTGTGAATACCATGAACGCGGCGGCTGGATTTACACCGCAGGTAAACGAAGAGGTGAAAATGCACGGGCCAATGCTGGAAATCAGCCAGCCCGTGAGGCTGTTGCGCGATCCGGTAGGAGATGCCCGCCTGATGGACTGGCTGTATGCTACCCAGACTATGAATACGTCAGGTGATAATCGTCGGGGTAAATATAAATCGTCATACCAGAAAGGGCAGTTCGGGCAGCAGGAACTGAATACCTTATGGCGCTGGCTGAATAATACCAGCGAAACACGCATCAATCAGATGCTGGTGCAGTATGACAGTTACGGCGGTTGCATCAATACCCATGATGAAACGACTGACCCGACAGCGATACACCAGCGTCGTTCAGTACTGAAATCCCAGTTTCAGATCTACTGGCTGGATGCTGCCGACGATGAGTTTTATCTCGACTGGATGTGGCGCTTCTATGCTGAATATTTTGCCGACTATGGCGGCAAACCTTATGAAAGTGATAACTACGAAGGGTGCTATATCAACTATCCGGATGTCGATATGAAATATACAGACCAGGCCAAAACGGAGGTGGATCCAAAATGGCTGTCGCTCTATTACGGCGATAAGGTCGAGATGCTTCAGGCCACCAAAGCCAGCGTCGACCCCAATGATATCTTCCATTCAGAATTATCAATCACAGCTGTGTAATCGTACCTTCAGCCCATGCCACTGGCATGGGCTGTTAGCGAATAATATTGATCCCCGCCTGTTTATAACGTTTATAAATAGCATCCGGGAGTGCTTTGTCAGTGATGATGCAGTGCATACAGGAAAGGGTGCTGATGGTATACGGGTTAGTTTGCTCAAATTTACTGTGGTCAGCCAACAGAATGATTCTTTTCGCGCGCTGGATGATGGCCTTCTTAACACCCACTTCAAAGAGCGTGGCGTTGGTAATACCGGTGTCCAGCGACAGCGCATCACAGGAAATAAACGCCTGTTCCACCGAGAAGGTGTTCAGCATTTCCGTTGCCAGGCTTTCACCGACGGTAAAATAGCCTGAGCGGATCATTCCGCCGATAATATAGCTTTCCACATGGCTCATTTGCGCAAGGCTGTGAGCAATATTCACATCAGTTGTCACAACGCGGGCGGGAATATCCAGTATGTGCGCCAGCTCAAGGCAGGTGGTACCGGAATCAAGAATGATGAAGTCGTTGGGATTAATGTACTGGCGCGCCAGCCGGGCAATCTCCTTTTTGGCATCGGTATTGATGCTCTTTTTCATGTCGAAAACGAACTCTTTATCCGCACTGCTGACACTAAAACGCAGCCCTCCGTGGTAACGCTCCATGCCGGGATAGTGGCTGGCAATATAGTTAAAGTCCCGCCGCAGTGTAGCCAGGGCGTAGTCCAGCAGCTCATGAGCCTGCTGGATACTGAGCTGGTTGTGTAGCCAGAGGTAATGCAGAATTTTGCCGATCCGTTCGCTGCGCTGCTGGCTCATGCTATTCCCCCGCAAATGCCTGTAAGGCCCGGGATATATCGCTGTGGCTGAAGACGGCTCGCCCCAACACCAGGTGCTGTGCGCCACTTTTCCGTAGCGCTGGCGCAACGGCGGGATCCACACCACCGTCGGCCCAGATGGCGGTCTTTGGGAAGAGTGTGGAGGCATCAGTCACTTTGTCCACCATCGCCGGAATAAAACGCTGGCCTTCACCATCGGGTTCGCTGGTCATGATAAGCAGGCCATCCAGGTGTTCGCGCAGGTAGACGTAGTTGGCAACGGGTGTGGCCGGATTTAACGCCAGCCCGGCTTTGGCTCCGGTGCGGTGAATGGCGGCCAGGTCTTCGGCAGGATTAGCCAGCGCTTCCGCGTGGAAAAAAATCCAGCCAGGTCTGAGGGGGGCAATCCACTCAAGCCACGGACGTGGGTTGGCCAGCATCAGGTGAAAGGAAAGAAGGTGCTGCGTGCTGTGGGCGACAGCGTTGATGGTTTTCATACCGAAGGTGATATTGCTGATAAAACTGGTGTCTTCAATATCAATGTGTAGCGTGCCGATGGGCAGGACATTCAGTCGGATGAGGGTTTCGCCAAGGAGCAGCGGATCGACAGAGGCCAGGGACGGATGAAGTGTTTGCATCTATTCCTCCTGATGTTCACAGGCGTTCAGCAAAGACAGCAGATGGGTGTCGGTGCGCGCTTCACGCAGTTGTGCCAGCAGGTCCTCGTCGGCAAGCAGCGCGCTGATGCGCTGAATGGTGGCCAGATGGGCGCTGGCGTCGGTGGCACACAGCGCAAACAGCAGCCATACCGGGTCGCAGTCTTCATGGCCGAAATACACCGGCTCCTCGAGAGTGGTGACGGCGATACCGTTAGCCTTGGCACCCTGTTCCGGCCTCGCATGGGGCAGGGCGACGCCGGGGGCGACGATATAATACGGCCCCCATTCCAGTGTATTATCGATAACGCCCTGGCAATAACCGGCGCGGGTATAGCCCGTGGAATGCAGGGGACCAAGCGCCACTTCCAGCGCCTGTCGCCAGTCTGTTGCCCGCTTTCTGGCCTGAGCCAGACGGGAATGCAGGATCAGCATATTGACTCCTTTCACGTAATAGCGATTAATAAAGGCCCGGCGAACTTTTGGCGAAGGAGCCGGGCCGTTGTCATGACGGGGCGGGGCCGTTGCAAAACGGCCTCGTTTTATCCTCTCATCTGATGCACTTTCTCCATAAAGCGGGCCACCCGGGCCTCATCGACAAAGTTGTCAAATACACCGTCTTTTTTGAAATGGGTTGCGGTCACGCAGCCGTCGGCGACAGACAACTGTTCCTCCACGTTCTCAAGACACACTCCGGTGTTGGCGAAAACGACCGTTTCCGGTACCGTCTCTTTAACGATCTTCAGGATCGTCGTATCCGTTTTGCTGCCAGCCGTCAGGCCGGAGACGCACAGCGCGTCCGGGTGGTTGTTGAATACCGTTGATTTGGCGATGGCGCGAATATCCCGGTTACCCAGATACACAGCGGCTTCCGGTACGATATTGAACAGCGTTTTCACCTCGGATGCGCCAATGCGGTGCTGGTGGCGGATAGTCTCGCCCACATTGGTATCCCAGATGCCGAAATCGCTGGCATAGGCACCGGTAAAGATTTCACGGATAAATTTGCCACCGGTCGCCATCGCCAGATCGAAGGACGCCACCGGATCCCACAAAACATTCACCCCAAAAGGTACGCGAATTTCCCCCATCAGTTGCCCGATAATGCGCGCCATCGCGGCGGTGGTTTCCGGTTTCACGCGGGTGAGGTAGGGCAGGCTGAACTCATTGGAGAACATCACTGCATCCACACCACCGTTTTGCAGGGCCATCAGATCGTCGTGCGCTTTGTCGATAACCCAGTTCATGCCTTTCTGGTGGTCAAAACCCGGATCGCCTGGTAGCGCACGCAGGTGACACATGGCAATGACCGCTTTCTCACTACCCACAACATTTTTAAGCCAGGACATACTCTACTTCTCCTTTAACAGATAAAAATCAGGCGGACAGTTCACGGTTACGCAAGCCGATAACGACGAGTGCGGTGATGACCACACAAACGATGATGCCGATAATCCCCATACTCATGAGTTCGCTAATCGACCAGCCGAACGCATTGCCGACCGACAGCGCCGTGATTTTCGCCCCGTCTTTAGCGAGATTAAACCCGCCATTAGCGGCCATTTCGGTAAAGAACGGTGCGAAGTGGGTGGAAATCAGCAGGACCATTATCATGGTGATGATGCTGGTTACCAGGGTACGCAGAAAATCGCCGCGATGAATCACCGTTGCCATACAGACAAAGAACGGGGCAACGGGAAGATCCGCCAGGGGCAGCACCCGGTTGCCTGGCAGGAAACCGGCGATAATCAGCATGACGGGGATCAGCAGCAGGCCCACGGCGATGGTCGTGGGATGGCCCAGAGTGACAGCGCTGTCAAGACCGATATACAGCTCGCGGCCATGGAAATGTTTCTGAAGAAACTGGCGTGCGCCGTCGGATATTGGCAGTAATCCTTCGACAATCAGGCGGATCATGCGCGGGAACAGCACCATAATGGCGGCCACGGTGATGACCAGATTCGCCAGGTCTTTAAAGCCGTATCCGGCAGCAAGGCCAAAGAGAATGCCCAGGATCACACCAATGATCACCGGATCGCCAGTCATGCCGAAACGCTTCTGGATTTCACTGGCATCGATGTTGTTGTTTTTCATAAACGGGATGCGCTGGTATACCCATTCCAGCGCCAGCGCAATGGGCACTGAACTGCTGCCCCAGCCCTGAGGGATTGAAATCCCTTCAAGACCGACGATGCTTTGCACCCGTTTAGCGCTGAGATCGGCCATTTTCAACGACCACGTCGCGTGGCACATGGCCGCGACTGCGCCCCAGACCAGGCTGCCGGTAAGAATATTGACGATGGCCCCGGTAATGGCGTAGTGCCAGTAGTTATAGATATCCACGTTCATAGTTTTTGTGAGCCGCGTGACCAGCAACACAATGTTGAACAGGAAGATAACCGGGATCACGATAGCGCCAACGGCGGTGGCATAGCCCACGCCGGATGCCGGGCCAGCCCCCACGTCCAGCAGATTCAGGTGCAGCCCGAAGCGGGCGATCATCAGTTTAATTGCCGGGCTTAAGCTGTCTATTGCCATCACAATCACCAGCCCCATACCGACAAAGCCAATGCCGATAGTGACGCCGGATTTCACTGCCTGGAGAAACGGGATGCGGAAAATCAGCGCGATAATAAACATGATGATGGGGACGAATACGGTGCCCCCCAGAGACAGAAAATAATCAAGCATGATGGTTTCCTCCCGCTTATTTCAGCAAATCAATCAGTTGTTGCTTGATTGCTGCGTCGTTAATCCCCGTAAGAAACGGCGCGCCATTCAGGGTCGGAATGCCGTAATCGGTACTGGTTTTCATGGAGGTGACGATGAGAACGACCCCCTGTTTATTAAGCGGAATTTCACTCAGGCTGCACTGGCTGGTGGAGACCTGAATATGGTTATCAGCCAGAAAATGGGTGATCTTCTGGGCAATCATGGTGGACGTCGCCATGCCGGTGCCGCAGGCGACAAGGATCTTTTTCATAATGAAGTCCTCAGGGATTTTGCAGTTAACGGGAAGGTGTTGGCTTTTGCCAGAACCAGACAGGCCAGCAGGTCGATGCTGTGTTGCAGGTCGCGCAGGCTGGCGACTTCAGCCGGTGAATGGGTGTAGCGGCAGGGGACAGACAGCCCGGCGCAGAGAATGCCCTCCTGCTGGAGCTGGATATACCCGCTTTCGGTAATGACGCCCGGGGAGACTTCACGCTGAACCGGGATCTGGTGCGTCGCCGCCGTGCTTTCCAGCCAGTTGAGTACCGCAGGTGAGGTGATTAGCCCGGCCAGCGTGCCTCGTCCGTGGTAATTGAGGCAGGTAATACCCGGCCCTTGGTTAATCTCCAGATCGGCATAATCCGCCAGATCCGGAGTGTCGCAGGAAGGCGTAATATCAATACCGATGGTCAGGTCGGGTTGCACATAATGGATGGCGGGCAGGATGCCGCGAATATTAAATTCTTCCTGGACAGCGGCGACGATAAATAGCGCGATATCCAGCTTCTGGTCGGCAATTTTATCTGCAAGACCCAGCAGGGCAGTGCATCCCAGACGGTTATCCAGCGCTTTGCTGCAAACCAGATCGTTACCCAGCAGGCGTGGGGGATTATTCAGCGTAACGGGCGTGCCGACGTTGATGCCCATGCTGAACGCGTCCTGTCTGCTGGCTGCGCCAATGTCTATCCATAAATGGTCAATGGATGGCGGCTGAGTGCGCTCATCGCCTTTGCTGAAATGGTAGGATTTGATGCCAATACAGCCAGGAACGCTGCCTTTGCTGCCCTGCAGGTTGACCGTTGAGCCGGGCATGGTGATTTGTGCCGGGCCGCCAACCCGCTCAAAACGAATAAACCCGTTGGCTTCAATTTTGCGCACCATAAACCCGACTTCATCCATATGTGCGAATACCATGACCCGAAGTGCGTCGGGTTCCTGACTGCCATACTGCGCAATGACGTTGCCCAGAACATCGCGTCGGGTGCGGATGGCATGGCGGGCAAGCTGTGGCTCAATAACATCAGCCACCGGGCCTTCGAAGCCAGGAATGGCGTCCAGGGACAGGAGCTGTATCAGGGTGGAACGGATATCAAATGACATAATCGGTCTCGGTGAGGGATACACGGTCGTGTTATCGGCTGAAACTGATTGATAAAATGTGATGGCAGTCACTTGTGAGTGTGAAATAAACACTATTTGCGGGGACATGTGAGCATAGTAAAAATAATTCGCTCATTTTAAATGTGCATTCAGAATAATCGCTCAGTCAGGTTGCGTGCTTTAAGCCGGAGCCTCCGTCTGTGAATGTCAGTGCGTGAAGGCCAGCTCCGAAAAAATGAACTCCGGTCTGGCCTGTCAGTACTCACTGGCGTGACTCTTAAAAAGCGGTGCTCACTTCCTCCTGTACCCGGTATTCATCATCAACCAGCAACAGTGTTTTCCACTTGTCGAAGGTCAGGCAGGGATGGGAGAGGCCGAAGATAAGGATATCGCCCACACGGACGTCGCTGTCTGATGCAAGGCGTAACATACAGTGCTGATCCATGATGCCTGTGCTGACGACAGCGCCGGTTTTCAGCGCCAGTGCCTGTCCCAGCCGGTAATGGGCGATCGCCTGCGGCAGACCCGCGTCAAACGCCGCATCGCGTTTACCAAAATTCGCCACCGCCATATCCGGCTGGGGAACCGACTGCACCATCGCTACCAGCTCCAGCACCGGTTTCAGTTCACCGCCCACCTGCCGGGCAGTCGCATCACGCGCGATGATCGCATCCTGTGAACTCTGGTAGGTACCGTGATCGAGGGTGATATAGCACCCAGGGCGTATCACCACCCGGCAGCGTTCAGGTTTGCCAGCCGCCAGCCAGACGTTACACACCACGTCATACCAGACGCTGCCGCCCCCTGTGAGGATAAATTCGCCGTCAACAAACGACGCCATCCGGCAGGCCAGTGCCGCCGCGTCGCGCAGGAAAGCTTCAGTCTGTTCCCGGAGGTTATCGCCATGCAGCACCCCTTCATACGCTTCCAGCCCGCGCAGGCGCAGTCCCGGTAATGCGGCGATGTCCCGCGTCAGTGCCAGCACCTCTTCCACTGTGCGACAACCGCAGCGCCCGTCCGGGAGTCCCAGTTCCACAAGGACATCCATCTGTTGGCCTCTTTCAGCAAAGAACACCGATAGCGCGCGGGCATTGTCCGGGCTGTCCACGCAGCACATCAGATCACGCTCCGGGTACTGCGCCTTAAGTTGTGAGGCCAGCAGCATACTGGCCCTGCCGGTGAGCTGATTGGCTATCAGCACGCGCTGCACTCCGGCCTCCAGCGCCACGTAGGCCTGCCAGATACTGCCGGTGCCGATGGCCCACGCACCCGCCGCCTGCTGGTGACGAAAAATCCACGACGTCATGGTGGTCTTGCCGTGCGGGGCGAGTGAGACGCCCCGCAGGTCGGCATAGCGCTGCATCCAGCGGATGTTGTTGTCCAGCGCGGCGGTGTTGATAACCGCTGCAGGCAGGCAGACGTCCTCCTGCAGCAGGTTTGGCTGGCCGTCGCATGAAGCTGACATGATGGCGGATTTATGCGGTGCACGACTTAAAGCATTCATCGCACGCTCCTCGCTGGCTCTGTGGTGGGGGTGAGGGATGCAGGTGTGTTTTCCCGCTCGTCAGTGATGGCCTTCAGCACCGCTTCGCGTGACAGGGCGTTTTGGGGTGTCAGCAGCGTGGTTATCACCGCCGCCACCAGGCTGACGGACAGCGCCGGAAGTACCGGGTTGCCCAGCGCCGCCGACCAGGCGGGCGTCAGAATGACCCATAGAGAGGTCAGGCTGCCGCCCAGCAGGGCGGCGATGCAGCCCGGCGCGTTAAACCGCAGCCAGAACCGGCCCAGCAGAACGCTGATGCACAGGCCAGACATAATCATCGAAATCATGCGGGTGATGTAATCAATGATGTCGCTGGACACCAGGGCGAAAACCAGCGCCAGCAGGATCACCAGCACCAGGAACAGGCGTGAGAGCATAATGGCTTTATCCGGCGGCGGCATTTTTCCGGTCACCAGGGTGTAAATATCGCGCAGAATAATGGAGACCCCGGCGATGGCGTCCGAGCTGCCGGATGACATATTGGCCGACATCCCGGCAATCAGTACCACCATCGCCAGCACGGCAGGCAGCGCCCGGGTGGCGTACAGGAATGCAAAACCGGGATTATCCAGCGTCGGGGTCATTGCATGCGTTGCCATACCGATAATAGCGGGCAGGAAGGAGAACCCCAGATACAGCAGCCCGGTGATCATGAAGGACTGGCGGATGGCCCGGGTGGAAGCCGCCGAATAGATGCGCTGACGATATGAAGGTGTTGCCAGCACGCCGATACCAATCACTACTGCCAGCGACAGTGCCGGAAGCAGGCCGAGCTTGCCGGCCCCGAACAGCGTTAACGCCTGCGGATCAGTGCGGGCGACTACTGTATCCCAGCCCCCTGCGTAGCTCACGGACATCACCGCCAGCAGGATAAAACCGAGGAAAAGCACGACGGACTGCAGGGTGTCTATCCACGATACGGCTTTATAGCCACCAATGCCGACGTAAAAGATAAAACCGATGGCGATGATGATTTTAGCCGTAGCAATATCGATATTCGCCGCCCAGGCCAGATAGAGCCCGCCGCCGAGGATATGCGCACCGAGCCAGCCAATGGAGGCCAGGAAAATCAGTACCGCCACCAGATTTTTGACGATACGACTGCCGCCGGTGTAATAGCAGATTTCCTCGCTCATGGTCATAAAGCGCAGGTTCCGTACCGGGCCGAACAGCCAGGCGGTCAGCAGCAGGCCGGTCGCGCCGCCGACACCATACAGCATCCCCGCCCAGCCGTTACCGTAACCAAAGCTGACTGCGCCAATGCTGGAGCCGGTGCCGACCATCGTGCCGACGGTGGAGCCGAGGGTAAGCAGCAGCGGCAGCTTTCTGCCGCCGAGAATAAAATCCTCACCGGTTTTCTGGTGGCGGGTGACGTACCAGCCGACGGTCATCATGACGAAGGCGTACAGCAAAAACCACATCAAAAATGCGTTCTGTTCCATACTCTGTTCCTTGCGTGAAAAAGACGGGGAGTGTCAGCGTTTTACGGCGTTAAAGCAGGTGACGTCCACCTCCACCCGGCAGTCAACCACCAGGTCTGCGACGCAGCAGATGCGCGCCGGGGGCGCATCGCCAAAAAAGCGCCGGAATACCGCGTTAAAGGACGGAAAGTCGCGCGCATCCGTCAGAATGACTTTCATATGCACAATGTCCTCCCGGCTGAATCCGGCCTGGGCCACAATGTCGAGGCAGCGCTGAATCGCGAGCGTGGACTGCGCCACAATGCCGCCGTCGATGATTTCGCCGTCCAGCATCGGTGTCTGGCCGGAGACGTAAAGCCAGCCATCCGCCGCTACCGCGCTGGCAAAGGGCAAAGCCTGCCCGCCAGCACCCTGAGAGCCCTCAGTGCCGTACCGTGTAACCATGTTGTTTACCTTCTGTTGTTAAGACATTCTGTCCAGGAATCTGCCGGCCCTGTAGCCAGTCATATGCCCGTGACGCCAGGTCATCACGCCGTTGACCAGAACGAGGTCGATGCCTTCCGCCTGCTGTTTCGGGACCGGAAAAGTGGCGGTGTCGCGAAGGGTGTCGGGGTCAAACACCACCAGGTCGGCGAAGAAGCCTTCCCGGATGAAGCCGCGCTGCGACAGCCCGAAGCGGGTGGCGGACAGACCGGTCATTTTGTGAATGGCTGTGGTCAGTGGAAACAGCCGCTCATCGCGGGCGTAAAAACCGAGGACACGGGGAAAGGTGCCCCACAGCCGCGGGTGCGGATTCGGGTCGCAGGGCAGGCCGTCAGAACCCACCATGGTGGCGGGGTGCGCCAGCACGCGCCGGACATCTTCCTCATCCATCTGAAAATAGATGGCCCCGGCAGGCAGCAACCGGGCGGCGGCCTCATGAAGTCCGGTCTGCCACAGCGCCGCGATATCTTTCAGCATTTTCCCCGCCATCTCCGGGTGGGGTGATGACCAGGTGACAAGGATGTCGAAATCGGCGGTGACCTGCTTCAGGTCAAGGCACGACGAACCGGCGCGGTAAGGGTAGGCGTCACAGCTGATATCCTGATGCTGCTGATGGCATTCCATCCGGGTCAGGATTTCAGTGCTCCGGCCCCAGTTTTTTTCTCCGGCGCATTTCAGGTGCGAGATTTGTACCGGGACCCCCGCGTGACGCCCGATATGGAACGCCTCTTCCATGGCGTCAGTAATGCCGTCGTATTCGGTGCGCAGATGGGTGGTATAGATGCCGTGGTATTCAGCCAGCAGTTCCGCCAGCGCGCAGATCTCTTCGGTTGAGGCGTTCACTGCGCTGTCATAGGAGAGGCCGGTGCTCAGCCCCAGCGCGCCCTGCTCCAGCGCCTGGCGCAGCAGGTGCCGCATGGCGGTAATTTGCGCTGCCGTGGCCGGACCGTCCAGCGTGTTCATACAGGTGTTGCGCAGGGTGGTGTGGCCGACCAGAGAGGCGACGTTAACCGACGGTGTGGCGACATTCACGGCGTCACGGTAGTGAGCGAAATCCGGGTAGCAAAATTCATCTCGTTCCCCCAGCAGCCCGAGTGGGTCGGGAACACTGTCTTTAACCACCGCGCAGGCAGCGCTGATACCGCAGTTACCGGCAATCACGCTGGTGACGCCCTGAGAGGTTTTTTCGGTGTAACCCGGCCGTTTAATGACGGTCAGGTCATCATGGGTGTGGACGTCGATAAAGCCCGGTGCGAGTATCCGGCCACGGCAGTCCACCACGTTATGCGACGCCCCGGTTATCGCCGGGGCGATACCGGTGATGCGGTTGCCGCAGACCGCCACATCGGCGATATACGCCGCTGCGCCGGAGCCATCCATCACAGTGGCGTGTTTAAACAGCCAGTCAGTTTTCATACCTGCTCCTTGTTAACGGTGTACCGGTGGCAAATGTCTGGTATGCGGTGATAAACGCCTGCGCCATGGTTCGCGTCTGCTCCGGCGTCTGGCCCGGCTGCCAGAGGCTGTTACCGGGGGCGACACCCCGACAGCCTGCCGCCAGATACCCCCCGAGATTTTCCGGGGTAATGCCGCCGACGGCGTACAGCGAGGATGACCTGGGCAGCACTGCTTTCAGCGCGCGGATATACGCGGGACCAAAGAGGCCTGCCGGAAACAGCTTGATATCCTGTGCTCCGGCGTCGATGGCAGTGAATGCCTCCGTGGGGGTGAGGCAGCCGGGCAGCACCTGCATCCGGCAGTCCTGTGCCCGGTGAATCACCTCCGGGCAGATATTGGGGGTAACCACCAGACGGCAGCCCAGCTCCATCAGATGTTCTACCTGTCCGGGATACAGTACGGTGCCACCGCCGATTAGAACACGGTCGCCATATTGGTTTGCGGCCCGGGCCAGGCTGATCTCCCAGCCGGGGGAGTTGAGCGGAATTTCAATCGCCTGAAACCCTGCCGCCACCAGCAGCGGGATATGGACAGCGGCTTCCTCGGGTGTAATACCGCGCAGAATGGCGATGAGGGGGATGGAAAAATTCAGCGTCATAAAACGTCTCCTGTGGCGTGGTGTAGCCTGTCCTTAAGGGCAGAAATATGGTTCAGAACGGCTATCGCACCCACGCCGGAGAGTGGGGTTTGCTCGTCTTCCTCAATCAGTAACGGGGCAGCTGTAAAGAACGGGTCGGCGTTAATCAGCGTTGTCAGCGCCTGTGCCAGCGGCGGTTTGCCGCAGATAATGAGTCGGGTATCTGGTGTCATTGCCAGCGCCGGGCTGGTTTTCAGGGTCTGAATATCGGTGCTGAGTGCGGCCCCCAGAAGCCAGCCCGCTTTCTGGTCGTGGGTGGCCCTGGTAAACAAATCCAGCAGACGGACGGAGAAGCAGGCGCGGGTTAAGCCACTCTCACGGCAGGACTGTGCGCCCTTAAGCAGATAATCGGTGTCCGGGCTGTGGGAAAACCGGCTCTCCAGCGATGCCGCCAGCAGGGACTGGCGGGTCAGCAAATCCAGTAGCTCGCCGGTCATACTGGTCGCGCAGGCGGTAATGCGCTGCTCGCTGTCGATACGAACGAATTTGGTGTGCGAGCCGGGCAGAATAATCACCGCCGGGCCGGAAATGGCGTGCAGCGCAAGCAGGCCGAAGGTCTCCACCTCCTCGCCGCGCATCACATCCATCATCCCGATATTGTCGGTGCTGATATCCGCCAGCGTGTTCCTGACGCCAGGGATAAACCAGACTGGGTGAAGTGCGATATCAGGAATATATCTGGCAACTGTCGCTTGCGCGAGGTCTGCCAGGGAGACCGGCGCGCGCAAATGGGGAAGCGGGCATAAACCGGCATCAGAGGTCACCATGCCCGAGGCGACAATAATGTAGTCATCGGGTAGCGCATTTTCGGCCTGCGCCATCGCCTGCATCAGTGCATGGCGAATGCCCGCCGCTAATATCGCGTGGTTTCCCACCCTGGCGGTGTCACGAACACCCACAGGTTCGCTGGCCTGAGCCACAACAACGTTATTGCGCCAGACCCGTACCCGTGTGTTGGTGGTACCGCAGTCTACAGTGACTACCGACATGCTGACTCTCCTGTAGAGGGGCGGCGGATCGCCGTCCGGGTAAATCGCAGGAGAAGGGAGTGGTTTCCTGTTGCCGGGAAACGCTGAACAAAAGCCTCAGCGAGGCTGACCATCCGCATAAGATTGTCCTCCGGTTAAAAGTTTGCGGAGCGCGCAGACTTACCGGACGGCTATAACGGCAGGACTGGCTTAATGGTCTGCGGCTCCGCGAAAGGTGATACAGAGTGATAACATTGCCTCTTCCGGGTACTCCTCTGGTGTTGGTGCTGTTTTCATTATGTTTTTGTGCAAGCGATGCCGTTTTCAGGGCGAGCGAAAGCGTGGCAATTTCGCCCTGGTTATGCGATGCTCGAGGGTCAGGTTTGCAGCGTAGATTGCCTGCAATTGAATCAACTTAACTCTACACAACAAAAGTTCGAGAGTAAAGCAAAATTCGATCTTTTAGTCGAGTTCGTTGTTTTGGGCTCATTTGAAATTGGATGGTTGCTGTTCTGGTGGTTTTATGACGAGAAGTGAAGAAATAAATTCAGAAGTCGATCGCACGAATTCGTTCCAATCCCGTCTGGCGGAGGCTATGCAGGGAGAGAGTAACTCATCCTTTGCTCGTAAATGTGGCATCACCGAAACGACAATTAGAAAATATCTCAGTGGTAAAGCTCGACCCAGATCAGCAACATTACAAAAAATAGCGCTGGCAACAGGTAGAAAAGCCTCATGGTTACTTGGTGAGGATGATACAAAAGTTCGAGACTCAGGTACAGGCAACAAAGACGAGGGAATGCTCAGAGATACAGAATTGCTTCTTAATCTTTTTAAATTTTTGCCCATTGAGAAAAGAAGCCAATTGCTGAAGCAACTTCTGGAGGAGGTTAAGTTGTGTGTTGAGAATGTCGAACGCTACAACAATTAATAGTTGTGGCGATGATCTGCTACTGCATTACTGACAGATACGGATTATCTTCCGGCACCGTCTGGCCAAAAATCTCCTGCGGATTATCCAGCAAAAACCCTTTTACTTTACGTACCTTCCGTGGACCACGAACCTCAATCGTCCAGATATTGATACCGTCGTCACCGCGGCGGTGCAGTTTCAGCTTCTGGAACTCTTTCTGAAGTCGACGCCACTCGTCGCCGGTTTCCCCGGTGGTGGATTTGATATACAGCTTAAAAATCTCCGGTGATACCAGAAACGCCGCTCCCTCCACCATATGCACGCGTGCCAGCGTGTCGTTCACCACCAGGCGATGCTCTGCCAGCGCCTGCCTGAGCCAGTCAACAAAACCGCGGGCTGACAGAGAGGTGTTCAGCGCCACGGTATGGTCACGGGTGGGGGCAGGGTTATCTTCAGTTGCTGCACCCTGTGAGATATTTTCAGCACGAAGGGCTTTATTCATCGTTGTTGCCTGTTGCGGTGAGCCCGGATCGCAGAACGGTGAATACGCAAACGCATCCGGCTCCTCGCTACTGTTTTCGTGAACTGGCGTTGTTGTGGCTGCAGGTAGTGCAGGGGTTTCCGGTGCCAGCGTTTTACTGGCAGGCGTCACGGTTCCTGCAAATACCGCCGGCCGGTTGCCGGTATCGGGCCAGACCAGCGCCGGAGCAAAACGCAGAAGCGTCAGCGGTGTACCGGGCGTCCAGCCGCCGTGAGCCGCAATATCACAGTGCCAGACCGCCTTATCGTCCGGCGTTGGCACAATCAGCCCGCAGCCCTGCATCTCATCAAATAACCGGCTGTTGCTGTCCGGTATGCCTGCGATACCGTGCTGCAGCAGCCAGGCGCGGATTTTATCGGCGCTGGTTTTGCTGATAAGCCACAGGGCATCCCCGGTAAACCAGCCGTCCGATCCCGATGCCGTATTGTTGAGCGTAAACGAGGTCCTGACCAGTTCGCGCACCGCGGTGGTGATTTGCCCGGCCAGTGAGGTCCGGGGGCGGGCCAGCGCACGGTGGGCATCGCCACCCAGATTCTGCGCCACCGACGACCGGTCGGCATTCTGCACCAGTTCGCCGGGAACACCGGCTTTATCATAATGACCGCTGATACAGTAGAGCAGGGTGCTGAACAGTGCCGGATACTGCGCCAGCCAGCTTAAGGCAGCGGCGGGGAGGATTTGCTGGCACAGCAGGCTACCCGCCACCGGATGCAGGTGATAATCACGGGAGACACGAAATTTCAGGTGGTACGGGCGGGTCAGCGCGCCCTGCCACGGATACCAGCGTTGCCCGTCATCGGTCACAATCTCCATATCGGTCACGATTTTCCCGCAGTCATGCAGCAGGGCAGCATAAATGACCACCGCCGTCCAGGCCTCGGCCTCTCTGGCCTGATCCTCCGGCGGTGAATCGGGCGGCAACAGATGGCTCTGGCGCATCTGAGCGGCAAAGGCCATCACTTCCAGCGTATGATCCAGAATACCGCCGGGATAGGCATGATGATGGCTCTCCGAGGCCGGTAATTGTTGCACCAGCTGTGCGAAACGGGACACCGGTTGCTGATACAGTTCGTCAAACAGCGAGCGGGGCAGGGCAGTGCGCTGCCAGAGGGTATGCAGCAGTCGTTGCCGTAATGGCGTACTGAGCAGACTTTCTGCGGACTCTGGCCGCAACCAGCCTGCATCCGGTGGCGCAGTGTCTGCAGCAGGCCGGGATTTTTTATGGCGGCTGAACCAGCTTCGCATCCTGTATATCCTCTGATATGGGTCATGCTTTCATGAATGCCGTCATTCATGACGCTATTGATGGAGCTGCCGGTAGAGCCGCCAGGCTTCCAGCAGCAGCGCCGTTATCGATTTTCCTTCCTCTGCCGCGCAGGCTTTGATCTCCCGGTGCAGGGCCGGCTCAATGCGGATCTGGATCGCTTTAACGCCACCCGCGTCATGTTGCGTCGTGGTGACATTCAGGGGCGGCGTCTTCTCCGGGCTGAGTTTGGGCGGCGATTTTCTGACCATGGTTGTCCTCTGGCTGACGGTGTGGATTTCATGAAAGCGGTATTTCCTGCATTCATGCTTTCCTGACTCAGGCGACGGCTTCCGCACGGGTACAGATTTCGCGGATAATATTTTCGGCATGACGGTTAAGGGAGGGCCAGCGGGTTTCGGTGACTGACTGACCGGCATCCAGCGCCAGGCTGTAACCGGCCTTAAATCGCAGATACGATTTGACGCAGCGAAACTGCCACGTGCTGATGGTCTGCATGGCCGAGCGGGCTTCGGCCCCCGTGGGCGCTTTGCAAATCACATACAGTATTTTTCTCAGCGGGATACCCCGGTGCAGCAGTTCCCGCCCCAGCAGCAGCGAGGGCTCCAGGTCATCCAGCGCGGTACCGGTGGCAATCACCACCAGGCTGGAGTGTTGGGCAATATCAAACGAGGAGATATCCACAAACGGGCGGGTATCGATAATCAGGCAGGCGTACTGGCTGGCGGCTTTCAGCGCCACGCTGTGTCGGCGGTAAACGGCGGTCTCAACGGCAGGGTGAATACCGGCATGGTCGCGGCGCTCGGCCCACTTTGCGCTGGTCTGTTGCTGGCTGTCGAGATCGGCAAGCAGCGTTTGCTGCCCGGCGCGGGACAGCTCCACGGCAGTGGCGCGGGCGAGCGTTGAGCGGCTGACGCCACCTTTCTGGCTGATGAAGCTGATAATCATAATGGCGATTCTCTGTGATGTATTCATGAAAGGAGGAAAGCGGGAAAGCAGGCGTTCTGCTGTCGGCGCTATCCTGTTCTGAATCCCGTCACGGGGCTGTAATCAATTCAGTCACCAGAGAAAAAATTGTTCATGAAGGCGGTTTTTCAGCAATGCGGGTTTTCATGAAAGCAGGATATTTTAGCGAGGGTATGGCCTTTTGGTGGCCTGGCGGGTGAGCGTTGGCGGCCTTTTGGGGTAAGCCTGTTACCCTTAAAAACCATTACCCTTCCCGGCCTTTTGGATTGTGGCCTTTTAATGAAAATTCCCCACCGGAATACCTCATGCTGACGACGGGTTGCTCCCCCGCGAGTGGAGGCTGGGCTCTACTGCATGTCAGCCCCTCACAATGTCGGACTATCGGGTTTTGACGGATCAACAGAAAGGTTTTAACGCTGTGCACTGGTGATGAAACTGCTCATCAGGATAGGTACTCGTTACAGGGTGAAGATATTTAATGTCAGTGCAGCAACAATCCTGAATATAAATTCAGCACCAAACGCTACCATAATCGACAACCTGATATGTGTCAGGAGCAGACATTGCTAATATGGTTGCGTATTAGTCGAGAGCGGCCAGTTTGCATGACATCAATACGGAGAATGGAGCATAGCTAAAAGGGCCAATCACTGCCTAGGTTCGTCACAAGGGGAAAGCTAATTGGTATAGCTACCACTTTGCTTGGGGTAGTGACCGGGTAGTTGCGATAACTGTCAACTTTCCTTTCCTCCGCTGTAACGCATAAATGGGTTCTACGTCGGAAACATGGATTTTTCTACGATCAGTAAAGGCAGACGCTGTGTAAGCGTCCCGTTACCGACGTCTGGTAGAAAGCTCCCTGTATGCTGAAAATTAATGTCCATCATTTTTCAAATTAATGGACATTACCTTATGGAAAGACAGCAGTGGATGGAAGCGCTTCTCCGGCTTCATTATGGGCAAAACTTCAGTCGTGGTACGGCATGCAAACAACTGGGGCTTAATGAATCCACAGGGTACAAATTTTTCCGGCGCTTTGAGGAAAGTGGCTTGCCCTGGCCCTTACCCGGCGAAATGACCGCCTGCGAACTGGAGCAAAAACTCTATTCTTCAGAACGTAATATCTCCCGCGCCAGTCAACCCTCTTCAGGAAGACGTCGCAGGCCTAACTTTACCCCGGAATTTAAACGGCATCTCGTTGAGCTCTCCATGCAACCCGGGATAAACATCGCCCAACTCGCGCGTGAACACGGGATCAACAACAACCTGCTATTTAACTGGCGGCGCAAACATCAGGAAGAACAGGGGGAAAACAGGCAGAATGCTGCCCTCGTGCTGATGCCGGTGGAGATCGCCGAGCCCCGGAGTGCTATCGTTGACGCCACACCGCTACAACCTGCACAGGTGGAGCCAGACAGCGCACTGTGCTGTGAAGTGGTATTACCCGGCGGCACTGTAAAGCTGAGTGGCGCACTCTCCCCGGCCTTGCTGAGAATGCTGTTCGACGAGCTGAAGAGGGAGCTCCGATGATCGCCTTACCAGCAGGAAGCAAAATCTGGCTTGTTGCGGGGGTGACCGATATGCGATGTGGCTTCCATGGGCTGGCATCAAAGGTACAGAACATCCTCAGTGCTGATCCATTCAGCGGGCACCTGTTCGTCTTCCGCGGAAAAAGTGGTGTGCTGCTCAAGGTTCTGTGGGCCGATCGTGACGGGCTGTGTCTGTTCACCAAACACCTTGAGCGTGGGCGCTTCGCCTGGCCGCTATCCCATGATGGCAGGATACACCTGACTCCGGCTCAGCTATCGATGCTCCTTGAGGGTATCGACTGGCGACACCCAAAACGCACGGAAAAGCCAGGACTACGCATATAACCTGCTGTAAAGTCGGGATATGAACGATAACCTCCCTGATGATATTAATCTGTTAAAAGCCCTGCTGCGTGAGCAGCGGGTGCAAAACCAGCACCTGTCAGGGCTGGTCACCAGCTACCGTCTTGAATAGACAAACTGAAGTCGCACATCGATAAACTACAGCGAATGGTGTTCGGTAGCAGGAGTGAGAAAAACCGCGATAAAGCCACAAAACTCCTCATAACGGTGGAGAAAAAGCTGACAGCGTTGCAGGCAGAAATGGATGTTGTCCTGGGGCCTGACCCTGATCCAGACGTTCCTCGTGTACTGCAACAGTCTGCCCGCCGCAAACCTCTTCCAGCCCACCTGCCACGGGAAACCCGGAGCCTTAGACCCGAAGCAACCTGCTGTCCTGAATGTGGTGGAGTGCTGAAGCCGTTGGGTGAAAGCGTCTCGGAACAACTGGAGCTCATCAGCAGCACCTTCAAAGTTATCGAAACGATCCGGCCTGTGGTCGGTGTGATCATATAGCGCAGGCCCCGATGCCACCAAAACCGATAGATCGCAGCTATGCTGGAGCGGGTGTGTTGTCACACGTAGCAGTGGCTAAATACGGCGATCACATCCCGTTGCATCGCCAGTCAGGAATCTATGCCAGACAGGGCGTGGAGCTAAGCCGCAGTACGCTGGAACGTTGGGTGGATGCAATAGCGTACAAGTTGCGCCCTCTGTACGACGAACTGAACCGCTATGTACTCCAGGCGGGAAAGGTGAATACGGATGATACAACCGTCAATCTGCTGGCTCCTGGCAACGGAAAATGCCAGACCAGCCGGCTATGGGTCTACGTCAGAGATGATCGCCGTGCCAGTTCGGAGATGCCCCCCGCAGCATGGTTCGCGTGGTCAGCGGACAGAAAAGGCATACATCCCAGGACGCACCTGTCGGAATACAACGGCGTGTTACAGGCAGATGCTTACGCAGGTTACAAAGCGCTCCACGCAGACGGGCAGATAACGGAAGCGGGATGTATGGCTCATGCGCGGCGTAAGTTCCATGATGTTCACGTCAGGACGCCCACAGCAATAACGACGGAAGCCCTGAAGCGGTTCGGAGAGTTGTACGCGATAGAAGCGGAGATCCGGGGAAGCCCGGCAGCTGAGCGTCTGGCGGTCCGGCGGGAAAAAAGCGTTCCGCTGATGGCATCACTAAACATCTGGTGGCGGGAACAAGCCGCGACACACTCATCAGTCTCAGGGCTGAAGGAAGCGTTCACCTACCTGAAAAATAACTGGCCTGCGCTGAATGAGTTCTGCCGTAACGGTTGGGTGGAAATAGACAATAACCTGTCTGAAAACGCCCTGCGAATGGTGGCGGTTGGCCGGAGGAACTATCTGTTCGTTGGGTCGGCCAGTGGAGGTGAAAACGCAGCGCTGATGTATACGCTGATAGTCACATGCAGGTTAAATGACGTAGACCCAGAAGCTTACCTGCGGTATGTGATAGGTGAGATAAGCGAATGGCCCTCAAAGCGGTTATGCGATCTTCTGCCCTGGAATGTGGAGCTTCCGCCAGCCAATGTCACCACACAGTGACCAGTCCCTCCGGCAGGATAATGTCCATTAAATAAAAAAGCATGTCCATTATCGACGATTTACCAGACGTCGATAACGGGACGCTTACGTAATGCCGGAATATCCCATTCTTCATCGGTGATAACCGCGTTGAGCCAGCCCTGTGCTTTCAGCGCTTCAATCGCGTAAGTCAGCCTGAACAGGTCAGACTGCTGCTTAGCCGGTGATGAGCAGGACTCCCACAGGTATTCCAGTCGCTGGTACAGTCCGGCAGCCAGACCTTTCTGACGCCCGAGCGACAGCAGGCTGTCGATATCTGGAGCGACGGTACGGGGAAAGCGGCGCTGCTTTTGCGCTGTCGCCAGCCAGCGTAGTAAAAACGTGTGTTCCATCAGCGGAGGCTGCGCCAGGCCGTTGCGTTGTGCGAAGCGCAGGGCAACAAGAGCGCACCAGGCAAGGTGGGCCAGGTCAGCGATGGTTTGATCGGGGGGCGTGTTGTGGTTGTTCATATCGGGCGGAGTATAACGAAACCCCGCAGGGCTGGAAAGACAGGTGAAGCATCGTCTTTATGATGAAAGTAGATAATGAGGAAGTTGTTTTGCTGTACTGGATGATTTTTAATCTGAGAACTTTACTTCCTTTCCGGCGCAGTCTGATTTGACTGGCTGCTTCGTGCCCAGGCTGTGTGAAAACTGCTGATCACTTTTTGGTCTAAGCAGTGGCTTTATATGATCAACCATTCTTGATAAACCCATGCGGTAACCTACTTTATTTAATAAAATTAAAAGAATACGAATAATATTGCGGGTGCAGTTCAAGAAGCGGGTTAGTAGATGGTCATGGCTCAGGGGATAAAGCCAATTCTGAGGCAGGTTCCTCGGGATATAATCAGCACGATAAATTTTTGAACTGTAGTTTGGAGCTGATTAGGGTCCCATTGGGAGGTGTCAAATAAGCGACCTCGGTTCCAGGGCAGGAAGCCGTTATGCCTACCAATACCTTTCTCGCCAAGCACATCTTCGAATGAACCGCCATTCTCATTATAGATTCGCACTTCACCAGCACGAATCATCGGGCCAGCCCAAATGCGCGCACCAGGTATCGTCTGCATATCATCACAAACTAAATGCTCATACCAGTTCAGCATGAAAACATATGTCCTGCTCATGATGCCTTTACGATGGCTCGTAGGCTGGATATAAGCTCCAGCGACCTGGAAACAATCTATGTCCTGGCCATCTTCAACGAAGCTATAGTTACGAAGCCCAACCCGTCCAGCGGTGACGTTATTAGCCTCATCAACGACGCCAGATCGGAGAAGTTCCTGAATAATGTCCTGCTCGTTTAGCCCGTCATCTTCGTAGTCTAAAATCATGTTGCTCAGTTCAACATCAGCGATGTTCGCACCTACACGCTCAATGAGAACGTAGCGAACGACATCATCCTCTGGTTCGATGATTTCGTGTTCTGAGATTTTGAAAAGTGACCTGGAGGCAAGGAGGAAGCCGGAACGAACAGAACGAGTGTCCCCTGTGTGAGGCCACCCGCTCAGATCTTTTCTGTAGGATTCTATTAGTGTAGGAGCCATTTCTCAGCAGAATCATTAGCTTTAATATTGCTCATGATTCTACCATTAGTATCAAAGAAACGACGAATAGAATGTTCAATAACCTCAACGAGATCGGCCATTGATCGAGCCATCTCAGGGTACTGTTTCGCAGGTTTAACAATGAAACGAACGCGATCACCAAGCAGGACTGCTTCTGCCAACGGCTTAACCGTAGCATCAGCATTGTCCACGTCATCTTTGAAGGTGACAATGAAGTGAAAATCTTCAGGCGCAGTCATCCCTTCATTGTCAAGTGTGCGCACCTGAAGCATATGCTGCTTAAAAGCGTACGTGGCAATGATGCTGGTATGATCACGAATTGTCTGAATAGAACGTTTTTCGTTCATTACGTCGTGCATGTGTCCACCTTAGCTGTGGGCCGCATTGGCCTCTCCAGCGAAAACCGCGAAAGCATTGCTTATGCGGTCAACTAAGCCGTGGGCCACATTGGCCTCTCCGGTGTTCTCCATCAAGGGAGAAAAGGCTACGAGTATGCGTAGGTCTACATTAACTACTGACGCATTCGTCAGCAGTTGACTAAATCTACGTCATTACTCAAAAATGATCAAGCCGCTGGTTGTCAGTTACCCAGCAAACAAAGGGGGTTTGCTGGGTTGTCATTGCTTTTTTGAAGCTAATAAGACATCCAAAATCATCACTTGTTGCGATGATTTGACCAATGGCACAACGTAGCATCTTGAACGTTGTGGGAAAGGATCTCACGTTTCGTTTCCTGCTTTAGCTGATCGCTATGGCTAACATCAATCAGGTTTGCAGCATCGCAAAACAACACCCCATGAGCCGGCGGCTTAATCACGCATCCAATCAGCGGCAAGCTGAGCGTCAACGGTAGTATCATCCGAGCTTCGGACTGCATTGATAACGTCATTTTTCACATCCAATCTGTGTCGCAGGCGCTTTCTGTCTTCACGCTCTGCTTTGATGTCCATTGACCGGCGAGCAGCCTGGCCACCGAGATAGTAGGCACCAGCAAGCACCATGATGACGGCTGCAGCCGTCAACAGGTACTGTCTGGCCTTAATGTAAAGGCCAGGAAGCATTACGCGATTCCCTTCTGGTATTTGCGAATCTGAGACCAGGCAGGCAATTTCAACTGTGGCCACACCGAACACAATCCTAATAGTGTCACCGCTGGAAATGTTGCCCTGAGCCTTATCCATTGCATGAATGATCTGCGGATGTAAGCATCCCGGTAAACCGGACCATTCGCTTTTAGAGAATATCCAAAAAAAAGTTTAGTTATCCTCTGTGGGGCCAATGTCCGCTCCTCGCTCATAACCGCCGGGCTGGTTAAGCCATGGTCAAATGCAGAGCACTGCCAGATCAAATTTGAGTCAATATAAATTGCACCCTCATTAACTTTTTAACCCCCGCCCGATCTCACCAGCTTCCCGGCCAGCTGCATCATAAGTTCCCGTGCCTTACCCCCGGCATTTTTAATATCAGCAGTCCCGTTGCGCAATGCGCCATCCAGCGCGCCCCCCAGCTGTATTCCCGCCCAACTGACCGCCGTGAACCAAAAGCCCGGCAGCACGATAAACAGCGTGCCGGTAACAAACATCATAATAAGATCATCCTGGGTATTCTGGATCCCCGCCATATTCCAGTAACTGTGGGTATCGCTGTCGTAGAGCAAACTGAGCAATGAGCCGTCCAGCCAGCGGGCCAGTTCCCACCAGAAGGTTAAAAACATCAGCGCAAACTGGGCAAAGGTCAGCGTCAGTACCACTTTCACGTTATACGCAGAAAACAGGGTAACCAGTGGAAAGCAAATCACCAGCGCCATCAGCAGCACCGCCTGCACCATCGGCAGCGCCTGGCGCAGTGAGTCAAAGGCCGGAAACGCCACCAGTGAGGCAAGAGCATGGCCCGCCGTCGCACCATTGCGGGTAATCTGGTTCATCACGGTGGTATCGATATTGCCCCCAAAGCCGGGATACACCCGCCCGGACTGCGACACTTCCATATTGCGCTGGCTGACCACCGAACGCAGCACCGCCTCTTCATACTCGGCCTGGCTGTAGCTCAGTTTCTGCAGCGCCTGCCAGATATCCGTCTTCACCAGCGCCAGCACCCGGGGCTTTAAACCGATATCGGAATCAGACCACCACTGTTTACAGGTGGGATAGCCGCCGTTACCGGTATCGACGAGCCCGGCATCCCTGTTCTCATCGTAAGGCCACCGGGAGAGGGGCGAGTAAGCACGGTCAGTATCGTAATAGCCGGGCTGCGCCAAAAAATACGACGAACCAATCCAGGCGATATCGTCAGTTTCCTCCTGCGACAGGCCGGTGGTGTGCTGCTTCAGACGCGCCAGCGACGGGGCATAGCAGGACTGGACAAAATCCTGTAGCTCCTGACCCAGCACCGGATCGGACAGCCGGGTGTGCTGCACCTCAAAGCGAATTTGCCGCAGGTCGGGCTGACAGGGCAGGGAAGCTGTAGCGGCATTGACCAGCCCCTTTGACAGGGTATGCACCAGATACCACCACACCGGGATGGCGGCGGTTTTGCCGCTCACCTCATTGATCAGCGGTTTGTAGCCGGTATCATCGGGCTGCGCCAGCGAGATATTGCACTGCTTCGAGCGCGTCATATCAAATTTCATCGTCGTGATATCGACATTCAGCAGCGGCACACAGGTGAACATAATAACGACCATCGCCATGTACACCATGTTCTCCATCCAGGCGACGGTGAGCGCTCCGGTATTGCCTTCGTCCACCCCCTGCTCACGGGCTTTCAGCCAGACGGCGACCAGCTTAATCAGCAGCGGCAGGGCAAACAGCCCGGTGGCAGTGAGGGTGTTCCAGATCCCGTTATTCATCAGCCAGCCCAGCAGGGTGAGGGCATATTCCAGGTAGCTGTGGGCGGTCATGGGGTATCTCCTTCCTGTAGCCCGTTGCTTATCTCGCCGAGCAACAGCAGGACGAGCGACCAGACCGCCATCCGGTTCAGCGCCGGAAGACGCGCCGGAGCCTGCTTCAGCCAGCGCTGGCGCAGCGACAGCCATAAACCGGCCATCAGGCTGTACAGGCACAGCCGCCAGATGAGCAGCGCGACGCGGGCCTGTTTCAGCGTTTCCCGCCAGTGGAGTGTCTGCCCGGCGAACCGGACGGATAAACCGGCGATGGCGGCGACAACCAGCAGCGCTGGTATCAGGGTCAGGATGTTTTTTACGCGGCGTCGCATGATTTACTCCTTCGTCTGATCCTGATGAAGCCCGTTAACCCGCGCATCGCCGTCATCCTCCACACCGATGGCCTGGCCCCGGGTGGTGTCGCGCTGAATTTTGCGCTGCAGAATGGTGCTGCCGGTATTGCTGGTCAGCGACTGGCGCATTTCCAGCTCCAGACGCAGCTGATCCAGTTCTCTGTCCAGCTGCATCGTGGCCTGGTTTAACTGCGACTGTGCCTCCTTTTCTGTGGCAATATTGGGTTCGCGCATCCCCGCCAGCAGGGTGCGACGGGCCGTGAGTGCCTGCTCCATCACCCGGGCGATCGCCATTTCCCCCGACAGCCGCTCCGCCAGGACTGCGGCATCCGGATCGTCCCTCAGCGCCTCCACCACGCCCCGGGTTAACCGGATCTGCCCGCCGCTGGCTTTTGCCAGATTTTCCGTTGTGGGCTTCAGGTTACCGTTGACCAGGTCGCTCAGTGCCTGGGCGATCTTTTCCTGCTCCTCGTCAATCAACGGCGTCAGCCCGGTGCCCGCCTGCGCGCCGCTGCGGTTACTGCCGCTGCCGGAGGTGTCATTTTCCGGCGATACATTGATGTTCTGTTCGCCAATCACGCGGGTCATCCATTGTGCGGCGTCGTCCGGGGAGGGCCACAGATGGCACAGCTCCCCTTCACAGGTGGTATCTGAAATCGTGCTCTGGTCGGTAACGCTGCGGCTATTCAGAATGTTGTAGCCTGCGGTGGTGGTATCGGTGATCACCCTGATGGGCGATTGTCCCTGACCGCCGCGCTGTTTGCCACCCACCCAGCGTTTGCCGTTTTTAGCGGCAGCTTTACTGGCCTCCTGCTCGGCGCGCACCGCATCCGGTTCCCCGGCGACGATGCTCTGGTAATTCTCCGCTTTTGCGGCCTGAGTCCAGGCGGAGTTGTACGCATAGTCGGTCATCTTCTGCGCCATGTTCTTGCAGCTCAGTTGTGACTTATCAAAATCCAGCCGCCCCTGGAGAACGCCGTTGGTCAGCAGATCGTAGAGCTGCGGATTGGCGCGCTGGATCACCATCGCGGGTAGGCTGGCGACGGCGGACGTGGCGTTTTCGATAACCTCGCCCATCAGATCCTGAAAGCCATCGGTCACACCGTTAAGTTGATTTTTGACAGTAGTGTCGATATCAAAGTTGCCGCACATCAGATCTGAACTCCAGCCCACGCCAACATTGATAAGCGACGTATTCCGTCGGCTGGCGGCAGGCGTCAGCGCCACGCCGCCGCCAATCTGGTAGTAGAGGGTGTCGGCAATTGCGCCGCGGGTCTGTGGAATACCGTTATCCGCCAGGGCGGGCAGCGATACGCAAAGTGTGCCGGTTATCAGCAGGGAAAAAAGATAACGAGTCATCAGTCAGCCTCCGGTACTGCCTAAAAAGGTCTGGCCCCGCCGCTGGCAACAGCTGTAGGGCCGCCAGAGCGTCCAGGCGTAGCCACCCGTATCCGAAAGTCTGTCGGCGTAAGCGTCTTCGGAGCTCCGGTCGGGAAAGGTGATGCACTGCTGGCTCATTGCGGGGGAGAGCATCTGCCAGCCGTGGTTATCCGGCTGGTTCTCTTGCACTGGATCGGGTGGCCAGTAGCCGTCCCGGGGGGATGTAGTCAGCGGCAGATAGACGTGCGGCTGACCGGTGCGGGTAACGATATCGGCGCTACGCTGCGCGATAACGGCCCCGGCTTTATAGTCGTGAGTTTGCCCCAACGCGCCGGCCCGGGGATAAACATTGCCCCACAGGTCGCCGGTCTGGCCGACCTCACGTAATCCGGGCGTCAGCGCTTCGGGGTAAAAACTTTCCGGGATGCCGGTACGCCAGGCGGCAGCATCAAACGTACTGACGAAGTAGGGCTGAAACGCCACTGCCGGGCTGCGGCAGTTGTAGCCAAAGCCGCTCAGAAATTTATAAAACGTCTCGCCGCCCGGATGACCGAAAGCATCCGCATTTTTGAAACGAATTTTGGTCTTCGGATCACCCTCACGGGGATTGGTATCACCGCCGCCCTCCGCCACACCGGGTATGGGGCTGCCAATAAACGCCATCTCCTGCCACGGGTTATGGCCGGGTACGGCATAGGTGGAGACCACCAGGTCCGGCAGGCTATGTTTCACTTTCACCGAGGTTCTGACCGAACAGCCAAAGGGGGTGCAGTACAGCCAGTAGCAGATGCCGACAATGCGGTAGTGCAGACAGTCAGCGGATAACGACGAGGCAATAATCTGCGCGGTGTTCAGCGCCTGTGCCGGTAGTACTGCCAGCAGAAGGGGGAAAAGCAGGCGGGAAGGATTCATGGTCTCTTCTCCCGCCATTTACTGAGCAACTGCTGCGCCAGCGCAATATCGGTGGTGCCGTAGACGACGTAACGGTCATCAAAGACGATAGCGGGCGTTTTGGCTATTCCGGCAGACCAGGCGGCGATAAGTGTCTGATAAGAGAAGGTAAACTGCGCTTCGTGGGTTTGCCAGCCCGGATGCTGCATTATGCGTCGGGCCTGCTGCTCCGCCTGTTCCAGGTTATCCGACAGGTGGGGAAACAGCGACTGCTCCAGTTGCGAAGCTTCATCCAGCCGGAAAACCAGAACACCCTGTTCCGGTGTTTTTACCGGATGTTGTGCCGTAGTGTAAATCACGGTCTGGGCCAGCGCTGTCGGAGCAGTGGCGAAGAGCAGCAACAGTAAAAAAAGAGTGCGTTGCATTGCATCCCCCGGTGAGTGAGCCTGATACCGGATTTAACGCTGCTGGTGGGGAGAGGGCAGTAAACAACTGAATATGCGTGAGAGGGATTTTTCTGCGTGCATTCTGACGATAAAATACCGTACGTCACGTCTGGTTGAGGATAGATAGCAGGGATCACAATACGTTAATTAATCCCCTGGCGCTGGAAATCATGCGTGTTGCTGCTGAGTGCAGAATTCAGTCCGGAGAGTCCCGCCGGCGAAAGCGTTCAATTTGTTTCTTGACGAACATCCAGAGACCATTGGCGAAGCACTGATGGAGCTTTATCTGCCGGGATTGATGGAGGAAGTACCGCATGAAGTGGACAGATTGACGCAGGCAGGGGCTGAGTATATCGATACTGGGGTGTTACCTGTGTTGCTTTTAACGTCTGGTTGTTCCTGTCTGCTATGAACGAAGTGGACCCCTTCATACACAGCGCATCAGATGCCGGGGAGCATAGCAGCGCAATTATCGAGCCTCAGGCATGGATTCGCTGACCCTTTGACCTGCTTGTCAAAATTCGTTCAGGGCTGTCAATTTAGCCCTGAACATGGCGGATTTTGTAGCACGAAAATTAGTGAAGCACTTCTTAAATCACATCAGGCAATTTTGATGGGTAAAAATGAAGTGAGCGAAATCAGTACAGACACCAAACTAGCAGGATAGCTACGCTTCGCCGGTTCAATCAAGCCGCTGGGCTTATATGCGGCTTAGGTATAGTGGCATAATGCGACTTTGCTGGTCCTTAATGTATCTCAGGAACCGGTCAGTATGTTAACGATCCAGCGAGGTTCATCAATCATAAGAGATTTATCTATTTCGATAGTATTGATTCGGGCGTTGTATGTTCGGATAAGCATTGCAAGACCCTCACGGATTTTATCGCCGTCATAAGTAGCAATCTCTTCAATGTTGTTGCCGATAAAAGTTTCTGCTGCCTGGACGGCAATCTGCTCAGACATTCCGACGTTATCAGCCATCTGGCGTGCAGCAATGACCTTGCTTTCAAGAGTCAGTATGACTGGCCTGTAACCTGCACGCTTGTTTTCGACACAACGTGAAATCAACTTTTCCATGGGTGCGGTGGTGACGTGAAATGCCGTTGTCCCTACCTGGAAATCGCCTTCACGGTCAGTGTGCAAATCAGCTGCATTGGCTCTGTCGCTGCCGATTTTTACATCGGGAAAGCGCAACTGAAGTTTGGCTCCGATAAGATGCTGGAGTACCGCTCCGGTAGGCTTGTCAGAACGTTCTGCCGCTGCGTTAAGAATATCGCTTACCACAGAGGCAACTGGCTTACTGTAATCCAGGTCGACCGCTATCCTTTGCTTGTCAAAATAGTCCAGACGCACACATTGAGTGAAGAAAGCTTCAAGCTGATTTGAAACCAATGCCACGTCGACAGGCTCATTTCCATTAACCTGAGTACTGTTCAGCACATCCCGAAACGCTGCCGCAAGAAAGATAGTCCCCCTGGAGGTGCGTCCCCCTTCACGGGTAAAAACGCGGGTTTCGCCATGCTGTTCCAGAATCCTGGATATAGTGGTGCCGCTAAGTCCTCGCACCTGGCTTTTCCCCTCACTATACAGTCGTTCATCAGTAATGGGCATACCATCAGCCATCATGCGTGAGACAATCAGTCCCGCATTCATGACGTTGGTATTTATCGAACCACTTTTAGCCCGTTCTCCTTCGTACCAGGAAATTGCCGCTGCAAGATAAGCTTCGTTGTAACCCGACTTACTCTTCATTCACTTTTATTCCGTGTGATTTTTTTGCCGCCTCCAGGTGCGGCAGGACCATGTGCCTGGCCACCCAGCCAACTACAGGAACCGCGACGGCATCCCCGAAACCATACTGAATCTGAGAGTCACGCAGATTTTCCAGCGTGTACCAGCCAGCCCCCATCAGACGCGCGTACTCAAGCCCGGTCATCCATCGGATTTTCAATGCGCCGTGCCCCATGACGACAACAGCCTGTTTGGAGGAACCGCCTCGTGCTGTGCGCAGACATCCGGAAATATCTTCAGCTCTCATTTCCCATACGGGAATACCATTACGTGTCCGGCGATAGGCTGTGCGGGCAGTAGTACTGTCCAGTGCGACAAAGTGTTCTAACCTCTCGCGCTGAACTGTCGCCATCGATTCTTTAAACAGGGCGACTTTGTCAGCGTTCCACCATCGCGGATCGTTGTCCGGTATGACCTCAATTTCCTGCGAGAAGCCCTGGCTCAGCAGATCAGGTGCTTTGGGTAAAGGCATCATGAAGGTATGTACTTCAGGGTCTTTATGTAACCAGGAGAGCCAGTCTGGTCTAAGACACGTGTCCTGTTCACCACCACCAATTGGATTTTTTACGCCAATCAGGAACAACCGGGGGCGGGACTGTGGCACAAAACGTCGGGCGTCCAGAGTGATGGCATCGACGGCATAACCTAACGCGTTAAACTCTTTAACCGCAGCTCTCAAATCTTCCCTGTTGTGGGAGGAGGCAAGACCTATGACATTTTCAAGCACGATCACTTCAGGTCTGCGTTCATTCATACCCGCAAGCAGATCAGTAAAACCGAAGAATGCGGATGATTCTCTTCCCCCCCGCAAGCCTACACGCTTACCTGCCAGACTAAGGTCGGTGCAGGGTGAGGAGGCCCAGGCAACATCTGCGGCCGGCAGGTCTTCGCTTTTCAGGCCATGAACGTCTGCCAGCAAAAGCTTGTGAGATTTCCAATGGCCTTCATACATCGATTTTTTGTTCAGGTCATAGTCGTTAGACCAAACAGTCTTGATTCCCACCAGTTCCATTCCGGCTCTCGCCAGGCCGATACCCGCAAAGAATTCCAGCGCGGTCCATCCGGAGTCGCCCCGAATCGGTATAATGTTCACTCAATATCTCCCGTTTTCATGTGTGTATCATCCCATAAAATGCTCAGTCAGGCATTTACTCTCGGTGGATCTCCACTTTTTAATTATTTACTCAGAGTAGTCATTAAACCTCATGGCATATCCCTGCAGGTTCACATTTACCTAAACCAGGATAGGGGCGTTTGGTCGACGCTTGATAGGCTCTTTCGGTTTTCATGCCGCCAGGTCAATAGCCTCACTCTTCTTACAGACTGTAGTCAGTGACGCCCACCGGGATGCCAGAAACCTGCCAGTCAGTGGCTCAAGAGACTTATCTGCCCACAAATGGCGAGGTTGAGAGCGAATGTTACCCTGCAGTGAATTTGATATTTATTCAGGAGCCATTAACCTGCGCTTTCGATCAATCTGCTGAGCAATAAGAATCGCTGCATTCAGCTCACTGATCCTCTGTTCACGCATCAGTTGGGCCCGTTCCGCTTTTTCATGTTTTTCCGTCATTCCCAGCGCCAGATACAGCCCCGGCGGCACAACACGAAACAGCGCCTCAATCTTGCTTGCCAGCACCACACCCTCGGTATACTTCCCCGGCGATTTGCTGGCCGACAGCAGCAGTTGTTCCTGCTCCGGCGTCAGCGTTTTGAACCGCTTCAGTTGTTCCACCTCTTCCGGCGGCATCACCAGCAGTTCCCACCATTCGATCATATTGAGCAGCTTTTTCGCATCGTCCGGGAAATCCGCCAGGTTTTGCGTCGCCAGCCACAGCCAGATCCCCAGCTTACGCCACATCTTCGAGCCTTTCGTCAGAAAGCGCGCCAGCAGCGGGTTGACGGTGATGATATGCGCCTCGTCGGTGATATTGACGATGGCGCGGGACTGGTGCTGGGTGCGCTCGCCGAGGTTGTTGATGTGATTAATCAGCGAGATATAACTGATGGCAAGCTGGGCTTCGTACCCTTCGCGGGCGAAGGTGGCGAGATCCACCAGCGTGATATCCGCATCCGGCCACGCCTGTCCCTCGCGGTTAAATAGCTCCCCTTCAAAACCGATACAAAACAGGTGCATGGATTCCGCCATCTCATACGCGCGGGCGCGGCGGTTCTCCGGTAAGGTAATGTCAGCGGCCAGGGCAAACAGCGCGTCACGGACATCCTGGGTCAGCGTCTGGCGCTTCTCCTGATAACATTGCTCAGCCGCAGATAAAATCGCCCGGCGGATCATCGCCCGGTCGGGGCGGGTTAGCCTTGCGTCTTCCTTCGCCTCACCGCCGGTGATCATCAGCCGGGCAGTAATCTCCATCTCACCCAATATATCGCGCTGGTCATCGCCGTCCTGCTCAGCCTGTTCTTCGTCATCAGGAATATCGGCGCTCGCAGCCTGTTCCACCAGACGCCAGGCATCGGCAAACAGCGGCAGGGTGACGCCGCTGCCCGGTTTCAGGCTGATTTTGTTCACCGTCAGACCGTGGCGCTTCGCGTAATCCGCCATCAGGCCGAAGCTGTTCCCGGCCTCAATGATGAACAGGCGCGGGCGGTGCAGCGCCATGAGCTGGGCAATCTTGCCGTTGAGGGTGGCGGACTTACCGGCTCCGGTCGGTCCCAGCAGCAACAGATGGGCGTTTTTGCTGCGGTCCTCTTTGTTCAGCGGGTCAAAATCCAGCGGTGCCCCACCCCGGTTGAAATAGCTGATCCCCGGATGCCCGGTGCCGGTTTCCCGGCCAAATACCGGCAGCAGGCTGGCAATGTGCTGAACAAAGTTAAATCGGGTATACAGCTGGCGTTTGTCGCGGGCAGGATCAAAGTTCATCGGCAACCAGCGCAGCCAGTTACCCAGCGGTGCAACGTCATTCTCCTCCTGTACCGGGGCCAGTCCGGCGTTGAGCAGCACGCTGTTAAGCTGGCGGCGCTGTTTATTCAGGGTGGCAATATCCGCTGCCGACAGGTAGAAAACCAGTGAAGAGCGGTACATCTTATGCCCGTCTTTCAGAAACTCCTTCACCTCACGGCAGTCCCGGCGGGTGTATTCCGATTCGGTATTTTCGCCGATGGCGCGGTTTGCCAGACGGTTCAGATGCGCTTCCAGACGATCCTGCGGGCTGATCACCAGCGTCAGTGCCATGGTGGTGGACTCCGGGAGCAGATCGAACAGGGTGTTAATGCTGTCGCCCTTACGGTATTCGCCGGTCAGATGGCCGATTTGTGGGGCTTTACGCAGCCGGTCTACGACCACCGCACAGTGGGGACGGTTATCAAAGTACCAGCATCCCTGCGCGGCATCGGAGACCGGCTCGCTGAACAGCAGTGATTCGGCAAAATCGGTGAGTACCGGCAGTGTGTTTTCATCAGGCACATCGGTTTGCGTGACCGTGCGGTAAAACGCCTGCGCAGACTCGCCGGGTGGCGCAGGATTAAACCAGCGAACCAGCCAGTGGCGCAGCGCCGTTTCAGACAGTCGCCGCGCCGTCAGCCCGGCCCCGGCCAGCGCCTGGCACAGGCGCGCGCAGGCGTTGTTGAGGATCTCCTCTGCCGGGAGAGAGCCCGAACGGGTGTCATCCCCGCTGTCCGTGCGGCGATAAATCACCATCCGGGTGCACTGCCGCTGGCCCCGCCACGGGGTCTGCGTCACCACATCGTCAAAAAACAGGCCACCGGGTGTTGAAATGCCCCGCAGGTGGCGAGCCATCTCACCGAGCCAGGCCTCGCTGAAGGCCGAGCCCTGCGCTGACGGGGCGACATAGTGGCGCAGCGTATCGAGATAACCGGACAGATCGTCCTCGTTCTGGCAATAAAACTGCACCACCCACGGGTTGCGATCCCGTTCTTCAAAGGTGTCCTGCAGGGCATCCTTGACCGTATCGCGGATCTGCGCCAGATACGGTTGGGAGCGGCCTTCGGTACCCACGGGCGTGACCTCATACACCGCGCCGACCGAGCGACCGTCATCCAGCAACAGCGTCTGACTGTCCGGCTGATATTCCACCCACGGCAGCAGATCGGTGAATGACGGGCCTTTCTGGTACATTGCGTCCATCTCCCGCTGAGTCAGCCTGCCGCTGCGGGGGCGTGCTGTTGGGGGCTGCGTCATCACAGATCTCCCGTGCGTTCGCCGGGCATGGCGTACTGCACCCGGGTGTAAAAAGGGAACACCGTGGAATAACCGGGAACCGGGACGGCGTCATCGCCCGCCAGGTGCGGGAAGATATACATCACCATATCGGGGTCCGGCAGGCGCACAAACTGCGACTGAATTTCACCGGCGGCGCTGCGGGTATAGCCCTGCTGTTCGCGGGTTAACGCCGCCGGGTCATTCAGCGGTCTGCGAAGCTGGCTGCGCTGTTCCGTCAGCGCCTGTGTGCTACCACCGCGCTGGCTCCAGAGCGTCATCATGCTGGTATTCGCATCCACCGGCAGCAGCGTTTCCTGGGATGTGGAGCAGCCTGCGAGCAGACATGCTGCCAGCGCTGAAAAAATCATCATTCTGTCCATCAGTCCAGTCCCCCGGCGTGTGGGGTGGCAGTGGGATACTTCACTTTGCGCCCGTGAGATTCATAATCGATGCGTAACTGGCGGGTGATATGAACGGCGACGGCCTGGCCGGGTTTGACGTAAATGGCGTCAAACATCTGCCCGTAGCGTTGTTTGAACCAGTCTGCGGACTCTTTCAGCCCGCCCCCCAGCGCCTGACCCAGCACATACTGGCCGTTGCTGCCGGTGACGGCGGAGGTAATGGAGCCGTCTTCGACGGTGGTGGTGGTCTCGCCGTTAGCAAAGGCGTCGGTGGCCGCCGCCGACCCCGCCAGCAAAAACTGAGAAGAGAGATATTCACCGGCGTTGGTTTTACGCTCGCCGGGAATGCAGGGCAGCCCCTGCGAGTCGGAGAGCCAGCCAATCGTGGCGTCCTGGGATTTACCGCTGTTGCTGTTATCGCCGCTGTCGCTCTGCTGCGGCAGCGTGCGCACTGTCCCGTCCTGGAAAATAAAGGTGATGGAATGCACGTTGCCGCGCACGCACGACAGCGTCCAGTCGCCCGATGCCGTCCCGGACATCACCGCGCTTTCGACATCCGGCAGTTCGATGCCGTTGGCGATCAGGTTGTCGTGCCCAATCAGGATTTTGAACGGATAAGGGTCACTGACCGTACCGTTGATCGGCACGCGCCCCAGCAGAGCAGTCATCGCCACCGAGCCAATAAGCGTGCTGTTTTCCGGCAGGGTGTAGACGGGCGTGGCATCATCCTCCGGTGTTGTTTTATCCGTCGCCCTTGTGGAGGTCGTCTCCGGCGGGTCTGCCGTGGTCTCCTGCGCCCGGCCAAACTGACGGGGAAACTGAATGTCACTGCCGCGCGGATGGCGGGGATCGACCGTCATGGCATCATCGGGCTCCACCCAGCGAACGGCCCCGGCAGGCAGGGTTTCTCCCTCCAGGCCCAGACCGACCGGCATTTCACCGTCAGCGCCCGACGGTTTGCGGGTCAGTTGATCCAGCTTTTGCTGAAAGTTATCCAGCAGCGTGGTCTGCTGTTGTTGCAGTTCGCTGCTGAAATTTTCCCGCTCGTGGTGGATGGCAGCGTTGATGCGTTTTTCCACGCTCTGATCGCGCTGGCGCAGTCGCTGGTTTTCCTGAACGAGGACGGCGCTGTCCTTATGCAGTGTGGCCACCTCTTCGCGGTACTGTTTCATCTGACCGACCAGTGTGGCGACCGTATCAGCAGGTGTATCGCCGTCAATGCCCAGCGCTTTCAGCTCGTCGTTTCTGAGATCGGCTACCGTATCGGCACGTACCGGTTTTTTTCCCGTGGGCGCAGAACAGGTTTTCAGGATGATAAAGGCGGTTGCCAGCAGCACCAGCGGGAGCAGCAACTTCAGCAAACGACTGGATTTTATCTGCATTACCGTTTCTCCGTGTTTTGAGGCTCCGGCAGAATGGCGCGGTCGGCCTGGACTCCCCGGGTGACCAGATACACCACCGTGGTGTCTTCCGGTGAACCGCTGGCCCCCAGCCACGGGTGCTGAAAGGTGGCGGCGTAAAAGTCGCCCTGCAGCGACCGGGGATCCAGCGTGACCCGCTGTGCGCCCTGATTCTGCAGGCGGATGGCGGTGACGGTATCCCCGGCAAGCTGCCAGGCTCCCAGTGGCGAGGCGCTGACCGGCGCTCCCGGCAGCAGGGTGGTGATGCTGTCGGGCAACCGGGGCGACACCTCGCGAACGCCCGCGAGGGGCTCCACCGTGCGCAGCGGCGCATACAGCATCTGGGCGGCATAACGGGTCAGCGCCACCGGCGCGGGTGCGAGGGGAAGTGCGGTCGTGGGCGGGGTGTCGTCAGGCTCCTGAGCCGGGTGGGCCGTGGCGTCATTGCCGTAGACGGCGTTATCGTAGTGCAGCTCAACCGGTTCGAGCGCCTCACCGTCGCTGGCGCTGACGTCCAGCAGGATCAACGCGCCTGAGTCCATATCCTTCAGTTGCAGGCGGGCATCGGGAAAGGGCGCGCTGGCTTTCAGGTAGACCGTGCCGCCGCTGCTCTGAATACGCAGCTTACCGTCCAGCCCGGCGGGATAGCCGACGCGGACATTTTTGTTCACCATCACCACCCGCTCGTGCCCGACATGCAGCGCAACCGGCAGGGGAAGGCGCTCCCACTGCATCAGCGCTGTGGCGCCGGCGTCAGTGATAAAGAGCAGGGAAAACAGACACAGCAACACTGAGGGGATTTTCATGGTGTGGTCTCCGGTGTGGCGGCTTCCAGTCTCCGGGGCGTACCGGCAAAGCAGTCGAGGGCCAGCCCCCAGGGATTTTTCTCCGGGTCGATATCAAAACGCACCACGCTCACCGGATAGCGCACCAGCGCCCGCTTGACGGGCTCTGCCTGGTAGTATTCATCCACGCTCAAATCCAGCATCACCGTCCAGTTGTCGCGGCTTAACACCGTCACCCGTTCCGGTTTAAAACCCCGCCCGGGGATTTCATAGACGCCGCGCACGCGTTCGCGCAGTTCACCCCGGTCCTTACGCTGCTGCCAGTCCTGGTTCAGCCGGGCCTGGCAGGCCGGGGTCAGATACGCCCGCAGCCGGGCGATGTTTTGCGGGTAATCATTATCGCCGTTATTGGGCCAGCGGTTCAGTTGCTGAAAAATGTAAAAGGTGAAGGCGTAGATATCGCCGGGGGGAATGTCCCACCAGGGGCGGGTGCTGCCGTGGCGTAAATCAGGGGGAATATGAATGGTGAGGTTCTGAGGCGCGCGATACCAGCCGTACCCGAGCGCCAGGATAATCACCGCCATCATGCCCAGCGTCAGACGCAGCGTGGCGATATGTGCATCCCTCGCGGCCAGGGCGTGCTTAAACGGGCTCATCATTTTTCGCTCCTGCGGATTGTCCAGACGGCGCTGTGCTGAACCAGGCGGGGATCGCCCAGCCCCCGACGGGCCAGAAAGGCGTTGAGGCTCTGGTACAGCCAGGTATCCGGGCGACCCCGTTTGAGACGCGACATAGCGCGCCCTCCCGCCAGCACGCAGAAGGTGGCACCGACCAGCGCGCCCGTCGGGATCAGCGCCCAGATATGCAGGGCGAACGCCGGGAAAATACCGCCCAGCAGGCCGGCGAAAAAACCGCAGAGAAAGACCAGCAGCAGCTCCATGGTGGTCATCCCGCGAAACACCACGGGCTCCCGGTTCAGACGGTCGGGCAGAAACTCAATTGTTATCGTCATTACAGAATGTCCCCGGCTTCGGTCAGCAGCCAGATGGCGATCACCAGCAAAATCGCACCGACCCCGGCCATCGCACCTAAATCTTTCCACTGTTTTCTGCCGTTCTGGATCTCGGCATAGGTGCCAATACAGCTGTTGGCAACCACCAGAAACCCGACGGCGCAAATCGCCAGCGACATCAGGACAACAATGTCATACCCGTAGTTCTGCAGGGTCTCCATGATGCCCTCGCCCTTGCCACGGGAAGGATCTTCCATCTCCGGCAGGTCGGCATGGGCGGTAAGCGGTTGCAGGACTATCGCCAGTGACGACAGAAGCATGCGGATACGCAACGGCATAATATGACTCCCTGAAAGCGTTCAACTGAGCACCAGCCAGAAACTGACCAGCAGCAATAAGAAGAGGCGGGCAGCCACGCCGCCAAGGTGGCGCAGGGTCAGCGAACCGGTGGAAAACCCCCGGTAGAGGCTGACCAGACACCAGCCTGCCCACAGAAACAGCGCCGCACAGAGCAGCCCCAACAGCACCAGATTGACGTCAGCGGGTTTTGACGAGCTTCCGGCCTGAAAGGCAGAGAGTTGTTCATCACTCATCAGCCCGGGCCTCACGGCGGTACAGGCCGGAGAGGGCCGTCACATTGCGCGGCTGCGTGCGGGAAGGGGCCAGGTAATCGTGGATGCCGTACCGGATAGTCCGGAGATCGTCGAATGCCTGAGGGTAATCGAAACGAAAACGGGTATCCGGTGCGAGGCTGGCTTCGGCTTCAGCACGTTGCAGCGTGCTTTCCATCTGGTTCAGTTGCCGGGTCAGCAGCGCCAGATTAGCCTGCTCAGAGGTAGGGGCGGCATGGGCGGTGCAGGCGAGCGCCATAGTGGTAAACAGTGCAATGCCTTTCATGATAATTGTCTCCAGGATTGCTTTGCGGGAGATAATAAGGTGATGCAATCATGAGAGCGCTGCCTTAGTTAATTGTTTTCTTGAGGAAAGCAATTATCAGGCAGACAATATCCGACTGATGGAGAGGAAAGTGGGGGATACCGTGAAACTGTATGAAAATGTGGTGATTGGAAATTTTCTCTATGGGCTGGGAGTTTCAGTAGGAAAGCGGCTGAAATCGGGGTATTTGCCGGGTGCTGTCAGCCTGCTACAACAAACGCCAGAAGATAAAGCGCTGGGGGATTTACTGCTTGCGTTCCCCGGTACGTTGCGTCTTATTGAGTTTAAGGCTAAAGGAAATCGCTCAAAAAAAGAGTTGTCCAAATACAAAAAGTTATCAATAGTCCTTGAGGGCAAGCAGCAGGAGCAAGAAATATCCCGAAAGGTTCACTGGTATGTAGAAACAGCGCCTTCCTTTCTCAATGGTGTTGAAAGCATCTTTTCACCGTACATTGACGCGTTTACCGGTAAGCCTCACTCAAAACAGCCATTCGTGCTGGAGAGTTTTATAGAATCTATCGCAGATGATGCTATTGCGACAAAAAACCAGCAACGGAATCAAGAGGAAAAAGACTATCTGAAACTTGTACGCTGGTGCCAGGGCGTCGGGGAGACAGGAGTTGGTGCCCTGATAGTCATTGTGGGTTCGGAAGGCGGAATGAATTTCGTTGCCCTTGATGACCTGATGGAACTCAATATGTCTTACAGTCGGTGGATGGATTACCAGAATAATAAAGAGCTAATCAGGGAAAAAACATTGAATATGGAACATAAACAGAAAGCCCACGAGCGTGGGTGGAGCTATGGAATGTAATATGAAAGAGCCTATTACCGATCATGATATTCAGCTATTTTTTGACGCAGCTGAAAAATTGCTGAATGCTGCAGAGCGTGATGGCGAAAAAGCCAGAACTGCTACAGTTGCACTCTCTTCTTTTATTGAGAAAGCAGAGGCTCGTCTTCAAAGGCTGGAAAATGACGTTATCAGCAGTATTCATAGTACTGCAGAGACTACAGCAAACCGGACGGCAGAACTCCTGAGTGCCAAATTCCAGCAGGCCGATAAAGCGGCGGCAGAAGCGGCAAGAAAATATCAGGAGGCCGTTGATAAACTCAATGTTCGTACCTGGCTTTACTTTCTCAGTGTTCAGGCTGTCATAGGGCTGGTCGCGGTCACTTTTATTATGTTTTATGCGTCTTAACTGGATGGAACACTGCAATTCATGGCAAAACAGCTAATCTGAGCTGGCAGCATAACAAATGATCTTTTGCCCATAAGATACAGGTTAACGCACCGAGAGATATGCCTGCCCTGATGGATACAGGAGTCCTGATAACCTACTGGCAGGTCTGGATACGGCTGAATACTATAGATATTTCTTAAATGCTCCCACCGTCACAGACACCGACACCCCCAGCAGCAACGCCGCAGGCAGCAAAATAAAAGCAGGATGCACCGTAAACGGCAGTGCCAGATAAATCAGCCACGGTAAAAACACCACCGGACGTAGGGTGCGCCGGGCATGATGGTAAATAAACCCGGATTCATAGCCGCTGCCAAAGCGGCGGATATCGCGGCGTACCAGACCGTCCACCACGCCAGTCAGCGTGGTCAGCACAAACAGCGGGGCCGTCAGCAGCAGTAAAAACAGGCGCAGCGTGAAGGTCAGCACGGTCCAGACCGTGGCCTGGAGATACGTATTCAGCCCGTGACGCCAGTCGGCGGTATTCGCCAGAAAACGATAATGTTGCTGTTCACCCCAGATGATCACTCCGGTATCGACAAACAGCCACTGCCAGACCTGAAGTAATGCCTGATTCAGATGACCCGACGGGTCGGCCATCACCACGCTGCGAACAATATTGCCGGAAAACCATGCCAGTTCCCGGTTCATCATCTGGTGTGCATGCTCCGCACCCTGTTCGGGCCAGAAGAACGCGATGCCCGTCCACTCCGCCAGCAGACGAAAAAACAGCGCCGCCAGCAGCGTGGCGATAACCTGACCTGCCAGAGCGAACAGGATAGTTACCGGGCCTTTATGGCCGGGGGAAGGCGACGGACTGACGTGATCACTCATCCGCGCTTCCTGTTCCCTGAACCTCAGCAGCATCAGTGGGCGGTTCCGCTCCCCCTGTTCCGTGCCACCACCGTTCGCCGCTGTGATAGTGCTGGCGCATCTCCTCTGCCAGATACTGAATATCATCAGGGATATCGTCATCTTCACTGGCGGGCAGGGGCAGGCGAATTTTCCACAACTGCCCGCCCTCCAGCAGGGCGAACGCCTGACCTTTGGGAAGCTGAATTAATGCCGCAGGTTCGAGTAGCGGAACGCTGAGGGCGCTGACCCTGTCCTGGGTGTTGCTGATAAAATCGGTCTGGCTCTGCGGTTCGGAGGAGTCGGTCACGCCGGAAGTCACCGTACTGGTCAGGACCTCAACCTCAGGCAACAGGCTGGTCAGCAGTTCCGCAGTGGCGGTTTCCCGCACACGCAGCATGATCAGGTTGTTGAAATTGCCCACCACCTGGCCTGCTTTAGCACGGTTGCCGGTGCGGGCTTCGATATCGGAGAGGGTCTGGGTATAGGCCGTGACCTGCACGCCAGCGCCACCGCCTTTGTTGATGAGCGGGATAAACTCATCCCCCATCAGCTCGCTGAATTCATCACAATGCAGGTTAATGGGGATACGGGTTGCGGCTGCCCCCGGCAGGCCGTCATGCACGCCGAACTTATAGATATACCCGGCGACGCTGACCAGATCGGCAAACATCGAGTTCCCCACCGCCGACGCCACTTCGCTGTCGGAAAGCGCATCCAGCCCGACGTAGACGATGCCGCGTTTACGGATCACCTGCTGCCAGTCGAAGATCGGGCGTGGGTCATTCAGATCGCTGTAGCAGGGGGCCAGCAGCTGCGCGGTTTTGCCGGTGGTGAGTTTTTCCAGCAGCGGCAGCAGCGAGGCGACGATTTTGTCGAAGTAGGTTTTGTCGTAACGCACCGCTGATCGCAGGCCATCCATAATGGGATCGTAGCATCGGGTAGCCGCCAGATACTGCTCCAGCGCGACAACATAACTGTCGCGCCCCTGAAGGTTACGGGGCGTGTTTTTATCCGTGACCTGACCGGCTATCCGGGCAATGGTTTCCCATGCTTTTGGCGTATTCTGCGATAAATAATAGCGGGCGTAATCGATAAACAGATCGTCAATATTCAGAACATGGCGGGCGATCAACTGATAATCCGGTCGCTGCCCCAGCGCCACCAGGGCGCGGGTGATGATATTCACAAAGCGCCAGGCGAACTCACGAAAGGCGGCGGAGTTCCCTTCCCCCGAAAGCTGCCCGGCAATACGCGATGCCACTTCGGAGATGCGCCCAAACCGGCCTACCGCATTGTAGCGCGCTGAAATATCGGGGTACGCCAGATGAAAGAGATAAAACGCATCCTCACGCCCCGCGCGTCGGGCTTCTGCCCGGGTGCGCCGGAGCAGATCGGCGTCGCCTTTTGGATCAAAGACAATCACCACCTCACCGCGCCGGATATCCTGTGCGATAAACAGCTCCGCCAGCCGGGTTTTGCCCACGCGGGTGGTGCCCAACACCAGGGTGTGGCCGGGACGTTCGCTCAGTGGCAGCGTGACGGCGCACTCTTTCAGTTCAATGCCGTGCAGCAGGGCACTCCCGCCGACGGCGGGTAACGGGCGCACCGGGTTGAGGATACTCCCGCAGGAGAGCAGGCGGTTCAGCCACGGGCAGCGGTGCTCTGCCCGTTTTTCCAGCCCGCGGGCCTGCCGGTACAACTGCCCTGGAAGGACATAGCGCTCCGCTTCCGGGCGGCGGCAGGCCAGCAGGCGCCGGGTATGTCCGGGCTGCCAGCGAAACCCCCGCCCGATAAACAGATCCCGGTGGCTCACGGGGATCTGCTGACTCGTAAGCACATAGCGCGGCAGACGGCGGATATTACGGCGGTAGCGCAGAATGGTCATGCCCTGATGTCCGCGGAAAAGGGCAAAGGCCATAAAGCCACCCGCCATCACCCTGCTGACAGAGGGCGACAGCATCAGGGACCAGGGCGCGGCCAGGCACAGACAGGCCGCCGCCAGCGCGGTGATGGCGCTGTACAGCTCCACCGCCGGGCGCAGCAGGGTTTCAATAACGTGGCGATTACTCACTGTGACAGTCCGGTTTCGGTGATCAGCACCGGATAAGCCTCCAGCTTCAGGCGCTGCGCCAAATCTTCACCGCTGACCGGCAGCAGCGTCAGCCCGGGAGCCTGCTGGCGCAGGTTCTCCAGTTGCGCCGATGTGGCGACATTCACCACCAGCCCGGTGGCCTGTAAGGTGAGAAGCGCCTGGTGATGCTGTTTCAGCCAGCGCAGTGAAAAGGGATCGACGCCGGTCAGAAACAGTGGCGAGAAGCCGGGGAGCGACAGCGGGCGGGAAGCCGCCGGGCCGGGATGCAGGTGTGGCGAGATCACGGGCAGTATAGTGTTTTCACTGAACGCCGGGGGAACGGAATGCGGGGAGGGTGGCGTATTCCCGTCATCCGGCTGAATGGCCTCGTACAAGGGGGCTGTGGACTCGCCGCCCAGATCGGCCACCACGGTTAAACCGGCGGCTGCCTGAAAGCTCAGACCGAGCAGCATCGCAGGAAAGGTATTTTTCATGATGTCATGCTTTCCTTCTTTCATGAGGAGAGGTCCTGCAGATAACGGGCCACTTTCTGGCGGTAACGGAGGGCGGGCTGCCCTCCCGCCGGATGGTGATAGCGCCCGGCGGCATCAAGCCAGCTGTGCTGTGCGTCGAAATGTGTGCGCAGCAGCCGTGCCGCCACCTGCAGATTCCGGTACGGATCCAGTGCATCGCACGGCGAGACGAAAAGCTGCCCGTTCCAGCCGATGTTGATTTGTCCCAGCCCGGCATCGATGCGCCGGGGGTCCCGGGTGCGCAAAAACCGATTCAGGGCGCGACATGCCTGTTGCCGTGTGGTGTACTGCCAGGCGCGGCCCCCGACATTGAGCGTCCACGGCCACGGATGTACGCCACGGGAAAGCGCCGTGCCGCTTTCGGTCAGGGCCACGGCGTAGAGCAGCTCTGCCGGGATATGTGCCTGGCGGGCCACTTGCTGATAACCTGACGGAATATGCGATGACGCCAGAGCGGTCAGGGCGGGCAGCAGCAGGATCAGGGCGAGGTTACGGGCTGCCATTGTCCCTCCTGCTGTTCCAGTACCGACGGGATCGGCTTGCCGCCGAATTGCTGCCAGCGACCGGCATCATGGTTGAGCGTTATCAGCCGCGATTTGACCTGCTGTGGATCGATCTGTTGCGCCAGCGCCCAGCGCCGCAGACGGGTGTCGTCGCCCTGGCTGCCAACCAGCCAGATATCCAGCGGATGCCCGGAACGCAGCAGTGTTTTCAGGCGCCTTTCGCAGGGCGGGCAGCTATCACGCACGAAGACCGCCAGGCGGCTGGTCGGGGAGCGCGGCGTCTGCTGGCGGGCATCGGTCACTCGCGTCAGCAGCGGGTAACGCCGCTTCCAGGCCGCATCATAAGCCCGCTGGAACGCAAGCTCCTTTTCCACCCGCCGGGACTCTTTTTCCACCAGCAGGTCGGCATATTTGCGGCGCTCTTCATCGGTGCCGGCCTCCACGCCCAGCGTGGTCAGGGGATCGAGACCCGGCGACCAGATGCCGCGCTCGCCCTGTCGGAGTTGCAGGTACTGGCTCCACTCCTCACGACTGAGTCCCCAGCGCTCTGCCAGCTGCGCTTCACTGAGCGCCTGGCGGGCTGTCTGTTGTGCGGTGGTCGTGGTTTCTGTGGCGGCGAAGGTGGTCAGGCTGAGGCAGAAAAACGGTATCATCTGCAGCAAAAGGATTCGCATAATATGGCCCTCAGCCCAGTGGCCGGATGGCCGGTGCGGGTTGCCAGCAGACGGTACGACTGACCTCATCGGTGGTCATCACCCAGGCGCTGCCTGCAATGGTCTGCAGTGCGGCTTCGGTGCGTACCGGCCCCATCCGGCGCTGGGCATCCGGCAGCGGACTGCCGTAGAACAGCCTCATCGATGTGGTAACCGGTAAACACAGGCCGTAACCGCTGCCGTTCAGCCAGCCGCGCAGCGCCTCTTCGCGGGTCAGGTGGCGATGATGTTTTCCCGATGGCGGGAGTGTCTTACTGATGATCTGTCGCAGGGGAAAGCGCAGCGTTTGTGCTGGCGAGATATCAACCAGCGTATAGCGGGCGGTATGCACCCTTTCTGCGAGCGCCGGGGCTGGCGGCGTGGGGCAGGGTAAAGGTGGAGCGGATCGGGCGGTACAACCCGCCAGTAACAGTACGCCAGGAATAAGGGATATTTTCATCACACAGGTTCTCCGGGAAATAACATCAGGGAGCAGCATGCAAGGACGGGATTATCGCTTCAGCAGGAAAAGCGATACGGGAAAAGAATGAAAAAACAGGCCCGGTTGCCGGAGCCTGTTTTGGGGAATGAGATGGAGTGGCCGATCTGGTGTGGTAACGGATGAGGTCTGGCAGATATTCCGTCATTGACACGGGTTACAGGCCGGTTTCAGAGCCGCAGAGATCAAACGTGGTCATAAACGACAGCGCCTGCTGCCTGTCGTGATAAAAGCAACGATGAAAAAAGCCGTCTCCGTTGGCATACCGGACGCAGTAATTACCGTCGTGTTCCTCCAGAATGCTGACGCTTATCCGGTATTTTTCCGCCAGACGAGTGAGATCCTGAAGACAGAACCCCTGCTGCAGGGCAAGTCGTAGTATCTGCCCGGCAGCGTGTTTTTCCTGAAGGTAAATATGATGCAGTTCAGCCTGTAAATCCGGGGAGAATATCGTCATTTTTATTTGCTCCATAAATAGCGTGTTTTTTACTGAGCTAATACGGCAGGGAAAGTATTTCTCTTTCCACCATGGCCGTTTGCTGACAGGGTTCTGCCCGGCTGTCGGCGTCCTGCAATATCCAGTAGTGCCAGTCAATGGATTTGCGGGCAGTCCGGAGATGGTTCAGAAAACTTTGGGCCAGTTCGTGGGTCGGGAATAACAGATAGTGATTAAACCGGCTCCAGGGATCGTCCGGGACGCTGGCGTAATACAGGCTGACATGAAAATATTCAGTATATTTTCCGGTGTCGGCGTCTTTAAGGGAATGGCGCATAATGGTGAAATCACGGATCATAACGTGCTCCTTGGATATTGCGGGTATTTTGCATGTGAAGGGAGTTTCCGGTCCGGGGGGACACTCTGCTTACAGGAAACCACAGAGCTAAAAGGGCGCTGTCGGCGACAGCATTAGGTCCTTCAATTAAACGCCTCTGGCCCGGGTGGCGACAGTCAAAATTCTTTTATGCCCGGGGAAATAAAGTGGCTTATTACATTTTTATTAATAATAAAAAAGGAACAGCGCCAGAATTCAGAAGAATAATGGCGCTGGCAGGATTTTACCTGACGGTTAAGGAACCTCCGGAGATAGTGCCTTTCCGGCATTATCCCGATTCGCTTAAAGGAGGGACGAATCGATCTGCATGGCGCTTTCGCACAAAAGGCTCCGGTTGGTTGCCGGTCGGCCACCGGCGACAGGGCAGAAGGATGTTGCCTTGTCCGACCACTTTAACGGCCAGAGAAATAAAAACAGTCGTTAATTCATTTTGGGTGATGAAGATTGACTGATGTCCGCACTACTGTTTTTAATTTCAACATTATGCCTGAAAAAAACGGGCATCAGAGGATGATGCCCGAAGGGGTTGAGGAGCCCATGTATGACGGGAAGGAAAACAGCATCAGAATAATCAACAAAGAAAATACAGACAGAGAAAATTGTTTTTCAGACAGAAATAAAAGGTGAGATGATATTCGTGCCGAAATGACTATTTTGCCCGGTGGTTAGTATTCCGATGGCAACAGAATGGTGGTAATACCTTCATCGGTCAGTATCCAGATTTTAATATCCGGCGTAATAGCATAGGCCGACAGAATTCTGTCATTATGCATCCGGACTGCATCATCGTTGGCTAATTTGTCATCGTCACCGATATCGCCCCAGTCGCCGCGTAAATGTCGGCTAAGCAGGGGGCGAATATCAAGGCCCTGTGATATCAGATGATTAACGCCCGCGGTGGCGTACAGACGGCCTGGAGAAATTAAAATGCGCATATGCTGCTCTCTGTGAATAAAGAAACGTGAATTAAGGGATGGCAGTGTCATCATGCTGCCGGCAGCATCCCCGGGAAGTGTTTTGTCACGATAGAATGATTGCAGCCATAAGGTCTCCTCCTGTCAGGCCGGATAAATGGTGAGGTAAACGTAGCCGCAGGAGCCGCGCGTGTCGGCTTCGCAGGTCAGTCCGTTAACGGTGTCGGTTATCCTGGTGGAGCGGCGTGGATCCAGCCGTCCGTCGTGGAGCGCCACTTCAAGTCGCGCAATAAACAGCGGAAAAGTGGCGTCCAGCTTTTCACATTGTTCAGGCGTAAACTCGCCGGAGAGCGTGGCCCGGTCAGCAAGAAAGTGCAGCTTTGGCCCTTCCTGAACTAACCGTGCGCCAAACGCGGGCGTGATATCGTGCCGTAAGCTCCAGACGGGGCCGGGTGGGTTAATTTCTGGCATCGATGTGTCCTTCGTGAATGTAAATGAAGAAGAGGGGAAGCGTTGTCTGAGAAATCGCGCTACGCAGAAAGCCGGTAAGGCTGCTCTGCCGCCTGTTTCAGCAGCCATTCACAGGCCTGACGGGCCTGTCCACTGGCGCGGATAATCGCTTTATTGTCTTCGCGGAGTATCTTCAGCCAGCTGGCGATATAGCTGGCGTGCTGTAGCCGGGACGCAATACCGGTATGAGCGCACAGAAATGCCGACCCCATCTCCGCCACCAGTTCTTCGAACGCATAATGCGCGTTGCCAAACCGGGCGGTGGGTGAGGTGATCCCTTCACGGCTCAGACGGGACTGATGCCCGGTGGCGTGGGTGAGTTCGTGCAGCAGGGTGCTGTAATAGTCTTCCTGACAGGGAAACTGCGCCGGGTGAGGGAGCATAATTCTGTCCTGTGCGGGGTAGTAATACGCTCTGTTTTGCTGGCGGTGGGCAACCGTTACTCCACTGTGCGTTTTGATGTTTTCCGCTGTTTCCAGCGGTGTATTCATCCTGACCACCGGAGCCAGAAACGCGTCGGGCAATCCCTCACACTGCGCCACGTTAAACAGACGAAACTCTTTCAGCAGCGCGAATTGTGTCACCCGCGGCGAGCCGTCGTCGTTCAGCAGTGGCGCGCCGGTTTTATCCAGCAATTCCCGTTCTTTTGGCAGGTACAGGGTGGCAAAGGTGGATTTTTCACCCTTGCGGACATTTCCTCCGGCCTGCAGTGCCTGATGGAACGTGAGCCAGCGGTCATTTTCATAGCCGTTTTTATCGGCGCTGCGCCAGAGCAGGGGAATGTTGATGCCGTTATAGGCGCGTCCTGATGCAATGTTGAGTGGAAATACCGGTTCGCCATCGCGCCAGGGGCGTATCCAGGGCGGATTTCCCTGTTCCAGGGCTTCGATGATTTCGTCGGTGACTTTCTGGTAGATATCGGTGTGGGATGCTGAAGATGTCATAGGTTGCCTCGTGATAAAAAAAGCAGAGGCTGGCTCCGTCAGGAGTCGCCCCTGACAGGTGAGTGAAGGTTTGTGAGAGACAGATTCAGAACTGAACTGCGTCCACGTCTGTTTTTACAGCGGGTGTCGGAGGTACTTTCGGTTGTGGTTCGGGTTGCGGTTCATCGGGTTCCGGCACCGTTGTTTCATGCGCCCAGACCAGGCTACCGTTGATATACAGAGACGAGATGAAGAGCAGACGCCCCTTGAGGCTGATGCCCTGCTGACCGGCGCGTTCGCCTTTGCGGTATTCGAAGACTTCGGGACAGATATCTCCGATACGAAAGGCAATCAACACCTTGTCATGGCGTGCCAGCGCCTCCTGGCAACGGGTGAGTAGACGAACGGCTTCGTCGTTATAAACGCGTACATCAAACCAGGTATATTCCACGCTGTCCGTCGAACCGCGCAGGGCAGCAATGGTACAGGCGGTAAATGCATCGCCTTTTTTCGGCGTGACCGTGCGCAGGCGATTCACATAGCCAATTCCACGGGTGTGCAGGTCAAAATATTTGTGTTCAGTGTTCATTATCAATCTCCAGGTATGTTATGACCGGAGACAGATCCCGTGCGGGATTTGTCTCCCGCAGGGGTCAGAAGTGGTTAAAACAGCAACGACGGTATACCGGGTATACTGCTCATTTTCAGTCGTATTGAGCATTCAGGGCTGGCATTACATCCGGGATGCGACAGCTTTCAGCCTGCTGTCAAAGGGCCATCCGTACAGGATGAGTAACGCAGGGCTATCAGACGATAAAAGCCGTGGACGAAACAGCAGAAAGTGTTTTCGGCAGATAAAAATAAACAGGAATGGCGTCCGGTACCGGTGCCATTCCTGTTATTTTTCAGACATCAGCATTCATTAATCAGCGGCTTCCTTATGATTGTTTTCTGATAATCCGGGCAATTCCGGTTGCCGGGTGTCAGTTTCTGGCTCAGGGGGGATTTCAGTTTGCCCGCTGGTGGGAGCTCCCGGTCCGTGGCCCAAAATCTGCAGTGTACCGTTCATATCCACGATGACTTCAACGGCCAGCCGTTCCGCGCCAAGAGTATCCGTCCAGCGCCGGGTTTTCAGGCGACCTTCGAGATACACCTGGTTGCCCTGTTTCAGGAATTGTGCGGCGACATCGGCCAGCCGGTTATAGACAACCACCCGGTGCCACTGTGTGCGCTCCTGATGCTCGCCGGTCTCTTTGTTGCGCCAGCTCTCCGTTGTGGCGACGGAAAACAGGGCGATGGGTTGTTTATCGGCGGTGTAGCGGATCTCCGGATCCTGGCCGAGATAACCGATGATGCACAGCTTATTTAAGTCCCGTCGGGCCATGATGATGTTTCCTGTCGGGTGAGGGGAGAAGAGACGCCGCCAGCGTGTCGGCATCGGTGTTTTTTTTGGCGCATTCACGGCACTGGCGCAGAATAAAGGTGAGGACGGACATCTGCATGTTGAAGACAATCCGGTCGCGCTCAATCTGCAGCAGGGCCTCCCTGGCCTGAGGCGGCAACTGTGGCGACTGCATCAGCTCCTGCCAGGCCAGTACGCCGGAGCGGTTGTTCTCCTGGTTGCGCCAGCGCAGAAAATTTGCACCAGAGCGGGCTGGCCCACGGCACAGAAGTAACGGTAAGTAGCGTACCGGGAAGCGCCAGGCGCGCTGAAGCATGCGGACCTGAATCTGGTGCAGGATCGCTCTTGCCGCCAGCGCATCCTGCGCCAGCAGCGACAGCTCCCTTACTCTTAAAAGGCCCTTTAGCGTGCTTTCATCAGCCAGCGAGTTGTAGTCTTCGTCAGCCAGGCGTTTGTAGCCCTGATCAGCCATTATTCCGCCTCCGTTTCTGGCGCAGGCAGTGTGTCTTCACTGAACTGTGGGGAACCTGGCGCAGCGTCATCCGTTTCATCCGCCGGCGCTGGTGGTGGGGGATTTTCGGTGGAAGGGGTTCGGCGCAGGGGCGGCGCAAACTGTGAACGGCGGGAGCCATCAAGAATATCGTCGGGCAGCTTGCCGACAAGCGCCGTCGCCGCTTTTGCCCGGGCGTTGTCCTCCTTAAAATCCTCCCGGGTAACGGGGATACGGCGGTATTTCTGGGCCAGTGAGAAGATGCTGCGGATAATGCCCGAACTGCGCTGAATGAGATCGTTGCACTCAACGCGGTTCAGCAGCGCCATATGGGTCGCCAGTTGGATGTTACGCGCCAGCTTATCGAAGTCTGTCAGCAGGTAGATGCCGATAAAACCCAGCTGTGAGGCCGAGAACACCGGAAACCGGACAGGCTGGATGCTGAGGCAGTTTTCCACCGTCAGCGTGTCGGGGAGAAGGTTAAAAATACCGTTCACGCTGCCCGTCATCCGGTCCATCTCGCGGCGGGCATGCAGCAGCCGCTCTTCGAGTTTCAGCATATACAGATCGGCGCAGGGATTATCCAGCGAGGAATCCATACGGATGATATTGAGCAGGTTCAGAAAACGGGGGATGCCGATAATCGGGTGCAGAGGATGGCCCTCCGGTGAGGCTGAGCTCTGGCGTCCCTGCCAGAGCTGGACGGCACGGTGGGTATGCAGTTCGATGGTGATGGCGCTGCGCAACGGGCCGCTGGTAAGGGTATACGATTGCTCGTGACTGGGGTCGCTCATAATAAACTCCGGCGAATGGTGAGAGGACGAGCTACCATGCGCTGCCGGGGAGGGGGTCAACAAGGATAAAACCGGTCTGGCGGGTGAAAATTAATCAGCCGGACGGCAGCGACAGCAGATGAATATATAAATGTCGCGCCGGATTATGCGGGGCCGCATAATTTGAGGCTGCACCTTGCATCTCCGTAAGCCACAGCCTATTGATGTTGTTATTGATATGATTAATCAGCCAGTTACGCTACAGGTGCCGTGTCAGTGACTGCTTACATTATATACCGCACACCCCATCAACCACGCTGCTCCACCTCCTGCTGGCAACTGACACACAGGCTGACGCCGGGTATCAACTGTCGTCGCTTCTCAGGGATGGGCTCTGCACAGCGCACGCAGAAGGACCTCGACGGTGAGGATGAGCGGCACGAACGGATTTGATCAATGCAGGTTTGCAGGCTCTGTTCATTACACGCCTGATCGCGGTCGATTTCATCAACCATGGGATCTCTCCTCTTTTTCCTTTTCGCACAACATGATGCGATTCCATACCACGGTCAGGGACAGTTCGTTGGGATGCGAGCTCAGCTCTTCGGAGACCTGAAGCTCTTCTGTAATCTGCAACATGGCATCCAGCGCATCCATCGAATACAGATTTGCCGGGCGTAATCGCTCCCAGCATCGCCAAATTTTGGCGTCGATCTCTTCGTCAGGTATCTGGGTACGGCCCTGCGGCAGTGATATCCCCTGTAACCGGCGACGGGCGCTGATTTCTCCGGATGACAGCCCAAAAAATAGATTGAGAAGTTCAATGGAGCCTCCTAATTGAATGGCCTGTCGAATCCGGTTTTGCAGTATGAGTTCCTGACGAGCCTGAGCCAGGATCTGGCGAAGAACATCATGGTGTATCGTGACATTCATAAACTGCGCAGATGTGCGGCTGAGGGCAAACAACTCATCAAGTGACAGAGCGTTTATGGCGTTAAGCTCATCATAGGTAAATCCCATGGATTCGCAGTGACGTAGATTTCCCTCTTTCAGGGCACTGAGCACATCAGTGAGCACGGCAAAATTAAGTGACGGGATCATGCAATGACTCCTTCCTGCTGCTTTTCATGCAGACGACGTAATGTGCGTATCAGCCGGAACAACGGGATCATCGTCGTATCATTCAGGAGTGCTGGCTGGCCTGGTGATCCGATCAGCAACTGGTGCCAGATCGCCGGGAAGTCGGATGCTTTTCCTGCGACAAAAGACAAAAGCTGAAACATGAGCCTGGCGTCACCGAAAATCTTGGTCTCCGGGCTGGCAAGTTCAAATCCATTAATGACAGAAGGTGAAATAAGATAGGCAAGGCCGGCTGTCGCTGCCAGCTCCCAGGCCAACTGATCCGCGACAGTAGCAAGGTATTCCGGAGTATCCGTTAGCGGATCAATATCCCAGATAGTATCAGGGCCGGTGGGCGAATGATGTGCCGTTGAGGCAGCTCCCACTGTCTGGTTATCTTCGGCTGCGGGAAGGGTAGGATCTGGGATATCAGAAAACTCAGACGTGACGACAGAATCTTCGGTACCCTCTTTGTTGACGTTATCCTCTCCTGGAGGAGGAGAGGTTCGCGCTGTTTCTGATTGTATGGTGGGCGTCGGCGGGCGGGTTCGTTGTTGTGCCAAGGCCGGTATCGTAGGAGGCGCAATCCCGAGCAGATGCTGGCGCTTCATGTTGCGGCTGTCGGTTATCAGCGCGACGGTGTTGTAATCAATCTCGAGCGCCTGACTGATTAAGCCAGTTAGTTCATCTCGCAGATGCTCAAGAGAGAAACCGACCAGCGGACCATTAAAAGGCAACAGGGCTAGAGCGAAAATATCGGCAAACAGCGGCAGGTCATCCCGGTTTGCTGATTGCTGAAACCAAAACTGTTCGGTACTGTTTCGCAACAGCAGTATCTTTTCAACCACAGTTCGGGAAAGACCGCCATACAGTACGTCAGGAATATGCGGGAGCAGCAATTCAATAGCGGATTCCATCCGGCTGATAGAGGACTGCGTCACCGGAAATCCGTCGTGGCACAGTTGCCGGGCCAATTGAGTCTGCGAGAGAGAACCTGAATTGGTGTGTTGATACAGTTCCTTCGCATGCTGAACACCCAGTGCGCGTTCAATAAATGTTAGTGACCCCCGCATTTCGTTTTCGATCAGATGGCCGAGTAGGCAGTGCAAATTACCTTCAGCGAGACTTTTTTTCGACTGCCAGGGGTGATATATACAGGTGACGTTCCGGTATTTATCATCATGTGTCTCCTGCCAGAGGTCGTTCAGAATAGCCAGTCGGGTATTTCCACCGCTGGCAATAATGTAAAACGATTCGCCGGGACGTTGGGTCACCGAAGGGGGATGATCCAGACCTCGTGAACGGATTGACTCTTTTATTTCATTATAATCAGGGTTACGAACAAGTCGGGGGTTCATATCGAAGGGGTACAAATTGTTCAATGGGACCGTAATGAGTGTCCGGGGGGTATTATTCATGATGATTGCTCCTGTATCAGAGAGGCAATTACCGCTGGTTAATTTTTTTCCTCAATTCATTCATTTCTTGCTCGAGCCGGGCGACGCTGGCTGGGCCAATTTTTATGAATGCGGGAAAATTATGTTCTTTTATACGGGCATAAATCTGCGAACACTTAAGTCCGGTTCTATTTTCCACCGACTTCATGCGTAACAGGAGGTGGTTGTCGTTTTGTGGTGACATACAAATTCTCCAGGGTGATAATGAGCGACAAGGCAAGTTATTATGTTTTAACCCTCATTTGATAGAAGGGGAAACTAACAAGGCAGAAGTAATATTTTATGAATGGTTTTGTTAGTGGCTAATATTTACGTATCTAGTTATTTCTCATTGTATGTGTTTCGCATGCTTTATAAATTGATAAAATAAAGATAGCGCGCATTTACAGGTGTTTATTATCAATTACTTATGAGACACCCTTAAAATTATGGGTAATTAATTTGTGATAGCCATCAAACTTTATGATGTAAGCGTGAAAATAAGTTTTAATAATTAATAATAATTCCGTTAACATATTTTGGATGTTTTAAATTTCATACAGAGTTTGAGTGTTCACTTATTCATCTTCAGCCACACTCTCATGTCATGTGGTTTCATAAATTGATTGACTGCATGAAGTTCGCAACGGATCGAATATAGCAACATGCTGGTGACACGTATATCAGTAGAGATGGAGGATTCCATTAGAGCAATAAAGTGAAATAGTGCGTCACTGGAATACCACTCCCGGAACAAAGTGGATTTATTAGACTTACATCGCGCTAACGGCGGCAAGTCAGTAATAGTTGCGCTGTGGTTTTTTTAAGCAGCAAAAAAGAACTGTTCTGCCGATGGCAACCCGTCGCCAGTTGATGCTGAAACTACCGTTTGTGAATCATTTGAATGAACTCAGTACCTGCCCGTATGCCGGACTTCTTCAGGCTGAAACCCTATACCGTGCACACGCCAGACCCCAGCTGAACCGACGCAGCTCCGGCCCGAAGGGCCGGAACACCCTCGTTTTACAATGAATGTTGTAACTATTCTTTAGTCGCTAGTTGAAGGGGTTCGCAGCACTAAAGCTCGTTCCAGGTCTGCAGTAGCAAAGCATTTTTCACCGGTGAGATGCTGCTGACATCGGTGCACTGGTTTATCTGGCGGCGTGAACAGTAATTCCGGTGGGGTGCCGATTCTGGTAAAATGAACAGTGATTCTGATCATAGTGCAAAATCGTGGTATTTCCCGCCAGAATGGGTGTTCACATTGGGTCAGAATACGCAACTCTTTATGCCCCTCCCAACCCAGCGAGGGGCATTCTATAGACAATAAAATAGCCTAATAGTACAGACTATCGTTTTGCTCACAATGCCGGTTATTAGACGTCAACTAGTTTTGCCTACTGGGGACCATCCCTGTCGCGGCTTTCGCGGCAGTAGAGTCGTTTGAGGGCAAGGTCGTCAAAGTCATTGACGGCGATACACTACAGATTCTGGACAATCAGAACTCCAATATCCGTGTACGCCTCTATGGCATCGATGCCCCTGAAAGCAAACAGGCATGGGGGCAGAAGTCGAAACAGGCACTGAGTACCGCCGTGGCCGGTAAAACCGTAAAGGTTGTGAATCATGGTCCAGACGTTTACGGTCGGGAGCTCGGCACCATCTGGTTGGATGGCTATGACATCAATGCTTCGATGGTAGACAGTGGCCTTGCATGGGTTTACAGGTTTCAGGATGAGGCAGTAGTGCCTTCCTACATCAAATTTGATACTGGGGCTAAAAATGCCTCTATTGGCTTGTGGTCAGATAAATCCCCGATCCCTCCCTGGGAGTGGCGGCAGATCAACAAGAAAACTGAAAAGCCGGAGAAGAAAACACCGAGGCCAAACTGGTGAAAAATTTAGCACCGTTCGAGCATATCTATCAGACAGAGAATGGTCATCTTGTCAGTCCTGACACGGGGGAGCATACGTTAAATTGCCCGACGAGCCTGAGAACCGTCGTCAGTTCAGCTTCAGGGTCTATGTTACCTCATGTCATGCAGAACGGCCTGACATGTGTTCCTTCTCCGGCTGTCATCATCACCAAGGCAATTATTCGTTGCATCACAGAAGGACAGAGAGTCTTTGTACGACCGGTAATGGATGGTCTTCGCAAAGTAGTTCCGGCACTGGTAGTTGCGCCTGTCGGTTTATCTGTGGGTACTTTTATTAACTCAGCCTACGAGCCAGCTGGTGCCATCTGGAAAAGTGCGAAGGGCTCGCGTATAGGGCTATTTTTCATGCCAGACAGAGCGGGGCAGGTAAACAAAGCGCTCTTCGACTACATTGCCGTGATTAACCCGGATATCTTCATCCCCTTCTTCAATGAATGCTGGGCATCCGGTATGGATGACAATCCGCTTTCGTTACTGAATACACTACTGTTGTCCCCTAATTCAGCCTCAGAATGGATTAAGTGGCCAGATAAGAACAACTCACCTAAATGGAGTTCGTCTGCTCGTGAATGGTATGCCTGCGATTTAATGGTAGTTGGAGGAAACTCGATCAAGGCAGCTGTAACCGGCATTGAAAACAGCCAGCTCGGCGAAACCATTTTCATCATTCAGGTTACGGCAGACAAATCGAAGCACGAATTTCAACTGGTACGCTCAATGGGAAGCACTCTCCTGTTGGACAATACGGGGAATGCTGTTTCCCCGGGCTTTCGTTCATTTGACTCTATTCGCCAGGCCTGTATCAATGCGGTACGGTCTTATGCAAAATACAATAAGCCTATACAATCAGGAGGCAACTGCGCCTAAGTCCAAGAAGTGACCACCAGCTCCAGCTGAATCAGCTTCCCGGGGTAATGCTAAGTTTCTTGGAGCACTATGTCACATAATGTCGTCACTGTTGAGTTTGGGGATGGATTCAGGCTGTACGCCATAAATGACGGAGGAGGTTGCCACCTGTACCGTTTCCTGTTGAGCAAGCATGAAGAGGCTGAAGCCTGGATTTTAGATTCAAAAAGAGTTATACCCGCTGAACCAGAAAATGCGGAGCTCAGTGAAGAAACTGTTGTTCTTGATCCTGATGAGCCATGGGCATTCGCATCCAGGGCATCCAGGGAACGGCTGTGGATCACCGGACCTCGAAATAGTGATGAAGCAATAGCGGAGACTGGCTGGAAAACAGGCGACATGTATGACGCCTAACTTGCAAGTCAGGCGTTTTTTATCTGGTTAGTGGTATTCGTTAGTTTTCTACTAATTGAACAACTACTAGCCTTCCACCATCTTCCTTTGACAACACAAACTGAGCGTTATTTGTCAGTTCTATTTTTTCTCCAACCGCAACCTGTCGTTTATCCGGTAATGACATAAGCCCATTTATGCCTTCATTTACTAACCACCACTGATCGTTATGGAAAACAAAATACCCAACTCGTTTCCTTTGTGCATCGGTTGTGCGCTCATTTGGCGCAATGAGGCGATTCACATGCCACGCATAGATTGACTGCCCGCTCCACACCATCAACCGGTGATCGTCAGGACGATAACTGCCTTCCTTTCGGGATGAATATAAATTTAGAACCGGTAATTTACCCTTGTATGGCGTACCGCAGTAGGGACAAACCGGCTTTGTCTTACCTGAGAAAACGTACCATTTCTGTTCACACGCCTTGTTCTGGCAGGGCTGTATCAGATCGACTGTTTTAACCAGGGCAGTTTCCCACTCATCGGCGGTCGGGCGTTTAGTGGCATCGTGTAAGCCATCAATAAAGGCGCGTTCAAACAAAGGCGTCAGATAAGGGCCCATGATGGTGTAAGGAATTTTCTCCGGGTCAGCCCAGGGCAGTGAAAAGGAGGATAGCTGACTGACTTTGACTGCATTGCTTTTGTCTGCCGGATGTTCAATGAAGAGTGCCTTCTCACCCATAGATAAGGCCTCATCACGTACTTCATCCGACATGTCATGTATTTTTCCACCACGTAGCGGATGACGGAAGAACAGATACATGTAGATAAGCACCGACAGCGCATGACGGTCAGTAGTAATGCTTGGCAATACGCGGTTCGGATCCTCTTTGGAAAGATGGCTGGTTTTCACCACTTCCGGAGCGATAAAATCCGGGGTGCCCACGACGTCGGGAGGATACTTTCCAGGGACAACCAGGCCGTCTACGTCAATGATGCAGGCATGTCCCATTTCTGGATCGATAAGCACGTTTTTATAGCTTAGATCGCTGTGACAGAGACCTGCCGCATGCATCCTTCTGACGGCTCTTGTTAGCAGCAGACAGACCTTGAGATAGGTAAGCGTATTGCCTCGTTCACGTGGGTCGAGAAATTTATTCTGGTTGCTGGCGCTGGCAAACCATTTGCCTTCTTTCTCCCGGCCTTTTATGCCCAGAAAATCATCGTTTTTAGAGCCGTATTTAAAGAAAAAGTGGCTCTGGTAGGTTGGAACCACGATACCGATTTTATCCCCATGCTCAACAACGTGGGTTGGCCAGCAAAACAGGTCCTTCCAGTATTCACCACCGGATTGGCCAAAAATATTTTGCCTGTAGCGCCCGGTGATCATATCAATCCGACCCCGGGCCTGCTCATTCTGCGGTTTATGATAAAAAGCAACGACGTAAGATTTATCAGGCGAAAAGTAAACATCCTTCATCGAGCCCGAACCAATTACCTCGTCAACATACTGGACTGTTTCGCCGTCCTTTGTTTTGCACGTAACGATATTTGTCATATTGACCACCGAAAAAGCGTATCCCTTACCACAACACCGCAATAGTGCGGTCATCATGGTTCCCTGTGGAGAAAAAGTTAAGCCAGTCGCCTAACCTCTCAGGCGCAATACTGGCGTCTGCAAGGACAGGGTTGAGCTCATCAATGAGACGGGTCCATTTTTCATCACTGCGAAGCCCGTTATCCGTCTCAAACAGAGGGTCTGATACGCCGTCTGTCATGAGGATCAAATGAGATACATCATTCCATTTACCCACGCTGATGCGGCCGCTAAACGATGGGTCTGCGATAATGCTCTGGTCAAGAAAGCGGGTTTGTCCTGCATATTCTCCGCTATCGGGATTTCCCAGTATCCTAACTTTACCGGAAGGGCTGTATGCACCTATCGCACCATCACCAAGCCAGAATGCAGCCGCAAACAGCTCTTTATCAGTTCGTAGCACTACAGTAGCAAGTAGGGTTGTTGAATAGGATTTCACCGGTTGTTCTGCACAAATGGCTTCATTCTGGATGCTGTTGACCGCGAGCGTAGCTGCCTGTTTAAAATGATGAAGCATGGCATTTATGGTTGCCTGCTGATCGCTCCCTTCCCACGCCGTGATGTGCTCTTTTAAATGGATGCCTTTCAAGCCACTGAGCTGATTGAAAAGGTAATCGCCAGCCGTTTTGACTGCAATCCGGGAGCCTTCCCGGGAATTTACTGCACTACCGGCCCCGTCAGCGACCAGCATGACAGACCATCCTGTTTCCTGGCAGTGGTTAATATAGAAGTCGTCATCTCTGAAGCTCCCGGCATGCTCATGAGAGCGTCCCCGGCGACTGGCGGCAGCAATACGTATGTCACCTCTGACTAGGCCAGCAGCGTCCAGATGGGATTTAGGGTAGGGAGCATCTGCTGGTGGTTCTACCACCTTCCACAGACTTCTCGGATCGGGGTTGACTATAAAAAGTAGCTTTGTTTCGCATTCGTCGTGCGAAGCGCATGACCAGAGTACTGAAAGCTCTATATCGCCGCTTTCGGTGGGTGTACCTGTCAGCAACTCATGTTCTTTGTCAAAAGACAGGCCAATGTTCCGGGGAAAGACAACGTCCCTGACAGTAGCCTGCTTGCCCTCATCCAGAACGATAGCAACCGGCGAAGAGAAACGTTCGCCTGCGCGGGCGTTTGGTAGAGTTATTTTAGCTCTCGGGGGAAAGGCAGGTGGCACTGCTAATCCGGCCCGCTTCTGGCCTGTCGGAATCTGCCCGGGTTTTAATGCCTGGGAAGACAGGTTTTCGTCTTCGCTCTGTGCTGGTTTATCAAATTCGTAATAAGGCATCAATTTCCAGAACGGAGGATGAGGTTCATTTTCTGTCAGGGGTTGCAGTAATGGTGTATCGGTAGCGTCAATGGCCGGGTTATCAGCAACACTTACGACCGTTTGTTGCTGATCGGAAAGACTGAAAGCTGAAGAGGCGGCAATCTCTGGGTCGTTATCACCTTCACTAACCCGCGCAGATAAACCCTGTGCAAGGCCCTCAATCCGCTCTTTAAGCCGCATAATCTCTTCGGTAAGGGATGGGTCCTGCGATAGAAGAAAAAGCCGCTCACCTTCTACAGGGTGGCTCAGCTCAGACAGAACTAAGCGGATAATCTTCTCTTCAAGTGAAGCATCTTGCGACATCAACCTCTTCCTCTGTTTACGTCGAAGTTAGTGTTTCCGCCATCATTGCTGAATGACAGGCCTTTTTCACACCAGGGGCAGATCACGTCATCCGGGCCGTCAATACACAGCAACTTTCCGCATGAGCACAGGGCAAACGCACTGGCATTACCGCAGTGGGGGCAACCCGGTACGCCATGCAGTTCGCTGGTGTTTACCTGCAAACCGGTAGCGGTGGCATCCGACCACGCAAAATAGTCCTCATCGATGGGATAGCATCCGGCAATATTAAAGCTGTTCAGGTTCAGGCTGAAATCGAGTCCGGAAACCCTTGCTGGTGGCCGTTCATACTTCATCAGGTACGGACGACGGGTCTTGCTGCAACGGCCGGTAAGCGTAACGCAGTTTTCATCATACGCTTTTACTGTCTCGTCCTTGGCCAGCCGAACTATGTATTCAGTCTGGCTTAGCTCAGGTTGTTTGTCGTCCCCGACGCTGCGGCTGTGCGCCGTAACCGAGGCCGTGATCCATTTGATGAAGCGGGTAAAGTCCCCTTCCTGAGACTCGGTGAACAGCATGACATTCTCTGTCAGTTGCCGCAGGATATTCAGGTCCGCTGACGGCCCCAGGCCAACGGCAATAAGATTCACTTTACTCGCGTAGTGATCCTTCCAACGCTTCACTTCAGCGGTTGTGTCGTCAGTCGGACGTCCGTCGGTAAGGAGGTACACGACGGGTTTCCAGTCGCCTTTAGCCTCATGAGTGGTTTTTCTGACCTGGGTATCAATTTGCACGGTCAGCTCACGCAATGCGGCCCCAAGGCTCGTACCGCCGCCAACGGGAAGGCGGGGAGGGTAGAACGAGGCAATTTCGTGAAGAGGAACAATCGTACGGGCTACACCGGCAAATGCGATTACCGAAACCCAGGCTGTTTCAAGTGCGTGTGGATCCTTTCTTAAATCTCCGACGATCATTTGCAGACCATCAGTCATTTTTTTCAGGTTTTCACCAATCATGGACTCTGAACAGTCCAGGACAAAAAACACGGGAAGGCGTCTCATAATTTTCCTCGTACGGCTGGTACGGCCAGCAGAAAACGTTGCTGTACAGAAAGGTGTTGCCCGGAAAGCAGCACCTTTCTGTCTTTCAGAGCACCAGCTGGATTTCTGGTGGAGGAGGGGGAAGGGTATCTGTTCCGTTATTGATCCCTGCGCTTGTGCTGCCCGAAGACACGCTGGCCGATACCCATTTAAAGAAACCTGCAAACGCGGTTGAATCTAGCGTCTCCAGAGATACAACCTTATCGGTGAGCTGTTTTAAGTGCTCATGGCCTGCTTTAGGACCAACGGCGCAGGCAATGATGGATCCGAATCCCCGGCCGCGAATCGCTTTTACCGCTTCACCGTACGCCAGGGCATCAGAAGGGGTTCCATCAGTCATCAGGAATACCAGAGGACGCCAGTCTCCTTTGGTATCACCATCTGAGCGACGCACATCCCGTTCAACACACTGCATCAGACATTCAAGGGCAGCACCGGTGAACGTCCCGCCTGCGCTTGGCACAACGATGTCAGAAAACTGGAAGTCTTCCAGCGGCGTGAGAGGAATGAACTCACGCGCCTCATTGTCATAGGTGATAATGGAGATATGAACGCTTTCGAGGGCGTAGGGATCCTGGCGAAGAGCGCTAAGCATCGCCTGAATTCCAACGTTAACGGAATGGATGGACTCACCGCGCATCGAGCCGGATGTGTCGATAACAAGGTAAACAGGCAGGCGGCGCATCACATGTAATTCCTCAGGTGCGAGACAAACGAATCTGATTCTGAAGGCTCACCAATTGCCCTGAGTTTCCAGCCTGTAGCCTCGCGTATCAGCTCGGCAAAAACCATGGAGCGCTGGCTGGCGAAGGCGGGTCCGCCAGAAAGATCGAATCGTGCCATTTCAATATTACGGGCATCGACTGCCCGGATGAAGGCATTCTGAACTTTACCAAAGTGCTGCTGGAGCTTTTCACCATTGTAGATCTGAACGATGAACACAATTTTCTCGTACTGAGCGTCAAGGGAATTCAGGCGCACAATAATTTGCTCATCGTCACCGTCACCGGCTCCGGTTCGGTTATCGCCCGTCAGCCAGATATTGCCTGACTTATGGCGGAGGCTGTTGAAAAAGATGATATCGCCATTCACAAGCGTTGGTTTGCCATTTTCCACATTGCCGAGATCGGTCACCTTTCCGGCTGAATTACACAGGAAAGCGATCACATCAAGGTCGTATTCTTCTTCTTTTTTACCAAAGATCCCGCCGAGGAAACCTTTCTTTTCCTCATTAATATCCCAACCCAGGCCGATAGTAACGGACGAGAGATCGTATTCATTTTTTTTCAGGCTTACGCCCTGGCCTTTGCTCAGACTGACAGACATGACATCCCCTTAATCAATAAAATTATAAGACCACATTTACTTCAGGCGGCGGCGGTGGCAGGTCTTCAAGACCGATCACTTCTTTTTTGCTGGACTCCACTTTCTGACTGCCTACCGAAATGCTCGCACTGACCCATTTAAAGAAAGCTTTAATCGTCGAACTGTCAGCTGTATCGAGCTGAACCACGATTTCAGTGATTTCTTTTAGGACGCTGGTATCGGCATCATGCCCGGCTGCACATGCCACAACAACGCCGGTTCTGGCCGCTTTAAAGTCATTCAGGCCTTTACGCCAGTCATCATTCGGACTTCCATCCGTCATCAGGAATACAAGGGGACGCCAGTCACCTTTCGTGTCAGCCGTCGTTTTCTGTACTTCTTTGGCAATTGAGCTGGCCGTGAGAGTAAGCGCTTCGCCAAGAGACGTGGTGCCGCTGGCTGTTAGTGTTGGCATCTGGAAACTCAGAAGGTCTGTCAGGGGGACTGCCTGTCGGGCTGAAGAATCAAAGGTGATCACTGACACGTATGCCGTTTCGAGTGCATACGGATCCTGTTTCAGCGTGGTAAGCAGCGTCTGAACGCCATTCTTAACCGCTTCGATAGGCTCTCCATGCATAGAGCCGGACGTGTCGAGTAGCAGATATACGGGTAAGCGTCTCAAATGTAATTCCTTCTTAAGAGATCGGAAGAGGAGAGTAGTTTCAGGAAGAGGCCAGAGTTTGTTGATTTGATAAAACGGCACGACATCTGTCGGGTGGATATTAAATACTCAGAAGCGGCATTGAAGAAATAAGTTAACCACCATTGAATTACCGACATGTGAATGGCCTCTTATCAACAGAAAATAATTCAGACCGTACTGGAATATCAGATTTCTGAAAAAACTCGGGAAAAAATAAACTTTCTTATGTATGAAAATCATCATACATCACAGATCTGCATGAATGGAGTGTAAATCGCCCAAAGATTGATGTGTAGCACAAGAGGATGTCAAGACACCAGGTTTTGTAGGCAGTAAGGCGCTGCTGACCTTGCGGGTGGAGAATAGAACAAAACTCCGTCACGCCAATACAGAGGTGAAATATGACAAAACCGGGGTTTTCACCCCGGTCTGAGATTTAGCGTCAGGACTTTTTAGCGCTGTATTCTTTTATCAGTTCATCAACGGAGTGAAGAGCCAGCTTCTCTACCGCTTCACTTCGGGTCGAGCCACTCAGCGCAGCCAAGCGGTCAATTTTTCTTAGAATCCGCATGCGTAGCGATAATGACACGGCTGTTTTTTTATCCTTATCGAGTACGACCTTCCCTGTGGACTCACCGGTTTTCAGTTCAGCATTCTGTGCGAGCGCTTCATTCATCCGGCGAAGGGTCTTTTTATCCAGTTGGCCCGGATTAACGAGATGATAGGAATGACCTGCCTTGCTGTATTTGATCTCCGCAGAATATGACTCGCGTAGCTCTTTGAGGGCCCGGGTTAATGTCGGCTCTGAGCATTCCAGACTGGTTATAATGTCGGCAGCGGAAACGGGCTTGCCGGTGCCCAGTAAGTTGGCAAGCTTAAAAATCCGGGCCTGTCTGGTATTTAATTGCATCGTAAGATTTAGCCTGCTTAAAGGGTTAGTGGTTCAATAGGCTGAAAAATGAAGGTACTGCTCATCTTTCGAATAACCGGTTGATCGCCTAACGCTTCAACCGGATCAATGTGTTCTATGCCTGCAAAATTTACTGACGACATCTGGCTGCGAGTGCATTTGCAGGACAGGATATACTCATCCTCCAGATAGCCGGTCCGCTTACTGACCCGTTGCGTAAAGCCTGACACAATCACGTTGTCGAACGGTAGCGTATGTAAAACGATACCGACCAGGCGGAACAGGCAGCCATGGACGTGGCGGGCATAGTTTTCGCGTACGGCTTTTTGCGTCATGGCTTTTTCCGTCAGCTCCGTGCCCCGGGCATTAACGCCGTAAATCTTATCAGGGAAATCTTCAATCTCAGCTAAATCAACATCCAGCAGGACTGCTGATAGCTCCGGCTTTACTTCAAATGCAACAAGCGTTTCACGCGGCCATTCAGTTTCTGCCAGCACACCAGCCAGGTATGATTCGAAAAACGCGGCGTCTGTGCGGAACTGCTGCCGGGCATCTGCCTGAGCCGTGGCGAGCCGTTTTTCATGTTCTTCAGCCTCAAACTTCCAGTTTGCATACTGTTCGGCCCAGGCCGTCCGTTGTTGCTGGTACCGGTGCTGTCGAAGGGTATTCTCACGCTCCACATCAATCAGCTCCTGCTGCCACCGGCGAAGATTTTCGGCGTGGCGCTCAGCTTTAGCTGATTCCGATTCAAACCATTTACCCAGAAAACTAATGCCTTCGCTCTCGGCAGGCTTTTCCGGCAATGCAAGGTAGTCTGGCTTTTCTGGACGCACCGGTCCCGGAACCTGAAAAGGCGACGTTCTGTTATGCAGGTATACTGCTTCCAGCTCTGCCCAGCTGATGCCTGTTTTTGGATCCGGCGTCAGCTCGTGAATATTACGGATTGCGGTTACCGCTGACATGAGTTCAGCGGCTTCCTGCTCAAGCGCCTGTCTGAGCCCCGGGTCGGTTGCCGTCCGGTTTCCACCTCCGGAACGCGCGGCACGGTCAAGCCGGGTACGGTAACTCAGCCCGGTACCGGGCAAGCCCAGATTGGCATAGGTCCCCCGGCTACCAAAAGAAACGGAAGCACCTCTCGGGCCGACACTCAGACTCGGTGCACCGTTACTCAGGTTGAGGCGAACGCCAGGAATAATGTTGATCGACTTTCTGAACCTGAACCCCATTATTATTTCCTTAATGATGCTGAGTCACGGTAAGTAATCTGATTCCATCGGTACTTTGCTCGTTCTGTAATCCGTAAAAACGCGCTCTGTCCAGAATACCAGCCGCCCAGCGGCGATGTGTGGCGGGTTCACACATTGCCCCCTGCGACTTAAACACTGCCTGGGTCGAGTTCAGGATCCGCAGAGCGTCAGAGTGCTCACCCTGAGTGACCATCAGCGCGTTTTGAATGACCTCTATCTGACCCGGGTGAATGGCTGTTTTCCCGACAAGCCCATGTGCCATATCAAGAGCCAGCTCTCTGGCCATAACGGCATGATCGTCAATATGCTCACACACGGGCGCGGTCAGGGCAAAATCACGCGGTCCGAAGACCGAAACGAGCATTTTAATGACGTAGCCCATCGGACTGTCATACAGCGTCAGGTCCCGGGGACGGCGAAGCGACACAACATTCATAAGATCGTTGCCACCGATTCGAAGCGCAATAATGCGGTCGTGGCAGGGATGTTCCTCAAGACGAGTAGCCAGCTCGCGCATCTGAACCACGTCAAAGACGTCTTCTGTTTCCAGCGTTGGCATCATGCACAGGTGAGTCCCGCCCATGATATCCCACCATTCAGCTAACGAACTGAGGGTAAATTTCGGCAACACAAACCCGTCGACAGCGGAAAGATCATAATGCGCTTTTAACCATTTGCCCATTTCGGCATGCCGGGGGCGAATGAACACCAGAGGCCAGTCATTTTTACCCAGACTACGCATGCTGTTACTGAGTTCGTGCAGCAGCTGCTCAAGGTTTTTGAGGGCTACAGGGATGTCTGCTTCACTAACAGCATCCTCCAGGCAAATCACCAGAGAGCGTAATTCCGGGATTTTCCCGTGCAGGACGGCATCAGCAATATCTTCCCGTGTTGCAGGCATGTATAGCGTGGCTCCCAGATTCCAGGGAGAAAGACGATTTTTCATCAGAGTACCTTCTTGATAATGGTTACAGCCCGATACTGGCCGAGGGTTCCCCCCATTTCTGTAACAACTATTCCCTTTTCACGAGCAAGCCCTACAAGCAAGGCAACGTCCGGGTCGTCAATAGAACGCACAAATACATGCTCCGGTACCCGACGTAATACAGCCCGGGTTGCTTCAGCAATACCGGGTTTAATACGATTGACGCTGTCCACTTTAAATTCATCGGCCAGGAACGCGATAACGTCGCGACTTGTCTGCCATAAAGTCCGAGCTGACTCCGTATTCCAGCTCAGGGGAGCGAGGGATGTCGGTGTTAACTTCTTACGGAAATGAGCGACGGTATCGACAAGCATCCGGCTGCATTCGAATTCACTGAGATGCTCGCAAACCATGCACCCATGTAATCCTTCAGAGGACCATACTGACCGGGAGATCAGGCCTGACACCGGCGCACCCATGATGCCAAAAGGAATGAGCCAGTCATCATCACTGGCTGCAAGCCAGGAGCAGCCACAGGGATCGGCCAGGACAACCAGTCGCGGCTGCTCAGGATAGCCCGGGCGATCTTTCAGTGCGCGTACAAGCTCTCCGGTAATTGCGCCTTTACCTGTCCATCCGTCAACAAAGACAATACCGCTGGTACCATGCCGCTCTTCAATGACGTCGAGGGCTGCACCGTCAATTCCACGATCCCGGATGATGCTGATACCGTAATGCCATGAGGTTTTCCCCATGTCACGCAGGGCCTGGTGCAGCATAACGCCGAGCGGCACGCCAGCCCTGACAAGACTGGCCAGTACAATGGGCTCATCACCGAAGCGTTCGGCCAGAGCAATAGCGAGCTGTGTGACTTCTTTTGCAAGCCTCTCTGCGCCCCGATCCAGCGCCCGGTGAAACAAATCAAGATGCCATTGTGTAGGCGCTGGCTCCTGGCTGAGCATGTCCGAATAATGTTTCTTCCCGGACTGAATCAGTTCTTCTTTTTTCTCAACTGGCGTCATCTCAATGACAACCGGTTTTAGCAGAAATTCCACGTCACCGGGCTGGTATGAGCCGGTAAATGTTTCATGTGGCTGCATTTTAATTTTCTCCAAAAATTCGCTGTGAAATGGCATCTGCAAACTGACTCTGACGCGGGATGCCAAACCAGCTGCACAGTTTCATAAAACGATGATCGCTCAGGCTATCGCCCAGACCAATTACGGGGAAAACTCCGCGTTCAGCCCGAAGTCTTTCAAGCAGCCAACTGACGGCCAGCCCTTTCTCAACCGGGGTGGGAAGCCAGGCCACGTTGTTACTGTTGCGGTGGATGTAGTAGCCCTCGGTCGGAAACACCGTTTCTATCTCATCTGCAATGGCATTGAGTTCGTCAAGGCGGGTGCTGTCGCGGTGTTTCATCACCATATAAACCGCCGTTTCACCGTATTCGAAGTTCAGTCTTGCCCAGGCATTGATCCCTTTTGCGTCCATCATTTCAGTGATCAGACGCTGCATCGATGTCAGCTTTTCCTGGTAGGGAGCCAGCTGGCCGAGCATATGGGCCTTCCACTCCTCGTCGGGTTTGCCTTCAGGCGTGAGAATGACGGCCCCGTGCGTGGTGATTGCCCAGGAGTGGAAAGGGATCCGGACGCGGCTGATTTCTTCAGTTCCCCGTGCGGTAACGGGAATGAGTTCAGCCTGCTCCAGGAGCCAGTCCACTAACATGGACTGTTCTTCCGTCATAAAGCTTCGTGGATTCAGGGTACGATCAACGGCACCGGTACGGAATGGCTCCAGGGCCAGCTCGTCTACCATTTTACGACGGGTCTGAAAGAGCGTGTCGTCAAGGTCGCTCAGAACAACGGGTTTATTCATAGGTAACAATCTCCACGACGGGCGCAACCTCAGCCAGCGCTTTAAGAAGCTGCGTGTCAATACTTTCTGCGGGTGTCTCAGTACACACAAGAATGCGCTCAAACTGCTGGTGGGCGACGTTATAGACAAAATTGGGGATGCCCAGCCCGTAGTTATCCGTAAAGGAAATTGCGGACTCAATGGCATAACCCACGGCGATAGGGGAGCGGGTGGTCGAACCATAAAATGCCTGTGCTCCGGCAGCTTCGAGCCGTTCAGCAAGCAGGAACGGCTCCCAGACGAATTCCCCTGTCCCGAGAACCAGAACACGCTCCCCCTTGCGGACGGAGACCTCATGGCCGAGATCGGCCGCAGGTGCGAGCATCCCCAGTCGGCCCCAGGACTGTTTTCCCTGGATGTCCCATTCTCCACGTGAAGTTACGTTGACCTTCGGCATGTCCGGGACAGGTGCATCTGGTAATGGGGTCCATCCCCACTGACCGCTTACAAGAGAAACCGAAGTGACGGGTAAGGGGCTTCGTTCGGACAGGGCATTGCCACTCCAGTCGGTAAGCGTCACGGCGAAAACCTGTTCAATATGTTGAAACTTGGCGGTATTACGCAGGGCAGAAAGCAGGTTAATAAAGGTATTACCGGTGGTTGCCTCGTCATCAATCAAAACCAGCGTTCGTGCGTTGGTAACACGACGTCTTTTCTCTTCATCATCTGGCAGATAGATCAGATGATCGGTGGCGTGGCTGTGTTCTTCCTTGAACTCGCAAAGCAGCGTGCCATCAACCGGGTGACGGGTAGAGGTCAGATAGACAGATTCACGATGCTGGTGGCGCACTTCATCAAACACACCGGCCCCAAGCCCAACGGCGGTTTCAGCCATACCGATAAACAGTACGGGCCCTGTCAGCGTTGAGGGGAACTGTCTGGCAAGCTGTCTGTAGGCCTGCCGCATGACTGAGGGTGGCACGGGAATGTGCCTGCCGAGTACTTTGCTGACAAACAGAAAGGCGCGTTTCGGGTTACGTCTTTCAGCGATATCAAACAGTTCATCGAGCGAAACTTCACCCTGGTCGCGGGTTACCTGAATCGTACCGCATGAGAGTGTGCGGCGATAAATCATATCTTCGAGGGTATCAGACATAAAAACGCCTTAATTCAGATGATTAGATAGAGATTCCGGGTAAACGATGACATCTGTGATGGATCTCACTGCAACCGGAGAAAAGGTATTTCTGGCGCTCTGAATCACCGCATCTTCAGACATCAGACCGAGCTTAAAGGCAGCAAATAACCCGGGAAGGTTCACCCCGCTGTGAAGGGTATAACCCACCCCACCTGACGGACGCATGTTGGTTTCAAGCAGCACCGGGTTGCCATTCACATCGTTTCGCGTCTGAACGTTCACCAGCCCGTCGGCCTTCATCACCCGGGCGCAGTCACACGCCAGTTCCCAGGCGCTTCCTTCGTTTACCAGATACTGGATAGCCCCTTCCTTACGGCGTCCCACGGCTGCGAGTATTTCGCCCTTATTTGCGAGGATATCGACAGAAAACTCCGGGCCTGGCAGGTATGGCATCAAAACAAGGGGTTTAAACGACTCAGAAGCCGATGCTGCTGCAATATACTGTTGCGGACTGACCAGGCGATGTTCTGGATGATTAAAGACGGCCATGGGCGAAGCATTGTCATCAAAGCGCCAGAATCCCATGCCATAGATACCCGTTACCGGCTTCACGCATAGCGGGCTGTCAGAAAACGGTGGGGTCAGGAGGTGCGCCTTTAATTCTGCCAGGGTATTCACGCGCCAGGATGGCACTACCGGGAGCCCGTTTTGCACCATGAACTGAGCAAAAGTAACTTTTTCGTCAGCCAGAGTTAGCCAGTCGACGCCCGTTGCACCAGTAGTAAGAGTGGCTCCGGTCGACTCAATGGCTGTGCGGTGTTCTTCAAACCACTGGCTGTTGCGGCCCGTATGAATATGGTGGATGCCGTGGTTCTGGATGGTTTCCTGAATAAACTGAAGGCGTTTTTGAGGATCTTCAGGTTCAGTCAAAGAATAGTCAGCAACGGAAAGAATTTCATTTCTTTCGTTACGGTGGGAGGCAAAAATGGTAATCCCAAATTTATTCTTTTGTGCAAATGTATTCACCCCCTGAATAATATCGCGCTGTGAGGATAAACCTTCCATAAACCAAATTTTTCTATTCATTGTCTTTAATTTTTCCCGGGACGCAATGCAAATTATGGTAGAGAGGTGAGTTTATGGGCACTAATGACACATGTCAATCATAATATGATTGCTCACATTTTAGAGATGGGTGCATCTACCCGTTTCATAGCTAACCGCCAACATACTGAATAAACACATAAAAACAACACAAATAACGATAAGCGAAGCTTACTGAATCATGATTAAAAGGAAAACAATCAAAAATATCCTTGCCAGTGAACTTCATCATGATATGATTTTCTACGTCAGTTAATAAACATACCTTTGATTGTCTCGGCCATTACCATTTTAAGGAATAAAACATGGTTTCATTAAGTAAGAATCAGACGGTGTCGCTCAGCAAAGAATCTTCTGCATTAAGCCAGCTTCAATTCGGTCTCGGTTGGGATCCAGTTAAGAAAAAAGGTTTTCTTGGCGGATTATTAGGTGGCACCGGCTCAATCGATCTCGATGCAGGCTGCGTACTCATGGACAACGCCGGTAATAAAATTGACACCATCTGGTTCCGTAAACTGAAATCCACATGCGGCGCTGTTGTTCACAGCGGCGATAACCTGACCGGTGAAGGTGACGGCGACGATGAAGTGATTAATGTCAGCCTTTCCCGTTTGCCTGAAAACGTTGAATACCTGGCGTTTACGGTTAACAGCTTCCGTGGTCAGTCATTCAATGATGTCGAAAATGCGTTTTGCCGTGTGGTCGACCAAACCGGCAAAGAGCTGGCTCGCTATAAACTGACTGAGCAGGGCTCACATACCGGGATTGTCATTTCTTCGCTACGCCGTAATAACGGGAACTGGGACTTTACTGCCCATGGGCATGCCTGTCGTGGCCGCACAATTGACGATATGCACTCAGATATCGTTTCAACGGTTATTCGCTAATGAACCTGACGCCGGGGGGCAATGCCCCCGTTCCAGCCCAGGAATTGCGGGTTCGGGTCACATCAGGAGGCCCGGTGGATGCTTCTGCGTTTCGCCTGTACGCAGACGGGAAGGTCCAGGGTGATGCGGACATGGTGTTCTATGGTCAGCCACGTAACGATGATGGTACCGTCAGCCTGGTCAGTGAAGGCCAGTACTCAACCTTTACTGTTGCGCTCAACCGGCTGAAACCTGATGTCCAGAAAATTGCGTTCACCGTAACCTGTGACGGTGGGCAGACGGTGTCCGGCCTTCGTAATCTTTCTATCGACGTGGAGCAAGGGGCTACCGGCCTGGTTAGCGGCATTGTCGAACTGAGCGGCCGTCAGGAAGCAGCCTTAATTTTGGGTGAATTTTACCGTCGTAATAATGACTGGAAATTCCGCTTCGTTGCGCAGGGGTTCAACGGTGGACTTAAACCGCTGGCAGAGCATTTCGGCGTAAATATTGCCGACGAACCGGCTCCCGCAGCCCCGACTCCTCCGGTTGTAACCCCTCCGCCAGTTGAGACAAAAATCAGCCTGAGCAAGGTATCGCTGACAAAAGAGAAGCCTGCAATCAGCCTGACCAAACGGGATAACTTCGGTGAAATCCGGATCAACCTGAACTGGCACCGAGGCAGCGGCAAATCCGGCTTTGCAGGCATGTTCGGCTCCAAAGGAATCGATCTTGACCTCGGGGCTTTTGTTGAGCTTCAGGACGGTTATAAGTCAGTCATTCAGGCACTGGGCAATGCTTTCGGTGAATATCGCGATGAACCTTACGTTCAGCTTAAGGGTGATGATCGGACGGGTGATGTGTCAGACGGCGAGTGGCTGCATATCAATGGCCGTGAATGGAAACATATCCGTGAAGTGCTGATCTACGCCTTTATTTATGAAGGTGTCCCCAGCTGGGATAAGACAGATGGCGTGGTCACTATTCACGTTCCCGATCAGCCGCCGATTGAGACTCGCCTGACCGAAGGTGAAAACCGTCGCACATTGTGCGCCATTGCCCGACTCGTCAACGAAAACGGTGCAATTAAAGTCGAGCGTATCAACCAGTACTTTAAAGGCCAGCAAGAAATGGACCAGGCATTTGGATGGGGATTTCGCTGGAGCGCTGGTTCTAAATAACACAGTTAAAAAGGAAACAGGTATGAGCTTATTCGACAAAGTAAAAGGTGCCATTAACTCTGGCCGGGATGAACTGACCCGCCAGGTTGGCCGTTTCAAAAATAAAAAATTTATGCAGGGCACCGTTGCTGTTTGCGCGCGAATTGCCGTATCCAGTGATGGCGTGAGTTCAGAAGAAAAACAGAAGATGATGGGTTTTCTGCGCTCTTCAGAAGAGCTGAAGGTATTCGATACCAATGAGGTTATTGAGTTCTTCAATAAACTGGTTTCAAGCTTCGATTTCGATATGGAAATTGGTAAGGGTGAAACCATGAAATACATTCTGGCGCTGAAAGACCAGCCTGAAGCTGCTCAGCTGGCCTTACGTGTTGGTATTGCTGTTGCGAAGAGTGACGGTAACTTCGATCAGGATGAGAAACTTGCCTCCCGCGAGATCGCTATCGCGTTGGGCTTCGACCCGGCTGAGTTTGGCCTCTGATCCACATCCCTAAGGGTAAAATATGGTTTCAACACACATCGGCTTCCCGACTGAAACAGTCATTGTTTTCATTGCGCTTTCAGTCGGTGCCATCTTTATTGACCTGTTTATGCACCGTGACGACAAGCCAATCTCCCTGAAGAGTGCGGCGCTCTGGTCTGTATTCTGGGTTGTGGTTGCGATGGCATTTGCCGGTTTCCTCTACATCCACCACGGTGCAGAAGTTGCCAGCCTGTTTGTCACAGGTTATGCACTTGAGAAAGTGCTGTCGGTCGACAACCTGTTTGTCATGATGGCCATCTTCTCCTGGTTTGCCGTACCCGATCGCTATCGCCATCGCGTTCTGTACTGGGGGATTATTGGTGCCATTGTCTTCAGGGGGATCTTTGTCGCCATCGGTACGAGTCTTCTGAGCCTGGGTCCGTACGTTGAAGTTGTCTTCGCTGTCATCGTTGCCTGGACGGCAGTCATGATGCTTAAAAGCGGAGATGACGATGATGAAATTGAAGATTATTCTCAGCATCTTGCTTACCGCATGGTTAAACGTTTCTTCCCCATCTGGCCGAAGCTCAGAGGTCATTCATTCCTGCTGAATCAGAAGGAAGTTGATGCTGAACTGGCTAAGCCAGAAAACAGTGACGTAACCATTGGGCGCGGTAAAAAGGCGGCGCTGTATGCCACTCCGCTGTTCCTGTGTGTGGCTGTGGTTGAACTTTCGGATGTGATGTTTGCGTTTGACTCAGTACCGGCAATCATTGCCGTCAGCCGTGAACCGTTGATCGTCTATAGTGCCATGATGTTTGCTATCCTGGGCCTTCGAACGCTGTACTTTGTCCTTGAGGCACTGAAACAGTACCTGGTTCATCTGGAGAAGGCAGTCATCGTTCTGCTGTTCTTCATTGCTGCAAAACTGGGCCTGAATGCAACCGATCACATCTGGCATCATGGTTACAGTATCGCGGCAACAACCAGCTTGTATGTTGTACTGGGTGTACTGGCGCTGGGTATCCTTGCAAGCGTTATGTTCCCGGGAAAACCAGAATCTGAGGAAAAGGGGAGCTGATCCCCTTAAGTATTAACCTGAACAATTACTAATCGAGGAGGTTATTTATGAGTGTTTCTCTTTCCAAAGGTGGGAATGTATCCCTGAGTAAAGCTGCTCCATCAATGAAAAACGTCCTGGTGGGCCTTGGCTGGGATGCACGTTCAACTGACGGTCAGGACTTTGACCTGGATGCTTCAGCATTCCTTCTGGCCGCAAGCGGCAAAGTGCGCGGTGACGCTGATTTCATCTTCTACAACAACCTGACGTCTTCTGACGGTTCCGTAACCCATACTGGCGATAACCGCACAGGTGAAGGCGATGGCGATGATGAATCACTTAAAATTAAGCTGGACGCCGTCCCGTCTGACGTTGACAAGATTATCTTCGTTGTGACTATCCATGATGCTCAGGCTCGTCGCCAGAGCTTTGGCCAGGTATCTGGTGCATTTATTCGCCTGGTTAATGATGATAACCAGACAGAAGTTGCTCGCTACGATCTGACCGAAGATGCTTCCACTGAAACTGCAATGCTGTTTGGTGAGCTGTATCGCCACAATGGTGAGTGGAAATTCCGCGCAGTGGGACAGGGTTATGCCGGTGGTCTGGCATCTGTATGTGCTCAGTACGGCATTAACGCGTCCTGATCGAAAAGTAACTTTTCATACCCCGGGTTGTTGATTCAGCCCTATTTCAACTGTTTGCAGGAGCAAAAAATGGCAGTTTCTCTCGTAAAAGGCGGCAACGTATCTCTGACCAAAGAAGCACCAACCATGAACGTAGCGATGGTTGGCCTGGGCTGGGACGCCCGTGTAACTGACGGCCAGGGTTTTGACCTGGACGCTTCCGTTTTCGCCGTTGGTGAAGACGGTAAAGTGCTGTCAGATGCCCATTTCATTTTCTTCAATAACAAAACCAGCCCTGATGGCGCGGTTGAGCATCAGGGGGACAACCGCACTGGGGAAGGTGATGGCGACGATGAGCAGGTGAAAATTGATCTGACCAAAGTCTCAGCAGACATCAAAAAACTGGTGTTTGCTGTTACCATCTATGATGCAGAAGCCCGTAAACAAAACTTCGGCATGGTGAGCAACAGCTTCATGCGCGTTTACAACAACGACAACGGCGCAGAAATTGCCCGTTTCGATCTTTCTGAAGACGCGTCAACCGAAACCGCTATGGTCTTCGGTGAACTGTATCGCCATGGTGCAGAGTGGAAATTTAAAGCTGTAGGCCAGGGGTTCGCAGGGGGGTTATCTGCACTGGCAACCCAGCACGGCGTGAATATTTAATAATTATAATAAAATCAACCCCGGTGCATTTGCCGGGGTTTTTTATGGGTGTTAGCACATGGCAAAGAAAAAAGATGATGGCTCAGCGTCAATACTACTTATTGTAGTTGCATTATTTGTGTTCCTACCATTTCTGATATTCGGTATTTTTTTCTATCGAAAATTAAAAAGAAAATATTCAGCAATCCCTAATGTTCAGCGTGTATATGATATTGGCGTCTTGTTTAAAACATTAGGTGCCTCCATCGCTATAATAGTGGTTTCGGCTGTGCTCGCTCTGCAACTCAGTACTCTTCCTACAAAATTTGTATCGCCGGAAACATCGCAGTACATTATAAGAATTATGTTAGTTCTCTATCCGGCAGTAATGGTCTGGCCGATGAAAAAAATGGCGGAGCGCATCGCCATCGAATATTTCGGCATAATTTTTAACGACAATGACAGGACCATGATTCTGCCTGCTGATCTAGGTAATATGGGATTAGGTGACTGGCTTCGCCTAAAGTTTCTGAGTAGGATGGGCGAGCAGGACAGTATTGATATTCGAAAAATATCGAATATCACACGCGAGAAAGGTGTTAACTTCTATATCCATGGTGATTTCGGATCCCGACGCATCAACTTTTCGAACAAACAAAAGCGTGATGAGTGCATTTCAGCGCTTCAGGTCAGAACCCGCGTAAAGGGTGCCAGAGACTATGGTTACTAAACAAGGAATAAAGTCATGCAATTACAGTCAGGTCAAAATACTCTTCTATCTACATTATCTATCACGCTCAATCTGAGATATCCGGTATGTCCCGGTTTTAAGGGGGAACCCGATACCTGTTTGTTCCTGCTTAATGCTCAAGGAAAGGTCATGGGCGATGCCGACTTTATCTTTTATAATAATCTGTCTTCTCCTGAGGGTGCAGTAAAGCTCGTTACCGGTTCCCACCAGTCCAGTATTGACATAGCACTGGATCGTGTTCCAGCTAACGTCAGTAAAATTGCGATCACTGTTGTCATTGATGGTGAAGAGACAATTAGTGGGCTCAGTTTATTGAGCATTCAGGCACCAGGCATCGCTGAGTTTCAGGTTGAGACTCAGAACCGTAGTGAGAAAGCAATCATCCTGGGCGAAGTATATCGGCACAATGGCGCCTGGAAACTTCGTGCGCTCGGACAGGGTTTCAATGGTGGGCTTGAGCCTCTGGCCATTAGCTATGGTGTTGATGTCGCGCAGTCAGCCCCGCAGCAAGTACAACCTGCTCGTATCAGCCTGGAAAAGAAACTCGAAACCAAATCACCACGGCTTGTCAGTCTCGCTAAAAAGGCCTCTGTCAGCCTCACTAAAAATAAACTGGATACACTAGAGGCCGCAGTTGCGTTTGTCCTTGATGCATCCGGTTCAATGAGTGGTCAGTTCAACAAGGGCAACGTTCAGTCCGTGCTGGACCGTATCGCCGTTCTTGCCGCCCAATTTGATGACGATGGTGAAATGGATGTATGGGGGTTTGGAGAGAAGCATAAGAAGTATCCAAACGTTACTCTGGATAACCTTGACGAGTATATTCAGACCATTCGTGGATCCGGAAAGCGTTCAGCCTGGGAAAATCTGCCGGGGCTTGGCGGGACTAACAATGAACCGCCGGTAATGGAAGAAATTGTCGATTACTTCAAGGACTCCAAAATCCCGGTATACGTAGTGTTTATTACCGATGGTGGGATAAGCAAAACCGGGGCAATTAAGAATGCTATCCGGCGCTCAGCTAACTACCCCATATTCTGGAAGTTCGTCGGCCTGGGTGGTTCAAGCTACGGGATCCTGAAAAATCTGGATGATTTTACAGACCGCCGTGTTGATAACACCCATTTCTTTGCAATGGATGATTTCGGTTCCATCAGCGATGAAAAATTATACGATAACTTACTGGAAGAATTCAGAGCGTGGATAGATGAAACAAAAAAATTAAATATCCTTTAACTCGCCTTCAGAATTACCTTAAGTAAAGGGCACCGGCAAAAGACCCAGGCAAGACTGCTGGGTCTTCAACGACCCACTAATCCTTGAAAAGTTAGCTCCCAGCGTATTCTTTAAAACATTCTGCGGCGCAATTTCAGACCCTGAATGATTTCTCTTTTAAGCAGTGTATAGAAGATTTCTTTCTGTCCCAACGAGGATGGAAGTGCCTCCAGTGGGCATCCTTAGCGGCTGCCAGCAATTCATAATCTCCAGGAGTGTCCCCCCAGGCTCGAAGATGATACTGATCTAATGGTCCGTAAATGGATTCCAGCCGATTAATTTTCTGTATGCAGCGGCAATTGTGCCCTGTAATGCGCCCGGTCAGAATACCATCAACACTTTCCAGCTCTGTACCGATGAGCTTAACTCCTAGCCGCTCAGCAAACGGTACAAGTATAAGCCTCGGTGAAGCCGAACAAAGTGTCACCTCAACATTGTTAGAAACTTCAGACGCCACAGCCAGTAGGCCTGATGCTCTCATAAGACGACCCCAGTAAAGATTGCAATAGGCTTCAGCTTTCTCCTGGACCCACTTTTCCTCAATACCTGTGAGGAATGTTGATATCAAAATTTCTTTGAGTTCATCACGAGTTAGTTTGCGGCTTAAACACCGCAGAGTAGGTATAGCGAGTTTGATCACTCGGCGAGTGAAGGTACTGTTACCGAAGGCAAAACGCAGGAAGGGGATAAAGCTATCATGTCGGGTAAGAGTTCCGTCGAAGTCAAAAACGGAAAGAACCTTAAGTTCTGCACGAGATGAATTATCCACAAGTTGCTCTTTTTGAATTAGAAAGATTTACTCTATTTTACCATCTTGAGAGGACTACTCAAAGCCTGTCAGCATCGGATACACTGCTAACAGGCACCACATCTATTGGCCGGGTATTTACAGAAGCTGTACTATTGAGTGCTAGATGAGATCTCAGACCTTCAAGGATCTAACATGAGTGTTAAGCAGCTTAAATCAACCACTGAGGACGGCTATACCTTCTTCATTTCGCATGATGGCACTGAGTATTGCCTTACGGTTGAACCTGCTTATCGGCGTAACGGTACACAAACTTTTGATGGATTTTTCCCACGTTTTTACTCTGAGGTAAAATTTGCAAAGGGTGCTCTGACAAGATTTCTGGGTAAACAAGTCGTTTGGACCGAAGTGGATATTTCATAGGATTTCTGCTCAATCCATAATTACTATGGTTGCTTCAGCTTTAGAGCAGCTGTTATCAGCAGGTGTGCGATAAAAAAGTCCTCAAGCTTTAAAGAATTAATCAACTGAACATTCGCAACAAGCTCCAGATTAGCCCTATCGACTTATAGTGTGAAATCCTGCCTATCAATTCCATATCTGCGATTGAAAAGAATCAATAACATTCACCAAATGAATGTATTGAATCATTTTGTTGCACATAAAATCGTTAATTAGCAACAATTTTTTAGGAATTTTCATCGGTATTTTTTATTAAAAATGTAAACGCAAAAAAATTCAATTCCCCTACGAACCCCGTCGTATCTATTCGCAAATCTATCCATGACTTAGATCAATTTATTTTCATTTAAGTAACATTTAACTACCCGTTTGTTTACTGGCAGTTAAAACCTCTGGCAGAACTGTAGAAATCAGGTCGGTTGGGGTTTAAATGCGCAATCTACGGCAGTCTCTTCCGTTAACATTTAGAGGAAAATTCTTAGGAATTTTCCAATGGAAGATTTTGATCTGTCAATTTGATCTCTGTGAGAGTTTTGCTCTATCATACTTTTGTAAAGAAACTCCATGGGATCTGTCACTACTGTTAAGCATTAAGGGAATGAAATGGCTGAATCGACCTTCCAAAGCGAGATACCGAAGGCTCGCGTTAACATCCGCCTGGACCTACACACCGGGTCAGCTCAGAAGAAAGTAGAATTGCCTTTGAAGCTTTTGGCGTTAGGATCTTTTTCTAATGGCAAAGAATCCCGCCCGCTTTCAGAGCGTGAACGTGTCAATGTAAATAAACTGAACTTCGACAACGTGCTTTCAGAGTTAAACCCTGAAGTGAGCTACGCAGTTCGCAACACTCTAACAAGTGACGGTTCAGAAGAAAATATTCACCTCAGCTTCTCAGGGATGAAAGACTTTGAACCTGAAGCGGTAGCGAAACAGATCCCACAATTACGCGCCCTGATGGCCATGAGAAATCTGCTTCGTGATTTAAAATCCAATCTGCTGGATAACACAGAATTCCGCAAATCGCTTGAGTCCATTCTGAAAGACCCCGCCCTGAGTGAAGAATTAAGAGCAGAACTGAACGCCCTTGCCCCTGCGGAGTAAGCACAGGGTTCTTACATTAATGGATTAACAGAGAGAATGCTGATGTCTGTAAATACTGAAACACAATCAGTGCAGGGGAATGCGACTGTACTTAAAAATGAGTCTTCCGACAGCGTTTATTCATCGCTATTTGAGAAAATTAATTTAACGCCGGTGAAGACGCTGAGTGATATTTCTGAATTCCAGGACAATAGCGCACTGGCTGAAGCCTCTGCTGATGAACGAGTCACTGCGGCGATTCAGGTTTTCATGCAGGTCATTACGAAGTCTGGCCAGAAAGTTGAGAAGCTGGATAAATCATTGCTGGATACGCATATCGCGGAGCTTGATTATCAAATCAGCCGCCAGCTCGACGAGGTCATGCACCATCCTGAATTTCAACGCGTAGAATCACTCTGGCGTGGACTCAAGCACACCGTTGATCGCACAGATTTTCGCCAGAATGTGAAAATCGAAGTGCTTGATGTCTCTAAAGACGATTTGCGCCAGGATTTTGAGGATGCCCCGGAGATTATCCAGAGCGGTCTTTATCATCATACTTATTCGATGGAATACGATCAACCCGGCGGAGAGCCGATTGCTGCCATAATCTCGTCGTATGAGTTTGATTCATCCCCACAGGACGTTGCGTTGCTGCGTAATATTTCAAAAGTCTCAGCTGCCGCGCATATGCCGTTTATTGGTTCAGTAGGACCGAAATTCTTCCATAAATCCAGCATGGAAGAGGTCGCCGCCATTAAAGACATCGGTAACTATTTTGACCGGGCTGAATATATTAAATGGAAAGCGTTCCGTGACTCAGAGGACTCCCGCTACATCGGTCTGACGATGCCACGAGTCCTGGGCCGCTTACCTTATGGTCCGGATACCGTACCGGTGCGCAGCTTCAACTACGTCGAAGAAGTGAAGGGCCCTGACCACGAGAAGTATCTGTGGACCAATGCGTCATTCGCCTTTGCCGCCAATATGGTGAAGAGCTTTATCAATAACGGCTGGTGCGTACAAATTCGTGGCCCTCAGGCTGGCGGTGCAGTCCAGGACCTGCCAATCCATCTGTACGATCTCGGTACCGGCAATCAGGTAAAAATCCCGTCAGAGGTAATGATACCTGAAACCCGTGAGTTTGAATTCTCGAACCTGGGATTCATACCGCTAAGCTATTATAAAAACAGGGATTATTCCTGTTTCTTCAGTGCCAACTCCACCCAGAAGCCTGCATTGTACGACACTGCGGACGCGACGGCTAACAGCCGCATCAATGCCCGTCTGCCATACATTTTCCTGTTATCACGTATCGCCCACTACCTGAAGCTCATCCAGCGTGAAAATATCGGTACCACCAAAGACCGTCGCCTGCTTGAGCTGGAGCTCAATACCTGGGTGAAAGGACTGGTAACTGAAATGACCGATCCGGGCGATGACCTCCAGGCTTCACACCCGCTTCGCGATGCCAAAGTCATCGTTGAAGACATCGAGGATAACCCGGGTTTCTTCCGCGTGAAACTCTTTGCCGTCCCTCACTTCCAGGTTGAAGGCATGGACGTCAACCTGTCTCTGGTATCCCAGATGCCTAAAGCAAAAGCATAAGGCGGTCGCAGGGATGAAAATTTATCGTCCACTGTGGAACGAGGGGGCTTTGCTGTCCCCTCAGCAGTTCCAGCAGCAGGCAGAATGGGAATCTTTTCGCAGCGCCGGTGCAACAGCACTGGCATCAGCATTCCCCTGGGGTGTGGAAAAGATTGAATTTAATGACAGTCTTCTTTCATCGGGTCTGATCCAGATTACGCAGTTACGCCTCTGGCTGGAAGATGGTTCGCTGATTGATGCACAAAGGAGTGATTTGCCTCCGGCACCACGTGAGTTAGATGCCAGTCAGTTGGCAGGTCTTGATGCGGTAACTGTAGTTATCGCACTCCCTCACATGCAGCCGGGTGTGATCAACGTTGAGCAGGAAGGTGTCTCCCCGGATCGACCGCTTCGCTATCGCGAGGAATGGGTAACATTGCAGGATGCTTTCGGATCTGAAGAAGAATCCATGGCCGTTGCCCGGTTCAACTTCACCATACGGTTTGCCCATGAAAGTAATGACTCGTGGAAAGTTTGCCCTGTCGCAAGACTGATCCGGGAT
>NZ_JASSOT010000046.1 GCF_030238365.1 Lelliottia wanjuensis | reverse complement strand
GCAGTGCGCTTTACGACAAGTGCGTTAAACAGGTTGAAAGTGTGCGGGAAGCGCTGGAGCGTGCCGGTTACGACGAGGCCAGCGTCGGACATATTTCCTATGCACAATGTGCTTTGCTGGACGAGGCGGTAATGAGCCGTAAGCCTGAAAAGTGCGAGGAAGGAGAAGAGCCGAAAGTTGATGAGGGCCAGGCTGCATGGCGTAAAGCCCCGCTTCAGGCCCGATTTTTCGGATCACTTCGGGCAGGTGAAGCGTTATGGGATCGCATTGCAGAAGTTCTGCGTCAGCCCTCACCGAACCCGGCCGTTTTGACGTGCTATCACCGGGTTATTGCACTGGGTTTTCAGGGGTTGTATGGCCTGAAGGCGGTCAGTCAGTCGCAGCGGGATGAAGTCGTCAAAGCCCTTTCTGAGCGAGTCTCTCCGCCTGATGCAGGCCTGTCTCTGATTGTTCACCGGATGGGGAAACATCGCTGGAGTCTGATGCGTTCAGTCTGGTTCTGGATAA
>NZ_JASSOT010000054.1 GCF_030238365.1 Lelliottia wanjuensis | reverse complement strand
TAATCTCTCCCACGGGCTCAGTGGCACCAGGGCCGGGTGATGCTCACCGGTAACCTCCCGATGATCAGTCGGGGATCTTCTCCGCAGAAGCGGAGAAGATCAAGACATAAGGGCCGGGGTGAGGGCATCAGGCCGCACGACCGGTTTTTTGTAGGCCGGGTAAGGCGTAGCCGCCACCCGGCAATCACCCCCCCACGTAAAACCGCTTCACCTCATCAAACTGCATCGCAAACTGGATGTAGCTCATCAGCGCAGGCGAATTCAGCTTCCTGCTCGGATAGACCAGCCACAGTTCGTTTCCTTCCACGCTCCACTCCGGCAGCACCTGCACCAGCGCCCCCTTCTCGATTTTATCTTCCAGCAAAAACGCGGGCAGCAGCGTGATCCCCGCCCCGGCGATGGCACTTTCGCGGGCATACACCAGGTTATCCGTGACGTGCGCATTGTCAGGCAGATGACGATAATCCTCGCCGTGCTGCCGCAGCAGCCACTCCGGCCAGGCTTTGTGGGTGATACAGCGGTGATCCACCAGCTGGCGCGGATGGTCCAGCGGGGCAAAACGCGCCAGATAGTCGGGCGAGGCCAGCATGTAGCGCGGGCAATTGCCAATCATACGGCCAATCAGGGACGAATCCTGCGGTTTACCGGTGCGCAGCGCCACGTCGTAGCCCGACTCCACCAGATCCTGCACATCATCCGAAATACAAACATCGAGTGAGACATCGGGATAACGACGCTGGAACTCCGCGTTCAGATGCGCCAGCAGCGTGGCACCAATTCCCGCCGGGGAAGTGACGCGCAGCCGTCCGCCGGGGTTATCGCGCAGACGCTGAATGGCGTATTCCGCGCGCTCGCTGGCCGCCAGCATCTCGCGGCAGTGCACCAGATAGTGCTCGCCCGCATAGGTTAAATTAAGTTTGCGGGTGGTGCGGTTCAGCAGCCGGATACCAACCTGCTGCTCAAGTTGGCTGACCCGCTGGCTGACGCTCGATTTCGGCAGGCCCGCTTTTTGCGCCGCCGCGGTAAAGCTGCCCATCTCCGCCACCAGCGCAAACAGGGCCATATCCTGAAGCTGTTTAAACATCACTGTTCATCTCACACGAACACTTTGTTATTGATTGTCCATCTTATCACGCAAGTGGCGACTTAATAGACTAGCCTCAACACACGCATTCCATAAGGAGTTCACCATGTCCGTTAAAGCCATTGCCGTTAATCCCGACCAGCCATCCACATTTATTGAGATCACCCAGCCAATGCCGCAGCCCGGCGAGCACGACCTCCTGGTCGAAGTGAAAGCCGTCTCCGTGAACCCGGTCGATACCAAAGTCCATGCCAGCCTGAGTAAAAACGGCCTGCAGTCCCCGCGCATTCTGGGCTGGGACGCCAGCGGGATTGTGAAAGCGGTCGGCGCGAGTGTCACGCAGTTCAAAGCCGGTGACGAAGTGTGGTACGCCGGGGACATCACCCGTCCGGGCAGCAACGCCACGCATCAGCTGATTGACGCACGCATCGTCGGCCACAAACCGCAGAGCCTCGACTGGGCCGCCGCCGCCGCACTGCCATTGACCGCGCTGACGGCATGGGAAGGACTGTTTGAACGCCTGAATATTCAGGACGCCGGATCGGACAAAACGCTGCTGATCATCGGCGGTGCGGGCGGCGTCGGATCGCTGGCGATCCCCTTCGCCAAACACAACAGTAAGATCAAGGTGATCGCCACCGCCTCGCGCGAAGACTCAGCCCAATGGTGCCGGGATCGAGGCGCGGATTTAGTGGTGAATTATCGTGACCTGAAGGGTGAGCTGGCGAAGCACGACATAAAATTCGTGGATTATATTTTCATCCTCAACGACACCGACGGGCACTGGGACGCGGTCAGCGACCTGATCGCGCCGCAGGGGCATATCTGTACCATCGTGGAGAACGATCGTCCGCTGGATCAGAGCAAGCTGAAGTCGAAATCTGCCGCGCTGCACTGGGAATTTATGTATACGCGCAGCATGTACCAGACCGCAGATATGGCGCGCCAGGGTGAGATTCTGAATGAGGTGGCGAAGCTGGTGGATACCGGCGTGGTGGAAAGCTCGCTGAGCGACACCCTGCACGGCTTAAGCGTGGAGAGCATCACCGAGGCACACCGGAAAGTACTGGACGGGCATATGCGCGGGAAGGTGGTGGTGGAATTCTGAGGTCATTGTCCCCTCACCCTAACCCTCTCCCAAAGGGAGAGGGGACCGATCGGAGCGGTCTTTACTCCCGCTCCCCCATCAACTCCTTCACCAGCTCGACGCAGCGCAGAAACCGGCCATCGTAGTCCGACTCCTCGACGTGAACGAACTCGACGTTATTCTCGCGCAGCATATCCACCAGCATGGTCTGGAACTCTTTACGATCGACGGAACTGCCGAGGCTGCGCATTCCGTCGGCGACCCACGGGGTGTTGTTTTCCAGCAGGATCACCAGATCAAAACGGTACTCGTCAATCAGCGCCTGCACGAACGGGTGCTCGCGCCCTTCGTACTTTTTACAGAACGCCTGGGTGGTGACAAAGTCCGTATCGACAAATGCCACTTTGTTGGCGTATTTCACCGCGAAATCAATGTACTGAGCGTGGCCCAGCGCGATTTTGTCGTAATCGGAATACTGAAGCGCCATCTCGTCACCGCCCAGATGTGAGAAGACGTAATCCCGCCCGTATTCCCACGCGCTGCTGGTGTTGAAGATGTTTGCCAGCTTGTTGACCAGCGTCGATTTACCGCTCGATTCGCCGCCCAGAATCGCCACCGTGCGCACGAAGAAGGGCTTCACTTCTGTCGGGATGTATTCCCAGTAGCGGAACGGGTTTTCGCGGATCTGCCCGCCGCTGATGTTCATGAAGGTGCGTTTAGGATCGATCAGCACCGTTTCGGTGCCCAGATGCTCGCGGAACTGCGGCGCATCGGACTCTTCAGAGGTGTAGATCCAGTTCGGAGCGACCCCCTTCTCTTCCATAAAGGCTTTGATGCCGTTGCTCCAGACATCCCAGCCGTGCGGGTACGGCTCCATGCCCTCTTCGTTAAAGGCATGAATGCGAATATTTTTTTGATATTTGAAGGTCTGGAGCAGCCAGCGTAGACGGTCCGAGACGGTCGGCTGCTGGGACATGGCGCTGTCCTCAAACAGCGCACGGTCACGCGTGTCGTCGTAGCCCATGATGATGTGCAGCTCATCTACCTGACTACAGGCGCGCTGAATCAGATAGATATGGCCGGTGTGCAGCGGGTAGAACTTGCCAAACACCACGCCGATGTTCTTTTGCATGCGCGGGAATTCGAGGCCCAGAAAGCGGTGCAAAGCTTCCAGCTTTTGCGCGCTCGGGCTTTTGATTTTGGCATTCAGAAGCTGGCTTAAATAGCCCTTGGTCATTCCGCTGGCTTCCGCCACCTGCTGCAACGTGCAGCCCTTCTGGCGGATCGCGGTTTTCAGGTAGTCAAATGTTGACATAAATTACGGTGCCTCCTGCAAAATCGAATAGGTAATTATATGTCGTCAAAAACATTTAACGCATCGGAGAGTTTTTTGACGGGGAAAATTTTCATCCCTTCCGGCACTTTTTTCGGCACGTTGGCAGCAGGCACAATCGCGCGACGGAAACCGTGTTTCGCCGCTTCGGAGATACGCTCCTGTCCGCTCGGGACCGGGCGAATTTCCCCTGCCAGCCCCACTTCGCCAAAGACCACCAGATCCTGCGGCAACGGTCGGTTGCGCAGGCTGGAAACCATCGCCAGCAGCAAGGCCAGGTCGGCACTGGTTTCGGTCACTTTCACGCCGCCGACCACGTTGACGAACACGTCCTGATCCGCCATCTGTAGCCCGCCGTGGCGGTGCAGTACCGCCAGCAGAATCGCTAAACGGTTCTGCTCAAGACCAACGGCCACGCGACGCGGGTTGCCCATCATCGACTGATCCACCAGCGCCTGAATCTCGACCAGCAGCGGGCGCGTCCCTTCCCAGAGCACCATTACCGAACTGCCCGGCGTCTCTTCTTCGCCACGGCTAAGGAAAATCGCCGACGGATTGCTGACTTCACGCAGCCCCTGTTCGGTCATGGCGAAAACGCCCAGCTCATTCACCGCACCAAAACGGTTTTTGTGACTGCGCAGGGTGCGGAAGCGGGAATCGGCGTCGCCGTCGAGCATCACCGAGCAGTCGATGCAGTGCTCCAGCACTTTCGGACCGGCCAGCGAGCCGTCTTTGGTGACGTGGCCGACCATCACGATCGCCACGCCGCGCGTTTTGGCGAAGCGCGTCAGATAGGCTGCGGTTTCGCGCACCTGCGCCACGCTGCCCGGCGAGGACTGAATGTCCGCCATGTGCATCACCTGGATGGAGTCGATAACCATCAGCTTCGGCTGCTCTTCATCGGCGATCATGCAGATCTGTTCGATGCTGGTTTCCGACAGCATATTCAGATTGCCGGTCGGCAGACCGAGACGGTGCGCGCGCATCGCCACCTGTTGCAGCGACTCTTCCCCGGTGACATACAGGGTTTTCATCTGCTCAGAGAGCTTGCACAGGGTTTGCAGCAGCAGCGTCGATTTACCGGCACCGGGGTTACCGCCGATCAGGATTGCGCTGCCCGGCACCACGCCGCCGCCCAGGACGCGGTCAAACTCTTTAAAACCGGTGGAGAAGCGCGGCACTTCATCGAGGCTGATCTCAGAAAGTTTTTGCACTTTCGAGACGCCGGCGTTACCCGCATAGCCTGTCAGACGCTCGTTGCGGGCCACGGTTGGCGAAGCGGCCACGCGCACTTCGGTGATGGTGTTCCAGGCATGACAGGCGCTGCACTGCCCCTGCCAGCGCGGATAATCCGCACCACATTCATTACAGACAAATGCGCGTTTTGGAGCTTTCGCCACGGTTTACCTCTGATTATTTCTGATTCACGCTGCCGGACAGGATGCAGAACACGCCCATCAGATCAGCATGACGAATGGTGACTTCTGTCTTTTCGTTTACTTTTGGCTTGGCATGATAGGCGATGCCCAGACCCGCCACTTTAATCATCGGCAGATCGTTCGCGCCATCGCCGATGGCAACGGTCTGCGCGACAGGGATTTCGAATTTTTCCGCCAGGCGCGTGAGGGTGTTGGCTTTGTACTGCGCATCCACGATATCGCCGATCACTTCCCCGGTCAGTTTACCGTCGCGGATCTCCAGCTCGTTGGCGACCACCGTGGTCAAACGCAGTTTGTCACGCAGGTAGTCCGCAAAGAAGGTGAACCCGCCGGAAGCAATCGCCACTTTCCAGCCAAGCGTTTCGAGCTTCAGCACCAGTTGAGTGAGGCCTGGCATTAACGGCAGTTCGTCGCGCACCTGGCGCAGAATGTTGGCATCGGCCCCTTTCAGGGTGGCGACGCGCTGTTTCAGGCTGGCGGCAAAATCGAGTTCGCCGCGCATCGCACGCTCGGTCACTTCCGCCACCATCTCGCCGCTGCCGGCCAGTTTGGCGATTTCGTCGATGCACTCAATCTGGATGGCGGTCGAATCCATATCCATCACCAGCAGCCCTGGCGTTTTCAGATGCGGGATTTTCCCCAGCGGAGCCACATCCAGCCCGGCTTCATGTGCCAGACGGGTGGCGCGCTGCGTCAGCGAACCGGCCAGACGCAGCACCTGATAATCTTCCACGCACCAGGCCGCCACGATCACCATCGCCGCGCCGAGCTTGGTTTGGTATTGGGTCAGGCGCTGCTTATCCAGGCCACGGCCATACAGCAGCCAGCCGCTACGCCCCGCATGGTAGTCCAGAGGCATGACCTCGTCGCCACTTAATGAGAGCGGCAATCCTGGCCATAAAGAGACGTCATCGGTCAGGTCGCACCAGGTAATGTTCGGCATTGAAGCTCCTGTAAATTGGTTCGCGCCGGAAGGTTCCAGGGGGAAAATAACGCATGAGGCTACCCTGTAACCATCACTTCTGGCAACATTAAGCCGTAAATTTTCAGCAGGTGGAATATGGCTCGCGCAAAACTGAAATTCCGGCTACATCGTGCAGTGATTGTCCTGTCCTGCCTCGCGCTTCTGGTGGCGCTGATGCAAGGGGCATCCTGGTTTAGCCAGAATCATCAACGACAACGTAATCCACAGCTCGAAGAGCTGGCGCGAACCCTCGCCCGCCAGGTCACCCTGAGCGTCGCCCCTGCGATGCGCACCGAGACGCCGGACGATAAACGCATCGCGCAAATTCTGCGTCAGATTACGGAAAACAGCCGCATTCTGGACGCGGGCGTGTACGACGAACAGGGCGATCTCATTGCCCGAGCCGGTGAGCACGTTGACGTCCGCGACCGGCTGGCGCTGGACGGCAAAAAGGCCGGCGGCTATTTCAATCAGCAAATCGTCGAGCCGATTCAGGGCAAAAATGGCCCGCTCGGCTATCTGCGTCTCACCCTCGACACCCACACCCTACCGACCGAAGCCAAACAGGTGGATAACACCACCAACATTCTGCGTCTGATGTTACTCCTTTCGCTGGCGATTGGCGTGGTGTTAACGCGCACGCTGTTGCAGGGCAAACGCACGCGCTGGCAGCAGTCGCCCTTCCTGCTGACGGCCAGCAAATCGGTGCCGGAAGAGGAAGAGAGCGAGAAGAAAGAATAGTGGTAAAATGGGCGGACGATTCGGAAAAGGAAATCTGCCATGACGACGCTCCGCCTGCTTATCTCTGACTCTTACGATCCCTGGTTCAACCTCGCGGTGGAAGAGTGCATCTTCCGCCAGATGCCTGCCACCCAGCGCGTCCTGTTCCTCTGGCGCAATGCCGATACGGTGGTCATTGGCCGCGCGCAGAACCCGTGGAAAGAGTGCAACACGCGGCGCATGGAAGAGGACAACGTCCGCCTGGCCCGTCGCAGCAGCGGCGGCGGCGCGGTGTTCCACGACCTCGGGAATACCTGCTTTACCTTTATGGCCGGGAAACCGGAGTACGATAAAACCATCTCCACGGCGATTGTGCTGAACGCCCTGAATGCCCTCGGCGTGACGGCGGAAGCCTCCGGGCGCAACGACCTGGTGGTCAAAACGCCGGAAGGCGACCGGAAAGTCTCCGGCTCGGCCTATCGCGAAACCAAAGATCGCGGTTTCCACCACGGCACTCTGCTGCTCAACGCCGATTTAAGCCGTCTGGCAAACTATCTCAATCCCGATAAGAAAAAGCTGCAGGCCAAGGGGATTACCTCGGTGCGCGGCCGCGTGGCGAATCTGGTTGAGCTGTTGCCCGGCGTGACCCACGAACAGATCTGCGCGGCGATCCAGGAGGCGTTCTTTGACCATTACGGCGAGCGCGTCGAGGCGGAAGTGATCTCCCCGGACCACACCCCGGACCTACCGAATTTTGCCGAGACCTTTGCGCGTCAGAGCAGCTGGGAGTGGAACTTCGGTCAGGCTCCGGCGTTCTCGCATCTGCTGGATGAGCGTTTCACCTGGGGTGGCGTGGAGCTGCATTTCGACGTCGAGCGCGGAGTTATCACGCGCACGCAGGTGTTTACCGATAGTCTGAACCCGGCCCCGCTGGAAGCGCTGGCAGCCCGTTTGCAGGGATGTTTGTATCGTGCGGAGTGCTTGCAGCAGGCGTGTGATGCGCTGATAGCAGAATTCCCGGAGCAGGAAAAAGAGTTGCGTGAGTTGTCAGAGTGGGTGGCGAAAGCGGTGCGGTGAGGTGAGATGAGTGCGGTCTGGTGCCCTCACCCCGGCCCTCTCCCACGGGGAGAGGGAGAAAACATAAAAAACGGCAACCTTGGGTTGCCGTTTTGCGTTCACCTTGTAGGCCGGGTAAGGCGAAGCCGCCACCCGGCACAAAACAAACTTACTCTTTATCGCCCAGCAGAACAGATTCCAGCGCGATTTTGATCATGTCGTTGAAGGTGGTCTGACGCTCAGCGGCAGTGGTCTGCTCGTGAGTACGGATGTGGTCAGACACGGTGCAGATGGTCAGCGCTTTCGCACCAAACTCAGCCGCGACGCCGTAGATGCCTGCCGCTTCCATTTCCACGCCCAGGATGCCGTATTTTTCCATCACATCGAACATTTCGCCGCCGTCCGGAGAGTAGAACAGGTCAGCAGAGAAGATGTTACCAACGCGCGCGTCAACGCCCAGCGCTTTGGCTGCGTCTACCGCGTTACGTACCATGCCGAAGTCAGCGATTGCCGCGAAGTCATGATCCTTGAAACGCATACGGTTTACTTTGGAATCGGTGCAAGCACCCATACCGATGACCACGTCACGCAATTTCACGTCCATACGCACGGCACCGCAAGAGCCCACGCGGATGATTTTCTTCACGCCGAAATCGGTGATCAGCTCTTTGGTGTAGATGGAGCAGGACGGGATACCCATACCGTGGCCCATTACGGAGATTTTGCGGCCTTTGTAAGTCCCGGTGAAGCCCAGCATGCCGCGCACGTTGTTCACTTCACGCACGTCTTCGAGGAAGGTTTCAGCAATGTGCTTCGCGCGCAGCGGGTCGCCAGGCATTAATACTACGTCCGCGAAATCGCCCATTTCTGCATTAATGTGTGGGGTAGCCATCTTCAGATCCTTTTAAAAGTGTTGTTTTGTCGGGTGGCGGCTGCGCCTGACCCGACCTACAAAATCGTAGGCCCGGCAAGCGTAGCGCCGCCGGGCATGCGCATCACAGCATGTTTTTGCCGTAGTCCATTGGCGAAGTACCGAAGTAGCTCGCAATGGTCTGGCCGATATCCGCGAAGGTTTCGCGGTGGCCGAGCGATCCTGGTTTCACTTTCGGGCCGTACACCAGCACAGGGATGTGCTCACGGGTGTGGTCGGTACCGGTCCAGGTTGGGTCGCAGCCGTGGTCAGCGGTCAGGATGATGATGTCATCTTCCCCCACCAGCTCCAGCAGCTCCGGCAGACGGCGGTCGAACAGTTCCAGACCGGCAGCGTAACCGGCGACGTCGCGACGGTGGCCCCAGGAGGAGTCGAAGTCCACGAAGTTGGTGAAGACGATAGTCTTGTCACCCGCTTCTTTCATCTCTTTGATGGTCGCGTCGAACAGCGCGTCCAGACCGGTAGCTTTCACTTTTTTGGTGATGCCGCAGTTGGCGTAGATATCCGCGATTTTACCGACGGAAACCACTTCACCCGCTTTCTCATCAACCAGTTTCTGCAGCACGGTCGGGGCTGGCGGTTCAACGGCCAGATCGTGACGGTTGCCGGTACGCTGGAAGTTGCCCGGCTTGTCGCCGATAAACGGACGTGCGATGACGCGGCCAATGTTGTAGCCGCCTTCGGTCAGCTCTTCGCGCGCGATTTCGCACAGCTCGTACAGACGGTCCAGACCGAACGTCTCTTCGTGGCAGGCAATCTGGAACACGGAGTCAGCGGAGGTGTAGAAAATCGGCTTGCCGGTTTTCATGTGCTCTTCGCCGAGCTGATCCAGAATCACGGTACCGGAAGAGTGGCAGTTACCGAGGTAACCCGGCAGATTGCCGCGCTCAACCAGCTTATCCAGCAGTTTCTGCGGGAAGCTGTTTTCGTGATCGGAGAAGTAGCCCCAGTCGAACAGAACCGGGACACCGGCGATTTCCCAGTGACCAGACGGGGTGTCTTTACCGGAAGAGAGCTCGTGCGCCCAGCCGTATGCGCCGATCACTTCTGCGTTGCCGTCCATGCCGGCAGCCACTTTACCTGTCGAACCTTCATGCGCTTTCACCAGACCCAGACGGGTCAGGTTTGGCAGGGTCAGCGGGCCCTGACGGCCATTGTTCGCTTCGCCTTTCGCACAAGCTTCTGCGATATGGCCCATGGTGTCGGAACCGACATCACCAAAGCGGTCTGCATCTTCTGTAGCGCCGATGCCGAATGAGTCCAGCACCATAATAAATGCACGTTTCATATGTTCTCCGTACTTATGTGCTTCAAAAATTCATAAAAAACCGATCAGATCAGTATACCGCTATTCGGTGATACGACGATAGACGGTTGGTGTGGTTTCGGGAGCTGTGTCGTCAAGTTTAATGGCCGCTTTCACCGCTTTCGCCGCTTCCTGCCAGCTGGCTTCGTCTTTGGCGTGGATCACCGCCAGCGGACGCTGTCCGTCGACGCTGTCGCCAAGACGCGCCATATCGGTAAAGCCGACGCTGTAATCAATGGTGTCCGATGCCTGACGACGTCCGCCGCCCATCGAGACGACAGCCATACCCAGCGCGCGAGTGTCCATCGCGGAAACAAACCCTTCCGCATCGGCGTACACCGCTTTGCTCAGCGTCGCGGTTGGCAGGTATTTCGCGTAGTTTTCGACGAAATCAGTTGGGCCTTTTTGCGCCGCAACCATGCGGCCAAAGATCTCCGCCGCTTTACCGTTATCCAGCACCGCCTGCAGTTTCGCGCGCGCGTCGGCGTCGTCTTTGGCAAGCTTGCCGGAGATCAGCATCTCCACGCACAGGGCCATGGTGACGTCGAGCAGACGCGGGTTGCGGTATTCGCCGGTCAGGAACTGCACGGCTTCGCGCACTTCGACGGCGTTACCGGCGCTGGAGGCCAGGACCTGGTTCATATCGGTCAGCAGCGCGGTGGTGCGCACGCCTGCGCCGTTGGAGACGCCAACGATCGCTTCGGCCAGTGCCGCAGAGAGTTCGTAGGTCGGCATAAACGCGCCGCTACCCACTTTCACGTCCATCACCAGCGCATCCAGACCTTCGGCCAGCTTTTTAGCGAGGATCGAGGCGGTGATCAGCGGAATGGAATCGACGGTCGCGGTGATGTCGCGGGTGGCGTAAAAGCGTTTATCCGCCGGAGCAAGAGAGCTGGTCTGGCCGATAATCGCCACACCAACGTCTTTAATAATGTCGCGGAAGCGCTGGTCATCCGGGAAGATATCGAAGCCCGGAATGGCTTCCAGTTTGTCGAGCGTACCGCCCGTATGGCCCAGACCACGGCCAGAGATCATTGGGATATAACCGCCGCAGGCTGCGACCATTGGGCCGAGCATCAGGGAAGTCACATCGCCTACGCCGCCGGTGGAGTGTTTGTCCACAATCGGGCCGTTGAGGTTAAGGCTTTTCCAGTCCAGGACGGTCCCTGAATCCCGCATCGCCATGGTCAGCGATACACGTTCCGGCATCGCCATATCGTGGAAGAAAATGGTCATCGCCAGGGCGGCAATCTGCCCTTCAGAGATGGTGTTGTCGCGAATACCGTTGATAAAGAAGCGGATTTCTTCGTCGCTTAATGCATGACCATCACGTTTTTTACGAATAATTTCTTGTGCGAGAAACACGGTAACCCCCAGGGGAAAGAGTAGAAGGCCGTTGTAGGCCGAGTGAGCAACGCGCCACCCGGCTGTCGTATTGATGCCGGATAGCGGCTGCGCCTTATCCAGCCTACGCCGCTACAGATCCGGCAATAAAAGACTTAGTAGCTGCTTGCGCTCTTGCCATCGCCGTGACCCAGCGCTTTCAGCAGGCTTGCCAGCAGGCTGGATGCGCCGAAGCGGTAGTGACGGGAATCCGCCCAGTCGGCGCCAAACAGTTCGTCAGCGATCGCCAGGAACTGCTGTGCGTCTTCTGCAGTACGCACGCCGCCCGCCGGTTTGAAACCAACGGTTTTGGAAACGCCCATATCGCGGATCACTTCCATCATGATGCGCGCGCTTTCTGGCGTCGCATTGACCGGCACTTTACCGGTAGAGGTTTTGATGAAATCCGCACCGGCTTTGATAGAGATTTCAGACGCTTTACGAATCAGGGCTTCTTCTTTCAGCTCGCCGGTTTCGATGATCACTTTCAGCAGCACGTTGGCCGCTGCACAGGCATCTTTACAGGCTTTCACCAGGTCAAAACCCACCTGCTCATTACCGGCGATCAGCGCGCGGTACGGGAAGACCACGTCCACTTCATCTGCACCGTAGGCAATCGCTGCGCGGGTTTCGGCCAGCGCGATGTCGATGTCGTCGTTACCGTGCGGGAAGTTGGTCACCGTCGCGATACGCACGTCAGGGGTCCCCTGGGCGTTCAGCGTTTTACGGGCAATCGGGATGAAACGTGGGTAGATGCAGATAGCAGCGGTATTGCCTACCGGCGTTTTCGCCTGATGGCACAATGCGATCACTTTTTCATTGGTGTCGTCATCGTTCAGGGTGGTCAGGTCCATCAGTTTCAACGCGCGCAGGCTGCTTGCGGTTAAATCGGTCATAACATTCTCCAACGGCTTCGCCGTATAAATTTTCACCGTGCGGGTCTGTGAGTATTCTAACATTCACCCGCATTCACACTTCGACATTCATCACAGTTAATGAAAACTGCGTACAAATTTGCATTACTGTAATGAGATCAACTTCAAACTTTACTCTTCAAACTGCTGGCTAAAACAGCATTCACCCGCGTCGGATCAAATGCCTTCGCACGATGAGTTTCTACAATCTGCCCATCATCCGCAGAATAAAAGGAAGCGAACATGTCCACCTCCGGTCTCGATGCCATGCAACAACGTTGCCAGCAAATTGTGACAAGCCCGGTACTGACGCCTGAGCAGAAACGCCATTTTCTGGCGCTGGAAGCGGAAAACAATCTGCCCTACCCCACGCTTTCAGCCGCGGCGCGCGCCGCACTGGACGAGGGGTTTATTTGCGACATGTTTGAAGGTCATGCGCCTTACAAACCGCGCTACGTTCTGCCGGACTACGCCAAATTCCTGGCGAACGGCTCAGAGTGGTTAGAGCTGGAAGGGGCGAAAGATCTCGATGACGCCCTGTCGCTACTGACTATCCTCTACCACCATGTTCCATCCGTCACATCGATGCCGGTGTTTCTCGGCCATCTCGACGCACTGCTGCAACCCTATGTTAGAATTCTAACACAAGACGAAATCGATAGCCGAATAAAACGTTTCTGGCGTTACCTCGACCGCACCCTGCCCGACGCCTTTATGCACGCCAACATCGGCCCTGCCGATACCCCCGTCACGCGCGCTATTTTACGCGCAGATGCAGAGCTGAAGCAGGTTGCACCGAATCTCACTTTCATCTACGACCCGGAAATCACGCCGGACGATTTGCTGTTAAGCGTCGCAAAAAATATTTGCGAGTGCAGTAAACCGCATATTTCTAATGGTCCGGTGAATGATAAAATTTTCACAAAAGGTCGTTATGGCGTGGTGAGTTGTTACAACTCCCTGCCGCTGGCTGGCGGTGGCAGCACCCTGGTTCGCCTCAATCTCAAGGCCATCGCCGAGAGCAGCGAATCGGTGGAAGATTTCTTTACCCGCACGCTACCGCACTACTGCCAGCAGCAGATCGCCATCATTGATGCGCGCTGTGATTTCCTTTATCAGGGATCTGGCTTCTTTGAGAATAGCTTCCTGGTGAAAGAGGGGCTGATTGATGCGGATCGTTTTGTGCCGATGTTTGGCATGTACGGTCTGGCCGAAGCGGTGAATACCCTGTGCGAGAAAGCCGGGCTGGACGGGCGTTACGGCAAAGACGATCGGGCCAATGCGCTGGGGTATCGCATCAGCGAACAGCTGGCAGCGTTTGTTGAAAACACGCCGGTGAAACACGGCTGGAAACAGCGCGCGATGCTGCATGCCCAGTCGGGTATCAGCTCGGATTCCGGCACCACGCCGGGAGCGCGTCTGCCGTACGGCGACGAGCCAGACCCGATCAGTCATCTGCTGGCCGTCGCGCCGCATCACAAACATTATCATTCGGGCATCAGCGACATCCTGACCCTGGACGAAACCATCAAGCGTAACCCGCAGGCGGTGGTTCAGCTCTGTCTCGGGGCGTTTAACGCCGGGATGCGCGAGTTCACCGCCAACGTCGCCGGGAACGATCTGGTGCGCGTCACCGGGTATATGGTGCGTCTGTCGGATCTTGAGAAATACCGCGCCGAGGGCTCTCGCACCAACACCACGTGGCTCGGGGAAGAGGCCGCACGCAATACCCGTATCCTTGAACGTCAGCCGCGCGTGATCAGCCATGAACAGCAGATGCGCTTTAGTTAGTCAGGTTATCCCCTTCTCCTGCGTGGACGGACCGGGCAGCCGCCTGGCGCTGTTCCTGCAGGGGTGTAATCTGCGCTGCAAAACCTGCCACAACCCGTGGACCATTGGTCGCTGCAATGACTGCGGCGACTGCGTGGTGCACTGTCCGAACGATGCCCTGACCCTTCAGGCCGGGCGGGTGTGGTGGCAGGAGAGCGACTGTCAGAAGTGCGATACCTGCCTGCACGTCTGCCCGCAGCAGTCCACGCCGATGGCGCACCGCTTTAGCGTGGAGGAGATCCTCGGGCAGATCCGTAAGGTCGCGCCGTTTATCGAAGGGATCACCGTCAGCGGTGGGGAAGCCACCACCCAGCTGCCGTTTCTGGTGGCGCTGTTCAGTGCCGTCAAGGCGGATGAAAAGCTCAAGCATCTCACCTGTCTGGTGGACAGTAACGGTCTGCTGAGTGAAACCGGCTGGCAAAAACTGCTGCCGGTGTTGGATGGCGCGATGCTGGATCTGAAAGCGTGGAATAACGAACATCACCGGTTCCTGACCGGGCGCGAAAACCCGCAGATCAAAAACAGCATTCGCTGGCTGGCGCACCATAAGCGGCTGACGGAGCTGCGCCTGCTGGTGATCCCCGATCGTTGCGATTATTTCGAACATCTCGGGCCGTTGAGCGCCTTTATTCACGCTCTGGGGGATGTTCCGGTACGCATCAACGCCTTTCACGCCCACGGGGTTTATGGCGAAGCGGCCAGCTGGCGCAGCGCAACAGTGGAGGATGTCGAACCTCTGGCCCTCGCGCTGGAAAAACGCCGGATCACCGTGATTCGCCCGGCGCTCTATCTATAGGGTAATGCCAAACAGATCGTGGGTGTTTTGCAGCAGCGCATCAGCGATCGCTTCAGCGGTTTCCTCACGCAATTCACATAAAGTCGTAAAGACGCGCGCCGCCTGCTCCGGGCGGTTGGGCTGGCCCTGAAAACCGTTCAGCGGCATATCCGGCGCGTCGGTTTCCAGCAGCAGGGATGAAAGGGGTAATTGCGCCATCACGTCACGGGTTTTGCTGGCGCGCGGATAGGTAATCGTCCCGCCGACGCCGATTTTGTAGCCCAGTTCAATGAAACGCTGCGCCTGCTGCAGGCTGCCGGAAAAACCGTGCACCACGCCCGTTCGCGGCAGATCGGCGCGTTTGAGATGCATCGCCAGTTTGTCGTGGGTGCGCCTCGAGTGGAGGATCACCGGCAGATCGTGGCGTTTCGCCAGTTTAAGCTGCGCGTCCAGCAGCGCCTGCTGGCGATCGAAATGCGGATCCTCGCGATAAAGATCGAGCCCGATCTCGCCTATCGCCACCAGCTTTTCTCCGGCAGTGCGAATGCAATTTTCAAGCTGATCCAGATGCGCATCCTGATGCTTTTCAATCACAATCGGATGCAGGCCCAGCGCGGCGTAGAGCGCGGAATGCGTTCGGGCCAGATCGAGCACCCGGTCGAAATTCGCCGCTTCGATGGCGGGCACGATAATCGCCTGCACACCTGCCCTGGCCGCCTGCTGAATACTTTGCGCTTCATGGCCGGTAAACGGCGGGAAATCGAAGTGGCAGTGGGTGTCGACAAAGCGGAAAGTCACGCCAGATCCTCATTGTCAAAGGTCGTGTCGTTGGCCTGCGGGGCATTCACCAGCGGCATTGTCAGGGCGTCGTTGGCCACAATCGCCGGTGGCGTGATGATGCGCTTATGCCGGTGGATCGGCGGACGCTCGGCCAGCAGTTTGCCGACGGTCGCGAGGAAATAGCGCGCGCACAAACGCCCGGTTTTGTAGTCATCACGCAGCGCAGGTATACGGCTGCCCAACGCCATGCTGTTGAGGGGTTTCGGCGGATAAATTTCGAAGATTTTCAGCTTGCCCGGCGGCTTTTCAATAAAGCGCTGCATCGCGCTGTAGCTGGTTTCATGCAAATTGGCGATGTTGACCAACGGCTGCAGACTGCTGTCCCCCAGCCATTTTTCCATCCGCTTAAACCACTGCGGGGTGTAGTACATCTGCGACGGCACGGTGCGGATCACCACGATGGTTTGTGCTCCGCGCCGCGCGGCTTCCTGAACCGGCACCGCATCGCTGATCCCGCCGTCCAGATAGTTGATCCCATCGAGCGCCGCGGCGGTGCGGTAGAAACCGGGGATCGCGCTGGAGGCGCGCAGAATATCCAGCCAGTTCTCTTTTTGCGGCGAGAAGTAGCCCGGCGTGTAGTCATCGCCCCGGCTGGCGCACATCCAGAACTCTTTGCCCGTATCGAACAGGCGAGACGCGGTGTCCATTGCCAGCGGCATCTGGCTGGCGGTGGAGTCGAGCAGCCAGTCGAGATCGATAAGATTTCCGCCGCGCACAAAGCGCAGAGGATTGAAGAAATCGCGTGAGGTGGTGTAGCGCATAATGACTTTGCGCGCATAGCCGGGCTGGTTACAGACGTAGGCGGAGAGGTTTTGCGCCCCGGCGGAGGTGCCGAAAAACAGATCGAAAGGGTTAAACTGCGCGCGCATGAACTCATCCAGCACCCCTGCGGTGAAGATGCCGCGCTGCCCACCGCCTTCGCACACCAGTGCGAGTCGTCCGACGCGAAAAGGTTTTAACGCCAACGGCGCAATATTGCCGAGCGTAACGGGAATTCTCTGGCCCACTGCTGCACCTGTTTTTCGTTTTTATATGATTACACAGTAGCGCAAACTTGCCCCATGACTCAAACCAGAAAAAGCCAGTCGCGAGGACTGGCTTTGAGTGTGGTGTTGTCGGCGTTGCTTTCCGACAGGCTGATTACGCTTAGCTAGGGACGACGGCGTCCGGTAAACAGGCTGACCAGGAACAGGATGATACCGACGACGAAGACAATTTTCGCCGCACCGGCCGCTGTACCCGCCAGACCACCAAAGCCCAGAGCGGCGGCAATTAACGCGATAACCAGAAATATAATGCCCCAACGAAACATAAAACTCTCCTTAACCATAGTTAATGTCAGCCGCTATATGTGAGCGCTCAGGTGCTCACAAGCGTTTTGTCCAAAAGTCGTTCTTATTTCGCTTTCAGATCGTTTTTGACGCTTTTAACGCCATCGACGGCTTTAGCGATAGTTTCAGCGCGTTCAACCTGCGCCTGGGAATCAACCGTACCGGACAGCTGAACCACACCATCAGTGGTTTCCACCTTCACTTTACGTGACGGCACAATGTCATCAGCTAATAGTTTAGCTTTGATTTCACTGGTGGTTGCTGTGTCACCCGCATAACCTTTCACGGACGCGTCTTTGGCATCACGCACATGCAGTTTGTCACTGACGGAAGCGACGCCTTCAACGCCTTTCGCTACGGTAACGGCCTGCTCTGCCTGCGCCTGGCTCTCAACGAAGCCGCTCAGGGTGACCACTTTCTTATCAGTTTTTACGGAAATGTCGGTGCTCTTGATGTTTTCATCATCCACCAGAGCCGCTTTCACTTTTGCTGTGATAGAGCTGTCATCCATGAAATTACCGACTTTATTCATAGAGCTATCGATTTTTTGCCCTGCGCTATCCGCGGTGGATTGCACGCTGTTTTCAGCAAGTGCAGAACCACTGACCAGAAGGCCACTCAGCGTAACGGCTAACAGAGTTTTAGAAATCTTCAGGCTTGTCATATTCATCGATGTATTCCTGTAGTTTGCTCGGAAGTTGAGCGTCAAACATCCCTTCATACTAGTTTTTAATTTTGCGAATAAACACAGGGTCGGGATGAGAGACTCATGAACACGCATTGAACAGAACTATCATCCGCGCCCGGTGTTAAACACTGAGTTAAATATAGATCACATTGACAAAGCCGCTTTCAGAATCGGGGAAAAAACGAGCAATTACGCTGAAAACGCGTTGAATTAAGAACATTCCGCAAGGGATTAATAAAGCAGGAGTTTAAGAAGAGCACGGCAGACGCCGTGCTCTGAGAGGGGATTAGTGCTCGCGAGTTTTACGGAACTGCACGTCAGGATAACGTTCCTGCGTCAGGTTCAGGTTGACCATGGTTGGGGCGATGTAGGTCAGGTTATCGCCGCCATCCAGCGCCAGCTGGATTTCGTTCTTACGTTTGAACTCTTCGAATTTCTTCACGTCAGAACACTCGACCCAGCGCGCGGTTGCCACGTTGACGGATTCGTAAATCGCTTCCACGTTGTATTCGCTTTTCAGACGCGCAACCACCACGTCAAACTGCAGCACACCCACCGCGCCGACGATCAGATCGTTGTTGGCGATTGGGCGGAAGACCTGCACCGCGCCCTCTTCGGAGAGCTGGACCAGACCTTTCAGCAGCTGTTTCTGCTTGAGCGGATCTTTCAGGCGAATACGACGGAACAGTTCCGGCGCGAAGTTCGGGATACCCGTGAACTTCATCATTTCACCCTGGGTGAAGGTGTCGCCGATCTGGATGGTGCCGTGGTTGTGCAGACCGATGATGTCGCCCGGATACGCTTCTTCCACGTGCGAACGGTCGCCCGCCATGAAGGTCAGCGCGTCGGAAATGACCACGTCTTTCCCGATGCGCACCTGGCGCAGCTTCATGCCTTTCTCGTACTTACCGGAAACCACACGCAGGAAGGCCACGCGGTCGCGGTGTTTCGGGTCCATGTTGGCCTGAATCTTAAAGACGAAACCGGTGAATTTATCTTCTGCGGCTTCCACCAGACGGGTGTCGGTTTTACGCGGCATCGGCTGCGGCGCCCACTCGACCAGACCGTCGAGCATATGGTCCACACCAAAGTTACCGAGTGCAGTACCGAAGAACACCGGCGTGATTTCCCCGGCCAGGAACAGCTCTTTGTCGAATTCGTGAGAGGCGCCTTTGACCAGCTCCAGCTCATCGCGCAGCTGATTGGCCAGCTCTTCGCCAACGGCAACGTCCAGATCCGGGTTGTCCAGACCTTTCACGATGCGTACTTCCTGGATGGTGTGACCTTTACCGGTCTGGTACAGGTACACTTCATCTTTATAGAGGTGGTAAACGCCCTTGAACAGCTTACCGCAGCCGATCGGCCAGGTGATTGGCGCACAGGCGATTTTCAGCTCGCGCTCCACTTCATCCATCACTTCCATCGGATCGCGGATGTCGCGGTCGAGTTTGTTCATGAAGGTCAGGATCGGCGTATCGCGCAGACGGGTGACTTCCATCAGCTTACGGGTCCTGTCTTCAACGCCCTTCGCGGCGTCGATGACCATCAGACAGCAGTCAACCGCCGTCAGGGTACGGTAGGTATCTTCGGAGAAGTCTTCGTGGCCCGGGGTGTCGAGCAGGTTCACCAGGCAGTCGTGATACGGGAACTGCATCACGGAGGTGGTAATGGAGATACCACGCTGCTTTTCCATCTCCATCCAGTCGGATTTCGCGTGCTGGCTGGAGCCACGGCCTTTTACCGTACCGGCGGTCTGAATCGCCTGTCCGAATAACAGCACCTTTTCGGTGATGGTCGTTTTACCGGCATCCGGGTGAGAAATAATGGCAAAAGTACGGCGCTTCGCCACCTCTTGCAGATAAGGAGACAACGTCATAATCAAATCTTCTTATATAAGCGCGGCCAGAGGCCACGCATCATGGAATACGAAATTGCGGCTATTTTACCCATCAATGGGGGGCAGGCAATCATTGTTTACACAGGAGTTGCTCCAGTTCGTTCAATGACGATACGGTCCAGGTCGGTTCGATACCTTCCGGCAGCGCGCGATCGTGCGCGTTCAGCCAGCAGGTCGCCAGACCGGACTTCATCCCGCCCAGAATATCGGACTCGGCGGTGTCCCCGACCATCAGCACGCGCTCGCGAGCGGGATGACCGGCTTTTTCCAGCGCATAGTCAAAAATACGCGGATCGGGTTTGGGCACGCCCACCTGCTCGGAGATCACCAGCGCATCGAAATGATCGCGCAGGCCCGTGCGTTCCAGGCGGATCTGCTGCAGAGCGGTAAAGCCGTTGGTGATGATGCCAAGCTTCACGTTGCCTTTAAGCGCGTTCAGCAGGGAAATCGCCCCTGGCAATGGCGCGCAAATCTCGGCCATCGCGTTGAGAAACGCCTCATTCAGCGCGCCGGGAGAGACGTTCAGACGCTCAGACCAGCCCTGAAAACGCTGATGCTGGAGCTGTAACGCCGAGATGGCACCGTTCTGGTAATCCACCCAAAGCGGCTTATTCACCGCCTGATAGTCCTGAAAATCTTCTGCGGTAAAGGTGACGCTGTAGTCTAAAAACATCCGCTGTAGGCCGCCAAACGAATCGAACGTAAACAGCGTTTCGTCGGCGTCAAAGAAAATCCAGTCCCATTTCATCGTTACAACCTTATTCGTTATCCAAGCGGTAGCGCCATGATGATGGCGTCTTCGCGTCCCTCGGCAGTCGGGTAGTAGTTACGGCGAATTGTCGCCTCGTTAAAACCTAAGCTTTCGTAGAGTGCGATGGCGGCGGTATTGGAGGCGCGAACCTCCAGCCACAGGGTGAAGACGTCACGCGTCTCCAGCTCGCGAATCAAAAATTCCAGCAGTTCTCTGCCTAATCCCCGGCGTTGATACGCGGGATCGACGGCGATGTTAAACAGCGTCGCTTCGTCCAGCACGACCTGGGTAATGGCAAACGCGGCCATTTCACCCTCGACATCCAGACGGAAATTTAAATAGCGCTCACCCTGATTGCTGGCAAATGTTTTTTCGCTCCACGGAAAAGCGTGGGCGCGCGTTTCAATCGCGAACGCTGATGCGAGATCAGTCGTCGTGAGGGAAGAAATCGTGTTCATATTCGCAGATTTGTTGCCATAGCGCGCTTCGCGCCTTTGGGTTTGCTTTCAATTCTTCCAGTGCGGCCGTGCGAAGTTGACCGCCCTCAAGGGGAGTCTCCTCCGTTACGCCCAGCCGCCAGCTGTTGCAGCGGCTCTCCGGCGGCAGCATCGCCACGCGATCGGGCGTCAGCTGTAACACCTGATCTGCGCTCACTTTTAAGGTGCGCAGAACGTCGCTGACCAGCGTGTCAGTGAGTGCAGGAAGTTCTTCGGCCACCATGACCAGACGAACGTGTGCCGGAATAGAGATGGCGATTTCGCCCTGCAACGCCGTCGGGCGACGCAGAGACCACTGGGTAATACCCAGCTGCTGTAACTGCCAGTCACGTCGGGATGTCATAGGGAAAACTCCTGTCTGTCAGGCGCGCAAATATAGCAAATTCGTCGTATATCCGCCAACAAACTACTATAATCCCCGGCTGAGTTTATTGAGGAACAATTCATGTCTGCATTTACCCCGGCAAGTGAAGTCTTGCTGCGTCACAGTGATGATTTCGAAGAAAGCCGTATTCTGTTTGCCGGAGATATGCAGGACGATCTGCCTGCCCGTTTCGAATGCGCCGCAAGCCGCGCCCATACCCAGCAATTCCACCACTGGCAGGTCTTGAGCCGTCAGATGGAAGATCGCGCACGTTTCAGCCTGGTCGCAGAGCAGAGCGATATCGCCGATTGCGATACGCTGATCTACTACTGGCCGAAGAACAAACCTGAAGCCCAGTTCCAGCTAATGAACCTGCTGTCGATGATGCCGGTGGGCAGTGATGTTTTCGTCGTCGGCGAAAACCGCAGCGGCGTGCGTAGCGCAGAGCAGATGCTGGCGGAATACGCGGCGCTGAACAAAATCGACAGCGCGCGCCGCTGTGGTTTGTATCACGGTCGTCTGGAAAAACAGCCGGAATTTGATGCCGAAAAAGCCTGGGGCGAATATCAGCTCGAAGGGTTAACCATCAAGACCTTACCTGGCGTCTTTAGCCGCGACGGTCTGGATCTGGGTAGCCAGCTGCTGCTCTCCACTTTCACTCCGCACACCAAAGGGAAAGTGCTGGATGTCGGCTGCGGCGCAGGCGTGTTGTCTGCCGTGCTCGCCAGCCACTCACCGAAAGTGCGCCTGACCCTGTGCGACGTGAGCGCGCCAGCCGTGGAAGCGAGTCGTGCAACCCTGGCGGCCAATGAATTCGAAGGCGAAGTCTTTGCCAGCAACGTCTTCTCTGAAGTGACGGGCCGTTTCGATATCATTATCTCCAACCCGCCGTTCCACGACGGCATGGAAACCAGCCTCGAAGCGGCACAGACGCTGATCCGTGGCGCAGTACGTCACCTCAACAGCGGCGGTGAGCTGCGCATCGTGGCCAACGCCTTCCTGCCTTATCCAAAACTGCTGGATGAGATTTTTGGCTTCCACGAAGTGCTGGCCCAGACCGGTCGTTTTAAAGTCTACCGCACGGTGATGACCCGTCAGGCGAAGAAGTAATTTCCCGTCCGCCCGGCTGTGAATCACGGTCCGGGCGATACAAATGCCCATTTTTGCAGCAATCAAAACATCCTGGGCAATTATCTGTTGACGGAAAGCTGAAAACATCTAGAATGCGCCTCCGTGGTTGCGATACTTTTTAAGTATTGATGGTATGCGACGGTGGCGGAATTGGTAGACGCGCTAGCTTCAGGTGTTAGTGTCTTTACGGACGTGAGGGTTCAAGTCCCTCCCCTCGCACCACAAACCATGTTTGATATTGTTCTCCCCGGGCGACGGTGGCGGAATTGGTAGACGCGCTAGCTTCAGGTGTTAGTGTCTTTACGGACGTGGGGGTTCAAGTCCCCCCCCTCGCACCAACGAGGCGATATCAAAAAGAATAAGATAACAGTGCGAAGGTGGCGGAATTGGTAGACGCGCTAGCTTCAGGTGTTAGTGTTCTTACGGACGTGGGGGTTCAAGTCCCCCTCTTCGCACCACTTATCTTATCTCCTCCCTGATTTCTCTCTGCTTCTCCCTGTTATTTCAAACTCATCATTATCACCAGCATTCCACTGATTAACGCAACGCATGATGGCAGCAAGACGAAATGTCGTAGCTGTTTGTGCCAGATCATTCCTGATGTGACCAAAAGACCCGAGACAATAATCGCTTTCCAGACATCCAATGAGAGATCGGCGAATGTCAGCCCGGCAATAACGATCCCCGGCAGCAGCACACCCCATCCACTTCCCAGCGCCTTGCTCAACATGTTTTTCTCTCTCAATGAGATAATGATAACCAATATCATATGATAGGTTTTCTCATTTGTCAGCACTGGCCAACACAATCCGTCAACCTTTACCTTTCCCGTAATGACAGGAAATGTGTAAGGTGATAAATTGCACACCTGTTAACTATTTATAATAATTTTCTGATAATTTAGCCCCTGATAATTTCGCAGTTTTTGACTCACATCGGCAGCCATTAGTTTGATTTAATTCAGCATTACTAAAAAAATACCGACATGACAGCACAATCCTGGCGTTCATTACGTCACAAGAAATATCAGTTATCTTTACGTTTATTTTTGTTCCTGAACACCGTGTCAGCGCTTTTCACTGTGCTGAATCCGCTGTACACCGTGCATACGCTCACCCTGCCCGTCGCACTCATTTTCACACTCAGCCTGTCGCTACTCATCTGGCACTGGAAAAACAAAACCCGACAGATCAATATTCCGCTGATTTCACTCATCTTTGGTGGCATCTGGGCCTGGCATATTGCCTGGAAATTTATGCATATCACGCAGGATCCGTTCACCTTTCTTCTGGTGGCGTTGTTGAGCGTGTTGTTTATTGGCTCGCTGGCATTTGCGAGTGATATCAAAGCCTTTACCATTCATTCTCTGCCGACGTTTCTCGTTTGTCTGTGGTTTAGCCCTCCTGAACACTGGCCGCGCATCGTCTACTCTCTCGCCCTGCCGATGATTGGGATTGCGATCCATCACGTCATTCAAAAACGTAACGACCGCTTTGCCCAGGACCTGCTCTATCGGCTGCTTGAGGAGCGAGAAACGCTGAACGATCTGAGTATGATGGACCCGCTGACCGGTCTGTATAACCGCCGCGGCCTGCAGAACCGCCTGGAGAACCTCCCGACGCTGGAACAGGGCGAGCACTTCGTCCTGCTGCTCGATATCGACCATTTCAAAGCCTACAACGATCACTACGGCCATATGATGGGCGACCAGGCGCTGATTCGGGTCTCCGCCGGGATCCGCGACGCGGTACGTTCCCGGGATATCGTCGCCCGCTTTGGCGGGGAAGAGTTTATGGTGCTGCTGACCAGCGTCACGCTCGATCAGGCGCGCCAGACCGCAGAGCGCATTCGCCAGAAGGTTTACGACCTGAAAATCCCCCATATGTTTAATGAGAGCGTGGCGACGAACGTCACCATCAGTATCGGCATCGCGATTTATGAGTCAGAAGATATCGAAGGGGCGCTCGAAAAAGCCGATAAAGCGCTGTACGAAGCCAAGCACATGGGACGCAACAATATCCTCTTTAGCCCTGAGCTGCAGGCAGGATAAGCCCCGCATCTCGCTTTGCCGACAAAAGGCTTGCGATCGGTTTACTCTATAGCTAGGATTGGCAATCATTATCATTTAGATTCCTATCCTGGTTCCCTATGGCCACACGTTCCGCGCAAATCGTTGATCCTATCCTCTGGCGAGCCCCGCTCTCAGCCGGGCGTACGACGCTTGCGGATTCCGTACGGGAAACCATCGCCGAACATCGCGCCTACCTGCTGGATTTCATCAAGCTGGATGAAGCGCATCCGCACCAGGCCATGACGCTGGCGCAGTGGCGTCGCCCGGCCGAAATGCAGTCTTTGCTGGCGGTCTACTCCGATCATATCTATCGCAACCAGCCAAATCTCGCGCGTGAAAACAAACCGTTGCTCTCCCTGTGGGCGCAGTGGTACATCGGCCTGATGGTGCCGCCGCTGATGATTGCCCTGTTAACTCAGGATGCCGCGCTGGATCTTTCCCCGGAACATTTCTTTGTCGAATTTCATGAGACCGGCCGTGCCGCCTGTTTCTGGATTGACGTGCATGAAGACAGGAATGCCACGGTGCTGTCCGCGCAGGAGCGGATGGAAACGCTGGTGACGCAGGCACTCATTCCGGTGGTGAATGCACTGGAGGAGACCGGTGAGATTAACGGCAAGCTTATCTGGAGTAATACCGGGTATTTGATTCACTGGTATCTGACGGAGATGAAAGCGGTGCTGGGTGATGAGACCGTCGACGCTCTGCGCCAGTCCTGCTTCTTTGCCAAACAGCTCTCAAATGGTCAGGATAACCCGCTGTTCCGCACCGTGGTACCGCGCGACGGGCTGCTGGTGCGTCGCACCTGCTGTCAGCGCTATCGCCTGCCGGATGTGCAGCAGTGTGGGGATTGTACGCTGAAATAACTGGAGTCCCCTCTCCCACGGGGAGAGGGCGCAAACACTAAAAACGGCAACTTGCGTTGCCGTTTTGCTTTTTTGTTTAAGCCACCTGCTGACTATCCTCTTCCGCACGCTGTGCTTCTTCAGCTTCCTGCTCCAGAAGCTGCTTCTCGTACACTTTGAAGAACGGGTAGTAGATGATCGCCGAGACCAGCGCCAGCAGAATCACCAGCACCGCCGCACGGAAGTCCCAGCCCAGCGCCCACGCAGCCCCAACCGGAGCCGGAGCGGTCCACGGCACCACTGAAATCACGCGTCCAATCAGATCCAGCTTCATGGCAGCCCATGCGAGCACGGCGTTGACCATCGGTGCCAACAGGAACGGGATGAAGAACACCGGGTTCATCACGATCGGCGTACCAAAGATCACCGGTTCGTTAATGTTGAAGAAGCTTGGAACCACGCTCAGACGGCCAATGGAACGCAGGTGCGCGGAACGGCTGCGCAGATAGCAGATCACCAGTCCCATCGTGGCGCCAGAGCCACCGATGACGATGAAGAAAGTCCAGAACGCTTCCATAAAGATATGCGGCAGCGGCGCGCCCTGCGCCAGTGCAGTCTGGTTCATCCCAAGGTTGGTCAGCCAGAACATCTGCAGCATGCCTGAGACAATCGCCGCACCGTGGATCCCGGCAAACCACAGCAGGTGGCCGATCAGCACCGCCAGCAGGATAGCAGGCAGAGAATCTGCCGCAGAGACCAGCGGTTTGAAGATGGACATGATCGCCTGAGGGATCAGCATGTCGAACTGGGACTGAATAAACAGGCTCAGCGGATAGAGCGTCAGCACCACGACCAGCACCGGAATCAGCAGATCAAAGGAGTTTTTGATCATCGGTGGAACCTGGTCCGGGAGACGAATACCAATGTTGTGCGCCTTCAGGAAACGCATCATTTCCACGCAGTAGACCGCCACCAGAATCGCGGTAAAGATCCCCGTTCCGCCCAGGCTATCGACCGGCATTGCCCCTTTGGTTTTCGGTGCAGCCACCAGCAAAAACGCCATCAGTGACAGCATCGCGCACATGAACGGGTCGAGCTGATGCGACTTCACGTAATGCTTGCCCAGGTTGTAGGCAATCGCCGCGCAGATGTAGATCGACATGATACCCATGGTCATATCGAAAGGTGTGAGGATCTGACCTTCAAACTGTTTCGCCATATCCAGCCACGCGCGGGCAAAGCCCCAGGTGGTGTCCGGCGAGAAAGGCGGATAAGCAAAGACAAGCAAGAATGATCCGACAATCATAAATGGCATCGCGGAAATAAATCCGTCGCGAATCGCCATCACGTGACGCTGGGATGAGATGCGCCCGGCGACGGGACTGACATAGTTTTCAACGAATCGGAAAATAAGATTAAACGCAGCATGGTTGGCAGACATTGTGGCTCTCCTGTCAGACGTTCAGTTTGGACGCAAACGCGCCACACGGTGTTCCACATATCAGTGTCACCACCTTGCCAGTTCGTTTACCAGCGGTACAGCTCGGACTGATTGGTTTCATAATCGACTCTTATTATGGGATACAGGGGAAGTTACATCGTCAGTATTAATCTCTCCCGTGCACTCTGCAACCGGTTACTGTAACCGGTTTCCGTGAATGTGAAGGCGATCCAGAAATCGGGTGAACAGGATATTTGTTACCTAAGAGATATTTACAGAGCATAATTTCTTATGACAGATTACGCAGGATATTTGTCAGGAGATAACAATGAGTTTGCAGTCTGTACGACAATTTTTTGCTGACAATGCCCCGGATATTGATGTCATTGAGCTTAGCCAAAGCACCGCAACGGTTGCGCTGGCCGCGGCCGCTCATCACGTCGAGCCGGGACAGATAGCGAAAACCTTATCACTGAAGGTCAAAAATGAAGTGGTACTGGTTGTCGCCAAAGGCGATGCACGCCTGGACAACAAAAAACTGAAAAGCGTGTTTGGCGCGAAAGCGCGGATGTTATGCAGTGATGAAGTGGTGACACTCACCGGACACCCTGTCGGCGGAGTCTGTCCCTTTGGCCTGGAGAATCCTCTGGCCGTGTACTGCGACATTTCATTAAAACAATATGAGGAAGTGCTGCCTGCCGCGGGCTCCATCCACAGCGCCGTACGCATCGCGCCAGAAAGAATGGCAGAGCTGACGTCGGCGAAATGGGTAGATGTCTGCATTTGATCGTTGCGCCAGATCCCTCTGGCGCAGAGACAGGCTATGACGCAGCCCGTAGCTGCGGCTCGCGCATCGGCAGATGCCCCAGAATGTCCGCCGCATCCAGAAGACCGACGTCAGAATTCACCCCAAGTTTGATCATCGCATTATATTTGTGAGCGCGAACGGTTTTGATATTACGCGCAAGCTGCTCCGCGATTTCAGGTATCGAAAAGCCCGCCGCCAGATACCGCAAAATGGCCCGCTCTGTTGGGCTGAGCATTCTGCAATGGCTCCCGTGCCAGTGGACAAACTCGTTGTTATTGACGCTACCCGTTTCACTGAGCAGGGTGGCAAGCTGATTTTGCAGCTCCGCCAGCGATGCCGATTTACTGATAATCCCGTGCAGACGAGAAGGCGACAGCTGACCAATCAGCCTTGCCTCTGCGTCGTCTGCCGCCAGGATAATACGCTGTATCTCACTGTGTGAATAAGCCAGTTCACGCAGAGAAATCAGACAGTTTCTTCGTTCTTCTCGCGCATCTGAGAGCGAATAGATCACTGAGAAAAAAGGGGTTTGTGAAAGAGCCGTTTTAAAACTCGCGAAATCTTTAAACAGATGAAGTTGATATTGGCTTAATGGCGCGAGTGCAAAAAGGTGTTCAAGCCCTGCGGCGCTCATTGAGCATTGGTCTACGACAGCAATATCTCTTCCTGAGGCATTTGTTTCCATTCCTTTTGCTCTCCATAGGCTGAGATTAAATTCAGCTCTCTCATTCCCTGCGTGCTGTTGATCCAGGCGTACATTTCCGCATTACCGTGCAGTGATAACCGACGCATTGCGCTATTCTTTTGGGCACTGACGGTTTTATTGCTTTTTTTCAATAACGTCGCGATTTGGTTAATTCCCCAGCCTTTCCCCAGAAGACGTAACACTTTACGCTCCGAGAGGGTCAGCATTATCGAGGCTTTATACTCTTCGCCACCGTTTCGCGGGTCAGGTGATAACAATGCCTGGCTTATCCGGTCTGAATATTCACTGCCCGCCCGGATGGCATTGACGACGCCTTCAATCGGCTCCATATCCGAAAGCAGCGTGCTTTCAGGGCGCACCAGGAACTCAACGGCAAGGGGGTACAGGGCGCGCGAGACCAAAAATATCCAGTGGATATCCCGATATTGGCTCAATAATAAATAATAGTGTTCAAGTGCGCCCCGCGGGTCGACGTAATCCCCTGAAATATCCGCAACCACCACAGAGGCGCGATTTAGCTGCTGTAACGTCAGCTCATCCTGAGAGCGGCTAGAGACCACATCATATTCAGGAAAATGATTAGTCATCACGCCAACGAGACCGGTTTGCATTACCGGAATTTTACTTATAACGATCCCAAACTTTCCTTTTACAGGTGACATAGACCCTCCGAATCCATTCTTGATTTAATTTTATGGCATTTAATACGAATACATAGCGCTAAAGCAGGTGTCATCCCGACGCTGAATTAATTAGTACAGGTTATATTAACAGGAACAATTATAATCCAGAAAACACTAAAGCAGCGAATAATATAGTACAAAAAACAGCATAACATAATACTGAATGCGTAAAATATTAATGAGAATAAACTAAATTAATAAATTATATATTTAATAGATTGGCATTCATAAAATAAATAAAAACGCCGTGGGATCCCCTCGCCCCAACTGATTGCACAAATGTTGATCTGACCCAGAGCCAGACGGGCCGCGGTTTGTGCTAAAAGTAAACATTCAGGGGCAATCTGGCAGTTCTCATTTTCAGGGCAACAAATGCAGGCAGATCAGTCGTCACAACGCGCCGCCACGCGACTATGCATCCAGTGCGGCCTTTTTTTATTGCAACACGGTGCGGAAAGCGCCCTCGTTGAAGAGCTGTCCACACGCCTGGGCCTGGCGCTGGGGATGGACAGCGTCGAGAGTTCGATCTCCTCAAACGCGATCGTGCTGACCACCATTAAAGATGGGCAATGCCTGACGTCCACCCGTAAAAATCAGGATCGCGGCATCAATATGCACGTGGTGACGGAAGTGCAGCACATCGTAATCATGGCTGAACATAAGCTTCTGGACCAGGCCTCCGTGGAGAAACGATTTAACCAAATCAAGCCGCTGCGCTATCCGCGCTGGCTGGTAGTGGTCATGGTCGGGCTCTCCTGCGCCTGTTTTTGCAAACTGAATAACGGCGGATGGGACGGTGCCGTGGTGACCTTTTTCGCCAGCGCCGTTGCCATGTATGTGCGCCAGTTGCTGACGCAGCGCCACATGCATCCGCAGATCAATTTTTGCATCGCCGCGTTTGTCGCCACGACGGTTTCCGGCCTGCTGCTGCGCCTGCCCGTTTTCGTCAACACACCGACCGTCGCCATGGCGGCCAGCGTCCTGCTGCTGGTCCCCGGCTTCCCGCTGATAAACGCCGTCGCTGACATGTTCAAAGGGCACATCAACACCGGCCTGGCGCGCTGGGCGATTGCCAGTTTACTCACCCTCGCCACCTGTATCGGCGTGGTGATGGCGATGACACTCTGGGGGCTGCGCGGATGGGCATAATCGAGTTTTTACTGGCACTGGCGCAAGACATGGCGCTGGCCGCCATTCCCGCCGTCGGTTTTGCGATGGTCTTCAACGTACCCCATCGCGCCCTGCCCTGGTGTGCGCTGCTCGGCGCGATCGGCCACGGCTCGCGGATGGTGATGATGACCGCCGGGTTTAACATCGAATGGTCAACATTCATGGCGTCAATGCTCGTCGGTAGTATCGGCATTCAGTGGTCGCGCTGGTATCTGGCGCACCCGAAAGTCTTTACCGTGGCAGCGGTGATCCCGATGTTCCCTGGAATATCCGCCTACACCGCGATGATCTCGGCGGTGAAGATCAGCCACTTCGGCTACAGCGAGCCGCAGATGATCCTGCTGCTGAGCAATTTCCTCAAAGCCTCGTCCATCGTCGGCGCGCTCTCTATCGGCCTGTCGATCCCCGGTTTGTGGCTCTACAGAAAGCGTCCGCGCGTTTGAATTTGTGTTATCCCGCTGCCATGGCGATAATCCCTGCATTCTGTTTGGCGATGTAAGGAGTGGCAGTGGCTAACCCTGGCAGCGAATTCCCCGACCACCATGATGATTTCAGCCTGAAGGACAAGATTTTTCAGAGCGCGATTACTCTGTTCGCCGAATACGGTTTGAACGGCGCGCGCATGGAGCAGATTGCCGAGAAAGCTGGCACCACCAAACGCATGGTGGTTTATCACTATAAAAACAAAGAGAACCTCTATCTCCAGACGCTGGAGTACGTCTACACCCAGATCCGCGCCAGCGAAAAGCAGCTTAGCCTGTCAGGGCTTCCGCCCGTCGAAGCGCTGGTCCATCTGGTGGAAGCGACCTTTGACTATCACGCCGATCACCCGGATTACATTCGCATCATCTGCATGGAGAACATGCAGCGTGGCCGCTTTATGCAGCAATCCAGCTACCTGCGTCAGGTTAACCGCAGCGCGCTCGAACTGCTGGAAGCAATTCTGCAGCGCGGCAAAGAGAAGCAGCTGTTTAACCAGACCGTCGATGCGCGCGATCTGCACCGCCTGATCAGCAGCTTTAGCTTCCATTACGTCGCCAACAGCTACACTTTCACCCTGCTGTTTGAAGACGGTGCCGATGAGCAAGCCCAGCGCCAGCACTATCGCAAAATGGCGGTGCAGGTAGCCCTTCGCTACACCTGCCCTTAAAATCGCTTGCAATTAAATCGTGCACTACCTATATTCACTTCATGAACGCGAAAACGAACGACACCACCGCTGCGCTGATGCTGGATAACCAGCTCTGTTTTGCCCTCTACTCGGCAAACCTGGCGCTCAATAAGCTGTACCGGCAACTGCTGGCGCCGCTTAACCTGACCTACCCGCAGTATCTGGTGATGCTGATTCTGTGGGAGCAGGATGACATCACGGTGTCGGAGATTGGCGAGCGTCTGTTCCTGGATTCCGCCACGCTCACCCCGCTGCTGAAACGCATGGAAAGTGCCGGTTTGCTTGTCCGTCAGCGCTCGCGCCAGGATGAGCGCCAGGTCGCTGTCACGCTGACCGACGACGGTCGCGCGCTCCAGCAGCAGGCAAAAAGTATCCCTGAGGCCGTCGGCTGCGCCGCGCAGTGCGATGCGGATTCCATGCTCGCGCTCAAGCAGCAGCTCGAGCAACTGCGTCAGCAGCTCCATCGCGCCTGAGGCTATAGTTAATTAGATTCTGTTCACCCATATATATCGTGCACTATTTAATAGTACACATAACCGTAAGATGAGGAACCTGCCATGTCTTTAGAAAAAGTTGTTTATACCGCCAAAGCCAAAGCCACCGGAGGCCGTGATGGCCGTGCGACCTCTTCCGATGGCGTCCTGGACGTCAAACTGGGCGTACCGAAAGAGATGGGCGGCATGGGCGGCGAAGTGACTAACCCAGAGCAGCTGTTCGCAGCGGGTTACTCTGCCTGCTTCCTGGGCGCGATGAAGTTCGTCTCTGCCCGTGACAAAATCGCCCTGCCAAAAGACGCGTTTATCGAAGGCGAAGTGGGTATCGGTCCATTGCCGACCGGTTTTGGTATCGAAGCCAAACTGAACATCCACGTGCCAGGCATGGACGAAGCGGAAGCCAAAAAACTGGTCGACGCGGCGCACATCGTTTGCCCGTACTCCAACGCCACCCGCGGCAATATTGATGTGACCCTCAACATCATCGCGTAATTATTGCCTGCTGGCGCTGCACTTATCCGGCCTACGTTTTGGGTTTTGTAGGCCCGGTCAGCGCAGCGCCACCGGGCAGGCTAGCGGCTAAAATGCTGATGAATGGCACTTTTCCCGACAGGCGTCACCACCACCTCCCGGTACCCCGCTACCCGCTGGATCCAGCCTTTCGTTTCCAGAAAAATCAGCAGCGCCGCACCCGCCTCACCGCCCATATGAAAGCGGCGCTCGCTCCAGTCCAGACAGGCGCAGCACGCTTTGCGGCGGGAGTGAGTATTGAGTGCAATACCGAGTTTCAGGAACTGTTCGCGCCCGAGCACGGTCAGCGCGGAACCGTCCGGCTCCAGCCAGTTTTCCGCCAGCATAAAATCGTAAATCTGCACCGCGATCGTGCCCGCCAGATGGTCGTAGCAAGTCCGCGCTTCACGCATGGTTTTCGGTGCTGTGGTTTCCGGCGGCATGATGCGATTCCAGGACAACCCCATGATCTGCTCCACCAGCTCGGCGACATCATGCCCGGCAAGGCGATAATAGCGATGACGCCCCTGAGACAGACAAACGATGAGCTTGCCCTCCACCAGACGCGCCAGATGCCCGCTGGCGGTTGACGGCGCCACGTCCGCCGCCGCGCTCAGTTCCGTTGCGGTCCAGGCGCGACCGTCCATCAGGGCGCAAAGCATTTTAACCCGTGACGGATCGGCCATCGCCGCCGCAATCGCCGCGACGGCACACTCCAGCGCGTCGTTGTTTTCAGTCGGTAAACTTTTCTTCTGCACAGGCTGCCCACGTATGATTGACCTTTGCCACCAGCTTAGCATGAGCCCTGCTCCGGCTTATCACCCGAGCCATATTCCCGGACCAGCTGCACCACGCGAATGCGGTAATGGGCGAAAATCGACGCCCGCCCCTCGGCCTGCGCCGCCTTGTGAAAAACGTTTTGCTTCCAGGCGCGAATGGCCTCTTCATCCCGCCACCAGGACAGTGACAGAATTTTGCCCTCGGTGGTCAGGCTCTGAAAACGCTCGATATCGATAAAACCGTCGATATCTGCCAGCAGCGGTTTTAGCTCCGCCGCCAGCTCCAGATAGCGCGCCTGATGCGCCGGTTCGGCCCGGGCTTCAAAAAGGACTGCGATCATTGTTGGCTCTCCGTTGTGATATTCGAAGAGCATGCAGGGGAATCAGGAGGGATGCTTCGGTGAGGAGCGAAATGTCGGTATTGCCGGATGGCGCTGCGCTTATCCGGCCTACAAAATCGTTAGACCCGGTCATACACAACGCCATCCGGCATTGCCCTTGTAGGCCCGGTAAGCGCAGCGCCACCGGGCATCTAAGCGATGAAGAACTATTCCAGGTTAGCCTTGTTCAACCCGTAAGCCACGTCCATCGCGCCAGGTTCCATGCGCGAGGTGATCCCCAGGCGGTTCCAGGCGTTGATCGCCACGATGGCGAAGTTCAGCTCGGAAATCTCGGTGTCGGAGAAGTGCTCGGACACGTTGCGGTACAGCTCGTCGCTGATCCCTTCCACGGTGATGTGCGTCAGGGCTTCGGTGAAGGCCAGCGCGGCTTTCTCGCGGGCGCTGAAAAGCGGAGATTCGCGCCAGACCGTCAGGTGATACAGGCGCAGCTCGCGCTCACCGGCGATTTTCGCCTCTTTCGAGTGCATATCCAGGCAGAACGTACAGCCGTTCAGCTGGGAAACGCGGATGTCGATCAGGTGCTTAAGGGCCGGTTCGATGGAGGTTTTGCCGACTGCCATGCTCAGATCGGACAGGGCTTTGGCCAGGGCAGGTGTGGCTTTATGGTGGTTAACGCGAGTGCTCATTGTCTTTCCTCTTATTGTGCGGCATATCAAATGCGATGGGGCAAATCTACGCCGATCATGACATAGTAAAAAGATACAAAACCGGTGAAACGAGGTAGGACATGAAATCGGGCTATCACGACATTTATACCCGCTATCGCGACAACATTACGCGCGGCGTGCTGAAGCCCGGCGACAAAGTGCCTGCCATTCGCGTGCTGGCTGAAGAGCTGAAAGTGGCACGCAAAACCGTCGAAACCGCCTATGCGATCCTGATCGGCGAAGGCTATCTAGTCAGCCAGGGCGCGCGCGGCACGCGGGTGAATCCGGATCTGAATCTCCCGGCGAAACCATCCGTCCCCGCCGAGCAGGCGACCGGCACGCTGCCGGAATCCCTGATCACCCAGCGCGAACGCGCCGGTTTTCTGCGCGCGGGCATTCCGGCGCTGGACAGTTTTCCCTATAAAAAGTGGCTGCTGCTGGCGGGTCAGGCGACGCGATCCATGCGTCAGGAGGAGATGCTGAACCCGCCGGTGATGGGCTGGGCTCCCCTGCGTCAGGCGATTGCCAGCTATCTGAATATCTCGCGCGGCTTGTCCTGCACGGCGGAGCAGGTGCTGATCACCAGCGGGTACAGCGGCAGCCTGCGGCTGATCCTCGACACGCTGGCGAGCCGCAGCGACAAAGTGGTGTTTGAAGATCCGGGCTATTTTATGGGCCAGCAGCTGCTGAAACGGATCGTCCCGCGCCTGCACACCGTCCCGGTGGATCGTTCCGGTATGGATACGGACTATCTGCTGCGCCATCACCGCGACGCCCGTTTCGCCATCGTCACGCCGTCGCACCAGAGCCCGCTGGCGGTCACCCTTTCGCTGCCGCGCAAACAGCAGTTGCTCGACTGGGCGACGCAGAATGACGCGTGGATCATTGAGGACGACTACGACGGCGAATTTCACTTCACCCGCAAAGTGCTGCCCTCGTTAAAAAGTCTCGATCGCCACGATCGGGTGATCTTTATGGGCACCTTCAGCAAAACCGTGATGCCGTCCCTGCGTATGGGCTACCTGGTGATGCCCGCCAGCACCGTCGAGGCCTTTACCGACTGCGCGGATATCGTCGCCAGCGGCCAGCCGGTGCTGACGCAAAAAATCCTCACCGCCTTTATTAACGACGGCCACTTTTTCCGCCATCTCAAAAAGATGCGCGCGCTGTATCAGCAGCGCCGCGACTGGATGATTGCCGCCCTGCGGGAAGTTTACGGCGAGCGGTTTTTCACCGAGCAAAACGACGGCGGAATGCACATCGTGGCGTTCCTGACCAAAGGCAGCTGCGACCGCGAAATCGCCCGCTGCTGGCAGGCGCAGCAGTTGCAGGTCAACGCGCTCTCCGAGTGGTATCGCGGCTCCGGCAAACGCTACGGGCTGGTGATGGGGTACAACAATGTGCGGAGCTTCGAAGAGGCGCTGGAACTGCTGCGACGCCCGCAGGCCGAGACGCTGAGCCTGCTGAAATAGCAAGTCTAGAGCGAGACTTTTTGGTAGGTGTACGGGGCGGAACAACTCTGGTTATACTCCGCGAGCTTATTTCGTCGGATTCCGACATTTTTCTAAGGACAAGAAAATGAAGTCAATTTTAGGGTTTGATTATCTGTTAACGCCGCGTGTGCTGGTCTTTTTCTACTGGATCGCCATGCTGTGTATTCTGGTTAGCGGCATCTACACCATGTTCACCGAACATCTGATTGCCGGTTTCTTTGGCATGTTCTTCGGCCTGATCGGCTGTCGCGTGATGTTCGAGCTGATCATGGTGGCGTTTAAAAATAACGAATATCTGCGCCGCATCGCGGAAAACACCAGCATCACGAAAGTCGAGTAATGTTCAGGCATTTATCTGCCGCCGTGCAGATAAATGCCTGTTGTTCAGATATTGCATGCATCATTGCGCGTTAACCCGACATCCCGCAGCTGTTCATCGCTCATGCCCTGCAGTAAGCGCCGCGTCTGCTCGCGACGACGCCATTTCACAAACGCCTGCCAGACAAAAACGAAGCCGATAAAAGGCCGGAACGGGCGGTTTTCGTTGAATTCCATGATCTTCTCCTCATGCTGTTTGAGGCTCTATCATCGTCGGAATTGGGCTTTACAATACAGATTCAAAAACAACTTTTCTTTAACATACAGATCCGCTAAAAATGAATCTGCATGGCGATTTCCGCCGCGATCTGTACTGGTTTAACAATCTGTATGGTGATAATCGAGGATACAGCATGACGCGTTACCAACATCTGGCCAATCTGCTGGCGCAGCGCATTGAACAAGGGCTGTATCGCAGCGGCGAGCGTTTGCCGTCGGTGCGCGCGCTGAGCCAGGAGCACGGCGTCAGTATCAGCACCATTCAGCAGGCCTATCAGATCCTCGAAAATCTTCAGCTGATCACCCCCCAGCCGCGCTCCGGCTATTTTGTCTCTCAGAAAAAAGCCCTGCCGCCGGTTCCGGCGATGACCCGCCCGGTTCAGCGCCCGGTCGACGTGACCCAGTGGGACGAAGTGATGATGCTGCTTGATGCACGCGGCGATCGGGAGATGATCTCCTTTGGCGGCGGCTCGCCGGATCTGACCCAGCCGAGCCTGAAACCCCTGTGGCGCGAAATGAGCCGCATTGCGCAGCACAACCCGGCGGAGATGCTGAGCTACGACGTGCTGGAAGGACGCAAAGAGCTGCGCGAGCAGATTGCGCGGCTGATGCTCGACGGCGGTTCGACCGTCGCGGCGGAGGAGATTGTCATCACCAACGGCTGTCACGGGGCGCTGTCGCTGGCGCTGCTGTCTGTGTGCAAACCGGGGGATATCGTGGCGGTGGAGTCGCCGTCGTTCCACGGCACTATGCAGATGCTGCGCGGGTTTGATATTAAAGCGATCGAGATCCCGACCGATCCTGAAACCGGGATCAGCATTGAAGCCCTCGAACTGGCGCTGGAGCAGTGGCCGATCAAGGCCGTGATCCTGGTGCCGAACTGCAACAATCCGCTCGGTTTTATTATGCCGGAAGCGCGCAAACGACAGGTGCTGGCCCTGGCGCAGCGGCACGATATTGTGATCGTCGAGGATGATATTTACGGCGAGCTGGCGGCGGACTATCCGCGTCCGCGCACCATTCACTCGTTCGATATTGACGGGCGGGTGTTGCTGTGCAGTTCGTTTACCAAAACCGTCGCGCCGGGGCTGCGCGTCGGCTGGATTGTGCCGGGCCGCTATTACGACCGGGTGATGCACATGAAATACGCGGCGGGCGGGTTTAACGTTCCGGCCACGCAGATGGCGGTCGCGGCGTTTATCCGCGACGGGCATTATCACCGGCATCTGCGGCGTATGCGCCAGATTTATCAGCAAAATATGGAGCGTTATACCTGCTGGGTGCGGCAGTATTTCCCGTGTGAGATCTGCGTAACGCGACCTAAAGGGAGTTTTTTGCTGTGGGTGGAGTTGCCGGAACAGGTGGATATGGTGTGCGTCAGTAAACAGCTGTGTGCGCTGAAAATTCAGGCGGCGGCGGGGTCGTTGTTTTCCGCCTCGGGGAAGTATCGTAACTGCCTGCGGATCAACGTCGCCCTGCCGCCCACCGAGAAAAACCGCGAGGCGTTGAAGAAAATGGGCGAGGCGATTTATATCGCCATGGAGGAGTAGGTTTGCCGGGTGGCGGCTGCGCCTTACCCGGCCTACAAATACCGAATCCTCGGAGCGTAGGCCCGGTAAGCGCAGCGCCACCGGGCGTCAGGCCGCACGGACTCACATCAGAACTTCCAGGACACGCTCCCCACGATGCTGCGCTCCGCCCCAAAGTAGCAATAAGAGAGCGAGTTACACGCCGCCACGTAGCTTTCGTCCGTCAGGTTATTGACGTTCAACTGCGCGCTCAGCCCCTTCACACCCAGCTTCGACAGATCGTATCCCACCGCTAAATCCACCAGCGTATAAGACGGCAGCGTGTGCGTGTTCTGGCGATCGCTGGTCACGCCGTTCACGTAACGCACGCCGGAACCGAGCGTCAGACCGTCCAGCGGACCGGTTTTGACGTCGTAGCTCAGCCAGGTGCTGGCCATGTTACGCGGGGCGTAGACCGCGCGTTTGCCCTCTTCTTCCGGGCTGCTCTTCTTGTAGCGAATATCCGTATAGGTATACGCCGCCTGCACGCGCAGGCTGTCGGTCAGCTGGCCAATCGCTTCCAGCTCCACGCCTTCCGATTCAATCTCACCGATGGAACGATACGGATCCGTCGGCTCCTCTTTGGTGGCGATGTTTTTCTGATTGATGCGGAACACCGACGCGCTGAACTGGCTGTTCATCCCTTCCGGCTCAACCTTCACGCCCGCTTCCCACTGCTTGCCCTTCATCGGGTCGAGGATCTGGCCGTTCTCATCGGCAAAACTGGTCGGCGTGAACGCGGTGGAGTAGCTGATGTACGGCGCGATACCGTTGTCGAACAGATACAGCAGCGCCGCACGGCTGCTGAAGTTGTTCTTATCCAGATCGCTGCGGCTGCTGTTGAGCTTGTCGATGTTAGACACACTCACCTGGTCGTAACGCCCGCCCAGGGTCAGACGCCAGCGGTCAAGCGACATCTGATCCTGCAGGTAGTAGCCGGTCTGTCGCAGCTTGTGCTTCTCTTTGCTGTACATGGTGATGGAGTTCGGCTTCGCGCCGTACACCGGATGGAAGGCGTTGATCGGCGGGAAGTCGCCGTAATAGCCAGTGGTGTTGTTGCTGCGATCCTGATAATCCAGACCGATCAGCACCCGATGGTTCACCGCCCAGGTGTCGAAACTGCCGTCGACCTGGTTATCGAGAGTGATGGCGTTCATCTTCTCGTCAGAGCCGGAATAGCCGCGATTGAGATCCGTTTCGTTCAGCCAGCCCGCGGCATACACCTGATTCAGCTCGACTTTGGTATGCAGGTAGCGCAGCTTCTGGCGCACCGACCAGCCGCTATCGAACATATGCTCGATGTTGTACCCGACCATGTTCTCGCGACGATCATATTTGTCGTAATCGTCCTCGCCTTCAAAGAAGGTATTGGAAATTTTATGGCCGTCGTGAGGAACCACAGTGCCTTCATACGGCAGGCCGGAGTGGCTCCCGCCTTCCGGATCGCGATGCAGATAGGCCATCAGATCGAGGCGCGTGTTGTCGGTGATGCGCCAGGTCAGGCTCGGCATCAGCGCGTAACGCTCTTCTTTCAGCGGGCCGAACTGGGAATCGGCGTAGCGAGTCATCCCGCTCAGACGGGCGGCCACGCGGTCGTTGTCATCCAGCGGCCCGGTGACATCGAACATCGCCCCGCGCTGGTCGTTATTCCCGGCGAAGAGTTTGATTTCACCGCCCGCATCAAAGGAAGGTTTGCGCGAGGTGAGCGCCACAATCCCGCCTGGCGATGAACGGCCGTACAACACCGATGCCGGGCCGCGCACCACTTCAATATTTTCCAGGAACCAGGGATCGACCACCAGCGAGCTGTGGGAGTTGGTATCCCCCATCATCTTCAGGCCGTCGAGATAGACGTTGTCCAGGCTGCCGTCGGAGAAGCCGCGCAGCACAATGTAGTCAAAGCGATTCGACGCACCGATCTGGTTGCTGTAGACGCCCGGCGTATAGCTCACCGCCTGGCGCACGCTGGTCGCGCCCTGCTCTTCGAACTGCTCGCGCGTCACGATCGACACGGACTGCGGGGTTTCGATATCCGGCGTTTCAAGCTTGGTCGCGCCACTCTGCATTTGCGAGGTGACAACGACGGTGTCGTTTTTCGGCGTATCCTGCGCCAGCAAAGGGAACGCGACGCTGCCGGTAACGCATCCCACCAGCAGTGCCAGCCGTGATTGAGCGAACATGAAAGTCTCCAAAGGTATTTCTAATTGTTAATAAGAATTATTACCTTTTTGAGATCGCAAACAGCTATGCGTAACGCCAGGTGACGTATGCGCAATGACAAACTGTGCGCGAGACATTCGCGCGATGGGGAAAAGTGCGTTAGCCGTGTCGGCGCAGATCGCCGGGGGAGATGCCGTATCGACGGCGAAACGCGGTGGAGAAGTTGGTCGCGTGCTGATAGCCGGACATCCACGCGGCCTGCTGCACGCTGTGCCCTTCCAGCAGATAGCGGCGCGCCAGCTCGAGACGGCAGTCGCGCAGATAATCAAACACGGTTTTGCCGTAGGCGTGGCGGAACTTGGTCCGCAGGCTGCCCGGGCTCATCGCCGCCTGTGTCGCCAGCTGCGCGAGGCTGTATTCCTGTTCTGGCGACTGTTCCAGCATGCGCCGGATACGTTCCAGACGCGCAAACTCCCCGCATGGCGGCAGAGCGCCGCGAGCCGCCTGCGGCTGGCACTGATTCAGACCGTGTCCGAGCAGCTGATACATCAGCCCTTCGAGCAACAGCTTGCGCGACACGGCGTTCAGCCCTTTCTGCTGCGCATGCTGAATGCCGATCAGCACAAACCCCGGCACCGGCCAGACGAACGTCGGCGCATGCAGGCGCTGCCATTCCAGGAGCAGTGTTTCCAGTAAGCTCTCACAATCGGCATGGTTCGGATAGACGCCAAAAGAGAGGGTTTTCAGGGTGCAATCTGCGTCGTGCCGGGCACTCATCGCCTGCTGTTCGCTCAGCTGCGAGCTGAACGCCATCCCCGGCAGCACCCGATACTCCTCGCCGTTCAGCGTCAGCGTGACGCACCCTTCCAGCACCACCAGCATATAAAGCGGGCTGCTGTGGCGAGAGGTGGTTTCATAGGGCTGGAGCACGCGCACGTCGGAGTGCGTCAGGGAAATACCGGAGGAGAGAGTCATCTCTTCGACATCCCCGTGCAGAACCGGGCTGTCGTGACGGGCGTTGTCTGCCAGATGCGGAAAGCGATAATCGATGCCGTAGCGCTCGCCGAAGCCAATAAAATCTTCCACGCAGAACAGGCGTTTGGTTGATAGATCAGGCTGTGCGGCAAGGTTCATGATGGCGTTTGCGTGGACGGATGACGCAGGAACCATAACATTGCGGCGGCGCAAAGGCTACGCCGCCGCCATGTTCATCGAGCGGATTACTCTTCGAAGTACCAGTAGCCCTGGTTGATCAGATCCGTCAGCTCAGCGACAAACGCCGGGTTTTGCAGCGCGTCGCCCAGTTCGTCCTGGCCAAACTCGGTGTAGCGGCACAGCACGTCAGCGGCTTTCGCATCCGCCGTTTCCAGCTGTTCGCTGTTGATGAAGAAGCTGCCGCCGACGTTCAGCACGCGCAGACCGCTCAGACGAGACAGGGTTTCGCCGCCCTGCAGGGCATCGAGCACTTCTTCCGGTTCGTAGGCCGGTTCCGCCGCGGCGATATCCAGCTCGTGACGCGGGGTGCTGACAAAGCTGCCGAACCATTTTTTGAAATCTTCCGGCTGGCTGATCATCTCGATCATCATGCTGCGCAGGCGATCGAGTTCGTACTGCTCCACGCGGCCCGGATGTTCGCGACAGGTCAGATCCGGATCGCTGTAGTGCTCGCCGCCCAGATCGTTTTCCAGCGCGTAGTCAGCGAAGCTGCTGATCAGGTCGCGGCCGTTTGACCCACGGAAACCGACGGAGTAGTTCAGCGCGGTTTCGTGCGTGAAGCCGTCGTGCGGGAATCCAGGCGGAATATAGAGGATATCGCCCGGCTCCAGATCTTCGTCGATGATCGGCGTAAACGGATCAACGTGCAACAGCGCCGGATGCGGGCAGAACTGACGCATCGGCAGCTTATCGCCCACGCGCCAGCGGCGGCTTCCCATGCCCTGAATAATAAACACATCGTACTGATCGATATGCGGGCCAACGCCGCCGCCAGGCACCGAGTAGGAGATCATAAGATCGTCGAGACGCCAGTCCGGCAGCACGCGGAATGGGCGCACCAGCTCAGCGGACGGCATATGCCAGTGGTTCACCGCCTGCGCCAGCAGCGACCAGCCGTTTTCACCCAGACCGTCAAAGTGTTCGAAAGGTCCGTTGCTCGCCTGCCACTCACCGTTGAAATGGCTGACCAGACGGCTGTCGACTTCCGGCTCCATCGCCAGGCCCGCCAGCTCATCAGGCGTGATCGGATCGACAAAATTCGGGAAGGCATTTTTCAGCACAACGGGTTGTTTTTGCCAGTATTTTTCGAGAAATTCTGGCCAGTTGAGATTCAGTTGATACGCCATGGGAAAGCACCAGTGAGAAGGGAAACAGGTGCGATTATGAGAGACGGGCCGGGCGGCTGCTTTGTCGTGGGTCAATTGCCCGCCAATTGCCCCTTCAACCGTTCGCATGACACACCGTGACAGTTTCAGCCTTTATGGTTATCGCCCGATCCTTAGCGGCTTATATCGTTAATTAATAAGCGCGCACTGTCACGAGGCGATATGAGCGACTTCACTGAACTCCCGGTTTCTGGAAACGTGAAAACCACGATGGGTGTTTTCACTCGCAGAGATAATCCGTCGGTATTTTCGCCCGTCGCGAATGAGCTGCCTGCCGGGAGTCGCGTGACGATTCAGGGGGCGGTGGTGGGTGATGCGGTGGAGGGCAATGCGCACTGGTATCGGGTGGGAGAAGATACCTATATCTGGGCGGGGGCTTGTACGCGGCTGGAGCCGTATCCGGAGTTTCCGGAAATCACCAGACCCACCTGGACGGCGATCGTTTTACATGAACGATAGCGCCCGTACCGGGCGCTTTCTGGAACACTTAATCGAGTTTCAGCTCGTCATACTGGGTGATGATCTTGCCGACGATGCCGTAATCCAGCGCCTCGCCAGGAGACATCCAGAAGTTACGGTCGGTGTCTTTTTTCACTTTTTCCAGCGGCTGGCCGGTGGCGTCAGCAATCAGCTTGTTCACGCGATCCAGCATGCGGATGATCTCGCGCGCTTCGATCTCAATATCCGTTGCCTGACCACGCACGCCGCCCAGCGGCTGATGGATCATGAAGCGGGTATTTGGCAGCGCATAGCGGTGCTCTTTTTTCGCCGCCAGGAAGATGGTGATCCCGGCGCTCGCCACCCAGCCGGTGCCGATCACGTGCACGTCCGGGCGGATGAACTTGATAAAGTCGTGGATGGTATCGCCCGCTTCCACGTGGCCGCCCTGGCTGTTGATGTACAGCTTGATCGGATCGTTGCTCACGCTTTGCAGCAGGATCATCTGAGTGATCACTTTCTCGGCCAGCGCCTGGTCAATTTCGCCGGAGATGATGATCGAGCGGGACTCGAGCAATTTCTGCGCAAGTGCGCCCGCGCCGTTTTTCCCTTCTGATTTTTCTGTGTTATCGCGATCTTTCTGTGTGAAGTGCATTGTTGTTATCCTCGGCTTTTAGCGCTCAAAGTCAGAGTGTAGCCTGTTTTGCCAGGCAAAGTCGTCAGGCGCACACAATGCGAACATCCTGGGTCGCGAACGCGCTGAGAACATCCGGGTTCATGCTCGCTTCCACCACCAGCACGTCGATATCACGGGTTTTCGCGACCACGAAGCGCGCCACGCCGGGGATTTTGTCGGTGGTCAGCGCCACGATGGTCTGATTGCTTTGGGCGATCACCGTTTTCTTGAACTCGCAGTCGGCAAAATCAAAGCCGGTCAGCCCCATTTCGGGGTCCATCGCACAGCCGCCGATAAAGGCCTGATCGAAAATAATCCCCTGGATCTGACTGGCCGCCGTCGCCCCGACCGCGCCGCCCGAGGCGCGCTGGATCTGCCCGCCGGTCATGATCACTTCGCACAGAGGATGGCGCAGCAGCTCGGCCGCGATCGCCGGAGAGTTGGTCACGATCGTGACGTTCAAATCCGCTGGCAATGCCTTCGCCAGCGCCAGGTTGGTGGTGCCGGTATCCATAAAAATGCAGCTGCCGGGTTTGATAAAGGTTGCCGCTTTCTGCGCGATCATGTCTTTTTTTGCAGGATTTTTTTGCTCGCGGGCAAGAAAGTTTCCCGCATCCGGCAGCTGAAGCACCGCGCCTCCGTAGACCTTTTTGCACAGTCCTTCTTTGCTAAGCTCATGTAAATCACGGCGAATCGTGTGCTCAGAGACTTTCATTTGCGTCGCTAATTCCGTGCAGACCACCCTGCCGTTCTCCTGAAGGATCTTGCGGATCAGGTCTTGTCGTTGTTCCGGAAAAACAGCATAATCGAGCATAAAGAGTCCTGTTAAAATCCAAATCGAGCATCAATGCGCATAATGTTGCATGACGCTCAGCCTGTCAATCGATGCAACCTGGAAGGGAGCCTGATGATGAAACGCAGTAAACCGTCTCACCCGCTTGTGGCTAACCAGCCTTACGACGGATTCTGGTTCCAGCCCGTCAGCCACACGGAGCGTTCGCAGCAGAAAGTGCACCGCGAAGAGTTACCCGCCCGGTTCCAGGAACATCACTCAACTACGCGCAGCAAACAACGAGGCTTAATATGAACATTGCACATGTCGCAGTCTGGACCCGCAACCTGTCCGCTCAGGTTCAGTTCTGGGAAACGGTTTTTAGTGGTCGCAGCAACGAGAAATACACCAGCAAAAACCGCCCTGGCTTTGAGTCGCACTTTATTACGCTCACCGACGGCCCGACGATTGAGCTGATGACGCTCCCGGAACTGGTCGATGCGCCCGCGCATCCAGAATTCGTCGGCTGGGCGCATATCGCCCTCAACGTCGGCAGCAAAGCCAATGTGGATCGCATGGCGGAACAGGCGCAGCAGAACGGCACGCTTCTGAGCGCGCCGCGCATGACGGGGGACGGGTTTTACGAAGCGGTGATCGCCGACCCGGACGGGAACCGGATTGAGCTGGTTGGGGAGTCGTTCTAAGAATAAAACCGCATCCCCGCATAGGTTTTTTCCCGACACGCCGCCAGTCGCGCGGCGATATCACCCACGTGCAATTCCAGCTTATGTCCGTCCGGGTCGAGAAAATAGAACGACGCCCCTTCGCTTTTATTGGTTTTCCAGACGGTGACGCCAGCCTGCTCCAGCTTGTGCGAGAAAGCGTCAAAATCTTCGGGTGCCACGCTGAACGCATAGTGGGTGTAGTCGCTCTTCTCAGGCGGAACGTAGTTGCGAGTTTCGTCGAAAGACAGGCACAACCAGAGGTCGCCGCAGGTGAGATATGCGCCCGTGTCCCACTGCGCATGGAGTGACAACCCCAGCAGATCGCGCCAGAAATTCACGCTGGTTTGCAGGTTGCTGACGGCCAACGTGAGGTGGTTCAGTGATTGCAGCATAGGATCCCCTGTTGTGTTTCGCTCAGAACATGATACGGTAATTCAATGAACAGAAAACACCTCCCCGCTTTCCATCACACCCAGTGGTGGCTGCCTTCTTAAAGGCGGCCCGGAATTGTTTTCCCTCTTTTTCAGATAGCCGCCGAAAGGCGGCTATTGCATTTCTAAGACGTCTTTCGGCTTTTAAAACCTTAAGGAGTCTTACATGAACACCAAAACCACTATTCTCACCGGCGACCGTCCGACTGGCCCTCTGCATCTTGGGCACTATGTCGGATCGCTGCGCCAGCGCGTCGCGCTCCAGCAGGATTATCAGCAGTTTGTGCTGGTCGCCGACCTGCAGGGCCTGACGGATAACGGCAGCAACCCGCAAAAAATCCGCGATAACATCCCCGAAGTGCTGGCCGACTATCTCGCCGCGGGTATCGACCCCGATCTCACGACCATCTGCCTGCAATCCGCCCTGCCCGCGCTCGCCGAGCTGACGATGCTGTACATGAACATCGTCACCGTAGCGCGCGTGGAGCGCAACCCGACGGTGAAAAACGAAATCGCCCAGAAAGGTTTTGCCCGCTCGCTGCCCGCCGGTTTCCTCGTGTATCCCATCAGCCAGGCGGCGGATATCACCGCGTTTAAAGCGGAAGTGGTGCCCGTCGGCGATGACCAGCTGCCGATGATCGAGCAGACCAACGAAATCGTGCACAAGATGAACAGCCTGCTGCCCGCCCCGGTGCTGCGCCACTGCAAGGCGATGCTGAGCGACACCAGCCGCCTGCCGGGCGTCGACGGCAACGCCAAGATGTCAAAATCCCTCGGCAATACGCTGCATCTGTCGGCCAGCGAAGAGACCATCCACCGCGCCGTCAGCGCCATGTATACCGATCCGAACCATTTGAAAGTGAGCGATCCGGGGCAGGTCGAGGGCAACGTGGTGTTTACCTATCTGGATGCGTTCCACGCGGATAAAGCCAAAGTCGCGGCGATGAAAGCGCAGTATCAGCAGGGGGGGCTGGGCGACAGAGCCTGCAAAAACGAGCTGGAAGTGTGTCTGCAGGAGCTGATCGCGCCGATGCGCGAGCGGCGGGCGACCTACATTCAGGACAAAAGCCAACTGATGGCGATGCTGAAAAACGGCAGCGAACGGGCGCACGAGATCACGCAGGCGACGCTCAAAGAGGTGAAACAGGGGCTGGGCGTACCGGTGTTCTGAGGGACAGATGGACGCCTGCCGGGCAGGCGTCCACAAAAGCTAATTCACCGAGACCGGGCGATCCAGCCGCTCGTCACCTTCCACATCCTGCGTGGAAGCATGGCGGCGCTCCGCCAGCAGACGGCAAATCTCCGCATGTTTCTCTTCGGTGAAGGTGAAGCGCGACATGCAGCCGAGGCGGATCAGCGAGCCAATCGCCGGAAGCAGGCAGATGCCGAAGAACAGCCCGGTCAGCACGCCATCGCTCTGGGTTTGCGCCTGCGGCACGTAGCCGATCATCGTCAGGAACACGCCGATCAAGCCCCCACCTACCGCCACCGACATCTTGCCGGTGAAGGTCTGCCCGGAGAAAGTGATCGCCGCACAGCGTTTATGGGTGTGGTACTCGGCGTACTCGATGGTGTCGGCGATCATCGACGAGGTGAGGATATTGCTCATCATGACGAACAAGGTGCTGAGACCAAGCAGCAGGAACAGCAGCGCCGTGTGCTGATACCCGGCGAACCACATCACCGCACGCACCGCGATATCCAGCCCACAGAGGATCATAAACAGTTTTCGCTTCTGCATCCTGCGCGTCAGCATTGGTGCTATCAGGCACACCACCGCCGCCACGATCCCCATAATGCCGATCGCCATCTGCAGGCTGCCGTCGCCGAGGTTGTAGATAAAGAAGTAGATGTAAATCCCGTTGGCGACGTTATGGAACACGCAGAAAAAGAACGACAGCAGGATGACGAAAAGCGGTTTGTTCTGACGCAGATTGTGGAAGGTGTCTCGCATCGTCACCTTCTCCGCGCTCGGCGGGACGCGCTCTTTAATCTGCATAAAGCCGTTCAACATCAGCGGCAGGCCGAAGAGCATCATCACCAGCGCCGCCATGAAATAGCCTTTGTCGTTGCTGTACTGGGCAAAAAACGCTGCCAGTTTCGGGAAGAAGATATTCGCGCAGGCGATCCCGGCGTTGACGCCGAGCATCGCCGCCGTCACCGCGCGGGTGCGCTGGCCGGAGTCGTTGGTCATCACCGACGACATCGACCAGAACGGGATATCGGAGATCGCGTACAGCGTCCCCCACAGAATATAGGTCACCCCGGCGTAGAGGATTTTGGTGGTCATGTCCGCTTCGATTTTATAGAACGACAGCAGCGTGACGCAGGTAATCAGCAGCGGAGCGATAAGTAAAAAATGCCGAAACTTGCCGAATCGGCTGTTAATGGTGTCCATAATACTGGCGAACAGCGGATCGTGAACCGCATCCCAGACGCGGGCAATCAGGAAGATCGAGCTCGCCGCCAGGGCCGAGATCCCCAGCACGTCGGTGTAAAAATAGTTAATAAATGAACCCACTAAACCAAAACTAAAACACTGACCTAAACCATAGCCAAAATAGGACCACAACTCGCGAGACGGTATTTTCATTGTCGTTGCCATAGTGCGTACCTTGCTGTCCGGCGGCGTACCGCCGGATCGTTATTGTTATGCCTGCGGCTGCGGGGCGATTTTGCGCAGCTTGCGCATCAGGGCGATTTCGCTACGCGAGAACGGGATGCCGTTCTCTTCGAAGACGTCGTGGAACCACAGACGGCAGTAGTCGGTGGAGCCGGTCATGATCACCGGCCACGGCAGCCAGGTCTGGGTTTTGCCGCGCACCAGGCCCCACTGGTACGGCGCGACCTTCGCGGTGTACATCAGGGGGAGCTGCTCTTCGATGGTGCTCCCGACGTGACGCGCCAGCCATTCGGTGCAGAACATCGGGCGGCCAAGCTGCTGTAACTGCTGGATAATGGCGGTCATGCGCCCGGTGTTGAGGTAGGCGTGGTAGCTCACCACGTCCGACAGTTCCAGCGCGGTTTGATCGAGCGGATGCTGGAAGAACGTCTCCCCTTCCACTTCCACATCTGGCGACACGCGCCACGCGCAGACCGTCAGCGGCTGCTCCGGATCTTCTTTCCGCGCCCACTCGAACGCCCGTTTCATCAGCTCATGCGCGTAGCTTTCCAGTTTTTCGTCGTACTGCACTTCCACGGTGCCGGTCGCAAAAATCCCGCGGTTGCCCGGTTCGTTATAGAGATCCCACACCAGGACGCGTTTATCGTCGCGGAACTGGCGGATAACGTCGCGGATATAACGTTCAATCTGCGGCCAGCAGTCGCGATCGCACACTTTATCGCGCCCTGGGCTCGCCGCCGCCTGGCTGTTGTGCTTACCCGGGATCGGCGGCTTCTGCGGGCCGAGATACGGCTCATCGCCGGAGAACCCGCAGTCGTCCATCAGCGTCAGCATGGTGCTGAACCCGTGGCGGTCGGCAAGCGTCAGAAAGTGGTCAATACGCGCCAGCAATCCGTCACGATCGTGCTCCCAGACGATAAACGGCAGGTTGATGCGCAGGGTGTTGTAGCCCGCGTCCGCCGCCCAGCCCAGTTCCCGGTCAATGGTTTCAGGATCGAAGGTCTCCTGCTGCCAGATATCCGTCCAGTTCACCGCCGTCGACGGCAGATAGTTAAACCCGCACAGCCACCCTTTCTGCTGATACCACGCCTGCGCCTGTTCTTTACTCCACTGCTGTTTCATCGTCACCTCACTTGCTGATAATATTTAGCTAATAAATATTAGTTGAACTATAAATGAGCAAACTGGCACGTTCAGAAAAGCGACAGCAATCACAAAGTTCAGGCTTGAGCGCATAAGAAACGTGATCGACCGCGCTTTGGAAGACGGTTAAGGTATGATGCTGTTTCTCAAGGGGGAGCGAGCGGATGAAGCGGAAAAACAAAATCACGATGAACGATATTGCGCGTGCGGCGGGGGTGTCGCAGGCGACGGTATCGCTGGTGCTCAACCAGTCCCGCAACATCAAGCTCAGCGACGAGACGCGCCAGCGGGTGATCGGCGTGGCCGCCGAACTCGGCTACAATCGCCTGCCCGCCATCCACGCGCCGCGCAACCAGGAAGAGGTCGCGCTGCTGGTCAGCTCCCTGCAAAGTTACGACCCCTTTATCGACGCCATCAGCCAGGCGCGGGATGCGGCCTGGCGGAACGAGACGCTGCTGACCGTGTACGACTACGGCGACGACGTGGAGCTGGCCCTGAACATCATCCGCCAGTTGGAGAAGCGCAACTGCGTGGGAATTATCCTCGCCTCCCCCGTCACCACTCTGGTGGACATGACCGATTTCCAGGACTTTACGCAGCTCCCGCTGGTGCTGCTCAACCAGCGTGATCCCGGTTCGCCGCTGCTGCCGTCGTTCATCCCCGACGACTTCGCCAACGCCTTCCAGGTGACGCGCCATCTGATTGCTCAGGGGGCCACGCGCATCGCGCACATCACCGGCGAGAGCTGGATGGAAGCCACCCGCCAGCGTAAGGCGGGCTACCAGGCCGCACTGGAACAGGCCGGACTGGCGTTCGACGAGCGCCTGGTTCGCCCGACCAACTGGCAGTTCAGCGAGTCCTTCACCGCGACCGAGGCCCTGCTGGCTTTGCCGGAACGCCCGGACGCGATCTTCTGCGCCAGCGACTGGCTGGCGATCGGCTGCTATCAGGCACTGGCGGTGAACAACGTGCACATCCCGCAGGACATGCTGCTGGCGGGCTATGACGATCAGAAGATTTCCGAACAGCTGACTCCGGCGCTGACCAGTATTCAACTGCCTTATAGCGAGCTGGGGCGGTTAGCCGTGGAGTATCTGTGCAATCAGGAAGATGCGGCGACGCATGTGACGCTGGCGGGAAGGTTGAGGGTGAGGAGATCGAGCGAGCGTCATTAATTAAACACTTATTCCGGCAATATATATTGTGAATAATGAATTCATTATTTTTATATATTCAAATCACTCCGAATAACGCTTATTACGTTTTGTATTCAGCTGGACTTTAAATATTTTCCTGATTAAATATACAGGTATTCATAACGCGATGCGGACATGCGCCAACACGTCCGCACCGCTCATCACAATCACTATTTACGGAGAATAGTAACCATGACTAACGTCGATTGTATTGCAGATTCAATTGAACCAGAAGTGTTCCCCGCCGATAACCGCACCTTCACCGTGAGTTATGCGAGCCGTTTTCACGATCACGCCCGTATGCCAGCCTTTATCATGAAGGGCTACTGGCTGGACGAAGCCGGATTCAGCACCGGCACCAAAGTGGACGTGAAGGTGATGAAAGGCTGCATGATCCTGACCGCACGAGAGCCAGAACCGGAAGAGACGGAGATGGAGAGGCTGGTGCGCGAGGTAAGTAAGCTTTCAGCGCGCAAGCAGAAGCAGGTGGTGGAGTTTGTCGGGGTGATATCGGCGAAGAGTTCGAAAGGCTGAAAAATCAATTGAGTGGAGAAGGCGCCGATGGGCGCCTTTTTTGTTGGATGTGAGAGGTGGGTGGTTGATTGGGAGGGGTTTTGCGAGCATTGCAAAGGGTTAATACCATCAGAATAAAGGAGCTTTACACACGATATGCAAGTCTCTGTCAACCGCTTTCGGCCCTTCAACGAGGTGGATGATTTTAACCGCGAAGCACTGGCGATCAAAATTGACCTAAATATCCCGGTGCAGCGGGTCGTGAGAGTGCTGGATAGGATCGTGGCAAACCGAGGATATCCCCGGAAGACGCGGATGGATAACGGTCCGGAGCTGGTCTCGCTGACGCTGACACAATGGGCAGAAGAGCATGGTGTGATGCTGGAATTTATCAGGTCTGGTAATCCAACATAGAATGCCATTACCGAACGGTTCAACCGAAAACACAGAACAGAAAGACTGGATTTTTAGCTGTTAAGAGCACTGAATGAAGCACGGAAAATTACAGAGTGCTAGCTGGCTGAATATAACGGCGAGCGCTCCATAAATCCCTGAATAACCTGACACCGGAAGAGTACCGGCTGATGGCCGAATCTCAAAAAGTGCGTGGAATTAAAGCTGGGATACTACATAACCAACGGTGCACCCGATACACTCACAGCGCGACTAAGCGTTATTGGGATCAATCTACATCTTGCTTTTTACTATCACTAACATTTTGAGTTTGAGAAAAAAAACTATTACGGCCAGCAACTTTCGCATTTTCATGATCCACTTTACTCTTAATCATATCAGCAGGAACCAATGTCAAAATAACGGTCCATATCTGCCAAGTTGTAAGTGCAATGAGCAAACTAAATGACACTCCTCGTAGTAATTCCTTATGGGGGAGCAGAAAAGAGACTTGCTTAATCAATGGTGCCAAAACTCCCACCATTAGTACAATGCACAAAATAAATGTAGAGTTTACAGCTGGATGCAATAGCTTCCCCATATTGACAGGCATAGATGTTGATTCACTACTGTCTGGTTTAAATGTGAAGCGCAACCTTTCAGGGTAGATGATTGCCATCCACGCCCCCACAACTGCAAATATTATTGACGCAGTCGTTCTGAGAGCTTCAAAAAGTGGAGACTGTTGAGCAAATGGAACAAATCTCCCATACCAGAATCCCACACCTATTAACCCTATGAGGCAAACGATGATGAACAACTTCACTATATTCCAGAACATTACTCCTCACGTATTTGTCGTAGAAGCTCTGCTTTACCAGCAGTTAAAACTGATAACAACGATTCACTATTAACAACCTCATTATTATCCCAAACAACATTCAATTCAGCAGATGCTGTTAGAGTACTATAGCTCAGCCAGTGGACCTTATTGGCATCACCTTTAAAAGTAAAGCCATAATCATCCCATTCTGAACGCGTAGGCTCAGATCCATCCCACTCTTCCATCATCGAATCAACTTTTTGCAAATCAAAAAATTCAGGACGTAGCTCATACTTTACATTCACATCGTCTGTTCTTCTATAATCGCTACCACTGCTAATCCCCAAACGGCTTAAGGCAGATTGCCACCATTGGCGTTCATCATCGTGGTTCAATCGTAATGTCTCTTTACGAATAATTTTGCTAACTCGAGTAGCATTTTCCCTGATGTACTGCCTATTACCGACATCATGCGCAAGAGAAGTTTTGAAACGAGGAGAAGGACTTGGGCTAACCAAATCCTCTCCTACCGGTGCGTAACCAATCACCTGTCTTGAATCATCGACCCCATCTTCACCATATCTGACGTAAGAAGAGATCAAAGAAAGTGCCTGCTCCATATACTTTCTAAATGGTTGTTGACCAGTTTGAGTACGTTTTTTGAATCGCAAACTAGCAAACAAGCCATCATCCGGTAATATCCAAAAATACGTCGCATAACCTGGAATGGAGTTATCCTGGATACGGTTCATGATCACATCAGCTGCAGTAACACTTGAATCCCTTATAACAGATGCTATACCGGCTTCAGTTGATGGTACTTCATTCCAAGTAGTAACCAACCAATCTTCACCCATACACTTGATATCAAACAAATAAGTTGAGAGATAGTCACTACCTACTTGTGGTTCATACAATTTGGTATTTTCAATGCTCTTGTCCGCACTCCAGTGGAGAAGGTCCGTTAGCAGTTCCTGTATAGACCCAAAAACTGGGGAACTGTTTCCCCATGAGTAGTAACCACACTCATCCACTTGATAAAAACTAAACTTAACAGACTCGCTCATTGGTCAGATGATCCATTACCTTATGATTCTCAATAGGATCATCTTACCTTGTGGGGCCGATCCTTACGAGTTAAACGGTCACATTTCGCCCCATAAATTGCAAATACTAACCTAATCCAACTAAGTATCATTTAGGTAAATGGTGTCTCAATTACTGAACATCACAGATTCACTTTAAGAATACAAGTAATACGGAATCTCTAAGTGCCCCCACGAAGTTAAGGGGCACTTAATATTGGTGGTTATCGTAACAATTTTCTAACTTTGAGATGTGCTTGAGGAAGATTTGAACGGAGAAGATATTCGTTCAACGCCAAATGATTATCGACTTTTTTGCAATTACAGACACCATGCTCAAACTCAGGTCTGTCAATCAGGCCAGGATAGCTTCCTAAAGCTACAGAATGGCCATTGAAGGAAACGACCAAAGGCACGTCCAGGGCCCTATCCTCTGAACATTGAAAACCATCTAGTTCTAAGCTCGCCCTTAACTGCGACAGTTTTTCCACCTGAATATCATTTAAGGAACAACTCGGCACTTCACCGTATATTGCATAACGGAGCAAAGAAGCGCCTAGTTTTCTATCAAGGCGACTCTGGATGTGCTGATTATGGAAATGATTCAAACACTCTGTACAGGAAGTGTCGCACTCACAACCTTCGAGTAAATCGAGAGTTGCTATAAGTATTTCTTCTAGGTTAGAAGCAGCGACCTCAGCATAACCAGCACCGCCAGATAAAGTATCATAAAGAAAAAGATCTAACGTCTGAGCGTCTTCTGCCTCAACAGGTAAAATCCTGAAACCGGAGCCGAACTCGGCCGGGTCGAGATCTAGCTGTTTATGGCGGCTAGCTGCGAGTCGAAGTGCTTCAGCGATTGAGTATAATGCGTCCTCGTACATTCTAAGCACAATCACATTTGAAGTGTCAGTTACAAGTGGGGAATTAACAGTTAAACTTAGTAAAAGCAAATCAGTACGGAAATCATGCCCAAGAAAAACACGTTTATATTCACCAGAACATTGTGGCGGTGTCTCTTTGGTTTCATTATATCTATAAGGCCTTTTATGCGGCCCTTTTACTGGGGAGTAGGAATCAAACACTGAAGCAGCACCACACTCAGTACATACGGAGAAACCACTGGATTGACCATCATTTTTCCCCCTGTTCACCGTTACCAATTTCTGGTTAATTGCATGGGTAAAAAGGATATGCGCCCCACCGCTTCTGAATTCAAAATCTTCAGGATCAACGGGCTGAGGATACTGTGCTACTGTTGCATAAGTAATTTCTTGTTCTCTATCATCCTCATTCAGTTCTCTGGCGTTTTCAGCTCCAAATACTTCGGGCTGAATCATTATCTCTTCTTTGAGAATACCTTCGCAAATTGGGCAAACATTTTTATCATTCTGAGACTTATGAGGATCTCGAACAAAAGAACATTTATCACAATGAACAAATTTTTTAGATTTTTCGAATAATACTTTCGCTCTATTAACTTCTCCGTTCGAAGAATTGGAAAAAACTCCACCTGAGCGATATGTCTTCCTATCAATGACAATTAGTCTTCCTGGTGCGTATTCACTAAGAGCTTGTGAGATTGATTGCTGCGGTTGTTGCACCGTACGAACCTCATAAGTTCCTCTGGAACTTTTTTCGATCTTCTCTACCAAGAAACTGCAGAGGCTCGTAGGAAAAGCATAACTCGGTAATAGACCATGATAAAATAAGAATTCAAGCAACTCTTTTTGCACAAATTTATCTTCAATATCATCATCACTCTCTTGCTCTAAAAGAACAATTGGTAGTGGCACGTTTTCAGCTAAGCTATGAAGTTGGTTTAAAAACTCTTTTGAGACAGTAGATAACCACTCACCGAGAGAAAGTCCGTTAGTCTCAAGAACTGAAGGAAGCCATTTCTCAACACTTGCTCTCAGATCACCACTCTCGGATAGTATCCGATCCTCTACCCAGCGATCGAAACAATCCAAATTTAGGCCAGTATCCTTTGCTCCGTGGAAAAAATCGCTAGTAGTGCCAAGCGCTTTTTCCAATATAGATGTTTTTTCACTAGGGCTATTAACACCCTGTTCCATTTTTTCATGGAAAAATGTCTGAATCAAAAATGAATGTACGTGCCTTCTGGCTATTTTGGGGTTATTAACTTTCACTTCAGGCGTTCTAGGTGCACCTGCGACGATGTACTCAGGATTAAGAAAATAATAACTGTCATGAGGACCATTTTGAGAATATGTCACGACCGTAGAAACAGAAGCACCTCGACGACCAGCACGACCTGCTCGTTGCTGATAATTTTCGCGTTGTGGTGGAACATTCCTTAGTGCTACAGCAACCAAAGAGCCAATATCAACACCTACCTCCATAGTAGTTGTACAACTAAGAACGTCGATTGGCCTATCAGAATTGTTAATTAGAACATCCTGAAATCGGAGTTCATAGAGTTCAGTAGTTGCATGAACACTAGCTCGATCTCTATGTGATAGCTGTGCTGTATGCTCTTCAACATTAAGGTTTAGAAGCCTTGAATGGGAAACCAAAGCATCCTCTACTGGTGAACGCCAAAATCCTTTTCTAGTTTTGATGTAATTGCTTTCTAACGGATCAACTGATTTAACATTGTTACTACCACAGGCAAGACAAGTGGATTTACCCAAAACTAATGGCATAAGTGCCGTACAATCTGGACACTGCATCCATATATGTGAAAGATCAATTTGTAAACGAAGAGAATTTGGTGAAAGATACCACGCCCCATCTTTTTCAGATGCCAATTGATTACGGAAGATTTCTTCCAATTTATTTACTGCGGATTCATCCATAGCCGGATGATGCTTTAGAGCTTTTCTCAGGGACTTTCCAAATTGTCCCTTACTCCCCCAATTTGGCTTATAGAAACCTGCTGCTTTGCAGCGTAAAGCTGAATCAATAGAATCATCAAAAGAAAATTCAGTGAGTAATGTATCAATCCAAGCAATAGCCAAGGCATTCATATCACTTTTTTCGATCTTAATATTTTTTCCCTTGACTTCCTTCCATATTCTTTCTTTTTTAGCTGGTAATGGTTCGACGAACCCTACAGTAGTTCCTGAAAGTGAATAGTAGTTGCCGCATAAAAGTTTAAGCAACGCCATTTTGTACCGAGACGGCGGGTCCTGTGGTCTAAAATCATCATCAAAAGCCTCTGCTAGATCACTACCATAGTCTCGCTCAAACTCAGTACGAGCCATTACAACCTTCCGAGAATCCTCTCCATCAAAAATGAGTAAATCATGTTCAGATAGAACTGATAGGAAAGCGAGGTAAAGAATAGGTGTTGGCCTAGGCTCTTTAGTAATATCTTTCAGCTTAGAGCAAGCGAGTGCAATAGATTGTCTGAATAAATCAAGTTCTATGTCTCTGGGAATATCCCGCGCTAATCTAGCTGCTTTTTGGCGGCCGTCAGAAAAAATGAGTACTTTTTTTCCACCATTTGGGTGTGCAATATCCGTTGGACGGCTATCAGGCTGACGCGACATCTGCGTTCGAACTAATGTAGTAAAAGGGGCCTCACCTTTGGTCACATGATCCATAATCTTTGAAGGTTCATCAGGTTCACCTCTTGTCTTACGCATACAAACCGGACACTCATCGAATGTTATATCTGTGCCCGACTTAAATCTGTCTGGTATAAATACCTTGCGATACCCTAAGCTATTATCAGGGCATTGTTTAAAAAGACGCCCTGTTTCGATATGTAGCCACCGATCTTGATATTCACTATTGGGGTGTGGATTTTCCTCAACTAAAATCTCTATAGAAACTAAATCTATACTTCCTTCCTCAGATAATGGTCCATTAGGTTGATGCCATACAAAACTCATTTCCGCATCGACATACCCACGAATAAAGGCCGCACCACAATCACGATGCGTAAGTAATTCATAGATCCGCCCTTTTGATGAACATGTACAATGATCTAACGGTTTCGTATGCAAGCGTCCAAGTATTGTAGGCTTACTGTGATTTGCTAGTCGTTGATTACATTCGGGATCAATGCAGGAATAAAGACCAGGTAATCCCCTAAAAAAAAGATGCATACGAGTAGGAATCAGCACTCTATTATCAGAGCTTCGTTGAGCATAGCAGCCCAATGCAAGCAGTGAATCTAGAGCACGTATTGCCATTTCTTGCGGGAAATTAGGGAAAATTTGTTCACTTAGAAAATCCAATCTTACTGCTTTTCCAGAAACGCGTTCAATTAGAGTTTCAAGTGGCTCAAAACCGGTAAGTTTTTCAAACAACCAATTTCGCAGCGTGTTGTGATCTTTTGTTATTGGTTTATCCCAACCGATTTTTTCAGCAAGAATATCTATTTCGTCAAGAGCAGAATGAATATTATTAGCTACATTCTGAAATGAATTAAGATTAAATTCAGCCAGCGCTTTAAGCTCTTTTTGGGAAACCATTCGAGCGGGTGTTCTTACTTCCCGTGTACCTTCAATTATTCGAAATTTTCTTGAGGATGTTTCTGACAACCCAGTTAAATCTTGTGCAAAATGTTCACCTTCCTCGATAGATCCAAGGCTTGCGCTAGTTAAAATACAACGCATTCGTTCTCGAGGAATATTCAAACGAGCACAAAGACGGCGAATGAGAAGCGCTACTTCGGCTCCCCCTGCACCTCGATACATATGTGCCTCATCAAGTACGAGGATAAGTTCATTCTTATCGTCTGCTTTAAGCCAATCTCTTGTCTGTTCAAAAATGTTACGCTCAATTGGTCGCATCAACATATATTCAAGCATGGAATAGTTGGTTATCAACAACTCTGGGCATCTATCTTGGATCTCATGCCGAGTCATTAATTCACGATCCCCTGATTGTGTAATTAACCTCTCCCCCCAATTGTTTGAAACATATTGCTTTCCTTTATTTTTACCAGATTTGTAAGTCTTTGACTGGGATAAACCTGGCCCATAAAAAGCATCTAAGTCTTTACTTGGCCAACGACCAATCTTTTCAAGCGCCTCTCTCACAGGAGTATTGTCTGCAATCTTATTATAAAACTCTTCGAATAGTGGCTTAATGTACTGTTCGTCTCGTTTAGAACTTCGACGCCCTGGGTAAGGAGTTCTTCCCGTATATCCGCCAAAGCGCACAGGAAAGTCTCTTCCAGCCATAAGCACTTTAGATGCCTCTGAATCACCAAAAAGACGCCTAATACGAGCTAACTGATCATTTACTAATGCATTCATCGGATATAGCAAAATAGCTCTACAACCTGGCATAGATGCAGACTTAGGTCTTTCAGTTGCCTCAATCGCCAAATTACCGATGATAGGCATCAAGAAACTTTCCGTTTTACCGGAGCCGGTACCCGTGGCTATAACTAAATCTGATTTTTCATCCCCAAGAAATGAAGTAAGTGCTTGAGATTGATGTTGATAAGGGCGTGGGTAAAGACCAACTCCCATTTCCGATAATTGAGTCAAAACATCACTTGCAACTTTAGGAATAGGTAATTCACTATATGTTATTCCAGATTCATAAACTGGTGTTGCTTCAATATACGGAACTTGTGCAATTGTTTCGTCTTTCTGAAGTAGAGCCCGACGTTCGTCAATTAGGCCTTCATCACGAATATGATATTGCGCTTCAATATATTGCCGCAAATTATCGGTTAGACTTCTCACTGTCTCATGTATGCCAGAACGATCAGATACTTTATTTTTATCAATCATAATTTATTCCGTCATTTAGATTCATTAACTAAAACAATTCCGAGTCCTTCAAAAGTACAACGCACTATCGGTAATACTTCCTCAGGAAATATATAGTGTGCTATCCAAGAGGGCTCATATTTGTGGCCTGACTCACGCCATCCGAGCATAAGCACCTTTGACTCTCTTCTTGGTAATGGTCTAACCAGTTTCATTTTTATTAGTCCATTATCTTTTTTTATTTTTATTTTCAATGAACAAGCTTCCCGTATATCCTGATAGAAGCGTAACCTTCTAGCATCATCAGATGACTCCAAAGAACTCATCCTCGATAGTTCCCCATCCACGAACTCCCCCAAAAAATATGAGAAACTGGTACCAATAGAGAGCTTGCATAGCAATATAATTCTTTCACAAGAAGGTATTTCTGATAACTTAAGCCAACGGCCTTTCACGTATACAGTTACATCTCCGATATTATTAGGAACATCCGTTAATCGAGAGCATGTATGCGAAAACAGATTTGACATCCATATTTCATGACCTTCAACTGGAGCTCCTATCCACTCATTTGCATCCCATAGCTCCACTATTCCTTCGCAAACTCTTTGTTCGACTAGTCTTACTCTACCAATAGTTTTTACATCCATATCTATTGGAAGAGCATATGCTGGATCTCCACCAATTAAAATTGCCATCTCATTATCAACACGGACAGCATGTAAAGGTGCAGTCAACCATTTACCGCCCTCTAACCTAATCATGTCACCTAATTCAGCCATACTTTCAAGCACTGCCAAAGCCCCAGGATAAATGACATTGCTACAATCTAAAACATCTGGCCATAATGGCGCTAGCTTTCGCCTTACTGCATTAGTGAGGCGAAGAGAGGCTACAGCTTCTCTAGTATCCTTAATATCAGAAACAGAATATTGGTACAGTACACTTCTCAAACACTCAGATATTATTGAAATTCTCAATCCTTCATTAGAGAGTCGGCATTTTATCGCAGCCGAAATAATTTTAAGAGATTCTTCTCGTGATACTGCCGTCCATTCCATGCCATTCCTCTCACGCAGATAACTGTTCACCACGTTCTGTTAATTCACGCTCAGCAATACTTGCAATTTTTTCAACTGGCCCATTTTTGACACGAGCCCAAGGCAAGGTATAATAGAATAAAACAGAATAAAGATCATAAGTTGCATTTCCATCAGGAATACTCATGAGTGATATATAAAAACGGCTGATCATTCTTTTCCATAAATTACCGCCATCAAAGTCAGACTCATCCAATAGATCTCTCAACTCACTGACATCCTCCCTAGTCACATCTGATTGCATGCCTTCAATTTCAGACCATTTTCTCTTTGAAAAAACCCCGAGTTTTAACTTAGGCAAAATAACAGTGACGCCACGAATTTTTAATGTATCTGTATCAATTACTGGGCCCAATTCAGCTAACATTCCACCGTCAGGAAATACAGCATGACCTTGTTTCCAGGTAGCAATCAGTGCAAGATGATCATAATCTGTTTGATATATTTGACGCTGAACCACAATATCCCTAATTGCAGTGCCATAAATTTCAAATGCTGAAAGGTTAGCACCTTTCAAAACTAGGCAATGTGACGAATTGGCTGCAGACTGAACAAAATCAAAGGCAGTAGCATCAGAAATAAGTCCTACTGGAACTCTCCATTCATGATAAAGAGAAGCTCCTACTGCAGAAGCAATCGCATCAGCTACTATATCAGCTAGAGAACCGCACAATTGAACTATCTGACCTGAAATAAATGCAGCAAGTACTAATCTAGCTACATCTCTAGATGACTCTTTATTCAGACCAACAGCTTGAAGATTCGATGAAATAATATTAAACGCTTCATCGTGAGTTGATATATGTTCAACTGACTCTATGGTTTTATTTTCACGGATTTCATTACATTGGGGGTAAATTAAACCCGAATTTTTCTTTTCGAAATTCAAGTCAAGGATATCAATTCTTTCAGCGAGTAATTTATAAGTCTCATTATGATTAAGAACATCATCATTGCTTTCTTTTTCGTAAATACCCTCTAATGAATTTTGAATCTCAACAATCTTTTTATTTATACAATCTAGATTTTTTCCATACTCGTAAAATTCATCTAAAGCTGAATCATAGGTATTATTTCTAATTGTGATGTTTTCTAAATTTAAATATATATCTTTATTAGAAATAGATAGTTCATCGACGGCCTTATTTACCTTATCAGTTCTTTTCACCTCTTTTTCTATTATTTCTTTCAAATCAATGAGCGACTTTAAAACAAATTTATTATCCTTTGCATATTTTTTTAACTCTGTGGCAAGTGAATTAGTTGCTGATTTGAGCGATTTAATACCACTTTCATTATCTTCAATAATATATTTTGCAAGCTCAACACACTCTTCTAGCTCATCTAATCGAATGGGAAGAGCATCGAGTGCATTATCACGAGCAAGTATCCTCGCTGGCCGAAAAAACTCAAATGCTGCTGTAATTTTTGAATCATTAGTAAAACCGCTAAAATAATAAAGACGTTCAACATCCTCTCTTGATACCTTAGGAAATGTATCTGCAAGTTCCTTAATAAAAATCAAGCCAGTACCAGGTTCAACTCCCTTCTCTTCACATATTGTAAATGGCTTACCTATTTTTTCTTCTGCCCATAGTTTCCAAAAAAGAGCAAAACTTTTCCATGCATATGTCTCCTCAGGAGAGGAATGAGTCTGAAACATGTATCCAATGAGCCGCTTCTGCTTCTCTTTTATTTCTAACGGTTGACCTACTCTGAACCCAGGAACTTTAGGCATAAGGCTGAATACCTTGCGCCGAAGGGCAATAGGAACCTCCCCAATAAAATCAATAATATCAGACTGTCCTAACTTACGGACTCTCTCCTTAGCCTCTTGGCTATATTGATAACTCATGAGAAGGCACCTTATCTAAAGCGATTAAATTCAAATCCACTGGCAACAACTTCTTTTACCAATGCTCGGTAGTGGGGTAACAGGTGTTTTTTAGGGTTTAATTTTCCCAATACTTCAAGTAACTTAGAATCATTAATCATGACAACCTCATTATTAATTGATTGCATCTGCAATATGAAGCTCAATATACGAAGACGTAGGCTCGAAGATATTTCATTACTTACGACAATGTCTTTTCCAAGTTTTTTAAATCCAGTAAGATGTAATTCCCCTAGCCCTTTAAACTCAATATCCAGATTATAACTCACATCAGATAAACATTCAGATAACTTAGAAAAGGCATCAGAACGTAGTAATCTCATATTGCTATCATGAGGAGCCACATGATCACTTGAAAAAAGATTGATACGACTAATATCTATTTTCCTCTGTATTTTGGCCGTCCCTTCGGCCCCAGAAGGCATAGACAAGTACTCTAACTTATAACCTAACAGTCGAGCTTCCATTGTAAGTTCAACACATCTTCTCTGATGCAATGAGACTATTTCTCTCGCACCATTTTTTTTTGTATAAACTAGATCAACTGAAGGATATTTATGGTTTTTTATCTTATTAGTAAAAAAAGAATAATATTTTTTTATATCTTGATCATTTGAAGCAGATACTCCTACTATGTCACTATTATCAGGGGTAAGAGTAAAGAATGCCGGTGATTTTTCTACTCCAATCGCTGAGAGGACTGAAGAGGCCCCTTGAGCACACATTGTCGGCCCAGTTTCATTGGGTGGGGTCGAAATCATATTTGCAGACAATAGTAAAAAATTGGAATGAATGCACTCGACCTGATTAATACTGATGTCTTGAGTTTGGAATGGCCAAATAGCTGTAATAGAAGCTTTTGCAGGAACAATTGGAAGTTGAGTGAAGGAGTTAAGCCATGAAATGCTCTCTGGGGAAAGAGTTTCAGGTATTGTCACAATGGCTAAATTCCATCCTTGCCTACTAACTAAACTATCAATGTCTAATTCATCAGGAAATCCGGGACTTGCAGGCTCCCGCCAAAGGAAAGCGAAGGTTTCAGTGCATCTTAATTCCTGCGCCAGAGGAAATCCGTTCGATGCCCCACCTCCCATTGCGGTGAATACAGCAGCCCCTATTGAGGGTAGTCCCGGACATTCCCTTTCCACTTCTCTAACAAACTCAGGATCAGGATTGCCAGTAAAAGATACTATGCGATATGGTCTAGCTGAGAGCTCAGCACTAATCTGACGGCGCGTTACCATACCTCTCATATCAATCGTTTGAGATCTTCCTCCTACGTCAAGAATGACCTTAGCTTGACATAAGTTACAAGTGGGTAATGCTAGCTCTAATGACCATTCTCGAATCTTTTTGGCAGTAGAGATCAACAAACGCAGCTCCATACGCCGCTTTACAATATCGTTGATATTTTCTTTTGTAGTGAAGGATAAATGAGCAGGGACAAAATTTTCACAGTCGAGTGTGCCATATCCCCGAAAATGGGCAAAATACGGAGGTATTATTTTTCCGCGTCGGAGACTAACTCCTTTTTTACAAACTGGGCATATATACCGACTATATCTCAATGCTTGAGAAGCCGATACTAACTTCCCACTAGCCTCGTTAATGGCGTAGTCCACTACCCTTCCCTCCACCCAAGGTTAACTAATAGTCTTTTTTTTATCAGTTTCCACTTCCAAGCTCAACCAATTATTATCAATAAAATCAAAAAGATAATCTGAATCCCAAGAACGATACTCAGTTTTGCGTATTGATCGAGGAATCATCCACCTCTCCATAGCTAGCTCAGCGATGTCTTTCGCAGAAAGCAATGATGTAAGATCTGGTTTACCTCTACCCGTTTGCAGAATATTAGTTGCATTATCAGCTAACTGACTGATAAATACTTCGCGTTGGATTCCATGTTTCATCATATCATCCCTAAATCCTAGCGCATTTAAAGCCGCCTTCATCGTTCGTAGACGCCAGTTGGGACCATTCCCAAACATATGGTGGTCTGCATAGCGATGATCCATGTCGCGCAGGTAATCACGTAATTCAATAAACAAGCTATCAGGTATGTGAAAATGCCCCCAGCCGCCAGTATAACCAATGGGTTCCATATACTGAATTCCATCAAGTTTTAATCTGTTGTATACAGAAGAGCGCCCCATCGATGATGTAGTTGTAATTGCTAAAAGACGGGCTCTCTTCTTCTTTTGAGATATAACCCCCACACTGTTGCCATACACTCTTGCAAAGTCATCATATAACTCGCGACTACGAAGTAGGCAAGCTACCAGTTTTCCCCCAAGCAGAAAATTATAAGGTGGAAGTGCGCCAAGTACATACGCATCCATCACATTAACAAGTCTTGAGCTTCTATCCTCTGTACTCCAACCAATCAATCTATCCCTGACGGCAAGATTGAAAACGGGGTCACCAATAGCAATTAACCCTATCAATTTTCCATTACTTTCATCCCAAACAAGGTATCGGAGACGCCTTCCAAATCCGTTTGAAACCGGTACAGACCAAGTTAATGCCGCTAACCTAAACAGATCTCCTTGCCAAGTTCCTGATGACACCCGCTCAAGAACAGGCGATATCTTGTCAGGAATAACATCCTTACCAGATGCAAAAAATTTCAATAATTTTGAGGACTTGAGTGTTATGAAATTTTGGTTTGCAGCAAGTCGCTCAGCCCGTTGAGCGCTATGAAGGGTCCTGATTACCTCTTTCGTGTTTCCTGGGGCCTGTAGCGCTCCTGCATCAGATTTTGTAAATCCCAATGATTGTAAATGTTCTCGAACCTTCTTTTTTAACCGGGCTTCACGCAGGTTCACATTAACTATTATTGAGGGATCTTTGTGCATTTTTCTCACGCTCCAATTAATATTTGCCGCATTAAATTTAACTTAAGGTGATAGTTATCGATAGCGTAGTACCATAGAGCATAAGCTCGACACTTAACGGGGCGACGCCAATGATAGCATCCATCCAAACTCTTCAGGGGCTTTCTCTAATGTATGAAATTGTCGCGGCGACAAAGATTCAAAGAAGCATTGACGACACATTTTTAGTCATAAACATGCTGTATTAAGTCTTGTTGCACCCTAAATTCCAGCTACGGCTACACTAATTATTCTTGTAAAAACATGGAGATACTATCGGAAAAGATGTTAACTCAATTTTTGATCATAACCTCTTTACCTCATAGCTCAATCACCTCTATAAAACAAAAAAAACATATCCACTTGATTTCAATGGGTTTTCATCACAAATATATAATTAACTAATAGAATTATTAGTCTTTGCGTAATCAAAAGGTGTCATCAACTTATACATTAATGACTCTAGATAATCAGCCCACCACTGCAACATCAGCCTACGCTCGTCCAAATGCTCAGCCTTATGGATATAAGCCGCTCTTACAGAGTTACGTTCCATATGACTCATCTGCCGTTCTACCGCATCCCTCGACCACAACCCCGATTCAATCAACGAGCTACAGGCCATCGTCCTGAATCCATGCCCGCAAACCTCAACCTTCGTGTCGTATCCCATCACGCGCAGTGCCTTGTTCACCGTGTTTTCGCTCATCGGTTTACGAGGGTTATGATCGCCAACGAAAACAAAATCGCGCTCGCCACTAAGCTTGTGAACCTGTTTGAGGATTGCCAGAGCCTGGTGAGACAATGGCACCAGATGAGGCGTGCGCATTTTAGAACCACGTTGAGAGTGTTTCACTCCTTCGATCGCTTCTCGTTCTGCCGGTATCGTCCACATTGCCGTATCGAAATCGATCTCAGACCAGCGGGCAAAGCGCAATTCACTGGAACGAATGAAGATTAACAAGGTTAGCTCAACAGCCAAGCGGGTCAAAGGGCGTCCCGTGTAACCGTCAATTCGGTGGAGCAGTTCAGGTAGGCGTTTCAGCTCAAGTGCAGGGCGATGGACACGGTTAGTGGAAGCAACTGCGCCAGCCATCTCTTGGGCTGGGTTGTAATCAATCAAGCCACTTTGGACGGCATACCGCATGATGGCGGTTGTTCGTTGCTGAAGACGCGAAGCAATTTCAAGGCGGCCTGTTGCTTCTACAACTTTAATGGGTGCAAGCAGGTCGCGAGTCTTTAGCTCTTCAATACTACGCTTGCCAATCGAGGCGAATAGATTGTCTTCCAAACTCTTCAATACCCTCCGACTGTGATCCTCTGACCATTTCTTGTTAGTTGCATGCCAAGCTCTGGCAACTGACTCAAAGGTGATAGCTTCTTTCGTCTGTTCTTCTTTCGCAGCACGTTTGTATTCGCGAGGATCGATTCCAGCAGCAACAAGCTTTCTGGCCTCTTCCCTTTTTTGACGAGCATCAGCCAGTGACGTTTCAGGGTAAACCCCAAACGCCATCAGGTGCTGCTTACCCCCAAAGCGAAAACGGAACCGCCAATATTTTGAGCCGTTAGGGTGAATAAGCAAAAACATGCCATCCCCATCGACAAGGGTGTACTCCTTTTCCTGCGGTTTTGCAGAACGCACTTTAGTATCTGTCAGAGCCATAAAAGTTCTCCTTCCATGTGCCGCTGTGAGTATACAACCATTATCGAACCAGCATATATACTCGGTTCTATACTCACAAGCGACTTGATGTGGGTTGACTCAGATTGACTTCTATTGAAAGGAAAATCGCGGAAAGCCTTGTGTGGCGCGGATTTCAGGCACAAAAAAAGACGTCCGTTGACGTCTATTGATGTTCCGATGGTGCCGAAGGCCGGACTCGAACCGGCACGTATCTCTACGGTTGATTTTGAATCAACTGCGTCTACCGATTTCGCCACTTCGGCACTGAAGGGGTATGCGGAAACGTTGTGGATTATACCTGTCACGCGCTGCCTTGCAAGCGGCAGCGCGTGGATCCTGCGCTAAGTGTTGAAAAAACCAGCGTAAGGCCTACTCCAGCTCGGAAACCGCCAGACGGATCACCCCGGCGGCATGGCTTTCAGGCAGTTGCAGCACTTTGGCCCACATCTCCTGCACCATATCGCACGACAGCTTCTCCTTGCCCACCGCCTTGTCCGGAGCCTGCAACAGCTGAATATCCTCGCCGTACTTCGCGGCCAGCTCCTTCATGATCGGGCGCACGTCGGCGACGGCGGTGTCGCGCTCCTGCGCCGTCACCGTGTGGCGGTTTTTGCCGTAGGCGGCGCGCATCATGTCGGCGTCAGCCTGCATGCGGCGCTGCATCATCGGTTTATCCAGCACCCGCAGCGGGTTGATGCCGCCCTTCACGTCCGGGTAGAGGAAACGAAAACAGGCGTCATCGCTCACCTTCTGGATGGCGGCGGTCTGTTCCATGTTGGCCTTCATATAATCCACCACGCTCGCGTCCGGCGCGGTCTGCAGGCGCGACATCTGCAGGTGCAGGATCTGCGGTTGAATCACATCGATAATCTGCTGCTCGGAATCGCCCTCTTTCTGCATCGCGAGGATCTGACTGCGGATGCGCTGCTGGAATGCGGGGTCTTGCTCCTTCAGCACCTGCCAGGCAGGCATGCTGTTAAGCGTGGTGTCGAGCTGCTGTTCGGGGGTGTGTTGCAGGCGTTGCTTATCGTAGTAGACCCAGCACGCCACGGCGGCGGCCAGTACGGCAACAATCACAATCGGTTTCCAGGCTCTCTTCATCGTCTCGCATCCTTTTGATCTGTCGGATTACACCGGCACGCCGCTGTGAAAACGGAACTCACTGTCCGGTGTCGAGATAAGTGTGGCTTCTATTTCGCCAAATTGCTGTACGCGTGAAGAGATATCCTTGTCGCTGACCTGTTGAGCCAGCGCCAGATAGTCCTGATAGTGGCGCGCTTCCGAGCGCAGCAGCGAGAGATAGAACTTTTGCAGGTCGTCATCGAGGAACGGGGCCAGCGCGGCGAAACGCTCGCAGGAGCGCGCTTCGATGTACGCCCCGCAGATCAGTTTGTCGATCAGCGTCAGGGGTTCGTGAGTGCGCACTTCCTTCAGCATCCCTTTGGCGTAGCGGCTGGCGGTGATTTTGACGTACGGAATGTTGCGCGTCAGCATCGCCTCGCGCACCTGCCAGAAGTGGTGCAGCTCCTCTTTAATCAGCAGCACCATGCTGTCGATCAGGGCCTGGCCCCAGGGGTCGTCGGTTTTGGGCATCACGCTTTTGCCAATCTGCTTGTGGAGAGCGATAAAATCCGGTTCCGGGCCGTCGCGGAAGGTGAAGGCTTCGTAAGGTTTTAGCCACTCGAGTAGCGCGTCGGCCCCGCTTTTGTCGGTGACATATTTACGCACTAGCAGCAGCGCGGTCTGGGCGGCTTTGAGTTCGCACACCATATGGTCGGTGAGCAGCAGCGGCAGGTTCGCCGGGTCGCGGGCTTTATCAATCCAGGCTTGCGGGGTCGGGCAGTGGAGGAAGTTAAGAACGGGGCTGAGAATCTGCGGATAGTCCATTATGAAACCTTGCAAAGCGGCAGCCGAAGCTGCCGCAGATAACACTTAGTGGCGCACGCCGTCGTCATCTTCGTCGACGAAATCTTCATCGTCTTCGTCATCGCCGTCTTCGCCGTTTGGATCTTCGTAGTAAGTTCCCCAGCCGTCGTATTCCACTTCAAACTTCTCGGCCAGATCCATCAGTTGCTCAACCTGCGCGTCGATCAGTTCTGCTTTCAGCGCGCCTTCGCTCAGGATATCGCAGCAGATGACGGTTTCGCCCTCTTCCACCTCCAGCTCTTCCGGCTCGGTCACTTCGTAACCCATTTTGAACGCTTCTACCGCCAGTTTCTCCAGCGATTCGAAGTCATCTGCAGAGAAATGGTGCTCGATGGTGTACAGCGCGTCCGGATCGCTGCCGTCTTCCAGCAGCTCTTCAATGATCAGGCGCGTCTCTTCGCGTTGCTCTTCCAGCAGTTCTGGGTTTGCCATGGCTCGTTCCTCTTTAAGTTCGGCAGATACTTCTATTTTCACACACGGACGTGTTTGCCTCCACCTAATGTAAGAAAGATTTGTGAAACAGGGTTGCAAATGAATATTCATACATATAAAGTGAATTTTAATTCAATAAGTGGCCTTAGCCATGTGAGGATAACATGTCTGAACTCTATAAAAAGCACTTCCTGAAATTGCTCGATTTTACTCCTGCACAGCTTCACTCTCTGCTGTCGCTGGCCGCCCAGCTGAAAGCCGATAAAAAAAATAACAAAGAAGTACAGAAGCTTACTGGTAAAAACATCGCGCTCATCTTCGAAAAAGACTCGACCCGTACACGATGCTCTTTCGAAGTTGCCGCATTTGACCAGGGTGCACGCGTCACTTATCTCGGCCCGAGCGGCAGTCAGATTGGGCATAAAGAGTCAATTAAGGATACCGCTCGCGTACTCGGGCGGATGTACGACGGAATTCAGTATCGCGGTCACGGGCAGGAAGTGGTCGAAACCCTGGCGGAATACGCGGGCGTGCCGGTGTGGAACGGGCTGACCAACGAGTTCCACCCGACCCAGCTGCTGGCGGATCTCCTGACCATGCAGGAGCATCTGCCGGGCAAAGCCTTTAACCAGATGACGCTGGTCTATGCGGGCGATGCGCGCAACAACATGGGCAACTCGATGCTGGAAGCGGCGGCGCTGGTCGGTCTGGATCTGCGTCTGGTGGCCCCGAAAGCCTGCTGGCCGGAAGAGAGCCTGGTCGCGGAGTGCAGCGCGCTGGCGCTGAAGAACGGCGGCAAAATCACCCTGACGGAAAATATTATCGCTGGCGTGAAAGGCGCGGACTTCATCTATACGGACGTCTGGGTATCGATGGGCGAGCCGAAAGAGAAGTGGGCGGAGCGGATCGAGCTGCTGCGCGGCTATCAGGTGAACTGTGAAATGATGGCCCTGACGGGCAATCCGAACGTCAAGTTCCTGCACTGTCTGCCCGCGTTCCACGACGATCAAACCACGCTCGGCAAGCAGATGGCGAAGGAGTTCGATCTGCACGGCGGGATGGAAGTGACGGATAAGGTGTTTGAGTCGGCGGCGAGCATCGTGTTTGACCAGGCGGAAAACCGGATGCATACGATTAAGGCGGTGATGGTGGCGACGCTTGGGCAGCCGTAGTCCTCTGCGGTCTGGTGCCCTCACCCTGACCCTCTCCCACGGGAGAGGGAATAAAGCAGCGCCGAACAGTCCCCTCTCCCTGTGGGAGAGGGTTAGGGTGAGGGGTAAACTAGCCCACCAACATCTTCACCACCACCTTCCGCACCTGCGCCGGGCTGCCCACCGCACACAGCGGCTTATGCACTTCACCCGGATAGAACACCACAAAATCCCCTTCACTCAACACTACGGTTTTTTCCTGCTCACCTTCCGGCAGGAACGCAATGTCTTTGTCCGCCAGCCAGTCGGTGTCCGGCGTGCCGTGCGGCAGGGTGCTAAACGTCATCCCTTCCTGGCCTTTCATCACAATCTGAATGTCCAGATAGCGGGCGTGGTACTCCGCGCGGCGCTCGGCGAACGGCTGGGTCATGTCTTCCGAGACCAGGTAAAAGAGGTTGTTGCCGTCGATGTCGTGCTTACCGAGCGAGGTCGCTTCAGTAACGTGCGCTTTGACGTGTTCGATAGCCTGACGCAGCTCTGCCGGCAGCCAGGACTGGAGATGATGGATATTGCCAACGATCATGTCTAAACCCTCAATATAAAACAATGTTTCAATTTCGACTTTTATACGAGAATTTCCACTGCCATACCAGCCCTTTCTACATCATCTTTGCGGCAACGCATGTTTATCGGGAAATGTGTTATCCGCCTGTTAAAGCCAGCCAGGCAACTATGCAGCGATTATGCATAACACCGGTCCGGGTGATCTTCTGTAGACCAGTAACCCACTGATTTAAATGATGTATGCAAAAAACACGCTGCCGGGTCACACTTTATTCACTCGGTTAATTTCATTTATTCTGGATAGTTATTTATTAATTTGCCTTAAGGCAAAAATAGATAACGTCTTTTATTGCATATTCATGCCAAGCAAAATAATTTATTCATAAAAATCAATGCATTGATTATTTATGTCCGTTTGTTTCCATCTACATAATAATAACAATCTCAGATAACCCCAGCGAATTATGCTTAGCCATTCACTCCCGAATAATGGCTAATTAAGCATTATCTGATGCGAGTCATGCAATCGAAAACAAACTCGTTAATATCCGATCCTGCGTGAGCAATATCACAAAAACCAATTCTCAAGCGCTTACTATTGGCCGTGAAATCAATTGAGCTTAAAGGGCTATGAATTAATACCCGTTCATAGCACAGCCCTTTTTATTCTGAAAAAACAGTTAAAGGAATAATTATGGAAAAGCATTACGTCGGTTCTGAAATTGGTCAATTGCGTAGCGTTATGCTGCATCGCCCGAATTTAAGTCTGAAACGCTTAACCCCGTCTAACTGCCAGGAGCTGTTATTCGATGACGTTTTATCGGTTGAGCGGGCGGGTGAAGAGCATGACATCTTCGCAAATACCCTGCGCGAACAGGGTGTGGAAGTCCTGCTGTTAACCGATTTGATTACCCAAACACTTGATATTGCTGAGGCTAAAGCCTGGCTATTAGAAACCCAAATCTCCGATTATCGCCTCGGGCCAACCTTCGCCAACGACGTCCGCGGCTGGCTGGCGGATATGCCGCATCGCGAACTGGCGCGCCGTCTGAGCGGCGGGTTAACCTACGGGGAAATTCCTGCCTTTATTAAAAATATGGTGGTCGATACCCATACGGCAAATGATTTTATTATGAAGCCGCTGCCGAACCACTTATTTACTCGCGATACTTCATGCTGGATTTATAACGGAGTGTCGATTAACCCGATGGCAAAACCGGCGCGTCAGCGTGAAACCAATAACCTGCGGGCAATATATCGCTGGCACCCGGCCTTTGCCGACGGCGATTTTATTAAATACTTCGGCGACGAGAATATTAATTACGACCACGCCACTCTGGAAGGCGGCGACGTATTAGTGATTGGTCGCGGCGCAGTATTAATTGGCATGTCCGAACGCACCACCCCGCAGGGCGTGGAATTCCTCGCGCAAAGCCTGTTCCAGCATCGCCAGGCCGAACGGGTCATCGCCGTCGAACTGCCGAAACACCGCTCCTGTATGCACCTCGACACGGTCATGACCCACATCGACGTCGACACCTTCTCCGTCTACCCGGAAGTGGTGCGCAAAGACGCCCAGTGCTGGACGCTCACCCCGGACGGACGCGGCGGCCTGCTGCGCACCCAGGAAACGGATCTGCTCCACGCCATCGAAAAAGCCTTAGGCATTAACCAGGTACGCCTGATCACCACCGGCGGCGATGCCTTCGAAGCCGAGCGCGAGCAGTGGAACGACGCCAACAACGTGCTGACCATCCGCCCCGGCGTGGTGATCGGCTACGAGCGCAACATCTGGACCAACGAGAAATACGACAAAGCCGGGATCACCGTGCTGCCGATTCCGGGGGATGAACTCGGACGCGGTCGCGGCGGCGCGCGCTGCATGAGCTGCCCGCTGGAACGAGACGGAATTTAAAGGAGCCATCATGGAAAGAAAACCCACTCTGGTCGTGGCACTGGGCGGCAATGCGCTGCTCAAACGCGGCGAGCCGCTGGAAGCGGATATTCAGCGTCAGAACATCGAGCTGGCCGCCCGCACGATCGCCGGACTCACCGCTCAGTGGCGCGTGGTGCTGGTTCACGGTAACGGCCCGCAGGTCGGGCTACTGGCGCTGCAGAACAGCGCCTACGACAAGGTCACACCCTACCCACTCGACATCCTCGGCGCCGAAAGCCAGGGAATGATCGGCTACATGCTCCAGCAAGCGCTGAAAAACAACCTGCCGCAGCGCGAAGTGAGCGTGCTGCTGACTCAGGTCGAAGTCGACGCCGCCGACCCGGCGTTTCGCAACCCGACCAAATACATCGGCCCGGTGTACAGCGAAGAGCAGGCGAAAACCCTGCAGGCGGAAAAAGGCTGGGTGTTTAAGGCCGACGGGAGCTACTTCCGCCGCGTGGTGCCCTCCCCGCAGCCGAAACGCATCGTCGAGAGCGACGCTATCACCGCCCTTATCGCCCGCGATCACCTGGTGATTTGCAACGGCGGCGGCGGTGTTCCGGTGGTGGAAAACGCCAACGGCTACCACGGCATTGAAGCGGTGATCGACAAAGATCTCTCCGCCGCCCTGCTGGCCCGTCAGATAGAAGCCGATGCGCTGCTGATCCTCACGGACGCTGACGCGGTGTACCTCGACTGGGGCACGCCGACCCAGCGCCCGCTGGCGCAGGTCTCGCCGGATGTCCTCAAAACCATGCAGTTCGACGCCGGATCGATGGGGCCGAAAGTGAGCGCCTGCCGTGAATTTGTCGAGGCGTGCAACGGCATCGCCGGGATCGGCGCGCTGGCCGATGGCGCCGCGATTCTGGCGGGGGATAAAGGGACGTTGATTCGCAATTGATTCGTATTTTCCCCTCACCCTAACCCTCTCCCAAGGGGAGAGGGAACTCATACTCCCTCTCCCCTTGGGAGAGGGCCGGGGTGAGGGCACCAGACAACTCAAATTTAAAAAGGATCACCACATGACCATCAACCTGAAAAACCGCAACTTCCTCAAACTGCTGGACTACACCCCGGCAGAAATCCAGTACCTGATCGATCTCGCCATCGACCTCAAAGCCGCCAAAAAAGCCGGGCGTGAAAAACAGACGTTAGTCGGCAAAAACATCGCCCTGATCTTCGAAAAAACCTCCACCCGCACGCGCTGCGCCTTTGAAGTGGGCGCGTTCGACCAGGGCGCGCAGGTCACCTACCTCGGCCCAAGCGGATCGCAGATTGGCCATAAAGAGTCGATGAAAGACACCGCCCGCGTGCTGGGCCGCATGTATGACGGCATCGAGTATCGCGGCTACGGCCAGGAAATCGTCGAAGAGCTCGGCGAGTTCGCGGGCGTGCCGGTGTGGAACGGCCTGACCAACGAATTCCACCCGACGCAAATCCTCGCCGATCTGATGACCATGCTCGAGCACGCGCCGGGCAAAACCCTGCCGGAGCTGAGCTTCGCCTATCTGGGCGATGCGCGGAACAACATGGGCAACTCCCTGATGGTCGGCGCGGCGAAGATGGGGATGGACATCCGCCTGGTCGCCCCGAAATCCTTCTGGCCGGAAGCCGGGCTGGTCGAGCAGTGCCGCGCCATCGCCAAAGAGACCGGGGCGCGCATCACCCTCACTGACGACGTGAACGAAGGCGTCCAGGGCACCGATTTCCTCTACACCGACGTCTGGGTGTCGATGGGCGAGCCGAAAGAGGCCTGGGCAGAGCGCGTGAGCCTGATGACGCCGTACCAGATCAACGCCCAGGTGATGAAAGCCACCGGCAATCCAAACGTGAAATTCATGCACTGCCTGCCGGCGTTCCACAACGAACACACCAAAGTGGGCCGCGAAATCGAGATGGCGTACGGCCTGAAAGGGCTGGAAGTGACGGAAGAGGTCTTCGAATCCCCGAACTCTATCGTCTTCGACGAAGCAGAGAACCGCATGCACACCATTAAAGCGGTCATGGTGGCGACACTCGGCGACTAATCACCGCCCGGCGCGGCCACAGGCTGCGCCGGGGCAAGGAGAACATCATGGGCAAGTTCAAATTTCCTTCCGCTTACACCATTCTCTTTTTCCTGATCGCCGTGGTCGCCGCCCTGAGCTGGATTGTTCCGGCCGGGCAGTACCAGATGGCGATGAACGCCACGCTCGGCAAAGAAGTGCCCATTGCCGGAACTTACGCGCACGTCGCCGCGCATCCGCAGGGGATCGTTTCGGTACTGATGGCCCCCATCGCCGGGCTGTACGATCCTGAATCGGGCCAGGCAGGCGCGATCGACGTCGCGCTGTTTATTCTGATCATCGGCGGGTTTCTCGGGATCGTCACCAAAACCGGGGCGATTGACGCCGGGATCGAGCGCGTCACCACCCGACTGCGGGGCCGCGAAGAGTGGATGATCCCGATCCTGATGGCGCTGTTCGCCGCGGGCGGGACGATTTACGGCATGGCGGAGGAGTCGCTGCCGTTCTACACGCTGCTCGTCCCGGTGATGCTCGCCGCCCGTTTTGATCCGGTGGTCGCGGCGTCTACCGTGCTGCTCGGCGCGGGGATCGGCACGCTCGGCTCCACCATAAACCCGTTCGCCACGGTGATCGCCGCCAACGCCGCCGGGATCCCGTTCACCAACGGAATCATGCTCCGCGTGGCGCTGCTGGCGATCGGCTGGGTGATCTGCGTGTGGTGGGTGATGCGCTACGCCCGCAAGGTGCGCCAGGATCCGACCCTGTCGATCGTCGCCGACAAAGAGGCTGAAAACCGCGCGCATTTCCTCGGCGATAAAGGCGAGCAGTCGCTGGAATTTACCCCGGTGCGCAAAGTGATCCTGGTGATTTTCGCTCTCGCCTTCGCGGTAATGATCTACGGCGTGGCGGTGCTCGGCTGGTGGATGGCGGAGATTTCTGCGGTGTTCCTCGCCAGCGCGATCATCGTCGGCCTGATTGCCCGCATGAGCGAAGAGGAGCTGACCTCAACATTTATCAACGGGGCGCGGGATTTGCTGGGCGTCGCGCTGATTATTGGGATTGCGCGCGGTATCGTAGTCATCATGGATAAGGGCATGATTACGCACACGATTTTGCACAGTGCGGAAGATATGGTCACGGGATTGTCAACGGTGGCGTTTATTAACGTCATGTACTGGCTGGAAGTGGTGCTGTCGTTTCTGGTGCCTTCTTCCTCGGGCCTTGCCGTTCTGACGATGCCGATCATGGCACCGCTCGCCGATTTCGCTAACGTCAACCGCGACCTGGTCGTGACGGCGTACCAGTCAGCTTCCGGGATTGTCAATCTGGTCACTCCGACGTCCGCCGTGGTGATGGGTGGACTGGCGATCGCGCGCGTGCCGTACGTGCGTTATCTCAAGTGGGTCGCCCCGCTGCTGGGAATTTTGACGGTGCTGATTATGGCGACGTTAAGCCTGGGTGCGCTTATCTGATTTGCCGGATGGCGCTGCGCTTATCCGGCCTACGGTAATCTTTTTGCAGGCCCGGTAAGCGTAGCGCCACCGGGCATTTTTTGTTGGCAACAGAGATGGGAACCAGATGATGGAATATGGAGAATACTCCCCAAAAGAACAACTTCAGCTCGCGGTATGCCAGAGCCTGATTAGCGAGAACAGCTACCTTTCCCAGGAAGAGATCCGCCGAGACCTGCAGGAGCGCGGGTTTGACAGCATCAGCCAGTCGAGCGTCTCCCGTCTGCTGAAATTGCTGGGTGTCATAAAAATTCGAAATGCCAAAGGGCAAAAGATTTATTCGATGAATCCGCAGTTACGTCCCGCCCCGGACGCGGCCCGTTCGATCTCCGAAATGGTGGTCAGCGTGGAGCACAACAGCGAGTTTATCCTTATCCATACCGTCGCCGGATATGGCCGCGCCGTGGCGCGAATTCTGGATTATCACCAGTTACCGGAAATTTTAGGTGTGGTGGCCGGAAGCAGTATTGTCTGGGTCGCGCCCCGCGTGGTGAAGCGCACGGCGCTGGTGCACAAGCAAATTAATTATTTACTCAGAACGCATTAATATTCAAATAGAACCGTTTGCACTGAGTAAAGTGTGCATTAATCGCTTGATCAGAAAATCGAGCTGAGTATAATGCCCGACAATTTGCCGGGAGGAAGTCATGGTCAAGCGTGTACGACATACAGTCATACCGCGTCTGAAAACAGACGCTGGCCTGCCGTTTTTCTTCCCGTTGATAACCCTATTCCCAGAGCCCCTCATTTGAGGGGCTTTTTTTTGCCCGGCGTCAGGAGATAAACATGAATCCGCTTTATCAAAAACACATCATTTCCATCAATGACCTCAGCCGCGAAGAGCTGGAACTGGTTCTGGATACCGCGGCAAAACTGAAGGCCAACCCACAGCCCGAGCTGCTCAAGCACAAAGTGATCGCCAGCTGCTTCTTTGAAGCCTCCACCCGTACTCGTCTGTCGTTCGAGACCTCGATGCACCGCCTCGGCGCGAGCGTGGTCGGTTTCTCCGACGGCAGCAATACGTCGCTCGGCAAAAAAGGCGAGACGCTGGCGGACACCATCTCCGTCATCAGCACCTACGTGGACGCGATTGTGATGCGCCACCCGCAGGAAGGCGCGGCGCGTCTGGCGACCGAGTTCTCCGGCGGCATTCCGGTGCTGAACGCCGGGGACGGCGCGAACCAGCATCCGACGCAGACCCTGCTGGATCTGTTCACCATCCAGGAGACTCAGGGGCGTCTGGAAAACCTGCACATCGCGATGGTTGGGGACCTGAAATATGGCCGCACCGTCCACTCTCTGGCCCAGGCGCTGGCGAAATTTAACGGCAACCGTTTCTACTTTATCGCCCCGGCCGCGCTGGCGATGCCGCAGTACATTCTCGATATGCTCGACGAAAAAGGCATCCAGTGGAGCCAGCACGCCAGCATCGAAGAGGTGATGGGTGAAGTGGATATTCTGTACATGACCCGCGTGCAGAAGGAGCGTCTGGACCCGTCCGAGTACGCCAACGTCAAAGCCCAGTTCATCCTGCGCGCCAGTGACCTTGAAGGCGCGCGTACGAACATGAAAGTGCTGCACCCGCTGCCGCGCATCGACGAAATCGCCACCGACGTGGACAAGACGCCGCACGCCTGGTACTTCCAGCAGGCCGGGAACGGCATCTTCGCTCGCCAGGCGTTACTGGCACTGGTTCTGAATCGCGAATTCGCTCTGTAAGGGGAAATGACAATGACACATGATAATAAACTCCAGGTTGAAGCCATCAAACGTGGCACCGTGATTGACCATATCCCGGCGATGGTGGGCTTTAAGCTGTTGACGCTGTTCAAGCTGACCGAAACCGACCAGCGCATCACCATCGGCCTGAACCTGCCGTCCGGCGAGATGGGCCGCAAAGACCTGATCAAAATCGAGAACACCTTCCTGACCGACGAGCAGGTGAACCAGCTGTCCCTGTACGCCCCGGACGCGACGGTGAATCGCATCGACGATTACGAAGTGGTGGGCAAATCACGCCCGAACTTACCGGAACGCATTGAGCACGTACTGGTTTGCCCGAACAGCAACTGCATCAGTCATGCTGAGCCGGTTTCGTCCAGTTTTGCAGTGAAAAAACGGGCGAATGACATCGCACTCAAATGCAAATACTGCGAAAAAGAGTTTTCTCATTATGTGGTGCTGGCCAACTAATTGAGGTTGGTAATGGGATCCCGGACTCCGGTTACACGAAATCATTCGCGTCGCATCGAGGCGGCAAGTCCGAATATCCCCGGGAGCATAGGAAACTATGTGACCGGGGTATGAGGACGCAGCCAACGAAGAGGCGGCGTGAAGGATGATGTGTATAATGGCCGGGAACTTTTTAACGCTGTTATCCTGGAGAAAACATGAGCAAAGTACTTGCGACGGAAAATGCACCAGCGGCTATCGGTCCTTACGTTCAGGGCGTAGATCTCGGCAGCATGATTATCACTTCCGGTCAGATCCCGGTGAACCCGAAAACCGGCGAAGTGCCAGACGATGTGGCGGCGCAGGCGCGTCAGTCGCTGGAAAACGTGAAAGCAATCGTTGAATCCGCGGGCCTGAAAGTGGGCGATATCGTGAAAACGACTGTTTTCGTCAAAGATCTGAATGATTTTGCGACCGTTAACGCCACTTACGAAGCGTTCTTCAACGAGCACGAGGCGACCTTCCCGGCGCGTTCTTGCGTGGAAGTGGCGCGTCTGCCGAAAGATGTGAAGATTGAGATTGAGGCGATTGCGGTTCGTCGCTGATTGGGGCTGTTCTGTTTAGCCTTTGAGGTTGTTCCGTTCACCTTATGTTCGGCAGAATATAAATGCTTCATAACCTGTGAACGTGAAAAGGGGGCTGCGCGGCCCCCTTTTCAATCCCCGCGCCCCGTCAAGAAATCGGTGCTGCGCACTGCGCTCACCTCCCGGCCAGCTGCCCGCGGTCGGCTCGACTCGACATCCCTGTCTCGTTTCGCCTCTGGTCGCCATCCCTGGCGCCCAGACCTTGTCATCCGGCCTCCGGTTCGCCGATTTCAGCGGGGACCCACACCGGTGCCAAATGTAACGTTTCATTCCGGCTTTAATTTTCTCTGAAGAGCGTTCGCATTTCGCGAATTTACTCCATTTTGAAAGCACTGTTTTTTTATCCAGAAGAGTAGAATTGGGCTTACGCGATGAGGAGTTTAATCAGAGCGGGAAATTAAGAAGCGCGATGCAAAGGTGTTACAGCACCCTTACACCGCTAACCACAAAAAACTGACAAGGAGTTAATTATGGCTGCCAACGAGTTTATGCCAGATCCCACTATTGCCCAAACAGATCCTGAGAGATCAGAGGGTAATGATCATTTCCCCGAGGTGACTCGCAAAAAAGACGCCCGTCGTCTGCACGGCAAAGCCCTGAATGAGGCAACGGCTCATGCGAGAGCCGACACGCCCCAGTCCAGCGCCGCCTGCTGCGAACTTTATTCCCGTATGGGTCATCGCTTCCTTCCGCTCGCCGGAGAGTGGCTGCCAAAAGCCGGTTTTATCGACGGGATGCCGGTAAAAATCCGCGTCATGCCAGACTGCATCATCATCACCCCGCAAAACACCCGCGAGCTGTGGGGATGTCTGGAAGGAATGAGCGTGGCGGGAATCAATCAACAGCGCGTGGCTGAGTGGTTGAAGACATTTCCTGGGGCGCTGAATGATACGGGGAATATTCCAGCGAGCAGGCGGCAGTCGAAGGATTGGGTTCGTCCCGCTTAATCTCCTGCCCGTTGCCTGAATATGGCACCGGTGTTGGTCCCCGCAGAAATCGGCGAACCGGAGGCCGGATGACAAGGTCTGGGCGCCAGGGATGGCGACCAGAGGCGAAACGAGACAGGATGTCGAGTCGAGCCGGCCGCAGGCAGCAGGCCGGGAGGTGAGCGCAGTGCGAAGCACCGATTTCATGGCGGGGCGCGGGGATTGACAAGGGGGCCGCGCAGCCCCCTTGTCACGTTCACAGGTAAAAGAGTGATTATATTCTGCTGATCATGAGGTGAACGGAACCACCTCCCATGCCCAACGAATCCCGAAAAAACCTACTGATTCCGCACCGCCCTAAGCAACTTATCCAGCGAATAAACCGCCGCAATCCCCCCTCATCATAATGTTTTGCGGCCCAGGCTGACGGTTTTCTTGCAACGTTTCATTCGCCAGCCTTTTCCTCTGAAGCAGCTACACATTTTCCCAAACTCAACTCATTTCCAACGTCCTGTTTTTTATCCCGAAGAGTATGGTTTACCCACAAAGTTTATAATGCTTTAGATGGGGAAAATGAGTGCGCATTGAAGAAGAAGTTTTTCTTGAAGATTACGGCCTGAGGAGGAAAAGGTTCGTCTATGATCGTCGGGTTCACCACAGCTACGTGTTTGTTGCCGGTAACGAAACCTACACGGTCATCATTGGAAGTCTGGTTGAGGAAATGACCTTTAGTCGGATCGGATACGAAATGCCAGCAGGCGTGCCATTCCCGGTTAACGGCATGGCAGAAGTGTATTTTGACGTCTTTGACGGTATGGGTAATTTGGCCGATTTTCGCCATGTCAGATTTGAGGGCTTAGGCAGCGCTGTCGTGTTGCAATCGGTCTCACTGGCTTTGATTGCACACAATGAGATATTTCATATTGGTGGCTTCGTTTTTCAGGCAGCCTCAGGCGGAGTGGTCGATATGGGTCGCCGTATCACGCTTGAAGAGATCTATGACTACATGCTTGGGTTAAAAAATGAGCCGCGTTATAATAAAAAGACAGGGTTGCTTAAGAAAGCCCCGCGACCACTGATATCAGAAGATTTACAGGCGTACAAAACAGTTACAGAGGGGAGAGCAAACTATGTCGTCTTACACTAAGCAAGAACGCTGCGCACTTCTCGCCTCCAGGAATGGTGGGAAGACGGTATTTCAGGCCTTAGCGTCTGCTGAGTTGAACGCGCATTCTGCCAACCCTGAAGCACAACTGCATGACCTCAAAGCCAGCCTGGCGAAGGGCAAAAAGCACTCTTCTGCCACTTTATTACGCAGAAAACTCGAAGGTCATCTTGGGCGTGAGTGGCGAGAAATCTAACTGAATTATGCAAAAAAGGCCTGAAAATCAGGCCTTTTTGATTTTATAACACACCTATCCTACTGATTCCGCGTCGCCCTAAGCAACTTCTCCAGCGGATAAACCGCCGCAATCACCACCTCATCCTGAATCTTCGCCGCGTTATCCAGCTCGCTCTGAATCGAGGCGATCTCCTTATCATCCAGCGTCCCCTGACGCGCCACCAGATCCGTCAGACGCAGGCCGATCGACGCCAGTTTGTCCACTTCCTGAATCACCGGTTTGATGGCCTTCAGCTGATAGTTGCTCTCACTCAGCGCCAGCGCGTCGCTGGTGTTGTTCTGCCAGCGGGTGAAGACATGGCGCAGCGCTTCCGCGCTTTCCGTATCTTCCGCGTCGCTTACCAACCGCTCGACCCACTTATCCATTTGACGGACCGTGGCGCTCTCGGCGGTCAGTGCGTCGGCGTAGCGGTTTAGCGGCTCAAACTGATGATAATTCCCGGCCTGGAATTTCAGGTGCTGACGGGTGTAATACTGCGCAGGCTCCACGGCCTGAGCGAGGATCTGCAGTGGCACCGTGTCGGCGTTATTCGCCAGACGGGTGAACTGCGCCTGCTGCTGGCTGTGCTGTTGCAGCCCGACCGACACCGTCGTCCAGCTGTCCATCGCCTGCAAACGGGTGTACATGTTGTCGATATCCTTCACGTCCTGCGCCGACCACAGGCGCTCCGCCACCGCAAACGCGCGCGGCCAGAGTTTGATATCCAGAACCGGGGCAATCACGTTTTCTGCCCACAGCGCCGCTTCGCCGCCGAGCAGGTTGGCCTGCTGATCGGCATCTGGCACCGTCGGCTGAATGCCTTCCGGCACCTCATTGAGACGCGCGCCGGAGATCGGGTAGCGGGCGTTGCCGACCAGGAAATAGCCGGTGAGTTTGTCGTCCGACACATTCACCACCGGGCGCGTTTCACCCATCCAGGTGTCGACGGTGAAGCTCACCTGGTTGTCGTCGCGCCATTCGATGTTGTCCACCGCGCGGCGGGATTTGCCGCTGAAATCGATGAATCCGCGCCAGCCGGAAACCCCTTTCACCAGGGTAAAGCTGCCCTCGACCGGTTTGCCTTTCAGGCGCGGCATGGAGAAAGTCCAGCTCTGGGCGCTGTCGGAATCGGCGATGATATCCATGCCGTTTAAGCCCTGCGGCACAATCTCATTACGATAGTGATAGGCCGTGGACTGCGGCTGATCGAGGTAAAAACCGGTGGAGAGAATGCCTTTATAGCCGTGTTTCGCCACCTCGCCGAGGGCGTCCTGCCCCTGCCAGGACTGGATCAGAATGCTTTTCGGCAGGTCCGGATGATAGATCTCGTCCCAGCCGACCATCTGCCGATGATGTTTCTCAAGAAGGGTTTCCAGTTTGCGGTTGAAATACGCCTGCAGCGCGTGGCTGTCGGCGAGTTTGTTGTCGCGCATAAACTGCTGAATGGCGGTGTTGTTTTTCCACTGGGTATCGTCGACTTCATCGCCGCCGATGTGCAGGTACGGATCGGGGAAGATCGCCGCCAGTTCGCTGACCATCGCGTCGGCAAAGGTGTAGGTCGCGTCTTTGGTAGGGTCAAGAACTGGTTTTAACACGCCCCAGTGGCGCTCCATCTCATAGGGTCCCGGCGCGCTCATCAGCTCCGGATAGGCCACGGCAATCGCCGACGCATGACCCGGCATGTCGATCTCCGGCACCACGCGAATACCACGCGCGGTGGCGTAGCGCACCACGTCGCGCATCTGCTCTGGCGTGTAGAACAGCCCGTCGCTGGCGAGCTGGGTCAGTTTAGGGTAGCGCTTCGAGGTAAACCGCCAGCCCTGATCGTCCGTCAGATGCCAGTGCAGGACGTTCAGCTTCGCCGCCGCCATGCCGTCGATCTGACGTTTGATGTCCTCCAGCGGGACGAAGTGGCGCGCCGAATCGAGCAGCAGACCGCGCCACGGGAAGCGCGGGGAGTCGTCAATCGACACCCATGGAATCGAGGTGTTTTCGGCACCGTTTTGAATCAGCTGGAGCAGGGTTTCCATCCCGCGCAGCGCGCCGAAGCGCGTATTGGCGGTGAGGTTCACGCCGTTCGCATCCACGGTGAGTTTGTAGCTTTCATCGCTGTCCGGCAGCGGCTGCGGCTTCACTTTTTTGGCGATAGAAATCGTAATAGTCGGCTTTTCGGGTCTGTCGGCCTGAGGCTGGAGCGTCCAGCCGGTTTGCAGCGCAATGCGCTGGCGCAGACGGTTCGCGGCATCGCCCAGATCGTCCCCGCTGATGCTGACGGAGAGGTTATCGCTGAGGATCAGTGCGCCCTGTTTCGCAGGACGTTCAACGTGTGCGGGCCAGGGCATTAACGGCAGATCGCCTGCCGGAGCGGCCAGCGCAGAGGTGCCGAGCAACAGCCCGGCGGTGATGAGGCTAAGACGTAACATAATGTTCCTTATCAGAATTTGACGGGCCAAAAACAGACAAAACATTTTGTTAACATGCGTATAAATTGTCGTCAAGCACAGCGCATGACGGGGATCACAGGTTGGGGAATTTGGGAGGAAGGCTATTTTGCCGGGTGGCGGCTCAGTGTTGTGCGGCCTGATGCCCTCACCCCGGCCCTCTCCCACGGGGAGAGGGAGTCAAAGTCCCCTCTCCCTTTGGGAGAGGGTTAGGGTGAGGGGAAAAACCTTACTGCCAACCATACCGACGGCTATAGAACCCTTTCACCATCTGGGTCAGGACCATGTAGCCCGCCAGAATTGCCACCAGCCATGGGAAGTAGCTCAGCGGCAGCGCCTGCAGGCTGAGGTAGCTCGCCAGCGGTGAGAACGGCAGCGCGATGCCCAGCACCATCACCACGCCGGTCATGATGATCAGCGGCCACGCGGCGCGGCTCTGGATGAACGGAATACGGCGCGTACGAATCATATGCACAATCAGCGTCTGCGACAGCAGGCCGACCACGAACCAGCCGGACTGGAACAGGGTCTGGTGTTCCGGCGTGTTGGCGTGGAACACAAACCACATCAGGCAGAAGGTCAGAATGTCGAAGATCGAGCTGATCGGGCCAAAGAACAGCATGAAACGACCGAGATCGGACGGGTTCCAGCGCTGCGGTTTTTGAATCTGTTCGTCATCAACGTTATCAAACGGGATCGCCACCTGGGAGACGTCATACATCAGGTTCTGAATCAGCAGGTGCAGCGGCAGCATCGGCAGGAACGGCAGGAAGGCGCTCGCCACCAGCACGCTGAAGACGTTACCGAAGTTAGAGCTGGCGGTCATTTTGATGTATTTCAGCATGTTGGCGAAGGTGCGACGCCCTTCGATCACGCCCTCTTCCAGCACCATCAGGCTCTTTTCCAGCAGGATGATATCGGCCGCTTCACGCGCAATATCGACCGCACCGTCAACGGAAATCCCGATATCTGCCGCGCGCAGCGCCGGGGCATCGTTGATGCCGTCGCCCATAAAGCCGACCACGTGCCCTTCGCGGCGCAACAGGGTCACGATGCGCTCTTTATGCATCGGCGTCAGGCGCACAAACAAGGTGGTGGTTTTGGCAAGCGCAGCCAGTTCGTCGTCGGAGAGCGTTTCGATGTCGCTGCCCGTCACCACCTCACCCGCATCCAGCCCCACTTCATGGCACACTTTCGCTGCCACCAGCTCACTGTCGCCGGTGAGGATTTTCACGGTGATGCCGGAGGCTTTCAGCGCTTTCAGCGCCGGTGCCGTGGTCTCTTTCGGTGGATCGAGGAAGGCAATGTACCCTTCGAGGATCAGATCCGACTCATCGACACGATGATAATCCCCTTCGCGGCCCGGCAGGAATTTGCTGGCGACTGCCACTACGCGCAGCCCCTGACGGTTCAGGTTATCGGTGACGCGTTTGATGCGGCGCAGCATGGTGTCGTCCAGCGGCACGATTTCACCGTTATGACGCACCTGGGTAGAGACATTGAGGACCTCCTGCAGCGCCCCTTTGCAGATCAGCTGATGCACATCCGCCTGCTCGCTCACCACCACCGACATGCGGCGACGCTCGAAGTCGAACGGGATCTCATCCACTTTTTGCCAGCGCGTTGAGAGCGTGCGCGCAGAATCCTCGTCCACCCCTTCCAGCACCGCGACGTCCAGCAGGTTTTTCAGCCCGGTCTGGTAGTGGCTGTTCAGCCACGCGGTTTGCAGCACGCGTTCGCTGACTTTGCCAGAGACATCCGTATGATTCTCCAGCACAATTTTATCCTGCGTCAGGGTGCCGGTTTTATCGGTGCAGAGAATATCCATCGCGCCAAAGTTCTGAATGGCGTCGAGGTGTTTCACAATCACTTTCTGTTTGGAGAGTTTTACCGCCCCGCGCGCCAGCGTGGAGGTGACAATCATCGGCAGCATTTCCGGCGTCAGGCCGACCGCTACGGAGAGGGCAAACAGCGCCGCTTCCCACCAGTCGCCTTTGGTGTAGCCGTTGATGAGCAATACGACAGGCGTCATCACCATCATGAAGCGGATCAGCAGCATGCTGACGCGACCGATGCCTTTCTGGAACGCATTCGGCTCGCTTTCCTGCTCGCTGACGCGCCCGGCCAGCTGTCCGAACCAGGTATTGCCGCCCGTGGCAATGACGATCGCCTGCGCGGTGCCGCTCACCACGGTGGTACCCATGAAGCACAGGGTATCGCTTTCGAGCGGGTTGGTTTGCTGCGGGTCGCGGCTGCGCGCCACTTTCTCAACCGGCAGTGATTCACCGGTCAGGGACGCCTGAGCAACGAACAGATCGCGGGCCTGCACCACGCGCAGGTCCGCCGGGATCATGTCTCCCGCCGCCAGCTTGATAATGTCGCCCACCACCAGCTGATCGATAGGCAGCTCGAGCCAGGCGCTTTCGCCCTTCTCATTGATGACGCGCTGGACGGTGGCGGTGTTGCTGACCATCGCTTTCAGGGCATCCGCCGCACGGGTGGAGCGCGCTTCCTGAATGAAGTTGAGCATCGTGGAGATCGCCACCATCAGCGCGATGACGCCTGCGGCAAACAGATCTTCAGTGGCGTAAGAGATGATCGCCAGCACGGTCAACAGCAGGTTGAACGGGTTGCGATAGCAGAGCCAGAGATGGACAAACCACGGAGCCGGTTTTTGCGCCGGGATTTGGTTGTCGCCGTGCTCGGCGCGTGTTTTTTCCACTTCCGCCGCGTTCAGCCCTTCCGGGTGACCGCCGAAGGCGCGCCAGACTTCGTTTTCGTCCATCGCGGCGGCTTTGAGGCAATGTTCCGTCAGCGTGGGCGGAATGGCGGCCCCGGCCAGATTTTTAGCGTTAGGTAGCGGATCGCGCTGAACGAGACGGCGCGGCAGGTGGCGGTGAAGCTGAGCAAGCAGCTGCTGGGTGATATTTTTCAGCATAAAAAGTCCCCCGCATCCGCAAAGGCGGACGCAGTGTTACCTTCAGGCGCAACAAGGCGGTACCTGAATGGCACTTAAATTTTTATAGCAGGAACATTGAGATGTCACTGCCTCACATCACCGGCGAGACAGTTAGAGGACGACTGGCTTACCGGAAAGTACTTAAACTCCATTGCTGGAGAGGTGTGGGATCGGGATCCATACGGCCTCCGGTAAGTAAAAAAAGGGTTAATCGCGGCGCAGTATCGTGTTTTAACCATACCTTTAGTAGCGATTCGGGCGGTATGATACGCCCGCAGATTTAAACCGTACATATACCAGACTTTGCTCATTGCGAATTAAATCGTAAGCAGTAGTCTCAATTGACGACTTGCCGCCGTTACAGGGAATAAAGGATGCAGAACCGCCTGACCATTAAAGACATCGCCCGTTTAAGCGGCGTGGGGAAATCCACCGTGTCGCGCGTACTGAACAACGAAAGTGGCGTCAGCGAACGCACGCGCGAACGCGTCGAGGCGGTCATGAATCAGCACGGTTTTTCCCCTTCCCGCTCCGCGCGCGCCATGCGCGGACAGAGCGACAAAGTAGTCGCCATCATTGTTTCGCGTCTCGATTCCCTGTCGGAAAACCTGGCGGTGCAAACCATGCTCCCCGCGTTTTACGAGCAGGGCTACGATCCGATCATGATGGAGAGCCAGTTCTCGCCATCGTTGGTGGAAGAGCATCTGGGGATGCTGCAACGACGCAATATCGACGGCGTAGTGCTGTTTGGTTTTACCGGCATTAAAGACGAAACGCTGAAACCCTGGCAGTCCTCATTGGTGCTGCTGGCCCGCGACGCCAGCGGATTTGCTTCGGTCTGTTACGACGACGAAGGGGCGATCCTCACCCTGATGCAGCGCCTGTACGAGCAGGGCCATCGCCACATCAGCTTCCTCGGCGTGCCGCACAGCGACGTCACCACCGGCAAGCGCCGCCACGAAGCCTATCTCGCATTTTGTAAGCAGCACGCGCTTCCGGCGGTTGCCTCCCTGCCCGGCCTGGCGATGAAACAGGGCTACGATCAGGTGGCGAGCGTGTTGACCCCGCAAACCACGGCGCTGATCTGCGCCACCGATACCCTCGCGCTGGGAGCCAGCAAGTATTTGCAGGAGCAGCGCATCGACAGCGTCCAGCTCGCGAGCGTGGGCAGCACGCCGCTGATGAAGTTCCTCCATCCGGAGATTGTCACCGTCGATCCGGGCTACGCCGAAGCGGGCCGTCAGGCGGCGATGCAGCTGATCGAGCAAATTAACGGGCGCAGCGAGCCACGCCAGATCGTCATTCCAGCCCACCTCTCTTAACCCTCGTAAAACGGATTATTGTGATCCTCGCCTGATTTCGGGAACGTTCCCATTTTCACCGTGTCGCTCAAAGAGTAGGCTTGCGTCCAGGTTATTACCCTCCACATCTGTCATGAGGCTTCATGATGAGCAAAGTTAAACAATCTGATATCGACCAGCTGATCGTGCTGGTTGGGGGCCGCGAAAACATCGCCACCGTCAGCCACTGTATTACCCGTCTGCGTTTTGTGCTGAACGATCCGGCCAAAGCCAATCCGAAGGCCATCGAGGAGCTGTCGATGGTCAAAGGCTGCTTCACCAACGCCGGGCAATTCCAGGTGGTGATTGGTACCGAAGTGGGCGATTACTATCAGGCTCTGCTGGCGACCACCGGGCATTCGACGGCGGATAAAGAGCAGGCCAAGAAAGCGGCGCGCCAGAATATGAAATGGCACGAGCAGCTGATCTCCCACTTCGCGGAGATCTTCTTCCCGCTGCTGCCGGCGCTGATCAGCGGAGGCTTGATTCTCGGCTTCCGCAACGTGATCGGCGATGTGCCGATGAGCGACGGCAAAACCCTGGCGCAGATGTATCCCGCGCTGCAAAGCATCTATGACTTCCTGTGGCTGATTGGCGAGGCGATCTTCTTCTATCTGCCGGTCGGGATTTGCTGGTCGGCGGTGCGCAAAATGGGCGGGACGCCGATCCTCGGTATCGTGCTCGGCGTGACGCTGGTCTCTCCGCAGTTAATGAACGCTTACTTACTTGGGCAGCAGGTACCGGAAGTGTGGAACTTCGGCCTGTTTACCATCGCCAAAGTGGGTTATCAGGCGCAGGTGATCCCCGCTCTGCTGGCCGGTCTGGCGCTGGGCTTTATTGAGACCCGCCTGAAACGCATCGTGCCGGATTACCTCTATCTGGTGGTCGTTCCGGTCTGTTCGTTGATTCTGGCGGTGTTCCTCGCCCACGCCTTTATCGGTCCGTTTGGCCGCATGATTGGCGACGGCGTGGCCTTCGCGGTGCGTCACCTGATGACCGGCAGCTTCGCCCCGATTGGCGCCGCGCTGTTTGGCTTCCTCTATGCGCCGCTGGTGATTACCGGCGTGCATCAGACCACACTCGCCATCGACATGCAGATGATTCAGAGCCTCGGCGGCACGCCGGTCTGGCCGATTATCGCCCTGTCGAACATTGCGCAGGCGTCTGCTGTCACCGGCATTATCCTGGTCAGCCGCAAACACAACGAGCGTGAAATCTCGGTTCCGGCCGCCATCTCCGCCTATCTCGGCGTGACCGAACCGGCGATGTACGGCATCAACCTGAAGTACCGCTTCCCGATGCTCTGCGCGATGATCGGCTCCGGCCTCGCGGGGCTGCTGTGTGGGCTCAACGGCGTGATGGCGAACGGCATCGGCGTGGGTGGCCTGCCGGGCATCCTCTCCATTCAGCCGACCTACTGGCAGGTCTTTGCTCTGGCGATGGCGGTGGCGATTATCGTCCCGATGGCGCTGACCACTGTTATCTATCAGCGCAAGTTCCGTCAGGGCACGCTGCAGATTGTTTAACTTCTTCTTTCGGGGCGCAGTTGCGCCCCTTCGCATTTGCAGGAACGCATTATGAATACCCTTCCGCACTGGTGGCAAAACGGCGTCATCTATCAGATTTACCCAAAGAGTTTTCAGGACACCACCGGGCGTGGCACCGGTGATTTACGCGGTGTGACCCAGCGTCTGGACTACCTGAAAACCCTCGGCGTGGACGCCATCTGGCTGACGCCGTTCTATATCTCCCCGCAGGTGGACAATGGTTACGACGTGGCGAACTACACCGCTATCGATCCGGCCTACGGTACCCTGGATGATTTTGACGAGCTGGTGGCCCAGGCCCACGCGCGCGGCATCCGTCTGGTGCTCGACATGGTGCTCAACCACACCTCCACGCAGCACGCGTGGTTCCGCGAGTCCCTGAATAAAGAAAGCCCGTACCGTGAGTTCTACATCTGGCGCGACGGCACGCCGGACCAGCTTCCGAACAACTGGCGCTCCAAGTTTGGCGGCAACGCGTGGCGCTGGCACGCCGAGAGCGAGCAGTATTATCTGCACCTCTTCGCCCCGGAGCAGGCGGATCTGAACTGGGAAAACCCGGAGGTGCGCAGCGAGCTGAAAAAAGTGTGCGAATTCTGGGCCGACCGCGGCGTGGACGGCCTGCGTCTCGACGTGATTAACCTGATCTCCAAGGACCAGGATTTCCCGAACGATGCGCTGGGCGATGGCCGCCGTTTCTACACCGACGGCCCGCGCGCCCATGAATATCTTCAGGAGATGAGCCGGGACGTCTTCACCCCGCGCAACCTGATGACCGTGGGCGAGATGTCCTCCACGTCGCTGGAAAATTGCCAGCAGTACGCCGCCCTCGACGGGCGCGAGCTGTCGATGACCTTTAACTTCCATCATCTGAAAGTCGATTATCCGAACGGCGAAAAGTGGACGCTGGCAAAACCCGATTACGTGGCGCTGAAAACGCTGTTCAGCCACTGGCAGCAGGGAATGCATGGCGTTGCCTGGAACGCTCTGTTCTGGTGTAACCACGATCAGCCGCGCATCGTTTCGCGCTTTGGCGACGAGGGCGAGTATCGAAGCGCATCCGCCAAAATGCTGGCGATGGTGCTGCACGGCATGCAGGGCACGCCGTACATTTATCAGGGCGAAGAGATCGGCATGACTAACCCGCACTTCGCGCGCATCACCGATTATCGCGATGTGGAAAGCCATAACATGTTCGCCGAACTGCGGGCAACAGGCCGCGATGCGGACGAACTTCTGGCGATTCTGGCGAGTAAATCCCGCGACAACGGCCGCACGCCGATGCAGTGGGATGCCACGCCGAACGGCGGATTTACCACCGGTGAGCCGTGGATCGATCTGTGCGATAACGTCGAAACCATCAACGTGGACGCGGCGCTCAACGATCCCGATTCGGTGTTTTATACCTATCAGTCGCTGATCGCCCTGCGTAAATCACTCCCGCTACTGACCTGGGGCGACTATCAGGATCTGCTCCCGATGCACCCTTCCCTGTGGTGCTACCGCCGCCAGTGGCAAGGGCAGACGTTGATGGTGGTGGCTAACCTGAGTCGCGAATGCCAGGAATGGCGGCCGGATGCCGTGAGCGGAGACTGGCGCGTGGCCATCAGTAACTACGCCGAAGTGGCCGCGAAACCGACCGCGATGACGCTGCGGCCGTTTGAGGCGGTGTGGTGGGTACAGGAGTAATGCTTCCTGCCGGGTGGCGCTTCGCTTACCCGGCCTACAAACCCACAATATTTATGGTGTTGTAGGCCCGCGCAAACGAAGTGCCGCCGGGCAAAGGTGTCTGGCTGCGCTACGTTTTCCCGACAATACCTTACTGTTTTTGTTGAATAATTAATCAGATTTTTCCTTCCCTTATTTACAATCGCTGTAGTGCCCGCCGTTTGTACTCTCGTCTTTTTACTTTGTTCTGAATCAAAAAAATCGCAAACATGTTTGATGCAAATCACTACATATAGAACTTAAAATGCACGCCGACCCAACATATTGTATTTATCGTCTACTATTCCAACAAGACAACGGCGACTCAGCCTTCCGGAATTGTGGATAACAAGCGTCGGGAACGAGGGAAGTGACTGAGACATCGGGACTTGCGTCCTGTGCCGTCTTCCCCACCTCTGTGGATAACCTGTTTTTAATGGAGTGATCATGACACCGCATGTGATGAAACGAGATGGCTGTAAAGTGCCGTTTAAGTCAGAGCGCATCAAAGAAGCCATTCTGCGTGCAGCTAAAGCAGCGGGAGTCGATGACGCAGATTACTGCGCCACCGTCGCAGAAATTGTCTGTAGCCAGATGAATGAACGCAGCCAGGTGGATATCAACGAGATCCAGACTGCGGTGGAAAACCAGCTGATGTCCGGTCCGTACAAGCAGCTGGCGCGCGCCTACATTGAGTACCGTCACGACCGTGACATCCAGCGTGAAAAACGCGGTCGCCTGAATCAGGAGATTCGCGGCCTGGTCGAGCAGACCAACTCGGCGCTGCTCAATGAAAACGCCAACAAAGACAGCAAAGTGATCCCGACCCAGCGCGACCTGCTGGCCGGTATCGTCGCCAAGCACTATGCCCGTCAGCACCTGCTGCCGCGCGACGTGGTGCAGGCGCACGAACGCGGTGAGATCCACTACCACGATCTCGACTACTCGCCGTTCTTCCCGATGTTCAACTGTATGCTGATCGACCTGAAAGGCATGCTGACCCACGGCTTTAAAATGGGTAACGCCGAGATTGAGCCGCCAAAATCTATCTCCACCGCCACGGCGGTAACGGCGCAGATTATCGCCCAGGTCGCCAGCCATATTTACGGCGGGACCACCATCAACCGTATCGACGAAGTGCTGGCCCCGTTCGTCACCGAGAGCTTCAACAAGCATCGTAAAGTGGCGCAGGAGTGGAACATTCCTGATGCCGACGGTTACGCGCACTCCCGCACCGAGAAAGAGTGCTACGATGCGTTCCAGTCCCTCGAATACGAAGTGAACACCCTGCACACCGCCAACGGCCAGACGCCGTTTGTCACCTTCGGTTTTGGTCTGGGGACCAGCTGGGAATCGCGTCTAATTCAGCAGTCGATTCTGCGCAACCGCATTTCGGGCCTCGGCAAAAACCGTAAAACCGCGGTGTTCCCGAAACTGGTCTTCGCCATTCGCGATGGCCTGAACCACAAGTTTGGCGATGCGAACTACGACATCAAACAGCTGGCGCTGGAATGCGCGAGCAAGCGCATGTATCCGGACATCCTGAACTACGACCAGGTGGTGAAAGTCACCGGTTCGTTCAAGACCCCAATGGGCTGCCGCAGCTTCCTCGGCGTGTATGAAAATGAACACGGTGAGCAGATCCATGAAGGCCGCAACAACATCGGCGTGATCAGCCTTAACCTGCCGCGCATCGCGCTGGAAGCGAAGGGTGACGAAGCGGCATTCTGGACGCTGCTCGACGAACGTCTGCAGCTGGCGCGTAAAGCACTCATGACCCGTATCGCCCGTCTGGAAGGAGTCAAAGCCCGCGTGGCACCGATTCTGTATATGGAAGGAGCCTGCGGCGTGCGCCTGAAAGCGGACGACGACGTGTCTGAAATCTTCAAGAACGGCCGCGCATCGATCTCCCTGGGGTATATCGGCATCCACGAAACCATCAACGCCCTGTTTGGCAATCAGCATATGTATGACAGTGAAGCCCTGCGCGAGAAGGGTATCGCTATCGTTCAGCGTCTGCGCGATGCGGTGGATCTGTGGAAAGACGAAACCGGCTATGGCTTTAGCCTCTACAGCACGCCGAGTGAAAACCTCTGCGACCGCTTCTGCCGTCTCGATACCGCCGAGTTTGGCGTGGTGAACGGCGTGACCGACAAAGGCTACTACACCAACAGCTTCCACCTCGACGTGGAGAAAAAGGTAAACCCGTACGACAAGATTGACTTTGAAGCGGCCTATCCGCCGGTCGCTAACGGTGGCTTCATCTGTTACGGCGAGTACCCGAACATTCAGCACAACCTGAAAGCGCTGGAAGACGTGTGGGATTACAGCTATCAGCACGTGCCGTATTACGGGACCAACACGCCGATCGACGAGTGCTACGAGTGCGGCTTTACCGGTGAGTTTGAGTGCACCAGCAAAGGCTTTACCTGCCCGAAATGCGGTAACCACGATGCGGCCCGCGTCTCCGTGACTCGCCGCGTGTGCGGATATCTTGGCAGCCCGGACGCCCGTCCGTTTAACGCCGGTAAGCAGGAAGAAGTGAAGCGTCGCGTGAAGCATCTGGGGAATGGGCAGATCGGGTAATCTTCTGCGGGATTTTCCCCCTCACCCTAACCCTCTCCCTCAAGGGAGAGGGGACTTGAACTCCCTCTCCCTGTGGGAGAGGGCCGGGGTGAGGGCATCAGCGTGCTCATTGGGAAACAGAAATGAGATACCACCAGTATTACCCCGTCGACATCGTCAATGGCCCAGGCACCCGCTGCACCCTGTTCGTTTCAGGCTGCGTTCACGAATGCCCTGGCTGCTACAACAAAAGCACCTGGCGGCTGAACTCGGGCCTGCCGTTTGACGACGAAATGGAAAACCGGATCATCCGCGATCTGAACGATACGCGTATCCCGCGCCAGGGGATCTCCCTCTCCGGCGGCGACCCGCTGCATCCGCAGAACGTGCCGCATATTCTCAGGCTGGTGAAGCGCATTCACAAAGAGTGCGCGGGGAAAGATATCTGGGTATGGACCGGCTACAAGCTGGATGAACTGAACGATGCGCAGAGAGAAATCGTCGACCTGATTAATGTCCTGGTCGACGGCAAATTTGTGCAGGATTTGAAAGACCCGGCTCTGATCTGGCGGGGCAGCAGCAACCAGGTTGTGCATCATTTGCGTTAAAACCGGCTCAAACTCTCCATCGCCACCGCTTTGAATTCCGTAAAATCGCGGCAGTTGCACAGCCGCGTCATGGCCCGTTCGCGCAGGAAGGTGACGAAAATATCGTAGATCGCCATCGCCTCTTCGTACTCGCTTTTACTGATCGCCAGCAGGAAAATGACGTGCGCCGTTTCGTCGCCCCACTTGATGCCCTGGGGTGCCAGCACGGTGTAGACCACGGTTTTTTGCGCCAGCAGACCAAGGGAGTGCGGCAGCGCGATGCCGTCGCCGAGCATGGTGCTGACGATGGCTTCACGTTCCACCACCGAATCAAGAAACTCCGCGTCGACAAACCCTTCCTGACGCAGCTGTCCGCACAGTTCCTGGAACAGGGTTTGCTGATCCATGCCTGAATCGATCACGCGGAAATGGTCGGCGTCGAAGTACTTTTCCAGCATCCACGGACGGGTGCGATCCACCAGCACCAGCTTGCCGATCTGCTCCAGCTGATAGTCGGTCGGGAACGGGGCGATCTGCACCACCGGTTTGGCTTTTTCGCTGATGCGCGCGGTGGAAATGACAAAATCCTCGCTAATACTTTCCGCCAGTTCGTACTCACGCAACGTGACGGTGCGCGTCACTTCCACCTGCGGGTATTTACGCGCTAGAACCGCTTCAATCATGCGCGCCATCGCGTTCCCGGCATCGCACACCAGCAGCACGCGCGGCTGGCGCTGATAGCCCACGTTATAGTGCCGCTCCAGCCCGACGCCGATATGCAGCACCAGAAAACCAATCTCGTTTTCGCTGATGACGTAAGGAGTGTATTTCCCCCAGCCGGAGACCGCCGCCAGGGTCATGTCCCACGCCATCGGATAGTGCTGTTTGATGTTATCCAGCAGCGGGTTGGGGATCATGATTTGGTAACGCACGCGAGTGATCATGGTTTTTATATGCGTCAGCAAATCCGCGTGCAGCTGGGCGTCGTTCAGCAGGTTGTAGTTATAGTGGGTGTTGATGTAGCGCAGGATGTAGTTCACCAGCGCTTCGTCATCGTCGGCGTTAATCGCGCTCGGGGCGATCTCCTGAATCTGGCGCGCGGCGATGTGCACACAGAGCCAGTTCTCCTCCGACGGCGAGAGCACTTTGTCCGCCAGCCGGGCGATGGCGGCGGCAATATCCCGCGCGGCATCGTGCACGTTCTCTTCCACATCTTCGGCGTTAAATTCCGGCAGCGGATAGCCTTCGCTGATGCGCCTCACGGAGACCGCGCAGTAGAGCCGCACAAACAGCTCGCCCTCATCCGTGAGACGAATGTGATGGCGCGTCAGCGTGTCGTGCAGTACCCCCACCAGCTGCTCCGGCACGCCCGCATTCAGGGCGACCTCCGTCACCAGCGGATTAAGGCTGTCCTGCTGCGCCAGTTCCCACAGCAAGTCCGTCAGGCAGGCGCGAATCGACATCTCGCTGCCGAACAGTTTCATGCCGTGACGCGGGCGAGTTTCCAGCGTCAGGCTGTAGCGCTGGAACCACTCCCGCACTTCCACCATGTCGTTTTGCAGGGTGGCGCGGCTGACGAACCATTCATCAGCCAAATCTTCCAGCTTCAGGGAAAAGGCGGAGGTGAGAAACCGCACCACCAGATAATGGACGCGCTCCTGCCCGGTGCGCGGAATACGCAGCGCGCGCGGACGGGAGTCCTGCAGCGACTGATAGCGCGCGGCATCGTCAATCTTCAGCTGATAGCCGTTGCCGCGGCTGAGAATAAACTGCGCGCCGTGGCCTGCCAGCAGCGCGTTCAGGGCGGTGATATCCGCCCGTACGGTACGCGTGGATACCGATAACCGCTGCGCCAGTTCATCCTGCGGCAGCGTCTCGTTTTGCAACAGATCAAACAGTTGCGCTAAACGTTGGTTCGGAAATCGCACGTCTTTGTCCTCTTACGGCTCATGGCCCGATTGAAATGACCATCTGTGATGGACTGCCGACCGGCGTGTAGTCCGGTTCAAAGCTTAGTGTGCCATCGGGCGCAACGCGAAAACGGGTGATGTTATCGCTGCGCTGATTCATAACGTACAGCCAGCGGCCCTGCTGATCCAGGGTCAGGGAGCGCGGATAATCCCCGCGCGTCCAGACATCGTCCTGATGCACCAGCGTGCCGTCCGCCGTTACCCTAAAGTGCGCGATGCTGTTATGCAAACGGTTCGCGACATACAGCTGCTGGCCGTCGGCGCTCAACGCCAGCCCGGCGGCAAAACTGGTGCCTTTGTACTCCTTCGGCAGCGACGAGATCGTTCTGCCCGCTTTCAGGGTGCCGGAAGTCTTATCCAGCGCATACCAGGTCAGGGTTGAGGACTCTTCGTTGATCAGCCACAGACCATCGCCTTTCGGCGTAAAGACGAAATGCCGCGGCCCCGCGCCTTTCGACGAGGCGCTGATAAACGGCGGATCGTTTGGCGTGAGTTTTCCGCTTTGATCGTCAAAGCGATACTGATAGATGCGATCCAGGCCGAGATCCGTCGAGAAGACGAATTTCCCGCTCGGATCGGCGGCGATCATATGGGCGTGCGGGCCGTTGTGATCGCTCGCAGCGAAACTCCCCTCCACTGCTGCTTCCGGTTTCGCTGCGCCGGGTTCACCCTGATCCTGATGGGTGTCCGTCGCCTCGCCCAGGCTGCCGTCCGCCTTCACCGGCAGTACCGCAATCGAGCCGCTGACGTAGTTCGCCACCAGCAGATGACGCCCCTCTGGCGTGAGGGACACATACACCGGCCCCGCTCCGCCAGACGCTACCTGATTCAGCTCGGTGAGTTCACCGTCGGCACCGATGCGCAGCGCCTGGATTGCGCCTTTCTCGGCTTCGCTTGCCAGATACAGGGTTTTGCCGTCGTGTGAGACGGTGAGCTGCGCGGCGTTGGGCAGTGGGCTGACGAGCTTTTTCTCACCGAGCGCGCCGGTTTGCGGATCGACGGTAAAACGGTACAGCCCTTCGCCGTTCGGGTTGTAGGTGCCGACCCAGGCGTACTGGGGCTGAGCAACGGCGGCGGTTGCGAGCAGGGAGAGTGAAGCGACGAGCAGGTGATGGGGGTGCATGGTGGCTCCTGGCTTTGGCTATGGTGCGGTTTGATGCCCTCACCCCGGCCCTCTCCCACAGGGAGAGGGAGATAAGAGTCCCCACTCTCACAGGGTGAGGGCGGTTTTAGTCCCCTCTCCCTGTGGGAGAGGGTTAGGGTGAGGGGAAAAACTACTGAACCAACTTCTTCGTCATCTCCAGCAACTTACGCACGTCCTCAGGACGGGTGTCGCCGCTGGCTTTGTCGATAATCGAGCTATAAATATGCGGAATGATTTTGCTCACGCCCGCATCCAGGGCGATCTGCAGGATCTCCTCGAAGTTCTCCAGGTCGATACCGCCGGTCGGCTCCAGCCAGAAATCGTGGCGGGCGCAGGCTTCGGCGACGGCTTTGTATTCGTCACGACACTCAAGGCCGCCCATCGGGAAGTATTTGATTGAGCTGCCGCCGAAATCTTTCAGCAGGGCAATCGCGGTTTCCACCGGAACAATGCCGTCCGGCGCTTTGCTGCTCAGCGGGCCGGTGGAGATTTTGACCATCCCGACGGTGCCCGTTGGCGAGACCAGACCGTTGACCACGGACGCGTTCTGCCCGAGCAGCGCGCGGCTGGTCGCGACGCCAGTGAACACCTGGTTAACGTGCTGCGGCTGCACCTGGCGAGAAATCTCGCTCACCATCGCCGACTGGTTCGGATCGCCCGCGCCCAGCCCGACGGAGAGCGCGTTGTCGATAAGCGCGGCGTATTCGCGCATATCCGCCACGGCGCTCGCCACATCAGGATAGTTTTTGGAGAGCACGCCCACCAGGACATGACCTTCTGCGGCCTCATAGATCGCGCTGGCGTTGGCTTTGGAACCCGCCAGCACGTTCAGGCACACGCGGTCACGATAAAAATTGGGGGTCAGTTTCATGCTGATTTCTCCTGGCTTAAGACTTCGCGGATGCGGCGATAAACAATGTTCAGCTGATCGGCGCTGACGCTGCGTACGTCCGCTTCGATAATCCCTTCGTTGGCCTTATAGCCACGGAAATAGATCGCGTATTCACCCTGCTTGAGCTGACTGACCAGCTCGCCGGTGCCGACGCCGGTGGTGGCCTCGTCAAATTTAATTTCGGTGCGCGCGATATCGCGACCGGCGCTGTCCCAGACCACGCGGGCCGTGACGCCGTTGAGGGTATTCAGGGAATCGATAAATGGCGTCATCTTCGCCACCATCTCAGCACCGCTCTCTTTGGTCGCCGTCAGGTAGTGTTCGATGGCGCAGGTCAGGCCGAGAATCCCCTCTTTGCCCACTTTCATCGCCCGGCCAATGCCCGCCGTCTGGCGTTTTACCCATTCCACGTACTGCGTTTTGCCGATCACCAGCCCGCTGGTTGGCCCTTCGATCGCCTTCGCGCCGCTGTAGATCACCAGATCCGCGCCGGAGCGATAGTAGGTGTGAAGATCTTCTTCCGCCGCCGCATCGACGATCAGCGGAAGATCGTGTTTACGCGCCACCACCGCCGCCTGCTCGACGCTAAGCATGCTTTTCTGCACGCAGTGGTGCGATTTGATGTAGAGGATCGCCGCCGTGCGCGGGGTGATCGCTGCCGCCAGCTGATCGGCGGAGCATTCGTTGGCGTACCCGGCTTCCACCAGTTTACCGCCGCCGAGCGCCACCATGGTGCCGACCGGCGCGCCGAAGTTAACGTTGTGGCCTTTTGGCAGTACGATTTCGTTGTTCTCGATCGGGGTGACGTGCAGGTTTTCCAGCAGCCAGTCGCTGTCTTTCACCAGCACCGCCGCAACGGACTGGGCAATCCCCGCCGACGCGCAGGAGACCACCGTCGCCCCTTCCACGTCCAGCAGCTTCGCGATGTACTCCCCGGTTTTATTCACCAGATCTTTCATCTCGAAGTACTGATTCATGCCGTCCATCGCCGCCTGCACCACTTCCGGGCGCGGGGTGGATACGCCGAGCGCGGTCATGCGGCCAGACGTGTTGATCACCTGTTTTAAATTGTACTTCTCATAAATCGAAGGCATTTTCCGTACTCCCTTGTTCGGTCATATAGCCCTTGCCCGCGCGGATCGCGGCAAGCGGCACCAGAATATGTTCAGCCTGCAGGCTGTCGTTTTCCGCATCCACCAGCAGCGTCGGCTGGCGTTTGACGGTGAAGAGCGTCAGGTCGGCGTCCAGACCCGGCTGAAGGCGGCCTTTATGGGCCAGGCGCAGGCCATCGGCGGCGTTGGCGGTGACACACTCGATCACCTGCGGGAGCGACATGCCAATGGCGAGGAATTTCGACATCACGCTGGCCAGACTGCCCACCGGACCGTTGATGCGATTGCGGCAGTAGATGTCCGAGCTGATGGTGTGCGGCAGAATGCCCATCGCGATGGCGCGTTTCGCCACTTCAAAGCTAAAGCTCGCGGTCCCGTGGCCGACGTCCAGACGCACGCCGCGCTTCAGCGCACGGGTGACGGAAGCGCGCAGCTCCCCTTCCGGCGTCAGAATGCGGTTCGGTTTGCCGTTGTAGCAGTGAGTGATGATGTCGCCAGAGCTGAGCAGATCGGCAATCTCGTCGAGATTCGGCGGGTTGTTACCGATGTGCACCATCAGCGGCAGATCGCCGTTCTCTTTCTGAATGGTTTTCGCACGCTCCAGCGGCGTGATGCCGTTTTCGCCGACCACGCTGCTGCTCATGCGCGCTTTCAGGCCAACGATAAAATCCGGGTGGCGTGCAACGGCCTGCTTCACCGCGTCGGCGTCGATATTGGCCATGTTCGCCAGTTCGTTCTGGGCGATCAGCCCCACGCGGGAGATATTCAGCAGGGCAAAAACGTCTGTAGACGCTTTGCGGGTGATGTCGTAGAAGTCGTCCACGTCATCCGCGCCGGTGCTGCCTGCATCCACCACCGAGGTGACGCCCGTGGCGATGCCGACGCTGTCGGGCTCATCGTGGTAGATCGGGGAGTTCGGGTAGCAGTGAACGTGGGAATCAATCCAGCCGGCGCTGACGAAGACTTCGCCGTTCAGCTCGACGGTTTTGTGTGCGGGAGTGGAAATCTCGCCCAGCGCTGCGATTTTGCCGTCCTGGATGGCGATATCGGTCAGGGTATCGTCGGTCAGGCGCGCACGGCGCAGGAGTAAATCAAACATGCGTATCTCCTGAAAGGACGGGCGCCTGAGCGCCCGTGGGTGTTAAAGGGCTACCGGGAACAGCGAGCCTAAAATCATGGCGCCGAGGATCGCGCCGCCGGTAATCGGCTTCTGCCAGAGGTAGAACAGCAGTGCGCCGACCAGGGAGCCGATACCAATCGGAATGGAGGCGGTCATGGCGCTGAGGATAATCAACGGCCCGAGGAAGCGGCCCGAGGCGTTACCCGCGCCCATCATCACGTCAGCCCCGTAGGTGGAGTTGCTCTGATTGATGGTGAATTTACGCGCCAGAATGATGACGTAACCAATCGCCAGACCAATCACCAGGCCGGTCGCCAGCGAGGCGATAAAGTTGGTCACCGGGAACATAATCCCCGCGCCCAGCAACAGCGCCGGAACGCCGAGGCCGACGCCGGTCTGAATCGCACCGCCGATATCCAGGATCCCCACCAGGGAGCCTTCGATGATACGGGCGAACAGGAAGCTCGCGCCGAACGCCGCCACCGCGCCGTACACGCCGGTGTCGATGCCCGCTTTCAGCATCGCCACGAAGGCCACTTCGTTAAATGCGCCGATGCCGTACAGGTAGTACATGTGCGTCCCGGCGAAAACGCCGGAGGAGAGCAGGCCAACGAAGATCGGGAACGACCAGTCGGCATACCAAAAACCTTTATTCTGTTCCATGTCGAGGCTCCTGTTATTTGCCGCTGAGCGAGCTGTGGATCAGTTCGAGCCAGTTCGGCACGGTCAGATGGAAGGATTCGATCATCTTCATGTCGAAGCCGCGGAAGAAGCCGCTCAGGACGAACAGCAGAACGATGGCGACCATCATCACTTTGGTGACGTGGTTCCAGCCGCTCTCTTCGACGCCTTTACCGATCAGAATCCCCAGCACCAGACCCGGTACGGCGTTACCCATGATCAGCTGCGCTGCGCCGCCAAACACGGTTGCCCAGAAGCCCGATTTTTTGCCCGCATCAATGGCCGCCAGCCAGAAGATCACCGGCATCACGGTGTTCACCAGCAGGTTGGCTGCCGGGACCAGAACCTTCACGGCGGTGACCTGAAGGGCTGCCGGAACGGACGACGCGGTGAGGTTAAGGAAGGTGACGACGAACATGCCGATGATGCCGCAGGCAATCGCCATTTTGCGCGGGTCGTGCAGGGTTTCGCCGACGTTGCGGTTTTTCAGCATCAGCGCCGCCGCACCCCAGTTCGGGATGATGCGATGGTCAACGTCCTGAGTGAATGCCCCCGCAGCCACTGACGATGCCCAGGCGTTAAAGAAGAACCCCAGACCAAAGGAGAAGTGAGACGCAGGGTCCCCTTCACAGGAGTTCAATTCCCCCAACGTACGAAACGCGCCCATACCTTGTGTGGTAGGCGCATGAAACATGCGTGCCGCTCCGGCGCCCACACCGACGCCAACCAGGCCGCCGATGATGAGCGATTTTATTAAAATTATCAGGAACATTAGTCTGCCCTATTAGTAAGAATCAGCGTTGCGTGACAAAGTCCACCTTGTCGAGATTGATGGCGGTCACGTTGACGGTCACATCCAGCTCCACGCTGTAGGTGCGTCTTTCCCGGCGCAAAAAGAAGTACAGAAAGGCTTCTTTACGCACCGCTTCTTGCGCCTGAACAACCTGCACATCCTGTGGCTCAATACGCAGTAAGATATGCGGTGATGCTTTCATCACCGCGGCCTGAACGTGGTTTAGCGCGTCGGCAAAGGCGCGGGATTTCATCTCGCCTTTGCCTTTCACTCTCACCGTGGTGGTGAATTGTTCTTTCATGCTCAGGCGCCGTGCTTCTTCTGCCACGCCTGGACCAGACGCTCGCCCAGCTCTTCTTTATCCATAAAGCCAAAGCCCAGCACGTTGCAGCCTTCGTTGATGGCGGTGACGCCCTCTTCCACCGAACGCATGCCGTATTTGGCTTTGTAGCCGTATTTGGTCTGAGCGGTGATAGCGCCTGCGCCGCCGCTGCCGCAGAAAGAGATGCCGAAGGTAGCGTTTTCCGCTTTCATCACGTCGCCCAGCTTCATGTCCGCCGCCACGCCCGGAACCACAACCGCACGTCCGCCTGCTTTCTCAACGCCGATAGCCACTTTCTGGCCTTTGCCCAGACGATCGCCAATCACAACAGTAATTTGTTCCATGGTAGTGCTCCTTAAAGGTTGTCTTTCGCGACTTCGAAGTGGACGGAGAGCAGCCAGGCTTCTTCATCAGGAAGATTGCCGAACTGCGCCACTACTTCGCGGGCAAGTCGCATTGAATCTGCAGAAATTTCGTCAAACAGGTCGGCTTCAACGTCCGGCAGCGGTTCGCCGGTCACGGACCGGTGCGCCATCGCGCGAACGTGTGAAGTCAGCATTTGCACCTGGACGTCATTGGGAATGATGTTGTGCTGGCGAAGCAGCGTGAAAACCTGCTCCAGCATGGTGTCGGCGAGCTGTGCCGTTTGCGCTGCCTGTTCCCCAACGTCGTTCATTACCGCTCCGTTAATCACTCGTCTTACCCCGTTAATGGCTCTGGGATAAAACTAACGCTGGCGGTGAATTGTTTGTAGCGAGTTGTTTTCCACTTCGAAGTGGAAAGGAGAGCGGCACCAGTGATCTGTGCCACATAATTGCGGTGAATATGGATTATCAGCTGGATTTGCGTGATGAATGTCACGCGATTCGGTGGTCAAAGGGTACGGATGAGAGCGAAAAAGTTTACGAGCAGGCTCGTAGAAATGTGACGTGGATAAGGTTTTCTTATCGGGATTCGGTAGAGTGCGGGTGGGTGCTTGAGACTGACCGTCTCATGCATGGGACGGAAAGTGGAAAGCCCCTAACTGACTTAAAACCAGGGTCGGGGCCTTAAACGACACGTCCTCACACGTGAAGTTAGTGCCTTACCCGCTTTTAAAGCAAGGAGGCACCCATGAAGCAGCAGAAACCCATTATTAGGGCCCTGATGATTATTGCTTTGACAATAATCATCTTATCTCTGGTAAACCGGAAAACCCTGTGTGAAATTCGTTTTCATCAGGGTTCGCTGGAGTTAACTGCGCGGATGGACTGCCGCTCCGGAAAGTAAGGAGCTGACATGCGGAGGCAGGGAGTATGCCTCCGCCTCACGAGAAAGGGCGTACAGCTCAGGCACCCAATTAACGGTACTTTTTGTGGTACTCGTTACGCGTGGTGACAAACCCGTCAGCGGCGGCCTGCGCCTCTTTCACTTTGCCTTCGTTGGCAAGCTTAAGCGCACCGTCAATCTGGCCGACCAGCACGTCAAAACCGTGGCGGAAATCTTTCATCTCCGCGCTGTCCGGTGCGGCGTTTTCCAGCTTCGGCGGCGTTGCTTTTTGCGCGTCGAGGGCGGCGGCACGCATCTTGGTTAATGCGTCTTTCATTTCTGTCGCATTATCCGTTTTTTGCACCACTTTCAGATTGGTGCTGAGGGTGTCCATGTTGTCTTCAAGATCGGCGGAAAAGGCTGCCGAACTCATGACCAGGGTTGACGCGACGACGACGGCTAACAGGCTTTTATACATTGCTCACTTCCTTTTTTATTATGAAAGATTATTGACCGGCGATTTTCATCTCCGGTAACAGCACTGAACCACACTGTATATTGCTGCGCGTTTCAATATCGTTACCGACGGTCACAATATTGCGCCACATATCTTTTAAGTTGCCGGCGATGGTGATTTCGCTCACCGGGTACTGAATTTCGCCGTTTTCGACCCAGAAGCCCGCCGCACCGCGCGAGTAATCCCCGGTGATGCCGCTTACGCCCTGGCCCATCAGCTCAGTGACCACGAGGCCGGTGCCCATCTGTTTGAGCATCTGTTCAAAGTTCAGCCCCTGGCCTTCAATGCGCCAGTTGTGGATCCCGCCCGCGTGACCGGTGCTTTTCAGCCCCAGCTTACGTGCGGAGTAGTTGGTCAGCAGCCACTGGGTCAGCACGCCGTCTTTGATGATGTCGCGACGTTCCGTGCGCACGCCTTCGCTGTCGAACGGCGTGGACGCCAGGCCTTTCAGCAGGTGCGGATGTTCTTCGATGGTCAGCCATTCTGGCAGAATTTGCGTGCCCAGCGCATCGAGCAGGAAGGTGGATTTACGGTAAACCGCCCCACCCGCAATCGCGCCCACCAGGTGACCAAACAGACCTGTCGCCACTTCATTGGCGAAGATCACCGGCGCTTTCATGGTGGAGAGTTTGCGCGGCGACAAACGGGACAGGGTGCGTTTCGCGCACTCTTCGCCGACCCACTCCGGGGACTGCAAATCGCCCATCGCGCGGCCAATGGTGTAAGCGTAATCGCGCTCCATGTCGCCGTTCTCTTCGGCGATCACGCAGCTGGAGAGAGAGTGACGCGTTGAGCAGTAGCCCTGCAGCATGCCGTGGCTGTTGCCGAACACTTTGATCCCGTAGTGGCTGTTGAAGCTGCCGCCTTCGGTATTGGTGATGCGTTTATCCGCTTTCAGCGAGGCTTGCTCTGCGCGAGCCGCGTACTCAATGGCTTCGTCCGGAGACACTTCCGCCGGGTGGAACAGGTCGAGATCCGGGGCGTCAAACGCCAGCAGCTCTTTGTCCGCCACGCCTGCATACGGGTCTGGCGAAGTGTAGCGCGCGATATCCAGCGCGGCCTGCACGGTGCGCGCGATCGCATCCGGGCTCAAATCTGTCGACGAGGCGCTGCCTTTGCGATTCTGGTGATAAACCGTAATCCCCAGCGCGCCGTCACTGTTAAATTCAACGTTTTCCACTTCGCCAAAGCGGGTGCTGACGCTAATGCCCGTGGTCTTGCTGACCGCCACTTCTGCGCCATCGGATTGGCCTGAGGCCAGCATCAGTGCTGTGGATACCGCTTCTTCAAGAATCTTACGCTGCGCTTCAACTTGTGAGGTTACTTTCATCGCAAATGCCATACTGTAAGAGGGAGTTATCTGAAGTCTAACAGAGAACCGTTTTTCAGTGCGCGTCTTAACTGGTAACATTAGCCTCTTTTTTAAGGAGCCTGACATGACTAAGCAGCCCGAAGACTGGCTCGACGACGTTCCCGGTGATGACATCGAAGACGAAGATGATGAAATCATCTGGGTCAGTAAAAGTGAAATTAAACGCGACGCCGAAGAGTTAAAACAACTTGGTGCGGAAATGGTAGAGCTGGGTAAAAACGCGCTGGATAAACTCCCGCTCGACCCGGATTTGCGCGGAGCCATTGAACTGGCCCAACGCATCAAAAAAGAAGGCCGTCGCCGTCAGCTGCAGCTGATCGGTAAAATGCTGCGCCAGCGTGACGTAGAACCGATTCGCCAGGCGCTGGACAAGCTGAAGAACCGCCACAACCAGCAGGTTGCGCTGTTCCATAAGCTGGAGCAGATCCGCGACCGTCTCGTGGATAATGGCGACGACGCCGTCGCAGAAGTGTTGAACCTGTGGCCGGACGCCGACCGTCAGCAGTTACGTTCGCTTATCCGCAACGCGAAGAAAGAGAAAGAAGGGAATAAGCCGCCGAAATCTGCGCGCCTGATTTTCCAGTATCTGCGCGAGCTGGCTGAGAACGAAGGTTAAGTTTTTGCCGGATGGCGCTGCGCTTATCCGGCCTACGATCCCGTAGGCCCGGTAAGCAAAGCGCCACCGGGCACAACAGTTACTCTACCGCTTGTGCTTTCTTCGCCAGACCGTCCAGCAGTTTCTGATGTATCCCACCAAAACCACCGTTACTCATCACCAGAATGTGATCGCCCGGCTGGGCCGTTTTCACGATCATATCCGCCAGCGTATCCACGTCCGCATGCCAGTGCGCAGGCTGCACGCAGGCTTCGGCCACTTCCGCCACCTGCCACGGAATATGCTGCGGTTGCAGGAGGAAAACTTCATCCGCACGGCCTAACGACGGCGCGAGATCGTCCTTGCTGAGCCCCATTTTCATGGTGTTTGAACGCGGTTCCAGCACCGCCAGGATCCGCGCCGTACCGCCCACTTTGCCGCGCAGGGCAGCCAGCGTCGCGAGGATCGCCGTCGGGTGATGGGCGAAATCGTCGTACACGGTCACGCCGTTGGCTTCGCCACGCAGTTCAAGGCGACGACGGGCGTTGATGAACGAGTTCAGCGCATTCGCCGCATCGGCAGGCACTACGCCCACGTGACGCGCGGCGGCAATCGCCATCAGACCGTTATGCATGTTGTGTTCGCCGACCAGCGCCCACTTCACTTCGCCGACTTTCTCGCCGTCCAGCAACACTTCCCATTCGGACGCGTCGGTGGTCAGTTTCTTCGCCTGCCAGTGGCCCTGCTCGCCCACCAGCTCCTGCTCGCTCCAGCAGCCCATCGCCATCGTCTGTTTCAGGTTGATGTCGTTTTCCGGGTAGATGATGCGGCCCTGGCCCGGCACGATGCGCACCAGGTGGTGGAACTGTTTCTGAATGGCTTTCAGATCGTCAAAGATGTCCGCGTGATCGAACTCAAGGTTGTTGAGGATCAGCGTGCGCGGGCAGTAATGCACGAACTTGGAACGCTTATCGAAGAACGCGCAGTCGTATTCGTCCGCTTCAATCACAAAGAACGGGCTGTCGCCCAGACGCGCGGAGACGTCAAAATTCCCCGGTACGCCGCCGATCACAAAGCCCGGTTTGTAGCCGCAGGCTTCCAGGATCCAGGTTGCCATACCGGCGGTGGTGGTTTTGCCATGCGTACCGGCAACGGCCAGCACCCAGCGATCGCGCAGCACGAAATCGTGCAGCCACTGCGGGCCAGACATGAACGGAATGTTGCGTTCCAGCACCGCTTCCACACACGGATTACCACGGGTCATGGCGTTGCCGATAATCACCAGATCGGGCTCGTCGTCCAGTTGGCTGGCGTCATATCCCGAAATCAGGTCGATGCCCTGCTTCTCGAGCAATGTGCTCATCGGCGGATACACATTGGCGTCCGAACCTGTCACCTCATGGCCTAAAGAGCGCGCCAGCATCGCCAGTCCGCCCATGAAAGTGCCACAAATCCCCAATATATGAATGCGCATACGTCACTATCCCTCTTCTGTGTGGCGCACATTTTACTCACATGTCAGCCCCAGAGAAACGCATTTCAGGTAAATCCGTATTTTGCTGGCGCGATTCACCTCTGCGCTAATATTTGAATGTTTGTTAAGATTGTTGGACTTCTGGCTTTATACGCAACATACGATCGCTTTACTCACATACGATGCAGGGAAAGTGTTATGAAAACGTTAGGTGAATTTATTGTCGAAAAGCAGCACGAGTTCTCTCATGCTACCGGTGAGCTCACTGCTTTGCTGTCGGCAATAAAGCTCGGCGCGAAGATCATCCACCGCGATATCAACAAGGCCGGTCTGGTCGATATCCTGGGTGCCAGCGGTGCCGAAAACGTACAGGGCGAGGTGCAGCAAAAACTCGATCTGTTCGCCAATGAAAAACTGAAAGCCGCACTGCGCGCACGCGATATCGTCGCGGGCATCGCGTCCGAAGAAGAAGATGAAATCGTGGTTTTCGAAGGCTGCGAGCACGCCAAATACGTTGTGCTGATGGATCCGCTGGACGGATCCTCGAACATCGACGTTAACGTTTCTGTCGGCACGATCTTCTCCATCTATCGCCGCGTCACGCCCGTCGGCACGCCGGTCACGGAAGAAGATTTCCTCCAGCCGGGCAACAAGCAGGTGGCGGCCGGGTATGTGGTTTACGGCTCCTCCACCATGCTGGTGTACACCACCGGCTGCGGCGTGCACGCCTTTACCTACGATCCGTCGCTGGGCGTGTTCTGCCTGTGCCAGGAGCGTATGCGTTACCCGGCCAGCGGCAGCACCTACTCCATTAACGAAGGCAATTACATCAAATTCCCGAATGGCGTGAAGAAGTACATCAAATTCTGCCAGGAAGAGGATAAGTTGACCCAGCGCCCGTATACCTCGCGCTACATCGGTTCTCTGGTGGCGGATTTCCACCGTAACCTGCTGAAAGGCGGTATTTATCTCTACCCAAGCACCGCCAGCCACCCGGAAGGGAAACTGCGTCTGCTGTACGAATGCAACCCGATGGCGTTCCTGGCCGAACAGGCCGGCGGCAAGGCGAGCGACGGTAAAGATCGCATCCTGGACATCATCCCGGAGAGTCTGCACCAGCGCCGTTCGTTCTTCGTCGGCAACGATCATATGGTCGAAGACGTCGAGCGTCTTATCCGCGAATACCCTGACGCATAATGCTTTTCTTACGGGGAGTTCCACTCCCCGTTCTTATTTATATATTTTACCGTATAAATGAATATAAAAATGGCGCTTTAATCTTCCCGCCCTGTCGCGCATTATTCTGAACAGTTGCGTAATTATTCAGAGGAGTGACTGTCAGGATGCAAAATTTTTCTCGTGCGAACACCGGTATTGATTTAAATCTTATCCCTGTCTTTATTGAGATCGTCCGTTGCGGCAGCATGGCGAAAGCCTCCATCCGTCTGGAGATGTCCCGCCCTGCGGTGAGCCTGGCGTTAAAACGTTTTAATCAACTCTTTGACGAGCCGTTATTTATTCGTAAAGGCTTATATCTTGAGCCGACGCCAAAAGCATTACAGTTAACCAATTCGCTGGAAAATTTAATGGCGGATATTCATCAAAATATTGGTGCAGTGAATACTACGGAAGTATAAACCCCGGCGCATTGCACGCCAGGGTTGATTATTATCAGGCCGTTTGTGCCGACAATTTAAACGACGACATCGCTTCAATCAGTTCGCGTGATTGCTCTTCCAGCGATCGCGTTGCCGCGGAAGACTGTTGTACCAGCGCGGCATTTTGCTGCGCGGTCTCGTCCATCTGATTGACCGCAATATTCACCTGCTCAATACCTCGACTCTGTTCCAGAGAGGCGTTGGCGATCTCACGCATCAGTTTGGTCATGCGCAGCACTTCCGTGGCGATCTCATCCATCGTCTCACCAGCCTGTTGCGCCAGCTCGCTGCCTTCGTTGACGTGAGTCTGTGAATCGCTGATCAGCGTGCGGATCTCTTTCGCCGCATCGGCGCTTCGGCTGGCGAGGTTGCGTACTTCCCCGGCGACCACCGCAAAACCACGCCCCTGCTCGCCCGCACGCGCGGCTTCTACCGAAGCGTTGAGCGCCAGGATGTTGGTCTGGAAGGCGATACCGTCAATCACGCTCAGGATGTCGGCGATGCGCGCCGAGCTGCCCGAGATATCGCGCATTTTTTCAATCACATAGCACACCATTTCGCTGCCGTGATCCGCCGTGTCCGAGACGCTTTTCGCCATCTGGTGCGCCTGCTCGGCGTTGTCGGCGTTCTGTTTCACCGTGGCGGTGATCTGTTCCATGCTGGCCGCGGTCTGCTCAAGGGAGGTGGCCGTGGATTCCGTGCGCTGGGCCAGATTGATGTTGCCCGCCGTCAGTTCGCGGCTGCCCGTGTCAATCTGCGAGCTGGCATCGCGCACGCGCATCACCGAGCCCATCAGCGACTGGCGCATCTCTTCGATGGCCGCATTCAGCCGGTTGAACTCCTGACTGGTCGGTTCGTTCAGGCTGTGGGTCAGATCGCCTGCCGCCACGCGCTCAAGCTGGGAGATAGATGCCAGCAGCGGCTTAAGCAGCATATGGCGCAGGGACAGCCACGCCAGAACGATAATCCCGGCGGTGAGCAGCGCGGCGATCACGATCAGCATCATCACGCGGTTTTTGCTCGACTGCACCGCTTTCACTTCCGATTTCCCGCGCTGCTCGCTCCACGACTGGAACGCCTGCATATCGTTATCAAACTGGCGCGCGACCGGGATCAGCTTGTTCTCCAGCAGATCGTAATAGGCATCGGCGCTCTGTTGGTTCAGCGCAGCGACCATCGGAGTGATCCCGTCGGTGTTATAGGTGGCGAAACTCGCCGCCACTTTATCCAGCAGCTGCTGCCCCTGCGGATTCTCAATTCCGCCGTCGATTACGCCTTTCAGCGTTTTTTGCGCCTGCGCGACTTCGCGATTGATGTTCTGCACGGATTTGGCGGCATCATCCAGCATGCCGATCTCCATCAGACGCACGGCCTGACCTGCCTCATTACGGGCGCGCAAAATCAGCGTGTAACCCGCGTTGAGCTGCACCATCTGCTCACCCTGCAGGTGATTGATGCGCTGTAAAGAAGAGGAACTCTGTGTGAGGGCATAGATGCCAATGCCGCTGACAATCAGCAGCAGAAGGGTCATAACGGCCAGTAACGAAAGCAAGCCGGTACGAATCGATAGCGTTTTCAGCATGATGTTATTTCCGGTAGCGAGATATTTCTGGACAGAAATAAAGGTTATCGACCGCTACCGGAAAAAGTTTACACTTTAAGCAAATTCAGGGTGTTATCTGTTGAGCGTTGTGGTGCTAACGCGCGTCACAGGCGAGCTGAGGCGGTTTTCCCACAGCACCGTCAGACCGCGCTGCAAGGCGATAAAGATGAACAGCAAAATCCCAATCGCGATTTTGGTCCACCAGGAACTCAGCGTTCCGTCGAAGTTGATGTAGGTCTGGATCAGCCCCTGGATCGCCACGCCAAACAGCGTCCCGAGCACCGTTCCGACGCCGCCGCTCAGCAGCGTGCCGCCAATCACCACCGACGCAATCGCGTCCAGTTCAACGCCCACGCCCGCCAGCGCGTAGCCCGCCTGGGTGTAGATCGAGAAGACAATCCCCGCCAGCGTCGCCAGCCCGGTAGAGAGCATATAGATGCGGATGGTGGTGCTGCGGGTGGAGATCCCCATCAGGTTCGCCGAGGTCGCGCTGCCGCCGATGGCGTAGACCTGGTTGCCAAAACGGGTGCGGTGCGCGAGGAACATGCCGATCACCACCACGCCGAGCATCAGCAGGCCCATTGCGCTCAGACGCCCGCCGCCGGGGATTTTCCACGCCAGGCTGGAGAGTGTGTCGTAGATCGGATGGTTAATCGGGATCGACTCTTCCGACACCAGATAACTCACGCCGCGCAGGAAAAACATCCCGGCGAGAGTAATGATAAACGCCGGGATCTTCAGGGCGTCGATCAGCAGCCCCATAAAGGCGCCAAACGCGCAGCCCATCACCAGCACCAGCGGGAAGGCCAGCAGCGGCGAGATCCCCCAGAACCCGATCGCTTTGGCGAGGAACACACCGGTAAAGGCGATCACCGACCCGACGGAGAGATCGATCCCGCCGGAGAGGATCACAAAGGTCATGCCGACGGCGATGATCCCGAGAAACGCGTTATCGGTCAGGATGTTGCAGATTACGCGCGTCGAGGCGAAACCGGGGAATTGCGTCAGGCAGTAGAGATAGCCCAGCACGAATACGCCCAGGGTGATCATGAGCGGTAAGTTACGTTTTATCATGGCCGCGTATCCCCTTGATGATGCTAATAAAGCGCGACGACTGAACAATCAGCACGCAAAGCACAACCACCGCTTTGACCACCTGATTGAGCTCCGGCTGGAAGCCTGAAAGCAGAATGCCGGTGTTCATGCCCTGGATAATCAGCGCGCCAATCACCGACAGCAGCAGGTTAAAGCGCCCGCCCATCAGCGATCCGCCGCCGATGACTACCGCCAGAATCGCGTCCAGCTCCAGCCACAATCCGGCGTTGTTGGCATCGGCCCCGCGAATATCGGCGGCAACGATGATCCCGGCAATGGCCGCGCAGACCCCGCTCAGCACGTAGGTCAGCATCACCACCATGCGGGTGCTGACGCCGGCATTTTTCGCGGCGCGAATGTTGATCCCCACTGCTTCGATGAACATCCCCAGCGCCGTTTTACGGGTGAACAGCCAGAACACAACCAGCGTCACCAGGGCGATAATCACCGGCGTCGGGAACAGCAGCAGCCTGCCGCTGCCGAACCACGCCAGCTGCGGGGAGTCGAAGGTGACGATCTGCCCGGCGGTGATCAACTGCGCCACCCCGCGCCCGGCGACCATCAGAATCAAAGTGGCGACGAACGGCTGGATTTTCAGAAGCGAGACCAGGATCCCGTTCCACAGCCCCGCCAGCACGCCGGTGCCCAGCGCCGCTAAAATCACAACCGGCAGGCTGTGCCCGGCGACCGTCATCGAGGCGGCAGTCGCCCCCGCGATAGCCATGGTCGCGCCGACGGAGAGGTCGATCCCGCCGGTGGCAATCACCAGCGTCATGCCGATCGCCAGCAGCGCCACCGGTGCGGCGCGGTTTAAGATATCTATGGGGCTACCGAACAGGCGGCCATCCTGCAAAATAATCTGGAAAAAGTGCGGCGCGACGAGGCTATCGACCACCAGCACCAGTAGCAGCGCCACGATTTGCGGCGTGCCGGTGGGCCAGCTGAAGCGGCGCCTGGATTCGCCAGGTTTGGGAAGAGAACGGGGCATCACGATGTACTCCTTATGCCGCGATGGCATTCATGATCGCCGGAACCGAGAGTTCATCCAGCGGGATCTCTGCCACCTGCTTGCGATCGCGCATGATGATCACGCGATCGGCGTACCCCACCAGCTCTTCAAGTTCGGAGGAGATGACCAGCAGCGCCAGACCGTCGGAGCAGAGCGTTTCGATCAGGCGAATAATTTCCGCGTGCGCGCCGACGTCGATGCCGCGCGTCGGCTCATCGAGGATCAGGAACTGCGGTTTGGTCAGCAGCCAGCGGGAGAGCAACACTTTTTGCTGGTTGCCGCCGGAGAGAAACTCGATCGGCTGCTCGGTGCTGGGGGTGCGAATGCCGAGCTGGCGAATAAAGCGCTCGGCAATGGCGATCTGCTCACGCTTTGGAATCGGCCGCAGCCAGCCGCGCTGCGCCTGCAATGCAAGGACGATGTTTTCGCGCACCGAGGCGGCGGCAATGATCCCTTCGGTTTTCCGGTCTTCCGGACAAAAACCGATCCCCAGGCAGGAGGCCTGGTGCGGCGATCGCAGGGTTTGCGGTTTGCCTTTGATCATCGCGCTGCCGCTGTCGGCAGGCTTAATGCCAAAGATCACTTCCGCGGTTTCAGTGCGCCCTGATCCTAATAAGCCCGCCAGACCGACGATTTCACCGGGGCGCACTTCCAGGTTGAACGGCGTGATGGTACCTTTTTTACCAAAATCTTTGAACGCGGCGACGGGTTTGTCGCTCAGGAGCGTGCGGCCCGCGCGCTGCAGCGCATGGGTATCCAGCTCACGGCCCAGCATCATTTTGACCAGCTCGATCTGCGGCAGCTCACGGGTTTCGCGGCAGCCAACAAAACTGCCGTTGCGCAGGACGGTAATGCGATCGCTGACCTGATATACCTGATCGAGGAAGTGGGTGACGAAGATCAGGCTCACGCCCTGGTCACGCAGCTGGCGCATCAGGGTAAACAGCATTTCCACTTCCTGGGTATCGAGGCTGGCGGTGGGTTCGTCGAGGATCAGCACTTTGGCGGAGAGATCGATCGCCCGGCAAATGGCGACAATCTGCTGCATCGCCACCGAAAAGCGGTTCAGCGGCTCGCGCACGTCGAGTGAGAAACCGTAGGATTCCATCAGCCTGGTGGCGCGCGCTTCCATCTCTTTTCGGCGCAGCAGGCCGAAGCGGCGCGGCTCACGGCCAATAAACAGATTATCCGCCACCGACATGTTTGGCAGCAGGTTCACTTCCTGGTAGACCGTCCCGATACCCAGCTGCTGGGCGTGGGCGGTATTTTTCGGGGAGATGGCGTTGCCTTCCAGAAAAATGGTGCCGCGATCGGCGTGGTACACCCCGGTCAAGGCTTTGATCAGCGTCGATTTCCCGGCGCCGTTTTCACCGAGCAGCGCCATGATTTCACCGCGACGCAGGCTGAAATCGACGTTATCCAGCGCTTTCACGCCGGGGAAGAATTTGCTTAATCCTTCGGTTCGGAGGATTTCCTGGTGTTGTTCTTGAGTCATGGTTCCCCCTGCATCACGCCGGATGGCGCTACGCTTATCCGGCCTACAAATGCGCTTCCTGTAGGCCGGGTAAGCGCAGCGCCACCCGGCATTTTTCCTGACTGAGCGGCCTTAGTAGCCCATGTTTTTCTTCTTCTCTAACTCTTCTTTCGCCGTGTCTGGCAGGTAGAGGGTGGATTTGGTGATGGTCAGCTGCTCAGGTTTGGTGCCGTCTTTCTTGAATTTCTCAAGGGCATCAAACGCCGGGCCGGCCATGTTTGGCGTCAGCTCGACGCTGGCGTTCGCTTCGCCGTCAATCATCGCTTTATAGATATCCGGCACGCCGTCGATTGAGCCGGTCAGGATATCTTTGCCCGGTTTCAGGCCCGCTTCTTTGATCGCCTGAATCGCGCCGATCACCATGTCGTCGTTATGGGCGTAAACCATGCAGATGTTCTTGCCGTTGTTTTCCGCTTTGATGAAGCTCTCCATCACCTCTTTACCTTTGCTGCGGGTAAAGTCGCCGGACTGAGAACGGATAATTTTGATGTTTGGCGCTTTGGCGATGGCTTCCGCAAAGCCTTTCTTACGGTCGATTGCCACGCTTGCGCCGACGGTGCCCTGCAGCTCCACAACGTTACACGGCTTGCCATCGACCTGCTTAATCAGCCAGTCACCGATCAGCTGCCCTTCGAGCACGTTGTTGGCGGTGACGGTGGTCATATAGAGAGATTTGTCTTTCACATCGATGGAACGGTCGAGCAGGAACACCGGAATTTCAGCGTCTTTCGCTTCTTTCAGCACCGGTTCCCAGCCTGTCGCCACTACCGGCGCGATGAAAATGGCGTCAACGCCCTGGGCGATAAACGAACGCACCGCTTTGATCTGGTTTTCCTGTTTTTGCTGGCCATCGGCGATTTTCAGCGTGATACCGCGCTTTTGGGCCTCGCTTTTCGCGACGTTGGTTTCAGCCGCGCGCCAGCCGGATTCTGAGCCGACCTGCGAAAAACCGACGGTTAAGGGGGCGGCCATCGCCATAGACGACATGGCTGCCGAAACTGCTGTGACAAGAAGTAAGCGCTTCCACATAATGATGTCCTCGTAGCCCAGGTTATTGTTGGTCAAAAGATGTTCTGCGAAAAAACTATAGCCAATGGAATATGTAACGGATTGCGTTACATCACACTTCAGAAAAGTGAATAAAACGTTAATCACAAGTTTGTAATCGCTTTCATTCGCTCATGAAATATGCGGCTGAGTTTATGGATTTTCCTGTCATGGAAAGGTTCTGAAAATGGCGCGGGGATGGGGATGAGAATGAAAACAGGCGGAGACTTTCGGCGTGAGTTGGCTATAATACTCGCCACTTGTTTAGCATACACATAGGACACTCACATGAGCTTACTCAACGTCCCTGCGGGTAAAGAACTGCCGGAAGACATCTACGTTGTTATCGAAATCCCGGCCAACGCAGATCCTATCAAATACGAAATCGACAAAGACACCGGTGCGCTGTTCGTTGACCGTTTCATGTCCACCGCGATGTTCTATCCGTGCAACTACGGTTACATCAACCACACCCTGTCTCTGGACGGTGACCCGGTAGACGTTCTGGTCCCAACTCCGTACCCACTGGCCCCAGGTTCTGTGGTTCGCTGCCGTCCAGTTGGCGTGCTGAAAATGACCGACGAAGCCGGTGAAGATGCGAAACTGGTTGCGGTTCCGCACACCAAACTGAGCAAAGAGTACGATCACATCAAAGATGTGAACGACCTGCCAGAACTGCTGAAAGCGCAGATCACTCACTTCTTCGAGCACTACAAAGATCTCGAAAAAGGCAAATGGGTTAAAGTTGACGGCTGGGACAACGCAGAAGCAGCGAAAGCTGAAATCGTTGCCTCCTTCGAGCGCGCTGCGAAGAAGTAATTCTTCCACCCCTATGCTTTAAGCCCCGCACGTCGGGGCTTTTTTGTGCCCGCCATTTCGTATCCCCTTAATATCTGACCGGTTATTGCCCCACCAGAAAAGGTAGTCGCTGTTCACATTCGTCATTTGATAATGAGAGTGGATATCATTATCATTTGCAGTTCGTAAATAAATGTGAATAAACGTCAATGACCCTACACAATGTGAAAACCCTCAGCACCTCGATTCGCGCGGCAATGGCAGCGGCACTCATGCTGACCAGCGTGTCTGGCTTCTCGGCTGCATTGCCAGAGAAAGACTTTGTCACCCAGCCCGTGGGCCACGGTGTTTACGAGCTGGCCTATGACGGACAGGCAAAAGTGCTGTTTGCCGCCAGCGCCCCCTCGTTTGATAAAGACCAAACCAAAGGCAAAATCTACAAGCTGAACCTGGAAGACCTCACGGGAACGGGCGTGATTGAAACCACGCGCCGCGCCTTTGCCACCGCGCTTGACGAAGAAAATCATCTTCTCTACGTGGGCAACACGCTGGAAGGCTCCGTCACCGTGATCGACACCCGGACCGGCAAAGAGCTGGCCGTGATTCAGCTCGCCGACACCAGCAATCCGAAAGATATCGCCCACACCCGCGAAATGGTGCTCGATAAACAGCATCACCGCCTGTACGTCACCGCCGTGGTGGAAAAAGGCATCGTCTGGGTGATCGACACCGAAAAGCGCCAGCTCATTAACACTCTGACCGATATGGACGAATACCCGACCGGGCTGGCGGTGGACGCGGAGAAAAATCGTCTGTACGTGGTCAACGGTAAAAACGGGCTGATCGTCGTCGATACCCAGAGCGACAAGATCCTCAGCCGTTTCAACGTCGAACCAGAGAAAAAGCACTTCTTCCTGAATATCGCGCTGGACAGCAAAAACAACCGCGCCTTCCTGACTGACCCGGATCTCCCGAAGGTTATGGTGGTGGATATCCGCACCGGTAAAGTGCTCAATCACATCGACGTCACCAACTCGTTGGCGGTGCTTTACAACGAAAAACGTAACGAGATTTACGTCACGCACCGCAACGGCAAACTCATCAGCATTATCGACAGCCAGACGTACAAGGTGAAAAACAGCATTGCGACCACCGCGATGCCGAACAGTCTCGCTCTCTCCACTGACGGGAACGTGCTCTATGCCAGCGTCAAACAGGACGAGAAAGTGGCGAAAGAGAAACCGGATTACGTCATCAGAATCGCCCTCGATAAGCTCTGATTCCCTCACCAACCACACCCTGCGGCGTAAGACCGCGGGTGTTTTTTATTTTTCCTTTTTGGGTTTATGGCTATGAAAACGCGTCAATTAATGATGTTCACAGGCATGGTGGCGTTAACCGGCACGCTGGTTTTGCCCGCACAGGCAGACGATGAGATGGTGGTCACCGCCACCGGCTTTTCACAACAGAAAAAAGAAGCGCCCGCCACGATTTCCACGGTCGATCGCAAAACGCTGGATATTCAGCCCGACCAGACCATCGGCGATGCGATTAAAAACATCCCCGGCGTCTCCGTCTCTAACGGCGGCAGCGATATGGCCAACGGCAGCATCATGATGCGCGGGATGGACTCGAGCTACACGGCGTTTATGGTCAACAGCGTGAAGCAGAACACCAGCGAATCGCGCCCGTACGGCCAGGATATCGGCGCCGAAGCGGGCTTTTTACCGCCGATGGAAGCCATCGAGCGCATCGAGGTGATTCGCGGCCCGATGTCCTCCCTGTACGGCTCTGACGCCCTCGGCGGCGTGGTCAACGTGATCACCAAAAAACCTTACGGCGTGGCCGACTGGACGGGCGCTATCGCCGCCAACACCTGGCTGCAGGAGCATAAAGATCTGGGCAACACCAGTCAGCTGAACCTGTTCGCGATGGGGCCGCTGATTCAGGACAAGCTGGGCCTGAGCATTGCCGCTGACGGGCTGGATCGTCGCGATGACGAGCGCCAGAACTACTTCGGCAAGCACAACCGGAAATCCGTCGATGCCACGCTGGGCCTGAAAGCCAGCGACAATAACCTCTTCGACCTGAACGTGGTCGTGGGCGAGCAGGAAAAAAATCGCACCAAAAAACGCGGTACGCCGTGGATGTGGAAGTTCGATCGCAACGCGGTGACCCTCACCCATACGGGCTGGTACGCGGAGGACACCATTGCGACAACCAACTACATCAACTACGAGAAAGGGCGTTCGAAGTATCTGCTGGACAACACCTCGCCTGAGTACGTGCAGACTGAAAACTACGTGGCCAACTCGCAAACCACCTTCACTCTGGATAACCACAAGCTCACCGTCGGGGCGAACTTCACGCGCGAAGAGCTGAACGACCATTTCTATGAGTCAGGCAAAACGCTGCCGGGCGTCGAGCCCGTCACCAAAGTGACGCGTAACGGCTGGGCGCTGTTTGCAGAAGACGCCTGGACGATCAACGATTTTACCCTGACCAGCTCCGCACGCGGCGATTACGACAGCTATTTCGGCGCGCACGTGACGCCAAAACTGTACGGCAACTGGGCGATTACCGATGCCTGGGCGCTGAAGGGCGGGATCTCCGCGGGCTATAAAAAACCGGAGCTGCGCGCCACCTCGGATCAATTCGTCACCCCGCACGGGTCGACGCCGCCGTATCCGTTCCTGACCGTGGGTAACGACGATCTGAAACCAGAGAAAAGTGTCAACGCAGAAACGGGCCTCTACTGGACCGGCGAATCTGTGTCGCTGGACGGCACCGTCTTCTACACCCAGTTCAAGGACAAAATCTCTGAGCAGACGATCTGCGAAACCACCGCCACCAACCAGTGCGAAGTGAACGGCTACAAAGCCGATTCCGTCGATAAATACTTTAACGTCAGCAAAGCGGACGTTTACGGTATCGAGCTGAACGGCGACTGGCAGGTCACCCAGGATCTGAAAGCCAACGCGAACTACACGTACAACCACAGCGAGCAGAAATCCGGTGTGGATAAGGGCTACGCGCTGAACGACTACCCGCGTCATATGGCGAATGTGTCACTGAACTGGGCGGCGACGCAGTCGTTGGATCTGTGGAGCAACGCGAACTACCGCAGCAGCAACCGGGACAGCAACAGCGGCACGAAATATGAGGCTTACACGCTGGTCGATATCGGCGCGCGCTATAAGCTGAATAAAAATACGCAGCTGCTGGCGGGGATCTATAACCTGTTCGATGCGGACCCGAAACGCACCACCTCGTGGGGTGATTACGGGCAACTCGAAGGGCGTCGGTATAATCTTGGGGCGAGGATTGAGTTTTAATCCTGCGCCGTTGATTGCCGGGTGGCGCTTGCGCTTACCCGGCCTACTAAAGCTGCGATACCGTCATGTAAGCCGGCGCCACCCGGCAGAGTCAGCCTCAGTCGATAAGCGTTTGCAAACGCAGCAGCACATCTTCAACCACTTCATCTGCGGCCACACCCAGCCGTTTAGCCTGACGGGCATTGAGATCCAGCATCCTGATCTGGTTAACCAGAACCACGCCCTGAATGTCACCCTCTTCACAGCTCAGCGGCACGCTGAAACCCGCATAACGAGCGAAGTTGCCACCCTGAGTGACAGGGGCAATTAGCGTCATGCCTAACTGATTAAAATCACCGACTGAAAGGACAAGCGCCGGCCGACTCTCCCCTTGTTGCTCATGGCCTCTTACGGGATCAAGCCCGACGAGCACAATATCTCCACGCTCAAAGATCGGGCGCGTTACCATACTTCATCACCCACGGGGCCGGATGTTCCCCAGATGTCCTGTTCGCTGATCTCTGGTGCTGTCGTATCGCACTGCGCCAGCAGTTCCTGAAGTGTGTAACGCTTTGCCACCGGAGTGAGCACTAACTGATTATTCATCACCTGAGCCTCCATACTCTGACCCGGTTGTAAACCGAGCGCTTTCATCACTGTGCCTGGAATGACCATACCTGCACTGTTTCCCCATTTTTTGATGGTTATACGCATGAGCACCTCCATAGTTATACAAAGTATAACTCATGAAAGTGCGAGAACTGTTTTACGCCCACGCTTTTGTGAGTGCCAGCAAAAAAGTGCAGCAATTCGGTGTTTCGGAAAACGCATCGGAGAAAAAAGTGGAGTGCGGGGAAATTGCAGAACAGAACGCGAAGCATCTTGCAAAAAACAACGCCACCCGGAGGTGGCGTTGTTCATCTCAGTACTGGTCTCTGTCTAACCAGTTACCGCTTTCAATCAGTTTCAATCCATCGACCGGACGCTGGTACACGTACATCCATGCACTGCCATACGGAGTCTGGATCAACTGGCGTGCATATTCACCGCCCCTGGTGCGCAAGGCATCAAGTTCGGCAAGTGTAGCGTTATCAATACGATAAACTTCACCCTGTACCGTTCCGTTCCCCGGAACCGCGCCTGGATAGTGGCCCAGACTGTACAACTGGTAGTTCTCGATATTGTAATTTCCCAGCAACTGGGCGTTCGTCATCCAGTGACTGTTGCCTTGCCTGGTTCGTAAACTGCCGTATACAAATATTCGCATTGCTAAAACTCAAACTGATAGAGCAAATCGAGCGCCTGGTCTACGCCAGACACCGCTTCCAGATATAGCTTAGGCATCAGCCGATAGCGTAGCGTGAGTGTTGCCAGTGAGTCAAAGATCCCCACGCCATATTTCACCTGTAGACCCGGCAGTACATAGCCGCTGACCACCACCTGCGAAGAGTCACCGACTCCCTGGGTGTCCAGCGCCAGATTGCTTACGCCAAACGTCTCGCCGATTTTACCCACAACCTGCCCACTTTGTGCAACCCCCAGGCCGATTAACATTGAGGTCATCGCCGCACTATCGCTCTGCTGGCTGTCCAGACCCTGTCCGCGAAGCAGATAAGAGAGCGCTTCCTGCTGCGACATCGCCGGATCGGAGAAGATTTCCGCCCGCGGCTCGTCGGCAGAACCGGTGACGCGTACCCCGGCGATCACGTCGTTTTCCGTCGATTCAGGGTTACGAATCGCTTCGATGTTCAACAGCGGCTGGTCCGGCGGGCCGGAGAACAGCAGCTCGCCTTTACGCACAATCAGATCCTGACCGTAAGCATGGAAGCGCCCTTCCGGAATATTGATCTGCCCGTTCAGACCCAGCCCCTGCTGGTCCTGCGCCACTTTCAGGTCGCCCGTCAGGCGCGCTTTCAGGCCAAACGCATCGAGACGCACGTTGTTGCCGACGTGAATTATCAGATTACTGTTAATCGGAATGCCGGCGCTTTTGGTCTCAACTGGCTTCAGATCATTATTAAGCATCACCTCATCGCTGGAGACCCCGACAGCGCTTTCCGGCACGTCGTGAACCACGATGCGCGCCCACGGCACATCGACGCGACCATCAAGGGTAAACAGGCTCGGCGTGGCTTCGAACACCACATCCGGCGAGACGTCGAGGCGCACCATTGGCGGCACGGTGATACGTACCCGGCTGCCTTTCGCCGCCACGCGCGCGCGCCAGTTGTCGATCTGGCTCCAGTCCGCGTCACCGCTGAGGTTGATCTGCCCCTGCTGGGTGCGCACCACGCCCGCCAGCGTCGAGCTCATGCCGTTGAAGTTCATCGAAATCTGGCTCGGCTGCATATCAAACGGCATAAAGTTGCCGTCGATATCCACGCCGTTGAGCTGCATCTGACCAAACAGCTGCGGACTTTGGGCGTTACCGCCCAGACGCAGATTGGCGCTGAGCATCCCCGCTGCCTTTTCGCCGCGGGAGAAGATCGGGTTGACCATCGCCAGGTTCATATTGCGGATATTGACGTTGCCGCCCAGATTGCGTCGTCCCTGCGGATCGGTGATCTGCACCTGGCCGTCGAACTGACCGTTGTTGGTCAGACGAATCAGCCAGCCGAGTTCTGCCCGGTTGTTATGCAGATCCGCCGTCAGGTTCAGGGTCTCGAAGGCCACCGGCAGCGGCGCGTCGTTCACCGTCTGGGTCACTTTCACGTTACGCCCGGAGAGGGTCACGTTGCCCTGCGGCAGGCCCTCTTTGGTGGTGTCCCAGGAGACATCGGCTTTCCCGCTGAAAACGCCGCTGGCCTCGGTGGTCTCCGGCATAAACGGCTTGAGCATCGCCAGATCGAAGCGATTGAGATTCACCACCGCACGCCCTTCCGCGCCCGCATCAATGGTCTGCGGCACGCACAGCTCGGCGTTCGGGTTGGTCCAGCAGTGTGGCCCGATACTGATTTTCTGCTCGGCGTTACGGTAATCCAGCGCGATGGAACGGGAGAGCGTCAGCGGCCCCACCGGCGTAGTGAAGCGGGTGTTATCCAGAACCCCTTTCCAGCGCTCCTCTTTGCGATCGAAACTGCCCGTCAGATGCAGCTGACCGGAGACCGGCTCGCCCTGCACGCGCAGCTGGAGGTCGTGCTGCTTCTCGCTGCCTTTCGCATCCAGCGTCACCAGACTGATGTTCACGTCCGGCTGGGAAATACGCTCGACGCGCAGATTCAGGTTGCCCGCGATCTGGTCGGTAGATTTGACGTCGCCTTTCACCAGCACGCGCGCGACGGACAGCTCCTGCCAGCGCAGATTGTTGGCGGTGATATCAGCCAGCAGCTGCGGTGCGTCCACCGTTCCGCGCACTTTCACCAGGCCTTTCGCGGTGCCGCCGAGGCCCGGCAGGGCGTTGTCGAGATTCGGCGCGTCGATGGTGGCATCCAGATTGAGATCCTTCACGCCCAGCTCGCCTTTGATATCGGCAGTGTTTCGGCCCAGAGCGACGTGCAGATGCGGGATGATCCACTGCAGATAGCTGTTCCCGCGCAGGGCGCCTTCGACGTTCACTTTATTCTGCTTCACGTTGCCGGTGAGTTTGATCTCCGGCACCTCCATCTGCCAGCTTTCGCCGTACAGACTGCCGCGCGTTTTGATGGTTCCGTCGAGCTTCGACGGCCAGTCAGGCACCTCTTTCGCCGTGTTGATGCCTTTCAGGTTCAGCTCGCCGCGCCAGCTGATCGCTTTCTGCCAGTCGAGCAGCGCGGTCAGTTCGGTTTTGCCTTCCAGCGCCGCCACGGTGAGTTTATCGAGGTTAATCTGCTGCTCGTTGCCCTTCGCATCCAGAGTGATGTCCGCAGGCGGCAACCCTTCACCCTTCACCGAGGTGCGGAACGACAGGGTGTAATCGGTCATTTTGCCGCTTAGCTTGAGCTTGAGCTTATCGGCCTGGAACTGTTTTTCGCCGGTAAACGGCCAGTAGAGCTGTTCGCTCACCAGCTCCAGATTCAGCGGTAAACCGGCCTCCGCTAACTTTGTCTGCCCACGCAGCACCATATCCACCGGGCCGGAGAGATTGACGCCAAACTCCAGCTGCTCGCGCAGCGCACCGCCCACTTTCAGCTTCACCTTCTCGCCTTTCAGCGGGTCGATATTCAGGGCGCTGTTGAGGGTGATATCCACCGGCCAGTTGTCGCGCAGCAGCGCCTGCCCGGTCGCGTTAACGCTCCCCTGGTTGGTATCAATATCCAGCGCGTCGAGCTTCATGGTGCCGTCGATGCTGCTCACTTTCAGCAGCATGTTGAACACGGTCAAATCCGTGTCACCCGTCAGGCGCAACTGTTCGCCTTTGAACTCTTCGATGTTGAGGTTAAGCGGCAGATGAACGTCGGTCATCTCCGGCAGAACCGGCTTCGAGAAGAGATCTTTCAGGGTTTCGCCGAGCGGTTTTTCTTCCGGCTGCGGGTTCTGAATTTTCGGTTCGACGATCTCCTCCTGCGCCACTTTCGCCACTTTCGGCAGGGCGATCAGCAGCCCCTGCAGGGAGGTTGGCGTCAGGGTCAGGTTTTTCTCCTGCCAGCGCAGGCCGGAGGTGAAGTCCATCACCGAGACGGTGGTGTCGTCGATCTTGATGTTGACGTTGTTAAGCGCCACGCGGTAAAGCGCGATCGGGTAGGGCGTCGAGAGGTTAAGCGGACCGCTCTCCTCTTCCTCCACCGGTGCAGATTTCGGCATTTTCTTCGAATCAATCGCCACGTTCACGTCTTTTAGCGACAGATCGTTGACGCACAGGCTGCTGTCACGCAGGCAGCTCAATTTCACCGCCAGATGAAACTCGCCCGCGTTCACCGCCACGCCCGGCTGCTGGTAGCGGATATTCTTGAGGCGCAGATCGCGCCAGCCGCCCGTCACCTGGCCGATCTCAAGCCCAGGCACCCAGCGGTTCGCCGCGTTAAACAGCAGATGCAGACCGGTGGTGGTGCCCACCAGGAACGCCACCGTGCCGAGCAGCAGCACGATAAAAATCAGCACACCGAGGCTTATCTTCTTCCATAAACTCATAATTCAGGCCCCAGACCGATGTAAAACTGTAAACCGTGTTCGTCTTTGTCGCCGACAGGAACGGCGAAATCGAGCTTGATCGGCCCGACCGGTGACTGCCAGCGCACGCCCACGCCCGCGCCGGTTTTGAAATCACTTTTGCGGATATCACTCACCGCTTCGCCGCCGTCGACGAACACCGCGCCCCACCATTTCCCGCTGACGTTGTACTGGTACTCCAGCGATCCGGTTGCCAGTTTCGAGGCCCCCATCAGCTGGCCTTTGTCGTTTTTCGGGGAGATCGATTTGTATTTGTAGCCGCGAATACTGCGGTCGCCGCCCGCGAAGAAACGCAGGTCCGGCGGCACGCGTTCGAAATCGCCGGTTTCAATCCAGCCGAGGTTGCCGCGCGTCACAAAGCGGTGTTTATCGTAAAGGGTCCGGATCCAGACGTTTTGCGCCTGAACCACCGAGAAATCGACGTCCGAGCCCCAGGCAGTGTTGGAGTAATCAATGGAATAGCGCTGGGAGTCGCCCCAGGTTGGCATCAGGCCACCGCGCGAACGGGTGCGGCTGATCATCACCCCCGGATAGAGCAGCATGGTGGTGTTGGTGACGTTAGCCTGGGTAAAGTGGTCGAGGCTCCAGCGCAGGTTAATTGCCCGCTGCCAGCCGCTGGAGAGGTCCCAGAAGCGCGACAGCGCAAGCGTTGTGGAGTCCGATTCCGTATCGTTCAAGTCGGTGCGCTTAAAGCCGCCCTGCACCAGGTAATACTGCTCCAGCGGGTTCTTCAGCAGCGGCATTTTGTAGCTGAAATCGAGCTGCTGTTCCGGCGCGGAGATGCTGGCGCTGGTGGTCAGGCTGTGGCCGTAGGAGTTCATCCACGGCTTTTTCCACGTCGCTTTCACGCGCGGGCCGACGTCCGTTGAGTAACCCACACCGGTTTCGATGGTGTTCTCGGTGCGCGGGGAAACCACGCCATGCAGCGGTAAGACTTTCGTTTTACGCGACTTTTCGAATTCTGGCGCCACGACGACGGAGTTAAACCAGCCGGTCGCCGACAGACGGCGGTTCAGCTCGGCCAGATCTCGCGACTGGTAGTAATCCCCCTCTTTGAAGGGGATCAGGTTTTGCAGGTACTCTTCACGAATCTGCGAGCCTTCGAAGGTGACAGCCCCAAAACGATAGCGCTCGCCGCTGTCGTAATCGATATCCCAGAACGCCTGGCGGCGGTCGAGAGCAATCCCGAGCTGGCTTTTGTTGAACTGGCTGTCGAAGTAGCCCTTACGCAGCGCGACGCTGGTGAGCTCTTTTTTGAAGTGGTCGTAGTCGCCGTGATTCAGCACGGTGCCGACCTTCGGGCGCGTGCCCAGCAGATCCAGATAATCCCGGTCAGTACGCGCGCCGCCGCGCAGCACCACGTTGGTGCCGCCGATCAGCACCGGTTCGCCCTTGGAGACGCGAGCAATCAACACCTGACGGCCCTTGGCCGGTGGCGGACGTAAATCGAAATCAATGGTGGGTTCGTAGTAGCCCAGCGCTTTTAGCCCTTCGCGGATGGCATCATCCACGCGTGCGCGAAAGCGCCGGTCCGGCGTGACTTCGTCACTCTCAATGGTTGAAAGCTGTGCACGCACGTTTTTTTCCAGCGTCCCGGATAACCCCTCAACCTGCAAACGGACATTCGCCGCGCTGGCGACTCCGCTTGTCAGCAATAAACTGACCAAACATAACTGGCGGATCTTTGGCACGTTCTCTCCTGAATATCCTTGTTTCCACCCCTGGAAGCAATTGAAGTGCCGCTCCGCGGCGTTTCACGGCATAAAAGCCCAAAACCCAATCTGTGGGTTGAAAAATGGCCGACAGGCCTAATATTTCTTATGTTTAAATCTAGACTCATTCAGCGTATTTATTGTGTTCAATTAAACGCTCCATGACAACCTTAACTGAAACATCGCTGCCCCGGAGGCCCAACCGTGAGTTTATTCGACAAAAAGCATCTTGTTTCTCAAGCAGATGCACTGCCGGGACGTAATACGCCAATGCCGGTCGCCACTTTACACGCCGTAAACGATCATTCGATGACCCACGTCCCGGACGGGATGGAGATTGCCCTGTTCGCGATGGGCTGCTTCTGGGGCGTCGAGCGCCTCTTCTGGCAGTTGCCGGGCGTCTACAGCACGGCGGCGGGTTATACTGGCGGTTACACGCCTAACCCAACCTATCGCGAAGTGTGCTCGGGTGAGACCGGTCATGCGGAAGCCGTGCGCGTCGTCTACGATCCGGCGGTCATCAGCTACGAACAATTATTGCAGGTTTTCTGGGAAAACCACGACCCGGCCCAGGGCATGCAGCAGGGTAACGATCACGGCACGCAATACCGTTCCGCCATTTACCCGCTGACGCCGGAGCAGGACGCCGCCGCGCGCGCCAGTCTGGCCCGTTTCCAGCAGGCGATGCAGGCCGCGGGCGATAACCGCCAGGTCACCACCGAAATCGCCAATGCCACGCCGTTCTATTACGCGGAAGACGACCACCAGCAGTACTTGCACAAAAATCCGTACGGCTACTGCGGCATCGGCGGGATCGGCGTTTGCCTGCCGCCACAGCTGGCCTGATTACTGATCCAGCGCCACGCGAGCCGCGTGGCGCGTCGCATTGCTCACCGATCCAAAATCCATCACTTTGCCCTGCAGCAGCAGGTTAAACACCGACGCCTGCGGCCGATTCAGCCGCGTTTGCAGCAGGTGAACCGCCTCAATGCCCAGCTCGCGGCACGGCACCGTCACGCCGGTCACCGGCGCGTCCAGCCGGTTTTGCAGATTCCAGGTGAAATCCGTGGTGATAATCGAAATATCTTCCGGAACGCGCAGACCGCGACGCGCCAGCGCCCTGAGCACGCCTTCGGTCATGCTGGTGCTGTTGGGGAAAATCACCTGCGGCCATTGGGATTTGTCGTGCGCGGCAAGCCAGTCGTCGAGGGCACGCTCGGCCTCCTCCGCCGTAAACCACTCGGTCACCAGCAGATCGTTCTGCGGATCAAAAGGAACGTGAAAATGGCGATAGGCTTCTTTGATACCGTCGAGTCGGGCGTAGAGTGTCTCCCGACGCAGGCAGGTCATGGTCAGAATGCGGCGATGCCCCTGTTCAAACAGATGGCGCATGGCGGTAAATCCAATGGCCCGATGGTCGGGCGAAACGGAATCGAGGGTATTTTCCCGATCGATAGAATTAATTAACACACAGGGTTTATTGAGGGTGGTGGCGAGTTTAAATATGGTGGAATCGTCGGTGCCAATAATAATGATCGCGTTAATATTCTTATGCCCGGCTTTTTCGAGAAATAATTTTACGTCCGCGCGCTGCTCTTCTAATCCGCAATAACTGATCCAGACATCATGCGGGGCGCTGGCCTCGGCGATGCCTTTCGTCACCTCAAGATAAAAAATATCCCCCCGCCCCTGAAAGGTTCTTTCGGGCGCAAAGACCGCAATGCCGTTAATCAACAGCCGCCCGCTCGCCATGGACGCCAGCACGCCGAGTTCCCGCGCAGAGCGCACGATGGCCTCGCGGGCCTTATCGCTGGTATAGGATTTGCCGCTTAACACCCTGGAGACGGTACTGACGGAATAGCCCGTCAGCGCCGCGATTTCGTCCATTTTTAGCTTGCCCGGCATAGTGTGACCTCGCTCGCATTCAGTTTTTGCAAATATTTGCAGAAACAGCCTGTTGATTTTAAAACCAAATTTTCAGAGCGTAGGTTTTTACTTATGCACCTTGCGAGTATTCTCACAAAAACACATTGTCGCTGCGGTTGGCCTTTCCTATTTTCCCCTCATCACTCTTTTTAACCCAATTAAGGTGTGACATGGAAAAGGTACGGTTTGGCATTATTGGCATCGGCAATATTGGCACGGTCCATACGCGCTATTTGCTGGCGGGCGTGGTGAAAGAAGCCTGCCTGACGGCGGTCTGCGATAACGATCCGGCAAAACATCGGGCGATCCGGGCACTCGTCGGCGAACCGGTGGCGCTGTTTAGCGATGCCGAAGAGATGCTCACCAGCGGGCTGATCGACGCGGTGATTGTCGCCACGCCCCACTACGATCATCCCCGGCTTTCCATTATGGCCATGCGCCACGGCATTCATACCCTGTGCGAGAAACCGGCGGGTGTGTACACCGCCCAGGTGCAGGAGATGAACGCCTGCGCGCGCGAGTGTGACCTGGTGTTCGGCATCATGTACAACCAGCGCCCTAACCCGCTGTATCAGAAAGTGAAAGATTTGATTGAGAGCGGCGAGCTGGGCGAAATCCGCCGCTCCAACTGGATTATCACCAACTGGTATCGCTCGCAAAGCTACTACAACTCCGGCGGCTGGCGCGCCACCTGGAAGGGTGAAGGCGGCGGCGTGTTGCTTAATCAGGACCCGCATCAGCTTGATCTCTGGCAGTGGCTGGTCGGGATGCCCGTGCGTCTGCGCGCCTTCTGCCAGTTTGGCAAACATCGCCAGATTGAAGTGGAAGACGACGTCACCGCCTACGCGGAATACGCCAACGGCGCGACCGGGGTGTTTATCACCACCGTCGCCGAAACGCCGGGGACCAACCGGCTGGAGATCGCGGGCGATCGCGGCAAAGTGGTCGTCGAAGAGGGCAAGCTGCGCTACTGGCGGCTGCGGGAATCCGAAACCGAGTTCAACGCCCGCTGGCAGAGCGGCTTTGGCGAGCCGGAGTGCTGGGAAGTGTCGATCCCCGTCGCCCCCGAGTGCAGCGACCATCACGTCATTACCGCCAACTTCTGCGCCGCCGTGCTGCGTGGCGAGCCGCTGATCGCCCCGGGGCTTGAGGGGATCAACGGCCTGACGCTCTCCAACGCCATGCACCTCTCAACCTGGACGGACGACTGGGTGACGCTCCCACTCGACGAAAAGCAGTATCTGCACCTGCTCCAGCAGCGCATCACCACCTCTGTGGAAAAAGAGGCCACCAGCCGCACTCTGGATGCCTCTGGCACCTGGTAAAACCGGAGAAATAACGATGTTAAAAATCGCCATCGTGGGAACAGGGAACATCTCGCATAACCATATTCAGAGCTATCTGGAATTCGGGCAGCGCTGCCGCATCGTGGCGCTGGTCGATATCTACCCGGAAAAAGCGCAGGAGAAAAAGGCGCGCTACGGTCTGGAGCACGCCCGCATTTACGAAAGCCACCAGCAGATGCTGGCCGCCGAAGCGGAAATGGATATCGTCGACGTCTGCACACCGCCCTACGTGCATGCGGACATCAGCATCGACGCCCTGAACGCCGGGTGCCACGTCTTGTGTGAAAAACCGATGGCCGCGTCGCTGGAGGAGTGCGACGCGATGATTGCCGCGCAGCAGGCCAGCGGGAAAACCCTGTCGATCATCGCCCAGAACCGCTTTACCGACGCCTTCTGGCGCTTGAAGGCGGCGCTGGATTCTGAACTGGCGGGGAAAGTCTGCCACGCGCAGGTGGACTCGTTCTGGTGGCGCGGCCACTGCTATTACGATCTCTGGTGGCGCGGCACCTGGGAAAAAGAGGGCGGCGGCTGCACGCTCAATCATGCGGTGCATCACATCGACGCCATCCAGTGGATGCTCGGCTATCCTTCGGAAGTAGTGGCGATGATGACCAACGTTGCCCATGACAACGCCGAAGTCGAGGATCTGAGCGCCGCCATTTTCAAATACCCGAGCGGCGCACTGACGCAGCTCACCGCCTCGGTGGTGCATCACGGGGAAGATCAGAAGATCGTGATTCAGGGCGAGAAAGCGCGGATCTCCGCCCCGTGGGAGGTGTTCGCCAGCGTCAGCGCCGACAATGGTTTCCCGCAGGTCACCCACGATACCGCGCGCGAAGCGCAGCTGAACGCCGTGTTTCAGGAGACGCCCAAACTGGAGTGGACGCTGCACACCGGGCAGATCAACGACATGCTGTGCGCCGTCGAGCGCCAAACCGCCCCGCTGGTGGATGGCGTGCAGGGTAAACGCTCGCTGGAACTCATCACCGCCATCTATAAATCGTCCATCACCGGCAGCGTGGTGCGGCTGCCTATCTCCCGCGACGACCCGTTCTATCGCACCGGCGGCACTAACGTGCTCGCCCCGCGCTTCTACCAAAAATCCGCCAGCGTCGCGAACTTCAGCGAAGTCGGTGCCATTCCATTAGGCAAAAATCTGGACCAGGGGATCTGACCATGAACAAAAATGACGGCATGAATTACGCGCCCGTGGGCAAACCGCAGCCGGTGGTTCAGCCCGGCGAATTTGTCTTCGCGGCGGCGGCCCTCGATCACGGCCATATCTACGGGATGTGCAACGGGCTGATCGAGGCCGGGGCGACGCTGAAATGGGTCTACGATCCCGACCCGGCGAAAGTGGACAAATTTGTGCAGCAGTATCCGCAGGTAAAGGTCGCCGCCTCGCTGGAAGAGATTCTTGCCGACCGCGAGGTGCAGCAGGTCGCCGGGGCGGCGGTGCCGTCCGAACGCTGCGCGTTGGGGCTAAAAGCGATGGCGGCGGGCAAAGACTATTTCACCGACAAAGCGCCGCTCACCACGCTGGATCAGCTGAATGATGCCAAAGCGATGGTGGCGAAAACCGGGCGCAAATACGCGGTCTATTACAGCGAGCGCCTGCATGTCGAGAGCGCGGTCTTTGCCGGACAGCTGGTGAAACAGGGGGCGATTGGCCGCGTGGTGCAGACGCTGGGCACCGGTCCGCATCGCGAGGGGCAAGGCCGCCCGGACTGGTTCTACGAACGGCGCTATTTCGGCGGCATCCTGTGTGATATCGGCAGCCATCAGATTGAGCAGTTCCTGTTTTACACCGGGAACAGCGAGGCCACGGTGGTGGCCGCCCAGGCGCGGAATTTTAGCCATCCGCAGTATCCAAACTTTGAAGATTTCGGCGATGCGATGCTGAAAGGCGAAAACGGCGCCAGCGGCTATTTCCGCTGCGACTGGTTCACGCCAAACGGGCTTTCTACCTGGGGCGACGGGCGTCTGACGCTGCTCGGCACCGAAGGCTATATCGAGATCCGCAAATACGTCGATCTCACCCGCGGCGAGCAGGACGTGGTCTATCTCGTCAACAAAGAGGGCGAGTTCCGCTATCCGGTGGCGGGCCAGGTCGGCTTCCCGTTCTTTGGCGAGCTGATCCTGGACTGCCTGAATCGCAGCGAAAACGCGATGACTCAGGCGCACGCTTTCAAGGCGGCCGAGCTGTGCGTGAAAGCGCAGATGCTGGCGAACGCGGCGGATTAACGGGAGGCGCGATGAAAATGCTCAATGCGGCGATTATCGGCGGCGGCGCGATCCACACCTGCCACGTCAACGCCCTGCGCCAGATGCCCGGCGTGACCCTGCGCGCGCTGGTCGATATCGACAGTGAACGGGGTCTGAAGCTGGCGATGGCGTACCAGTGCCGCTTTTATCAGGACTATCTCGAAATGCTGCTCGACGGTGAGATCGATGTGGTGCACATCTGCACGCCGCATTTCGAGCATAAACGCATGATTCTGGCGGCCCTCGCGGCGGGTAAACAGGTGTTCTGCGAAAAACCGGTGGGGATGAACGGGGGCGAAATCGCCGAGATCGCAATGGCCGCGCAAAACGCGCCGGGCTTGCTTGGCGTGTGCTATCAGAACCGTCTCAACCCCACCAGCCAGCGCATTCGCCGCGAGCTGGCGGAGGGAGACCACGGCAGGATGCTGAGTATTAAAGCCGTGCTCACCTGGTCGCGATCGGGGGCCTATTACACCCAAAGCCCGTGGCGCGGGCGGTTTGCCACCGAGGGCGGGAGTTTGCTGATCAATCAGGCGATTCATACGCTCGATCTGATGCAGTGGTTTGCGGGCGGCGTGACGCGCCTGAAAGGAGTCGTCGACAGCGGCGAGCTGGCGGACGTGACGGAAGCCGAAGACAGCGCGATGGCGACGCTGCACTTCACCAACGGTGCGCGCGGGCTGTTCTACGCCAGCAACTGCCACACCACCGATTCACCGCTGCTGCTCGAAATCCACTGCGAAAACGCCACGCTGCAGCTGGTTGATAACGCCCTGTGGCGAATCAAAAACGGCGAGCGGATCAAACTGGTCAGCGACGCCTCACCCAACGGCGCGGCAAAAAGCTACTGGGGGCTCGGCCATCAGCACGCCATCGGTGATTTTTACGCCGCACTCACAGATCCTGATAAAGCGGATTACAACGATATTCGCGAAGCCGGGAAATCACTCACCCTCGTGGAGGCAATATATCGATCATCCCAGATGCGGCAATGGATTGAGATAAATCAGCAGTGAATAAAAAACGGCCAGAAATAATCTGGTTCAAAATAACCCTACTCTGAGTATCAATATTATGGTCAAACCAACTGAACGCAGGGTTGGTTATGGTGTGGCCCTTGGCTACGGCATAACCGATCTGTTTGGCGGAGGCGCTTTCGCCATTATTGGCACCTGGCTGTTATTTTTTTATACCACCTATTGCGGACTGAGCGTCCTCGAAGCCGGTTCTATCTTTGCTATTGCTCGCGTCATTGACGCCGTATTAAGCCCGATTATGGGCTATATCACCGACAATTTTGGCAATACCTGGCTTGGGCGGAAATTCGGTCGGCGTCGCTTCTTTTTATTACTCAGTTCCCCGCTGATGTTCTTATACGCCCTGCTGTGGGTGACGGACATGGGCTACTGGTATTATCTCGGGACTTATCTGTCGATTGAATTATTGTCGGCGATGGTGCTGGTGCCCTGGGAGACCCTGGCCGCAGAGATGACCAACCGGTACGAAGAGCGCAGCCGCTTGTCCGGGGTGCGCATGATCTGCTCCCAGCTCGGCGGTTTTCTCGCGGTATCGGTGCCGGGCGTGATTATGCACTTCACCGGAAAAGATAATCCTTTCACCTACACTCTTACCGGATTCATTTTCTCCTGCGTCTTCTGTCTCGCGGTCTTTATTACCTGGCGCACGACGTGGGAGGCAAAAGATGTCCATCAGGAGTCTGATTTTAAAATAGAGACCCATCGCAGTAGCGGTTTACTCAATCACCTGAAATATCTGGTGCTGGATCTCTTCTCCGCGTTCCATATTCGCGCCTTCCGCTTACACATCATCATCTATATTTTCTCCTTTACCGCGATGGATGTGTTCGGTTCAGTTTTTACTTATTACGTGGTCTATTGCCTGAGCCAGGACGCAGCGGCGGTATCCGGCTGGTTAAGTATTGCGGCGTTTGCCTCGGTGCCCGGCACCTACGGATTTATGCTCCTGTTAAACCGGCTGAATATTTCCCCGTCGGCGGCACTGCGCATTTCATACGGCTGTATCTTCTTCGTGCTGGCATTCTTGTTCGCCGTCTATTACACGGATACCCAGGTGCCTGCCCTTCTGTTTTCGGCGGTCTTTATTCTGCTGGGCGCGGCGCGTTCCGGGCTGTATTACATCCCGTGGAATATCTACAGCTTCATTCCTGATATCGACGAGATGGTCACTCAGCAGCGCCGGGAGGGGATTTTTGCCGGCGTCATGGTCCTGACGCGCAAAAGTACCGTGGCGCTGGCGATCATGCTGATCGGTGTGGTGTTGCAGGAGTCCGGATTCGTGAAAGGCAGCGGCGCGCAGCCTGAATCGGCGCTGTACGCCATCATCGGCCTGATGCTGTTCGCCACCTCCGCGCTGCTGGCGGTGAGCTTTATCACCACCTACAAGTTCAAGCTGACGCGCGAGACTCACAAGCTGCTGCTCAAAGAGATCGCCCGTCGCAAGCTGGGCGGCGATTATCGCGACTGCGACGACCGCACCCGCGTGATCATCAAGCAGCTCACCGGCTATGAATATGACGAAGTCTGGGGCGGCAACGCCGCACGGCGGCCGGTGGATAACGTCAGTCTCTCCTGACCCCAGGGCCGGGCGGCGCGGTCTGCCCGGCCTTTTTTTAGTCAAAATGTGACCTCTGGCGGATTTACACTCGTTTACGCTATACTACCCGCTGAAATAATCGGCTCAACGCTACGAGCCGATGTTCAATGTGTCTTCACACGAATGAAATCAACTTCCCTTCCGAGGATCTGGCGAGAAGCCGGATAAACTATGTTAAACAGTATTTTAGTAATACTTTGTCTTATTGCCGTCAGTGCATTTTTCTCGATATCTGAGATTTCGCTGGCCGCCTCCCGCAAGATCAAACTTAAACTGCTTGCCGACGATGGCAATCTCAATGCGCAACGCGTCCTGAAAATGCAGGAAAATCCCGGTATGTTCTTTACCGTGGTGCAAATCGGTCTGAACGCGGTCGCCATTCTCGGCGGTATCGTGGGCGATGCGGCCTTTTCTCCGGCTTTTTACAGCCTGTTTTCTAAGTACTTCGCGCCTGAACTCTCCGAGCAGCTGAGCTTTATTCTCTCCTTCTCGCTGGTGACCGGCCTGTTCATCCTGTTCGCGGATTTAACCCCGAAACGCATCGGTATGATTGCGCCAGAAGTTGTGGCTTTGCGCATCATCAACCCGATGCGCTTCTGCCTGTACGTGTTCCGTCCGCTGGTGTGGTTCTTCAACGGCCTGGCGAATACCATTTTCCGTCTGTTTAAGCTGCCGATGGTGCGTAAAGATGACATCACTTCCGATGATATCTACGCGGTGTTTGAAGCCGGTGCGCTGGCAGGTGTGCTGCGTAAGCAGGAACATGAGCTGATCGAGAACGTGTTTGAACTGGAATCCCGTACCGTACCGTCCTCTATGACCGGGCGTGAAAACGTGATTTGGTTTGATCTGCACGAAGACGAGCAGAGCCTGAAAAACAAAGTGGCCGAGCATCCGCACTCTAAGTTCCTGGTGTGTAACGAAGACATCGACCACATCATCGGCTACGTCGACTCGAAAGACCTGCTGAACCGCGTGCTGGCGAACCAGAGCCTGGCGCTGAACAGCGGCGTGCAAATCCGCAATACCCTGATTGTGCCGGACACCCTGACGCTCTCCGAAGCGCTGGAAAGTTTCAAAACCGCCGGGGAAGACTTCGCGGTGATCATGAACGAATACGCGCTGGTGGTGGGGATCATTACCCTGAACGACGTGATGACCACGCTGATGGGCGACCTGGTCGGCCAGGGTCTGGAAGAGCAGATCGTGGCGCGCGATGAGAACTCATGGCTGGTAGACGGCGGCACGCCGATTGAAGACGTGATGCGCGTGCTGGATATCGACGAATTCCCGCAGTCAGGCAACTACGAGACCATTGGCGGCTTCATGATGTTTATGCTGCGTAAAATCCCGAAACGTACCGACTCGGTGAAGTTCTCCGGCTACAAATTCGAGGTGGTGGATATCGACAACTACCGCATCGACCAGCTGCTGGTGACGCGCATTGATAACAAACCGACGGTGCTGGTGCCGAAGCTGCCGGACGCGGAAGAGAAAGTGTCGGCGTAAGCGCCCCACAAATATCAACGGCTCCCTCGGGAGCCGTTTTTTTTATACTGCTTTAACTACTGCATAGCACGCGGTTAAGCCATCTCAGTTTGCAGACGCATAACCTGTCGGTTGACTTCGGACATCACAGAATAGTGCTGTTTGTCCTTAACTTTCGGGATAAGAATTTTGCCCTTATCAAATTCGAAAGCGCCAACATCCTTGATGTACAACCGTCCTCGGAACAGGATCTTCACGTACTTCGCCACCTGAAGCGGGTTGTAGCGTTGGAAAATTTTCATTCTTGTATCTCCTGCGAATCATACGCTCTTGCGGCGCCACAATCGGGCCGACTGTCCTGAGCGCAAATTTATTGCTCAATGACTATAGACCAGAAAAACGTTGATACCCAGTATGCATAAGTTTATTTACCGTTTGATTACAATTATTCAGAACATTCTTTGCATAGCGTTTCACAAAACAGTATAAGCCTTCTTTTTTTTACGGTTATGTGCGTTCACCCGCAAACTGGCATTCGGATTGCGGGAAAAGCCGATTGATCGCACTTATGATTAAACCGTAAGACCAAGTGGTCGGATCACCTGCAACTATAAGGAAACACCATGACCCTTCGTAACATCCTGGCCGCAGCCTGCCTGTTACTGCCGATGATGGCCTTCGCGCATAACATTGAAAATGGACAGCGTGTGCCACCGATCGGTATCGCCGATCGGGGAGAATTGATTCTCGACAATGATAAGTTTAGCTATAAACCCTGGAATAGCGCGCAGCTCGCGGGGAAAGTGCGAGTGGTGCAACATATTGCCGGTCGCACCTCGGCAAAAGAGAAAAATGCCACTCTGGTTGAAGCGATCAAGTCCGCAAAATTCCCCCATGACCGCTATCAGACCACCACCATTGTGAACACCGACGATGCGATCCCAGGCTCGGGCATGTTTGTGCGCAGCAGCCTGGAGAGCAATAAAAAGCTCTATCCGTGGTCGCAGTTTATTGTCGACAGCAACGGCGTGACGCGCAAAGCCTGGGGCCTGGAAGAGGAGAGTTCAGCGATTATCGTGCTGGACAAAGCGGGCCGCGTTGAGTGGGCGAAAGACGGCGCGCTGACGCAGGAAGAGGTGCAGCAGGTTGTCGCCCTGCTGCATAAATTGCTCGGTCAGTAAATCGAGACCCGAAAGCCCGGATTTAAGAACGACTCGCGTGGGGTATAGTCCAGCGGCTTACCCTGCCAGTCGTGAACGTGTGCGCCCGCGGCGGATGCCACCGCGTGGCCTGCCGCCGTATCCCAGACGTTGGTAGGCCCAAAGCGCGGATAGAGCTGAGCGTGCCCTTCCGCCACCAGACAGAATTTCAACGATGATCCTATCGACGTGGTCTGGTGCTCGCCGATTTGATGCAGGTACTCCTGCATTTCGCCGTCGCTGTGGGAGCGGCTAATCACCACCAGAGGAGGTCGCGCGTCACGCACCTGGATCTGCTTGCGCGTCCCGCACTCCTCTTTCCACGCCTTACCTTCTGCGGCGCTGTACATTACCTTCAGCACCGGGGCGTAGACCACGCCCAGCACCGCTTTGCCTTTTTCAATCAACGCGATATTGACGGTAAACTCGCCGTTACGCTTGATGAACTCTTTGGTGCCATCCAGCGGATCCACCAGCCAGTAGCGCTGCCAGTGCTGGCGCACATCCCAGCTCTGGGGATCTTCTTCAGACAGTACGGGGATATCCGGCGTCAGGGCCTGTAGCCCTTTGAGGATCACCTCGTGGGCCGCGAGATCCGCCGCCGTCACCGGGGAGTCGTCGGCCTTGCTGACGACATCCATCGGCTTCGCGCCATCGTAGACCTGCATAATGGCCTCACCCGCATCCCGTGCGAGCTGACAAATTTTCTCTAACATTCTCCACCTCTTTGTTATCGCAGTGGTCATAACTCTTTGTTTTAGTTATATCGTATTGTAAACAATTCCGCTATCTGTGAAGCAATTCTGGTTTCACGGCGCTTTTTTCTGGCAGGATTCACACTTCTGTAAGCAACAAAATGTACATACATATTCTTTTGTGGCTTGGATCGAAAAAAGGACTCCTCTGATGATTAAGTTTAGCGCAACGCTCCTGGCGACGCTGATTGCCTCGAGCGTGCAGGCAGCGACGGTTGATCTCCGCATTCTGGAAACGACCGACCTGCACAGCAACATGATGGACTTCGATTACTACAAAGATACCCCGACAGAAAAATTCGGACTGGTACGCACCGCAAGTTTGATCAACGCCGCGCGCGGCGAAGTGAAAAACAGCGTGCTGGTCGATAACGGCGACTTAATTCAGGGTAGTCCGCTCGGGGACTACATGGCCGCGAAGGGGTTGAAAAAAGGTGATATTCACCCGGTCTATAAGGCATTGAATACCCTGGATTACGCCGTCGGCAACCTCGGTAACCACGAGTTTAACTACGGTCTGGATTATCTCCATATGGCGCTCTCTGGCGCAAAATTCCCGTACGTTAACGCCAATATCATCGACGTTAAGACCAATAAGCCGCTGTTTACGCCGTATCTGATCAAAGAGACTGAGGTCGTCGATCAGGATGGCAAAAAACAGACGCTAAAAATCGGCTATATCGGGTTTGTCCCGCCGCAGATCATGACCTGGGATAAAGCCAATCTCTCGGGCAAAGTGACCGTCAACGACATCACCGAAACCGCGCGCAAGTATGTGCCGGAGATGCGTGAGAAAGGGGCCGATCTGGTGGTGGTTGTGGCGCACTCGGGCCTTTCCGCCGATCCGTATCAGGCGATGGCCGAGAACTCCGTCTATTACCTCAGCGAAGTGCCGGGCGTTGACGCCATCCTGTTTGGTCATGCGCACGCGGTCTTCCCGGGCAAAGATTTCGCCAGCATTAAGGGAGCGGATATCGAGAAAGGGACGCTGAACGGCGTGCCATCCGTGATGCCGGGCATGTGGGGCGATCATCTGGGCGTGGTGGATTTGGTGCTGAACAACGACGGCGGGAAATGGCAGGTGACGCAGTCGAAAGCCGAAGCGCGCCCGATTTACGACGCGGCGGCCAAAAAATCGCTGGCGGCGGAAGATAGAAACATTCTGAACGTGCTGAAACACGATCACGACGCCACCCGCGAATTCGTCAGCAAACCGGTCGGTAAATCCTCCGACAATATGTACAGCTATCTGGCGCTGGTGCAGGACGATCCCACTGTTCAGGTCGTGAATATGGCGCAGAAAGCCTACGTTGAGCGCTTTATTCAGGGCGATCCGGACCTCGCAAAACTGCCGGTGCTCTCGGCTGCAGCGCCGTTCAAAGTCGGCGGACGCAAGAACGACCCCGCCAGCTACGTGGAAGTGGAAAAAGGCCAGCTCACCTTCCGCAACGCGGCGGATCTCTATCTGTACCCGAACACGCTGGTGGTGGTGAAAGCGACGGGCAAAGAGGTGAAGGAGTGGCTGGAGTGCTCCGCCGGTCAGTTTAACCAGATCGACGTTCACAGCAGCAAGCCGCAGTCGCTGATCAACTGGGACGGATTCCGCACCTATAACTTCGACGTGATCGATGGCGTGGATTATCAGATTGATGTTTCGCAGCCCGCGAAGTACGACGGCGAGTGCCAGACGGTGAATCCGCAGGCGGAACGCATTAAGAATCTTACCTTCAACGGCAAGCCGATCGACCCGAACGCGGTGTTCCTGGTGGCAACCAATAACTATCGCGCCTACGGCGGGAAATTCGCCGGAACCGGCGATAGCCATATCGCCTTTGCGTCGCCGGACGAGAACCGCTCGGTGCTGGCGGCGTGGATTGGCGAGCAGTCGAAGAAAGATGGCGCGATCCATCCGGCGGCCGACAATAACTGGCGTCTGGCCCCGATTCAGAGCGACACCAGACTGGATATCCGCTTTGAGACGTCACCGTCCGACAAGGCCGCGGCGTTTATCAAAGATAAGGCGCAGTATCCCATGACCAAAGCCGGAACCGATGATATCGGGTTCGCGATTTATCAGGTGGATTTGAGCAAGTAGCGTGGTTGTGCCGGGTGGCGGCTACGCCTTACCCGGCCTACAAAACCCATGACGCCCCGAGCCCGTGGTTCAAAACCCGCAAATCGCACCGAATCCGTGGTTCAAAACCCACAAATCATGCCGAACCCGTAGGCCGGGTAAGGCGTAGCCGCCACCCGGCAATCCATCACGCCGCACGGTCGTCCCGATGGGCCAACACCTGCGGCGTATTCACCTCGATCCAGTCCGCCAGATCGGCCACCTTCTCGCTCACCTCAACGCCCAGCGGCGTCAGGCTGTACTCCACGTGCGGGGGCACCACCGGATACGACACGCGATCGACAAATCCGTCTTGCTCCAGCGCCTGCAGCGACTGGGCCAGCATCTTCTCGCTGACGCCGCCCATTTTGCGGCGCAGGTCGCTAAAACGATGCGTCCCCTGGCGCAGCGCCACCAGGATCAGCACGCCCCAACGGCTGGTGACGTGCTTGAGCACATCCCTGGACGGACACTGTTCGGCAAACAGATTGCCGTCGCGCATTTGCTCGCTGAGAGTCGGGATTGACGTTTTCATACTCACCTTTCTGAGGGTACTTACTAAAAGTTAGCGATAAGTGGCGATAGTGTGCCATATCATAACCCCGCCCACCAGAGCCGCAGCTTCATGCCCCAGCCGCTGGTGTAACCGGTAGTCACAGATTTCACCTCCCCGTGCGAGATAATCAGCACCGTCGGCGTGACCTGCACCTGCCAGCTTTTCGCAAGCTCACCCTTTGGATCGTTAACCGTCGGCATCGCGTATCGCTTTTTCGCCAGCCACTGGCTCAGCGTCGCATCCTCACCGGAGCGCAGAGCCACGGTGAGGACGTTTCCGCCCTCCTCCGCCATGTTCGCCACCGACGGCGTGGTGTAGCGGCACACGCCGCACCAGGTCGCCCAGACGTAAACCAGCAACGGTCGATCCTGGCTCAGCTTCGCCAGATCCACCGATTCGCCGTCCAGCGTCTGGAGCGGCGTGCTGATGAATGTCGCGGGGAGCTCAGGCCTGCGGAACTGATCCACAATCACAACCGCGGCTGCCGCAATCAGCAGCCAGACGATGCCTTCGCGCAGCCAGCGCGCGAGTTTACTGCGCATCTTGCTTCGCCAGCTCTTCTTTCACCAGCGCCTCCAGATCGTCGTAAGGAATTGCGCCCGGCACCATGGTTTTGCCGACGAGAGTCGCCGGCGTGCCCTGCACGCCCAGCACCTGAGCAAGAATCAAATTCATCTGGAGGGTTTCACCGCTCTTCTCATCCGCTTTGATGGCCGCAGTCCCCGTCTTCCGCTGCGCGGCCAGGATAGAGGCGTCATCGTGATAGCCCTTCTTCGACATCAGCCGGTGGTGCAGATCCCAGTACTGCTGGGGCTGCTGTCGCCACGCCGTCAGGGCGATCCGCGCGGAATTCGCAGAGCTTTCGCTGCGAAACGGCAGGAGTTTCACCACCAGTTTGACATCCGGAAATTTCTGCACGATTTTCTCCAGCTCCGGGTCGAACTGCTTGCAGTACGGGCAGTTGTAATCGGTAAATGAGACCAGCGTCAGGCGCGGTTTTTCCGCCCCCATCGCGGGGGTATCGGGGTCGTTCCAGAGCAAATTCTCCAGATCGGGTTCGGCGGCAAAACTCAGAGTCGAAAAACAGAACAGCAGAAGTGTGGCTAAAATACGCATCATTATTTTCCTTTGGCATCGGTCAGGGTCTGGAGCACATCATCGCGGTCCAGCAGCGGCGGCAAGACGCGGCCTTGCTCGAGTCCGGGGCCGTAAATTTGGTTGAAGGGGACGGCGGCACTCTGGCGCGCGCGGAGGAACTGGCCGATGGTCTCTGACGGACGGCTCCAGTCACCGCGCAGGGCCACCACGTCTGGCTCGCTGAGGGCGTCTTGCACCTCGTCGCGCAGCAAGACGTTGTATTTGTTGGCTTTACAGGTCACGCACCAGTCGGCGGTGACATCCACAAACACCCTTTTGTTGTCCGCCAGCGCAGCGGTGATGGCTTTTTCGCTGAGCGGCTGCCAGGCAATGCGATCTTTCGTAAGCCCCGTGTGGCCGGTGCGCAGCAGCACAAGAGTCATGGCGAGCGCCAGGATCGCGGCCAACGTACTCCACAAGGCCACCCGCCAACCCCAGCGCCACAGCGTGGCGAGCAGCAGCGCGATCACAAGGAGAGCGCTAAACGCCTGCGTCGGCAGTTGCCCGATGTGAACCGAGAGCAGGCTGGCAAGCCACAGCCCTGACGCGAGCATCATCAGCCCGAGGATTATCCGCACGACGTTCATCCAGCGTCCCGGTCTCGGCAGGCGCAGCGCCAGCCCTGGGCAGGCGGCGATCAGCAGCCACGGCAGGCTCATGCCGATCCCCATCACCAGGAAGATCCCCCACAGCAGCGACAAGGGAGCGACCAGCGCCACCGACACCGCCGTGCCGAGGAACGGCGCGGTACAGGGTGTCGCCAGCAACGTGGCAAAAGCCCCCTGACAGAAATGGCCCACCAGACCATTCCCGCCGCGCGTGGCGAGAAACGTCGACAGTCCGGACGAGAGACGGATTTCAAACAGCCCCAACAGACTGGCGCTGAAGCCCACCATCACCAGCACCATTGCCGCGATAAACCACGGGTTCTGGAACTGGATGCCCCAGCCCAGCGCCTGATTGCTGAGGCGCAGGGCGGTCATCATCAGCGCGAGGGCAAGGAATGAGGTCACAATCCCGGCGGCCGAAGCCAGAAACTGCTGGCGCACGACGCGGCGATGGGTCGTTGAGGCCTGCACGATACTGCCCAGCTTCATCGCCAGCACCGGGAGTACGCACGGCATGACGTTGAGGATCAGCCCTCCGGCCAGCGCCATCAGCAGGATCCAGCCAAGGGATAACGGGGTGGCGCTGGATTGGGCCTCCCCCACCGTTACCCGGCTCTCCTGCGCCTGGCCGCTGTCGGCTAACACCAGCGACAGGGTTTTGCCTCTGATATCCGGTGCGGCATCGCCCCAGCCGTCGCTGACGGGCAGCGTTGCGGTCAGGGTCTGGCCGTCAACCCGGTAAACCGGTTTGCCAAAATCCGTGTCCGCGAGGGTGTCGATAAACAGCTCGGGGTTTTGCCAGCCCGCCTCGCGGGTGGCGGTGACAGTCAGCTTTTCGCCACCGAAACCGGCGCTCAGTTGCGAAGTCAGCCCTTCCTTGAGCGGCAGCGTGCCCAGCGCGCGGCTGAAGTCGTAGCTGAACTGCGGGTCGGCGGGCACAGTGAGATCCAGCACGAAGGGGTAGTCCGTCAGGATGCAGACGTTGCTGCAGGTGGAGAGCGTCAGCACGCCCGCCAGTTTCTCGGGCATTGTGCCGCGCAGAGTGATGGGGAAAGAGACCTTGCCGTCATAACCCTGCGTCGAAATCCCGGCCACCTCGAAACGCTGCGGCACCGGCCAGCGCCAGTCCATCTCCAGCGGGGTTTGCCATTTGATGGCGGGCGCAATGCCGCCTTCTCCCGGCGATCGCCAGTAGGTTTTCCAGCCTTTCTCCAGGCTGACGTCCAGCAGCAGGCGCGTCTCGCCCTTTTGCTGAGCATCGGCCCGCAGGCGAACGCTGGCGTGATCGTTATCCGCGGCGCGCAGCCAGCCGCTGTCGGCGGCCTGACTGACGGGCAGCCATAGCCAAAGCAGGCAGATCAGAAGCTGCCTTAAAAATACGTGCATTTATTTTCTCCATAAATAATTGATTAACCTGAATTCGCAGGCAATCAATCATTCACGGAAGACGCAGAGTCGCAGATGCACCCGCAATCGGGGCGGAGAGATGACGCGAGGCGGCCAGCGGCGCACCGGGCGATGCGGTACGGCAGCCATTACCGCCAGCACCAGGGTGATGGCAAACAGCGCGCCCTCAAACATGATCGGCGGCGTTGCCAGCAGGGATTTGGCGCTCAGCTCGCAGGGGGTGACCGGGGCATCGCCGTCGACACTTTGCTGAGCCACAGGAGAGGCGTTCATCACCAGCGCGTGCAGCCCCGCCATGCGCTGGGTCGTGCAGACGAGCACCACCAGACATGCCAGAGCAACAAGAAGAAAAGCTTTACGCTGACGCGGGATCATAGACGCCTCAATCAAATTCAGGCGCTTATCTTAGCGGCAAAAAAGGCGCGGTGCTGTAAAGAAACGTCTTCATGACACATTTGACACTTACCTTTTTGTACGTACTTACTAAAAGTTAGTGGTGGTGATAATGTTCCTCCACACCAGACAAACACCGAGGACATACCCGATGATCGCAATTACCGGCGCTACCGGCCAGCTTGGCCAACACGTTATCGACAACCTGCTGAAAACCGTACCTGCCAGCCAGATCGTGGCAATTGTACGTAACCCGGCGAAAGCCGAGGCCCTGAGCCAACAAGGTATCGTTGTGCGTCAGGCGGACTACACGGATCAGGCGGCGTTCACCGCAGCCCTGAGCGGCGTGGACAAACTGCTGCTGATCTCCTCCAGCGAAGTCGGCCAGCGCGCGACTCAGCATCAGAACGTCATCAATGCCGCCAAAGCGGCGGGCGTGAAATTCATCGCCTACACCAGCCTGCTGCATGCGGATCAATCCCCGCTCGGTCTGCACGTTGAACACGTCCAGACCGAAAAAGCGCTGGCCGAGTCCGGCATTCCTTACGCCCTGCTGCGTAACGGCTGGTATACGGAGAACTATCTCGCCAGCGCACCACCCGCTCTGGAGCACGGCGTGTTTATCGGCGCGGCGGGTGACGGCAAAATCGCCTCGGCCACGCGCGAAGATTACGCGGCAGCAGCGGCTGTCGTTGTCGCCGGAGAAGGCCATGAGGGCAAAGTGTACGAACTGGCGGGCGATAAGGCCTGGACGCTGAGCGACCTGGCCGCCGAACTGAGCAAACAGAGCGGCAAACCGGTGACCTATCAGAACCTGAGCGAAGCCGATTTCGCCGCCGCGCTGAAAGGCGTGGGCTTACCGGCCGGGCTGGCGGACATGCTGGCAGACTCCGATACGGGCGCCTCTAAGGGCGGTCTGTTCGACGACAGCCATACCCTTAGCAAACTGATCGGTCGCCCGACCACGACGCTGGCAGAGAGCGTCAAAGGCATTCTGTAACCGTTAAGCATTGGTTAATTTTTGTGGCGTCCCCGTGGGTCATCTCTGATAATGAAAAGATGACCCACCCGGAGACTCACTGTGCAAGGCGTACCCGAACAGTTCATCGATGAGAGAGACAGCGCGCGCTTTCGCCATCTGGCGCAGGTGCCGGGCGTCGAACTGTATCACGCGCATATCTCACGCTACGCCTTTGAACCTCACACCCACGAAGCCTTCGGGATCGGCGCGATTGAAGCCGGTGCCGAGCGCTTTCGCTATCGCGGCACCCAGTATGTCGCCCCCATCCATTCCGTTGTCACCATGAATCCTGACGAGCTGCACACCGGCGAAGCGGCGACCGACGACGGCTGGCGCTACCGGATGGTCTATCTCGACCCCGATCTGCTCGAAGAAGTGACCGGCATCCGCCACTGGTGGTTTAGCGACGTTACGCGCCATGACCCGCAGCGCTCGCAGCAGATCTGTCAGCTGATTTATGGACTCTGGCACACGGACGATCCGCTGGCGCAGAAGGGTTTGCTGCTGAATCTGATCGATACCTTCCAGCCGCTGGCGCGCCATGCGCCGGTGATTCAGGAAGGGGCGCATCGCTTCGAGCGCGCGCGCGAGTATCTGCACGATAACTATATGCATCCGGTCACGCTGGACGAGCTGGCCCGCGTGGTCTCCCTCAGCCCGTACCATTTCCAGCGCCAGTTTAAAGCCCACTTTCACGTCACGCCGCACCAGATGCTGATGGCGATCCGCCTGTGGCGCGCCAAAGCTTTTCTCACACTCGGCATGCCAGCCGCCGAAGTGGCTGCCGCCACTGGGCTCACCGACCAGTCGCACCTCACCCGCGCCTTTACCCATCGCTACGGCATCACGCCGGTTCGCTATCAGAAGCAGGTCGTCCGGCGCTAATGCGCAATCTCATACAATATTCCCGACGTGCGTCTTCCTACACTGCACGCAGGTTTCTCTGACGTGGATGGCAAAATGATTAGCGGCGTGTTGTACGCCCTGCTGGCGGGTTTGATGTGGGGGCTGATTTTTGTCGGGCCGTTGATTGTGCCGGAATACCCGGCGGTGCTGCAGTCGATGGGGCGCTATCTGGCGCTGGGGCTGATCGCCCTGCCGCTGGCATGGCTGGGCCGCGCGCGTCTGCGCCAGCTGACTCGCCGCGACTGGGCCACCGCCCTGGGCCTGACCATGATGGGCAATATTATCTATTACGTCTGCCTGGCGAGCGCCATTCAGCGCACCGGCGCACCGGTCTCGACTATGATTATCGGCACGCTGCCGGTGGTGATCCCGGTGTTCGCCAATCTGCTGTACAGCCAGCGCGACGGCAAACTGGCGTGGGCAAAAATGGTGCCTGCGCTGGTCTGTATCGCCATCGGGCTGGCGCTGGTGAATATCGCCGAGCTGCGCCACGCGGACGTGGGCGAGTTTGACGGCTGGCGGTACGGTTCCGGGATTTTGCTGGCGTCGGTGTCGGTGGTCTGCTGGGCCTGGTATGCCCTGCGCAATGCCCGCTGGCTGCGGGAGAATCCGGATAAGCATCCGATGATGTGGGCAACCGCCCAGGCGCTGGTGACGCTGCCGGTTTCGCTGCTGGGCTATGCGGCGTCTTGCTGGTGGCTGGGTGTGCAGCAGCCGGAATTTGCCCTGCCGTTCGGGCCGCGTCCGTGGCTGTTTGTCGGCCTGATGGTGGCGATTGCGGTACTGTGCTCGTGGGTCGGAGCCTTGTGCTGGAATATCGCCAGCCAGAAACTGCCGACGGTGATCCTCGGGCCATTGATTGTCTTCGAAACCCTGGCCGGGCTGCTTTATACCTTCCTGATGCGCCAGAGCGTGCCGCCGCTGTTAACGGGGTGCGGGATTGCGCTGCTGGTGGTGGGGGTGGTGATCGCGGTCAGAGCGAAACCGGAAAAACCGACGGTGGTTCCGGTGGCCGAAATGTAAAAAAAAGCCCGGTGGCGCTGCGCTTACCGGGCCTACGATTTGGCTTTGGTGTTGTAGGCCGGATAAGCGCAAGCGCCATCCGGCATCTGTCAGAAGGTTTCCCAGTGAGCTTCGTTCACCGTCGCCACAGGCTTAGCTTTCGGCGAATGGGTTTTCACCGGCGCGGCTTTCACCGCCTGACCGCGGGTGATTTTAAACACCGCCACCGCTTCGTTCAGACGCGCGGCCTGATCTTCCAGCGCTGCCGCTGCGGCTGCTGATTCTTCCACCAGCGAGGCGTTCTGCTGGGTCACGCGATCCATCTCCGCCACCGCCTGACCCACCTGGTCAATACCGCGGCTCTGCTCGTCGGACGCCGAGGCGATTTCGCCCATGATGTCGGTCACGCGGGTTACGGCATTCACAATCTCCGCCATGGTCTCCCCGGCCTGATTCACCAGCGCCGAACCGGCGTTGACGCGATCGCCCGAATCATCAATCAGCCCTTTGATCTCTTTCGCCGCCTGGGCGCTGCGCTGCGCCAGAGTACGAACTTCACCTGCCACCACCGCAAAACCACGGCCCTGCTCGCCTGCGCGCGCGGCTTCTACCGCCGCGTTCAGCGCCAGAATGTTGGTCTGGAAGGCAATACCGTCGATGACGTTGGTGATCTGGGCAATTTTGCTGGAGCTGGTGGCGATCTCATCCATCGTGCGCACCACGCCTTCCACCACGCTGCCGCCTTTTTTGGCGGTGGTCGAAGCGTCCAGCGCCAGGCGAGACGCCTGACGGGCGTTGTCGGCGTTTTGCTTCACGGTGGCGGTCAGCTGTTCCATGCTCGCGGCGGTCTCTTCCAGCGATGCGGCCTGCTGCTCGGTACGGGAGGAGAGATCGTTGCTGCCGGCAGAAATTTCGCCCGCGCCGGTGTAGATGGTGTCAGCCCCTTCGCGCACCACGCCAACGGTGTTCGCCAGCGCGGTTTGCATCTCCTGCACGTTACGCGCCAGTACCGCCATTTCGTTTTTGCCCTGGGCGTCGATCGGCTGCGTCAGATCGCCCGCGGCAATCGCGCGGATATGGCTGATGACGTCATGCAGCGGAAGCAACAGCACGCGGCGCATGGCAATCCAGCTGGTGACAATCACCGCCACGACCACCAGCATAATGGCGGAGAGGATCCACAGGATGCGGGTGTAGTCGCTTTCGTTATCCTGAATGCCTTTGCTGGTCAGTTTCGCCTGCGCTTCACGCCACTCGCGATACACTTTTTGCATCGAGGTCTGCTTCTGCTCAGCGTTTTGCTTGAACATATCTTCCAGATTGCCCTGCGCCAGCAAGGTGTTCATTTGCGTCAGGGTAGCGGAGTAGAGGCGATATTGCTCTTCCAGCTGGCTGGAGAGCTTTTCGTCCATCCCCGGCGTTTCCGGCAGGGCGTAGTATTTGTCGTAATGGCTCTGCGCGTCGGCCAGCAGGTTTTTCGCGGTGCCGACCAGCTCGTTCAGCTGTCCGCCGTTGATCTGGCTGGCGACGCTGCTCTGTAAGCGGAGCATCCCGCGGTTAAGGGTCACACGCGCCTGGTTGAGGCTGATCCAGGCGTCGGTAAATTCCGCCACGTTCTGGCTGGAGAGCTGAGAAACGGTGAAATTGTCTTTGTCGTTATTCAGGGCATTGATGAATACCCCGGCGGAGATCAGCTGGACGGCGCCCAGCCCGAGCAACACCGAGATCAAGAGGGTGATGACTTTTATACGTTTAAACATGCGATGCCTTTAGTTATATGCAGGATTTTGTCTGACCTGTATCTATCGGCAGGGGCGCGGGGTTGTTTAACGTGATGTCGGGCGCGAGAAGCCCGATCCCGGAATTTTTTAAATCCATTCAGCAAGTTAATACTTCAAAATAATTGTGACGCATATCTCATTATTGCCGCTGCCACCAAAGAGTTATAGCCCTGCCTTAAAGATGCATTTAATATGCACCTTATATTCTTGATGATGAGGTAACTGCTATGGCCTTTCGCGACCAACCTTTAGGCGAGCTGGCGCTCTCCATTCCCCGCGCATCAGCGCTGTTTCGCCAATACGATATGGATTACTGCTGCGGCGGGAAACAAACGCTGGCGCGTGCGGCTCTGCGCAAAGCGCTGGATATTGACGTGATTGAAGCCGAGCTGGCGCGACTCGCCGAGCAGCCCATCGAGAAAGACTGGCGCAGCGCGGCGCTGGCGGAGATCATTGACCACATCATCGTGCGATACCACGACCGCCACCGCGAACAGCTGCCGGAATTGATTTTGCAGGCGACCAAAGTTGAGCGCGTGCATGCCGATAAAGCCTCGGTTCCGCGCGGGCTGGCGAAATACCTGACCATGCTGCACGAAGAGCTCTCCAGCCATATGATGAAAGAGGAGCAGATCCTGTTCCCGATGATCAAACAGGGGATGGGCAGCCAGGCGATGGGGCCAATCAGCGTGATGGAGAGTGAGCATGACGACGCGGGTGAACTGCTGGAAGTGATCAAGCACACCACCAATAACGTGACGCCACCGGCGGATGCCTGCACGACATGGAAAGCGATGTACAACGGCATCAACGTATTGATTGACGATCTGATGGAACACATCAGTCTGGAAAATAACGTCCTGTTCCCGCGCGCATTAGCCGGGGAATAAAAAAAAGCCCGGTGGCGGCTTCGCCTTACCGGGCCTACATTTCGTGCATTTTTTGTCTTCGTAGGCCGGATAAGCGAAGCGCCATCCGGCATCAGAATTTCGTGCATTTGTCGCCTTCGTAGGCCGGATAAGCGAAGCGCCATCCGGCATCAGAATTTCGTGCATTTGTCGCCTTCGTAGGCCGGATAAGCGCTAGCGCCATCCGGCAACAGACTTAACGCACGCCTGCCATACGTTTCTTACCGATAAACAGCCAGCCTAACCCCAGCGCGATAAACCACAGCGGCGTCACAATCAGCGCCTGACGGGTGTCATCTTCCAGCGTCAGCAGAACCAGCACGAACACGAAGAACGCCATGCAAACCCAGCACATCAGCTTACCGAGCGGCATTTTGTAGATCGATTTTTCATGCAGCTGTGGACGCTGTTTGCGGTACACCAGGTACGAGCAAAGAATAATCGTCCAGACAAACATGAACAGGATCGCGGAAACCGTGGTGATCATGGTGAACGCGCCAATCACGCTCGGGTTGACGTACAGCATCACCACACCGCCCAGCAGGCAGATGCAGGAGAAAGTCAGCCCTTTCGCCGGAACGGCGCGTTTGGAGAGCTTCGCGAATGCGCTCGGCGCCACGCCTTCCTGCGCCAGACCGAACAACATACGGCTGGTCGAGAACACGCCGCTGTTGGCAGACGAGGCCGCCGAGGTCAGCACCACGAAGTTAATCAGGCTCGCTGCCGCAGGCAGACCCACCAGCATGAACAGTTCGACGAACGGGCTCTTGGTTGGGACAACCGAGCTCCACGGCGTCACGGACATAATCACGATCAGCGCGAAGACGTAGAACATGATGATACGAATCGGGATGGAGTTAATCGCGCGCGGCAGGGATTTCTCCGGATCTTTGGTTTCCGCCGCGGTGGTGCCCACCAGCTCGATGCCCACGAAGGCGAAGACCGCAATCTGGAAGCCCGCGAAGAAGCCGCTCAGCCCTTTCGGGAACCAGCCGCCGTCATTCCACAGGTGCGTAAAGGAAGCCTGCACGCCGGTCGGTGACTGGAAGTGCGTCAGCACCATCACCAGGCCCACGACAATCAGCCCAACGATAGCGACGATTTTAATCATCGCGAACCAGAACTCCATCTCACCGAACATTTTCACGGTGGCGAGGTTGAGGCTCAGCAGCAGAACAATCACCGCAAGGGACGCCACCCAGTCGGAAAGGCCGGGGAACCAGAACTGCGCGTAAGCAGTGATGGCAACGACGTCAGCCATACCGGTGACCACCCAGCAGAACCAGTAGGTCCAGCCGGTAAAGTATCCCGCCCACGGTCCGAGCAGGTCGGAGGCGAAGTCGCTGAAGGATTTGTATTCGAGATTCGAGAGCAGCAATTCACCCATTGCCCGCATCACGAAGAACAACATAAAACCGATGATCATATAGACGAAGATGATCGACGGTCCGGCAAGGCTGATGGTTTTGCCTGACCCCATGAACAGCCCCGTGCCGATTGCACCGCCAATGGCGATAAGCTGAATATGACGGTTTGTGAGATTGCGCCGTAGCGACTGTTCAGACGATGCCTCTTCGTCGGCAACGACTTTTACCTGATCTACCATGTGATTTTTTCCTGTTTGTGCCTGTCTGTGTTGTTAAGGCTCTTCTGGCCTTTAAATACGTCAATACATGACGGTCCCCGTAAAAGGACTCATCGATAGTAGGTAAGAATCGGCGGGATGAATACTATGAAATAGATATTATGTTAATAATATGTTTAAAGTGAGTGTCATATCACTCATACAACGCGAAACAGCTCACAAAAATACACGCAACTCGGCTGTTTGCAAGATTAAATGTTGATATCGGCGTAACTATAGGTTTTCTCACTACTTCCTCTCCCGCAGCGGGAGAGGAAATGCGTATGCCGATTACAGGATTTCCAGCAGCTCGACTTCAAACACCAGGGTGCTGAATGGCGGGATGGACGCGCCAGCGCCACGCTCGCCGTAAGCCAGGTTCTGCGGGATAGTCAGTTCCCATTTGGAACCGACCGGCATCAGGGTCAGCGCTTCGATCCAACCTGGGATCACGCCGTTGACCGGGAATTCAGCCGGTTCACCGCGCGCCACGGAGCTATCGAACACGGTGCCGTCGATCAGTTTGCCGGTGTAGTGCACGCGCACGTGGTTAGTGCGAGCCGGGATGGCGCCTTCGCCCTGAGTGATCACGCGGAACTGCAGACCGGATTCGGTGCTGTTCACGCCCTCTTTCTCACGGTTTTCTTCCAGGTATTTCACGCCTTCAGCGGCCATTTCTTCGAAACGCTCGCGACGAACGGCATCTGCACGCTCATGAACTTCACGCAGTGCGCGGTGCACAACGTCTACCGGTACAGCCGGATGTTTGCCTTCCAGCGCGTCAGCGATACCCGCCACCAGTGCTTCAGGTAACAGTCCTTCCAGGCCGGATTCGCTCAGCTGCTGTCCTACCTGCAAACCGATACCGTAGCTTGCCTGCGCTTCGATAGTGTCAAAAGTCGGGGTGGTCATGGGTTTTCCTTCCATCACATTTAAAGTAGCGGGCAGCATATCAGCCACGCCCTTATGGGTAAAACTTTGTCTTAAGTTAAGATGACAAACTGCGGCGAAACAGAAACAATAGGGGCGACCAGGTGTTTTCCTAAACATGAGTCACACGAGTCGGGTTTACTACGCCATTCAGGCAGTTAGCAGACTATACTTCTCAGGACAGGATTATAATGATGCGGAGCAGGAGGAGAGCCATGCCCGGGCGATTTGAACTGAAACCTACCCTGGAGAAAATCTGGCATGCGCCGGACAATTTTCGCATCATGGATCCGCTGCCGCCGCTGCACCGCCGGGGCATTATTATTGCCGCGCTGGTGGTGGTGATCGGATTCCTGCTTCCTTCTGGCGATGACAGCAGCGATGCGCAGCCCGTGAGCCGCAACGCGCAGCTGGACATTCAGTCGCAGTCCCGGCCGCAGCCGGATCAACAGCCAATGCAGACGCAGCTGGTCACGCCGTCAAACGACCCGGATCAAGTCGCGCCGGTCTCCCCGGAACCGGTTCAGGAAGAGCAGCCGCAGGAACAAGCCGCCGCGCCCGTTCGGTCCCAGGTGCAACAGCCGCCAGGGATTGATCAGCAGTGGCGCGCCTACCGCGTCGAGCCGGGTAAAACCATGGCGCAGCTGTTCCGCGACCATAATCTGCCGCCGACCGATGTCTATGCGATGGCGCAGGTAGAAGGCGAAGGAAAACCCCTCAGTAACTTGCAGAATGGCCAGATGGTGCAGATTCGCCAGAACGCCAACGGCGTCGTGACGGGCCTGACGATTGATACCGGAAACGGGCAGCAGGTGCTGTTTATGCGTGAGCAAAACGGCAACTTTATGCGCGTGAAATAACCGAAGTGCCCGGTCGCGCTGACCGGGCGTTCACATCAGACGCTTTTTTTCGCCTTATTCACCCACCAGATCCCCGAGCAGACCAGCACCAGCGCGATAGCGTATTTGATGTCCAGAATGTTTTCCCCAAGGAAAATGGCCGACAGCACGGTACCGGCTACGGGAATAACAAAGTTGAACGGGGCAATCATGCTAACGCGGTTCACTTTGAGCAGCATACTCCAGAGGGCAAAGGCCACGGACGACAGCAGCGTCAGGTAGCCGAGCACTGTCACCGCCGCCGTGCTGTGCACTTCCAGCGTTCCGCCTGTCGAGTAGCCTCCCACCACCAGCGCCAGCCCGCCAATGGCTAACTGCCAGCCGGTCATCACCGTCGGGTCGACGGTTTGCGAAATCCGTTTTCCGTACAGCGTAGCGGCAGAGAGAATAAACGCCGCCAGTACCACAAAACCGTCGCCCTTCCAGACAAAGTGGAAATCCATCAATCCGCTGTTGAAGTTCACCAGCATCACGCCCGCAAAGCCGAGAATACAGCCGATGGTTTTGTTATAGCTGAGCTTGTCGTTCTGATAGATAAAGTGCGCCAGCAGCACGCTGAAGAAGGTCCCGGTCGCGTTCATGATCGAGCCTTTCACGCCTGTGGTGTACGCGAGACCCACATAGAAAAAAACGTACTGGATTGACGTTTGGGTCAGGCCCAGCAGCGTCAGCTGTCCAAACTGCCGTGGCGTGAGCCGGGCAATGGGCTTGCGCTGGGCGAGGGCAAACATCAGCAATATCAGACCGGCGAAGAGAAAACGGTAGCCAGCGAAGACCACTTTCGACGGAATATCGTCGGTGGCAATCTGGAAAAGTTCGTAGCCGCTTTTGATCGCCGGATAAGAGCTTCCCCACAACAGGCAGCAGAGCGTGGCGCTGGCGTAGGCGATTTTCTTACGGGCAAACAGGGATACGGGTTGAGGGGCGTCCATAGCAAATCTCAGAGATAAAATGGCGTTTCATTTATTATCAGGGAATGCGACGGGAATAGCTACCATACAAGATGCAGGGTGTGATTTTGGCGGGGCTTAAAAAACAAAACGCCGGCACAAGGCCGGCGCTTCAAACGCTAACAGAGTAAAAAATTACTCAGCTACAACGTTAACAACCAGTTTAGCGAACACTTCGCTGTGAACCTGGAAGTCCACTTCGTGCTCACCAGTGGTACGCAGAACGCCGTTCGGCATGCGAACTTCGCTCTTAGCCACTTCAACGCCAGCTGCAGTTACAGCGTCAGCGATGTCGCGAGTACCGATAGAACCGAACAGTTTACCTTCGTCGCCAGATTTAGACGCGATGGTAACGGTGCCCAGTGCATTGATTGCTTCAGCACGAGCATTAGCAGCCGCCAGAACGTCAGCCAGTTTGGCTTCCAGTTCAGCACGACGTGCTTCGAAAAACTCTACGTTTTTCTTAGTAGCTGGAACAGCTTTACCCTGTGGAACCAGGAAGTTACGTGCGTAACCCGCTTTAACGTTAACCTGATCACCCAGGCTGCCCAGGTTTGCTACTTTATCAAGCAGAATAACTTGCATTACCTTATCCTCTTAAAGTCGTATTAATGGACCGTGCCCGATTACTGATGACGATCAGTGTACGGCAGCAGGGACAGGTAGCGAGCGCGTTTGATAGCGCGAGCCAGCTGACGCTGATATTTTGCACGAGTACCGGTGATACGGCTTGGGACAATCTTACCGCTTTCGGTGATGTAGTTTTTCAGCGTTGCGATATCTTTATAGTCGATCTCTTGAACGCCTTCCGCGGTGAAACGGCAGAACTTGCGACGACGGAAATAACGTGCCATATGGCTAGTCTCCAGAATCTATCAAATCAATCTGCTCGGCATGCAGAACCATTTTGCTCAGGCCGTTCTTTGCCTTGTGGCAAGAGATGAACCCCTGAACGGTGACTGCACAGCCGACCGTTATACTGTGAGTAATGGCCTGGTTTTCGTGTCCGCTAATAATAACGGGCATTTGGCACCACGCCTGCCGGTGAAACCCGGCTTCCTCCTGCACAGAACGATGCTCAAGCACGAACTGGCAATGAGGAATTCCTGATGGGCTGACCTTACGAAGGGGGGTCCTGCACACGGTACCGGACAACACCAGACGGTTGGTCATCAGAAATTACTCTTCAGAATCCCCAGCATCAGAATCATCTGCGGTTTCGTTTGCGAAATCATCGCGACGCTCACGGCGCTCGTCTTTCGCTTTAACCATCGGAGATGCTTCGGTAACTGCGTTCTTAGTACGCATTACCATGCTGCGGATAACGGCGTCGTTGAAGCGGAAGTTAGTTTCCAGCTCATCGATCGCTTCCTGCGGAGCTTCAACGTTCAGCAGAACGTAGTGAGCTTTGTGCAGTTTGTTGATCGGGTAAGCCAGCTGACGGCGGCCCCAGTCTTCCAGACGGTGGATCGTACCTTCTGCTGCAGTGATTGCACCAGTGTAACGTTCGATCATACCCGGAACCTGTTCGCTCTGGTCAGGATGGACCATAAAAACGATTTCGTAATGACGCATCGAATTGCTCCTTACGGATTATTCAGCCTCCTGTCTGGGTCAGCCGCGGCCCATGGAGGCAAGGAACGTGTTAAAGGGCGGCCGAAAAATTGACGCGTCATTCTAATTGCGAACCCCCAAAAACTCAAGCTGATTGCACAAATAATTCGCACAAACCGTGAAGCGGGTCTAAGTAGATGATTTAAAATTAGACACATCGAAAAGCGCGACTTTTTTGAACAACAGCATCAGAAATGGTCGCCATTCGCCACACTATTAGCGATTACACTTTAATCAGACCCTATCCCCGGTGAAAAGGAGAGGAAAAACCGTCACACAGCACGCAGTCGTGGAGCGCATATCATGAAAAAAATCGTAATAGCCATTCTGGCTGCGCTTTTGCTCAGTGCAAACGCGATGGCAGCCATCAAGATCGACGGTCGACAGGCCAGAAATATGGATGATGTGCAGAGCTTAGGTGTCATTTACATAAACCATAATTTCGCCACCGAAAGTGAAGCAGATCAGGCGCTGAATGAAGAGACCGATGCACAGGGCGCACAGTATTACCACGTAATATTGACCCGCGAGCCCGGTAGCAACGGCAACATGCATGTCAGCGCAGATATCTATCGATAAGACTTTGACGCTAGCACCAGGAAAGCCAACAACGAGAATATAGCCATAGTTTGACTTGCCCCCTGCCCGGGGGCTTTTTTTATTTCTGCCCGTAATAGGCGTTCGGCCCGTGTTTGCGCTGGTAATGTTTGTTCATCAGATAGCTGTCGATGGGCTGAAGCTGCGGGTTGATCCCGCGCGCAATCCACGCCATTTTCGCCACCTCTTCCATCACCACCGCATTGTGCACCGCATCGTGCGCACTTTTGCCCCACGCGAACGGACCGTGCTGCCAGACGACAATCCCCGGCGTATGCAGCGGTTCATGCTCACCGATCGTCTCGATAATCACTTTCCCGGTGTTGAGCTCATATTCGCCCTGCACTTCCTCTTCGGTTAACGCCCGGGTACAGGGGATGTCGCCAAAGAAATAGTCCGCGTGCGTGGTGCCCAGCGCCGGAATCGCCAGCCCGGCCTGCGCCCAGGCCGTCGCATGGGTGGAGTGGGTATGCACCACGCCGCCGAGGGATGGATAGCGGCGATAGAGCGCCAGATGGGTAGCGGTATCCGAAGAGGGATTCCATTTCCCGTCGATGACGTTGCCGTCGAGATCCACCACCACCATATCCTCTGGCCGCATGACGTCGTACGCCACGCCGCTGGGTTTGATTGCCACCCTCCCGCGTTCACGATCGATCGCGCTCACGTTGCCCCAGGTAAAGGTCACCAGACCGTAGCGCGGCAGATCCATATTGGCGTCAAACACCTGCTGTTTAAGCTGCTGCATGAGAAGCCTCCAGCAGTCCCGCCCGAGCCATCCGCTCGCGAACCCAGTCGCGGGCTTTCGCCACTTCGGCAATCGGGTCGTCTGACGTTTCACTCCACATCTCAATCAGATACGGTCCGCAGTAGCCGCTCTGTTTGAGCGTCCGGAAGCACTGTTCGAAATCCACCACCCCGGTGCCGAAGGGGACGTTTTTGAAAACACCTGGACGCGTGTCTTTGACGTGAACCGCCACGATATGCCCGCGCCCGGCCTGCAGTTCCATCTGCACGTCGTTGTCCCATGCCGAAAGATTGCCGATGTCAGGGTAGATCTGGAACCACGGATTATTGAGATAATGCGCGTAGCCCAGCGCCTTGCTGATGGAGTTCATCAGCGGGTAATCCATGATCTCCATCGCCAGCGTCACCTGCGCACGGCTGGCCATTTCGACGCTCTCCTTCAGCCCCTCACGAAAACGACGGCGCGTTTCGTCGTTGGCTTCCTGATAGTAAACGTCATAGCCCGCCAGCTGGATCACGCGGATACCGACATCCTGCGCGAAGGTGATGGCTTTGCGCATGATCTCCAGGCCCTGGTTGCGAACCTCGTCGTCCTCGCTGCCGAGGGGAAAACGACGATGCGCACTCAGGCACATCGACGGCACGCGCACGCCGGTTTCCGCTACCGCATTGACCAACGCCAAACGCTGTTCACGGCTCCAGTCGAGACGAGAAAGACGTAAATCCGTCTCGTCCACGGACATTTCAACAAAATCGAATCCCAGCTTTTGCGCCAGCTGCAGGCGCTCAAGCCAGCACTCCCCCGCAGGGAGCGCCTTTTCATAGATACCCAGCGGGACCTGTTTCGATAACATACCCGCTCCTTAGCCCCACAGCTGGGCGATGGAACGTTTGAACTGACGCGCCGCTTCGACCGGAGAAGCGGCATCACGAATGCTGCGCCCGGCGATGAAGACGTGAATCGGGATGCCTTTAAACAGCGGTAAATCTTCCAGCGCCAGGCCGCCCGTCACGGTGACTTTAAAGCCCATATCCGAAAGGCGTTTAATCGCGCTGATATCGGCATCACCCCAAGCCACACCCGCCGCCTGCGCGTCACGGCTGCGGTGATAAACCACCTGCTGAATGCCCGCGTCATGCCACTCCTGCGCCTGTTCCCAGGTCCAGTAGCCGGTCAGTTCAATCTGCACATCGCCGTTGAACTCTTTCGCCACTTCCAGCGCGCCTTTGGTGGTGTTGATATCCGCACAGCAGATCACCGTCACCCAGTCGGCGTTGGCTTCAAAGCACATCCGCGAAAGGATTTTTCCGGCATCGGCGATTTTGGCGTCTGCCAGCACGATTTTGTGCGGGTACAGGGCTTTCAGATCGCGCACAGCGCGAACGCCCTCTCCGACGCAAAGAATGGTGCCGACTTCGATGATGTCCACTTCTTCCGCAATCAGGCGCGTGGTTTCATACGCATGGGCCATCGTTTGGTTATCCAGCGCGACCTGCAACATCGGTAATGACATATTCAATTCCCTCTTAAACTGCCGCCGCATTGGCGTGATCGATTAAATCCAGCACGTCCTGCTCGGTACGGCAGGCGCGTAAACGGTCGAAATTGGCTTCATCATCAAACAGATTCACGATCTGCATGATGCCCACTTCCTGATGGGTGGTGGCATCGACTGCCGCCATGGTGATCAGGATATCGACCGGGTCGTTGTCTTCATGGTTAAAGACCAGCGGTGTTTTCAGCGTGACCAGCGCGAAGCCGGTTTTTTTGACGCCCTCTTCCGGGCGGCCGTGCGGCATCGCAAGGCCTGGGGCAATGACGAAGTACGGTCCGTGCTGCGCCACGCCGTCGAGAATGGCCTGGTAATAGCGCGGCTCAACCACATCTGCCTTAACCAGTAAATCGACGCCCAGTTTGACGGCCTCCTGCCAGGTGCTGGCCTCGGCCTGGAGCTGGATGGAACGGTTCTCCGCCAGCGAATCACGTAATTTCATCTCGCGTCCTTATTTGATATCACCGGGGAAGTGCTCTTTGATGACGTCCATCAGCTTCGGACCAAAATCCGCGGCGGAGAGCATATTGCGCACGCCCACCACGTATTTATTGCCCGTCACGGTGATTTCGCCGGCGATATGCGTGGAGGCAATGATGATATCCGCCCCGCTCAGCTCGCTTTTGTACTCGCCCACGGCGCAGCTGTTCACCGAATGATCAACCCCCTGCCCGGTGAGAAACTGGTCCACTTTCATTTTCATGATCATGGAGCTGCCCTGCCCGTTACCACACACTGCCAGAATACGTACGGTCATAATCAAAACTCCTTGTTAGGCAGAGTGCTCTGCCAGCTGTTTCTCAGCGTCTTCTTCAGCGCGTAATGTGCGCCCTGCGAAGACCATATAAACCAGTGCAATCAGGATAATGACGGCCATAAAGACGATGCCGACAGAGGCGAAGCCCTGCATCATCGGCGGTGCCAGAATCGACCAGTCCGCCATGCCCATCCAGGCGCTCATACCGGTCAGTTTGACTGCCCATACGCAGCCAAAGATTTCGATCATCCCCATCACCAGACAAATCTTGAGCGCCGCGCGCCAGCCACCGAAGTGGTTAGCGAACACGCCGATAGTGGCGTTGGAGAAGAACATCGGAATAAAGCCTGGAATGATCAGAATGGAGGAGCCACAGCCGACCAGAATGCCAACCGCAATCAGCTGGCCGATGGTGCCCCACATAAAGCCCCACACGACGGCGTTCGGCGCAAAGCTATAGATGGCCGCACAGTCAATCGCCAGAACGGCGCCAGGAATCAGTCGCTGAGAGATGCCGTTGAAGGCCTCGGAAAGCTCAGCCACAAACATACGCACGCCCTGGGTGATGATGAAAATCGCCACCGCGAACTGGAAGCCGGTCTGCAGAATGTAGATCGTCCAGTGAGTTTTCCCGGCCATCGCCTGCACCACATCAATGCCGAAGGAGAGCAGAATCGCGCCGAAGAAAATGGTCATCACAATCGCCGTAGAGACGATATTGTCGTGGAAAATGTTCAGCCAACCGGGGAGCTTGAGGTCTTCCACGCTCTCCTCTTTTTTGCCGAGGAAAGGCGCAACTTTATAGGCAATCCAGGAGGCGAACTGCTGCTGGTGACCAATGGAAAAACCGCAGCCGTCGGTCACTTCCTGCGTCGGCTTGTACATCATGTTGGAGGTGATGCCCCAGTAGAGCGACACCAGCACTGCCGTGCAGATGATGGTGGTCCACATCGGGTAGCCGAAGATAAAGAAGAAGACCGCGATCAGCCCGGCCTGCTGGAACATGATGTGCCCGGTCAGCATGATGGTGCGAATACCGGTGATGCGACGCAGCAGAACGTAGGTAATGTTCAGGGCCAGCGCCAGCAGGACCGCGTATCCCACCCAGCTATAGGCTTCGCCCATGCGATCAATGGTCGCCATCATGGAGGCGTAGGTGTCGGAGATAGCGCCGTTAATGCCGTAAACTTCCGACATTTTGGCGACAACAGGTTTAAACGTGCTGGTTAAAATACCGGAACCTGCCTGCAGCAGCATAAAACCGATAATGGTTTTGATGGTGCCCTTAACAATCACGCTCGCGCTTTTGCGTAACAGGATATAGCCGAGACACGTCACAATACCCAGCAACAGCGGCGCATTGGTCATTACCTGATTGAAGAAGACGGTAAAGACGCTGTAGAGGATTTCCATAACACACTCCAGAAAGTGAGGGTACGAAGGACAAACTGCGTAAGAGAAGTGCCCTCACTCTAGTAATCACAAATAATCACCACAAGATTGCATTTGATTATTTGTGACGCGCCACGCAAATTATTTCCCTGTGCTTCATAATGATTTTCATTTCACACTTACCAGCCTTAATTTATTCTTTTAATTTAAGTAATTAACAATGATTTCAAACGAAAAAATGGATTCCCACCCGTCTGTTAGTACGACTTGTTACATCTCTTAATTTGCAAAATCGTCGTTGCAATGCTGATTTAATGGTGACAACATAAATCACAACGCGTCATTTTGTGATTAATTATGATTAATGAGGGAGTCAAACGATGAGTAAAGTGAAATCCATCACCCGTGAATCATGGATCCTGAGCACCTTCCCGGAATGGGGCAGCTGGCTGAATGAAGAGATCGAGCAAGAGCAGGTCGCACCGGGTACTTTTGCGATGTGGTGGCTGGGCTGCACCGGGATTTGGCTGAAATCAGAAGGCAGCGCCAACATCTGCGTCGATTTCTGGTGCGGTACCGGCAAACAGAGCCACGGCAATCCGCTGATGAAAGACGGCCACCAGATGCAGCGCATGGCAGGCGTCAAAAAACTCCAGCCGAACCTGCGTACCACGCCGTTTGTGCTGGATCCGTTCGCCATTCGTCAGATCGATGCGGTGCTCTCGACTCACGATCATAACGATCATATCGACGTCAACGTGGCCGCCGCCGTCATGCAAAACTGCGCCGACGATGTGCCGTTCATCGGGCCGCAAACCTGTGTGGATCTGTGGATTGGCTGGGGCGTGCCGAAAGAGCGCTGCATTGTGATGAAGCCGGGCGACGTGGTGAAAATCAAAGACGTGGAGATCCATGCTCTTGATGCGTTTGACCGCACCGCGTTGATCACCCTCCCTGCCGACCAGAAGGCGGCGGGCGTTCTGCCGGATGGTATGGACCAGCGCGCGGTAAACTATCTGTTCAAAACGCCGGGCGGTTCGCTGTATCACAGCGGCGATTCTCACTACTCCAACTACTATGCGAAACACGGGAACGAGCATCAGATCGATGTGGCGCTGGGCTCCTATGGCGAAAACCCGCGCGGAATCACCGACAAAATGACCAGCGCCGATATGCTGCGCATGGCGGAAGCGCTCAACACCAAAGTGGTGATCCCGTTCCACCACGATATCTGGTCAAACTTCCAGGCCGATCCGCAGGAGATCCGCGTTCTGTGGGAGATGAAAAAAGACCGCCTGAAATATGGCTTCAAGCCGTTTATCTGGCAGGTGGGCGGCAAATTTACCTGGCCGCTGGATAAAGATAATTTCGAATATCACTACCCGCGCGGCTTCGATGATTGCTTCACCATTGAACCGGATCTGCCATTTAAATCGTTCCTGTAATCACGGAGCGGCGATCGCCAGGCCAGTGCGCCTGGCGATTCTCTTTTTGCTTAGTATTTTCAGGCTATTTCAAATATCATCTTTTAAAATCAATTTTTTTCGGAATAGCTCATGACGGAAGCGCAACGGCATCAAATCTTACTGGAACTCCTGGCACAAAAAGGTTTTGTCACCGTCGAACAAGTGATTGATCGTCTTGAAATATCCCCCGCCACGGCGCGTCGCGATATCAATAAGCTCGATGAGAGCGGTAAGCTCAAGAAAGTGCGCAATGGCGCAGAGGCCATCAGCCAGCAGCGCCCGCGCTGGACGCCAATGAATATTCATCAGGCGCAGAATCACGATGAGAAAGTGCGTATTGCCCGCGCTGCGTCGCAGCTGGTGAATCCCGGTGAAAGCGTGGTGATTAACTGCGGCTCGACGGCCTTTCTACTGGGACGTGAGATGTGCGGGAAGCCGGTGCAAATCATCACTAACTATCTGCCGCTGGCGAACTATCTGATCGACCAGGAGCACGAAAGCGTGGTGATCATGGGCGGCCAGTACAACAAGAGCCAGTCCATCACCCTCAGCCCACAGGACAGCGAAAACAGCCTGTACGCCGGGCACTGGATGTTCACCAGCGGCAAAGGGCTCACTGCGGACGGGCTGTACAAAACCGATATGCTCACGGCGATGGCGGAGCAGAATATGCTCAACGTCGTCGGGAAACTGGTGGTGCTGGTCGACAGCAGCAAAGTGGGCGAGCGCGCCGGAATGCTGTTCAGCCGCGCCGAACAGATCGACATGGTGATCACCGGTAAAAGTGCCAATCCGCAGATCCTGCAAAAACTTGAGGATCTGGGCGTCAAAATCCTGCGCGTTTAGAGGTGCTGGCGGAAAAACGCAGTGGTGGCATCCAGCGCCGTGGGCGTGATGCGGTGCCGCACGCCCGCCTCCCACAGGCAGGTGAGATGGCTATCTAACCCCTCACGCACCAGCGCCTGCTGTAAACGGAACGTCTCAGCGGCAGGCACGATATCATCGGCCTCGCCGTGCCAGAGCAGCAGCGGGCGGTCCGCCAGATGCGGCAGCGCGTGAGTCACGTCCCAACCAGCGAGCGAAGCCTGGACGGCGTCGATATCCTGCGCCTGCGGCGGAAACAGCGTTTGGGAAAGCGTCGAAAAATAGCCCGAGCCCATTAAGCTTGCCACGCACTTCACTTCCGGGTGGCGTGCCATAATTCCCAGCGCGGTCATGCCACCCATCGACGCTCCGGCGACGGCAAGACGTTCATCGTCCACCAGCCCCGCCTGATAGAGCGCATCGCATAGCCCGGAAAACTCACCCAGGCTGCCCTGTAAGATTTGCCAGAACTGGCCCAACCGCGCCTGCTCGTCACCCGAAAAGCGCGAGCCGTGATCGGGTGCATCGGGCATCACCACGCGAAATCCCGCCTGTGCCAGCGCGACGGCAAAGTAGCTGTAAACCAGTTTTGATGAGGTAAACCCATGATAAAAAATAACAACAGGCAACGGTTGCTCACGCATTCCGGCCGGGAATGCGTGTAAAATCTCGTGGTCACCAAGCCGCTGCGTTTTAAGTTCAATCATGGTCGATCCTCTTTCTAATGGGTGATTCATAATGTTGAGAACTGGATTACGCTTTCACGCTATTTTCATTCGAAAATGACGTCACAGATAACAGTTTGGGAACATTCCCCCAAAAGGAAATTCGCAGACATCTACACTATGGCTATCAGGAAACGAGATATGGTTATGCGCAGGTTCGCTGCTTTATTGCTGGTGCTGCTGGTCACAGGCTGTAGCGTGCTGGAAGGAACACCTCAGCCCGCTCCGCCGGCCACCAGCCATCCTCAGGAAATTCGTCGTAATCAGACCGAAGGATTACAGCGAATGGGTACGGTCAGCACGTTAGTTCGTGGCTCACCGGCGGATGCCGAGGATGACATCAGAGCGAAAGCTGTCGCCGCAAAAGCAGATTACTACGTCATCATTATGGTGGATGAAACCATCATTACCGGACAGTGGTACTCGCAAGCCATTCTGTATCGCAAATAACTAACTGTCAGCATTTAAACGACATTTACACTGCTTTGCGTCCATAGACGTTTTCCTGTCCACAATAAACTCCATGCCTGTGACAATGGAAGTGAGTTTATTTGCGAAGGATTGCCCGGCGGATACCGGAGACATGTGAAATGGAGCTGACAATGAAACGATCTCTTGCTTTGACCTCACTGCTGCTCTCAGCTGGGCTGATGAGCACCACCGCGCAGTCGGCAGAGTTTGCCAGTGCTGATTGCGTCACAGGCTTAAATGAAATTGGCCTGATCTCCGTGAATAACATTTCAGGGAGCCCGCAGGACGTTGAACGTGTGATTGCCTTTAAAGCGGATGAGCAGGGCGCGTCCTGGTATCGCATTATCCAGATGCAGGAAGACAGACAGGTCGATCAGTGGCGGGTGCAGGCGATTCTTTACGCCTGACCGCGCCGATAAACCCGTCCGTCTGATGCCTTAACCCACTCTCCCCGTGGCGCGGAGCAGCAGGTCATTTTGCACCTGCTCGCTCAGGAGCGTACTTCCGCGAGGATCCAGCATCATGCGACACCAGGCTTGTGCCACAGGCGGAGAGGCGTGTCGCAGCATTTGCGCTCCGGCTCCCAGTAGATAGAGTTGCTGCGTGATCTCCCGGCCCTGCGCCTCCTGCGGTTTCCGCAATTTTTGCTGCAACTGTCGCCAGCCGCGATCGAAATGGCGATCCTGGCCTTTTACCTGCGCGAAGTCATCGTGCAGTACATCCTGAATCCCCGACTGTTTCGCCAGCACCCGCAGTACATCCAGACACATGATATTGCCCGAGCCTTCCCAGATGCTGTTCACCGGCATTTCCCGGTAAATGCGCGGCAGCTCGCTCTCTTCGCAATACCCGACGCCGCCCAGCACTTCCATCGCCTCGGCGACAAACGGGATGCCCCCTTTGCAGACGCTGTATTTTGCCGCGGGCGTGAAGAGCCGCGCCCATGCGGATTCTTGCGAATCTTCCCGACGATCCCAGGCGCGCGCCAGGCGGAACAGCAGCGCAGTTTGCCCTTCGAGCTGGAGCGCCATCCGGCTCAGGACGTCGCGCATCAGGGGCTGATCGACAAGATTTTTGCCAAACGTCTGCCGCTGATGGGCGTGATACAGGGCGACCGACAGCGCGCGGCGCATCAGCCCGTGGCTGCCCAGCGCACAGTCAAAGCGCGTCAGCCCACCCATCTTCAGGATCTGGCGCACGCCCTCACCCTCTTCGCCCAGCAGCCAGCCCGAGGCGTTCATCAACTCGACTTCACTGCTGGCGTTCGAGCGATTGCCGAGCTTGTCTTTCAGACGCTCCAGCCGGACTTCATTGCGCTGTCCGTCGGGCAGAATGCGCGGCACGAAAAAGCACGATAACCCGCCGTGCGCCTGGGCCAGCACCAGATGGGCATCGCTTTGCGGCACAGAGAAAAACCACTTATGCCCTATCAGCCGATAGCTGCCGTCGCTGCACTTTTCTGCCCGCGTGGTGTTGCTCAACACATCCGAGCCGCCCTGTTTTTCGGTCATGCCCATGCCGATCAACAGCCCGCGTTTCTGCGCGCCGGAGGCAAGATGGGGATCGTAACGGTCACTCATCAGCGGCGAGAGCCAGTCGTGGAAAGGTTTGGGCAGCGACTGCTGGAGAAGCGGCGTGGCGGCAAAGGTCATGGTAATCGGGCAAAGCGTTCCGGCCTCGACCTGCGCGTGAAGCACAAACCGCGCGGCACGGGCGACAAACGACCCTTTGCGGGCTTCGTCTTCCCAGGCCAGATTGTGGACCCGATTGGCGCACAGCCCCTGCATCAGCAGGTGCCACGCCGGGTGAAAGCGCACATCGTCCAGCCGCTCCCCGCGCGGATCGTAACGCAATAGCTCCGGCGGATTAGCGTTGGCGAGGCGGCCCAGTTCGAGCGATTCCGCCGTGCCTAACTGCTGGCCGATGCTGGCGAGAAATTCGCTGTCCCACTCAGCGCCTTCCCGCGCCACTGCGTCGTGCAGGGCGCAATCGGACAGAAACAGATTGCTGTTCGACAGCGGTACAGGCTGGTTAAAAACCGTGTGTGTCTGCCAGTGCATATGTGTCCCTCCTTCAATGGCAATGAAGGTAAGTATGGACAGAGCACGGGGCGGCTGCATGGGAGTCGGGTCACAGGGTGGCGATCTACCTGAAATCATTCGTGAATCAGGTCACACAACATAAGAATAAACTATTTCACGCGGACCAATCTGTTGAATAATTTATTCTCATCTTCCGAGAGAGAATCATTATGCACTCTTCCCAACGTGCGCCGGATGCGCACAAGCGCGCTTTAATTGCAGGCTCGATTGGCAACTTCATCGAATGGTATGAATTCGCGGTGTATGGCTTTATGGCCACCGTCATTGCGAAGAACTTCTTCCAGCTTGAAGGCGAAGCGGGGATGACCAGCCTGATCCTCACCTACGCCTCGTTCGCAATCGCCTTCTTCTTCCGCCCGCTCGGCGCGGTGGTGTTCGGTCGTATTGGCGACCGCATCGGCCGTAAGCCGACGCTGATTATCGTCCTGGTGCTGATGACACTTGCCACTGCCGCTATCGGCATGGTGCCGGTATACGCCAGCATCGGCATTGCCGCGCCGCTGATCATCACCGGACTGCGCATCCTGCAAGGGCTGTTTGCCGGTGGTGAATATGGCGGAGCGGTGTCGCTGATGACCGAGTTTGCGCCGCGCGGCAAACGCGGGCTGTACGGCGCATGGCAATCCTTTACCGTGGCGCTCGGTCTGCTGGCAGGCGCAGGTATCGTCGCCCTGCTCTCGGCGGTGATGACGCCAGAAGCGCTGCATGACTGGGGATGGCGCATTCCGTTCTTCCTCGCCCTGCCGATGGGCGTGGTTGCCCTGTGGCTGCGCGTCAGCATGGAAGAGACACCGAGTTTTGTGCAGCAGAAAGAGAAACCGGTCGTCGCCCGGGCGCAGACTGCCGCAACGCTGAAAGCGATCGTGATGGGAATTGGCCGCGTGATGGTATGGTCTGCCGCCGGGTATACCTATCTGGTGATTATGCCGACTTACCTGCAATCCGCGCTGCACACGGGCTTTAACCAGGCGCTGCTAATTGCGGTGATTTCGAATATCGGGTTTGCGCTGACGATTATTCCGTCGGGGATACTGAGCGACCGCATCGGGCGACGCACGGTGATGGTGATTGCCACTGCGCTGCTGCTGATCCTCGCCCTGCCGCTGCTGAAGATTTTGCAGCTGGAGTCCAGCACGCTGGCGGTGAAAGCGATGGTGGTGCTGATTGCGGGCGGTCTGGTCGGAATGCTGGCGGGGCCGGGTCCGGCGATGCTGTCGGAGATGTTCCCGACGCGCGTGCGTTATACCGGGCTGGGGCTGGCCTATTCGCTGTCGAACGCGATCTTCTCGGGCTGTGCGGGTTTGATTATTACCGGATTGATTAAGCAGACGGGGAATCTGGATATTCCGGCGTATTACGTGATGGCGACGGCGGTGGTGAGTATTGTCGCGCTGATGACGCTCAAGAAAGACGACCATCTTCGGTCGCTGGAGGAGTAGCCTTTGCGCCCGGTGGCGCTACGCTTACCGGGCCTACAGGATCGTGCATTTGTAGGCCGGGTAAGGCGAAGCCGTCACCCGGCAACATACGGCATGGTCGCGCTTTTGTAGGCCGGGTAAGGCGCAGCCGCCACCCGGCAAAAACACCATCACCCGCGCTGACGCACCGCTTCGAACAGGCAAATACCTGTTGCCACAGACACGTTCAGAGACGAAACGCTGCCCGCCATCGGAATGCTGATCAGCTCGTCGCAATGCTCGCGCGTCAGACGGCGCATCCCTTCCCCTTCAGCCCCCATCACCAGCGCCATACGGCCAGTCATTTTGCTCTGATACAGGGTATGGTCGGCTTCGCCAGCGGTGCCAACGATCCAGATGTTCTCTTCCTGCAGCTGACGCATGGTGCGCGCCAGGTTGGTCACGCGGATCAGCGGTACGTTTTCCGCCGCGCCGCAGGCCACTTTCTTGGCCGTGGCGTTCAGCTGTGCAGAACGATCGCGCGGCACAATCACCGCATGGACGCCCGCCGCATCAGCGCTACGCAGGCATGCGCCGAGGTTGTGCGGATCGGTCACGCCGTCGAGGATCAGGAAGAACGGGTTATCCAGTTGGGCAATCAGATCCGGCAGATCGTTTTCCTGGTACTGACGACCCGGTTTCGCACGGGCGATAATGCCCTGGTGAACGGCTCCCTCGCTTTTCTCATCGAGGAACTGGCGGCTCGCCAGCTGAATCACCACGCCCTGGGCTTCCAGAGCATGGATCAGCGGCAGCAGACGTTTATCCTCACGCCCTTTCAGAATATAAACTTCCTGAAAACGCTCCGGGGCGCGCTCCAGCAGGGCCTGCACCGCATGGATGCCGTAAATCATTTCACTCATTGATGGTTCTCGTTAATTGCTTTTTCCCTCTCCCCTATGGGGAGAGGGTCAGGGTGAGGGGGAAATCACTCCGCCACTTTTTTCTTCGCCGCACGCTTCGCTTTGGTCGCGGCTGCTATTTTCTGAGTCTTGGCCGACGGCTTTTTCGCGCCTTTCTCTTTCTTCGCTTTCGGCGGTTTCGGCGCAGCTTTGGCTTTATCACCACGGAAAGCGGCATCCGGCTCGAAGTTCACCTTTTTACCGGTCTGACGGCGCTTACCGCTGGTTTTGCCGTTCGGCCCTTTTCTGGCCTTCTCACGCTCGGTTTTCCCAACGTTACGCGGCGCACGTTCGCTGGAGATCAGGCTGAAATCAATCTTACGCTCGTCCATGTTCACGGCTTCAACTTTAACTTCCACGCGATCGCCCAGACGGTAAGTCTGGCCGCCGGATTCACCGGTCAGACGCTGACCGACCTGATCGTAGCGATAGTAGTCGTTGTCCAGAGAGGAGACGTGGACCAGACCGTCGATGAACAGCTCGTCGAGACGCACGAAGAAGCCAAAGCCGGTGACGCTGGCGATGACGCCTCTAAAGACGTTGCCTACCTGATCCAGCATGAAGTCACACTTCAGCCAGTCCGCCACATCGCGCGTCGCTTCGTCGGCGCGGCGTTCCGCCATCGAACAGTGCTGACCCAGCTGGAGCATCTCTTCCATGGAGTAGTGGTAGCCGCCGGTTTCGGTGGTGTTGCCTTTGTGCCCCTGCTCCTGCGCCAGCAGATACTTAATGGCGCGGTGCAACGACAGATCCGGGTAACGACGAATCGGCGAGGTAAAGTGCGCGTAAGACTGCAGCGCCAGGCCGAAGTGACCGCGGTTTTCCGGATCGTAAATCGCCTGTTTCATCGAACGCAGCAGCATGGTTTGCAGCATCTCTGCGTCAGGACGATCGCCGATGGACTCCAGCAGCTCGGCGTAGTCGCGCGGCTCTGGTTTGCTGCCGCCCGGCAGTTCCAGACCCAGCTCCGCCAGCACCGAACGGAACGCGGTGATCGCTTCGGTGGTCGGTTTATCGTGAATACGGAACAGCGCAGGCTCTTTAGCTTTCTCAACGAAACGCGCCGCCGAGATGTTCGCCAGAATCATGCACTCTTCGATCAGCTTGTGGGCATCGTTACGCTGCGTCTGCTCGATACGCTCGATGCGACGTTCGGCGTTGAAGATGAACTTCGCCTCTTCGCTCTCAAAGGAGATCCCGCCGCGCTCTTCGCGCGCCTGATCCAGCACTTTGTAGAGGTTGTGCAGCTCTTCGATATGTTTGACCAGCGGCGCGTATTGCTCGCGCAGCTCCTGGTCGCCCTGCAGCATGTGCCAGACTTTGGTGTAGGTCAGGCGCGCGTGCGAGCTCATCACCGCTTCATAGAATTTGTAGCCGGTTAAACGCCCTTTGGTGGAGATGGTCATTTCGCAGACCATGCACAGACGATCAACCTGCGGGTTCAGGGAGCACAAACCGTTGGAGAGCACTTCCGGCAGCATTGGGACCACCTGCGACGGGAAGTAGACGGACGTGCCACGGCTGCGCGCTTCATTGTCCAGCGGGGTGTTAGGGCGCACGTAATAGCTCACGTCGGCAATCGCCACCCACAGGCGCCAGCCGCCGCCGCGTTTTTTCTCGCAGAAGACGGCGTCATCAAAGTCGCGTGCGTCTTCGCCATCAATGGTCACCAGCGGCAGATCGCGCAGATCCACGCGGCCGATTTTGGCCTCTTCCGGCACCTGTTCTTTCAGATCTTTGACCTGGTTTTCAACGGCATCAGGCCAGACGTAAGGGATCTCATGAGTACGCAGCGCCATATCCACGGCCATGCTGGTGCCCATGTTATCGCCCAGCACTTCCACGATCTTACCGATCGCTTTGGTACGGCGTGTTGGACGCTGGGTGAGTTCAACCACCACCACGAAGCCCATGCGCGCGCCCATCACCTCTTCCGGCGGGATCAGGATGTCGAAGCTCAGACGGCTGTCGTCCGGCACCACAAAACCCACGCCAGCGTCGGTGAAGTAACGCCCGACGATCTGGCTGGTTTTAGGCACCAGGACACGCACCACGCGTGCCTCACGGCGGCCCTTGCGGTCAGCGCCTAGCGGCTGCGCCAGGATCTGATCGCCGTGGATGCACATCTTCATCTGTTCAGATGAGAGGTACAGGTCGTCCTTGCGGCCTTCAACGCGCAGGAAGCCAAAGCCATCGCGATGGCCGATGACGATGCCTTTCAGCAGGTCGAGACGTTCCGGCAGGGCATAGCACTGACGGCGGGTAAAGACCAACTGGCCGTCGCGCTCCATGGCGCGCAGGCGGCGACGAAGGGCTTCAATTTGCTCTTCGCCTTCAATGTTTAATTCAACGGCAAGTTCTTCACGGTTAGCGGGTTTTTCGCGTTTTGTTAAGTGTTCGATGATGAACTCGCGGCTTGGGATAGGATTCGCGTACTTTTCGGCTTCGCGTTCCTGGAAAGGATCATGTGACATGTCGGTTCCTCCGTTGTCAGCTCCGGTGGAAATTTTCTTCATTCCACCAGCAATAATTTATAAAGCGGTTGATTCTCTTCAACCAAATCGGCCAGCGTGTAGTTATCCAGTTCCTTGAGAAAACTTTGCACAGCCTTAGAAAGCGCCTTTTTCAGGCGGCAAGCGGGAGTGATGTGGCAGAACTCGCTGCTGCAATTCACCAGAGTCAGCGGCTCCAGTTCACGTACCACATCCCCAACACGAATACTCTGCGCGGGTTTACCGAGACGAATCCCCCCGTTTTTCCCGCGGACGGCAGTTACGTATCCCGCACGGCTAAGTTGATTGATTATTTTGACCATATGATTACGGGACACGCCGTAGACCTCTGTCACCTCAGAGATACTGGTCATCTGTCCTTGTGGCAACGACGCCATGTAAATCAGCGCACGTAAGCCGTAATCGGTGAAACTCGTTAACTGCACATCAACCTCAGGAAAAGGGAAAAACGCGGTCAGACCGCAGAGATATTCACTATTGATGATAAACCAGCCAGATACTTAGCGGCTAATTTATTTGACTGAAAGGGGGAAAAAGCGAGGAACAGGAGGCGATTGCCAAATAGCACTTCGTTTATCCGGCCTGCGGGGCTTCCCGCAGGCCGTTAACCACTCAGATTATGCGTCGAACGGGTCGCGCAGAATCATGGTTTCAGTACGGTCAGGGCCGGTAGAGATAATGTCGATCGGCACTTCGGTCAGTTCTTCGATACGCTTGATGTAATCCAGCGCCGCTTTCGGCAGACCGCTACGCTCTTTCACACCAAAGGTGGTTTCGGACCAGCCTGGCATGGTTTCGTAGATCGGCTCGATACCTTCCCAGTCGTCAGCTGCCAGCGGAGTGGTGGTCACTTCGCGGCCATCTGGCATACGGTAGCCAACGCAGATTTTCACTTCTTTCAGGCCGTCCAGCACGTCCAGCTTGGTCAGGCAGAAGCCAGACAGGGAGTTGATCTGCACTGCGCGACGCACGGCAACCGCATCCAGCCAGCCGGTACGACGACGACGACCGGTGGTCGCGCCGAACTCGTTACCTTGCTTGCACAGGAACTCGCCGATGTCATCAAACAGCTCAGTCGGGAATGGACCTGCACCCACGCGAGTGGAGTAAGCTTTGATGATACCCAGAACGTAATCCACATAACGCGGACCCAGGCCAGAGCCCGTCGCCACGCCACCGGCGGTGGTGTTAGAGGAGGTCACGTACGGATAGGTACCGTGGTCGATATCCAGCAGCGTACCCTGCGCGCCTTCAAACATGACGAAATCGCCACGCTTACGCGCCTGGTCCAGCAGATCGGACACATCCACAACCATACCGGTCAGGATGTCAGCCACCGCCATGACATCATCCAGCACTTTCTGGTAGTCAACGGCGTCAGCTTTGTAGAAGTTCACCAGCTGGAAGTTGTGATATTCCATCACTTCTTTCAGTTTTTCAGCGAAGGTGGCTTTGTCGAACAGGTCACCAACGCGCAGACCGCGACGGGCAACTTTATCTTCGTAAGCAGGGCCGATGCCACGGCCGGTGGTGCCGATAGCTTTCGCGCCACGTGCTTTTTCGCGCGCTACGTCCAGTGCGACATGATAGTCGAGGATCAGCGGGCAGGCTTCGGAGAGCAGCAGACGCTCACGAACCGGGATACCACGGTCTTCCAGGCCTTTCATCTCTTTCATCAGCGCAGCAGGAGAAAGCACAACACCGTTACCGATGATGCTGGTCACATTTTCACGAAGAATGCCTGATGGAATAAGATGGAGGACGGTTTTTTCACCGTTGATTACGAGAGTATGGCCTGCGTTGTGACCACCCTGATAGCGTACAACATATTTAGCACGTTCAGTCAGAAGATCGACAATCTTCCCTTTACCTTCGTCACCCCATTGGGTGCCCAGTACGACAACGTTGTTACCCATTTTTCAAAATCACCGATTGCTTAAAAATGGATTCTACCACCGCTTTTTCAGAGTTACAGCACTTTTTGCCCTCAATATAAGGCAAATCCGACCACTTTTTGATCAGCCAATCGTTTTCCTCAACATGTAGTAGATCACCACTCCTGCAACCACAAGACCCCCGCCAAAACGACGTAAAATATTATCCGGCAATTGTGTCATGGTGGCGATCATTCGACGCCACGCACGCGGATAAAGCATCGGGCCCAGCCCTTCGAGGACCAAAACCAGAGCAAGCGCCAGCAAGATAGTGGAATTCATTTTAGCTCCCTATAAAAGAAAACCACCGCTCCGTTGAGAGCGGTGGTTTGATAACTCAAACGAGAATGAGTTTATCGCGTGGCGTTGCCTGGCGTCTTCATATAACGGAAGAAATCGCTGTCAGGGCTGAGCACCATCACATCCTGATTGCTCTGGAAGCTGTTTTCATACGCACGGAGGCTACGGATAAAGGCATAGAAATCCGGATCCTGGCTGAACGCGTCAGCAAACAGTTTCGCGGCTTCCGCATCGCCTTCACCGCGCATAATGCGGCCCTGACGTTCGGATTCTGCCAGCGTTTTCGTCACTTCGTAATCCGCTGTTGCGCGCAGCTTTTCAGCCTCTTCCTGACCCTGTGAACGGTGGCGACGGGCAACCGCTTCACGCTCAGCGCGCATACGGCTATAAATCGCTTCAGACACTTCGGTAGGCAGGTTGATCTGCTTGATACGCACATCGACCACTTCGATACCTAACGCCGCCATACTGTTCGGGTTCATCACCGCCACTTTGCCGTTGGTTTCAGCCTGAACACGCTCAGCCGCTTTGGCAATCGCGTCATCGGCCGCCGGTGTCGCCACTTCGTCTTCGGTACCCGCGGTACCGGAGTTCAGCGCGTCACGGACTTCCAGCGTCAGACGACCACGGGAATCGGTCACGATGTCTTTCACATCCAGACGACCAATTTCAGAGCGCAGACGGTCAGAGAACTTACGTTTCAGCAGCACTTCGGCCTGAGAGACGTCACCGCCGCCCGTTGCCAGATAGTAACGGCTGAAATCGCTGATACGCCATTTGATGTAAGAATCGACGATCAGGTCTTTTTTCTCTTTAGTGACGAAGCGGTCGGCCTGGTTATCCATGGTCTGGATACGGGCGTCGAGCATTTTCACTGATTCAATCATCGGGAGCTTAAAGTGCAGACCCGGCTCGAAGACCAGCGGTTTGTTTTCATCGTCACGCAGAACTTTACCGAAGCGCATGGTGATCCCGCGCTCGCCCTCTTTCACCACAAAGATGGAGGTATAAAGTACGACCAGCGCGATGATGATAATCGCAATAACTGACTTACGCATCGTTATTCCCCCTGACGCTGGCTGTCGTTACGCTGTGCGTTGGCACGGCGTTGGTCCATGATGTCACCATCGCTTGAAGAAGACGTGGTATTGGCGCTGGAATTGCTGCTGGCTGCCGGAGGCAGACGCAACAGGTTATTGGCTCCGCTGGTATCCTGTTTTGCCGCAGGCGCACTACCGCCTTTCAGCATCTGGTCCAGTGGCAGCACCATCAGATTGCCGCCTTTGCTGTCGTTCACCAGCACTTTACGGGTGTGGCTCAGCACTTTCTCCATGGTCTCAATATACAGACGCTCACGGGTAATTTCCGGAGCAGCTTTATATTCTGGCAGGAGCTTCGCAAAGCGAGCCACTTCACCCTGGGCTTCCAGGATGGTCTGAGTCTTATACGCACGCGCCTCTTCGAGGATACGCTGCGCCTGACCGTTCGCACGCGGCTGCACTTCGTTGGTGTAGGCTTCCGCTTCACGGATGTATTGCTGTTCGTTTTCACGTGCGGCAATGGCATCATCAAAGGCAGCTTTCACCTCTTCCGGCGGACGAGCAGCCTGGAAGTTGACGTCCAGCAGGGTGATACCCATGTTGTACGGACGGATGGTCTCTTCCAGCTCGCGCTGGGTATCGCTACGAATAACGGTACGACCTTCGGTCAGAATACGGTCCATGGTGTATTTACCGATCACGCCACGCAGGGCGCTGTCGGTGGCCTGACGCAGACTGTCATCGGCGCTGGTGACGCTGAACAGATAGTGCTGCGGATCGGTCACGCGGTACTGCACGTTCATCTCAACGCGCACCACGTTCTCGTCAGAGGTCAGCATCACGCCGGACGCCGCCAGTTCGCGTACCGATTCCACGTTTACCGCGGTCACGTTATCAACGAAGGTTGGCTTCCAGTTCAGACCCGGCTCAACCAGATGGCTGAATTTACCGAAACGAGTGACCACACCGCGTTCAGCTTCTTTAATGGTGTAGAACCCGCTGGCAGCCCAAATGATGACCACGGCAGCAGCAACGATGCTCACTACGCGGCCACCCATGTGCGGGCGCGGACCCTGAGTGGAACTTCCACCCGAGCCAGAGCCTTTACCTGTACCGAAACCACCAAGCTTTTTGCTCAGCTTGCGAAAGATATCGTCCAGATCAGGAGGCCCCTGCTCGCGACCACCTTTGTTGCCATTTCCCCCAGAGTTGCCGCCTTGATTATTGCTGCTTCCCCACGGGTCGCGGTCTTGTCCGTTATTACCGGGCTGATTCCACGCCATGTATATGCTCCATATTTGTTATGCAAGGGCGAATTTTCAGGCTCGTGCACCTTTATCTGGTCAGACGACGTAGTCCACCAGCGTAGGTTCTTGTTTACAGAGGCGACGCCAGTCAACGATCGGCATACGCACCTGCATCCCCACGCTGCCGTCATCCTCCATCCACTCTTTTTCTATCGCCTGAAGCTGATAAAACCGGCTGCGCAGCCTGCCTTCCTGTGGCGGCAGACGCAGCGTGTGCTGAGCCACCTCACCAGAAAGACGTTCTGTCAAAGCCTGGAAAAGTAGTGGCACACCGACACCGGTCTGGGCAGAAAGCCAGACCCGAATCGGTTTGTTCTCTTCATCTCGGTCGATACGTGGCTCGAAGTCGTCCAGCATATCGATTTTATTCATCACCAGCAGCGTCGGGATCTCGTGCGCGTCGATCTCTTCGAGCACGGTATTCACCGCGTCGATGTTTTCCTGCACGCGAACATCCGCAGCGTCGATGATATGCAGCAGCAGCGTCGCCTGACGCGTCTCCTGCAAGGTGGCTTTAAACGCGGCCACCAGATCGTGCGGCAAATGGCGAATAAACCCTACGGTATCCGCCAGCACCGTTTCACCCACATCCGCCACGTCGATGCGACGCAGCGTCGGGTCAAGGGTCGCAAACAGCTGGTCTGCGGCATACACCTTGGCCTCGGTTATCTGGTTAAACAGGGTGGATTTACCGGCGTTGGTATACCCCACCAGCGACACCGTCGGGATGTCAGCTTTGGTTCGCGAACGACGTCCTTGCTCACGCTGTTTTTCGACTCGCGCCAGACGTGAGAGGATCTGGGTAATACGACCACGCAGCAGTCGACGGTCGGTTTCGAGCTGGGTTTCACCCGGACCGCGCAAACCAATCCCGCCTTTTTGCCTTTCAAGGTGGGTCCAGCCGCGCACAAGACGCGTGGCCAGATGGCGCAATTGCGCCAGCTCAACCTGCAGTTTCCCCTCGTGGGTACGTGCACGCTGAGCAAAAATATCTAAAATCAGTCCCGTACGGTCGATAACGCGACATTCGCACAGGGCTTCCAGGTTACGCTCTTGAGCCGGAGATAGCGCATGGTCAAACAGCACGACGGACGCGCCGGTTGCTTTTACGGCTTCCGCAATTTCGACTGCTTTACCTTCACCAACAAAAAACTTTGGGTGCGGCGCTTTACGGCTACCGGTAATCACCTGTAATGCTTCGACACCGGCGGAAGAGACCAGAGCTTCAAACTCCTGGAGGTCTTCCATATCTTTGTCTTGCGTAAAATAGATGTGTACCAGTACCGCATGCTCACCGGCATCATAACGGTCAAACAAGCGTATTATCCTCAAAATAAATCAGCGGGGAACGCAGAAACCTGGCTCCCCGTGTGGAAAAACAGCCCGTTACCTTATTCGGTTTCTTCGCTGTCCTGCGCAGGTGCAGAAGAACCCTGTGCGTTGCTGCCGTGATGGTAGTTACTACCGGTGCCGCCGCCAGCGTTGTTGCTGTGATGAGATACTGGACGGGACGGAACAACAGTAGAGATAGCGTGCTTATAAACCATCTGGCTGACCGTGTTTTTCAACAGGATCACGAACTGATCGAAAGATTCAATCTGACCTTGCAGCTTAATACCATTCACCAAATAAATAGAAACTGGAACACGTTCACGACGCAATGCGTTCAGAAACGGATCTTGTAAAGATTGCCCCTTAGCCATTCTATCTTTTCCTTATATGCTTGTTATGTACTTAGAACCTTGCGATTCTGAAAAATTGCGCACGATACGAGTTAATTGTACACATTCAGTCTGCGATAGCACCCACAACCTGTAAAACTTCGTTGTACGCCTGGTCTGGCTTCTCACTGTCTAACCAGTGGATTCCGTCCCAACCGCGCAACCAGGTTATCTGGCGTTTCGCTAACTGTCTGGTGGCGCAAACACCTCGATAAACCATTTCATCGTATGAAATCTCGCCTTCAATGTAAGACCACATCTGGCGGTATCCGACACAACGAATGGAAGGCATGTCCGTATGCAAATCTCCGCGAGCAAAAAGCGCCCGCACTTCTGCTTCAAAACCTGAAGCTAACATCTGATGAAAACGCTGCTCAATTCGCTGATGGAGCAGTTCACGGCTCGCCGGGGCGATGGCGAACTGATGCACCTGATACGGCAGAGCTTCTCCTGACGTTTGCGTCAGTTCCGTTAAAGTTTTACCCGAAATGAAAAAAACTTCCAGTGCCCGGGAAAGCCTTTGCGGATCATTTGGATGAATCCGTGCTGCGGCAACCGGATCAACCTCTTCCAGTTGTTTGTGCAACGCGCCCCATCCCTGCTCTGCCGCCTGCTGCTCAATTCTGGCTCTCACTTCAGGGTTCGCGGATGGCAAGGGTGATAACCCCTCCAGCAGCGCCTTGAAGTAGAGCATGGTTCCGCCGACTAACAGCGGAATCCGGCCCGCTGCGGTGATCTCGGCCATTTGCGCCAGCGCATCGCGGCGAAAATCCGCTGCGGAGTAAGCCTGCGCCGGGTCGAGAATGTCCAGCAGTCGGTGCGGTGCCGCGCGCAGTTCGTCTGCGTCTGGCTTCGCCGTGCCGATATCCATCCCTTGATAAATAAGGGCGGAATCGACGCTAATCAACTCTACTGGCAAAACTTTACGTAGCTCAATGGCTAACGCGGTTTTGCCCGAGGCCGTTGGGCCCATTAAAAATATCGCCTTTGGCAGGCTCGCCTTACTCACATCACTCATTTTTCAGGGCATTCATCGCCGAATCTAAATCAACACGTTGTAATAAACCACCCGGCGGTGCTTTGACCAAATGAGGGCAAAGACGTTCAACTTCTGCCAATACAGTAATGGCTTGCGCCATACTCCACGGATGGTGGTCGCTCGCTAAATGGCGGGCAATCCACTGGGCGGTATTGGTGGCATCAACGGTCGTTTGCTGCGCCAGGTAGCCTATCAGTTCAGGAATCAAGTTTTGTAAATTTTGTTGGCGTAAGGGTAAAGGCACCGCGCGAATCGTCACATGATGGGCCTCTAACACAAATTGTATGCCCATTTCCGCCAACAGGGACTCAACGCGCGTTAATACGCTGCTTTCGTCCGCGGAAATTTTGAGCCGCACCGGAATCAACAGCGGCTGGGCGCAGGCCGCGTTTGCGCCTGGCGTCAGCTGTGCCTGTTTCAGCCAGCGTTCCGCAACCGGTAGCGCCAGCAGCGCCAGCTTCCCGTCGCGCTCAAGCAGCGCCATATCCGGGGCAACGATCGTCAGCACCCGGCCAAAACTCTGGCTGTGCCCTTCCAGCGCCGGGGCCGATGGCGCCACAGGCTCTTTACGCTCCACGGCCGGAGTATCCAGCAATTTGCTGTAGAGCGCACCCTGCTGTTTTTGATAACCCGGCGCGTGGGGATAGTTCGCCCCGCTCGGACGTGGTGCCTGACCGCCAGATGAATAGCGCGGCGTCTCAGGCTCACGCGCGACAGCCGGTTCGGCAAACTGGTTACGCCCCGCCGCCACGCGGTTTTCCGGGATCGGGCGTGGCGCAACCGTCTCTTCCACCAGCGGCAGCGAAGGTTCAGCCTGCTGCTGTAACACGCTCAGCACGCCCTGATAGATAAAATCGTGGACCAGTCGCGACTGATGGAAACGCACTTCATGCTTGGCCGGATGGACGTTAACGTCTACCTGGTGCGGATCGATTTCCAGATAGAGAACAAAAGCAGGCTGCTGATCCGCGCCGAGCTTGTCTTCACAGGCCTGACGGATCGCATGGTTGATCAGCCGATCGCGCATCATGCGGCCGTTAACGTAGCAGTACTGGATCTCCGCCAGCGTGGCGTTCATGGCTTTCGGATCGGCCACCCAGCCGCGCATCGCCAGATCGCCGTGCTGCCACTCGATCGCCAGCGCCTGTTCCAGGAACCCGGTTCCGCAGATCGCGCCTAAGCGACGCTCTTTCTGACCCCCTTCCGCCACCGCACGATACTGACGCATTACTTTGCCGTTATGGCTCAGATTGATCGTCACATCGAAACGCGCCAGCGCGATACGGCGAATGATCTCGTCGATATGGCCGAACTCGGTTTTTTCAGTGCGCATAAACTTGCGTCGCGCCGGGGTGTTGTAGAACAGATCCAGCACTTCCAGCGTGGTGCCCACGGGATGGGCGGCAGGTTTGACGGTCACGTCCATGTCACGCCCTTCCGCATAGGCCTGCCAGGCTTCCTGCTGTTCGGCAGTGCGAGAGGTGAGCGTCAGACGAGAAACGGAGCTGATACTGGCCAGCGCTTCGCCGCGAAAACCGAGGCTGATGATCGCTTCCAGATCGTCGAGAGAGGTAATTTTACTGGTGGCGTGACGAGCCAGCGCTAAAGCCAGCTCGTCTTTTTTGATGCCGCAGCCGTTGTCCCGAATACGAATCAGCTTTGCGCCGCCGCGTTCGATATCAATATCAATGCGGGTTGCGCCCGCATCAAGGCTGTTTTCCACCAGCTCTTTCACAACCGAAGCAGGACGCTCCACCACCTCGCCGGCGGCGATTTGGTTCGCAAGCTGCGGCGGCAGAACCTGAATCGGCATGAATTCTCCTTAGTTGGTCGCGCTCATCTCGCCAGGCAGAGCGGCGCTGGCGGTTTGACCCGCGCCCCCTTGCGGCGCTGACTGCAGCGGATGCGCGGCAAAATAATTGCGCAGACCATTATAAATCGCATCGGCAATCTGCTGCTGATAGCTGTCGCTGCCCAGCAGACGCTCTTCGTTGTTATTGGTGATAAAGCCGGTTTCGACCAGGATCGACGGGATATCCGGGGAGCGTAACACGCCTAAACTCGCGTGCTCAGGGCGGCGCTTGTGGATCGCACCGACGCGCTGAAGCTGGCTAATCACATTCGTCGCCACATCATACCCGACGCGCTGAGAATGACCGAACTGTAAATCCAGCACCGCCTGGCTGAGATAGGGGTCGGACTGGCTGTTCGCCAGCACGTCACCCGCGCCGCCGAGCAGTTCCGACTGCTTCTCATGCTCTTCAAGCCAGTTCGCCATTTCGCTATTCGCACGGCGGTTCGACAGCACCCATACCGACGCACCGGTCGCGCTACGGTTTGGCGCGGCATCTGCGTGGATCGACACCAGGAAGTTGGCGTTCTGTTTCCGCGCGACGTCGGAACGGCCCATCACCGAGATGAAGTAGTCGCCGTCACGGGTCATCACCCCTTTAAACATCGGGTCGTCATTCAGCAGGGCACGCAGCTTACGGGCAATCGAGATAGTGACGCTTTTCTCCTGCGTACCACCCGGCCCAATCGCGCCAGGATCCTGGCCACCGTGGCCGGCATCGATGGCAATAATCACTTTGTCATCGGACGACACCGCCCGCGCACGCGCCGCCGGGCGGGTCACGGTATTGCTGCTGGTGACGCTGGTGATGCGATCGTTTTGCGCTTTGAACGGATTTCGCGCTGGTTCAGAAGGACGCGGCGCAACCACCGGCTGCTCCACGCGCTGTGCCACGACAGGTGCAGGCGGCGGAGGTGGAGGCGGCGGGACATCAGCGTTAATGGTAAAGACCACGGTGTAGTTCGCGCCGTTTTGCTGCTTCACCGCGCGGGTTTTGCCGTTCTGCGTCAGATCGACCACCAGTCGCAAAGACTGAGGATCTTGCGCATTGCCGGAGCGAATACTTTTGACCAGGTTGTTACCGCTAAACTGCAGCGGCAAGCCCTGAATCACGCCGGTCTGTTTGATATCCAGCGCGACGCTACGTTTATCGACCTGGGTAAAGGCGTAATCGGGATCGCCCATGAAACTGAAGGTGATGCGCGCCTGCGAATCACCGTTGGACACCTGAATGTCCGATAAACTTGCCGCACCGGCCTGCGCGCACAGCAGCACCGTTGCGGCCAGCAGCCAACCTTTAACGCGATTAATCATCCCGTTATCCCTTCATTCAGCTGGCTAAACGAGCCAGCAAGGAACAGCCTGATGAGGAAACTGCACTGATGCGTGCCTCACGCCCTTGCGCCTGGTAATCTAAGTGAATTTCGACATCCGGGTCAGGCAACACACCCGCACCTTGTTGCGGCCACTCCACCAGGCAAATGGCATCGTTGGCGAAATAGTCACGGATACCCATAAATTCCAGCTCCTCTGGGTCCGCAAGACGGTAGAGATCGAAGTGATACACCCTCAAATTGTCGAGTTCGTAAGGCTCAACCAGGGTATAGGTCGGGCTTTTCACATTCCCTTTATGGCCCAGCGCCTGCAAAAAGCCGCGGCTGAAGGTGGTTTTACCCGCGCCCAAATCACCGTACAAATAGATGACGGTTGCCCCTTCGCAGGCCTGCGCCAGGCGTTTGCCAAGATCCAAAGTTGCCTGCTCGTCGGGTAAAGCGATCACTCGATTAGTCATTTTCTACGTCAATCACATCCGGGTTAACAACACGCCGCAGCGTGTCAAAAAGATCGGTGGCCAGCATGCCGCGCGTACCGTACTGCGCAACCAGCCTGTCGGCTGCCGCGCCGTGCGCCACACAGCCTGCAATGGCAGCATCATAAGGGGTAAGTTTCTGTGCCAGCAAGGCGCTGATAATGCCGGAGAGCACATCGCCCATTCCGCCACTCGCCATTCCCGCATTGCCCGCGTCGATAATGCCCAACGCGCCAGATTCGCAGGCCACAATCGTGCCTGCCCCCTTCAGAACCGCAACACCTCCATAACGTTTTACCAGACGCTGCGCAGAAAGTAAGCGATCGCTTTCAATTTCTGCGACGCTGCAGTTAAGCAGCCGCGCGGCCTCGCCGGGGTGTGGCGTCAGGATGCGATTGTGACGTTTATCAGGATTGATTGCCAGAAGGTTCAGCGCGTCGGCGTCCCACAGCATGGGTTTGCGGCAGTTCTCGACTTTCTGCAGCGCTTTTTTGCCCCACTCCTGCTGACCCAGCCCTGGCCCTATCGCCACGACGTCCGCCCACGCCAGGCTCTCTTCGAAGGATTGCGGCGTCAGCTCATGGACCATCAGCTCTGGCCGGGCGGTGATGATTGGCGGGATATTCTCAATGCGAGTGAGCACTCGCACAAGACCCGCACCCGCGCGCAGAGCGGCTTCTCCGGTCATGCGAATCGCCCCTGCCGTGCCGTGATCGCCACCGATAATCACCAGTTTCCCGTGGTCGCCTTTGTGGGACGTCGGACGGCGCGGCGGCAGCCACCGGGCAAGCTGCGAGGCGTCAAGACGAGCGATACCCGTTTCCTGGCCTGCCAGCCAGCTATCCAGGCCTAACGCATGATGGTGAAGTTTACCCACGACATCGCGCGCTTTACCGGTCAGCAATCCGGGTTTGAGGGCGATAAAGGTTATTGTGGCAGCAGCGTGAATCACCGCGCCCGGCGTCGCCCCCGTTTGCGCGACCAGGCCCGATGGGATATCCAGCGCGATCACCGGCGCGGGATGGGCGTTCGCATGGTCAATCAGTATTGCCACCTTGTCGCGGGGAGCCTGTTTGAGGCCAGTACCGAGCAGGCCATCCACAATAAGGTCAACTCCCTCCGGCCAGACGATATCCGCCGCGTGGATCATGCCCCCGGCGTTCAGCCAGGCGTCACGGGCCTCGCTCGCCTCTTCCGGCAAGGGTTTGTCGCTCTCCAGCGCCAGCAGGGTCACGTTTATGCCAGCGGCTGCTGCCAGACGAGCGACGACATACCCGTCGCCGCCGTTGTTGCCATGGCCGCAGAGAATCAACCAATGCGTGGCGCGCGGATAGGCCTCACGCGCGACGCTAAACGCCGCATCGCCTGCGCGACACATCAGTTCGTAGAGGGTAATGCCGAGGCTGTCAGCGGCCTCTTTTTCGGCGCGACGCAGGGCGTCCGCAGGCCAGATGGAATGTGGTATACTTGCGGGGATTTTCTTCACTGTATGGTCCGTCATGTCACAGCCCCTCGATCTCAATCAGTTAGCGCAAAACATTAAAGAGTGGGGCGCTGAGCTTGGCTTTCAGAAAGTCGGTATCACCGATACGGACCTTTCCGCGAGCGAGCCAAAACTGCAGGCCTGGCTGGACAAACAATACCACGGCGAAATGGAGTGGATGGCGCGTCACGGCATGATGCGCGCCCGGCCCCACGAGCTTTTGCCGGGGACGCTGCGCGTCATTAGCGTTCGCATGAACTACCTTCCCGCCAACGCGGCGTTTGCCCGCACGCTGAAAGATCCGTCATTGGGTTACGTCAGCCGTTATGCCCTCGGGCGTGATTATCATAAGCTTCTGCGTAACCGCTTAAAAAAACTCGGGGAAACTATTCAGCAGCACTGTGGCTCGCTGAATTTTAGACCCTTTGTCGACTCCGCGCCTATCCTTGAGCGCCCCATTGCCGAAAAAGCCGGACTTGGATGGACAGGTAAGCACTCACTTATCTTAAGCCGTGATGCAGGTTCGTTCTTTTTTCTCGGTGAATTGCTGATTGATTTGCCGCTGCCGGTCGACGGCCCGGTTGAAGAGGGCTGTGGGCGCTGCGTGGCCTGCATGACCATCTGCCCGACAGGGGCGATTGTCGAGCCTTACACCGTGGATGCACGCCGCTGTATCTCGTATCTCACGATTGAGCTCGAAGGGCCGATCCCGGAAGAGTTCCGCCCGCTGATTGGCAACCGGATTTACGGCTGTGACGATTGCCAGCTCATCTGCCCGTGGAATCGCTATTCGCAGCTCACGGACGAAGACGATTTCAGCCCGCGCAAAGCCTTACACGCCCCGAAACTGACGGAGCTGTTTGCCTGGGATGAAACTAAGTTTTTGAGAATTACCGAAGGTTCGGCGATCCGTCGTATCGGACATTTGCGCTGGCTGCGAAACATTGCCGTGGCCCTGGGAAATGCCCCCTGGGACGAAGCCAATATTCAGGCGCTCGAAGTGCGCCGAGGTGAGCACCCACTTCTCGACGAACACATAGAGTGGGCGATTGCGCAGCAAATCGAGAAGCGAAACGCCTGTGTCGTTGAGGTGCAATTGCCGAAGAAACAGCGTCTGGTTCGGGTGGTCGAAAAAGGGCTTCCGCGCGACGCCTGAACTATTCACAGCCTGTGAATAAAATCACGAAGTCAGGCACCATCAGGCTTTGCAGACAGGTCAAGTGATCTCAATAACATTTTGAAATCAAATTTTATATATTAAATTCAATAAGTTACGGATATACCGTTCACCGTGCGAAGGTTTTGGCGGTTCAGGAATAATAGCAGGATCTGTGGATAACTCTGTTTACAAGAGTTTGTCAGAAGCAATAGAAAATGTCCCCAACGAAAGACTTCGCTGTGGATAAACTGGGTATGAAGAAGAATTTGGAGCGGGAAACGAGACTCGAACTCGCGACCCCGACCTTGGCAAGGTCGTGCTCTACCAACTGAGCTATTCCCGCTTGGGTGGTGCGTGTCTGACGACACTTTTCAAATTTTGGAGCGGGAAACGAGACTCGAACTCGCGACCCCGACCTTGGCAAGGTCGTGCTCTACCAACTGAGCTATTCCCGCTTGGGTGGTCCTGGTGCTGCGCGTATCTTGCGATACTTTCAAATTTTGGAGCGGGAAACGAGACTCGAACTCGCGACCCCGACCTTGGCAAGGTCGTGCTCTACCAACTGAGCTATTCCCGCAAAAATTTGACGCTGTCGTAACGTGTAATTCTCTGTCGTTACGGGAGGCGCATTATACGAGAAATCCTTTTAGCTGCAACCCCCCTGAAAGCGATTTTTTAGAAATCTTGTTCAAGTGACTAATTAATCGGCAAGCTGCACAATTTAACGGCAAAAACCCGGCTACGCAAGCGCGCCGGGCTGCAAACTTACAACTTAATAAAGTTTTCGCGGTAATACGCCAGTTCCGCCACCGACTCACGAATATCGTCCATCGCCTGATGGGTGCCCTGTTTCTTAAAGCCATCCAGAATTTCTGGTTTCCAGCGACGCGCCAGCTCTTTCAGCGTGCTCACGTCCAGATAACGGTAGTGGAAATAGGCTTCCAGCTCCGGCATATACTTGAACAGGAAGCGGCGGTCCTGGCCGATACTGTTACCGCAGATCGGCGATTTCCCCTCAGGCACCCACTGTTTCAGGAACGCGATCGTCGCCAGCTCGGCCTCGCGATCGCCCTGGGTGCTGGCTTTCACGCGCTCCACCAGCCCGCTGCCGGTATGGGTACGCACGTTCCAGTCATCCATCAGCGCCAGCTGTTCGTCAGACTGATGCACGGCAATCGTCGGTCCTTCCGCCAGAATGTTCAGGTTGGCATCGGTCACCAGCGTGGCGATCTCAATGATGCGATCGCGCTCGGGATCCAGCCCGGTCATTTCAAGATCGATCCAAATCAGGTTGTTTTCGTCTGCGCTCATGTTATTTTCCACCCTTCTCGCATAACCGGCTGTAGCAGGTTAACTAGTATTAATTAGTGTGTATCATAGAGGTTTTGCCCGATACGGGCGACCAGGAGTCAGCACGATTGAGTAAAAATAAACTCTCCAAAGGGCAACAGCGCCGTGTGAGTGCCAACCATCAGCGCCGTCTTAAGACCACTTCGGAGAAACCCGATTATGACGACAACCTGTTTGGCGAAACGACCGAAGGCATGGTCATCAGCCGTTTCGGCATGCATGCCGATGTGGAAGCCGCCGACGGTAGCGTTCACCGCTGCAACATTCGTCGCACCATCCGTTCACTGGTCACCGGTGATCGCGTGGTATGGCGTCCGGGCAAAGCGGCGTCCGAGGGTGTCAACGTAAAAGGGATCGTCGAAGCGGTTCACGAGCGCACTTCCGTTCTGACACGCCCCGACTTCTACGACGGCGTCAAACCGATCGCCGCGAATATCAATCAGATCGTGATTGTCTCGGCGATCTTACCCGAGCTTTCGCTCAACATTATCGACCGCTATCTCGTCGCCTGCGAAACGCTGGAGGTCGAGCCACTGATCGTCCTGAACAAAATCGACCTGCTGGATGAAGACGGCATGGCGTTTGTGAACGAGCAGATGGACATCTACCGGGCGATTGGCTATCGCGTGCTGATGGTCTCCAGCCACAAAAAAGATGGCCTGAAACCGCTGGAAGAGGCGCTCACCGACCGCATCAGCATTTTCGCTGGCCAGTCTGGCGTGGGTAAATCCAGCCTGTTAAATAATCTGCTGGGGCTGCAGGAAGAGATCCTGACCAACGATGTGTCGGACAACTCAGGGCTTGGCCAGCACACCACTACGGCCTCGCGCCTGTACCACTTCCCGCACGGCGGCGACGTCATTGACTCCCCAGGGGTGCGTGAATTTGGTCTCTGGCACCTTGAGCCGGAACAAATCTTCAATGGATTTGTCGAATTCCATGAATATTTAGGCGCTTGCAAATACCGCGACTGTAAACACGACAACGACCCTGGCTGCGCCATTCGTGAAGCGGTGGAAAACGGGAAAATTGCCGAAACCCGTTTCTACAACTATCACCGCATCCTCGAAAGCATGGATCAGGTAAAAACGCGTAAAAACTTTTCTGATTCTGATAACTGACAACTAAGCTAAGCGTCGCTAAAATCGTCCCCTTTTTTCAGGTTCCGGCTCTGTGAAGCCGGATCAGGAACGACAAAACAATGGCCTGGAGGCTACCTTGTTAAACTCATTTAAACTTTCGCTTCAATACATTCTGCCTAAACTATGGCTCACCCGCCTGGCGGGCTGGGGCGCGAGCAAACGAGCGGGCTGGCTGACCAAGCTGGTTATCGATCTGTTCGTTAAATACTACAAGGTCGACATGAAAGAGGCGCAGAAGCCGGACACCGCCAGCTATCGCACCTTTAACGATTTCTTCGTCCGCCCACTGCGCGATGACGTTCGCCCGCTGAATACCGATCCTAACGTACTGGTGATGCCTGCTGACGGCGTGATTAGCCAGCTCGGTAAAATCGAAGAAGACAAAATCCTGCAGGCCAAAGGCCACGACTACAGCGTGGAAGCCCTGCTGGCGGGTAACTACCTGATGGCGGATCTGTTCCGCAACGGTTCGTTTGTCACCACCTACCTGTCGCCGCGCGACTATCACCGCGTTCACATGCCGTGCAACGGTATCCTGCGTGAGATGATCTACGTGCCGGGCGATCTGTTCTCCGTGAACCATCTGACGGCGCAAAACGTCCCGAACCTGTTCGCCCGTAACGAGCGCGTCATCTGCCTGTTTGATACTGAATTTGGCCCAATGGCGCAGATTCTGGTCGGTGCTACCATTGTAGGCAGCATCGAAACCGTATGGGCTGGCACCATCACCCCGCCGCGCGAAGGCGTCATCAAACGCTGGACCTGGCCGGCTGGCGAAAGCGAAGGCTCCGTTGCCCTGCTGAAAGGTCAGGAGATGGGCCGCTTTAAACTGGGTTCCACGGTGATCAACCTGTTCGCACCGGGTAAAGTGGATCTGGTTGAAACGCTTTCCAGCCTGTCCGTGACGAAAATCGGTCAGCCGCTGGCCATATCTACCGAAACCTTCGTGACGCCAGACGCTGAGCCAGCACCGCTGCCAGCCGAAGAGATCCAGGCTGAACACGACGCCAGCCCGCTGGTTGACGATAAGAAAGACCAAGGCTAACCAAAGGGGTTACTGAAGTGCGCCCGATTATCATTTTTCTGATGGCCTGGTGCCTCAGTACAGGGGCGTACGCAGCGACAGCCCCTGATGCCAAACAGATATCCCAGGAACTGGAGCAGGCGAAGGCGGCAAAACCCGCCCAGCCGGAAGCCGTTGAGCAGCTCCAGGCCGCGCTGAACGCGCTTGAGGAACGCAAAGGTTCCCTCGAGCGTGCAGAGCAATATCAGCAGGTTATCGACAACTTCCCCAAACTCTCCCAGACGCTCCGCTCGCAGCTGAACAACATGCGCGACGAGCCGCGCGACGTTCCCTCGGGCATGAGCACCGACGCCCTGAATCAGGAAATCCTGCAGGTCAGCAGTCAGCTGCTGGAGAAGAGCCGTCAGGCGCAGCAGGAGCAAGAGCGCGCGCGTGAAATCGCGGACTCTCTCAGCCAGCTGCCGCAACAGCAAACCGATGCCCGCCGCCAGCTCAGTGAAGTTGAGCGCCGCATCGGCACGCAGCCCGGCAACAATCCGCAAAATCTCAGCCTGCAGGCCGAATCCGCCAAACTCAAAGCCCAGGTCGATGAGCTTGAGCTGGCCCAGCTCTCCGCTAACAACCGTCAGGAACTGGCGCGTATGCGATCCGAACTGGCGCAGAAACAGGGACAGCAGCTCGATACCTATCTGCAGGCCCTGCGCAATCAGCTCAACAGTCAGCGTCAGCGCGAGGCCGAGCGTGCGCTAGAGAGCACCGAACTGCTGGCGGAAAACAGCGAGCACCTCCCGGCCGGGATCGTGGCTCAGTTCAAGATCAACCGCGAGTTGTCCGCCGCGCTGAACCAGCAGGCCCAGCGTATGGATCTGGTCGCCTCGCAGCAGCGTCAGGCGACCAATCAGACCTTGCAGGTGCGTCAGGCTCTGAACACCTTGCGCGAGCAGTCCCAGTGGCTGGGCTCGTCGAATCTTCTGGGCGAAGCCTTACGCGCTCAGGTGGCGCGTCTGCCGGAGATGCCTAAGCCGCAACAGCTCGACACCGAAATGGCGCAGCTGCGCGTCCAGCGCCTGCGCTACGAAGACCTTCTCAACAAGCAGTCGCAGGTCCGTCAGCAGCATCAGGCAGATGGCGAGCCGTTGACCAGCGAAGAGAACCGTATTCTCGAAGCTCAGCTACGCACCCAGCGCGAGCTGCTGAACTCTCTGCTGCAGGGCGGCGATACGCTGATTCTGGAACTGACCAAGCTGAAAGTGTCCAATAGTCAGCTGGAAGATGCGCTGAAAGAGGTGAACGAAGCCACCCACCGCTATCTGTTCTGGACCTCTGACGTGCGGCCAATGAGCATCTCCTGGCCGATCGACATTGTGCAGGATCTGCATCGCCTGATCTCACTGGATACCTTTGGCCAGGTGGGCAAAGCGGGCGTGATGATCCTGACCAGCAAAGAGACGATTTTCCCGCTGCTCGGGGCGTTGATTCTGGTTGGTTTTAGCATTTACTCGCGCAGGCACTTCACCCGTTTCCTGGAACGTTCCAGCGCACGCGTCGGGAAGGTGACGCAGGACCACTTCTGGCTCACGCTGCGCACCGTATTCTGGTCGATTCTGGTGGCATCTCCGCTGCCGGTGCTGTGGATGACGCTGGGCTATGGCCTGCGTGAAGCCTGGCCGTATCCACTCGCGGTGGCAATTGGCGATGGCGTGACGGCTACGGTGCCGCTGCTGTGGGTGGTCATGATTTGCGCCACCTTTGCGCGCCCGAACGGGTTGTTCATCGCCCACTTCGCCTGGCCGCGCCAGCGCGTAACGCGGGCGATGCGCTATTACCTGATGAGCATCGGACTGATCGTGCCGCTGATCATGGCGCTGATCATGTTCGATAATCTCAACGACCGTGAGTTTTCCGGCTCCCTCGGACGGCTGTGCTTTATGCTGATCTGCGGCGCGCTGGCGATGGTAACCCTGAGCCTGAAACGCGCCGGTATTCCGCTGTATGTCGACAAAAGCGGCAGCGGCGAAAACATGGTAAACCGCATGCTGTGGAACCTGCTCCTCAGCGCGCCGCTGGTCGCGATTCTGGCCGCCGCAGTCGGGTATCTGGCGACCGCCCAGGCCCTGCTCGCGCGTCTCGAAACCTCGGTGGCGATCTGGTTTCTGCTGTTGGTGGTGTATCACGTTATCCGCCGCTGGATGCTGATTCAGCGCCGCCGACTGGCGTTTGACCGCGCCAAACACCGTCGCGCCGAGATCCTCGCCCAGCGCGCGCGTGGCGAAGACGATCCGCACAGCACCAGCAGCACCGAAGGGACGACGGAAGTGGATGAGGTCGAACTGGATCTGGATGCCATCAGTACCCAGTCCCTGCGACTGGTGCGATCCATTCTGATGCTGATCGCGCTGCTGTCGGTGATCGTGCTGTGGTCGGAGATTCACTCGGCGTTTGGCTTCCTTGAAAACATCTCCCTGTGGGACGCGACGTCCACGGTACAGGGCGTCGAGAGCCTGGAACCGATTACCCTGGGTGCGGTGTTAATCGCGATTCTGGTGCTGATCATTACCACCCAACTGGTGCGTAACTTCCCTGCTCTGCTGGAGCTGGCGCTGTTACAGCACCTGGATCTCACTCCCGGCACGGGATACGCCATCACCACCATCACCAAGTACCTGATCCTGCTGTTTGGCGGGCTGGTCGGCTTCTCGATGATTGGGATTGAGTGGTCCAAGCTCCAGTGGCTGGTCGCGGCACTCGGTGTGGGTCTGGGCTTTGGTTTGCAGGAGATCTTCGCCAACTTCATTTCGGGCCTGATCATTCTGTTCGAAAAACCGATCCGCATCGGCGATACGGTCACGATCCGCGATCTGACCGGAAGCATCACCAAGATCAACACGCGTGCAACCACCATCAGCGACTGGGACCGCAAAGAGATCATCGTGCCGAACAAGGCGTTCATCACCGAGCAGTTTATCAACTGGTCGCTGTCCGACTCCGTGACGCGTGTGGTCCTGACCGTTCCGGCGCCGTCCGATGCTAACAGCGAAGAGGTGACGCAAATTCTCTATACCGCCGCCGAGCGCTGCTCGCTGGTGATCGACAACCCGGCACCGGAAGTGTTCCTGGTCGATTTGCAGCAGGGGATTCAGATTTTCGAATTGCGTATCTACGCCGCCGAGATGGGACACCGTATGCCGCTGCGCCATGAGATCCACCAGCTGATTCTGGCCGGGTTCCGCGAGCACGGGATTGATATGCCATTCCCGCCGTTCCAGATGCGTCTGGAAACACTGGACGGGCGTAAAACGGGAAGAACGTTGACGTCAGCGGCGAGGAAACGGCCGGCGGGGAGTTTGTAAGGTAAGTGCGAACTAATTCAGTGCGGCCTGATGCCCTCACCCCAACCCTCTCCCACAGGGAGAGGGAGAACACACTAAAAAATCCTCTCTGAGAGAGGATTTTTGCTTTTACCTAAGCCCGATCCACCGTAAACGCAATCACATCCCCAAGCTGCTCGGCGCCGAGCGCCAGCATCACCAGACGATCCACGCCCAGCGCCACGCCGGAGCAGTCCGGCAGACCGGCTTTTAACGCTTCCAGCAGGTTGATATCAATCGGCTGCTGCGGCAGGCCGCGCGCAGTACGCTTGCGGTTGTCCTGCTCGAAACGCTGCTGCTGTTCGCGGGCATCGGTCAGTTCGTGGAAACCATTCGCCAGCTCAATACCTTTGTAATACACCTCAAAGCGCTCGGCGACGCGATGGTCTTCGGTGCTGATCTGCGCCAGAGACGCCTGGCTCGCCGGGAAGTGGTAGACAAAGGTCGGGCGGTCTTTACCAATCTGCGGCTCAACGCCAAAGGTGAACAGCAGCTGCAGCAGGGTATCGCGATCTTCTTCGGTATCCGCAACATTGCTCAGATCTAGCTTCGCCGCCACTTCACGCAGCAGGGTTTTGTCCGCCGACAGCGGGTCGATTTCCAGATGACGCTGGAAAGCCTGCTGGTATGAGAGCGTTTCGGCTCCGGCGCACTCCAGCACCTGTTGCAGCAGATCGTCCACCTCGTTCATCAGGCGGTACATGTCGTAGTGCGGGCGATACCACTCCAGCATGGTGAATTCCGGGTTGTGGTGACGCCCCATCTCTTCATTGCGGAAACTGCGGCAAAGCTGATACACCGGGCCGCAGCCCGCCGCCAGCAGGCGCTTCATGTGATACTCCGGGCTGGTCATCAGGTACAGATTCATCCCCTGAGAGTGGCCTGGGCCGACAAAACGGGTTTCAAACGGGACCAGATGAATATCGGTCACCGTCGCCTGACTCATGCACGGCGTTTCCACCTCAAGTACACCACGGTCAGCAAAGAAACGGCGGATTTCTGCCATAATTGCTGCACGTTTTAACAGGTTAGGGATGGTTGCGCTCGGCTGCCAGGTGGCCGTTTCGCTCATGGGAATTTTCTCCGGATTCAGACAAGGGCACGAAGTCTACTCGTTAGCGCACAGAGAGACAAATTTTGCACAGTAAATTTTCTCGATTCAGCAATCTGAAAAATTCCGTGACGCAATTCATCAAACGCAGTGATAAATCGCCGGACTTAACAGCAAAAAAATCGAACGCGTCAAATTTCCCCCACATCCATACGGTTATACTGTTTTACCCATAAAGGAGCAGTGGAAACGCGTTCGCAACCGCCCCTGAGGCAAGTGAAACCTGTTAGGTCTTCACGTTGCGGAAAAACAAAAATCTGGAGGAATGTCGTGCAAACTTTTCAAGCCGATCTTGTCGTTATAGGTGCTGGCGGCGCAGGATTACGGGCTGCGATTGCTGCAGCCCAAGCGAATCCAACCGCTAAAATCGCACTGATTTCAAAAGTCTATCCGATGCGCAGCCACACGGTTGCCGCAGAAGGAGGGTCCGCCGCCGTTGCGCAGGATCATGACAGCTTCGAATACCATTTCCACGACACGGTTGCCGGGGGCGACTGGCTTTGCGAACAGGATGTCGTTGACTACTTTGTCCACCATTGCCCGACGGAAATGACCCAGTTGGAGCAGTGGGGCTGCCCGTGGAGTCGCCGCCCGGATGGTAGCGTCAACGTGCGCCGATTCGGCGGGATGAAGATCGAACGCACCTGGTTTGCCGCCGATAAAACTGGCTTCCATATGCTTCACACCCTGTTCCAGACCTCCCTTCAGTTCCCGCAAATTCAACGCTTTGACGAACACTTCGTCCTCGACATTCTGGTCGACGACGGCCATGCGCGTGGCCTGGTGGCGATGAACATGATGGAAGGCACGCTGATGCAGATCCGCGCCAATGCGGTGGTGATGGCGACGGGCGGCGCAGGCCGCGTGTATCGCTACAACACCAACGGCGGGATCGTCACCGGCGATGGCATGGGCATGGCGCTCAATCACGGCATTCCGCTGCGCGACATGGAGTTCGTGCAGTATCACCCAACCGGCCTGCCGGGCTCCGGCATTCTGATGACGGAAGGCTGCCGTGGTGAAGGCGGTATTCTCGTCAACAAAGATGGCTACCGTTATCTGCAGGATTACGGCATGGGCCCGGAAACCCCGCTCGGCGAGCCGAAAAACAAATATATGGAACTCGGCCCGCGCGACAAAGTCTCCCAGGCGTTCTGGCACGAGTGGCGCAAAGGCAACACAATTTCTACCCCGCGCGGCGATGTGGTCTATCTCGACCTGCGTCATCTGGGCGAGAAGAAATTGCTGGAACGTCTGCCGTTCATCTGCGAACTGGCGAAAGCCTACGTTGGCGTCGATCCGGTGAAAGAGCCGATTCCGGTGCGTCCAACCGCGCACTACACCATGGGCGGCATCGAAACCGATCAGCAGTGTGAAACCCGCATTAAAGGGCTGTTTGCCGTCGGGGAGTGCTCTTCCGTCGGTCTGCACGGGGCAAACCGTCTCGGCTCCAACTCGCTGGCGGAGCTGGTGGTGTTTGGCCGCATGGCGGGTGAACGCGCGATGGAGCGCGCTGCAACGGCTGGTGAAGCCAACAGCGCCGCGCTCGACGCGCAGGTGGTGGATGTCGAAAAACGCCTGAAAGCGCTGGTGAACCAGGAAGGCACGGAAAACTGGTCGAAAATCCGCGACGAAATGGGTCTCTCCATGGAAGAAGGCTGCGGGATCTACCGTACGCCGGAGCTGATGCAGAAAACCGTCGATAAGCTGGCGGAGCTGCAGGAGCGCTTCAAGCGTGTGCGCATTACCGATACTTCCAGCGTGTTCAACACCGACCTGCTCTACACCATTGAGCTGGGTCACGGTCTGAACGTTGCCGAATGTATGGCGCACTCCGCTCTGGCACGTAAAGAGTCACGCGGCGCGCATCAGCGTCTGGACGAAGGCTGTACCGAACGCGACGACGTGAATTTCCTCAAGCATACCCTCGCTTACCGCGACGCAGACGGCACCACCCGTCTGGACTACAGCGACGTGAAGATCACCACGCTGCCACCAGCAAAACGTGTTTATGGGGCAGAAGCGGAAGCCGCCGATAAGAAGGAGAAGGCGAATGGCTGAGATGCAGACGTTGAAAATTGAAGTGGTGCGCTACAACCCGGAAGTGGACGCCGCACCGCACAGCGCTTTCTACGATGTGCCTTTTGATGAGCAAACCTCGCTGCTGGATGCGCTCGGGTACATCAAAGATAACCTGGCGCCGGACCTGAGCTATCGCTGGTCCTGCCGCATGGCTATCTGCGGCTCCTGCGGCATGATGGTCAACAAAGTGCCGAAGCTGGCCTGTAAAACCTTCCTGCGCGAGTACACCAAAGGCATGAAGGTCGAGGCGCTGGGTAACTTCCCGATTGAGCGCGATCTGGTGGTCGATATGACCCACTTTATCGAAAGTCTGGAAGCGATTAAGCCGTACATCATCGGCAACCCGCGCACGCCAGATCAGGGTCCAAACACCCAGACCCCGGCGCAGATGGCGAAATACCATCAGTTCTCCGGCTGCATCAACTGCGGTCTGTGCTATGCCGCGTGCCCACAGTTTGGCCTGAACCCGGAGTTTATCGGCCCGGCGGCCATTACGCTGGCGCATCGCTACAACGAAGACAGCCGCGATCACGGGAAGAAAGAACGTATGGCGCAGCTCAACAGCCAGAACGGCGTGTGGAGTTGTACTTTCGTGGGTTATTGCTCGGAAGTGTGTCCGAAGCATGTCGACCCGGCCGCCGCTATTCAGCAGGGTAAAGTGGAAAGCTCGAAAGACTTTCTTATCGCTACCCTGAAACCACGCTAAGGAGTGCATGATGACGACTAAACGCAAAGCCTACGTGCGGCCAATGCCGGCCACCTGGTGGAAGAAACTGCCGTTTTATCGCTTCTATATGCTGCGTGAAGGCACGGCGGTTCCAGCGGTGTGGTTCAGCCTTGAGCTGATGTACGGTCTTTTCGCATTGAAGCACGGCCCGGAAACCTGGGCCAGTTTTGTGGGCTTCCTGCAAAACCCGATCGTGGTGATCCTGAACCTGATCGTGCTCGCCGCCGCGCTGCTGCATACCAAAACCTGGTTTGAGCTGGCACCGAAGGCCGCGAACATTATCGTGAAGGGCGAGAAAATGGGGCCGGAGCCTGTGATTAAAGGGCTTTGGGCGGTGACTGCAGTTGTGACTGTGGTTGTTCTGTTTGTGGCACTGTTCTGGTAAGGAGGCCTGAGTGATTAATCCCAACCCAAAACGTTCTGACGAGCCGGTATTCTGGGGCTTGTTCGGCGCAGGCGGCATGTGGAGCGCCATCGTCGCACCGGTCATTATCCTGCTGGTCGCGATTCTGCTGCCGCTGGGGCTGTTCCCGGGCGATGCGCTGGGCTATGACCGCGTGCTGGCGTTCGCCAGCAGCTTCATTGGCCGCGTGTTTATCTTCCTGATGATTGTTCTGCCACTCTGGCTGGGGCTGCACCGCATCCACCACGCCATGCATGATCTGAAAATCCACGTGCCAAACGGCAAATGGGTGTTCTACGGTCTGGCGACCATTCTGACGGTTGTGACCCTGGTTGCTATCGTCACAATTTGATATTGTGCGTCTTCATCCGGCCCGCCCTTCCGGCGGGCTTTTTTATGGAAGATGCTCAGATGAAAAAATCACTTTGCTGCGCCTTGCTGCTCAGCGCGTCATTCTCAGCGCTGGCGGCACCGGTGACAGATAAACAGCTCGCCGACATCGTTAACCGCACCATCGCCCCGCTCATGCAGGAACAGGCTATCCCCGGTATGGCCGTGGCGGTCATTTATCAGGGCAAACCTCACTATTTCACCTGGGGTAAAGCCGATATCGACGGAAACAAACCCGTCACTCAGCAAACGCTGTTCGAACTGGGCTCCCTGAGTAAAACCTTCACCGGCGTACTGGGCGGTGACATTATCGCACGCGGCGAAATCCATCTTAGCGATCCCGTCACTCAATACTGGCCTGAACTGACGGGCAAACAGTGGCAGCACATTAACCTGCTGCATCTGGCGACGTACACGGCGGGTGGTTTGCCCCTGCAGGTGCCTGATGAAGTCACCGACCAGGCGGCCCTGCTCAACTTCTATCAACACTGGCAGCCGCAGTGGGCTCCGGGCGAAAAACGTCTTTACGCGAACGCCAGCATTGGGCTGTTTGGCGCACTCGCCGTTAAGCCGTCGGGCATGAGCTTTGAACAGGCGATGACCACGCGCGTACTCCAGCCGCTGAAACTGAATCACACCTGGCTGAACGTTCCGGCTGCGGAAGAGAAAAACTACGCCTGGGGCTATCGCGACGGCAAAGCCGTTCACGTTTCGCCGGGGATGCTGGATGCCGAAGCTTACGGCGTTAAAACCACCATCGAAGATATGGCGAGCTGGGTACAGGCCAACATCAACTCGTCAGCCGTAAAAGACGAAAAGCTACAGCAGGGCATTGCGCTGGCGCAGTCGCGCTACTGGCGCATCGGCGAGATGTATCAGGGCTTAGGCTGGGAAATGCTGAACTGGCCGGTGAAAGCCAAAACCGTGGTCGACGGCAGCGATAATAAAATCGCGCTCGCCCCGACAACCGCAGTGGCAATCAATCCACCCGCCCCTGCCGTGAAAGCCTCGTGGGTGCATAAAACCGGATCCACCGGCGGATTTGGCAGCTACGTCGCTTTTATTCCGGAAAAGAATCTCGGCATCGTGATGCTGGCGAATAAGAGCTATCCCAACCCGGCTCGTGTAGCGGCCGCGTATCAAATTCTGGACGCGCTCCAGTAACCTTTTGTCCCGCATTTTCCTTGCTGTCATCTACACTTAACAAAAAAACAGCAAGGAAACTTCTATGCGCATTTTGCCTGTTATCGCCGCGGTGACAGCCGCGTTTTTAGTGGTGGCTTGTAGTTCCCCTACCCCGCCGAATGGCGTCACCGTTGTGAATAACTTTGATGCACAGCGTTATCTCGGCACCTGGTATGAAATCGCCCGCCTGGATCATCGCTTTGAACGCGGGTTACAGCGCGTCACCGCAACTTACAGCACCATGGATGACGGCGGAATTCAGGTGATTAACAAGGGATACAACCCAGAGCGTGGGATGTGGCAGCAGTCGATCGGCAAAGCGTACTTTACCGGCGACCCGAGTCGGGCCGCGCTGAAAGTATCGTTCTTTGGCCCGTTCTACGGTGGCTATAACGTGATTGCGCTGGATCGGGAATATCGCCATGCGCTGGTATGCGGGCCGGATCGCGACTATCTGTGGATCCTCTCGCGCACGCCGACCATTTCAGACGAAATGAAGCAGCAAATGCTCGATGTCGCGACCCGACAAGGGTTTGATGTGTCGAAATTAATTTGGGTCGAACAGCCGCATTAATGGGTGCTGAGCTTCAACCCAATAATCCCCGCCACGATTAACGCGAGGCTGGCAATACGCGCCAGGCTCGCGGACTCGCCCAGCAGCAAAATACCGGTAATCGCCGCGCCCACGGCACCGATCCCCGTCCAGACGGCATACGCCGTGCCGACCGGCAGCGTGCGCATCGCCCAGGAGAGCAACGCAATACTGACAATCATGGCGGTGATGGTAATGATACTCGGGGTCAGGCGGGTGAAACCGTGGGTGTATTTCAGGCCGATGGCCCATACCACTTCCAGCAAACCGGCGATCAAAAGAATAATCCAGGACATATAAGGCTCCTTAACTTAAATAACAGTCTGGGGCCGTCCCCGGTGGTCGAAGCGCTTGCAGGTCGTCCCGCAAGGCAGAGATGAGAGGCCTATTTTGCTCAGAAAGCGATCTTAATTCAATACAATTGGCAAAATCTGGTTAAAGCCTGAAATAGCCTCAGTATGCAGCGGAGTTCAGCCATTTAGTACTCATCGGACTTCCCTATGATGGTGTGCTTTCTGATGGCAGCAAGCCGAGCCCTTTGCCTGATGCGAAAAAAACATGTTTAAAATTCTCTTGATTGACCGTTGTCACTTCACCCGCTCCGGGTTTGAAGCATGGCTCAATCATTCAGGGTTATTCCCCGGCACCTTTATGGTCACTGGGCTGAATAATCTGTTTCTTGCCAGGGAGCATATCCTGCAATGGAAGCCCACGCTGGTGATCGCCGATTTAAACAGTTTTATGCAGGATATGAGTGATATCCAGCAGCTGTCGTCCCTGCTTATTGCCAGCGAGACGCGGCCTTTTATTCTGCTGCAATCCGACATCAAGCTGGATATGTCGGGCTACATTAAGCAGTTCCCGCTGTGGGCTTCGCTGTGCAAAAGCACGTCGCTGGACACCCTGGCGAGAGTGATTAATGACGCATTAAGTACCTGTGCCAGCTACGAGATCCCGCAAATTGCGACGCCCCTGCTGACCCGTCAGGAAGAGAAAGTATTAGCACTGTGGATGGAAGGTGCCAGCAATCAGAATATTGCCGGGAAGCTCAGCATTAACAGCAAGACGGTGTATACCTACAAACGCAATATCCGTATGAAGCTGCACATGGACACGCGCTTCTCACCGTTTTTGACGCTTCAGGAAGTGTAAAGCTGACGGTACGGCGGCAGCCCCGTTCCGTACCGTCCTGATATCACATCATTAATTCTGTGCTTTCGTTGCTGCACCAGAAATAGCACTACCGCCGCTAGAGATATCTTCACCCACGCCACGCGTGGTGTTGCATGCGGTTAATACTGAAGAAAGCACCAGTACAGAAAAGATCGCTGCAATTGTTTTCTTAACCATAATATCTTCCTTTTATAGCCAATGTTATTTGTGTATAGCCACTTAAGGATAGACAAGATCCCGCCGGTTGACGGAAAAGGAAGAATTTTTCGGAGTATTAGACGTGATTAACTGGCTGCGTGGGAGATCGCGTGGCCAACAGCTTTGATATCTTCACCTACTCCGCGCGCGGTGTTGCACCCGGAAAGGAGGGTGCTGGAGAGTGCCAGCATCAGCAGAATTTTAACGGTACGTTTCATCATCCCTGCCTGAATCAATCAGGCGCAGCAGGCGCTGCGCCTCACTCATTACCCGTCATACTTCAAGTTGCATGTGCGTTGGCTGCGCCTGCTCACCCCAGTCACTTACTTAAGTAAGCTCCTGGGGATTCTCAGGCTTGCCGCCTTCCTGCAACTCGAATTATTTAGGGTAAACATGAATTACTTCACGCGGGATACGTATTCGCCAGAGCGAGTATCCACTTTGATCACTTCGCCGATCTGAACGAACAGTGGCACTTTAACCACGGCGCCAGTAGACAGGGTGGCTGGTTTACCGCCGGTACCTGCGGTGTCACCTTTCAGGCCTGGATCGGTTTCAATGATTTCCAGCTCAACGAAGTTAGGCGGAGTCACGGAGATAGGCTGACCGTTCCACAGGGTCACGATGCATTCAGCCTGGTCCAGCAGCCATTTCGCGTTATCACCAACGGCTTTCTCGTCAGCAGCCAGCTGCTCGAAAGTTTCGTTGTTCATGAAGTGATAGAACTCGCCGTCGTTGTACAGGAAGGTCAGGTTCATATCGACAACGTCAGCGCCTTCAGCGGAGTCGGTAGATTTGAAGGTTTTCTCAACGCGGGTACCGGTCAGCAGGCGACGCAGCTTAACGCGCGCGAATGCCTGGCCTTTACCTGGTTTAACGAATTCGCTGGCTTCAACCGCATACGGTTCGCCGTCCATCATGATTTTAAGACCAGCACGAAAATCGTTGCTATAGTAAGTCGCCATAAGGCCCTCTGAAAATTGTTAACTGGTAGCTAAGCCACAAAATGGCGCATATTGTAACCCTAAATACCCCGTCCAGAGAAGATTGGTTATCGCAACTTGCCGATGTAATCACCAGTCCTGATGAACTGCTGGGTCTATTGAATATAGACACTGATGAAAATTTGCTCGCTGGCCGTGAGGCAAAGCGCCTCTTTGCCCTGCGTGTCCCCCGTGCGTTTGTCGCGCGGATGGAGAAAGGCAACCCCGACGATCCATTGCTGAAACAGGTACTTACCTCGCAGGATGAGTTCGTGACCGCGCCCGGTTTTAGTACCGATCCGCTGGAAGAACAGAACAGCGTGGTGCCGGGTTTGCTGCATAAATATCAGAACCGTGCCCTGCTGCTGGTGAAGGGCGGATGTGCAGTAAATTGCCGCTATTGCTTCCGTCGTCACTTCCCGTACGCCGATAATCAGGGCAATAAGCGCAACTGGCAGGTGGCGCTGGACTATATTGCGGCCCATCCTGAGCTGGATGAGATCATCTTTTCCGGGGGCGATCCACTGATGGCGAAAGATCACGAGCTGGACTGGCTGATGGCACAGCTCGAGGCTATCCCGCACATCAAGCGGTTACGCATTCACAGCCGTCTGCCGATTGTGATCCCCGCGCGTATAACCGACACGCTGGTTGCGCGCTTCGAACAGTCGCGACTGCAAACTCTGCTGGTGAATCATATTAACCACGCCAACGAAATCGACGACGCATTCCGCTCGGCAATGGCGCGTCTGCGCAAAGCGGGTGTGACGCTGCTGAATCAGAGCGTGCTGCTGCGCGGTGTGAATGATAGCGCGCGAGCACTTGCCGATCTGAGCAATGCGCTGTTTGATGCCTCGGTGATGCCCTATTACCTGCACGTGCTGGACCGCGTTCAGGGTGCGGCGCATTTTATGGTGAGCGATGAGGAAGCCCGGCAAATTATGCGGGAGCTGCTGACGCTGGTGTCGGGATATATGGTGCCGAAGCTGGCGCGCGAGATTGGCGGTGAACCGAGCAAAACGCCGCTGGATTTGCAGCTGCGGCAGAACTAAATAGGCAGGTGGCAGAGGTAAAAGCAAAACGGCAACACCCGTTGCCGTTTTTAGTGTTTGTGCCCTCTCCCGTGGGAGAGGGTCGGGGTGAGGGCATCAGCCCGCACCTATCTCAATTCGGGCACTTATAAACCTGGCCGTTCATTGAGCTTGCCGTCGGCACGAAGCTCGACAGAATGCCTTGCGTTGGGCTGCTCACGCCATAAATCACGTTGCCACCCATTGCCGCCGCCTGGTTACGCAGCGCATTTGCCGCACCGCGCATTGAGCCGCCTTCGTCACCGTGCTGACCCGACATCCAGTTGCTCTGCTCACCGGTTGCCGTGCCTAACAGCTGGCACTCGCTGCCCGGCTTATCTTCCACAAAGCGAACGCCCTGTCCCGCCGAGGAGAGCTCGTTACTGGAGCTACATCCCGCCAGCAGCAACGCTGCCCCTACGATCCCTGCACAGACTTTAACGCGCATGTTATTCCCCGTTTTCAATAAGCTGGACAAGAGTTGTCCGTGTGTAAACCTTATACTAAAAAGATGACCAAAAGAAAAACCCCCAGGCATTTCTGTCCGGGGGTTTTTCAATTCTGGGACGTAAACGCCCAAATCATTCTGGTTGCAGGAAGGCGGCAAGTTCGTGAATCCCCAGGAGCTTACTCAAGTAAGTGACTGGGGTTCGCGGACGAAGCCAACGCATCTGCAGCCTGAAGGATGCAGGGCGTGGGGGCAAATTACATCATGCCGCCCATACCACCCATACCGCCCATGCCGCCTGCGCCTAAGTCAGGAGCATCGCCTTTAGGCATATCGGTCACCATGCATTCGGTGGTGATCATCAGACCGGCTACGGATGCCGCGTACTGCAGAGCAGAACGGGTCACTTTCGTTGGGTCCAGGATACCGAAGTCGATCATGTTGCCGTATTCTTCAGTGGCTGCGTTGTAACCGTAGTTACCTTCGCCTGCTTTCACGTTGTTCGCCACAACAGACGGCTCTTCACCGGCGTTGGAGACGATCTGACGCAGTGGCGCTTCCATTGCGCGCAGCGCAACTTTGATACCCACGTTCTGATCTTCGTTCTGAGCAGTCAGGCCAGCCAGTTTAGCGGCAACGCGAACCAGCGCGACACCACCACCAGCAACCACGCCTTCTTCTACCGCAGCACGGGTTGCGTGCAGGGCGTCATCAACGCGGGCTTTCTTCTCTTTCATTTCAACTTCGGTAGCCGCACCGACTTTGATCACTGCCACGCCGCCTGCCAGTTTCGCTACGCGCTCCTGCAGTTTTTCACGGTCGTAGTCAGAGGTCGCTTCTTCGATTTGCTTACGGATCTGAGTTACGCGGCCCTGGATTGCGCCTTCGTCACCTACGCCATCGATGATGGTGGTGGTGTCTTTGTTGATCACAACGCGTTTCGCCTGACCCAGATCTTCCAGGGTCGCTTTTTCCAGTTCCATACCGATTTCTTCAGAAATCACGGTACCGCCGGTCAGGGTTGCGATGTCCTGCAGCATAGCTTTACGACGGTCGCCGAAGCCAGGTGCTTTAACCGCAGCCACTTTCACGATGCCACGCATGGTGTTCACTACCAGAGTTGCCAGGGCTTCGCCTTCAACGTCTTCCGCGATGATAACCAGTGGTTTGCCAGCTTTCGCTACGGCTTCCAGGACAGGCAGCATTTCACGGATGTTGGAGATTTTCTTGTCAGCCAGCAGGATGAACGGGCTTTCCAGCTCAACAGCGCCAGTTTCTGGTTTGTTGATGAAGTATGGGGACAGGTAGCCGCGGTCGAACTGCATACCTTCAACCACGTCCAGTTCGTCTTCCAGGCCGGTACCGTCTTCAACGGTGATCACGCCTTCTTTACCGACTTTGTCCATCGCTTCTGCGATCAGTTTACCCACGGTTTCGTCGGAGTTAGCGGAGATAGTACCTACCTGCGCAATCGCTTTAGAGTCGGAGCAAGGAACGGACAGCGCTTTCAGCTCTTCAACAGCCGCGATAACCGCTTTGTCGATACCACGCTTCAGGTCCATTGGGTTCATGCCCGCAGCAACAGCTTTCAGGCCTTCAGCGATGATCGCCTGAGCCAGCACGGTCGCGGTGGTGGTACCGTCGCCTGCAGCGTCGTTCGCTTTAGAGGCAACTTCTTTCACCATCTGCGCGCCCATGTTTTCGAATTTGTCTTCCAGTTCGATTTCACGTGCAACGGAAACGCCATCTTTAGTGATGGTTGGTGCGCCGAAGGATTTATCCAGCACCACGTTACGGCCTTTCGGGCCCAGGGTCACTTTTACTGCATCTGCCAGTACGTTCACGCCGCGCAGCATTTTCACACGAGCGTCGTTACCAAATTTTACGTCTTTAGCTGCCATGTTCTTATTTCCTCAAATTCGTTCAGTATCGTTTCGCGGATTACGCTTCAACAATTGCCAGGATGTCGCTTTCGGACATGATCAACACTTCTTCATTGTCGATCTTCTCGGATTTCACGCCGTAGCCATCGTTGAAGATCACGATGTCGCCCACTTTAACGTCCAGCGGCTGCACTGTACCGTTTTCCAGGATGCGGCCCTTACCGACAGCGATGATTTCGCCACGAGTTGATTTGGCTGCTGCAGAACCGGTCAGTACGATGCCGCCCGCAGATTTGGTTTCAACTTCTTTACGCTTGACGATCACACGATCATGTAACGGACGAATACTCATTGATAGCTCTCCTTCGAGAAAGTCATTATCAGTTATGGAAGACGCCGGGCCGTAAAAGGTTTACCGACTGGTGCCCTGAGAGATGGGGGTCGGATTTTGCCCCTTCAAGGGGCAGCCGAAAAAAAATTTGTGAAAGTGTTACCATCGCCTCTCTTTTGATGGTGGCAGGACGAAGTCAATGAGTGGACTCAAACAGGAGCTGGGGCTGGCGCAGGGCGTGGGTTTGCTCTCCACCTCCTTGTTAGGAACGGGTGTGTTTGCGGTGCCTGCGCTGGCGGCACTGGTGGCGGGGAATAACAGCCTGTGGGCGTGGCCAGTGCTGATTGTGCTGGTCTTTCCGATTGCAATCGTCTTTGCGACGCTGGGACGACATTTCCCGAGCGCGGGCGGCGTGGCGCATTTTGTCGGCATGGCGTTTGGCCCACGGCTGGAGCGGGTGACCGGCTGGCTGTTCCTGTCGGTGATTCCTGTCGGTCTCCCTGCCGCCCTGCACATCGCCACTGGTTTTGGTCAGGCGCTGTTTGGCTGGCACGATGAACAGCTGTTGTTTGCTGAGTTGGGTACGCTGGCGATCGTCTGGTGGGTGGGCTCGCGCGGGGCCAGCTCGAGCGCCAATCTGCAAACGCTGGTCGCGGTGCTGATCGTTGCGTTGATTGCCGCCATCTGGTGGGCCGGCGATATCCACGTCAGCGAAATTCCCTTCCCGGCCATCGCCGACGTCGATCATTCTCAGCTCTTCGCCGCGCTCTCGGTGATGTTCTGGTGTTTTGTTGGCCTGGAGGCGTTTGCCCATCTGGCGTCGGAATTCAAACAGCCGGAGCGCGATTTCCCGCGCGCGCTGATGATTGGCCTGCTGCTGGCGGGCACGGTCTACTGGGCCTGTACGGTGCTGGTGTTGCACTTCAACGCGTACAGCGCTGAAGCGGCCGCGGCGGCATCGCTGCCGGGTATTGTGGTGCAGCTGTTTGGCGTCAAAGCGTTATGGATTGCCTGCGTGATCGGCTATCTCGCCTGCTTCGCCAGCCTGAACATCTATATTCAGAGTTTCGCCCGTCTGGTGTGGTCTCAGGCGCAATACAAACCGGACAGCCGACTGTCGCGCCTGTCAAAACGTCAGCTGCCGCTGAACGCCCTGAACGCGGTGCTGAGCTGCTGCGTGCTGAGCACTTTGGGGATCTACTGGCTGAACATCAATCTGGACGCGCTGATCGTCTACGCCAACGGCATTTTCATCATGATTTATCTGCTGTGCATGCTGGCGGGGTGTCGGTTGCTGAAAGGACGATTTAAGACGCTGGCAATCATCGGCGGAGTGCTGTGTTTGCTGCTGCTGGTGATGATTGGCTGGAAGAGTTTGTACGCCGTCGTGATGCTGGCGGGGCTGTGGGGGTTCTTGCCTAAGCGCGGTGCGGTTTAGTTGCCGGATGGCGGCTGCGCCTTATCCGGCCTACGATTTGGGTTTTGTAGGCCCGGTAAGCGAAGCGCCACCGGGCAAAAAACTCAGCGATCGTCTTTATGATCGATACGGTCGTGCTGGTCGTCCTTACGCTGGTACTCCCCGTCAAAGGTTTCCCCATTTCCCGGACCGGTGCTGAACCCGCCGCCAGGCATACGGTTAAAGCGCAGATGCGGCAGCAGTCGCAGGGTCAGCAGTTTTTGCACCGGCGGTAACAGCAGTAACAGGCCGATGAAGTCGGTGAAGAAGCCCGGCAGAATCAGCAGCAGACCCGCAAGAATCAGGGAGACGCTTTTGATCATCTCGGCCGCCGGACTTTCGCCCGCCGCCATCTTCTGCTGCATTAACAGGAAATTTTTGAAACCCTGGTTACGCACCAGCGACATACCTATCACTGATGTGAATATCACCAGGATCAGCGTCAGCAGGACACCCAGCACGTGGGCGACCTGGATAAAAATCGAAATCTCAATGTAAACATAGAGAAAAATGGCAATAAAAGGTATCCAGCGCACTGGTTTCTCCTGTGTGGCAGACGCCTCTGGCCTCTGTCTGAATGTGTTTGCGATTCGCGTCTTTCTGAGATGGAGACGGATAGCCAAATTTCAATCGGTTTGCACGGATATTTTTTCTGGAAATATTCAAGCGGTGATTCATTTCACAGATTAATAATTATCATGAGATGAGGGCGATAATAAGTGATCCAGATTACGGCAATTCGCTATCATCAGCATATGATCTCGAGTATCTGGCTGATTGAGGGAATAATCGTCGGTCAGCAAATATTGAAAACCACATATCTACTGTGTGTTTAGTACAATCCATCGGCCGCTTTAAAAGAAGGTTCACATGTTAAACAACATTCGTATCGAAGAAGATTTGTTGGGTACCAGGGAAGTTCCAGCGGATGCCTACTACGGTATTCACACTCTGAGAGCGATTGAAAACTTTTACATCAGCAACAACAAAATCAGCGACATCCCTGAGTTTGTCCGTGGCATGGTGATGGTGAAGAAAGCCGCAGCCCTGGCGAACAAAGAGCTGCAAACCATTCCGAAAAGCGCTGCAAATGCCATCATCGCCGCCTGCGATGAAGTGCTGAACAACGGCAAATGCATGGATCAGTTCCCGGTTGACGTCTATCAGGGCGGCGCGGGGACCTCCGTCAACATGAATACCAACGAGGTGCTGGCGAATATCGGTCTTGAACTGATGGGCCACCAGAAAGGCGAGTACCAGTACCTCAATCCAAACGACCACGTTAACAAGTGCCAGTCCACCAACGACGCCTACCCGACCGGTTTCCGTATCGCCGTGTACGCTTCCGTGGTGAAACTGATCGACGCGATTAACCAGCTGGGCGATGGCTTCCAGCGTAAAGCCGTTGAGTTCCAGGACATTCTGAAAATGGGTCGTACCCAGCTGCAGGATGCGGTGCCGATGACCCTCGGCCAGGAGTTCCACGCGTTTAACGTGCTGCTGAACGAAGAGACCCGCAACATCCTGCGCACCTCTGAGCTGCTGCTGGAAGTGAACCTTGGCGCGACCGCCATCGGGACACGTCTGAACACCCCAGACGGCTATCAGCAGCTGGCGGTGCAAAAACTGGCGGAAGTCTCTAACCTGGCGGTAGTACCGGCGGAAGACCTGATCGAAGCGACCTCCGACTGCGGCGCTTACGTGATGGTGCACAGTGCGCTGAAACGCCTGGCGGTGAAACTCTCCAAAATTTGTAATGACCTGCGCCTGCTCTCCTCCGGTCCACGCGCTGGCCTGAACGAAATCAACCTGCCAGAGCTGCAGGCCGGTTCGTCCATCATGCCAGCTAAAGTGAACCCGGTGGTGCCAGAAGTGGTGAACCAGGTGTGCTTCAAAGTCATCGGGAACGACATTACCGTGACCATGGCCTCCGAAGCGGGTCAGCTGCAGCTGAACGTGATGGAGCCGGTGATTGGCCAGGCGATGTTTGAGTCTATCCACATTCTGACCAACGCCTGCTACAACCTGCTGGAAAAATGCATTAACGGCATCACGGCGAACAAAGAAGTGTGCGAAAGCTTCGTCTATAACTCTATCGGCATCGTCACCTACCTGAACCCGTTCATCGGCCACCACAACGGCGATATCGTCGGGAAGATTTGTGCCGAAACCGGTAAGAGCGTGCGCGAAGTCGTACTGGAGCGAGGACTGCTGACAGAAGCTGAGCTGGATGATATCTTCTCGGCGCAAAACCTGATGCACCCGGCCTACAAAGCGAAACGTTATACCGATGAAAGCGAACAATAACAGTTCCGGTTAAACTTCCGAAAGGCATGTCACTTGTGACATGCCTTTTTGCTTTTATAGGACATCACAAAAATAACATTTACGTATCCAACATCTAACATTCAAGGAAGCGATTATGATTGTCATTGAGCTGATTATCGTTTTAGCGGCGATTTTTATCGGCGCCAGACTCGGGGGGATTGGTATCGGCTATGCTGGCGGGCTCGGCGTGCTGGTGCTGGCCGCGATTGGTGTCGCACCGGGGAAAATCCCGTTTGACGTTATCTCCATCATCATGGCGGTGATTGCGGCCATCTCTGCGATGCAGATCGCGGGCGGGCTGGATTATCTGGTGCATCAGACTGAAAAACTGCTGCGCAAAAATCCGAAGTACATCACCATCCTCGCGCCCGTCGTCACCTACTTCCTGACCATTTTTGCCGGAACCGGGAACATCTCTCTGGCGACGCTGCCGGTGATTGCCGAAGTGGCGAAAGAGCAAGGCATCAAACCGTGCCGTCCGCTGTCGACCGCCGTCGTTTCCGCTCAGATTGCGATTACCGCCTCGCCAATTTCTGCCGCGGTGGTTTATATGTCCTCCGTAATGGAAGGCCACGGCGTGAGCTACATTCATCTGCTCTCGGTGGTGATCCCATCGACGCTGCTGGCTGTGCTGCTGATGTCGTTCCTGGTCACTATGTTGTTCAACTCAAAACTCTCTGACGATCCGGTATACCTGAAACGTCTGGAAGAGGGTCTGATCGAACTGCGCGGTGAAAACAAAGTTGAAATCAAACCGCGCGCCAAACTGTCGGTGCTGCTGTTCCTGCTCGGCGTGGTCTGTGTGGTGATTTATGCCATCGTCAACAGCCCAAGCCTTGGCCTGGTGGCGACGCCGCTGATGAACACCACTAACGCGATCCTGATTATTATGCTGAGCGTCGCGACGCTGACCACGGTGATGTGCGGCGTGGAAACGGACAGCATTCTGAGTTCCAGCACTTTTAAAGCGGGGATGAGCGCCTGTATCTGTATCCTCGGCGTGGCGTGGCTCGGCGATACCTTCGTCTCCCACAACATCGACTGGATTAAAGAGACGGCGGGTACCGTGATTCAGGGCCACCCGTGGCTGCTGGCGGTGATTTTCTTCGTTGCCTCTGCGCTGCTGTACTCTCAGGCGGCAACAGCCAAAGCGCTGATGCCGATGGCGCTGGCGCTGAACGTCTCTCCGCTGACCGCAGTGGCTTCGTTTGCCGCTGTTTCCGGCCTCTTCATTCTGCCAACCTACCCGACGCTGGTCGCGGCGGTGCAGATGGACGATACCGGCACGACGCGCATCGGGCGTTTCGTCTTTAACCATCCGTTCTTTATTCCGGGCACGATGGGCGTGGTGTTTGCCGTCTGCTTCGGCTTCCTGATTGGCAGCGTGATTCTTTAAGCTGCCGGTGGTGTAAAAATAGTTAAAGTCGGGCCGCTCAGCGGCCCGATTCATTAATGCCCTTCGGCCCAGCGTGATATAGTGATTTTTTCGCGATGAGGAGGTCGAGTAGTGAATACACCTGACGCTGTCGTTGTACTCTGTACCGCACCCGATGAAGCCACTGCCCAGGAGCTTGCTGCCAAAGTGCTGGCAGAACAGCTCGCGGCCTGCGTGACCATCCTGCCCGGTGCCACCTCGATGTACTACTGGGAAGGCAAGCTGGAGCAGGAGTACGAAGTGCAGATGCTGCTGAAAACCAACGTCGTGCATCAACAGGCGCTTCTCGATTGCCTCAAGTCTCATCATCCTTACCAGACCCCCGAACTGCTGGTGCTGCCAGTGGCTCACGGCGATAACGACTATCTCTCATGGCTCAACGCTTCCTTACGCTGATCCTGCTGCTGTGCAGCACATCAGTTTTTGCCGGGCTGTTCGACGCGCCCGGCCGCTCTAATTTCATTCCCGCCGATCGGGCATTTGTTTTCGACTTCCAGCAGAACCAGCACGATCTGAATCTGAGCTGGCAGGTTAAGGACGGGTACTACCTGTACCGCAAGCAGGTCGGTATCACTCCTGCGAATGCGACGGTCGGCAAGCCTCAGCTGCCTGCGGGAGAATGGCACGAAGACGAGTTCTACGGCAAAAGCGAGATCTACCGCCACCGACTGACGGTGCCGGTCACGGTGAATCAGGCAAGCCAGGGCGCGACGCTGACGGTGACGTATCAGGGCTGCGCCGATGCCGGTTTCTGCTATCCGCCGGAAACTAAAGTGGTGCCGCTGAGTGAAGTCGTGGCGGCAACCCCTGTTCCCCCTTCTCTGGAGCCGAGTGAAAAGAGCGCGGAACTCCCCTTCTCTGCCCTCTGGGCGTTATTGATCGGCATCGGCATCGCCTTCACGCCATGCGTATTGCCAATGTATCCCCTGATCTCCGGTATCGTACTCGGCGGTAAACAGCGTTTATCTACCGCCCGCGCGCTGCTGCTGGCCTTTATCTATGTTCAGGGGATGGCGCTCACTTATACCGCGCTCGGCCTTGTGGTGGCCGCGGCGGGGCTGCAGTTCCAGGCCGCACTTCAGCATCCGTATGTACTCATCGGTCTGTCGGTGGTCTTTACCCTGCTGGCGCTGTCGATGTTCGGGCTGTTCACCCTGCAATTGCCGTCGTCCCTGCAAACGCGCTTAACGCTGATGAGCAATCGTCAGCAGGGCGGTTCGGCTGGCGGGGTGTTTGTCATGGGGGCGATCGCCGGGCTGATTTGCTCACCCTGCACCACCGCGCCGCTGAGCGCCATCCTGCTCTACATCGCTCAGAGCGGGAATATGTGGTTCGGCGGTGGGACGCTCTATCTCTACGCGCTGGGCATGGGTTTGCCGCTGATTCTGGTGACTGTTTTTGGCAACCGACTGCTGCCGAAAAGCGGGCCGTGGATGGAGACGGTGAAAACCGCGTTCGGCTTTGTGATTCTGGCGCTGCCGGTATTCCTGCTGGAGCGCATTATTGGCGATGTCTGGGGAATACGTCTGTGGGCGATTCTGGGCGTCGCGTTCTTCAGCTGGGCGTTTATCACCAGTTTGCAGGCGAAAAAATCGTGGATGCGCATCGTGCAAATTATCCTGCTGGCCGCCGCGCTGGTGAGCGTGCGCCCGCTTCAGGACTGGGCGTTTGGCTCCGCCACGACACAAACACAGGCGCATCTTAACTTTACGCAAATCATCAACGTCGATGAATTGCATACCGCATTGGCGCAGGCCAAGGGCAAACCGGTGATGCTCGACCTCTATGCCGACTGGTGCGTGGCCTGTAAAGAGTTTGAAAAATACACCTTTAGCGATCCGCAGGTGCAAAATGCGCTGAAAGAGACCGTTCTGCTGCAGGCCAATGTGACGGCCAATAGCGCGCAGGACAAGGCCTTGCTGAAGGAACTCAACGTGCTTGGTCTGCCGACAATTCTGTTCTTTAATGAACGGGGAGAAGAGCAGCCCGACGGGCGCGTAACCGGATTTATGGATGCAGCCGCATTCAGCGCACATTTGCGCGATCGCCAACCGTAAACGACACTGATAACGGAAGAAACCGTTAGCATTGGGAGGAGAAAACCGTGCAACGTGAAGACGTACTGGGACAAGCCCTGCAATTACTTGAAGTACAAGGGATCGCCAGCACCACGCTTGAGATGGTCGCCGAACGCATCGATTATCCTCTGGATGAATTGCGCCGCTTCTGGCCCGATAAAGAGGCGCTGCTTTATGACGCCCTGCGCTATCTCAGCCAGCAGGTGGATATCTGGCGCAGGCAGTTGATGCTGAACGAAGAGCTGTCGCCTGAACAGAAATTACTGGCGCGCTACACCGCTCTGGCGGATTGCGTTCACAACAATCGCTATCCGGGCTGCCTGTTTATTGCCGCCTGCACGTTCTACCCGGATCCGGGTCATCCGATCCATCAGCTGGCGGATCAGCAGAAAAGCGCCGCCCACGACTTCACGCACGAGCTGCTGACGACGCTCGAAGTGGACGACCCGGCGATGGTGGCCAAACAGATGGAACTGGTGCTGGAAGGATGTCTGAGCCGCATGCTGGTCAACCGGAGTGTGACTGACGTTGAGACGGCGCATCGTCTGGCGGAAGATATTCTGCGTTTTGCTCAGTGCCGCATGGGTGGCGCGCTGACTTAAGCCAGCATGCCTGCCCACGCGGATACCAGCAGGCACAGGGCCATCACGCGTTGAAAGCGCACCATCGCCACGGTGGTGCGAAACACACGGTTCACCGCCTTCCCCAGCCACGCCCAGCACATCAGACACATAATCGAAATCATTAAGAACCACAGCGCCATCAGCGCAATATCCCGCAACGTATGTTCCCCCGCAGGCGCAAACAGGCTGACGACCGCCAGCGCCATCATCCATGTCTTGGGATTAACCACCTGCAGTAGTGCAGCCGCCCGCGCCGTAAAACGGTGGTGTGAGCCGTTGCTCAGATTTGCCGCTGGGGCATTGAACAGCTGCCAGCTCATCCAGCTTAACCACAGCACACCCGCCCAGCTCATTACCTGACGAATCAGCGGGTACTGGCGCAAGACTTCTCCCGCCCCCGCACCGGATATCAACACGATGGCGCTGGCCGCCACACAGCCGCTCACAAGGGCAGGAAGGGTCGCCTTCACGCCATAGTGCTGGCTGTTGGTCAGAACGAGGATGTTGGTCGGGCCTGGCGTTATCGAAGCGACAAAGGCAAACAGCAGAAATGGCATTACAGTCACAGGTATCTCCTTCTTATTGGAGACCTGACTGTGCCGTTATTTTCTGGAAACGTCTGGAAGGTTTGTGCACAACTTTCGGTAATGGGCTGGGGTGATGCGATAGGCTCGCTGGAACCAGCGCCCAAGATGGCTCTGGTCGGCGAAACCGAGCGCTGCAGCGACATCGACGGGTAAATCGCCACGTGCCAGCATCTGACGGGCTTTTGCGAGTCGAAGCTGGATAAGCCAGGCGTGCGGCGCCAGGTGAAACTCACGTTTGAAGCAGCGGGTCAGCGTAAAGCGATCGGTTCCCGTCTCGCGCGCCAGGTCTGACAGCCCGAGGTTTTCACCGAGATGCGCGTACAGGTAATCGCGCGCCCGATGTGCCACCGCCGCGCTTTGGAGCTGCGAAGGCAGTCGTTTTCGCCAGTGGCAATGGGAGGTGATTTGCGCCAGCAAGTTATCCATCGTACTTTGCTGGACGATTTTCATCTCATCCTGATGCAGTGCACTGAACGTTTCACCGATGGTGCGAACCAGCTGCGGCTCGCGCGTCAGGGTCTGGGCAAAATGGAGTGAATAGCTGCCGGGCGTGGATTCGTACAGTCCATGCAGCGTGTTGTTCAGCCACTGCTCGTCCAGGTAAAAGGTCAGGTAGGTAAAACCGCCCTCGACGGGTGCGTCGCCATCGTGGATCTCACCGGGTTCGAGCAGAAAGGCGTCTCCCGGCTGGCTACGGTGTCGTTCGCGGCGGCAGTGGAACTGCTGGGTACCAGAAAGCGTGATGCCGACCAGATAGCTGTCGTGCCAGTGCGGGTCGAAGGCGTGGCCTTCAAAGTGCGCTTTAATGGTTTCAATGCCCGTATCTGCATGCTGACGGAGCTCAAGCCAGTCGTTCGTCATACACCCCTCCTGTAATCTGTCAGCATTGCGATTTCAGCCCCTCATTGTCTGGAAGATTTGTGCAATTTCGCTGCGCAAACCGACAGATTGCCGTAAAGTTAAGCAGTTGAACAGCTTTTCCCGAATTAGGGTTGACGCACATGCGGGATTAAGGTTTAATGCGCTCCGTTGCCCGGATAGCTCAGTCGGTAGAGCAGGGGATTGAAAATCCCCGTGTCCTTGGTTCGATTCCGAGTCCGGGCACCACTATTTAAAGAACCCAGCCTATGGCTGGGTTTTTGCTTTTGGGGATCCGGTAGATTTTGGCCGCGTCGCTCAACTCAATTCTTCAGTTTGAACATCTCTTTTATCATCACTCAGCTCGAATTCCACACACACGTAGCTGCGCCAGAAATGACGTGATCAATGATATTGATAAGGTTTTAGCTTTGATTTAAGGCCGTATGGCTGGGCTGGAACCGGAGTTTTTGTTGTTTGATGGCTTATTTTAGAAAGGACAAAAACGCAAAAAGGCCATCCTTGCGGATGGCCTCTTCACTTAATTGATGCCTGGCAGTTCCCTACTCTCACATGGGGAGACCCCACACTACCATCGGCGCTACGGCGTTTCACTTCTGAGTTCGGCATGGGGTCAGGTGGGACCACCGCGCTAAAGCCGCCAGGCAAATTCTGTTATCAACACGCATCTCTGCATGCCGGTTAATCTGTTATCAGGCTGAAAATCGTCGTCTCTGCTTTCGCCAAAACATCTTCGGCGTTGTAAGGTTAAGCCTCACGGTTCATTAGTACTGGTTAGCTCAATACATCGCTGCACTTACACACCCAGCCTATCAACGTCGTAGTCTTCAACGTTCCTTCAGGACTC
>NZ_JASSOT010000045.1 GCF_030238365.1 Lelliottia wanjuensis | reverse complement strand
CCGCATCACTTTTGTCCGTTTTGTTGCGGGTCAGCTCCGTATTGCCAAACGCGTGTATGCGGGCGGGATTTTCGAGGCTGACACAGCAGCCGTTATCGGCCAGCAGGGTGGCAAGTTCAGTGCTGTAGCAGCCCGTCGCTTCCATGCAGACATGGCAGTCGCCAAAACGTGCCAGCCAGCTGAGGAACTCGCGGCATCCGGCAGAGGTGTTGGGGAATTTTTTGGTTTTGTATTTCTGATTAGGCAGCAGGACGGCGACATCAAATTTGAGTTTGGCGATATCAACGCCGACAGGAATAAGCTCCATCATGGCACTCCGTAACCTTATGAATAATATCGCCGGACCATCCTTATATGTGGGTGCTCAGGGCACAGGATACCGTTCGGTCTTGAGGCGACAGGGAAACAGGTTACCGGGGCATAATCTCTCCCACGGGCTCAGTGGCACCAGGGCCGGGTGATGCTCACCGGTAACCTCCCGATGATCAGTCGGGGATCTTCTCCGCAGAAGCGGAGAAGATCAAGACATAAGGGC
>NZ_JASSOT010000044.1 GCF_030238365.1 Lelliottia wanjuensis | reverse complement strand
TTGTGCTGCCCATTATGCTGAAAGAATTCCGCCTGAGTTATGATAAGCGGCATACAAAGCAGGGTATACATACCAACCTGTAGCTGAAAGAGTAAAGCTACGCCGACTGGCTGCCAAAATGTGACGAACCCGCACCGACATAACCAACTCCAGACCGGCAACAGACGGTCTTTTTATATCAGTTGAATATGATGAGTTTAAATAAATAAGGAAGGCTAAGAATTTACCCTTATCAACCGAAGCCAGTTTTGGCTATTATCGAGTAAGGATATGGGGGAATGGGATACTGTTATGGAAGAGGGTGGAATGGTCGTTGTTATGTCGCCGGTACAACTGGCGGCGGTGCTTTCAGATAAGAGCGTCACAGAGGCGGAAACGCTGAGTAACCGACTATTGGGTGGACTTGGTGTTTTACTTGGAGCGGTAGAAATGGCTGGTGCCACAGCACTATGTATCGCGCCAGAACCTACAGGACTAACGAAAGCGGGATGTGTGGTTGTTGGTGCACATAGTCTTGACGCTGTTCAAAGCCCTGCCAGACAG
>NZ_JASSOT010000043.1 GCF_030238365.1 Lelliottia wanjuensis | reverse complement strand
CTGTCTTTGGACGCGATAACGAAATCCGTCAGATGGTGGATATTCTCTCCAGACGTCGCAAGAACAACCCTATCCTGGTGGGCGAGCCTGGCGTCGGCAAAACGGCCCTGGTTGAAGGCCTGGCGCTACGTATTGCTGAGGGCAATGTGCCCGAGAGTCTTAAACCTGTCATCGTCAGAACGCTGGACCTGGGGTTGCTTCAGGCGGGCGCCGGTGTAAAGGGAGAGTTCGAACAGCGTCTGAAAAATATCATCGACGCCGTCCAGCAATCCCCGGTGCCAGTGCTGCTCTTTATCGATGAAGCTCATACCATCATCGGGGCCGGTAATCAGGCGGGCGGGGCGGATGCTGCCAACCTGCTGAAACCGGCTCTGGCACGCGGCGAACTGCGCACCATTGCGGCCACCACCTGGAGCGAATACAAGCAGTATTTCGAACGTGATGCAGCCCTTGAACGCCGCTTCCAGATGGTTAAGGTTGATGAGCCTGATGATGATACGGCCTGCCTGATGCTGCGTGGCCTCAAATCCCGCTATGCCGAAC
>NZ_JASSOT010000042.1 GCF_030238365.1 Lelliottia wanjuensis | reverse complement strand
CCACCATCTGACGGATTTCGTTATCGCGTCCAAAGACAGGATCAATCTTTCCTTCCCGGGCACGGGCGGTCACATCGACAGTAAAGCGGTTGAGAATGGACTCCTCCTGCGAAACGACAGGTTGTGCGCTTCCACCGTCAACAGGGTTTTGTGCTTCCTGTTTCAATGGCGCCGCCCGACCAATAATGGTGGCATTGCCAGCCTGTTCGCTGAGTGCAAGCTCATGCCGCTCATCTGACTGGGTTTCCAGTAAGGGGCGTAGCCTCTCAAGCTGGCTGGTGGTCAGGGTCATTAAGGGCCAGAGGCCATCGCAGCGCGTCAGTCCTGACGTTTCAATCATGGCCGTGAGCAAATGTATGCTGCGGATCTGCTCATCTCCCGCGAGCGTGGCGGCAAGCCAGGCCTGTTTCAACAGGGACTGGAGGGAAGCAGAGAGCTCTGGTCGGGTGCGAACTGAACGAGGCTGTGCATCCAGCCAGCTCAGAAGAGACTGCCAGACGGCATCCATATCCCATTCATAGCGCCGGGCAAGAACGGTCAGGTCA
>NZ_JASSOT010000041.1 GCF_030238365.1 Lelliottia wanjuensis | reverse complement strand
TTTCCTTTCCACATCCCCGACTCACAGCGCCGTGGATTCAGCCCGGCGTAAGCCACCAGTGCCTTACTGTCACTGAACCGTCTCAGATTACCCGCGAACGCCAGCAGGCTCACGCTCAGCATTTCACCGATCCCGGGGATGCTCTTCAGCAGTTCCCTGTCCCGCTTCAGGTCAGGGTTATCATCGATGTGCTGGCTGATTTTTTTTCGTGTTTCGTCAATCAGTTCATCCAGCATGGCAACGTGTTCATGCAGTGAGGGAACAATGACCTCGTCGGCTGCTTCAAGGCGGTTCATCTCCATCTGCCGCATCTCTTCCAGATTACGCAGGTGGCGTACCAGCGCCGTCAGCTGACGCTCGCTCAGCGGCGCAGGATACCAGGGGGCGGGTTGATACAGGGCGCAGTAGCGGGCTATCAGTGCCGCATCACTTTTGTCCGTTTTGTTGCGGGTCAGCTCCGTATTGCCAAACGCGTGTATGCGGGCGGGATTTTCGAGGCTGACACAGCAGCCGTTATCGGCCAGCAGGGTGGCAAGTTCAGTGCTGTA
>NZ_JASSOT010000040.1 GCF_030238365.1 Lelliottia wanjuensis | reverse complement strand
TCGTTTTTTCTTTAGCTCATCTGCGTTTTGCCCAATGCCAGAAAATCGAGAAGTCCCCCGATCAGGATCCCGGCGATGGCGAGCAGGGCACCCACGTCCAGCAGGAGCGTTTCGAGCGGGAGCGTCAGAGAGGTGGTTGCATTAAGGATGAGTACGACAAGCCACAATCCCAGCGCAAGGCATCCCACCGTTAACAACCGTAAGGCAAAACGGTAGGCGCGGTGATACTCGGTACGCGGCATAAAGTGTTCAGTACGCTGGGTATATTCCAGCGTCTGACGACACACCAGCAGCAATAAAATCCCCGGCACGGCGGCAACCACCGAGAAGAGATAAAATGTCGGCCAGCCGTGGGCTTCAACGAACCAGCCTGCAATGGGGCCGACGTATACGCGGCCCACGGCGGAGAGTGCTGAAAGTAGGGCAAACTGCGTGGCGGAAAATGATTTGTTGCACAGGGTCATCAGCAGGGCGACAAAGGCTGCCGTTCCCATTCCGCCGCAGAGGTTTTCAAAGAACACGGCTGCCGCCATGCTGATCATATGCTTATCGGTAATCGACAGC
>NZ_JASSOT010000039.1 GCF_030238365.1 Lelliottia wanjuensis | reverse complement strand
CTGACGCTGCGCTATGTCCCGCAGAGCCGTGCGCCGCTGGACAAAAGCCGCCGGGAAGTGCTTAAACACGTGCAACGACTATGGGGATTTGACGTTATTCTGGAACAGCAAAACGAAGACGGGAGCGTTGAGCTACTGGACCGTAATCCACCGCGCAACGCCCCGCTTTAAGCGGAATAAAAAAAACCGGACGCCATGTCCGGTTTTTTATTAACGTTTGCTGCCTAAATCGTCCGGCAACGTTTTTTGCATCGAATGCCAGATATCGCCACTCTGACGACCATAGCGACGGACACATTAAACGATTTCGTCCTGGGTAGGCTCTTTGTCACACAGGTTGAGCAGCGTTTGATAAAAATCGCGTGCCACCTTACGCGCTTCCGGGTTAGAAAAGTAGTGGCGTCCAACGCGGGTGTAAAGGCCTTTCAGCCCATTGAGGATCAGGCCATAAATTGGGTTGCCTGATGCGAACGCCAGCCCGCGAAACACCCGGTAATCCAGTTCGGTATAGCTGTCTACCTGGTCTTCAGCACTGTTTACGGCTTCCAGCACCTCGCGTGCCTTCTCT
>NZ_JASSOT010000038.1 GCF_030238365.1 Lelliottia wanjuensis | reverse complement strand
TGCACATCGCGCTGGCTGCGTCCATCATCTGGTTACTGGCAAGAGGGTTGCAATATTTCCTGCCGAGCCACGCTATCCATTGGCAGTTTCCCATGCTTGCAGGTCTGTGCTTTGCGGCTTTTTATGCATGGTTAACGGGGATGCAGCCGCCCGCAATGCGCACGGTTGTCTCTCTCTCGGTGGTGGCTGCACTGCGGATTAGCGGCCGTCAATGGTCTCCCTGGCAGATCTGGTTAGCCTGCGTGGCGGCAATTCTGATTTTTGACCCTGTGGCTGTTCTGTCACAAAGTTTTGCGCTGTCGGCGTTTGCGGTTGCGGCATTAATTTTTTGGTACCAGTGGCTACCGCTTCCGAACGGGCGCTGGAGCCGAATAAAACCTCTGGCAAATCTCATTCATCTGCAGACAGGGATGCTGTGCCTGCTGCTTCCGCTGCAGGTGCTGATATTTCATGGTTTCAGCCTGTCTTCATTCCTCGCGAATCTGTTTGCTGTTCCGCTGGTCACGTTTATTTCCGTGCCGCTGATCCTTCTCGGTATGCTGCTCCATCTTTTTCCGCTGGCGTTACTGGAG
>NZ_JASSOT010000037.1 GCF_030238365.1 Lelliottia wanjuensis | reverse complement strand
TACTTCAACCCTCCCGACGGATAGCGAACGGGATGCCTTTTTGCGTTGCCGCCAGAAAGCAGACCATCTGCTTGGCTGGCAGGCCCCTGTCTGGCTGTGGTTGACAGACAAAGCGACAGGCGCTCAGCCGGACGCGGAAACGACGCCAGCAGGGGTTATTTTTGGTCCGGAAGGCACTGTTAAAGGGGCGCGTGAAGCGTTTTCTACACTGGCACAACGCCTGCAAAAATTCGGAATGGCACAGATACTGAAGAATCCGGCACATGACGGCCTGCTTCAGTTGTCCTCGCGCCTGCGACACGAACTGAAAGCCAGCCTGACCGTTTTACTCAGCGGGCTGATGCAGGGATCTGCGGCCTGGCGTTTACGCGGGGTCATGTTCAGTCCAGAACTGGCCGGTGCGGGAACAGTGCCGAACACACGTCTCGACACCCCGACATGGAAGGCAGTCATTGATGACTGTGATGCCGTCAGCGGCAGAAAGCTGGGCTTCAACTGGCTGAAGGTGCTGCGATTACTCCTGCTTTCCCTGATCCTTTTATGGGGAGCCGGTACTCTGCTGTCGCTCGTTGTTAA
>NZ_JASSOT010000036.1 GCF_030238365.1 Lelliottia wanjuensis | reverse complement strand
CATGACTGGGGTGAAGTCGTAACAAGGTAACCGTAGGGGAACCTGCGGTTGGATCACCTCCTTACCTGAAAGAACCTGCCTTTGTAGTGCTCACACAGATTGTCTGATGAAAAATAAGCAGTAAAAATCTCTGCAGGCTTGTAGCTCAGGTGGTTAGAGCGCACCCCTGATAAGGGTGAGGTCGGTGGTTCAAGTCCACTCAGGCCTACCAAATTCGCCTCCGTGCTGCGTTATGGCGATGCTCACATACATAAGTATGCTTCGCATCACCACGCCTTGCCCGGAAACGAATTAGGGTAACAGAGATTCAGTTTTTGCGATGGGGTTATAGCTCAGCTGGGAGAGCGCCTGCCTTGCACGCAGGAGGTCTGCGGTTCGATCCCGCATAGCTCCACCATCCTTTTTACTGCGAAAACACAAGAAAACTTCAGAGTGTACCTGAAAAGGTTCACTGCGAAGTTTTGCTCTTTAAAAATCTGGATCAAGCTGAAAATTGAAACGACACGCTGCGTCTGTTCTCCGTAATAAGAACAGAGTGACGGTGTGTTCGAGTCTCTCAAATTTTCGCAACACGAGATGTTT
>NZ_JASSOT010000062.1 GCF_030238365.1 Lelliottia wanjuensis | reverse complement strand
GAAGGAACGCGTATGTGCCGGGATGAGAAAACTGCTCCAGCTGGCTTATGGCGTGGTGAAATCCGGACGAGAATTTAATGCTGAAATACCGCTTGCCGGATAACCGACAAGACGGTATCTCTCCCACGGGAGAGGGAGAAAACATAAAAAACGGCAACCGAAGTTGCCGTTTTGCTTTTATTTCGATATACGCTTGTACTTAATACGTTTTGGCTCCAGCGCATCCGCGCCGAGGGTACGTTTCTTGTACTCTTCGTATTCGGTGAAGTTACCTTCGAAGAACTCCACTTTACCCTCGTCCTGGTAATCCAGAATGTGGGTTGCGATACGGTCGAGGAACCAACGGTCGTGGGATATCACCATTGCACAGCCCGGGAACTCCAGCATGGCGTTTTCCAGCGCGCGCAGGGTTTCAATGTCCAGGTCGTTTGTTGGTTCATCGAGGAGCAGAACGTTACCGCCAACCTGCAGCAGTTTCGCCAGGTGCAGACGACCACGTTCACCACCGGACAGCTCGCCGACGCGTTTACCCTGATCCACACCTTTGAAGTTGAAGCGGCCAACGTAGGCGCGGCTCGGCATCTCGGTGTTACCGATACGCATGATATCCTGCCCGCCGGAAACTTCTTCCCACACGGTTTTGCTGTTGTCCATCGCGTCACGGAACTGATCCACAGAGGCCAGTTTCACGGTGTCGCCCAGCGTAATGGTGCCGCTGTCAGGCTGTTCCTGACCGGACATCATGCGGAACAGCGTCGATTTACCCGCGCCGTTCGGACCGATGATCCCGACAATCGCCCCTTTCGGCACGGAGAAGCTCAGGTCGTCGATCAGCAGGCGATCGCCGTAAGACTTACGCAGATTGCTCACTTCAACGACTTTATCCCCCAGACGTGCTCCAGGTGGGATAAACAGTTCGTTGGTTTCGTTACGTTTCTGGTATTCGGAGTTGTTCAGCTCTTCAAAGCGTGCCAGACGGGCTTTGCCCTTAGACTGACGGCCTTTCGCGCCCTGACGAACCCACTCCAGCTCTTTCTCAATCGATTTACGACGAGCCGCTTCCTGAGAAGCTTCCTGCGCCAGACGCTGATCTTTCTGCTCCAGCCAGGAGGAGTAGTTGCCTTCCCACGGAATACCTTCCCCGCGGTCCAGCTCCAGGATCCAGCCTGCGACGTTATCGAGGAAGTAACGGTCGTGGGTAATTGCCACAACGGTCCCTTCGAAGTCGTGCAGGAAGCGTTCCAGCCAGGCAACGGATTCGGCATCCAGGTGGTTCGTTGGTTCGTCGAGCAGCAGCATGTCTGGCTTTTCCAGCAGCAGACGGCACAGCGCGACGCGGCGGCGTTCACCCCCGGACAGTTTTTCGATTTTCGCGTCCCAGTCTGGCAGGCGCAGGGCATCGGCCGCACGCTCCAGCTGAACGTTCAGGTTGTGGCCGTCGTGCGCCTGGATAATTTCTTCGAATTTACCCTGTTGCGCCGCCAGTTTGTCGAAGTCCGCATCCGGTTCAGCGTACTTCGCGTAGACTTCATCCAGACCTTTCAGGGCGTTAACGACTTCGGAAACGGCTTCTTCGATGGATTCGCGAACGGTGTGTTCCGGGTTCAGCTTCGGTTCCTGCGGCAGATAACCGATTTTGAGACCAGGCTGCGGGCGAGCTTCACCTTCGATATCGGTATCGATACCGGCCATGATGCGCAGCAGGGTGGACTTACCGGCACCGTTGAGACCCAGGACACCGATTTTTGCGCCAGGGAAGAAGCTCAGCGAGATATTTTTCAGAATATGACGTTTCGGCGGAACCACTTTGCCGACACGATGCATGGTATAAACGAATTGAGCCACGTGGACTTCGCCTCTTTTATAGTAAAGAAAATGGTATACAGCTGCGAAGTGTAGCCTTTTTCATGGCCTAATCCCAGACACGAACGTCGGGAGTGTTAAAACGCGCAAGAAAGGTAAAAAAGTGTCCATGACGTGGCGTGTTGCGGAATGCCTGGTTAGCATAGATCCATTACATTTGTAGGTGGCAAGACGCCGCAACAGTATTCAACAAAATGAGGAAGAGCTTGTGGAAAAAGCCAAACAGGTGGTCTGGCGTCTGCTGGCTGCCAGCGTCTGCGTGATGACGATAAGCCACGCAGCGCATGCCGATTCACTGGATGAACAGCGCAACCGCTATGCGCAGATCAAGCAGGCGTGGGACAGTAAGCAGATGGATACCGTGCAGGCCCTTATGCCGACGCTGAAAGAGTATCCGCTCTACCCGTATCTGGAATATCGCCAGATTACCGACGATCTCATGAACCAACCGACGCTCACCGTCGCCAATTTTATTCAGGCTAACCCCACGTTGCCCCCTGCCCGAACCTTACAGTCGCGCTTTGTGAACGAACTGGCGCGACGCGAAGACTGGCGCGGCCTGCTGGCCTTCAGCCCGGAAAAACCGGGCACCACCGAGGCGCAGTGTAATTTCTATTACGCCAAATGGGCGACGGGCCAACAGCAGGAAGCCTGGAACGGCGCAAAAGATTTGTGGCTGACGGGGAAAAATCTGCCGAATGCCTGTGACTCGCTGTTTGGCGCCTGGCGCGCATCGGGCCAGCAAGATCCGCTGGCCTATCTCGAACGTATTCGTCTGGCGATGAAAGCCGGGAACACCCGTCTGGTGACCACACTGGCCGGGCAGATGCCGTCCGATTATCAGACTATTTCCACGGCGGTGCTTCAGCTCGCCAACGATCCGAATTCCGTACTGACCTTCGCCCGCTCGACCGGCGCGACAGATTTCACTCGCCAGATGGCGGCGGTGGCCTTTACCAGCGTGGCGCGTGACGATGTGGAAAACGCGCGGCTGATGATCCCGCAGCTGGTTCAGGCGCAGCAGCTTAACGACGATCAAACCCAGGATCTGCGCGATATCGTCGCGTGGCGTCTGATGGGCACCGATGTCACCGATGAACAGGCGCGCTGGCGTGACGATGCGATCATGCGTTCGAACTCTACGTCGCTGGTAGAGCGCCGCGTGCGTATGGCGCTCGGCACCGGCGATCGCCGGGGCTTAAATACCTGGCTCTCCCGCCTGCCGATGGATGCCAAAGAGAAAGACGAATGGCGCTACTGGCAGGCCGATCTGCTGATGGAGCGTGGGCGCGATGACGAAGCGAAAGAGATCCTTCACTCCCTGATGCAGCAGCGCGGATTCTACCCGATGGCGGCGGCGCAGCGCCTGGGCGAGGAGTACACGCTTAAAATCGACAAAGCCCCGACCAACGTCAACTCAGCCCTGATTCAGGGTCCGGAAATGGCGCGGGTGCGCGAGCTGATGTACTGGAGCATGGATAACACGGCGCGCAGCGAGTGGGCCAACCTGGTGACCAGCCGCAGCAACGACGAAAAAGCCCAGCTGGCGCGCTACGCGTTTGATAACCGCTGGTGGGATCTGAGCGTGCAGGCGACGATCGCCGGGAAGCTGTGGGATCATCTGGAAGAGCGTTTCCCGCTAGCCTATAAAGATCTGTTCGATCGTTACACCAGCGGGAAAGACATTCCGCAAAGCTACGCGATGGCGATTGCCCGTCAGGAGAGCGCGTGGAACCCGAAAGTGCGCTCACCGGTTGGAGCTAGCGGCCTGATGCAGATCATGCCCGGCACTGCCACGCACACGGTGAAGATATTTAATATTCCAGGCTACAGCAGCCCGTCACAGCTGCTGGACCCGGATACCAACATCAACATCGGCACCAGCTATTTGCAGTATGTCTATTCCCAGTTCGGCAATAACCGTATCTTCTCGTCTGCGGCCTATAACGCAGGGCCTGGACGCGTGCGGACCTGGCTTGGCAACAGCGCCGGACGCATCGACGCGGTGGCGTTTGTCGAGAGCATTCCGTTCTCGGAAACGCGCGGGTATGTGAAGAATGTGCTGGCCTATGACGCTTACTATCGCTACTTCATGGGGCAGAAAGATCCCCTCATGAGCGACGCCGAGTGGCAGAGAAAGTATTAATCCAGTGGGGTTGTGTTATGCTTGTACTCGTCTAAGAGTACAAACGGCGGCATAACATGACCCAGCATTCCCCTTATTCATCGGCGATGGCCGAACAGCGCAATCAGGAGTGGCTTCGTTTTGTGGAGCTGCTTCGCCAGTCCTATGAGAAAGATCTGCACTTACCGCTGATGCAATTGATACTGACACCTGACGAGCGTGAAGCGTTGGGCACGCGCGTGCGCATTATCGAAGAGTTACTGCGCGGTGAGATGAGCCAGCGTGAGCTGAAAAGCGAGCTGGGGGCGGGCATCGCGACGATCACCCGTGGCTCGAACAGTCTGAAATCAGCCCCGGTGGAGTTGCGCCAGTGGCTTGAGGAAGTGTTGTTGAAAAATGCCTGATGGCATGTTCCTGTAGGCCGGGTAAGGCGAAGCCGCCACCCGGCAATGGCGCGGCAGGTTGCCTGATGGCATGTTTTTGTAGGCCGGGTAAGGCGAAGCCGCCACCCGGCAATGGCGTGGCAGGTTGCCTGATGGCGCTTCGCTTATCAGGCCTATAACGGCGGAATCAGCCGTATACCGCGTTATGAAACGGGCTTAACGCCAACACCACCGCCTGATGGTATACGCTCGAACGCGTCAAGGCTCCGGCGGTAAACACGCCAATCGCCCCTTCTTTACGACCAATCTCATCAATGCCGGTGTACTGCGACATCACCGGCCCGAGCGCCTCTCCGGCGCGCACTTTTTCCAGAATGATGGCCGGCAAAGGCAGCGTCGCCGAGCGCGATTCACCGCGCTGCTCGCGGCTCTCGATTACCACCCAGCTAAAGGTGGCTCCCTCGTCAATCCCCGCTTCAATCGCCACCCAGAAATCAGCCTCAGGGCGCGCGGCCTTCGCATTCACGACGCGATTTCGTGCGCCAGCGCGCGTTTCCTCGCTCCCGAACGGCTGTTCAGGGACGCCGCTCTCGACGCCGACGGCGTCAATGTGGCAGGATCCTTCGCCGAAGATCTCTTCAAATGCCCTTAGAATTGCCTGAATTTTGGCAGGATTAGTGGTAGCAGAGACAACATGGTGCATAATTAAGCTCGATTCAAAAAAACTCATCGCAGTATAACGGAAAAAAAGCATGTTACAGGTTTACCTTGTTCGCCACGGTGAAACGCAGTGGAACGCCGAGCGACGTATTCAAGGGCAGTCAGACAGTCCTCTCACCGCCAAGGGTGAGCAACAAGCATGGCAGGTCGCGGAACGTGCCAGATCCTTAGGCATCACGCACATTATCGCCAGCGATTTAGGTCGCACGCAGCAAACGGCGCGCATTATTGCCGAGGCCTGTGGGTGCGACATTATCCTCGATCCTCGCCTGCGCGAACTCGACATGGGTGTGCTCGAAAAGCGTCATGTGGATACCCTGACGGAACAGGAAGAGGGCTGGCGGCGTACGCTGGTCAACGGCACGGAAGATGGTCGTATTCCGCAAGGCGAATCCATGCAGGAGCTGAGCGTGCGCGTACAGGCGGCGCTGGCGGATTGTCTTAAACTGCCGCAGGGCAGCCGTCCGCTGCTGGTGAGTCACGGTATCGCGCTGGGATGTCTGGTGAGTACCATTCTTGGACTGCCAGCCTACGCGGAACGCCGTTTGCGTTTGCGCAACTGCTCCATTTCCCGTATCGACTATCAGGAAAGCCCGTGGCTGGCTTCAGGTTGGGTGGTCGAAATGGCAGGGGACATCTCGCATCTGGACGCCCCTGCGCTGGATGAACTGCAGCGCTAGCGGCGCACTGGAATCAGGTATTCCATCCGCAGATTGATTGGGCCTACTTCCGGTCGGGCATCGCTGGCCGGGTAGTAGCGCTCAATATCCTGACCTTTGCGGCGGTTCAGATTCAGCATTGGCATGCAGGTGCCGTAAACGGTCAGGATAAATTCCTGAACGCCCGTGCCCAGCCCTTCGTAGGTGAACATCACGTATTCACCGCCTTCCAGTACCACCGGTTTCGAACCCTGGATGTAGCCGTTGGCCATCTCTGGCGTGAGCGCGGTGGTATAGAACACTTCCTGCTCGTCGTCTTTTTCCATGCTCGGATGCGTTTCGTTCAGGCCATACAGCAGCGGCGGAAGCGCCGGAGCGTGGCTCAGGAAATCGCGCCAGAACTGGGTGCGCATCTGATGACGGAATTCGGAGATCTGCTCCAGAGAACAGGTATAGCTTTGCGTCGTGCCGATGAGATGGGTCTCTGGCAGGACCGTGAATTCGTATTTTGGCATCGCGAATTCACCCAGGCGCAGCGGCGGACGCATACCAAACGAACTCCAGTCGGGTGAACGACGATAGAGCGCAGGCGTCAGCGAGAACTGTTTTTTGAAGGCGCGGGTAAACGTCTGCTGCGAGTCAAAACGGTACTGCAGGGCAATATCCAGAATAGGGCGTGCCGTCAGGCGCAGTGCCACAGCCGATTTTGAAAGACGACGTGCACGAATATAGGCACCGATAGCATGACCGGTGACATCCTTGAACATCCTTTGCAAATGCCACTTGGAATAGCCTGCTTTTGCCGCCACATTATCCAGTGACAAAGGCTGGTCCAGATGACCTTCCAGCCAGGTAAGCAGATCGCGAATAATTCCAGCCTGATCCATATACTATCCTCATCCTTAAAACAGCAGGTGCCTGATAACAGGGTAGCGGATAATAGCATTTTTTGATGTTTTAGCATTCAGTGTTTTTTTTGCGCATTAATGCTTTTTGCCGCACATTATGGGCAATAAATTGCTAATCCTGTGATCTTGCTACATTTTTATTCGGTTTGTTGAATAATCGCTCAATGTAATTTTAAAGAATGGTAACAATATGAAATACAAGACATTGATCTTCACTGCTCTGATGTTAATCGTAGGCCGTAACGCGCTGGCTGAAGAAGTCGGCTCCGTCGATACCGTGTTTAAGATGTTCGGTCCGGACCATAAAATTGTGGTCGAAGCCTTTGACGATCCGGATGTGAAAAACGTCACCTGCTACATCAGCCGCGCGAAAACGGGCGGCATTAAAGGCGGCTTAGGGCTGGCGGAAGATACGGCCGATGCGGCGATCTCTTGCCAGCAGGTCGGGCCCGTCGAACTGAGCGACAAAATCAAAAACGGCAAAGCGCAGGGCGATGTGGTGTTCCAGAAACGGACCTCGCTGGTGTTCAAAAAGCTCCAGGTCGTGCGTTTCTACGATGCGAAACGCAACACGCTGGCGTACCTGGCCTACTCCGATAAAGTGGTCGAAGGATCGCCGAAAAACGCACTGAGCGCAGTGCCGATTATGCCGTGGCGCTAACCCAGGGAATGACGATGCAGCAACCCTTGATTTGGCTGGTGGAAGACGAAATCAGCATCGCCGAGACGCTGATCTACATGCTTTCACAGGAAGGTTTTGCGGTGAAAGCGTTCGAGCGCGGGCTGCCTGCGCTCGACGAGGCGCGACGTCAGGCACCTGCGCTGGCGATTCTGGATGTGGGTTTGCCGGATATCAGCGGATTTGAGCTGTGTCGTCAGCTGCTGGCGCAGCACCCGTCGCTGCCGGTGCTGTTCCTCACGGCCCGCAGTGACGAAGTGGATAAGCTACTCGGGCTGGAAATGGGGGCGGATGATTACGTCGCCAAACCCTTTTCCCCGCGCGAAGTGTGCGCCAGGGTGCGGACCATTTTGCGCCGGATGCAAAAATCCGCGCTGCCGTCAGACATCGTGCGTATCGGACAGTTTGAGCTCAACGAGCCGGCGGCGCAGATCAGCTGGTGCGGCGAGCCATTACTTTTGACGCGCTACGAATTTTTGCTGCTCAAAACCTTGCTCCATGCGCCGGGCCGGGTGTTTTCCCGCCAGCAGCTGATGGACAAAGTCTGGGGCGAGGACGGCGACAGCTTCGATCGCACCGTTGATACCCACATTAAAACCCTGCGCGCCAAACTGCGCGCCGTGAATGCAGATCTTTCGCCGATCAGCACCCATCGCGGCATGGGCTACAGCCTGGGGCTGGTGTAATGCGCATTGGCATGCGCCTGCTGCTGGGCTATTTCCTGATCGTTGCTATCGCGGCCTGGTTCGTGCTGTCGATCTTTGTGCAGGAGGTCAAACCCGGCGTGCGTCGGGCGACTGAAGGCACGCTGATCGACACCGCCACGCTGCTGGCGGAAGTGGGGCGTGACGATCTGCTGAATGGCGATCCGCAAAACGGCAGGGTGGCGCAGGCATTTTCTCAGCTCCATCAGCGCCCGTTTCGCGCCAACATTGGCGGCATCTACAAGGTGCGTAACGAGTATCACGTCTACATGACCGACGCCCAGGGCCGGGTGGTGTTTGATTCCACTGGAAAAGGGCTGGGCGAGGATTATTCCCGCTGGAACGACGTCTGGCGCACCCTGCGCGGGCAGTACGGCGCGCGCAGCACTCAGGACGATCCGAACGATCCTAATAGCACGGTGATGTACGTGGCGGCGCCGATTGTGGATCAGGGAAAAATTATCGGCGTCCTGTCGGTGGGGAAACCGAACAGCGCGATGGCGCCGGTGATCCAGCGCAGCGAGCGACGCATTCTCTGGGCGGGCGGCGCGCTGCTGGGGATTGCCCTGCTGATCGGGCTGATCGTCGCTTGGTGGATTAACCGCTCCATCAGCTCTTTGTCGCGTTACGCCGATTCTGTCACCCACGAGACGCCGCTGCCGTTGCCCGACCCCGGCAGCAGCGAGCTGCGCAAACTGGCGCAGGCGCTGGAAAACATGCGTATTCGTCTTGAAGGCAAAAATTACATTGAGCATTACGTTCACGCACTCACCCACGAGCTGAAAAGCCCGCTGGCGGCGATTCGCGGTGCGGCGGAGATCTTAGCGGAACAGCCGCCGCCGTCGGTGGCTGCGCGGTTTATCGATAACATACTGGTGCAGAATGCGCGCATGCAGTCGCTGGTCGAAAAGCTGCTCGAGCAGGCGAAGCTGGAAAACCGCGTGGAGATTGTCCCTACCAGGGTAAGTATTGACGCGCTGTTCACGCGCATCACCGACGCCCGTTCGACGCAGCTGGCGGCAAAGAACATCAGGCTGACAGGCAACGGCGCAGCGCTAACGGTTGAAGGCGACGCGGATCTGCTGGAGCAGGCGTTCGGCAATTTGCTCGACAACGCTATCGACTTCACGCCATCCGGCGGAAGCATTGTGCTCAGCGCCGAAGAGACGCAGAAACAGACTCTGCTGAAAGTCACGGACAGCGGCAGCGGCATCCCGGATTACGCGCTGGCTCGCATCTTTGAGCGCTTCTACTCACTTGCGCGCGACAACGGCCTGAAAAGCAGCGGCCTCGGGCTGGCATTTGTGCAGGAGGTGGCTCGGCTGCATCACGGCGATATTCAGCTTCACAACCGTGAAGCGGGCGGCGTTGAGGCGATTTTGAGACTTCACCGTCCCTTCACATAACTTCAAATTCAGCGCACATAGCCGCGTTACGCTCTCTCCATCACTAAGGAGAAGGCAATGAAAAAATCCCCCCTGTTCTGGAAAGTTAGCACCCTGATGGGGTGCATCCTGCTGCTGTTAGTTCCGCTGTTCATGGTGAGTAACCTGATTTCGGAGCGCGCCAGCTATCGCGATGACGTTGAAGATACGCTGCGTCAAAGCACCAGCGGGCCGCAGCAGCTCACCGGGCCGCTGATCGCGATCCCTGTAACGGAAATTTATTACAAGTTCGAAGATAACGTGAAGGTTGAGCACAAGCGCAGTTTCCTGCACTTTTTGCTGCCTGAATCGCTGGTGGTTGACGGGAATCAGCAGGTCGAGTCTCGCAGCATCGGGATCTACGACGGACAAATCTGGAGCACTGATCTCAAGCTGAAGGCGCAATTTAACACCGATAAGCTGGACGAACTGAAAGGCGAAACCATTACCCTCGGACAGCCGTTTATTGCCGTCGGCGTGGGCGATGCGCGTGGGATCGGGGCGGTGAAGGTCTCGAAAGTGAACGATGAAACCTTGACCGTCGAACCGGGTTCGGGCATTTCAGGGCAACAGGCGGGGATCCATATTCCGCTGACCTGGGAGACGCTCAATGCGAAAAACATCGACCTGGAGATGTCACTCAATCTCAATGGAACGGGGAGTTTTTCGGTCGTACCGGTCGGGCGCAACAGCGAGCTGACGCTGCGCAGCAACTGGCCGCATCCGGGTTTTATGGGCGATTACTTACCCTCGAAGCGTGAAATCAGCGAGTCAGGTTTCCAGGCGCACTGGCAGAGCAGCTGGTTTGCCAACAATCTTGAAAGTCAGTTTAGCGCCATCGAACCGCCAGAGTTTCGTAGCGTTCCGGCGTTTAGCGTCACGGTAGCAACGCCTGCGGACCAGTACCAGCTGACGGACCGGGCGATTAAGTACGCCATTTTGCTGATTGCTCTGACGTTTATGGCTTTTTTCGTCTACGAAACGATGACTCACCTTCGCCTGCACCCGATGCAGTATCTGCTGGTGGGGCTGTCGCTGGTGCTGTTCTATCTGGTACTGCTGGCGCTCTCTGAACACGTGGGCTTTACGCCAGCCTGGATTATTGCAAGTCTGGTCGGGGCGATGATGAACGGGGTTTATCTGCAGGCGGTGCTGAAAGGCTGGAAGCGCAGCGTGCTGTTTGTGGTGGCGTTGTTAGGCCTCGACGGTGTGATGTGGTTCTTGCTGCGCTCGGAAGACAGCGCGCTGCTGTTGGGCTCTGGCGTGCTGGCGATCGCGCTGTTTGCGGTGATGTATCTCACCCGTCACTTTGACTGGTACTCGCTTTCACAGGTGAAGCAAAGTGTGCCGAAAGGGGAACCGGACGACGATGCATTACGGATCTGGAAATAAAAAAACGGCGCATTAAGCGCCGTTTTTACTGCATTGAGTGCGGGATTATTCCTGCAGGTCGCCGCAAAAACGATACCCTTCGCCGTGGATAGTGGCGATGATCTCTGGCGTATCCGGCGTAGACTCGAAGTGTTTACGAATGCGACGGATCGTCACGTCAACCGTACGGTCGTGCGGCTTCAGCTCGCGACCGGTCATCTTCTTCAGCAGCTCTGCACGGGACTGAATTTTGCCCGGGTTTTCGCAGAAGTGCAGCATGGCGCGGAATTCGCTGCGCGGCAGCTTGTACTGTTCACCGTTCGGGCTAACCAGCGAGCGGCTATTAATATCAAGTTCCCAGCCGTTGAACTTGTAGCTGTCTACGCTACGACGCTCTTCGCTCACCGTACCCAGGTTCATGGTACGGGACAGCAGGTTGCGTGCACGGATGGTTAACTCGCGAGGATTAAACGGCTTGGTGATGTAGTCATCAGCGCCGATTTCCAGGCCAAGAATTTTATCCACTTCGTTATCACGGCCTGTCAGGAACATTAGTGCGACGTTCGCCTGTTCACGCAGCTCGCGCGCCAGCAGAAGGCCGTTTTTCCCGGGCAGGTTGATATCCATGATGACCAGGTTGATATCATTTTCAGAAAGGATCTGATGCATCTCTGCGCCATCGGTCGCTTCAAAGACATCGTAGCCTTCTGCTTCGAAAATGCTCTTTAACGTGTTGCGTGTTACCAACTCGTCTTCAACGATAAGAATGTGCGGGGTCTGCATGTTTGCTACCTAAATTGCCAACTAAATCGAAACAGGAAGTACAAAAGTCCCTGACCTGCCTGATGCATGTCGCAAATTAACATGATCGGCCTAACGTGACTAAAGTACGTAATTGCGTTCTTGATGCACTTTCCATCAACGTCAACAACATCATTAGCTTGGTCGTGGGCACTTTCCCTCAGGACCCGACAGTGTCAAAAACGGCTGTCATCCTAACCATTTTAACAGCAACATAACAGGCTAAGTGACACCAGACACCCAATAAAACTACGCTTCGTTGACATATATCAAGTTCAATTGTAGCACGTTAACAGTTTGATGAAATCATCGTATCGGATTGCTAGCCTTTGTCACAAATTTTCAATAAACCAACTAGTTGCAGATATTGATTAATAAACAACGCGAATCCAATACGAAAAAGCAATCAATCAGAGTATTATCATTAATAAACATACGGATAAGCAATATCTGTTAACATTTAAATCAATGATTCAGTCATGCAACAGTTTAGCGTTTTTAATTTGTTGTGAAACGCGATTTCGGTGATTTGTGTTGCAATTTTGTAAATTCGCGCTGCGTAATATGTTGAGCTGTATCACACTTTTACAGGCTAACTGATTAAAAAGAGAGCATAAATGCACTTATCGATAGTGCTGGTTTCGCCAGCAAGACCCGAAAATATTGGCGCCGCCGCCCGTGCAATGAAGACGATGGGATTCACCGATTTACGTATTGTCGACAGTCAGGCACATCTTGAACCGGCGACCCGCTGGGTGGCGCACGGTTCGGGTGAAATTCTCGACAACATAACCACTTACGCAACCCTCGCTGACGCATTGCACGACATTTCCTTCACCGTGGCGACCACCGCGCGCAGCCGGGCGAAGTATCATTACTATGCGACGCCGATCGAACTGGTACCGATGCTTGAGGAAAAAAGCGCGTGGTTGACCAAAGCTGCGCTGGTGTTTGGTCGTGAAGATTCAGGCCTGACCAACGAAGAGCTCGAGCTGGCAGACGTGCTCACGGGCGTGCCGATGGTGGCGGATTACCCGTCCCTCAATCTGGGCCAGGCGGTGATGGTGTATTGCTATCAATTAGCATCCTTAATGCAAACCCCGGCACCTGCCACAGAGAGCGTGGATGAAAACCAGCTGCGGGCATTACGCGCACGAACCCAATCGCTTTTGGCGCAGCTGGGCGTGGCCGACGATCAGAAAATGGTGGACTGGTTACACCAGCGTCTCGGTCTACTTGAGCAGCGCGATACGGCGATGCTGCACCGATTGCTGCATGATATTGAAAAAAAATTGGCAGAATAAAAATCTGATATTTTTTTTTCGTATGGATTAACCGTCTGTCGATAAGGGTTGCAACTGGTCGTATCCGGACAAAAATAAATCCGCAAGCAGCGGGTCGTGAAAGGGTTACAAACTGTGATCAAATTAAAAATTCATTGACTTAAGGTGCCGGATACTTTAACCCTAAAAGGATACAGGACAGACAGAAAACAACACAGAGCACACAACATCCATGAATCGCGTTAGCACCACCACCATTACAACAACCATCATCATTACCACAGGTAACGATGCGGGCTGACGCGTAACAGGAAAAACAGAAAAAAGCCCGCACCTGAACAGTGCGGGCTTTTTTTTCGACCAAAGATCACGAGGTAAACCATGCGAGTCTTGAAGTTCGGCGGTACATCAGTGGCAAACGCAGAACGCTTTCAGCGCGTTGCCGATATCCTGGAAAGCAACGCCAGGCAGGGGCAGGTGGCAACCGTGCTCTCTGCCCCGGCGAAAATTACTAACCACCTGGTGGCGATGATTGAAAAAACCATCGGTGGGCAGGATGCGCTACCGAACATCAGCGATGCCGAGCGTATTTTTGCCGAGCTGCTGCAGGGGCTCGCCGACAGCCAGCCCGGCTTCCCGCTCGCACAGCTGAAAGCTCTGGTTGAACAAGAATTCGCACAGATTAAACATGTCCTGCACGGCATCAGCCTGCTGGGCCAATGTCCGGACAGCATCAACGCGGCGCTGATTTGCCGCGGTGAAAAACTGTCGATCGCTATTATGGCGGGGCTGCTGGAAGCGCGCGGCCACGCGGTCACGGTGATCGACCCGGTTGAAAAACTGCTCGCCGTGGGCCACTACCTCGAGTCCACCGTCGATATCGCCGAATCCACTCGCCGCATCGCCGCCAGCAAAATCCCGGCTGACCACATGATCCTGATGGCAGGTTTCACCGCCGGGAACGACAAAGGTGAACTGGTGGTGCTGGGCCGTAACGGCTCCGACTACTCCGCCGCCGTGCTTGCCGCCTGTCTGCGCGCCGACTGTTGTGAAATCTGGACTGACGTCGACGGCGTCTATACCTGCGACCCACGCCAGGTGCCGGACGCGAGGCTCCTGAAATCGATGTCGTATCAGGAGGCGATGGAGCTGTCGTACTTCGGCGCAAAAGTTCTCCACCCACGTACCATCTCCCCGATTGCCCAGTTCCAGATCCCTTGCCTCATCAAAAACACCGGTAACCCGCAGGCGCCAGGCACCCTGATTGGCGCCAGCCATGACGAAGACGATCTGCCGGTGAAAGGCATTTCGAATCTGAATAACATGGCGATGTTCAGCGTCTCCGGTCCGGGGATGAAAGGGATGGTCGGCATGGCTGCGCGCGTGTTTGCCGCGATGTCACGCAATGGCATCTCCGTGGTGCTTATTACTCAGTCCTCCTCTGAATACAGCATCAGCTTCTGCGTACCGCAGGCCGACTGTGGCCGTGCGCGCCGCGCGCTGGAAGAGGAGTTCTATCTGGAGCTGAAAGAAGAGCTGCTGGAACCCCTGTCGATTCAGGAGCGCCTGGCGATCATCTCCGTCGTTGGCGACGGAATGCGCACGTTGCGCGGGATCTCCGCCAAATTCTTTGCCGCGTTGGCGCGCGCGAACATCAATATTGTCGCCATTGCCCAGGGCTCTTCCGAGCGCTCCATCTCCGTCGTGGTGAGCAATGACGACGCGACCACCGGCGTGCGTGTGACGCACCAGATGCTGTTCAACACCGATCAGGTGATCGAGGTGTTCGTGATCGGTGTCGGCGGTGTGGGCGGCGCGCTGCTCGAGCAGGTCAAGCGCCAGCAGGGCTGGCTGAAGAACAAACATATCGACCTGCGCGTCTGCGGCGTGGCGAACTCTAAGGCGCTGCTGACCAACGTCCACGGCCTGAATCTGGAAAGCTGGCAGGACGAGCTGGCGCAGGCCAAAGAGCCGTTCAATCTGGGCCGCCTGATCCGTCTGGTGAAGGAGTATCACCTGCTCAATCCGGTGATTGTGGACTGTACCTCAAACCAGGCCGTCGCCGATCAGTATGCTGACTTCCTGCGCGAGGGCTTCCACGTGGTGACGCCGAATAAAAAGGCCAACACCTCGTCGATGGATTACTACCATCAACTGCGTACCGCCGCCAGCAAGTCGCGTCGCAAATTCCTGTACGACACCAACGTGGGCGCAGGGCTGCCGGTCATCGAGAACCTGCAAAACCTGCTTAATGCGGGTGACGAACTGCAGAAATTCTCCGGCATTCTTTCCGGCTCGCTGTCGTTTATTTTTGGCAAGCTGGATGAAGGGATGAGCCTCTCGGAAGCTACCCGCGAAGCGCGTGAGCTGGGCTACACCGAGCCGGATCCGCGCGACGATCTCTCGGGCATGGACGTGGCGCGCAAGCTGCTGATCCTCGCCCGTGAAACGGGCCGCGAGCTGGAGCTGTCCGATATCGTCATCGAGCCGGTGCTGCCCGCGAGTTTTGACGACAGCGGCGATGTCGCGACCTTTATGGACCGCTTAGTGCAGCTCGACGACGACTTTGCGGCGCGCATCGCAAAAGCCCGTGATGAAGGCAAAGTATTGCGCTATGTTGGCAACATCGAAGACGACGGCGTGTGCCGTGTGAAGATTGCCGAAGTGGACGGGAACGATCCGCTCTTTAAAGTGAAAAACGGCGAAAACGCTCTGGCGTTTTACAGCCACTATTATCAGCCATTACCGTTGGTGCTTCGCGGTTACGGCGCAGGGAATGATGTGACAGCGGCGGGCGTGTTTGCCGATCTGTTGCGTACCCTGTCATGGAAGTTAGGAGTTTAACATGGTCAAAGTTTATGCCCCGGCTTCTAGCGCCAATATGAGCGTCGGATTTGATGTGCTGGGTGCGGCGGTTACGCCTCTCGACGGTTCGCTGCTGGGTGATACGGTCACCGTCGAAGCGGCGGACAGTTTCAGCCTCAATAATATTGGCCGCTTCGCGAGCAAGCTGCCGCCAGAACCGCGCGAGAATATTGTTTATCAGTGCTGGGAACGCTTCTGTCAGGAGATCGGCAAAAACGTGCCGGTCGCCATGACCCTCGAAAAAAGTATGCCGATTGGCTCGGGCCTCGGCTCCAGCGCCTGTTCCGTCGTCGCCGCGCTGGTGGCGATGAACGAACACTGCGGCAAACCGCTGAACAACACCCGTCTGCTCTCCCTGATGGGCGAGCTGGAAGGGCGCATCTCCGGCAGCATTCACTACGATAACGTCGCGCCGTGCTTCCTTGGCGGCATGCAGCTGATGATCGAAGAGAACGGCATTATCAGCCAGCAGGTGCCAGGCTTTGATGAGTGGCTGTGGGTGCTGGCGTATCCGGGGATTAAAGTCTCGACCGCCGAAGCGCGCGCGATCCTGCCCGCGCAGTATCGCCGTCAGGACTGTATCGCGCACGGTCGTCATCTGGCGGGCTTTATTCACGCCTGCTATACCCGTCAGCCCGCGCTCGCCGCGAAGCTGATGAAAGATGTGATCGCCGAACCTTACCGCACCAAACTGCTGCCGGGCTTCAACGAAGCGCGTCAGGCGTCGCTGGATATCGGCGCGCAAGCGTGCGGCATTTCGGGCTCCGGCCCGACGCTGTTCGCCTTATGCGATAAGCCGGACACCGCGCAGCGCGTGGCGGACTGGCTGTCGAAAAACTACCTGCAAAATCAGGAAGGCTTTGTTCATATTTGCCGTCTGGACACGGCCGGCGCACGAGTACTGGGATAAACGATGAAACTCTACAATCTTAAAGATCATAACGAGCAGGTGAGCTTCGCGCAGGCGGTGACTCAAGGGCTGGGCAAAAATCAGGGGCTGTTTTTCCCGCACGATTTACCCGAGTTTAGCCTGACGGAAGTGGACGACATGCTGAAGCAGGATTTCGTCACCCGCAGCGCGAAAATCCTCTCCGCCTTTATTGGCGATGAAATTCCTCACGAGCTGCTGGAAGAGCGCGTGCGTAGCGCCTTTGCCTTCCCGGCTCCGGTGAAATCCGTTCAGCCTGACGTGGGCTGTCTGGAGCTGTTCCACGGTCCGACGCTGGCATTTAAAGATTTCGGCGGGCGCTTTATGGCGCAGATGCTGACGCACATCAGCGGCGACAAGCCTGTGACGATTTTGACGGCGACTTCCGGTGATACGGGTGCGGCGGTGGCCCATGCGTTTTACGGCCTGAAAAACGTCCGCGTGGTGATCCTCTATCCGCAGGGGAAAATCAGCCCGCTGCAGGAAAAACTGTTCTGTACGCTCGGCGGCAACATTGAAACCGTCGCCATCGACGGCGATTTTGACGCCTGCCAGGCGCTGGTGAAAAAGGCCTTCGACGATGAAGAGCTGAAAGTGGCGCTGGGGCTGAACTCGGCGAACTCGATCAACATCAGCCGCCTGCTGGCGCAGATTTGCTACTACTTCGAAGCGGTGGCGCAGCTGCCGCAGGAAGCGCGTAATCAGCTGGTGATTTCGGTGCCAAGCGGTAACTTTGGCGATCTGACCGCCGGTCTGCTGGCGAAATCCCTCGGCCTGCCGGTGAAGCGTTTTATCGCGGCAACCAACGCCAACGACACGGTTCCACGCTTCCTGAAAGACGGCAAGTGGACGCCAAACGCGACCCAGGCGACCCTGTCGAACGCGATGGATGTGAGCCAGCCGAACAACTGGCCGCGCGTGGAAGAGCTGTTCCGCCGTAAGATCTGGCGTCTGGGCGATCTGGGCTATGCGGCGGTGAGCGATGACACCACCAAAGAGACGATGCGCGAGCTGAAAGCGGTGGGTTACACCTCCGAGCCGCATGCGGCGATTGCCTACCGTGCGCTGCGCGACCAGCTCAATCCGGGCGAGTATGGCCTGTTCCTCGGCACGGCGCATCCGGCGAAGTTCAAAGAGAGCGTGGATGAGATCCTGGGTGAATCGCTGCCGCTGCCGAAAGAGCTGGCCGATCGCGCCGATTTGCCGCTGCTGTCCCACCATCTGCCAGCGGATTTCGCGGCGCTGCGCCAGCTGATGATGACGCGCGGATAGCCTTGTTGTGTCGGGTGGCGGCTTCGCCTTACCCGACCTACGGTTTTTGTAGGCCCGGTAAGCGTAAGCGCCACCGGGCTTTTTTTATGGAGAAATTAAGGAGAGAAAATGCAGGGAAAAAGCAGAAATTCCCAATAAATGCGGTCACTTAGAGATTAGGATTGCAGAGAATAACATCCCCGACTTCCCTCACGTACTCTCCTTACATCGGCCCACGTTGGGCAAGAATGAAAAGGAGTCACCTATGTCTAAACTGAAACCTGCACTGCTCGTGCTTTCACTGATGCTGGTCGCTCCCGCAGTGGTTCAGGCCGGGGAGATCACCCTGGTCCCGGCGGTAAAATTACAGATTGGCGATCAGGATAGAAGCGGGCACTACTGGGATGGCGGCCGCTGGCGCGACCATGACTGGTGGAAATCACATTACGAGTGGCGCGACAACCGCTGGCACCAGCATGACGAGCATCGCGAGCCTCACGATAACCGCCATGGCGATAAACATGATAAGCCTGGCAAGGGGCCGGACTGGAAGCATCATTAACAACGCCTGATGGCGCTGCGCTTATCAGGCCTACGAGTCGCCCTGGTAAGCGTAGCGCCACCGGGGAAATTACTGCTCGTGCCGCTTAAACACCAGCTCGCCTTTCCCTGACGCTTCGCCGTCAAAGAAATACCCGTCAGTGTTAAATTGGGTCAACTGCTCTGGCTTCGTCAGGCGGTTCTCAATGATATAGCGGCTCATCAGCCCGCGCGCTTTTTTGGCGTAGAAGCTGATCACTTTGAACTTGCCGTTCTTCTCGTCCAAAAATACCGGCTTGATAATCTCCGCGTTGAGCTTTTTCGGCTTCACGGATTTGTAGTATTCGTCGGACGCCAGGTTGATGACGATATTATCGCCCTGGGCTTTCAGCGCGTCGTTCAGCTTCTCGGTGATGATATCGCCCCAGAAGTGGTACAGATCTTTGCCTTTGGCATTTTCCAGACGGATTCCCATCTCCAGGCGATACGGCTGCATCAGATCCAGCGGGCGCAGCACCCCGTACAGGCCTGACAGCATGCGCAGGTGTTGCTGGGCAAAATCGAAATCGGCTTCGCTGAACTCTTCCGCCTGCAGGCCGGTATACACATCGCCTTTGAAAGCGAGGATCGCCTGACGGGCGTTTTTCGGGGTGAAATCCGGATGCCAGTCGTGGAAGCGGGTGGCGTTGAGATCGGCGAGTTTGTCGCTGATGCTCATCAGCTTGCCAATCTGCGGGGCGGAGAGTTTACGCGCCTCGCGAATCAGCTGCTGTGAATGATCCAGCAGTTCGGGCTGGGTATAGCGCTCGGTGGCGAGCGGGCTCTGGTAATCGAGCGTTTTTGCAGGTGAAATCAGAATCAGCATATCCAGTCCTTGCAGGAAATTTAGAGCGACTTTAGCAAAAAAATGGCCTGATTTGATCGATGACTGTTATTGCCGGGGCAAATCATCCCAACTGCCCGGCGCAATCTGCGACTCAATTTCGGGGTAACGGGTGGGGTCAAATACCGGCTGCACGCCCATTTTGCGCTGACGCAAGTAATCGCGGGCGATCAGCGCCACCACCGGCGACAGCAGCAAAATCGCGGTCAGGTTGGTGATCGCCATCAGCGCCATAATCACGTCCGCCAGCTGCCAGACCAGCGGCAGGCTCATCACCGAACCCATCAATACCATCCCGGCGATGCCGAGGCGCAAAAACCACAGGTTATTACGCGAGTCGAGGCGCAGGAATATCAGGTTATTTTCGGCATAAATGTAGTTGGCAACGATTGAGCTAAAGGCAAACAGCATCACAATCAGCGAGACAAATCCTGCGCCCCAGCTGCCGGAGAGATTCACCAACGCCTGCTGGACGAGCTGTATGCCCGCCATATCAGCGGAATGAGGAACCGGACCTGCCAGCAGCACAATCATCGCGCTGGCGGTGCAGATGATAATGGTGTCGGTAAACACGCCGATCATCTGCACGATCCCCTGCGCCGCCGGGTGAGGAGGCCATGAGGCGGCCGCCGCTGCGGCATTCGGCGTGGAGCCCATCCCCGCTTCGTTCGAGAACATACCGCGCTGGAAACCGGCCGTCAGCGCCTGACTGATGGTGTAACCCAGCGCGCCTGCGGCAGCTTCTCGCCAGCCAAATGCGGCTTTGAAAATCATGGCGATGACGCCTGGCACCTGTTCGATATGCGTAGCTGTGACGACGAGACTGGCGAATACCCACAGCAGGGCCATGACGGGAACCATCCACTGCATCAGGCGCGCGACGCCTTTGATGCCGGTCACGATGACCAGCAGCGTCATCACGGCCAGCACCACGCCCGTTATCCATTCCGGGAAGCTGAAGGCATAGCGCAGGGCGTGGGCCACGGAGTTCGCCTGGACGGTGTTAAAGATAAGGCCGTAGGCAGCGAGCAGGAAGAGAGAAAACAGGACGCCCATCCAGCGCATCCCCAGACCACGGGACATATACCAGGCCGGGCCGCCGCGGAATTGACCGTGCTTATCGCGCTCTTTGTAGAGCTGGGCCAGCGAGCACTCGGCAAAAGAGGTCGCCATGCCGATAATCGCCGTCACCCACATCCAGAATACGGCGCCAGGGCCACCGGCGCTGATCGCGAGGGCCACACCGGCTAAATTCCCGCTGCCGACGCGTGCCGCCAGGCTGGTGCAGAGCGCCTGAAAAGAGGTTAATCCGCCGGGCTGGGGGTTAACGCTGTTTTTAAGACTTTTGCCAAACTGGCGAATGTAGCGAAACTGAATAAAACCGCTGCGGTAGGTAAACCACACCCCGGCTCCCAGTAACAGATAAATCATTACTGAGCCCCACAGGACTTCATTGATAAAAGAAAAGAAATCAGGCATTAACGTCCCTCTTGTTGATGCCACTGAATAGATACGCGGTAACGCTGAATGAGCACGCTGTTAATTAGCAGGCTGTTAATATTCAGAGTTTACCATACTATCCGTAAGCGCACTGTCTGCGGTTGCGCTGTCATTCCGTCGTGTTATCATCAGGGCAGACCGGTTACATCCCCCTAACAAGTAAGCCTGTCATTTTTCCGCTGCGGGCAGGCTGTCGGTAGCGTGAATTATCCAGGGCACGTTAAAAGAGAAACACTATCATGACGGATAAATTGACCTCCCTTCGTCAGTTCACCACTGTCGTAGCTGACACCGGAGATATCGCGGCAATGAAGTTGTACCAGCCGCAGGATGCCACAACTAACCCTTCTCTGATTCTTAACGCCGCGCAGATCCCTGAGTACCGCAAACTGATCGACGAAGCTGTGACCTGGGCGAAAGGCCAGAGCAACGATCGTGCGCAGCAGGTTGTGGATGCAACTGACAAACTGGCTGTGAACATCGGTCTGGAAATCCTGAAACTGGTTCCGGGTCGTATCTCTACCGAAGTTGACGCGCGTCTGTCCTACGACACCGAAGCGTCTATCGCCAAAGCCAAACACCTGATCAAACTGTATAACGATGCGGGCATCAGCAACGATCGTATCCTGATCAAACTGGCTTCCACCTGGCAGGGCATTCGCGCTGCAGAACAGCTGGAAAAAGAAGGCATCAACTGTAACCTGACTCTGCTGTTCTCCTTCGCGCAGGCGCGTGCGTGTGCAGAAGCGGGCGTGTACCTGATTTCTCCGTTCGTGGGCCGTATTCTGGACTGGTACAAAGCCAACACCGACAAGAAAGAGTATGCAGCTTCTGAAGATCCAGGCGTGGTTTCCGTGACTGAAATCTACGAATACTACAAACAGCACGGCTACGAGACCGTCGTGATGGGCGCAAGCTTCCGTAACGTCGGTGAAATCATCGAGCTGGCCGGCTGTGACCGTCTGACCATCGCCCCTGCGCTGCTGAAAGAGCTGGCAGAGAGCGAAGGCGCGCTGGAGCGTAAACTGAGCTACACCGGCGAAGTGAAAGCACGTCCAGAGCGTATCACCGAGTCTGAGTTCCTGTGGCAGCACAACCAGGATCCAATGGCAGTAGACAAACTGGCGGACGGTATCCGTAAGTTTGCTGTTGACCAGGAAAAACTGGAAAAAATGATCGGCGATCTGCTGTAATCATTTCCCTGGCCGGGAGCTCTCCCGGCCACGTTACTTCTCTCGTCCCCTGTCTGATTTTCCCCTCTGCGTGTATCATTCTCCGTAATCAGTATTGTTATGAAGGGAATGGATATGAATACCTTACGCATCGGCTTAGTGTCGATTTCTGACCGCGCGTCCAGCGGCGTGTACGCCGACAAAGGCATCCCGGCGTTAGAAGAGTGGCTGGCCGCCGCACTGACCACCCCGTTTGAAGTGCAAACCCGTTTAATCCCGGATGAACAGCCGATCATCGAGCAAACCCTGTGCGAGCTGGTGGACGAAATGAGCTGCCATCTGGTGCTGACCACCGGTGGTACCGGCCCGGCGCGCCGCGACGTGACGCCGGATGCCACGCTGGCGGTCGCCGATCGCGAGATGCCAGGTTTCGGCGAGCAGATGCGTCAGATCAGTCTGCACTTTGTGCCGACGGCGATCCTGTCACGTCAGGTGGGTGTCATCCGCAAACAGGCGCTGATTCTTAATCTGCCAGGCCAGCCGAAATCTATCAAAGAGACGCTCGAAGGGGTGAAAGCCGAAGACGGCAAAGTGGTGGTGGCGGGGATCTTTGCCAGTGTACCGTATTGTATACAGCTGCTGGACGGGCCTTACGTCGAGACCGATCCGCAAATGGTAGCAGCTTTTCGCCCGAAAAGCGCAAGGCGCGAAATAATCTCCTGAAATTGATGTGTTTGTGACATAAGCTACAGCCTCAATGGCGTGGTGTTTGATTTACGGTATAGTCATTTTTTCTTTACGATCACTGTAAAATTAAATCAACACTGCCAGTAAAGGTTTTGCAATGTCACATTACACCCGGCCTCTGAATCGTCAGGACTACAAAACGCTCACGCTCGCGGCCCTCGGCGGCGCGCTGGAGTTTTACGATTTCATCATCTTCGTCTTCTTTGCCGCCGTTGTCGGCGAACTCTTCTTCCCGGCGGATATCCCGGAATGGCTGCGTCAGGTGCAGACCTTCGGTATTTTTGCCGCAGGCTATCTGGCGCGCCCGCTGGGTGGCATTATCATGGCCCACTTCGGCGATCTGGTCGGGCGCAAAAAGATGTTTACCCTCAGCATTCTGCTGATGGCGGTGCCGACGCTGGCGATCGGTCTGCTACCGACCTATGCCTCGATGGGGATTGTGGCACCGGTTCTGCTGCTGTTGATGCGTATTTTGCAGGGTGCGGCGATTGGCGGGGAAGTGCCGGGGGCGTGGGTGTTTGTTGCTGAACACGTTCCGGCGCGTCGCATCGGGATCGCCTGCGGGACCTTAACCGCCGGGCTGACCGTCGGGATTTTGCTCGGCTCGGTCGTGGCCACGCTGATCAACACCAGCATGACGCCGCAAGCCGTGCATGAGTGGGGCTGGCGAATTCCGTTTCTGCTGGGCGGGGCGTTTGGCCTGGTGGCGATGTATCTGCGCCGCTGGCTACAGGAGACGCCGATTTTCCTTGAGATGCAGCAGCGTAAAGCCCTGGCGCAAGAGCTTCCGGTGAAAGCGGTGGTGGTGCGCCATCAGAAAGCGGTAGTGATCTCCATGCTGCTGACCTGGCTGCTGTCCGCCGGAATTGTCGTCGTGATTTTGATGTCGCCGGTCTGGCTGCAAAAACAGTATGGCTTTGCCCCGGCGGTGACGCTGCAGGCCAACAGCATCGCGACCATTATGCTCTGCTTTGGCTGTCTGATTGCCGGTCTGGCGGCGGATCGTTTCGGGGCCAGCCTGACCTTTATCGTTGGCAGCCTGCTGCTCGCCGGATCGAGCTGGGCGTTCTATCACCTGGCGGGCGCGCATCCGGAACAGCTGTTCCTGCTCTACGGCATCGTGGGCCTGTGCGTTGGCGTCGTCGGGGCCGTGCCTTACGTGATGGTTCGCGCCTTCCCGGCGGAAGTACGCTTCACGGGCATTTCGTTCTCCTACAACGTCTCGTACGCCATTTTCGGCGGTTTAACGCCGATAGCCGTTACGCTGCTGATGGGCGTCTCGCCGATGGCTCCGGCCTGGTACGTGCTGGCACTGGCGTTGATGGGGCTGGTGCTGGGGATCTGGCTTCGCGGTGAGCGCCATCAGCTGATGGCGCATACGCCGGTTAACGAGGGGTAAAGCTCAGGATGATGTTGTCATCCGGGATATGGGTGAAGCTTTTGATCAGCTCGTGATAATCCGCCTGCGGATCAACGTCCTTGAACAGCGTTGGGTAGAAGATTTTACTCAAGGCTTCAATGGCGATGATGTTGTACGGATTGTTGTAGAAGTGATGGTATAGCGCACCGGTATGGCCCTGCGCGACGGCCGGAATGCTGCTCACGCCCTGGCGCGACACCAGCGCCTTAAATGCGGCGGCGACATCGCTTTCCGGCACGTTATAGCCAAACGGAATAATCGCGGTGCCTTTCCCCGAGCGCTTTGATCCGGTCATCAGGTAGTAATCCGGGTTCAGGGAGATAATTTTTTCCACCGAGATATTCCCGGTTGCGCCCGGTAGCAACTGCGAGCCAATGTTCACGCCGCCTGCGGCCTCTACCAGCCCGCCCCAGCCGTTGTGCGCGTGGGTGAAGCAACAGCCGTTATCCAGCCCGGCGACCCCGGCAATCGGTTCGATAAACACCAGCGGCTTTTTCTCTGCTTCCGTCAGGCGCTGGTGAATTCTGTCCAGACGCTGCTGATAGAAGTCGACATAGGCCTGCGCACGATCCGTCTGGCCCAAAACTTTGCCCAGCAGATCGATGCTCGGCAGCGTGTTCTCCACCGGATGCAGTTCGTAATCTACGAACACCACCGGGATGTGCAGGGCTTCCAGCTGGGTCAGCACACCGCTTTGCGTCAGCGAAGGTTTGGCGCGCAGCTGGGCAATCATCAGATCCGGGTGGCGCGAAATCACCGTCTCCAGATCGACGTTCCCCTGATCCGAGAACTGCATATCGAGGATCTTCTCGGCTTCCGGCCATTTGCGCTTCAGCACGTTCCAGGTTTCAGTGTCCTGTTTCTTCGGCAGGTTGTTCCACGCCACCACTTTGGCGAAGGGATCGTCACGCTCGAGCATCGCCAGCGTCAGAATATCGCGGCCATCCTGCAAAATAATGCGCTGCGGCTCCTGCGGGATAGTCACCGTGCGGTTAGCCATATCTTTTACGGTCACCGGCCAGGTCTGGGCCATCGCCAGCAGCGGTGAGAGCAGCAGTACCGCTGCGAATATCGTCTTCTTAATCGTCATACTTCCCCGTCTTATGATGAGTGTTATGTTGTTAAACCATCGACCACCACGTGCGGCAGTCCTTGCGAACACTTTTCCACCCGGCCTTTCACGCCGTAGACCGTCGCCAGGTTCGCGGGGGTGACCACCTCGCCCGGAACTCCGCTGGCGACCAGGGCACCCTCTTTGAGCATCACGGCGTATTCGGCGTGGCGCAGGGCGATGTTGATGTCGTGGATCACCACCACCGTCACGATGTTGCGCAGCCGCGTTTCGCGGGCAACGATGTCCATAACGTGAAACTGATAGTTGAGATCGAGGGCGCTGAGGGGTTCATCAAGCAGCAGGAGATCGGGCTGGCGGATCAGGGACTGGGCCAGACCAATCAGCTGTTTTTGCCCGCCTGAGAGCTGGTCGAGATAACTCATTGCCAGATGGGCGACGCCGAGCTTTTCCAGGATCGCAAAAGCTTCCTCCCCGGCGTTGCCGTCAACGGGAGAGCCACTGGCGCGTCGCGCGACAATCACCGACTCCAGGGCATGGAGATGCACGCCCGCCGGGAGCGACTGCGGAAGATAAACCACTTTTTGTGCCCGCCTGGCAGAGGGTAACGTCATCAGGTCTTCACCGTTCAGCGCAAGCTTGCCCTGGGCCGGGTTCAGATCGGCCATGGCGCGCAGCAACGTCGATTTCCCCGAACCGTTCGGCCCGAGCAGCGCCGTAATTTTTCCGCGCGGCAGCAGGGGCGTCGTCAGCCCGTTGATGATTTTCTTTTTGCGATAGCCGGTGTGCAGGTCGGTGACGATCAATCCATCCATTACAGCGTCCCCCGGTGGCGAATAATAATGCTCAGGAAGAAGGGCACGCCGACCAGCGAGGTGACGATGCCGACCGGAATAATGACGCCGGGGACGATATTTTTGGAGAGCACCGAGGCCAGGGACAGCACCAGCGCGCCGATCAGCATACTGCCCGGCAGGTAAAAGCGATGGTCTTCGCCAAACATCATCCGCGAAATATGTGGGGCGACCAGGCCGATAAACCCGACCGGGCCGACAAACGCCACCGTCAGCGCCGAGATAATGCTAATGCGCAGGAGCGTCGCCAGCCGCAGTTTGCGCACGTTAATGCCAAAGCTCACCGCCCGGTCTTCGCCGAGGCGCAGGGCGGTGAGCTTCCAGGCGTTTTTCAGTGACAGCGGCACGACGATCAACAGGACTACCAGCAGAATCGCAAGCTTATCCCACGACGCGCGGGCCAGGCTGCCCATCGTCCAGAACACCAGCCCCTGGAGCGTGTCTTCGCTGGCGACAAATTGCAGAATGGAGATCAGCGCGTTAAAGGTGAAGACCAGCGCGATGCCAAACAGCACCACGCCGGAGGTGGCGACGCGCGTCCAGCGGCTGATGCCGTCGAGCACGAAGCAGGCCATCAGCGCGAAAATAAAGGCATTGGCAGAGATGAACCATTGATCGGGAATACCGGGGATCCCCAGCCCAAGGATAATCGCCAGCGCGGCACCAAAGGAGGCGGCGGAAGAGACGCCCAGCGTAAACGGGCTGGCGAGGGGGTTATTCAGAATGGTTTGCATCTCAGCGCCCGCGAGGCCCAGCGCCATTCCCACAACGACCGCCATCAGCGCGAAGGGCAGACGGATATCCCAGACGATCACCCGTGTGCCTGCGTCAGCGGAGGCGGCATCAAACAGCGTGTGCCCCAGGGTTGCAACGGAAATCCCGGACGGGCCGAGGGTAAAATCCAGCAGGAGCGAGAGGACGATCAGCAGCAGAATCACACCTGCGACGACAAAGCGGCGCATCACGACTTTACGGTACTGTGACGCCACCGCAGATCCGTCAGGTTTCACGCTGGCGACAAGAGGGGAACTCATTGGCTTACCTTATGCAACAAAAGCAGAATCGTAGTTTATCCCGAAACGTTCCTGTCTTTGATGCTGCCTGATATCCAATATCCGGGGATGCTCCCGGCGACAATATTCGGGATGATAATGCTTATCAATTAAAATGATATGAAGCGCGCAACTCGTTTAGCTGCGGTTTCTGTTGTGCGCAAAAATTAACCTTCCAGATGGCGGCAGGTCATGTACGCGCCTGTCACGCACAGCGCGACGGGCACCAGGAAACTGTGGTCCATCCGGGTGGATTCCATGATCAGCGCGATGGCCGTGATCGGCATTTGCAGAGACGCGGCGAGAAAACCCGCGGCCCCTGTCAGGGCAAAACTCGCCATATCCGCGCCGGGGAACCAGCGGCCCAGCAGGATAAACAGCACCGAGCCGAGCAGGCCGCCGACGGCAAGTCCGGGTGTGAGCAAACCGCCCTGAGCACCGGCGCGCAGTACCGCCCAGATCACCACCACTTTAAGCATGAGGATCGCGACGGCGAGCTGGAGTGTCACATCGCCGCTAAGGGCCAGCTGCGTCGGGCCTTTGCCATTGCCGGGCAGCTGCGGGAACCAGACGGATAGCGCCCCGAGAGCCGTAAAGGCGATCAGGCTGAAGACCGGCATCTGCCAGTTACTGCGCACTTTGCTGCGTGCGCGCTGCGTTACGCGACGGAACAGAAACGCCGCCGCGCCAAACAGCGGGCCGGAAAGCGCCCCCCAGAAGACCAGCGAAGTGGCGGCGATTTCGGTGGTGAAATGGTACTGATGTTCATCGCCCAGTCCGAGCGTGGCGATCCACGCCGCCAGCGCGGAGGTGACCAGCGCGGCGATGGCTTTCTCCCAGCTGAAGCTGACCAGCAGCACTTCCAGCGTAAAAATGGCCCCGGCCAGCGGAACGTTATACACCGCCGCCAGACCGGCACCGGCGCCGCAGGCGATCATCAGATGGATATCGGCCAGGCTCAGGTGCAGACGACGGGCGACGCCGCTAGCAAAGAGTGCGCCCACTTCGCGCGGGGCGACTTCCCGACCGAGCGGTGAGCCCATCGCGACGGTGATGATTTGCAGAAGCGAGTTAATGAGCGTGGTGACGGCAGGCATCGGTTGGTCTGGGTTTTTGATCGCCTCGCCGATGCTGATGCGTTTTTTGGCGTAGCGCGCCAGCAGCCACCAGCCGATACCCGCTACCAATCCCGCGGCGGTGAGAGCGAGAAAACGCCGCTGGGCGCTGGCATCCGTCACGCCCTCTAAAAACGACTGCGGGCTGATGAGGAGCGTCTGGCTGTAGCCGTAAACGAGGTGCTGAACTTCATGCAGCAGCATGGCGAGCAGCATGCCGCCGAGCCCCGCCAGAATCCCGGTGAGCAGTAACGCAGTCCAGCGATGCAGCCAATATATGCGAGACGGATCATGAGCCATCATACGGAATGTCTTGATAAAAAGAGGGAGAAACAGTGTCCCACAAAGCGACAAAACGAGGAATCAATCAGAAGAATTAAAGCGAGAGATTCGTGCCCGCGAGGCGGGCACGAAGGGGGATTAGTGTTTTTCACCAATCGGCAGTACGGTGCGGCCAAACTGTTCGTTCAGCACTTCGCCCATTGCCAGGTAGATTGCGCTCGCGCCACACGCCAGGCCAACCCAGCCCGCAACGTGAACGATGCTTTCGTTATCAGCCAGATGACCAATCGCCAGCAGGGCGAACAGCACGGTCAGGCTCAGGAACACGAACTGCAGGGCGCGGTTACCGACCAGCGTACCGAAGAACATGAACAGGGTGAAGATGCCCCACAGGCCCAGGTAAACGCCGAGGAAGTGCGCGTTAGAGGCAGCAAAGCCCATATTTGGCATGACCAGAATGGCGACCAGGGTCAGCCAGAAAGCGCCGTAAGAGGTGAAAGCGGTTAAACCGAAGGTATTGCCTTTTTTATACTCCAGCAGTCCCGCGAAGATTTGCGCGATACCGCCGTAAAAAATGCCCATCGCCAGGATAATATTGTCCATCGGGAATAAGCCGATGTTATGCAGGTTCAGCAGAATAGTGGTCATGCCGAAACCCATCAGGCCCAGCGGAGCCGGATTAGCCAACTTAGTGTTGCCCATAAGTCCTCAAAAAAATCATCATTAGTATGGTGAAATGGTTAAACCACGCCCACTCTCCCGAGCAGTGGCGCGGCATAATAATCGGCGCGATCCCTGCCGTCTATGATCTGAGCAGGGTGAAATTAAAAAATTTTTTATCCTTGCCCCTTGATGCATGCCGTTACGACCCCATCTTGTAGTCAACCGCAGTGAGTGAAGCTGAAAAAAATCAAATCAGGGCAGTTGAAACCGCACGTTTCGCCCTTATTACAGATTCACAACCACATGATGAACAAATTTTTAGTGGAGACGTTTAGATGGGTAAAATTATTGGTATCGACCTGGGTACTACCAACTCTTGTGTAGCGATTATGGACGGCACTACTGCACGTGTGCTGGAGAACGCCGAGGGCGATCGCACCACGCCTTCTATCATTGCTTATACCCAGGATGGTGAAACTCTGGTTGGCCAGCCGGCTAAACGTCAGGCCGTGACTAACCCGCAAAACACGCTGTTTGCGATTAAACGCCTGATTGGCCGTCGCTTCCAGGACGAAGAAGTACAGCGTGATGAAGCCATCATGCCGTACAAAATTATCGGTGCTGACAACGGCGATGCATGGATCGACGTGAAGGGCCAGAAAATGGCACCTCCGCAGATCTCTGCAGAAGTGCTGAAGAAAATGAAGAAAACGGCTGAAGATTATCTGGGCGAACCGGTAACTGAAGCGGTTATCACTGTACCTGCATACTTCAACGATGCTCAGCGTCAGGCAACCAAAGATGCCGGTCGTATCGCGGGTCTGGAAGTCAAACGTATCATCAACGAACCTACCGCAGCCGCGCTGGCTTACGGTCTGGATAAAGAAGTTGGCAACCGTACTATCGCGGTTTACGACCTCGGTGGTGGTACTTTCGATATCTCTATTATCGAAATCGACGAAGTTGACGGCGAAAAAACCTTCGAAGTTCTGGCAACCAACGGTGATACCCACCTGGGTGGTGAAGACTTCGACAGCCGTATGATCAACTACCTCGTTGACGAGTTTAAGAAAGATCAGGGCATTGACCTGCGTAACGATCCGCTGGCAATGCAGCGCCTGAAAGAAGCCGCAGAAAAAGCGAAAATTGAGCTCTCTTCTGCGCAGCAGACCGACGTTAACCTGCCGTACATCACTGCAGATGCGTCTGGTCCAAAACACATGAACATCAAAGTGACTCGCGCGAAACTGGAAAGCCTGGTCGAAGACCTGGTGAACCGTTCCATCGAGCCGCTGAAAGTTGCTCTGCAGGATGCTGGCCTGTCTGTCTCTGACATTCAGGACGTTATCCTGGTCGGTGGTCAGACGCGTATGCCAATGGTTCAGAAGAAAGTCGCTGAATTCTTTGGTAAAGAGCCGCGTAAAGACGTTAACCCGGACGAAGCAGTGGCCATCGGTGCTGCGGTTCAGGGCGGTGTACTGACGGGTGAAGTGAAAGACGTTCTGCTGCTGGACGTGACCCCGCTGTCGCTGGGTATCGAAACCATGGGCGGCGTGATGACTGCGCTCATCAGCAAAAACACCACCATCCCGACCAAGCACAGCCAGGTGTTCTCTACCGCTGAAGACAACCAGTCTGCGGTGACCATCCATGTGCTGCAGGGTGAGCGTAAACGTGCTGCGGATAACAAAGATCTGGGCCAGTTTAACCTCGACGGTATCAGCCCGGCTCCACGCGGTATGCCACAGATCGAAGTCACCTTCGACATCGATGCTGACGGTATCCTGCACGTGTCCGCGAAAGACAAAAACAGCGGTAAAGAGCAGAAGATCACCATCAAAGCTTCTTCTGGTCTGAACGAAGAAGAGATCGAAAAAATGGTTCGTGAAGCAGAAGCGAATGCTGAATCTGACCGTAAATTCGAAGAGCTGGTTCAGACCCGTAACCAGGGTGACCATCTGCTGCACAGCACTCGTAAGCAGGTTGAAGAAGCCGGCGAACAGCTGCCAGCTGATGACAAAACCGCAATCGTTGCTGCACTGAGCGCGCTGGAAACTTCCCTGAAAGGCGAAGACAAAGCGGACATCGAAGCGAAAATGCAGGAACTGGCGCAGGCGTCCCAGAAGCTGATGGAAATCGCTCAGCAACAGCACGCACAGCAGCAGGCTGGCGCTGAAGCGGGTGCTTCCGCGAACAACGCGAAAGACGACGACGTTGTCGACGCTGAGTTCGAAGAAGTCAAAGACAAAAAATAATCGCCCTGATGCAGGGTAATTAATCAGCACGGGCGAAGAGGTTTCCTCTCCGCCCGTGCTCGCATGTTAAGGGGCTGAAAAAACCAATGGCAAAGCAAGACTACTACGAGATTTTAGGCGTTCCGAAAACTGCGGAAGAGCGTGAAATCAAAAAGGCGTACAAGCGCCTGGCCATGAAGTTTCACCCGGACCGTAACCAGGGTGACAAAGAGGCCGAAGCCAAATTTAAAGAGATCAAAGAAGCGTATGAAATCCTGACCGACGCTCAGAAACGTGCAGCCTACGATCAGTACGGTCATGCGGCGTTTGAACAAGGCGGCATGGGCGGCGGCGGATACGGCGGTGGCTTTGGTGGCGGTGGCGCTGATTTCGGCGACATCTTTGGTGATGTTTTCGGTGATATCTTCGGCGGTGGCCGCGGTCGTCAGCGCGCAGCGCGCGGCGCGGATCTGCGCTACAACATGGATCTGACGCTGGAAGAGGCCGTTCGCGGTGTGACCAAAGAGATCCGTATTCCAACGCTGGAAGAGTGTGATATCTGCCACGGCAGCGGCGCGAAAGCGGGGACCAAACCGCAAACCTGTCCAACCTGTCACGGCTCCGGCCAGGTGCAGATTCGCCAGGGTTTCTTCGCGGTGCAGCAGGCCTGTCCGCACTGTCATGGTCGCGGTACGCTGATTAAAGATCCGTGCAACAAATGTCACGGTCACGGTCGCGTTGAGAAGACCAAAACCCTGTCCGTCAAAATCCCGGCAGGGGTGGATACGGGCGACCGCATTCGTCTCTCAGGCGAAGGTGAAGCTGGCGAGCACGGCGCACCGGCAGGCGATCTGTACGTTCAGGTCCAGGTGAAACAGCACGCCATCTTTGAGCGTGAAGGCAATAACCTGTACTGCGAAGTGCCGATCAACTTCGCGATGGCAGCGCTGGGCGGCGAAATCGAAGTGCCTACGCTGGACGGACGCGTGAACCTGAAAGTTCCAGGTGAAACGCAGACCGGTAAGCTGTTCCGCATGCGCGGAAAAGGCGTCAAATCCGTTCGCGGCGGTGCGCAGGGTGACCTGCTGTGTCGCGTGGTCGTTGAAACGCCGGTCAGCCTGAATGACAAACAGAAACAGCTGTTGAAAGAACTGCAGGAAAGCTTCGGCGGTCCAACGGGCGAGAAAAACAGCCCGCGTTCTAAAAGCTTCTTCGATGGCGTGAAAAAATTCTTCGATGATTTGACCCGCTAATCCCTTAGCGAGTGTGAATTTTTCAAAGCCCGGAAGCGATTCCGGGCTTTTTCGTTATGCGAGGAACTGCTCGGTAAAACTGAATCAAATCCCAATATTAATCTGATTTTTTCGATCTGTTAGCCTTGGTATTATGGTTTTAACGAGGTATGGTCTTAAGAGAGAACTAAAGTGAAACTTTTACAACGATTCTTCAGCAATGAGGCGTCCGGCGGGGTCATTTTGATCCTCGCCGCGATTGCCGCCATGGTCCTGGCAAACCTGGATGCGACCCAGGGCCTGTATCGTGCGTTTCTGGATACGCCCGTAGAACTGCGCGTGGGCGCGCTGGAAATTAACAAGAATATGCTGCTGTGGATTAACGACGCGCTGATGGCGGTGTTCTTCCTGCTGGTGGGCCTGGAAGTGAAGCGCGAGCTGGTGCTGGGCTCTCTGAACAGCCGTCAGCGGGCCGCTTTCCCGGTCATCGCGGCGCTGGGCGGTATGGTGGTACCTGCGCTGCTCTATCTGGCGTTTAACTACCAGGATCCGGTGGCGCGCCACGGCTGGGCGATTCCGGCGGCGACGGATATTGCTTTTGCACTGGGCGTGCTGGCGCTGCTGGGCAGCCGCGTGCCGGTGGCGTTAAAGATTTTCCTGATGGCGCTGGCAATTATCGATGACCTGGGCGCGATCGTGATCATCGCCCTGTTCTACACCAGCGAACTGTCGGTGCTGTCGCTGAGCGTGGCGGCGGGGGCTATCGCCGTACTGGCATTGCTGAATCTGTTTAACGTGCGCCGAATCGGAATTTACGTGCTGGTGGGTGTGGTGCTGTGGACGGCGGTACTCAAATCCGGCGTTCATGCGACGCTGGCGGGGGTTATCATCGGCTTCTTTGTGCCGCTGAAAGCGGATGAGAAGGGCAAATCCCCGGCGAAGCAGCTGGAGCATGTTCTGCATCCGTGGGTCGCGTTTATGATCCTGCCGCTGTTTGCCTTCGCTAACGCGGGCGTATCGCTCCAGGGCGTGACGCTAAGCGGTCTGACATCCATGCTGCCGATGGGTATCATCGCCGGTCTGTTTATTGGTAAGCCGCTGGGGATCAGCCTGTTCTGCTGGCTGGCGCTCAAGCTGAAGCTGGCTTCCCTGCCGCAGGGAACCACCTTCCGGCAGATCATGGCGGTCGGCGTGCTGTGCGGAATCGGCTTTACGATGTCGATTTTCATCTCGACCCTGGCGTTTGCGTCGATGGATCCGCAGCTCATCGTGTGGGCGAAACTCGGCATCCTGACCGGCTCGCTGCTCGCGGCCTTTACGGGTTATACGCTATTGAAAGTGAAGCTGTCGGGGCAGGTGCAACCGGCATAACAGAAAACGGGGGAGGGCAGAGGCCCTCTCCTGACAATACTCTCAGGGAGCGAAAACGCGATGTCTCACATCAATTACAACCATCTGTACTATTTCTGGCACGTCTACAAAGAAGGCTCGGTGGTGGGCGCGGCGGAAGCCTTGTATCTGACGCCCCAGACCATCACCGGCCAGATTAAAGCGCTCGAAGAACGCCTGCAGGGGAAACTGTTCAAACGCAAAGGCCGCGGGATTGAGCCGAGCGAACTGGGCGAGCTGGTCTTTCGCTATGCGGACAAGATGTTCACCCTGAGCCAGGAGATGCTCGATATCGTGAACTACCGAAAAGAGTCCAACCTGCTGTTTGATGTGGGCGTGGCGGATGCGCTCTCCAAACGCCTCGTCAGTGGCGTGCTGGACGCGGCGGTGGTGGAAGACGAACAAATCCATCTGCGCTGCTTTGAATCGACGCACGAGATGCTGCTGGAGCAGTTAAGCCAGCATAAGCTGGATATCATCATCTCGGACTGTCCGATCGATTCCACCCAGCAGGAAGGGTTGTTCTCAGTGAAGATTGGCGAATGCGGCGTGAGCTTCTGGTGCATCAATCCCCCGCCAGAAAAACCCTTCCCGGCGTGCCTGGAAGAAAGACGCCTGCTGGTGCCCGGACGACGTTCGATGTTAGGCCGCAAGCTGCTGAACTGGTTTAACTCGCAGGGTCTGAAAGTGGAGATTCTCGGGGAGTTTGATGATGCGGCGCTGATGAAAGCCTTCGGTGAAGCGCATAACGCGATTTTCGTTGCGCCAACGCTCTACGCGCACGATCTGTACACCGATGACCGGGTCACAGAGATTGGACGGGTGGATAACGTGATGGAGGAGTATCACGCGATTTTTGCCGAACGCATGATTCAGCATCCGGCGGTGCAGCGCATCTGTAACCGCGACTACTCGGCGCTCTTTACGCCGCCCGCGTCAAAATAAGCCTATAAAAAAACCCGCATTAAGCGGGTTCTTTATAAACAAGCAACAACAAGTGGCGATTAAGCCAGTTTGCTGATCTGCGCGGTCAGGTTTGCTTTATGACGCGCTGCTTTGTTTTTGTGGATCAGACCTTTAGCAGCCTGACGATCCACGATTGGTTGCATTTCGTTAAATGCGTTCTGCGCTGCAGCTTTGTCGCCAGCTTCGATTGCTGCGTATACTTTCTTGATGAAAGTACGCATCATAGAACGACGGCTTGCATTGTGCTTACGAGCCTTTTCAGACTGAATGGCACGTTTCTTAGCTGATTTGATATTAGCCAAGTCCAACTCCCAAATATGATCTATGTGGACAATTCAAAGGCCGAGGAATATGCCCTCTATACCTTCTTTTGTCAATGGATTTGTGCAAATAAGCGCCGTTGAATGGCGACGCTACGTTACGTAGTGATGGCGCAGGATTCTACCAGCTTGTCTCCCCTGAATACAGTCTTTCGATGTAAAAAACGCACTTTGCCGGTAGTTTTTTCCCCTCCGAAAGCTAAGCATCATGAAATCATTACGGCTTTCTGATTTGAGGCAACAATCGCCGGTTAACCTTAACCGCTGTACAAGGTATACTCGGGCGATTTTCACTGTTTTGAGCCTGTCATGAAGCTGATACGCGGCATACATAATCTCAGTCACGCCCCGCACGGGTGCGTACTGACCATTGGTAATTTCGACGGCGTGCATCGTGGGCATCAGGCGCTGTTGCAGGGATTGCGTAAAGAGGGCGAGGCCCGCGGGCTGCCGGTCGTGGTGATGATTTTTGAACCGCAGCCGCTGGAGCTGTTTGCTGGTGATAAAGCGCCCGCACGCTTGACCCGTCTGCGCGAGAAATTGCGCTATCTGGCGGAGTGCGGCGTGGACTACGTGCTGTGCGTGCGCTTTGACCGACGTTTCGCGGCACTGACGGCGCAGAATTTTGTCGGCGATTTGCTGGTCAAACGTCTGGGCGTGCAGTTTCTCGCCGTGGGCGATGATTTCCGCTTCGGCGCTGGTCGTCAGGGCGATTTCTTGTTATTACAGAAGGCCGGTCTGGAGTATGGTTTTGATGTCACCAGCACCATGACTTTCTGCGAAGGCGGCGTGCGCGTGAGCAGCACGGCGGTGCGACAGGCCCTGGCCGACGATCAGCTGGACGCGGCGGAGAACCTGTTAGGGCATCCGTTCGCCATTTCCGGACGCGTCGTGCACGGCGATGCATTAGGTCGGACCATAGGTTTCCCGACGGCGAACGTCCCGCTGCGTCGTCAGGTGTCCCCGGTAAAAGGGGTGTATGCGGTAGAAGTCACCGGACTGGGTGACAAGCCGTTGCCGGGCGTGGCCAATATTGGCACCCGTCCAACGGTGGCAGGTGTGCGCCAGCAGCTGGAAGTGCATCTGCTGGACGTTGTAATGGACCTCTACGGTCGCCATATAGATGTAATCCTGCGTAAAAAAATACGCAATGAGCAGCGATTTGCTTCGCTCGATGAGCTGAAAGCACAAATTGCGCGTGATGAGTTAACGGCCCGCGAATTTTTTGGGCTATCGAACCCGGCTTAATGCCTGAACGAGTTTTAAATACGGAACCGAGAATCTGATGAGTGACTATAAATCAACCCTGAATTTGCCGGAAACAGGGTTCCCGATGCGCGGCGATCTCGCCAAGCGCGAACCGGGAATGCTGGCGCGTTGGACCGATGATGACCTGTACGGCATCATCCGTGCAGCCAAGAAAGGCAAAAAAACCTTCATTCTGCATGATGGCCCTCCATATGCGAATGGCAGCATTCATATTGGTCACTCTGTAAACAAGATTCTGAAAGACATTATCGTGAAGTCCAAAGGACTCACCGGTTTTGACTCGCCTTACGTTCCGGGCTGGGACTGCCACGGTCTGCCAATCGAGCTGAAAGTGGAGCAGGAATACGGCAAGCCGGGTGAGAAATTCACCGCCGCCGAGTTCCGCGCGAAATGCCGCGAATACGCCGCCGCGCAGGTTGACGGTCAGCGCAAAGACTTTATCCGTCTGGGCGTGCTGGGCGACTGGTCTCGTCCTTATCTGACTATGGACTTCAAAACTGAAGCCAACATTATCCGCGCGCTGGGCAAAATCATCGGCAACGGCCACCTGCATAAAGGCGCGAAGCCGGTGCACTGGTGCGTTGACTGCCGTTCTGCGCTGGCAGAAGCGGAAGTGGAGTATTACGACAAAACCTCTCCGTCCATCGACGTGGCTTTCCACGCGGTCGACCAGGATGCGGTGAAAGCCAAATTCGGCGTGACCTCCGTCAACGGCCCAATTTCTCTGGTGATCTGGACCACCACCCCGTGGACCCTGCCAGCGAACCGTGCGATCTCCCTGTCCGCTGATTTCGATTACGCGCTGGTGCAGGTTGAAGGTCAGGCGGTGATCCTGGCAAAAGATCTGGTGGAGAGCGTTCTGAAACGCGCGCACATCAGCGAATACACTATTCTCGGCACCGTCAACGGCGCTGAGCTGGAACTGATGCGCTTCAAACATCCGTTCCTCGACTTCGACGTTCCGGCGATTCTGGGCGATCACGTCACTCTGGAAGCGGGTACCGGTGCGGTACATACCGCCGGTGGCCACGGCCCGGACGACTACAACATCAGCCTGAAATACGGTCTGGAAATCGCTAACCCGGTCGGTCCGGACGGGGCTTACCTGCCTGGCACTTACCCGGCGCTGGACGGTATCAACGTCTTCAAAGCTAACGACATCATCGTCGACATGCTGCGCGCCAGCGGCGCGCTGCTGCACGTCGAGAAGATGCAGCACAGCTATCCATGCTGCTGGCGTCACAAGTCGCCGATCATCTTCCGTGCGACCCCGCAGTGGTTCATCAGCATGGATCAGAAAGGCCTGCGCGAGCAGTCGCTGAAAGAGATCAAAGGCGTGCAGTGGATCCCGGACTGGGGCCAGGCGCGTATCGAATCCATGGTCGCGAACCGTCCTGACTGGTGTATCTCCCGTCAGCGTACCTGGGGCGTGCCAATGTCCCTGTTCGTCCATAAAGAGACGCAGGAACTGCACCCTCGCTCGCTGGAGCTGATGGAAGAAGTTGCCAAACGCGTTGAAGTGGATGGCATCCAGGCGTGGTGGGATCTGGACTCTAAAGAGATCCTGGGCGACGACGCGGCCAATTACGAGAAAGTGCCAGACACCCTCGACGTATGGTTCGACTCCGGCTCTACCCACTCTTCCGTGGTGGACGTGCGCCCTGAGTTCTACGGTCACGCGGCCGATATGTATCTGGAAGGCTCTGACCAACACCGCGGCTGGTTCATGTCATCTCTGATGATCTCCACCGCGATGAAAGGCAAAGCGCCATACCGTCAGGTGCTGACCCACGGCTTTACCGTGGATGGTCAGGGACGCAAGATGTCCAAATCCATCGGTAACACCGTTTCTCCGCAGGATGTGATGAACAAACTGGGCGCCGACATTCTGCGTCTGTGGGTGGCCTCAACGGACTACACCGGCGAAATGGCGGTTTCCGATGAGATCCTCAAACGCGCTGCCGACAGCTATCGTCGTATCCGTAACACCGCGCGCTTCCTGCTCGCTAACCTGAACGGTTTCGATCCGGTTAAAGACATGGTGAAACCGGAAGAGATGGTGGTACTGGATCGCTGGGCCGTGGGCTGCGCGCAAGCGGCGCAGGAAGATATCCTGAAGGCCTATGAGTCTTACGATTTCCACGAAGTGGTGCAGCGCCTGATGCGCTTCTGCTCCATCGAGATGGGCTCGTTCTACCTCGACATCATCAAAGACCGCCAGTACACCGCGAAAGCGGACAGCGTGGCGCGTCGTAGCTGCCAGACTGCGCTGTTCCACATTGCAGAAGCGCTGGTGCGTTGGATGGCGCCGATCATGTCCTTCACCGCAGATGAAATCTGGGCCTACCTGCCGGGTGAGCGCGAGAAATACGTCTTCACCGGTGAGTGGTACGAAGGCCTGTTTGGTCTGGCGGACACCGAAGCGATGAACGATGACTTCTGGGACGAGCTGCTCAAAGTGCGCGGCGAAGTGAACAAGGTGATCGAGCAGGCGCGTGCTGACAAGAAAGTCGGTGGCTCTCTGGAAGCGGCAGTGACCCTGTACGCTGAACCTGAGCTGGCGGCGAAACTGACGGCGCTCGGCGACGAATTGCGATTTGTCCTGTTGACCTCCGGTGCTGCTGTTGCCGATTATGCACAGGCGAGTGCCGATGCCCAGCAGAGCGAACTGCTCAAAGGGCTGAAAGTGGCGCTGGTGAAAGCCGAAGGTGAGAAGTGCCCGCGCTGCTGGCATTACACCACCGACGTCGGCCAGGTGGCGGAACACGCAGATATCTGTGGACGCTGTGTCAGCAACATCGCCGGTGATGGCGAAAAACGTAAGTTTGCCTGATGAGTCAATCAATCTGTAAAAGTGGACTGCGCTGGCTGTGGCTGGTCGTCGTCGTACTGATTATTGATCTGGGCAGCAAGTTCCTGATCCTCCAGAATTTTGCTCTGGGGGATACGGTCCCGCTGTTCCCGTCACTTAATCTGCATTATGCGCGCAACTACGGCGCGGCGTTTAGCTTCCTCGCCGACAGCGGCGGCTGGCAGCGCTGGTTCTTCGCGGGTATCGCTATCGGTATCAGCGTGATCCTCGCGGTGCTGATGTATCGCTCGAAAGCGACGCAGAAGCTGAACAACATTGCCTACGCGCTGATCATTGGCGGCGCGCTGGGCAACCTGTTTGACCGTCTGTGGCACGGCTTTGTCGTCGATATGATCGACTTCTACGTCGGTGACTGGCACTTCGCCACTTTCAACCTGGCCGATAGCGCGATTTGCATCGGTGCGGCGTTGATTGTGCTGGAAGGCTTCTTGCCAAAACCGGCAGCGAAAGAGCAGGCGTAAATGTTTATGCCGGGTGGCGCTTCGCTTACCCGGCCTACAGAATTTGTCGCCTCCCGTAGGCCCGGATCGCTGCGCGCCACCGGGCAAACCGATGGGGCAAAACAAGCGAGCAACTGGCATGTCAAAATCCATACAGAGCAATAGCGCGGTGCTGGTCCATTTCACCCTGAAACTGGACGACGGTTCTACCGCAGAATCGACCCGCAATAACGGCAAGCCTGCGCTGTTCCGCCTGGGTGATACCTCTCTTTCGGAAGGTCTGGAGCAGCAGCTGCTCGGGCTGAAAGAGGGCGAGAAAAAAGCCTTCTCCCTGGAGCCTGATGCGGCGTTTGGCGTGCCGACCCCGGATCTGATCCAGTATTTCTCGCGCCGTGAATTCATGGACGCGGGCGAGCCGGAAATCGGCGCGATTATGCTCTTTACCGCAATGGATGGCAGCGAAATGCCTGGCGTGATCCGTGAAATCAATGGCGATTCCATCACCGTCGATTTCAACCATCCGCTGGCCGGGCGTACCGTCCATTTTGATGTTGAAGTGCTGGAGATCGACCCGGCACTGGAGGAAGTGAATGCAGATCCTGTTGGCTAACCCGCGCGGTTTCTGTGCCGGAGTAGACCGCGCTATCAGCATTGTTGAAAACGCGCTGGAGATTTACGGCGCGCCGATTTATGTCCGTCATGAAGTGGTTCACAACCGCTATGTGGTCGACAGCCTGCGCGAGCGCGGCGCAATCTTTATCGAGCAGATCAGCGAAGTGCCCGACGGCGCGATCCTGATCTTCTCGGCGCACGGCGTCTCTCAGGCGGTGCGTAACGAAGCGAAAAGCCGTGACCTGACGGTCTTCGACGCCACCTGTCCATTAGTGACCAAAGTCCATATGGAAGTCGCCCGCGCCAGCCGCCGTGGCGAAGAGTCGATTCTGATTGGTCACGCCGGTCACCCGGAAGTCGAAGGGACCATGGGCCAGTACAGCAACCCGGAAGGGGGCATGTATCTGGTCGAATCGCCGGACGACGTGCTGACGCTTAACGTCAAAAACGAAGCCCGTCTGTCGTTCATGACCCAGACCACGCTCTCGGTGGATGACACCTCTGATGTTATCGACGCTCTGCGCAGCCGCTTCCCGAAAATTGTCGGGCCGCGCAAAGACGACATCTGCTACGCCACTACTAACCGTCAGGAAGCGGTGCGCGCCCTGGCCGAGCAGGCGGATGTGGTGCTGGTGGTCGGTTCCAAAAACTCCTCCAACTCTAACCGTCTGGCCGAACTGGCGCAGCGCATGGGGAAAGCGGCGTTTCTGATCGACGACGCTACCGATATCCAGGAAGCCTGGGTGAAAGACGCGACCTGTGTCGGCGTGACCGCCGGCGCCTCTGCGCCGGATATTCTGGTGCAGAACGTGATTAAGCGTTTGCAGGAACTGGGCGGTGGCGAAGCGGTGCCGCTGGAAGGCCGCGAAGAGAATATCGTCTTCGAAGTGCCGAAAGAGCTGCGCATCGACGCGAAAGAAGTCGAATAATCCCCTCGGTTTTAAACATGCCGGTCCCGTAAGCGACCGGCATTTTTTTGTCTGATTACCTGTGATTAACCCGACAGTTCCTCCCTCCTGGTCTCAGGTTAATCGTTTAATCTGATAGGCTGATCGTGCCGTTCTCCTTGGGCCGGAGAGAAACATGAATCCTGATATTATCCTGCCACCCCAGGTGGCATGGGCCAGCGGCGCGTTCGCCAATGGTCCTCTTATCCGCAAAGCCACGCGCGTGGGCGATCTGACGGGTGTGTTCAGCGATACGCTCGCCTGGCAGCAGCGCGATCCAAACGATATCGTGTATAGCGTGGAAATGCTCGACTCCCCGGCGCAAGCGGGGGCGCTGTATGTCGGCGTAACCCATCTCAATGCCGGGAAAATTGGCGACGAGTTTTATATGACGCGCGGCCATTTTCATAAACAGCGGGAGCAGGGCGAAGTCTATTTCGGGCTGAGTGGGGAAGGTTTGCTGCTACTGCAGACGGAGCAGGGTGAAGCGCGGCTGGAACGCGTCGCGCCAGGCTCGGTCCACATTATTCCTCCCTTCACCGCGCACCGCTTAATCAACACCGGAACAGAAACGCTCTCATCATTAGCCGTCTGGCCGACGGTGGCCGGGCACGATTACGCCGCGCTGGCAGGCGGTTTCGCGCTTCGCGTTTTTGCCTCAGCCGATGGCTGGGAGGTTGGAAATGGATAAGTTCGGGCTGGATATGACTATCACTCATCAGCCGCTCGGTTTCAGCTACGGCGACGACGTCACAGGGCCGATGCCGGAGATCCGCACGCTGGATCAAATTCGTCCGTCGCTGCGCAACCCTGACTGCACCGGGCCGGAGCAGGTCTATGCCATCGCGATGGACGTCGCGCGGATGGCGAATCGCCAGGAGCTGGAAAAACGGATGCTGCTGTTCGGTGTTGTGACCTATGCCGCCGGGACGCTGGGCGATGAACCGGTGCGCAGCCAGGGGCATGTGCATCGTATCAGCCAGCACAGCGGCTGGTCGCCGCCGGAGCTGTACGAGATCTGGCAGGGCAAAGCGATTATCTACATGCAGGAAAGGGTCGAGGACGATCCGGGGCGCTGTTTCGCGGTGCTCGCCGGGCCAGGCGATAAAGTGCTGGTCCCACCGGGATGGGGGCACGCCACCATCTCCGCTTCGCCCGATGTACCGCTGACGTTCGGCGCGTGGTGCGACCGGGAGTACGGGTTTGAATACGACGCGGTTCGCGCGCGCAAGGGGCTGGCCTGGTATCCGCTGGTGCAAGGGAATCACGTTATCTGGCAGCACAACCCTCACTATCAGCCGGGGCGGCTGCAGACCATCACGCCGCGTCGTTACAGCGAGTTTGGTATTACCGACGCGCCGATTTATCAGCAGTTTATTGATGATCCGGCGCGCTTCCAGTTTATCTCCCGCCCGGATCGAGCCGCGGAGCTGTGGCAGAATTTCCATCCATAAACAGTGTAAACGTAGGCCCGGTAAGCGAAGCGCCACCGGGCATTAAACCGCACGAACCTGACCTTTTGCCGGGTGGCGGCTACGCCTTACCCGGCCTACAAAACCCGCTCCACGGCTCCTGTCTTCACGCAAACAACCCACTCGCCACGCCCGCGGCCGCCAGAACCAGCAGCAACACCATCGCTTTCACCGGCGACACGCCGCGTTTCGCCATCAGATACCAGGTCCCAAGCACCACAATCAGCGGCAACAGCTGCGGGAAAATCCCGTCGAGCATCTGCTGCACATGGATGTTCACGCCGTCTTTGGTGATGAACTCCAGCCCGGTGCCGAGCTTCACGTAGCTCGCCGCCACGCCGCCCATGACGAACACGCCCAGCAGCGACAGGGCTTCACGCAGGCGAGTCGATTTGCTGCTGACCAGCATCTCCACCGACCCCGAGCCCATCTGATAGCCCTTGAGGAACAGATACCAGGAGCCCGGAATGATGATCGCCAGCCACGCGACGGTGTAAAACAGCGGGCCGAGAATATTGCCGCCCGCCGCCAGCGCCATCCCGATGCTGAGCAGGATTGGGATCAGCATGCCGGGGATCATCGAATCGCCGATCCCGGCGATCGGCCCCATCAGCCCGACTTTGAGGGTGTTAATGGTCTCGCCGTCGATCGGTTCGCCGTTGGCTTTTTTCTCTTCCAGGCCCAGCGCCATTCCGTTGACGATCGCGCCGATTTGCGGCTCGGTGTTGTAGAACGACGCATGGCGACGCAGCATCTCCTTGCGCTGAGTGGCATCCGGATAGAGTTTTTTCGCCACCGGGAGCATGCTCAGACAGAAGCCGAACGATTCCAGACGCTCAAAACTCATCGACGACAGGTTATGCATCATCCACGCGCGCCAGCAGCGGCGCAGATCTTTGCGGGTTAATTTACGCTCTTCCATCAGAATTCATCCTCATCGTCGTCAACCCGGCGTGCAGCCACCGCCTGCGGGGCTTCCGGTTTGTAGTTGTAGTGGATCAGCGCCAGTAGGCTGCCGACGATCACCAGCGCCACCATGTTCAGCTTCAGGAAAACGATGCAGATAAAGCCGACGAGGAAGTAGATCAACATGGTGTAATTTTTAATGATCTGTTTCAGCAGAATGGCGATCCCCACCGCAGGCAAAATCCCGCCCAGCACGTTCATGGTGGAGAGCACGATTTTCGGCAGGCTGTCCATAAACCCGCTGATGTACTGCGCGCCGAAATAGACCGCGATAAAGGTCGGCACAAAGCGCAGGACAAAGTTCATCGCCTGTGGCCCGATGGCGCTGTTGAAGTAGATCCCGCGCTCATCGCCTTTCTCCAGCGCCACATCGGCGCGGTGGTTCCAGTACGAGTTCAGCACCATCATCGCGTTGAACAGAATGGTTCCGGCGATGCCGATGGTCGCCGCCAGCGCGACGGCCACCTCCGGCCCTTTTCCGGAGAGAATGCCCAGCGCAATGGCAGGGTAGGCGACGAAGTTCAGATCCGCAGGCATCGAGCCGCCCGGCGTGACCATCGCAATATAAACCGCCTGCACCGCCACGCCGATCATGATCCCGGTTTTCACATCCCCCAGAATCAGACCGACCAGCATGCCGGAAACCAGCGGACGGGAAATCAAATACCAGCCGCCGGTCAGGCCCAGCAGCCACGGGCTGCTGAGTGCGCCGAGATAGCACAGCAGCCCTATTAATGACGCTTCGATAATCATTCTGCGCTCCTCATTTCAGCTTCTGGCGGGCGTCCTGCCAGGTGTAAAAGCTGGCATCCGGCACGAGGCGAAACTCAACGTTATGCCCCTGCGCCGTCAGCCACTCAAACGCGGCAGCTTCGTCGGTGGTGACCGACTGATTCGGGCCGATGGTGGTGGTATTGGCGCGGGCGCTCATGGGCCCGACGTTGATTTTGCCGTTGCTGTTTTTCAGGCTAATACCCGCCTGCTCGAGACGCTGCAGGGTGACGGGCGATTTGCCAATCACGAAATAGCGTTTCTCGCTGGCAATCACCTTCGGCAGTTTTTCGATGGCGGTGGCGGTATCGAACAGCCACACTTTGGTGTCGGAGACCGCCCCTTTCATCACTGAGGAGAGCAGCGGATCGGCCGCGACGGCGTCGTCAATGGCGACGATACCGTCACAGGGCAGCTCTTTGGCCCAGCGCGTGATGAGCTGCCCGTGGATCACCCGGTCATCAATGCGTACAAATGAAATACTCATAGCATGCTCCTTAAAAGTCATCTGACTGCGCTGAGACGACAGGTTTTGCCTGAATCAACGTAGGATGGGTCAGTTCAATCAGTCGGGCCGCCGCGATATTCACGTCGGGCAGGTGCGCCACGTCGTCGGTCTGCAGCAGCATCGGGAAATTCACTCCGGCCACCACGGCGACCGGCGGCTGGGTGTGGGGATTAAAGGCGGCCTCGCAGGCCACGTTCCACGGCGTGCCGCTCTGCATATCGCACAGTACCAGCACCCCGTCGGCCTGTGCGCTGGCCGCTTCCAGCGTCGCGGTAAACTCGCGGCGAAACCCTTCGATGCCCGCCTGTTCCGTCAGGCACACTGCCTGAACATGAGGAAGCTCGCCATATACCATCTGCCCGCTTTGCAGCAGCGCGCTGGCCAGCGGCCCGTGGGTGGCGACAATAAACCGGATCATGATTACCCCCTTACCCAGGCTTTGATGGTGGCGAGCGGTTTACCGGAAGTTTCACCGGACGGTGAGATGCGGTATTCGCCGACATCTGCCGGGATGATAAAGGTCTCGGCGTAACGCACGGTGAAAGGAGCAAAGGCGCCGCTCGGGCTGTCGACGATGGCTCGATCGCCTTCCACCAGATTGAGCACGTTGACGCCGCCGTGGGTGTGATGCACGACCGGGGCGCTAAACCAGTGGCGACGCGTTTCGATAAATTCGCGCTCGTGCAGACCGGTGCGCTCCTCCCGCCAGCCTTCGCCCTCGGCAATCGGCTCCACCTGATTCACCAGATGCTGATGCACCCACTGGGTATCGCGCTGCCAGTCGATGACCTTCTCGCCGTGATCGAGATGCACCGGGCGCGGCAGACCGTCCATGCCCAGGCGGCCCCAGTCCCACAGCTTGAAGGTGAAGATATACGGCGTGGCGCTGATCTCCAGCACCATCGTCCCGGTACCGGAACAGTGAACGGTTCCTGCGGGGATCAGGAAATGATCGTGCTTCTTCGCCGGGATCTGATTCACAAAGCGCGCATCATCAAACGGCTGCTCACCGCGACCGGCGCTTCGGAGGTTATCGAGCATCGCCTGCGGCTCAGTGCCGGTTTTGGTCCCGAGATAGACCATCGCGCCCGGCTCCGCTTCCAGAATGTAGTAGCTCTCATCCTGGGTATAGTGCATGCCAAACTGCTGCTGGATGTACTCGGTCAGCGGATGCACCTGGAAACTGAGGTTCTGCCCGCCGATGGTATCGAGAAAATCGAAGCGAATCGGGAACTCGGCGCCAAAGCGCGCGTGGACTTTTTCACCCAACAGCGCGCGAGGCTCGAGCAACACCAGGTCCTGAGAGGGGATCTCGATCCGCACCGCGCCAAAACGCAGTAACAGGCTGTTCTCCTCGGGCACACAGTCAAAACACCATGCGTAATTGGGCGCGGAGGGATCGAGATCGAATTTTTGCTTCATCCACTGGCCGCCCCATACGCCGGGGTCGAAGAAGGGGACGACGCGAAACGGCTGCTGCGTGGTTTGCTTGAGTCCGGCACGCAGCGCGTCGCCGGTGACCATCGCCGGGCTGTCGGCACGGGTGGTATCCAGCAGGAAATCGGCGCGTTTGAGAAGCGGGGTTTTATGGCGGTCGAACACGCGCCACTCGACAAAGAACGCCCGCTTGTAGCGCCTGAGCATGTCTTCGCTCTGATTCTCTGCGCCCCAGTTATCCAGCTCGCCGCTGCGCATCCGCTGCTGGATCTCCCAGCGCGGCAGATCCGCATACACCAGCACATCACCCGGATGCACCAGCGCCGCACCGGGGCCGTAAATCACGATCAGCCCGTCAGGGGCGTTGCTGACCTGTTCTTTCAGCGCAGCCAGCTTTTGCGGATCGATAAACTCGCTGAGCTGATGGCAGGAGAGCACCCCAAAGACGCGGTCATCCGTGAGGTTGCGCGCCAGAAGCTGATGCAGGGCCGACTCATCGAGCCGCGCCTGTTCGGCGTTAATCACCAGGGCCGGGTTCAGCGCGCACAGCAGATTTTCTTCCAGTTCGGCCAGGCGAACGCCCGGATAGCAGTCAATCACCAGAACGGTTCGCTGGCCTGTTCTGGCGCGAAGCCGGGCCGTTATCGCTTCCCAGCCCTGCCAGGCGCTGTCGTCGTAGCCTTCAATCTTGAGCGTGGGATATTTTTCGTAGTAGCTCATTTTATCCTCCGTAATCGTTGCTTAAGGTTATTCGATTAACCGCGTTTGAGAAGGGTGGTTAACGCGATTAACCCGCCATTCCAGGCAATGAAAGGGGAAAAAGCGGGCGGAATGTGAAGAGGCTCACAGGGAAAAGTGCAAAAAATAGGTTATTCGATTAATCTGGAATGAAGTCTTAAAGGAGTCACTATGACAGGAATCACGCTGGCCGATGTCGCGAAGCGGGCCGGAGTCTCAACGGCGACGGTCTCGATGGTGTTGTGCAACAAAGGGCGCATTTCACAGGCGACCCGCGAGCGGGTGCTGAAAGCGCTGGATGAATCGGGCTACGTCTATAACCAGACGGCGGCCAACCTGCGCAATCGCAGCAGCAATCAGGTCGGACTGCTGCTGCACGATATCACCAACCCTTTTTACGGGGAGATGACGGCGGGATTAAGCCACGAAATGGAGCGTCACGATCTGATGCTGTTCCTGGCGAACAGCGAAGAGTCGTCCCAGCGGCAGCAGAAATTTGTCGATTCTCTGATGCGCAATAACGTCGGTGGAATGGTGCTGTGCGCGGCCCGGGAAACGCCGCAGGCCTTTTTCGACGGCCTGAAGCGGCGCAACATTCCGGCGATTATGGTGGTGCGCCCGCTCAACGATCCTGATTTCGATTTTGTCGGGACGGATAACTTCCTCGGCACACAAATGGCGACCGAACATCTGCTGCGGATGGGGCATCGCCAGATTGCGTTTATCGGTGGCAGCCAGAATTCCGGCTCGCGGGCGCAGCGTATCGGCGGCTTTACCAGCCAGCTGCTGGAGTATGGCGTCGCGCCAAATCCCGACTGGATCATCACCTCGCAGGCCAGCCAGAGCGACGGGGCACGCGTGGCGGAAACCCTGCTGCGGGACAATCCGCAGATCACGGCGGCCATTTGCTATCAGGATATTGTGGCGCTCGGCGTTATGCAGAGTTTACGCAAACTGGGCCGCGAACCGGGGCGGGATTTTGCGCTGGTCGGCTTCGATGACATCACCGAAGCGGCGCTGGTTCAGCCCGCGCTGACCACGGTATCGGTCGCGGCGAAAGAGATCGGGCGTAAAGCCGGGGAGCTGCTGTTCAGCCGGATTCAGGGCAACGACGAACCGGCAAAACGGATCATCCTGCCACCGGCGCTGGTGGTGCGGGAATCATGCGGTTTTCGCTGATCCTCATGTCTTTTACTGATACTGCTCCCTGTTTATCATAAAATTCTAATTATCGGCGTTTTCAGATAGCAGCATTGCCGAAGGCTGGTTAATCTGAAAACGATTTACATACTTTTAACGTAAGAGAATAACTATGCATGATGCACAGGTACGTGTCGCGATAGCGGGCGCGGGTGGCCGTATGGGCCGTCAGTTAATTCAGGCAGCGCTGCAGTTAGACGGCGTTGCGCTTGGCGCGGCGCTGGAGCGCGACGGCTCTTCGCTTCTGGGAACCGACGCGGGCGAACTGGCGGGCGTAGGCAAGACGGGCGTGACCGTGCAGAGCAGCCTGGAGGCGGTGAAAGACGATTTTGACGTTTTCATCGATTTCACCCGTCCGGAAGGGACGCTACACCATCTTGCGTTTTGCCGTCAGCACGGGAAAGGCATGGTCATCGGCACCACCGGTTTTGACGACGCGGGCAAACAGGCCATCAAAGACGCTTCCCAGGAGATCGCCATTGTCTTCGCGGCTAACTTTAGCGTCGGCGTCAACGTGATGCTCAAGCTGCTGGAGAAAGCGGCCAAAGTGATGGGCGAGTACACGGACATCGAGATTATCGAAGCGCACCACCGACATAAAGTGGATGCCCCGTCCGGTACGGCGCTGGCGATGGGCGAAGCGATTGCTTATGCACTTGATAAGGATTTAAAGGACTGCGCGGTCTACTCTCGCGAAGGGCATACCGGCGAGCGTGTTCCGGGCACTATTGGGTTTGCGACAGTGCGTGCGGGCGACATCGTCGGTGAACATACGGCGATCTTCGCCGATATCGGCGAGCGCGTGGAAATTACCCACAAAGCATCCAGCCGTATGACCTTTGCCAACGGCGCAGTGCGCTCCGCGTTGTGGCTTAAAGCGTTAGATAACGGTCTTTTTGATATGCGAGATGTGCTTAATCTTAACGATTTATAAGTGTTATTACCCATCGTGATGTGGTTATTGCAGTCTTAATTGATTGATTGCACAGGGCAATATATTATTGCCCTTTTATTTTGCCATTTTGGCGTAGTTTCTTTAGCTAAAGGCGTTAAAAATATCATCTTCTCTCAATTTTGTGTTATCGTACTGTAAATTTTGACCATCTGGTCTGGTTTTTATTGCCCCTCACACTCAGATCCCACTAAACTCAGCGTACAAACGTTTTCTAACGTGATTTTGTTGATCTTTTTATGGCTTAAACTCCGTTAATCGTCAAAGGTGCGTAAAATAATAAACAAAAAAGCCATTTTGAGTTGACTTTACCCCTCCAAATCCCCAGAATGCCGCCGTTTGCCGAAAATCCACTGGCAGCAAATTTGCATTGATTCATGACGTCGTTGTGAATTAATATGCAGATAAAGTGAGTGAATATTCTCTGGAGGGTGTTTTGATTAAGTCAGCGCTATTGGTTCTGGAAGACGGAACCCAGTTTATCGGTCGGGCCATAGGGGCAACAGGTTCGGCGGTTGGGGAAGTCGTTTTCAATACTTCAATGACCGGTTATCAAGAAATCCTCACTGATCCTTCCTATTCCCGCCAAATCGTCACCCTTACTTATCCTCATATTGGTAATGTCGGCACCAACGAAGCCGATGCCGAATCTTCCCAGGTCCACGCACAAGGTCTGATTATTCGCGACCTGCCGCTGATTGCCAGCAACTACCGCAACACCGAAGACCTCTCTTCTTACCTGAAGCGTCACAACATCGTGGCGATTGCCGATATCGATACCCGTAAGCTGACCCGTCTGCTGCGCGAGAAGGGCGCACAGAACGGCTGCATCATCGCGGGCGATAACCTGGATGCGGCCCTGGCGCAGGAAAAAGCGAAAGCCTTCCCTGGCCTGAACGGGATGGATCTGGCGAAAGAAGTGACCACCGCGGAAGCTTATAGCTGGACGCAGGGGAGCTGGACGCTGGCGGGCGAACTGCCAGAAGCGAAGAAAGAAGAAGAGCTGCCGTTCCACGTGGTCGCCTACGACTACGGCGCGAAGCGCAATATCCTGCGCATGCTGGTGGACCGCGGCTGCCGCCTGACGGTGGTTCCGGCGAAAACGCCTGCGGACGAAGTACTGAAGATGAACCCGGACGGGATCTTCCTCTCCAACGGCCCTGGTGACCCGGCGCCGTGCGATTACGCGATTGAAGCGATTAAAAGCTTCCTCGAAACCGATATTCCGGTATTTGGCATCTGCCTCGGCCATCAGCTGCTGGCGCTGGCGAGCGGTGCGAAGACCGTTAAGATGAAGTTCGGCCACCACGGTGGTAACCACCCGGTGAAAGATATCGACAACAACACGGTGATGATTACCGCGCAGAACCACGGTTTTGCGGTGGACGAGGCGTCAATGCCTGCCAACCTGCGCGTTACCCACAAGTCGCTGTTCGACCATACCCTGCAGGGTATCCATCGCACCGACAAACCGGCGTTCAGCTTCCAGGGTCACCCTGAAGCCAGCCCAGGCCCGCACGATGCCGCGCCGCTGTTCGATCACTTCATCGAACTTATCGAGCAATACCGTCAGACCGCTAAATAATCAGGAGCCGAGAACAACATGCCAAAACGTACAGATATAAAAAGCATCCTGATCCTTGGCGCTGGTCCGATCGTTATCGGCCAGGCCTGCGAATTCGACTACTCCGGCGCACAGGCGTGTAAAGCCCTGCGCGAAGAGGGTTACCGCGTTATTCTGGTGAACTCTAACCCGGCCACCATCATGACCGACCCGGAAATGGCCGATGCGACCTACATCGAGCCGATTCACTGGGAAGTGGTACGCAAAATTATCGAAAAAGAACGTCCGGACGCCGTGCTGCCAACCATGGGCGGCCAGACCGCGCTGAACTGTGCGCTGGAGCTGGAACGTCAGGGCGTACTGGCCGAGTTCGGCGTGACCATGATTGGTGCCACCGCCGACGCGATTGATAAAGCCGAAGACCGCCGCCGTTTCGACGTGGCGATGAAGAAAATCGGCCTCGACACCGCGCGCTCCGGCATCGCACACACCATGGAAGAAGCGCTGGCGGTTGCCGCTGACGTCGGCTATCCGTGCATCATCCGTCCTTCCTTCACCATGGGCGGCACCGGCGGCGGTATCGCCTACAACCGCGAAGAGTTCGAAGAGATTTGCGAACGCGGTCTGGATCTTTCCCCAACCAAAGAGCTGCTGATTGACGAGTCGCTGATTGGCTGGAAAGAGTACGAGATGGAAGTGGTGCGTGATAAAAACGACAACTGCATCATCGTCTGCTCTATCGAAAACTTCGATGCGATGGGTATCCACACTGGCGACTCCATCACCGTGGCACCGGCTCAGACTCTGACCGACAAAGAGTATCAAATCATGCGTAACGCCTCGATGGCGGTACTGCGTGAAATCGGCGTCGAAACCGGCGGGTCCAACGTGCAGTTCTCCGTGAACCCGAAAAACGGTCGCCTGATTGTTATCGAAATGAACCCGCGCGTCTCCCGCTCCTCGGCGCTGGCCTCCAAAGCGACCGGTTTCCCGATTGCGAAAGTGGCGGCGAAACTGGCGGTGGGTTACACCCTCGACGAGCTGATGAACGACATCACCGGCGGTCGTACTCCGGCGTCGTTTGAACCGTCTATCGACTACGTTGTGACTAAGATTCCTCGCTTCAACTTCGAGAAATTCGCGGGCGCGAACGACCGTCTGACCACCCAGATGAAATCCGTCGGCGAAGTGATGGCGATTGGCCGCACTCAGCAGGAATCCCTGCAGAAAGCCCTGCGCGGCCTCGAAGTGGGCGCGATGGGCTTCGACCCGAAAGTGAGCCTGGATGACCCGGAAGCGCTGACCAAAATCCGCCGCGAGCTGAAAGACGCGGGCGCTGAGCGTATCTGGTACATCGCCGATGCCTTCCGCGCGGGCCTGTCTGTCGACGGCGTCTTCAACCTGACCAACATCGACCGCTGGTTCCTGGTGCAAATCGAAGAGCTGGTGCGCCTCGAAGAGAAAGTGGCAGAGATGGGCATCACCGGTCTCGACGCTGACTTCCTGCGTATGCTGAAACGCAAAGGCTTCGCCGATGCGCGTCTGGCGAAACTGGCGGGTGTACGTGAATCTGAAATCCGCAAGCTGCGCGACCAGTACAATCTGCACCCGGTCTACAAACGCGTGGACACCTGCGCGGCTGAGTTCGCCACCGACACCGCCTACATGTACTCCACGTACGAAGACGAGTGCGAAGCGAACCCGTCCACCGACCGCGACAAAATTATGGTTCTCGGCGGCGGTCCAAACCGTATCGGCCAGGGCATCGAGTTTGACTACTGCTGCGTACACGCCTCTCTGGCGCTGCGCGAAGACGGTTACGAGACCATCATGGTCAACTGTAACCCGGAAACCGTATCGACCGACTACGACACCTCTGACCGCCTCTACTTCGAGCCGGTAACCCTGGAAGACGTGCTGGAAATCGTGCGCATCGAGAAGCCAAAAGGCGTTATCGTGCAGTACGGCGGCCAGACCCCGCTGAAACTGGCGCGCGCGCTGGAAGCAGCAGGTGTGCCGGTTATCGGCACCAGCCCGGATGCGATTGACCGCGCGGAAGACCGCGAGCGTTTCCAGCAGGCGGTTGACCGTCTGAAGCTGAAACAACCGGCGAACGCCACTGTGACCGCGATTGAAATGGCGGTTGAGAAGGCGAAAGAGATTGGCTACCCGCTGGTGGTGCGCCCGTCCTACGTACTGGGCGGCCGCGCGATGGAAATCGTCTACGACGAAGCTGACCTGCGCCGCTACTTCCAGACCGCGGTGAGCGTCTCTAACGATGCGCCGGTGCTGCTCGACCGCTTCCTCGACGACGCGGTAGAAGTGGACGTGGATGCCATCTGCGACGGCGAAATGGTGCTGATTGGCGGCATCATGGAGCACATCGAGCAGGCGGGCGTGCACTCCGGTGACTCCGCGTGTTCTCTGCCAGCCTACACCCTGAGCCAGGAAATTCAGGATGTGATGCGCCAGCAGGTGCAGAAACTGGCCTTCGAGCTGCAGGTTCGCGGCCTGATGAACGTCCAGTTTGCGGTGAAAGATAACGAAGTCTACCTGATTGAAGTGAATCCGCGTGCGGCGCGTACCGTGCCGTTCGTCTCCAAAGCGACCGGGATTCCGCTGGCGAAAGTGGCGGCGCGCGTGATGGCGGGCCAGACGCTGACTCAGCAGGGCGTGACCAAAGAGATCATCCCACCGTACTACTCGGTGAAAGAGGTGGTCCTGCCATTCAACAAATTCCCGGGCGTTGACCCGCTGTTAGGGCCAGAGATGCGCTCCACCGGTGAAGTCATGGGCGTGGGCCGTACCTTCGCGGAAGCTTTCGCCAAGGCACAGCTCGGCAGCAGCTCGACCATGAGAAAGCAGGGCCGTGCGCTGCTCTCCGTGCGCGAAGGCGACAAAGAGCGTGTGGTAGACCTGGCGGCGAAACTGCTGAAACAGGGCTTTGAGCTGGATGCGACCCACGGCACGGCTATCGTGCTGGGTGAAGCCGGTATCAACCCGCGTCTGGTCAACAAGGTGCATGAAGGTCGTCCGCACATTCAGGACCGTATCAAGAATGGCGAGTACACCTACATCATCAACACCACCGCAGGTCGTCAGGCGATTGAAGACTCCAAGCTGATTCGCCGCAGCGCGCTGCAGTACAAAGTGCATTACGACACCACCCTGAACGGCGGTTTCGCGACAGCGATGGCGTTGAACGCGGATGCCACCGAGAAGGTGATTTCGGTGCAGGAAATGCACGCGCAAATTAACAAGTAAGCCGCACCGCGTGTATCCGGCGGGTGGCGCTGCGCTTACCCGCCCTACAAAAACCACATTTCCACCTGTAGGCCGGGTAAGGCGCAGCCGCCACCCGGCAACAAGCCTCTCCGTACTTCTTCAGAGTGTTCTGGTTTTCCATCTCCCGTCAGTCAGTTAGCCTAAAATGGTTAGGTCGATAATTAAATTCAACTGAAAAGCAGGGAGAACACCATGCGAAATAAACTTCTGGCTACCTCAATTTTTGCTGCAGCAGCCCTCTTTACCGTTGCCGGTTGTTCATCCAACCAGGCGGTGAAAACTACCGACGGCAGAACCATCGTCACCGACGGTAAACCGCAGGTCGATGACGATACCGGTCTGGTCTCTTATAAAAACGCGGAAACCGGTAAAACCGAGCAAATTAACCGCGACCAGGTGAAGAACATGAGTGAATTAGATAACTGATTCTCATTCATTTTCTTTATGACAGCGGCACCGTGCCGCTGTCTCTAATCCTTGACGAATATCAATCGTAACCCCAACGAGGTAGGTGAAAATCACGCTCTGAATACTGGAGAGTGATTATGGAAGACCAAAATAAGACTGAAGATGAGCAAGGCTTTCGCCTTTCGCGGCGAAGTGTCCTGAAGTCAGGCTCTTTACTCCTGACCCTACCCTTTGTTTCGCTTAAATCCCATTCTGCTTAGGCTGCCGAAACCATCCCGGATCCTGCGCCTGCATCCGCTGAAAAAGTCGTACCCACCTGCAGCACCTTTGACTGTGGCGGGAAATGCGATATTCGGGCGCATGTCTCGGACGGTGTCGTCACCCGCATTACTACCCGTCCTGATAACGAGCTGGATGCCGACATGCCCATCATGCGCGCCTGCGTTCGTGGCCGCGGATACCGTAAATTTGTCTATCATCCCGACCGGCTTAAATATCCGATGAAGCGCGTGGGTAAACGTGGTGAAGGGAAGTTTGAGCGCATCTCCTGGGATGAAGCCACGACCCTGATTGCGGATAACCTCAAGCGCATCACGGCGAAATACGGCCCGGAATCGCGGTTTATGCATAACAACACCGCCACCAGCGGCGGGGCGTTTTCTGGCGACGGCATGATGAAGCGTCTGCTGAATCTGACCGGGGGTTATCTCTCTTACTACCACTCGGTCAGCCTCGGCAATACCGTGGCGGCCACGCCTTACACCTATGGCATCGCGGCCAGCGGAAACTCGCTTGATACGCTCAAGGACACCCCGCTGGTGATCCTCTGGGGGCACAACCCTACCGAGACGATTTTCGGGCATACCAACCACTATTTTCAGCAGATGAAGCAAAACGGCACCCGCTTTATCGTCGTTGATCCGCGCTATTCCGATACCGTCTCTTCCCTGGCTGACCAGTGGATCCCGTTGCTGCCAACCACCGACAATGCCCTGATGGACGCGATGATGTACGTCATCATCAGCGAGAATCTGCACGATAAAAACTTTATCGCCCGCCATACGCTGGGCTTTGATGAACAGTCGATGCCAGAAGGCGTTCCGGCCAATGAGTCGCTGATCTCCTATCTGATGGGGACGAAAGACGGGGTCGTTAAAACGCCGGAATGGGCAGAAAAAATCACCCACGTTCCGGCGCAGACGATTCGCCAGCTGGCGCGCGACTACGCCACCTCCAAACCGGCTGCCCTGATCCAGGGTTGGGGTCCGCAGCGACATAACTGCGGTGAAAGAACCGCGCGCGGATCGACGCTGCTTGCCACACTCACCGGTAACGTCGGCGTGACGGGCGGCTGGGCCGCGGGTTACGGCGGATGCGCCAACCGCAAATTCACCACCGGGACCGAAACCCTGGAAAACCCGGTGAAGGAGAGCATCTCCATCATGAACTGGGTTCAGGCCGCTGATGATGCGAGCCAGGTGAAACCCGAGGATGGACTCAAGGGCGCGGAAAAACTGAAAAGTAACATCCGCATTCTGTTCTCTCTGGCGGGGAACTATCTGGCGAACCAGAACCCGGATGTGAATCAGACGGTGAAAGTGCTCGAGGACGAATCGAAAATCGAGTTTATTGTCGTGAGCGATCTCTACATGAGCCCGAGCGCGAAGTATGCCGACCTGCTGCTGCCCGAAACCAGCTTTATGGAACGCTGGAACATTGGCGAAACCTGGGGGACGGCAAACTATTTGATCCTCTCCGAAAAACTGATTGAGCCTGAATTTGAGCGTCGCAGCGATTATGCCTGGCAGCGTGAAGTGGCGGCGAAACTTGGCGTTGAAGCTGAATTCAGCCAGGGGCGCGATGAGAAAGGGTGGATCGAACACATCTGGGAGAACACGCGCCAGTCGATGCCGGACGAAAAACTCCCGACCTTTGCCGAGCTGCAAGTGACCCGCCGCCATCTTTTCAAAAGCGCGCCGTGGGTGGCCTTTGAAGAGAATATCCGCGATCCCGACAATCATCCTTTCCCGACGCCGTCCGGCAAAATCGAGATCTTTTCGAAGCGCCTCTACGACATGAACCATCCGGAAATCCCGGCGCTGTCCCACTATGTGCCCGCCCACGAAGGACCGGAAGATCCGCTGGCGAAGCAGTATCCGTTACAGCTGATCACCTGGAAAGGCAAAAACCGCGCGAACTCCACTCAGTACGCCAACCCGTGGCTGCAGGAAGTGCAGACGCAAAAACTGTGGATTAACCCGCTGGATGCTGAGCAACGCGGAGTCCAGCAAGGTGACAAGGTGCGGATTCATAACGATCGCGGCGTGAGCCTGGTCGAGGCGAACGTTACGCCACGGATTATCCCGGGCGTGGTGGCGATGCAGGCAGGCGCCTGGTGGCAGCCCGATGCGCAAGGCGTCGACCACGGCGGATGCGCCAACGTACTCAGCTCAACGCGGATCACCGCGCTGGCGAAAGGGAATTCACATCAAACCATGCTGGTGGAGGTAGCGAAGCATGAGTCAGTTTAAGGAATACGCACCCGTAAGCGATAAACAGCTGGGGTTCTTTATCGATTCCTCCCGCTGTTCAGGCTGCAAAGCCTGCCAGGTGGCGTGCAAGGATAAAAATAATCTGGACGTCGGGCGCCGTTTTCGTCGGGTTTACGAAGTGACGGGCGGCGGGTTCATGCCGACGGGCCAGGGCGGCGTGCAGAACAATGTCTTCGCCTACACCCTCTCCATCTCCTGCAATCATTGCGCCGATCCTATATGTACGAAGAACTGCCCCACCACCGCCATGCACAAAAGGCCTGGCGACGGCATTGTACGCGTCAACACTGACAAGTGTGTGGGCTGCGGTTATTGCGCCTGGTCTTGCCCTTATGGCGCACCTCAACTCAACGCGCAAACCGGGCAAATGTCGAAGTGCGATTTTTGCGTGGATCTCCAGGCGCAGGGCGAACAGCCGATCTGCGTCGCGACCTGTCCGCTGGGAGCCATCCAGTTTGGCCCGATCGACGAGTTACGCAAAAAATTCGGCCATCTTTGCGATGTGAACGGATTGCCCGATTCGGCGATCACCCAGCCTAGCCTGGTGATCAAAGCGCATCAGGGTGCAGAGAAAAAGGAGAAACCTCATGCATGAGTGGCCGCTGTTAATCTTTACCCTGCTACTGCAGGGGGCCGTCGGGCTGACGCTCTTTCTGACCCTGAACCTGTGGTCGGGCAGCACGCCGCGTTATTCCACTCGGCTGTCGACGGAACGGCCGCAACTGCCGATCTTTATCGTCTGCGTCATGGCCGGACTGGGCCTGCTGGCATCGGTATTCCATCTGGGATATCCGCTTAACGCCTTCAACGCCCTGCGCCATTTCAACAGTTCGTGGCTGAGTCGTGAGATCGTATTTGCCAGCCTGTTCCTGGCCTTCGCCGGGTTGGGCTTTTTGGCCTCGCTGATGAAAGGATCGCTCTGGAAGGGGTTGATGCCGCTGGCGCTGCTGCTGGGGCTGATCGACGTGTATTGCATGAGCCAGATCTACATGCATACCTCGGTGATCACCTGGATGCATGCCAATACTCTGGTGATGTTTTATGGGTCGGTAGCCATTGTCGGCGCGGTGGTGGCCAGTGTGCTGCTGCCCCTGCGTAATAGCTCGCTTGCCCGCGGGATGATGGCGCTGGTAGTGGTAGCCGTTCTGGTTCGGCTGCTGACGCAAATTCCTTATATGTCGTGGCTGTCCGGGGCCGGACTGAGTGACGCGCTGATGTTCCCGCATCAGCCGCTGGAGGCGTTCAAAACCACCGCTGAGCTGCGTTTGTGGGGCTGGTCGCTCTCCGTCGTCGGTGCGCTGGCCTTTGCCTGCGGCGCACTTCGCTCTCGCCAGGTGTGGCTGTACGCCGGTGGCGCATTATTGCTGATAGCCGAAGTTCTGCTGCGCTTTGCGTTCTTTAGCATTCACTGATGCTGCGTTTCGCTTTAGCTGACTCCCCACCGCCACCCGCGGTGGGCGAGTCATGTTTACGCCGCTCGCTTCGACGTGCAACCTGCCGCGCCTGCGTGGACAATTGCCCGGCAGATGCGCTGACGGTAACAGGCGAGGGCGCAGCGCTTAACGACGAACTGTGCCTGCGCTGTGGCCGTTGTCTGTTTGTCTGCCCCGTGGGAGCCATTGCGCACCTTGAACCTCCCCGAAGGCACACTCTCGCTCAACGGCTGATCGCGCCCTTCACGGCCATTGCGCCTGACATCAACGAACTCCTGCTGTGGCATGTTCAACATCATATTCGCGGTGTGGATATCGATCTGGATGAACATCCTCACTGGGGCCTCGCTATCGCGGCGCTCAATCTTAAGCTGCGCGAACTGGACGAACCCGCGTGGCAGATTTTTCCGCCGCAGCTAGCATCTCTCGATCGCGGACGCCGCCGTTTGTCAGGCGTGGAGAAAGGCGTTTCTGTGGAGGTGGAGCCGCTCTCGAAGGCTTTTCCGCAGTATCAACAGTTTACGCTGCAGCTCGATCCTGAACGGTGTGTCGCCTGCGCGGCGTGCAGCCGGGTCTGTTCCCCGAAGGCGTTAGTGCTAGAGGCGGGAGCCTTTGCCCTCGACGCCCGGCAGTGCACCGGCTGCAAAGCGTGCGAGGCGGTCTGTCCGGTTGATGCCATACGCATTGTGCCTGAAACGCGCAAAGCCGGGGCGATCGTTCACCCCTTGTTTGAGACCTCCTGCCTGGCGTGCTCCCGCCCGTTTTATGCCTGGCATCCGCAGACCTCCCTGTGTCCGATTTGCCGCCAGCATCATCACGGGATGCGGTGACAACTCCGATACATTTGCTGTGCTTATGTATCTCGTTTTTGTTTTACCGCCAATGGGATATGCTTGATCAGATGTTCCTTCCGTAAAGAGCTCCGAATGATTCTGATAATTTATGCGCATCCTTATCCGCAACACTCGCATGCGAATAAGCGAATGCTCGATCAAGTCAGGGAAATTGACGGCGTAGAAATACGCTCCCTCTATCAACTCTATCCCGATTTCAACATCGATATTGCCGCCGAACAGGAGGCGATTGCCCGCGCGGATCTGATCGTCTGGCAGCACCCGATGCAGTGGTACAGCACGCCGCCGCTGCTCAAACTGTGGATCGACAAAGTCTTCTCCCACGGCTGGGCCTACGGGCATAACGGTCACGCGCTGAAAGGCAAAAGCCTGATGTGGGCCGTTACCACTGGCGGCGGGGAAAGTCATTTCGATATTGGCGAACATCCGGGATTTGAGGTGCTGTCTCAGCCATTGCAGGCGACGGCGGTGTACTGCGGATTGCAGTGGCTGCCGCCTTTCGCCATGCACTGCACCTTTGTCTGCGATGACGAAACCTTGCAGGCGCAGGCCCGTCACTACAAACAACGTCTACTCGACTGGCAGGAGCACCACCATGGATAGCCATACGCTGATACAGGCATTGATCTACCTGGGTGCGGCCGCGCTGATCGTTCCGGTGGCGGTGCGCCTGGGCCTGGGCTCGGTGCTCGGGTATTTGATCGCCGGTTGCGCCATCGGCCCGTGGGGGCTGGGGCTGGTCACTGACGCCGAGTCTATTCTGCATTTTGCCGAAATCGGCGTGGTGCTGATGCTGTTTGTCATTGGTCTGGAGCTCGACCCGCAGCGTCTGTGGAAACTGCGCGCCTCGGTGTTTGGCGGCGGGGCGTTGCAGATGATCGCCTGCGGCGCGCTGCTGGGCGGATTCTGTATTCTGCTCGGGATGGACTGGAAGGTCGCCGAGCTGATCGGCATGACTCTTGCGCTCTCCTCGACGGCGATTGCCATGCAGGCGATGAATGAGCGCAACCTGACGGTGTCCCAGATGGGGCGCAGTACCTTCTCCGTTTTGCTGTTCCAGGATATCGCCGCGATTCCGCTGGTGGCGATGATCCCGCTGCTGGCGGCGAGCGGTTCGTCCACTACGCTGGGGGCCTTCGCCCTGTCGGCGCTGAAAGTGGCGGGCGCGCTGGCGCTGGTGATCCTGTTGGGCCGGTATGTGACGCGTCCGCTGCTGCGATTTGTCGCGCGCTCCGGTCTGCGGGAAGTGTTCAGCGCCGTGGCCCTGTTCCTGGTCTTCGGCTTTGGTCTGCTGCTCGAAGAGGCCGGTCTGTCGATGGCGATGGGCGCATTTCTCGCGGGCGTGCTGCTCGCCAGCTCCGAATACCGTCATGCGCTGGAAAGCGATATCGAACCCTTTAAGGGCCTGCTGCTGGGGCTGTTCTTTATCGGCGTCGGGATGTCCATCGACTTTGGCACGCTGGTGACGCACCCGCTGCGCATTCTGATCCTGCTGGTCGGTTTCCTGGTCATTAAAATGGGCATGCTGTGGCTGATCGCCCGCCCGCTGAATGTGCCGAATAAACAGCGCCGCTGGTTTGCGGTTTTGCTGGGGCAGGGGAGTGAATTTGCCTTCGTGGTGTTTGGTGCGGCGCAGATGGCGAACGTGCTCGACGCCGAGTGGGCGAAGGCGCTGACCCTGGCGGTGGCGCTGTCGATGGCGGCCACGCCGATTTTACTGGTGCTGCTTACGCGTCTGGAGCAATCCGGCAGCGGGCAGGATCGCGAAGCGGATGAGATTGACGAAGAACAGCCGCGGGTCATCATCGCCGGGTTTGGCCGCTTCGGACAGATCACCGGCCGCTTGCTGCTCTCCAGCGGGGTGAAAATGGTCATTCTGGATCACGATCCTGACCACATTGAAACTCTGCGTAAATTTGGCATGAAGGTCTTTTACGGCGATGCGACGCGCGTCGATCTGCTGGAATCCGCCGGGGCGGCGAAAGCCGAGGTGCTGATTAACGCGATTGACGATCCGCAGGCCAGCCTCCAACTGGCTGAGCTGGCGATGGAGCATTTCCCGAACCTGAAAATCATCTCCCGTGCGCGCGATGTGGACCACTACATCAAGCTGCGTCAGGCCGGGGTGGAAGCGCCGGAGCGTGAAACCTTCGAAGGGGCGCTGAAGTCCGGGCGCATGGCGCTGGAAGGATTAGGGCTGGGTGCCTATGAAGCGCGCGAGCGGGCCGATCTGTTCCGCCGGTTTAACACCGGGATGGTCGAAGAGATGGTGGAGATGGCCGAAGAGGATGCGACGTCCCGCGCTGCGGTAGTGAAACGCACCAGCGCGATGCTGACGGAGATCATCAATGAGGATCGAAATCATCTGTCGTTGACTCAGCGTCACGGCTGGCAGGGCACGGAAGAGGGCAAACATACCGGCGATCCTAAGGATGAACCGGAGAGTAAACCTCTGGCGTGAAGTGGAGTTGCCAGCAATATTGAAATATTTCCCGTTCTTTACTCTGCCGCCAGTCGACGAAAGATTAAGCTTTCCGTATAGTGGCGGCAATTTTTTGCATCCGGGAAATTTTCAATGATCAGTCTGATTGCAGCGCTGGCGGTAGACCGCGTTATCGGTATGGAAAACGCCATGCCGTGGAACCTGCCTGCCGATCTCGCATGGTTTAAACGTACCACGCTTAACAAGCCGGTAGTGATGGGCCGCCTGACCTGGGAGTCAATCGGTCGACCGTTGCCGGGTCGTAAGAACATCGTTATCAGTAGCCAGCCAGGTACCGACGATCGCGTTGAATGGGTAAAATCTGTCGACGATGCGATTGCCGCCTGCGGCGACGCGGAAGAGATTATGGTGATTGGTGGGGGCCGTGTTTACGAGCAGTTCCTGCCAAAAGCGCAGAAGCTCTATTTGACCCACATTGACGCAGAAGTGGAAGGGGACACGCATTTCCCGGACTACGATCCTGACGAGTGGGAATCTGTGTTCAGCGAATTCCACGACGCTGACGCACAGAACTCGCACAGCTACTGCTTCGAAGTGTTAGAGCGTCGTTAAGGCGAAGCCGCCATTTGGCATTCGTGCGGTGAGTTTGCCTGATGGCGCTTCGCTTATCAGGCCTACGAAGGACCATCTTTAAGAACGTAGGCCGGATAAGGCGAAGCCGCCATTCGGCATTCGTGCGGTAAGTTTGCCTGATGGCGCTTCGCTTATCAGGCCTACGAAGGGCCATCTTTAAGAACGTAGGCCGGATAAGGCGAAGCCGCCATCCGGCACTTGTGCGGTGAGTTTGCCTGATGGCGCTTCGCTTATCAGGCCTACGAAAGACCATCTAAGAACGTAGGCCGCCATCCGGCAATGACATCAGGAGGTAACCGCCTCGCCATCCCCTAACTCAAGATGCCGGTTCGACGGCTGAACAAAATACGTCTTATCTTCCCAGCGCAGACAGGTTAAATCCCCGCCCCAGCAGCATCCCGTATCCAGCCCGTAAATATTTTCTGGTGTGCCTTTGCCTTCGAGCGACGCCCAGTGGCCAAACACCACGCTGTACTCATCCGTTACCGGGCCAGGAATGGCAAACCACGGCTTCAGCGGCGCAGGAGCGTTTTCCGGCGTGTCTTTGCAGTACATATCCAGCTGACCGTTCGGGAAGCAGTAGCGCATGCGGGTAAAGGCATTGGTGACGAAGCGCAGGCGCGCGAGACCGCTCAGCTCCGGGCTCCAGTTGTTCGGCATATCGCCGTACATCGCATCGAGGAAGAACGGATAGGAGTCGCTCGCCAGCACCGCTTCGACGTCGCGCGCGCACTCTTTGGCGGTCTGCAGATCCCACTGCGGCGTGATCCCGGCGTGGGCCATCACCAGCTTCTTCTCTTCGTCGACCTGCAGCAGCGGCTGACGACGCAGCCAGTTGAGCAGCTCGTCGGCGTCTGGTGCTTCCAGCAGCGGCGTGATCCTGTCTTTCGGCTTGTTGCGACTGATGCCGGCAAACACCGCCAGCAGATGCAGATCGTGATTACCCAGCACCACGCGCACGCTGTCGCCCAGCGATTTAACGAAGCGCAAGACGTCCAGTGAGCCCGGCCCGCGCGCCACTAAATCGCCCGTCAGCCAGAGGGTGTCTTGTCCAGGCGTAAAATCGACCTGTTTTAGCAATGCGATCAGTTCATCGTAGCAACCGTGAACGTCGCCAATGAGATATGTAGACATATTTTTAATGAATGAAAGTAGGAACGGCGAGACGGAAAACAGGAACAGCAATACGGAAGGTATTGCCGTCTGGATCGACCATTTCGTAATGGCCCTGCATGGTGCCCATCGGTGTCTCTATGACGGCACCGCTGGTGTACTGAAACTCTTCGCCAGGGGCGATGTGGGGCTGTTCGCCGACCACACCTTCCCCCTGGACTTCAATTTCACGGCCATTGCCGTTGGTGATAAGCCAGTAGCGCCCGAGCAGTTGCACAGGCATCCGCCCCAGATTGCGAATGGTCACGGTGTAAGCAAAAACAAAACGTTCTTCGTCCGGCGTGGACTGAGACTCGATATAGACACTTTGCACCTGAACACATACGCGGGGCGAATCAATCATGGCTTAGCTCTCCTTTGGCGGTGCGTTGTCGCTGATGTAGTTAGCCAACTTACAGTACTGCTCAACGGAAATGTTTTCCGCACGCATCGCTGGATCGATACCTAATTCGGTCAGCACTTCGACGGTAAACGAGTTACCCAGGCTGTTACGAATCGTTTTACGACGCTGGTTAAAGGCCTCAGTGGTGATGCGGCTCAGCACACGCAGCTCTTTAACCGGATACGGCATCACGGCGTGTGGCACCAGACGCACGACCGCTGAATCCACTTTTGGCGCTGGCGTAAACGCCGTTGGCGGCACTTCCAGCACCGGGATAATCTGGCAATAGTATTGCGCCATGACGCTCAATCGACCATACGCTTTACTGTTCGGCCCTGCAACCAGTCGGTTGACGACCTCTTTTTGCAGCATGAAGTGCATGTCGGCAATGGCATCAGTATAGCTAAACAGATGGAACATCAGCGGCGTGGAGATGTTATACGGCAGGTTGCCGAACACGCGCAGCGGCTGGCCCAGCTTCTCGGACAGCTCGGCGAAGTTCATGGTCATGGCGTCCTGCTGATAAATCGTCAGCTTAGGACCAAGGAACGGATGCGTTTGCAGACGAGCGGCCAGATCGCGGTCCAGCTCGATAACCGTCATTTCGTCGAGGCGTTCACCCACAGGCTCCGTCAGCGCCGCAAGGCCCGGACCGATTTCGACCATCGCCTGGCCTTTCTGTGGATTAATGGCGGAGACGATGCTTTCGATAACGAACTGATCGTTAAGGAAGTTTTGCCCGAAGCGTTTGCGGGCTAAGTGGCCCTGATGGACTCTAGTATTCATTGAGTATTAACAATCATTTTGATGGCGAGATTAAGCGCCGTAATAAAACTGCCGACATCCGCCTGGCCTTTTCCTGCCAGATCCAGCGCAGTGCCGTGGTCCACGGACGTTCGAATAAAGGGTAAACCGAGCGTGATGTTCACGGCGCGGCCAAATCCCTGGTATTTTAGCACGGGCAGGCCCTGATCGTGGTACATCGCGAGCACCGCATCCGCGTTATCGAGATATTTAGCCTGGAAAAGGGTATCAGCAGGCAGCGGCCCGCTAAGATTCATCCCTTTGCCGCGCATCTCTTCCAGCACCGGAATGATGGTATCGATCTCTTCCGTGCCCATATGCCCGCCTTCGCCCGCATGCGGGTTCAGCCCGCAGACCAGAATATGCGGTGCCTTAATGCCGAATTTGGTTTGCAGGTCGTGATGCAAAATGGTGATGATTTCGCGCAGCAGGTCTGGCGTGATCGCCTCTGAAATGGCTTTCAGTGGTAAATGGGTCGTCACCAGCGCAACGCGCAACTCTTCTGTTGCCAGCATCATTACCACGTTGTCGCTGTGGGAACGCTCTTCAAAGAACTCCGTATGGCCGGTAAAAGGCACACCCGCGTCGTTAATCACGCCTTTATGCACTGGCCCGGTAATCAACGCGGCAAATTCACCGCTCAGGCAACCATCGCAGGCGCGCGCCAGCGTCTCGACAACGTAGTGACCGTTTTCGGTACTGAGCAGACCGGGCGTGACAGGAGCGCGAAGGGGAACCGGAAGAATCGTTAATGTGCCCGCCGTTTGCGGAACAGGTGTTTGGCTGGCGTCGTAGTGCAGGAGCGTTAAAGGCAGACCGAGCCATTCAGCCCGGTCTTTTAACAGTGTTTCATCAGCGCAGACAACCAGTTCCACCGGCCAGCTCTGCTGTGCGAGCTGGACGACGAGGTCAGGACCAATCCCGGCGGGTTCGCCGGGAGTGATGACAACACGTTGTGGTTTCATTAGTTGCTCAGGATTTTCACGTAAGCACTGGCGCGTTGTTCCTGCATCCAGGTCGCCGCTTCTTCAGAGAACTTACGGTTGAACAGCATACGGTAAGCGCGGTCTTTCTGCGCCGCATCGGTTTTATCCACGTTGCGGGTATCCATCAGCTCGATCAAGTGCCAGCCGAAGGAGGAGTGAACCGGCGCGCTCATCTGGCCTTTGTTCAGCTTCATCAGCGCATCGCGGAAGGCCGGATCGTAGATATCCGCTGCCGCCCAGCCCAGATCGCCGCCCTGGTTTGCAGAGCCTGGATCCTGAGAGAACTCTTTCGCGGCATTGGCGAACGAGGTTTTACCGCTCTTAATGTCCGCAGCAATCTGCTCCAGTTTCACGCGCGCCTGATCGTCAGTCATGATCGGAGACGGCTTCAGCAGGATGTGACGAGCGTGAACTTCGGTCACAGAAATGCTCTGGCTCTGGCCGCGCATATCGTTCACTTTCAGAATGTGGAAGCCCACACCGGAACGGATTGGACCGATAATGTCGCCTTTCTTCGCCGTGCTTAGCGCCTGCGCAAAGATAGACGGCAGCTCCTGAATACGACCCCAGCCCATCTGGCCGCCTTTCAGCGCCTGCTGGTCTGCAGAGTAGCTGATCGCCAGTTTGCCGAAGTCACTGCCGTTACGCGCCTGATCCACGATAGAGCGCGCCTGACTTTCCGCTTCAGCCGCCTGATCGGAGGTTGGGTTTTCCGGGAGAGGAATCAGGATGTGGCTCAGGTTCAGCTCAGTGCTGGCATCGTTCTGACTGCCAACCTGCTTCGCCAGCTGATCCACTTCCTGTGGCAGGATAGTGACGCGACGACGCACTTCGTTGTTACGCACTTCAGAAATCAGCATCTCTTTGCGGATCTGATTCCGGTAGGTCGCGTAGCTGATGCCATCGTAAGCCAGACGGCTGCGCATCTGGTCGAGCGTCATGTTGTTCTGCTTGGAAATGTTAGCGATGGCCTCATCGAGCTGCTGATCGGTCACCTTCACACCCATTTTCTGACCCATCTGCAGCACAATCTGATCCATGATCAGACGTTCGAGGATCTGATGGCGCAGCGTGGCGTCATCGGGAAGTTGCTGACCTGCCTCGCCCGAATTGAGCTTCACAGATTGCATTAAACCAGTAACGTCGCTCTCAAGTACTACACCGTTGTTCACAACGGCGGCGACTTTATCAACAACCTGTGGCGCGGCATAGCTGGTGTTCGCAACCATAGCGATACCGAGCAGCAGCGTTTTCCAGTTCTTCATACTTTTTCCATTTCAATTAACCGCAAAGCGGATGGCGTTGTAAATCAAGCACATTACAAGGAACTACGATATGGCAGAATGTTCGAGCGCAGCATCTGCTGCGTGCCCAGGCCGTAGTTGGAGCTCAGGCCGCGCAGTTCGACATTGAAGCCAATGACGTTATCGTATTTGCTCTGATTATTCGTGGTATCCCAGCCGTTAAGCTTGCGTTCGTAACCGACGCGAAGCGCGTAACAGCAGGAGTTATATTGCAAGCCAACCATCTGATCCGCTGGCTTGCTGGTATTGGTGTCGAAGTAGTAAGCGCCCACAATGGACCAGCGATCGGCGATCGGCCAGCTTGCCGCACCACCGACCTGCGCAATACCGTCCTTGTACTGATCGGCGGTGGCGTAGTTTGGCAGCGTCGCCTGAATATATTCCGGGCTGGCGTAACGGTAGGTCAACTGCACCATCCGGTCCTCATCACGGCGATATTCAATGCTGGCGCTGCTGGTCGCGACATTATCCAGTCGTGTGTCGTACTGCAGACCACCGCGCAGACCCCAGCGATCGGTCATACGCCAGTAGGTATCGCCCGCCCACACCAGGGCACCCGTTTTGTTGTCTTTCTCCCAGTTAATGTTGTCATCACCGGTACGTGCTTCGGTGAAGTAGTAGATTTGACCAACAGAAACGTTAAAACGTTCAACCGCAGCATCATCATATACGCGAGTTGTCACACCGGTCGTGACCTGGTTCGCGGAGGCGATACGGTCAAGGCCACCATAAGTCCGATCGCGGAACAGGCCGCTATAGTCGGACTGGAGGAAAGAGGAGTCGTAGTTCTGGATTTTGCTTTGATCGCGATACGGCACATACAGGTACTGCATGCGCGGCTCCAGCGTCTGGGTATACCCGCTCGCCAGATTCATATCACGTTCGAAAATCAGCTTGCCATCCATTTTGAACTGCGGCAGCACGCGGTTAACGGACTCTTCGAGATCGGTGCCGTAACGGGCGTTATACGTGTCCAGATTCTTCTGCTGATAATGGGTCGCCATCATCTTGGCTTCGGTGTTCAGACTCGCCCAGTCGTTAGATAAAGGCAGGTTGATCGTCGGCTCAAGGTGCACACGCGTGGCTTCCGGCATGTCGGAGCTGGTGTTCACGAAGTGCACTGCCTGACCATAGACGCGAGTGTCAAACGGACCGACGTCATTCTGATACCAGTTCACGTCCAGCTGCGGCTCGGCGCCGTAGGTGCTACGCGTCTGGTTGCTGAAGACCTGGAACTGCTTGGTCGATACCGTGGCGTTAAAGTTCTGGATGGCATAACCGACGCTGAATTTCTGCGTCGCATAGCCGTCAGTACTGGAACCGTACTTAGAATCGAAATCATTAAAATAGTAAGGGTCGCTGACTTTGGTGTAGTCGACGTTGAAGCGCCACACCTGATCCATCACGCCCGCATGCTGCCAGTAGTATAACCAGCGGTGGCGATCGCCCTCTGTTGGATGCTCGTCCTGGTACACCTTGTCAGATGGCAGATAATCCAGTTCCATCAAACCGGAACCCGCCTGAGTCAGATAGCGGAATTCGTTCTGCCACTGAATATTGCCGCGCTTATGGATGTAGTGCGGCGTAATGGTGGCGTCCATGTTGGGCGCGATGTTCCAGTAATACGGCAGGTAGAACTCAAAATAGTTCGAGGTGCTGTACTTGGCGTTCGGGATCAGGAAGCCTGAACGACGCTTGTCGCCAACCGGAAGCTGCAAATAGGGGCTGTAGAACACCGGCACCGGGCCGAGTTTGAAGCGCGCATTCCAGATCTCCGCCACTTCCTCTTCGCGGTCGTGGATCACTTCGCTCCCGACCACGCTCCAGGTATTGGAACCCGGCAGACAGGAAGTGAAGGAGCCGTTCTCCAGAATGGTGTAGCGGTTTTCGCCGCGCTGTTTCATCAGGTCCGCTTTACCGCGCCCCTGGCGACCCACCATCTGGTAATCACCTTCCCAGACGTTGGTATCTTTAGTATTCAGGTTTGCCCAGCCTTTCGGACCTTTCAGGATGACCTGATTGTCGTCATAGTGCACATTGCCCAGAGCATCCACCGTTCGGACCGGCTCAGCCGCGCCCTCGGGTTGCTTCTGATGCAGCTGAACTTCGTCCGCCTGCAGACGGCTGTTACCCTGGTTAATGTCGACATTACCCGTGAAGGTCGCGTTATCAGGGTAGTTCCCCTTCGCGTGGTCGGCATTAATCGTGACAGGCAAGTTATTGGTATCACCCTGCACCAGTGGGCGATCATAGCTTGGAATGCCCAGCATACATTGCGAGGCAAGATCGGCGGCCATGCCCTGTTGACTGTACAGAGCGGCGGCGATCATGGTGGCCAGGAGGGTGGGGATACGTTTTTTCATACGTTATATTTAGTGTTCCGTCATCAGTGGCTACGGCTTACAAACGCTCAGAGACTATCTTACTCATCTGCGCAGTGCCAGCGTTAATCCTGCCCGGTTACGAGTCAGAGTGTTAGGCTCGCTATCGAATGACGAGTATGATAATGCAAATTATAGGCGATGTCCCTCAATTGACCGTGGCTCGACCACTGAGATGATGGAGTTGCGTCGAGACCTGGAACATGACCATACGGGGAGTCTATGCAGTATTGGGGTAAAATCATTGGCGTGGCGTTCGCTTTATTGATGGGCGCAGGGTTCTGGGGCATCGTGCTGGGCCTCATTATCGGGCATATGTTTGATAAGGCGCGCAGCCGCAAAATGGCCTTCTTTGCCAACCAGCGCGAGCGTCAGGCACTCTTTTTCTCCACCACCTTTGAGGTGATGGGGCATTTAACCAAGTCGAAAGGGCGCGTTACCGAAGCGGACATTCAGATTGCCAGCGTGTTTATGGATCGCATGAGCCTGCACGGTGAGTCACGCGTTGCCGCGCAAAATGCGTTTCGTATCGGCAAGGCGGATAACTATCCCCTGCGCGAGAAAATGCGTCAGTTCCGCAGCATCTGTTTCGGCCGTTTTGACCTCATTCGGATGTTTCTCGAAATTCAGATCCAGGCGGCGTTTGCCGACGGTTCTCTGCATCCGAACGAACGCGACGTGTTGTATGTGATTGCCGAAGAGCTGGGCATTTCCCGCATGCAGTTCGACCAGTTCCTGCGCATGATGCAGGGCGGGGCGCAATTTGGCGGCGGCTATCAGCACCAGCAGCAGTCTGCGGGCGGCGGCTGGCAGCAGGCGCAGCGCGGTCCGACGCTGGAAGATGCCTGTAACGTGCTGGGCGTGAAAGCGACCGACGATGCGACCACCATCAAACGCGCCTATCGCAAGCTGATGAGCGAACATCACCCGGATAAACTGGTGGCCAAAGGGTTACCGCCGGAGATGATGGAGATGGCGAAGCAGAAAGCGCAGGAAATCCAGAAAGCGTACGAGCTCATTAAAGAGCAGAAGGGCTTTAAGTAATACGCGTTGGCCCGGCAAGCGCCGGGCCACACGGTTAAAAGTCAGCGGGTGCTTTAAAGGTCATCAGATTGCCGAATTCCGGATGGGTAATCGTCAGCATCTGAGCGTGCAATTGTAGGCGTGGCGCCATCACCAGCGCTTCAGGTGTGGCGTAAAAGCGATCCCCAAGAATCGGATGACCTAACGCCAGCATATGCACGCGCAGCTGGTGCGAACGCCCGGTAATCGGTTTAAGCAGAATACGCGCGGTGTTATCCGGCGCGTACTCCAGCACTTCATACTCCGTCTGTGCCGCCTTGCCGGTTTCAAAACAGACTTTTTGCTTAGGCCGGTTCGGCCAGTCGCAAATCAGCGGTAAATCCACCAGACCTTCTGCCTTCTCCGGGTGTCCCCAGATGCGCGCGACGTACTGTTTCTTCGGTTCACGATCGCGGAACTGGCGCTTTAATTCGCGCTCAGCCGCTTTGGTCAGAGCCACTACAATCACGCCGCTGGTCGCCATATCCAGGCGATGCACGGACTCCGCCTGCGGATAATCGCGCTGTACGCGCGTCATCACGCTGTCTTTGTGCTCCTCCAGACGTCCCGGCACGGACAACAGGCCGCTGGGCTTGTTGACCACCATGATGTGCTCATCCTGATACAGAATGACCAGCCACGGGTCCATCGGCGGATTGTAGGTCTCCATGATCATGTCGCGCTCCGGTTACTGATGCGTCACAACGATCAGACGCAGCGCGTCCAGTCGCCAGCTCGCCTGATCCAGGCTTTCCATAACCTGCTCGCGGTTGCTCTCGATCGCAGCCAGCTCGTCGTCACGGATGTTTGGGTTCACCGCTTTTAAGGCTTCCAGACGCGACAGTTCGGCCGAGAGTTTATCGTCGGCTTCGCTGCGAGCCGCATCAATCAGCGCGCGGGCAGCTTTCTCAATCTGCGCTTCGCCCTGCTGCAGGATGGCGTGCACATCCTGCTGAACGGCATTCACCAGCTTGCTGCCCGTGTGACGGTTCACCGCACTCAGCTGACGGTTGAAGCTCTCAAACTCGACCTGTGCGGCGAGGTTGGTGCCGTTTTTGTCGAGCATCAAACGCACCGGCGTCGCAGGCAGGAAGCGGTTGAGCTGCAGCTGTTTCGGCGCCTGCGCCTCCACCACGTAGATAAGCTCTAACAGCAGCGTCCCGACAGGCAGCGCTTTGTTTTTCAGCAGGGAAATGGTGCTGCTGCCCGTATCGCCGGAGAGGATCAAATCCAGGCCGTTGCGAATCAGCGGGTGTTCCCAGGTGATGAACTGCGCGTCTTCACGGGAAAGCGCGACGTCACGCTCGAAGGTGATGGTGCAGCCATCTTCCGGCAGACCCGGGAAGTCCGGGACCAGCATGTGATCGGACGGCGTCAGGACGATCATGTTTTCGCCACGATCGTCCTGGTTGATACCCACGATATCAAACAGGTTCATCGCAAAGCTGATCAGGCTGGTGTCGTCGTCCTGCTCTTCAATGCTTTCGGCCAGAGCCTGCGCTTTTTCGCCACCGTTGGAATGAATTTCCAGCAGACGGTCGCGGCCTTGTTCAAGCTGCAGTTTCAGCGCGTCGTGCTTCTCGCGGCAGGATTTGATCAGGTCGTCAAAACCTTCGGTCTCTTCTGGCGCCGCCAGGTAGCCGATCAGATCGCTGTGCACCTGGTCGTAAATCGTGCGCCCGGTCGGGCAGGTATGTTCAAACGCGTCCAGCCCTTCGTGGAACCAGCGCACCAGTACGGACTGAGCGGTTTTTTCGAGGAACGGGACGTGGATCTGAATATCGTGCGCCTGACCGATACGGTCCAGACGGCCGATACGCTGCTCCAGCAGATCCGGGTTAAACGGCAGATCGAACATCACCAGATGGCTGGCGAACTGGAAGTTACGCCCTTCGGAGCCGATTTCAGAGCACAGCAGAACCTGCGCGCCGCTGTCCTCTTCGCCGAACCAGGCCGCTGCGCGGTCACGCTCGATGATCGACATCCCTTCGTGGAACACGGCGGCGCGGATCCCTTCCCGCTCGCGCAGGACCTGCTCCAGCTGCAGCGCGGTGGCCGCCTTGGCGCAAATCACCAGCACTTTCTGGGAACGGTGAGCCGTCAGATAACCCATCAGCCACTCAACGCGCGGATCGAAGTTCCACCAGGTTCCGGTATCGCCTTCGAACTCCTGGTAAATCTGTTCCGGATAGAGCATGTCGCGTGCGCGCTCTTCCGCACTTTTACGCGCACCCATGATGCCGGAGACTTTAATCGCCGTCTGATACTGGGTTGGCAGCGGCAGCTTGATGGTGTGCAGCTCGCGTTTCGGGAAGCCTTTCACGCCATTACGGGTGTTACGGAACAGCACGCGGCTGGTGCCGTGGCGGTCCATCAGCATCGAAACCAGCTCCTGACGCGCGGTTTCGGCGTCGTCGCGGTCGCTGTTCGCGGCGTGTAGAAGCGGCTCAATATCCTGTTCGCCAATCAGCTCGCTCAGGATGTTGAGTTCATCGTTGGAGAGGTGTTTCCCGGCCAGCAGCAGCGCCACCGCGTCGGCAACCGGGCGATAGTTTTGCTGTTCTTCGACAAATACCGAGAAATCGTGGAAACGGTTTGGATCAAGCAGACGCAGACGGGCAAAGTGGCTTTCGAGACCCAGCTGTTCCGGCGTGGCGGTCAACAGCAGAATACCCGGCACGCGCTCCGCCAGCTGTTCGATAGCCATATATTCACGGCTTGGCGCGTCTTCGCTCCACACCAGATGGTGCGCTTCGTCGACGACCATGATATCCCACTCGGCGTCGCACAGATGCTCAAGGCGCTGCTTGCTGCGGCGTACGAAATCGAGGGAACAGATCACCAGCTGTTCTGTTTCAAACGGGTTGTCCGCGTCGTGCTGTGCTTCGGCGTAGCGCTCGTCGTCAAACAGGGAGAAACGGAGGTTGAAGCGGCGCAGCATTTCGACCAGCCACTGGTGTTGCAGGGTTTCTGGCACCACAATCAGCACGCGCTCGGCGGCGCCAGAGAGCAGCTGTTGATGCAGGATCATGCCCGCTTCGATGGTTTTCCCGAGGCCCACTTCATCGGCCAGCAGGACGCGCGGCGCATGACGACGACCGACGTCGTGGGCGATGTTCAGCTGGTGCGGGATCAGGCTGGTACGCTGACCGCGCAGGCCGCTCCACGGCATACGGTACTGCTCACTCTGGAATTTACGCGCGCGATAGCGCAGGGCAAAACGGTCCATGCGGTCAATCTGACCGGCAAACAGACGGTCCTGCGGCTTGCTGAAGACCAGGCGGCTGTCGAGCAGCACTTCGCGCAGGATGACATTGGTCTCTTCGGTGTCCACTCGCGTACCGATGTAGGCGAGGATCCCATTCTCTTCTTTTACGTCTTCAATCTTCAGCTGCCAGCCTTCATGGCTGGTAACGGTGTCACCCGGGTTAAACATGACGCGGGTAACAGGGGAGTCATTGCGTGCATACAGACGGTTTTCACCCGTGGCCGGGAAGAGGATCGTGACCATACGCGCATCCAGCGCTACCACAGTTCCTAATCCAAGTTCGCTTTCTGTATCGCTGATCCAGCGTTGACCAAGTGTAAAAGGCATAGTTATTGGGCTCTAATCTTTAGTTTTGCAGGCAATAGTTCGACCACCGTCGCAGAGTGACGGCCATCGAAAAATGGGTCCGGGAATGGAAAGGGCGCTATGGTACTGGATGGCGGCGTTTTCGTCACGCGTCAAAATAGCCCCAGTTGCCCTGTCATGAGTGTAGCAAAATCATCGTCGACGAAGGGTAATATTCCATCGGCAACAGGCATTAACTGGCGCGTCAGATAGTGATCGTAATCCAGCGGCGAGTGCTGATAATCGACCGGCTCCGGGCCGCTGGTGGTCCAGACGTATTTGATGGTTCCCCGGTTTTGATACTGCGGCGCGCGACCGAGACGCAGGTTCTCTTCATCGGCCAGTCTGGCGGCGCGAACGTGCGGCGGGACGTTGCGCTGATACTCCGCCAGCGGGCGGCGCAGGCGCTTACGATAGACCAGCTGGCTATCCAGCTCACCGGCCAGCAGGCTGGCGATGGTCTCGCGGACATAATCCTGATACGGCTCGTTGCGGAACACGCGCAGATAGAGCGTCTGCTGGAACTGTTGCGCCAGCGGGGTCCAGTCGGTGCGCACGGTTTCCAGCCCTTTAAACACCATTCGCTGCGTGTCGCCTTCCTGAATCAAACCGGCGTAACGCTTCTTGCTGCCCTGCTCGGTGCCGCGAATCGTCGGCATCAAAAAGCGGCTGAAATGGGTTTCAAATTCAATCTCTAAGGCGCTGGTTAAGCGCTCTTTTTGCAAATGGTTTTGCCACCAGTCGTTGATGAAAGCCACCAGATCGTTGCCAATTTTGGCGGCGGCCTCTTCGCTGTGCGCGCCTTTCAGCCAGACAAAGGTCGAGTCCGTGTCGCCGTAGATCACGTCATAGCCCTGGGATTCCACCAGCGCTTTGGTCTGGCGCATGATCTCATGCCCGCGCATGGTGATCGACGAGGCGAGGCGGGGATCGAAAAACCGACAGGCGCTGGTCCCGAGCACGCCGTAGAAGGCATTCATGATGATCTTCAGCGCCTGAGAGAGGGGTTTGTTGTGATGGCGCTTGGCCTCGTCGCGCCCGTGCCAGATCTGGCTGACGATCTCCGGCAGGCAGTGTTTCTCCCGCGAGAAACGCGCGCCGAGAAAACCTTCCGTGCTGTGGGCGTCATCGGGCTGAGCCATGCCCTCGACCAGCCCGACGGGATCGATAAGGAAGGTGCGAATGATCGACGGGTACAGGCTTTTATAGTCCAGCACCAGCACCGAATCATACAGCCCTGGCCGGGAGTCCATCACATACCCGCCGGGGCTGGCCTGGGGCGGGACTTCGCCAAGATTCGGCGCGACATAACCCGCTCGGTGCATACGCGGTATATAAAGGTGGCCGAACGCAGCGACAGATCCGCCGTGACGATCGATCGCCAGGCCGTTGACGGTGGCGCGCTCCAGCAGGAACGGCATGATTTCGGTTTTGTGGAAAATCCGCGTCACCAGCTCGCAGTCTTTCAGGTTGTAGGTCGCCAGCGCCGGTTTGTCTTCGTTGAAGCGCCGGTCGATCTCGTCCATGCGATCCCAGGGATTGTCGATGGATTTCCCTTCGCCGAGCAGCTCCTGGGACACCGCTTCCAGCGAGAAAGAGGAGAAACTCCAGAAGGCGGATTTGAGGGCTTCGATGCCGTCGATAATCACCCGCCCGTTGGCTTGGGCGAAGAACACGCCGTTTTTAAAGCCGTGCTCGCGCCACTCCAGCTCGCTGTTTCCGCGCCCGAGCATCAAGGGAATGCGGTAGCGCTCGGCATGTTTTTGCAAAACGCGCAGGTCAAACTGCACCACGTTCCAGCCGATCAGCACATCGGGATCGTGGGTGGCAAACCACTGGTTGAGTTTTTCGATCAGCTGCGGGCGGCTGTTGACGTATACAAGCTCAAAATCGAGCCCCGACGCGTCGCCGTTTTCCGGGCCCAGCATGTAGACAATCCGCTGGCCGCAGCCTTCCAGCCCGATGCAGTACAGCTCGCCGTGGCGCGTGGTTTCGATATCCAGCGACACCCATTTCAGCGGCGGGCGGTAGTGAGGATTGGGTTTCAGACGGGCATTAATGAGTTTGTCGCCTTGCGGCGTGCCGTCGACCCAGACGGGGGCGGTGATAAAGCGCTCCATCAGGAAACGCTCGGGCGGGCGAATATCCGCTTCGTACAGCGTCACACCCGCTTCGCGCAGCAGCTTTTCATAGCGCATCAGCTGGCGATGAGCGCGGCAATAAAGCCCAAACACAGGCGTACGGTGGAAATCTTTCAGCTCCAGCGGCGTGATGCGCCAGCCGTTTTCCCCGCGCAATACTTCGCGCGTTTTTTCAACGTACTGTTCCGGGATAAAGGCCACAGACTCTTGCGGCGGAAGTGTGACGTTCAGCGGACCCTCGTCCGTTGCCAGCCAGAATTCCACTTCGGTACCCTGAGGGGTATCCCGCCAGTGCCGGGTCAGTAAAAAGCCTTCTCGCGCCTGCGCCACGCCGTTATCCCAAAAAACAAAACCAGGCGTGAGTATAGCCTGGTTAAGGGGTCTTTGCTGGGGTTATATACAGGTGTGTTTTGCCGGATGGCGCTGCGCTTATCCGGCCTACAAAACCCTAACCGATCACTGCCCGTAATACGCCTTCGCCCCGTGCTTGCGCAGATAGTGTTTATCCAGCAGCGCTTGCTGCATATCCGGGAGCTGCGGTGACAGCTGGCGGCAGAAGATCCCCATGTAGGCGACCTCTTCCAGCACGATGGCGTTATGTACCGCGTCCTCGGCGTTTTTGCCCCAGGCGAATGGGCCGTGGGAGTGCACCAAGACGCCCGGCATTTGCGCTGCGTCGATCCCTTGTTTTTCAAAGGTTTCGACGATCACGTTGCCCGTCTCCCACTCGTACTCGCCGTTGATTTCGGCGTCGGTCATTTTGCGCGTGCAGGGGATGGAGCCGTAGAAATAGTCGGCATGCGTCGTGCCCGTCGCCGGAATCGACTGCCCGGCCTGCGCCCAGATGGTGGCGTGGCGCGAGTGGGTGTGGACGATGCCGCCAATCGACGGGAATGACTGATAGAGCAGGCGATGGGTTGGCGTATCGGAGGAGGGCTTTTTGGTCCCTTCGACGACGTCGCCGGTGGCGATGCTCACCACCACCATGTCGTCGGCGGTCATCACGCTGTAATCCACGCCGGAGGGTTTAATCACAAAGACGCCTTTCTCCCGATCGACGGCGCTGACGTTACCCCAGGTGAGGGTAACGAGATGGTGTTTCGGCAGGGCGAGGTTGGCTTCCAGCACCTGACGTTTGAGATCTTCTAACATGTTGTCTCCATGCCGGGTGGCGCTTCGCTGACCCGGCCTACAGTGTTTGTGCGCTCCCGTAGGCCCGGTAAACGAAGTGCCACCGGGCAATCCGTCACCGTACTTAACGTTTTGAACCGTAATAGACTTCGTTCCAGCGCAGCGCATCTTTAAACGCGGGCAGGCGGGTGTCGTTGTCGATGACGGTCAGCTCGATGTCGTGCAGCTCCGCGAACTGGCGCATATCGTTCAGATCCAGCGAGTGGCTGAAGACCGTATGGTGTGCGCCACCGGCGACGATCCAGGCCTCCGACGCGGTCGGGAGATCCGGCTGCGCTTTCCACAGGGCGTTCGCCACCGGCAGTTTTGGCAGGGAGTGTGGGGTTTCGACGGCATCCACGCAGTTCACCAGCAGGCGGAAGCGATCGCCCAAATCGATCAGACTGGCGTTAATCGCCGGGCCGGTGCGGGTGTTGAAGATCAGGCGGGCCGGATCGGCTTTGCCGCCAATGCCCAGGTACTGCACGTCGAGGATCGGTTTCTCTTCGACAGCGATGGAAGGACACACTTCCAGCATGTGCGAGCCCAGCACCAGATCGTTGCCGTTCTCGAAGTGGTAGGTGTAATCCTCCATAAAGGAGGTGCCGCCCTGTAGACCGGTCGACATCACCTTCATGATGCGAAGCAGGGCGGCGGTTTTCCAGTCGCCTTCGCCCGCAAAGCCGTAGCCTTGCTGCATCAGACGTTGCACCGCCAGGCCAGGCAGTTGTTTCAGGCCGTGGAGGTCTTCAAAAGTGGTGGTAAAGGCGTGGAAGCCGCCCTGTTCGAGGAAGCGTTTCATGCCCAGTTCGATGCGCGCCGCATCGATGACGTTCTGGCGCTTGTCGCCGTTGATCTGCGCCGCCGCGGTCAGGCGGTAGCTGCTTTCGTATTCATCCACCAGCGCGCTGATATCGCCCTCGCTGATGTCGTTCACCACCTGCACCAGATCGCCCACGGCCCAGGTGTTTACCGAGAAACCAAATTTGATCTGCGCGGCGACTTTATCGCCGTCGGTCACCGCTACTTCGCGCATGTTGTCGCCAAAACGCACCACTTTCAGATGGCGGGTATCCTGTTTCGATACCGCCTGGCGCATCCAGGATCCAATGCGCTGCTGCGCGTGTTGATCCTGCCAGTGACCGGTCACCACGCCGTGCTGCTGGCGCATACGCGCGCCGATGAAGCCGAACTCGCGGCCGCCGTGTGCGGTCTGATTCAGGTTCATAAAGTCCATATCGATGCTGTCCCACGGCAGGGAGGCGTTGAACTGGGTATGGAACTGGAGAAGCGGCTTGTTGAGGATCGTCAGGCCGTTGATCCACATTTTGGCCGGGGAGAAGGTGTGCAGCCACACCACCATCCCGGCGCATTTGTCGTCGTAGTTCGCATCGCGGCAGATATGGGTAATTTCGTCCGGCGTGGTGCCGAGCGGTTTCAGCACCAGCTTGCACGGCAGTTTGGCCTCGGCGTTCAGGGCGTTAACCACGTGCTCCGCGTGTTTCGTCACCTGCTGCAGCGCTTCCGGTCCGTATAAATGCTGGCTGCCAATGACAAACCACACTTCATAATTATTAAAAATGCTCATTATCGTGTCCTTAATGTGTCAGGGTTGCCGGTTGTTCCGCGGTGTTTTTGGCCGGGGCGGCGACAGGGAGATAGTGTTGTTCGGCGCTTTTCGACCACTGCAGGTAGCGCTGATAAAGCTGTTCGAAGCGTTGGGCCTGCGCGGCGCGCGGCTGGAGCGTGCTCTCAACTTTGCTCGCCATGTGCTGCTGCGCGGTCGGGATATCCGCGTGAACGCCTGCCGCGACGGCAGCGAAAATAGCCGCCCCGAGGGCACAGCACTGATCGGAGGCGACAATCTGCAGCGGACGGTTCAGCACGTTGCAGCAAGCCTGCATGATCACCGGGTTTTTACGCGCAATGCCGCCAAGAGCCATCACCTCGTTCACGGCGATCCCCTGCTCGGTGAAGCACTCCATGATGGCGCGTGCGCCAAAGGCGGTGGCCGCAATCAGGCCGCCAAACAGCGCGGGCGCGTCGGTCGCCAGGTTGAGGTCGGTGATCACGCCTTTAAGACGCTGATTGGCAAACGGGGTACGACGGCCGTTAAACCAGTCAAGCACCACCGGGAGATGATCCAGCGACGGGTTTTTCGCCCAGGCTTCGGTCAGCTGCGGGAGCAGCTGCTTTTTGCTGGCGGCGATCTGCGCTTTCAGTTCCGGATGGGTTTCCGCCAGCTGATCCAGCGGCCAGCCGAGCACGCGGCCAAACCAGGCGTAGATATCACCGAAGGCGGATTGCCCGGCTTCCAGCCCGATAAAATCAGGGACCACGCTGCCGTCCACCTGACCGCAAATGCCTTTCACGGCGCGATCGCCGACGGTGGCTTTATCGGCGGTGAGGATGTCGCAGGTTGAGGTGCCAATGACTTTCACCAGCGTATTCGGCTGCGCGCCCGCGCCGACGGCACCCATGTGGCAGTCGAACGCCCCGCCGGAAATCGCCACGTTTTGCGGCAGACCCAGACGCTGCGCCCACTCGGCGCAGAGGGTTCCGACCGGAATGTCGGCGGTATAGGTATCGGTAAACAGCGGGTATTTCAGGCTCTGATTGATGAGCGGATCGAGTTCATCGAAGAATGCCGCCGGAGGCAGTCCGCCCCAGCTTTCATGCCACAGGGATTTATGCCCGGCGCTGCAGCGTCCACGGCGAATATCCTGTGGACGAGTAGTGCCTGACAGCAGGGCTGGCACCCAGTCGCAGAGCTCAATCCACGACACCGCAGCCTGCGCCACGTCGCGGTCGGCGCGGGTGACGTGCAGAATTTTGGCCCAGAACCACTCGCTGGAATAAATCCCGCCAATGTAGCGGGAGTAGTCGGTTTTGCCCGTCTGATGGCACAAACGGGTGATGGCTTCGGCCTCTTCAACCGCAGTATGGTCTTTCCACAGCACGAACATGGCGTTCGGGTTGTCGGCAAACTCAGGGCGCAGCGCCAGCACGCGGCCTTCGGCATCCACCGGGGCCGGCGTCGAGCCGGTGCTGTCCACGCCGATACCGACGATCTCGGCGCGCTGGGCTTCGCTCAGCTCAGCAAGCACGGTTTTGATCGCCGCTTCCATCGATTCGATGTAGTCGCGCGGGTGATGGCGGAACTGGTTATTTGGCGCATCGCAGTAACGCCCCTCTTGCCAGCGCGGATACCACTCCACGCTGGTTGCTATCTCCTGGCCCGTACGACACTCCACCGCCAGGGCGCGTACCGAGTCACTGCCAAAATCGAGGCCAATCGCAATTGTCATTTATATTGCTCCATCAAAAAACGGGTATGGATCAACATTAGAGATTGGGGGCGAAAATCGTCAGGCAGGATCCGCTAATCTTATGGATTAAATTGCTGTTGAGGTGGAAAGTGTGACGCCGTGCAAATATTCAATGTGGACATTTCTGCCGCAGTTATAGACACTTTTGTTACCGCTGATTGACATGATGTCGCGGAAAAATCTGGGGTAAAGGCTGAGGCAAAGCGGAATTAAAAGAGCGGGCAGGTGATTGGGATCTTTTAACGACCCGTTTTTATACGGCTTTTATCGATATGGACAATTTGTTTCCTTATTGACCGTCGGGAGTCACCTGTTTATGGCCGAAATACAAAACGATCCCCTGTTGCCGGGCTACTCCTTCAACGCCCATCTGGTGGCGGGTTTGACTCCCATTGAAGCCGACGGCTACCTCGACTTTTTCGTCGATCGTCCGCTGGGGATGAAAGGGTATATCCTGAATATCACCGTGCGCGGCGAAGGGATCATCAAAAATCACGATCGGCAGTTTGTCTGTCGTCCGGGGGATATTTTGCTGTTCCCGCCGGGAGAGATTCACCACTACGGACGCCATCCGGACGCGAAAGAGTGGTATCACCAGTGGGTCTACTTCCGCCCGCGCGCCTACTGGCAGGAGTGGCTGGCCTGGCCGGCGATCTTTGCACACACCGGTTTTTATCGCCCCGACGAAGCGCATCAGGCGCAGTTCCGCGAGCTGTTTGCGCAAATTATTGAAGCCCAGGCGGGTGGGCGCTACGCCGAACTGCTGGCGATTAATCTGCTGGAACAGCTGCTGCTGCGGCGCATGGAGGCGATCAACGCGTCGCTCAATCCGCCGCTGGATAACCGCGTGCGCGATGCCTGTCAGTACATCAGCGATCATCTGGCGGACAGCCAGTTTGATATCGCGGGGGTCGCCCAGCACGTTTGTCTGTCGCCGTCGCGCCTGTCGCATCTCTTCCGCCAGCAGCTGGGCGTGAGCGTCCTGAGCTGGCGCGAGGATCAGCGCATCAGCCAGGCCAAACTGCTGCTCAGCACCACGCGCATGCCGATTGCCACCGTCGGGCGTAATGTCGGCTTTGAAGATCAGCTCTATTTTTCCCGCGTCTTTAAGAAATGTACTGGCGCCAGCCCCAGCGAATTCCGCGCGGGGTGTGAATAAAACGTAAATAAAACTAAACAAACAGGTGAAGTCTGGCGGCACCCGGTAAACTATTCAGACAATTGTTGTCTTGACGCGGCAGGAAGCACTTCGCAGAATCCCTGCTCTGTTATCTGACCGGAAACGTTATGCAGGCATTGCTGGAACATTTTATTACGCAGTCCGTCGCCTATTCGCTGATTGCCGTCGCGCTGGTCGCCTTTCTTGAATCGCTGGCGCTGGTCGGGCTGATATTACCCGGAACGGTGATGATGGCGGGCCTCGGGGCGCTGATCGGCAGCGGCGAGGTGAACTTCTGGCAGGCATGGATGGCCGGTATCGTGGGCTGTTTGCTGGGGGACTGGATCTCTTTCTGGCTCGGCTGGCGCTTCAAAAAGCCGCTGCATCGCTGGTCGTTCATGAAAAAGAACAAAGCGTTGCTCGATAAAACCGAGCATGCCCTGCATCAGCACAGCATGTTTACCATTCTGATTGGGCGATTCATTGGGCCGACGCGCCCGATTGTGCCGATGGTTGCCGGGATGCTGGACCTGCCCGTCGCAAAGTTTCTGCTGCCGAACATCATTGGCTGCCTTCTCTGGCCGCCAGTTTACTTCCTGCCGGGCATTCTGGCCGGTGCGGCGATTGATATCCCCGCCGATGCGCAAAGCGGTCATTTTAAATGGCTGCTGTTAGGGACCGCGCTGCTGCTGTGGGTCGCGTTTTGGTTGTGCTGGAGATTATGGCGCAGTGCGAAAGCGGGGACGGATCGTCTGACCCACTATCTGCCGCGTGGGCGCCTGATGATGCTCGCGCCCTTAACGCTCGGGATCGCCGTGGTAGCGCTGGTGGCGTTGATTCGTCATCCATTGATGCCGGTGTATGGCGAGATTTTGTTGAAGGTGGTAAGCCGGTAGTTTATTGCGGGCCTACAGCGGCTCGAACCGTAGGCCGGGTAAGGCGCAGCCGCCACCCGGCTTTTTTACAGCGGCACGATCCCCAACAACGCGGAGGCACTCGCCTTACCGCTTACCAGCTCCTGAGTCTCCCCATCCCACGCAATTCGTCCGTCGGCGATCACCACTGAACGCGCTGCGATCCGCGCGGCGTCTTCTATGCTGTGGGACACCATTAACATGGTCAGGTTCTTCTGCTGGCACACCTCTTTCACCAGCAGCAACATCTCCTGGCGCAGGGCCGGGTCGAGGGCGGAGAAAGGTTCGTCGAGGAGTAAGATTGGCTGTTCGCGCACCAGACAGCGCGCAAGGGCCACGCGCTGACGCTGCCCGCCAGAGAGCTCGCCCGGCAGGCGGTCGAGAAATTCATTCAGCCCCATCTGCTGCGCGATAGATTCCAGTTTTTCACGCTGAGCCGCCGACAGTTTGAGACCGGGGTCCATCCCCAGCCCAATATTCTGGCGCACCGTCAGATGGGTAAACAGGTTGTTTTCCTGAAACAGCATCGACACCGGCCGCTGGGACGGCGGCGTGTGGGTGTGGTTCTGCCCGTCAATCACCATCTCCCCGCGCGCCGGAGGCAGAAAACCGGCAATCAAATTGAGCAGCGTGCTTTTCCCCGCGCCGCTCGGGCCGAGGATCGCCATCATCTCCCCGCGCTCGACGGAGAGCGTAAAACGCATCGGCAGGTGCTGATAAAGCCAGGTTACATCAGTCAGTTTTAGCATCGCGCCCCGGAAGTTTTTCGATAACGGTGAAGAGGGTAAAACAGAGCAGCAGCAGGAGCAGAGCGGTGACCGCACCATCCTGACTGCGATACGAGCCAATCTGCTGATACAGCCAGAACGGCAGGGTGCGGAAATCGTCGTTGCCAAACAGCGCCACCACGCCGAAATCGCCAATCGACAGCACGCTGGCAAATGCCAGCGCCTGTGCCAGCGGGCGTTTCAGGGCGCGCAGCTCCACCACTTTCAACCGCTGCCAGCCGCGCATCCCCAGCGACTGGCACAGCAGCGTGTAGCGGGCGCTGAGATCGCGCATCGGGTTTTCCAGCACTTTCAGGGCGTAGGGGATCGCCATTAGCGCGTTGGTGAAAATCACGATCCCGTCGGCGTGCTCAGGTAAGCCGATGGTACTGTTAAACAGCAAAAAGAACCCGGTCGCCAGCACGATCCCCGGCATCGCCAGAATCAACATTCCGCTCAACTCCAGCGCCTGTCCGGCGATGCGCGACTGGCGGGCGTAGAGCTCACGGCTGCTCCACAGCAGCATCATGGTCAGGAGAACGCACAGCAATCCGGCCCCGATAGCGATACGCAGTGACGTCCACAGCGCCTGCCACAGCACCGGCTGTTGCAGCACGGAAAACAGATTCAGATTGAGCCCATCCACCACCACCGCCAATAGTGGCGGAAGTAATAACAGCAGCGCGAGGGCAATCAGCAGGAGATCGCTCAGACGACTGCGCAGGCTGTCCTGCGGGTCGCGCCAGCCGTTCACCTGATGGCTACCGACGGCAATCGCCTTGCTGAGGCGCTGACTGAGCAGCACCAGCCCCAGACAGCAGAACATCTGAATCATTGCCAGCACCGCCGCGCGGCCCGGATCGTAGTCAAAGCTCAGCGCCTGATAGATCGCCAGCTCAATAGTGGTAGCCTGCGGCCCGCCGCCAAGCGACAGCACGGTGGCAAAGCTGGCGAAGCAGAGCATAAAAATCAGTGCCGCGACGGGCGGGATCTGCCGACGCAGCCACGGCCACTCGACAAAGCGGAAGAAGGCAAAACCGCGCATCCCGAGCTGGGCTGCCAGCTGGCGCTGCTCGCCGGGAATGTTTTCCAGCGCTTGCAGGAACAGACGCGTCGCCATCGGCATATTGAAGAACACGTGAGCGAGTAAAATGCCCTGCAGGCCGTAAGGGGAGAAAGTCCACTCCAGCCCGAAGGCATTCAACAGCGTGGCGATCCACCCCTGGCGTCCGTACACGCTCAGAATACCGAAGACGGCGACCAGCACGGGCAGAATTAAGGTCATCGCGCACAGGCGCAGCAGGGCTTGCCTGCCGGGGAAGCGGCGGCGGTACAGGGCCCGCGCTAAAAAGATCGCCGGAACCACAGAAAGCAGGGCAGAGAGAAATGCCTGCCAGAAGGAGAACCGCACCACGTGCCAGAGATAGCTATCGTGCCACAGCGCGGCGATGTCGCTTTCCGGTGCGTTCAGCCACAGGGCAAGAAAAGCCCCCAGGCTCACCACCACCATCAGTGTGGCGGCAGTCAGCCCGGGGATCAGCCAGCCGGGAATTAGCGGCTGACGGCGCGTTGCCATTCACTGATCCAGGCGGCGCGCTGAGTGGAAACCTGCTGCGGGGTAAACTCGAGCGTGGTTTGCGGTTTGCTCAGCTGGTCAAAGCCGGCGGGCAGCGTCACGTCCGTCACCGGGTACATCCAGTTGCCGGTCGGGATCGCATTCTGGAACGCAGGAGAGACCATAAATTTCAGGAACTTTTCTGCCAGTTCCGGCTGTTTGCTGGCGGCGGTACGCGCGGCGACTTCCACCTGCAGATAGTGACCTTCGGCGAAGTTCGCGGCGGCGTAGTTATCTTTCTTCTCTTCGATGATGTGATAGGCCGGAGAGGTGGTGTAGCTCAGGACCAGATCGCTTTCACCTTTCAGGAACAGGCCGTAGGCTTCGCTCCAGCCTTTAGTGACGGTGACGGTTTTGGCCGCCAGTTTTTGCCAGGCTTCCGGCGCTTTATCGCCGTACACTTTTTGCATCCACAGCAGCAGTCCCAGGCCCGGCGTGCTGGTGCGCGGGTCCTGATAAATCACGCGCCATTTCTGGTCGCTTTCGACCAGTTCTTTCAGGCTTTTCGGCGGGTTTTTCAGCTTGTTTTTGTCGTAAACAAAGGCGAAGTAGCCGTAATCGAAGGGCACGAAGGTATCGTTTTTCCAGCCGCCCGGCACGCTGACCGCATCGGCGGCGACACCGCTTTTGGCGAACAGTTTGGTTTGCGAGGCCGCTTCCAGCAGATTGTTGTCGAGACCCAGCACTACGTCGGCTTTGCTGTTCTTGCCTTCCATCCGCAGACGGTTAAGCAGGGAAACGCCATCTTCCAGCGCCACGAATTTCAGCTCGCAGTTGCAATCGGCTTCAAAGGCTTTTTTGACCACCGGGCCAGGGCCCCAGTCGGCGGCAAAGGAGTCGTAGGTGTAGACCGTCAAAACGGGTTTGGCAAAAGCAGGCAGCGCGAAGAGCGCCAGCAGGGGGAGAACTTTTTTTAACACTTTGCACCTCAAAGTTGAGTGGCAAAGGATTTTGAGCGACAGCCTCAAATCCCTTCGCCGGCGTTATCCGGATCAGGTTCGACGGGTATTATCTCAGCGCACATCATCGATGCAGCACCCCGTTGAGAACGGCGGTATTGTAATGATTTGGTGAATATTACGAAAGTGTTATGGCTCCGGCGGCGCAAACCAGGCCGATTTAAAGTCAAACCAGCCCAGGGTGTTCATGCGCAGGCCGCGCATACTGCGCTGTCCCTGAATCATCAGCCAGTGGTGGATCAGCGGCACCATCGCCTGCTGGGAGAGCAGCTGCTGGCACCAGACCGCCAGATTCATATCGCCCGCTCGCCACTGGGCGGCGTCCTGCTGCCAGTCCCGGGCGATGCAGTGCTGGATCAGCGGGATCTCATACAGATGCGAGAATAACGAGAAATCGAGCGGCAGGGTGAAGTTCGCGCTGTTGAGCCAGATATCGCTCACCGCTTCGCCGCGATGCCATTCATCGTATTCCACCTCCTGAATCTCCAGCGTCACGCCTTCTGCCGCCAGCAGTTTGCTCATGATGCGGGCGATAAACCGGTGCTCAACGTGCTCGCGGTAATAGGTCAGGGTAATGGATTCCAGCCCGGCGGGCTTTTCGCACCGCCCTGGGCGGGCGTGGTGCCAGCGCGGCAGCAGTCCGTAGGCCGGGAACCAGTAAGTCTGGTGCTGATCTTCCGCCTGATAAATCAGATTGGCAGGCGCGAGAATCTGACTGACCCACTGGCGCACCTCGCGGCTCGCGCCCCGGTGGGTGCGGGAGTCAAATAGCAGATAGTAACAGCCCTCTTCGAGGCGACTTTCGACGGCTTTTTCCCCGTCGGTCGGGCCTTCCAGCGTCAGACCGGGGCTGAACTCTTCGCTGATCTCCGGCAGCACCCAGACATTCACCTCGTCAATCAACGCGCGATAGCCAAAGTAGTCATCGAAGGCGCGGATTTTGAGCTGATTGCTGTTGTTGCGCATCACCGCGTAAGGGCCGGTCCCGACCGGCTGGCTGGCGAAATTCGGCATGGTTCCCCATTCGTGGGGCAAAATCATCGACGGGACGTAGCCCATCAGCCACGGCAGCCACTGATCGGGTTCGGACAGCTCAATATCCAGCGTCCAGGCGGTAGGGGAGTGAATCTGCGTGATGTGGGAGTAGAGCGGCAGCTCGCGGGCGCGCTGCAGGGAGGCGATGACGTCTTCCATCTCCAGCTCGCGGCCATGATGAAAATGGATGCCGGGACGCAAAAAAAAGCGCCAGTGCAAGGGGGATAATTGCTGCCAGTGGTGCGCGATGTCCGCTTCCAGTTCCCCGTTTTCCTCATTTATGCGCGTCAGGCCGCTGAAGATCTGGCGCGCCATGTGCGTTTCGGAGCGGCGTAACGCCGTGCCGGGCAGCAGGTTTTTCATCGGACGATAGTAGAGCACGCGCAGGATATGTTTCCCCTGGCGGAAACTGCGGCCCAGATGAGAGACCAGCATCTGGCGCACGGCGGCTTTGTCGCCGACCAGTTGCACGAGCTGATCGATGCGATCCTGCTCCAGCAGGTCCTCGGCGCGCTGTTGCTGGAGTGCCAGGCCGGTGTAGAGGAAGGTTAAGCGCGAACGTTTTCCGCGTCCGGCTTCGGCTTCCCAGTTAAGCCAGCCCTGCTGCTGCATGGTGTTGAGCAGGGTACGCATATGGCGGCGCGAGCAGTTCAGGAGTTCGGCCAGCTCGTTCAGCGTGGTCTCTTTTGACTGGCCTTCGCAGCACTGCCAGAGGCGGATGAATTGTTGTTGCAGACGACCAGACGGCATAAAAGGGGAACTCCTGACAAAAAATCAGCAATTTATTATTCCTCATAATAAGCCAATACTTCTTCCTGTTGAAGTGAGGAGGTGATTATGAAGAGGTCTACCGCACGTCAGTTTTATCAGCAGTACTTTTCAGCGACAAAAGGAGTGTCCTGGCTGGCCCGCCAGTGCGCAGAACAGCGCCTGAAAATGCTCGAAGATCTGATGCAGTGGGATGTTACGAATCCGACCTCTTCCCGCTGACTTGCCTCGATCATGTGTGACTGAGTATTGGTGCTTATCACCCGCCAGCAAAATGTTTTTGCTGGCTTTTTTCGTTTACACTGCCTCCTGATTTCGCTCCTCTTTGACAAGGAACTGCGCATGCTCTGGTTGATGACGATGGGCCGCCGCCTGAACGGCGTGTATGCCGCTTTTATGCTGGTGGCCTTTATGATGGGCGTCGCGGGCGCGCTACAGGCGCCGACCCTGAGCCTGTTCCTGAGTCGCGAGGTCGGAGCGCAGCCCTTCTGGGTCGGCCTGTTTTATACGGTCAACGCCATTGCCGGGATCCTGGTCAGCCTGTGGCTGGCAAAACGATCCGACAGCCAGGGCGATCGCCGCAAATTAATCCTGTTCTGCTGTGCGATGGCGATCGGGAACGCGCTGCTGTTTGCTTTCAACCGCCACTATCTGACGCTGCTCACCTGCGGGGTGCTGCTGGCGTCACTTGCCAATACCGCCATGCCGCAGCTCTTTGCGCTGGCGCGCGAGTACGCGGACAGCTCGGCGCGGGAAGTGGTGATGTTCAGCTCTGTGATGCGTGCGCAGCTATCGCTGGCGTGGGTGATCGGCCCGCCGCTGGCCTTTATGCTGGCGCTGAATTATGGCTTTACGATGATGTTCTCCATCGCGGCGGGGATTTTTGCCATTAGCCTCGCGCTGATCGCCTTCGTCCTGCCGTCCGTTGCGAGGGTGGAGCAGGCGGCGGACAGGCCGGTTACTCAGGTGAGCGGCTGGCACAACAAAAATGTGCGCATGCTGTTTATCGCCTCGACGCTGATGTGGACCTGCAACACCATGTACATCATCGATATGCCGCTGTGGATCAGCAGCGATCTGGGGCTGCCGGATAAGCTCGCCGGGATTTTGATGGGCACTGCGGCAGGGCTGGAGATCCCGGCGATGATCCTCGCGGGTTTTTACGTGAAACGCTTTGGCAAGCGCCGGATGATGGTGATCGCGGTGGCGGCTGGCGTGCTGTTTTACCTCGGGCTGATTCTTTTCCATTCCCGCGAGGCGCTGCTGGCGCTCCAGCTGTTTAACGCCATCTTTATCGGCATCGTCGCCGGGATTGGCATGCTGTGGTTCCAGGATCTGATGCCTGGACGGGCGGGGTCTGCGACCACGCTGTTTACCAACAGTATTTCGACCGGTGTGATTCTGGCGGGGGTGATTCAGGGAGCGCTGGCGCAAAGCTACGGGCACTTCGCGGTGTACTGGGTGATGGCGGGGATTTCGCTGGTGACGCTGGGGCTGACGTTGCGCGTCCGAGATGTATAAGTTTGCCGGATGGCGCTGCGCTTATCCGGCCTACAAAGCTACAAACCCAACAAAATGGCCCGCGTTCGCGGGCCATTTTCGTTAGCGCATAAATGCCGGTTGTTTGTTTTCGTAGGTCGCAATCGACGCTTCGTGTTGAAGCGTCAAACCGATGCTGTCCAGACCGTTAATCATGCAGTGGCGGCGGAAATCATCGATTTTAAAGCTGTAGGTTTTATCACCCGCTTTCACCACCTGGGCTTCCAGATCCACTTCAAATGAAATGCCCGGATTGGCTTTTACCAGCGCGAACAGCTCATCGACCTGTTCGTCGCTCAGGGTCACCGGCAGCAGCTGGTTGTTGAAGCTGTTGCCGTAAAAGATGTCGGCAAAGCTCGGGGCGATCACCACTTTAAAACCGTAGTCGGTCAGGGCCCACGGCGCGTGTTCACGGGAAGAACCGCAGCCGAAGTTTTCACGCGCTAACAGGATCGATGCGCCCTTAAATTCCGGGAAGTTCAGAACGAACTCGGGATTCGGCTGCTGGCCCTGATCGTCGAGAAAACGCCAGTCGTTGAACAGGTGTGCGCCGAAGCCGGTGCGGGTCACTTTCTGCAAAAACTGTTTCGGAATGATGGCGTCCGTATCCACGTTCGCCGCATCCAGCGGGACAACCCGGCCCGTATGTTGGGTAAATTTCTCTGCCATGATTGTCTCCTTATTTCAAACCACGAATATCGGCAAAATGACCGGTGACAGCGGCAGCCGCTGCCATCGCCGGGCTCACCAGATGGGTGCGTCCGCCGCGGCCCTGACGGCCTTCAAAGTTACGGTTGCTGGTGGAGGCGCAGCGCTCGCCGGGGTTCAGGCGGTCGTTGTTCATCGCCAGACACATTGAGCAACCCGGTAAGCGCCACTCAAAACCGGCTTCGATAAAGATCTTATCCAGACCTTCGGCTTCCGCCTGCGCTTTCACCGGGCCGGAGCCTGGCACGACCAGCGCCTGCACGCCAGGAGCCACTTTGCGGCCTTTGGCAATTTCCGCCGCTGCGCGCAAATCTTCGATACGGGAGTTGGTGCAGGAGCCGATAAACACTTTATCTATCGCCACGTCGGTCAGCGGCACGCCCGGTTTCAGGCCCATGTAGGCCAGCGCTTTTTCGGCGCTCGCGCGTTCAACCGGATCGGCAAACGAGGCCGGATCGGGGATGTTGTCGTTGACGGAAATCACCTGGCCTGGGTTGGTGCCCCAGGTGACCTGCGGGGCGATCTCTTCGGCCTGCAGCGTCACCACGGTATCGAAGGTTGCGCCGTCGTCGGTTTGCAGGGTTTTCCAGTATTGCACCGCATCATCGTAATCTTTGCCTTTCGGCGCGTGCAGACGACCTTTCACGTAGTTGAAGGTGGTTTCGTCCGGCGCGACCAGACCGGCTTTGGCCCCCATCTCGATCGCCATGTTGCACAGGGTCATACGGCCTTCCATGCTCAACGCACGGATCGCATCACCGCAGAACTCCACCACGTGACCGGTTCCGCCTGCGCTGCCGGTTTTACCGATAATCGCCAGCACGATGTCTTTGGCGGTAATGCCTGGTGCCGCCTGGCCGTTAACTTCAATTTTCATGGTTTTCGCGCGGCCCTGTTTCAGGGTTTGCGTCGCCAGAACGTGCTCCACTTCGGAGGTGCCGATACCAAAGGCCAGCGCACCGAACGCGCCGTGGGTGGCGGTATGAGAGTCGCCGCAGACGATGGTCATGCCCGGCAGGGTGATGCCTTGCTCAGGACCCATCACGTGGACGATGCCCTGATACGGGTGGTTCAAATCGTACAGCTCCACGCCGAACGCGTTGCAGTTTTTGATCAGCTCCTGCATCTGGATACGCGCCATTTCGCCCGACGCGTTGATATCTTTCGTCTGCGTGGAAACGTTGTGATCCATGGTGGCGAAGGTTTTACCCGGCTGGCGAACCGGACGGTTGTGCGCGCGCAGGCCGTCGAACGCCTGCGGAGACGTCACTTCGTGCACCAGATGACGGTCGATGTACAGCAGCGGGGTTTCGTTTTGTGCTTCAAAAACCACGTGAGCATCAAACAATTTTTCGTATAACGTCTTCGCCATGATTACACCCCTTCAGCGACATAGCGGGCAATGATATCGCCCATTTCATCGGTACTGACGGCCGCCGCGCCGCGCGCTAAGTCGCCGGTGCGGATACCTTCTTCTAATGCGCGGTTGATGGCGCTTTCGATTGCGTCTGCCGCATCGTTTGCATCCAGGCTGTAGCGCAGCAGCAGGGCCAGGGAGAGGATCTGGGCAATCGGGTTGGCGATGTTTTTACCCGCGATATCCGGCGCTGAGCCGCCCGCAGGCTCATACAGACCAAACCCTTCTTCGTTCAGGCTGGCAGACGGCAGCATGCCCATCGAGCCGGTGATCATTGCGCATTCGTCAGAGAGAATGTCGCCGAACAGGTTGGAGCACAGCAGGACGTCAAACTGCGACGGGTCTTTAATCAACTGCATGGTGGCGTTGTCGATGTACATGTGCGAGAGCTCAACGTCCGGGTACTCTTTGGCGATTTCGTTGACGATTTCGCGCCACAGAATCGAAGATTGCAGGACGTTGGCTTTATCAATGGAGGTCACTTTGTGACGGCGTTTGCGCGCAGATTCAAAAGCGATGCGGGCAATACGTTCGATTTCGAAACGGTGATACACCTCGGTATCAAAGGCTTTTTCGTGCTGACCGCTGCCTTCGCGGCCCTTCGGCTGGCCGAAATAGATACCGCCGGTTAATTCACGCACGCACAGGATGTCGAAGCCGTTGGCGGCAATATCGGCGCGCAGCGGGCAGAACTCTTCCAGTCCCTGATACAGCTTCGCCGGACGCAGGTTGCTGAACAGTTTGAAATGCTTACGCAGCGGCAGCAGCGCGCCGCGCTCAGGTTGCTCTGCTGGCGGCAGATGTTCCCATTTCGGGCCGCCGACGGAGCCGAACAGGACCGCATCGGCGTTTTCGCAGCCTTCGACGGTGGCTTTCGGCAGCGGAGTACCGTGGTTATCAATCGCAATACCGCCCACATCGTAGTGGCTGGTGGTGATTTTCATCGCGAAACGGGCGCGGATGGCTTCCAGGACTTTCAGGGCTTGTGTCATCACTTCCGGGCCAATGCCATCGCCCGGCAACACAGCAATATGGTAATTCTTCGACATTACACGGTTTCCTTATTGTTCTCTTTATTCTGAGCTTTGCGTTGCAACTCTTTTTCGACTTCTGCGGCGCGCCAGATGTTGTTCAGGACGTGCACCATGGCTTTGGCGGAGGACTCGACGATGTCTGTCGCCAGGCCCACACCGTGGAAGCGGCGGCCGTTGTAAGTGACCACGATGTCGACCTGACCCAGCGCGTCTTTGCCGTGACCTTTGGCGCTGAGATCGTATTTGACCAGTTCGATGTCGTAGCTGGTGATGCGGTTGATCGCCTGGTAAATCGCATCGACCGGGCCGTTGCCGTTGGCGGCTTCGGCTTTGACGTCATCACCGCAGGCCAGTTTGACGGAGGCGGTGGCGATGTCGCTGGAGCCGGACTGCACGCTGAAGTAGTCCAGACGGAAGTGCTCTGGCTCTTCCTGCTGTTTGTTAATGAAGGCTAATGCTTCCAGATCGTAATCGAAGACCTGACCTTTTTTGTCCGCCAGCTTCAGGAACGCGTCGTACAGGTGATCCATGTTGTAGTCGCTTTCCTTGTAACCCATCTCTTCCATACGGTGTTTTACTGCCGCACGGCCAGAGCGGGAAGTCAGGTTCAGCTGAACCTGGTTCAGGCCGATGGATTCCGGGGTCATGATTTCGTAGTTTTCGCGGTTCTTCAGCACGCCATCCTGGTGGATGCCGGAGGAGTGGGCGAACGCGCCGGTGCCGACAATCGCTTTGTTCGCCGGGATCGGCATGTTGCAGATCTGGCTGACGGTCTGGCTGGTGCGCCAGATTTCGTTGTGATTGATGCGGGTCTGCACATTCATGATGTCTTTGCGCACTTTGATCGCCATGATCACTTCTTCCAGCGAACAGTTACCGGCGCGTTCGCCGATGCCGTTCATCGCGCCTTCAACCTGGCGCGCACCGGCGTGGACTGCGGCAATGGCGTTGCCCACGGCCAGACCCAAATCGTCATGGGTGTGGACGGAGATAATGGCTTTATCGATATTCGGCACGTGCTCGTACAGGCCGGTAATGATGTTGGAGAACTCGAACGGCATGGTGTAGCCGACGGTGTCCGGGATGTTGATGGTGGTCGCACCGGCGTTAATCGCAGCTTCAACCACGCGCGCCAGATCGGCGATGGGCGTACGGCCTGCATCTTCGCAGGAGAATTCGACGTCGTCGGTGTAGTTGCGGGCGCGTTTCACCATATAGATTGCGCGTTCAATCACTTCATCCAGCGTACTGCGCAGCTTGGTGGCGATATGCATTGGCGAGGTGGCGATAAAGGTGTGAATGCGGAAAGCTTCGGCCACTTTCAGCGACTCGGCGGCGACGTCGATATCTTTCTCGACGCAGCGGGCCAGGCCACACACGCGGCTGTTTTTGATGGTGCGTGCGATGGTCTGTACGGATTCAAAATCACCCGGAGAAGAGACCGGGAAACCCACCTCCATCACGTCGACACCCATACGTTCGAGGGCCAGCGCAATCTGCAGTTTCTCTTTCACACTCAGGCTTGCCTGTAACGCCTGTTCACCGTCACGTAAAGTTGTATCGAAAATAACGACTTGCTGGCTCATGGGTTAGGTCCTTGTCTGTCCTGGGGCGCCTTGCTACGAGCATAAAAAAACCCGCGCAGTGGCGCGGGTTTTTTTGTTTACTGAAGACGATTCAACGTTGAATTTCGCCCGCCAGCCTACCGCGCACAGTGGATGCGTTTAGTAGTAGTAGGCTGAAGTGGCGAGTGGTACGAATCATGAATCGGGCTCCAGATGAATGCGTTATGCTTTTAGTGGTACTGGATATGCGGATTCAAGTCAACCCCCGAAGTGAAAAACACCCTCAAACCGTCATGACAATCGGATTTCTGCTTTAGCGTATTGTGCTGGGTTTTGCTACAGAGCTTATTTAAATTGTCTACTTTTGGACTTTAAATAATGATTGAAAATAAATTTAATATAATTCGTTTCAATTAATCATGACCAAATGTGTTTGCGGTGCTACTGCTAAAGTCATTAAATTCATTGGGTTGTGATTTTTTCAGATACGCAGTGAGTGAATGAAAGTCCACCAATGATAATGGATTGTTAACCAACAGACGTTGGTCATGTTGAATAGTTTAATAAAACTTAAATATTTGTTTACCGGAAGGCTTATTGTTTATTCATTGGATTTATGGTTTCATTCAAATCCTAATGTTCTGGTTATTGCTTGGTTCCTTATCGCTTGAACTCGTGTATACCTGCACCTGTTATTTGGCATAAGCATTTTATATATTCCGAATTTTAAACTTTTCTCTTTTTCTGGTTTTATCTGCATGATAAATAATATTTTTAAAAGTTATTTCTGCACTAAGGCAAAGGGAGTTTAGCGTGACAGTGGAGTTAGATATGTTAGAAAAAAGAAATGATCAGCCTCACACGACAAGTGAAGGGACCAGGCCGCAACTGCGTACGGTAGATCTTAACTTATTAACCGTTTTTGATGCTGTTATGCAGGAACAGAATATTACCCGAGCCGCGCAGTCTTTAGGGATGTCTCAGCCTGCCGTCAGTAATGCCGTTGCCAGACTTAAACTGATGTTTAACGATGAACTCTTCGTCCGCTATGGCCGCGGGATCCAGCCTACCGCCAGAGCCTATCAGCTTTTTGCCTCCGTGCGTCAGGCGTTGCAGCTGGTCCAGAATGAGTTGCCAGGGTCCGGATTCGAACCTCTAAGCAGTGAACGTGTTTTCCACCTTTGCGTGTGCAGTCCGCTGGATAATTATCTGACTTCCGTTATCTATAATAAAGTCGAGGCCATCGCGCCTAATATTCATCTGATATTTAAGTCATCCTTAAATCAAAACACTGAGCATCAGCTTCGTTATCAGGAAACAGAATTTGTTCTTGGCTATGAAGAGTTTCGTCGCCCGGAATTTTCTTGCGTTCCCTTGTTCAAAGATGAAATGGTGTTAGTCGCCAGCAAAACCCATCCGCGCATTAATGGTCCGCTGCTGGAAAGCGATGTTTATAATGAACAGCATGCGGTGGTGGCGCTTGATCGCTACGCCTCATTTAGCCAGCCCTGGTACGATACCCCGGATAAACAAGCCAGCGTGGCATACCAGGGAATGGCCATGGTGAGCGTGTTGAATATCGTTTCGCAGACGCACCTGGTGGCCATTGCCCCTCGTTGGCTGGCGGAAGAGTTCTCCTCCCAGCTCAATCTGCAAATATTATCGCTGCCGCTGAAACTAAATAGTCGCACCTGTTATCTTTCCTGGCACGAGGCTGCAGGGCGAGATAAAGGCCATCAGTGGATGGAAGAGTTATTGGTGAGCGTTTGCCGGCGTTAATCGCCATCAGGATAAATCGGTGGAAATCATCCGGTTTATCCTGCCTTTATTTCCAGTGGTAGTATTTTATCCTGTCATGAATTTTTCCCTTCGTGTTTTACCGCGCAAAAATAGATGAATTACTGATTCAGTCTCTTTTTAAGCGACGAATCATCATCGCCAAAGTGTATTCCAGTGGAATTCACCATATCTTGTCATAATCCCTGTGTATTCTGCTTTTAGTCCCTTTTTCACGCCTCCGTTTGCTGATTGCCTGCCTCATAGGGAGCGGTTAAGGTGAAGGTCACTCTGCAAAAATGTAAGACAGGGGCAACCCTGGTCAGCAAGACGGCGAGGAAATGAATTCCTGTGTTCGTCTATAACAACAAGAAGCCTGGAGGCAAACCATGGAGATGTTGTCTGGCGCCGAAATGGTCGTCCGGTCGCTTATCGATCAGGGCGTCAAGCAAGTATTCGGCTATCCCGGAGGCGCGGTCCTCGATATTTACGATGCGTTACACACCGTGGGCGGTATTGATCATGTACTGGTGCGCCATGAGCAAGCCGCCGTACATATGGCTGACGGTCTGGCGCGTGCCACCGGGGAAGTGGGCGTGGTGCTGGTCACCTCGGGCCCAGGAGCCACCAACGCCATTACCGGCATTGCGACTGCCTATATGGATTCCATCCCGCTGGTCATTTTATCCGGACAGGTTGCCACCTCGCTGATTGGCTACGACGCCTTTCAGGAGTGCGACATGGTCGGGATCTCCCGCCCGGTGGTGAAGCACAGCTTCCTGGTCAAACAAACGGAAGACATTCCGGGCGTGCTGAAAAAAGCCTTCTGGCTGGCCGCCAGTGGCCGTCCTGGCCCGGTTGTTGTCGATTTACCCAAAGATATTCTCAATCCGGCCAACAAACTGCCGTACGTCTGGCCTGATTCCGTGAGCATGCGCTCTTATAATCCCACGACGCAGGGACATAAAGGTCAAATCAAACGCGCGCTGCAGACGCTGGTCGCCGCGAAAAAACCGGTGGTATATGTGGGTGGCGGTGCGGTGAACGCCCATTGCCATGCGCAGCTTCGTGAGCTAATCGAAAAGCTGAACCTACCTGTCGCATCGTCATTGATGGGGCTGGGCGCATTTCCGGCTACGCACCGTCAGGCGCTGGGTATGCTGGGGATGCATGGCACCTATGAAGCCAACATGACCATGCATAACTCCGATGTGATTTTTGCCGTCGGGGTGCGCTTTGACGATCGCACCACCAACAATCTGGCGAAGTACTGCCCGAATGCGACGGTGCTGCATATCGATATCGACCCGACCTCTATCTCTAAAACCGTTCCTGCCGATGTGCCGATCGTGGGCGATGCTTTGCAGGTTCTGGAACAAATGCTGGAGCTATTGGCGCATGACGCTCCTGCACAGCCGCTGGATGATATTCGCGACTGGTGGCAGCAGATTGAGCAGTGGCGTGGCCGTCAGTGTCTGAAATACGACACTCAGAGCGAACACATCAAGCCGCAGGCGGTGATCGAAACGATCTGGCGCTTGACCCAGGGCGATGCCTACGTCACCTCTGATGTCGGTCAGCACCAGATGTTTGCTGCCCTCTATTATCCGTTTGATAAACCGCGTCGCTGGATAAACTCCGGCGGCCTCGGAACCATGGGCTTCGGTCTGCCCGCTGCCTTAGGCGTGAAGCTGGCGCTGCCAAATGAAACGGTGGTGTGCGTCACCGGTGATGGCAGTATCCAGATGAACATTCAGGAGCTCTCCACCGCACTGCAATACGATCTGCCGGTACTGGTGCTGAACCTTAACAACGGCTATCTGGGGATGGTGAAGCAGTGGCAGGACATGATCTACTCCGGACGCCATTCGCAATCCTATATGAAATCGTTGCCGGACTTTGTACGGGTGGCGGAAGCCTACGGTCACGTCGGTATTCGCGTCAGCGATCCAAAAGAGCTGGAAGCGAAGCTCGGCGAAGCGCTGGAGCACGTCAGGAACAATCGCCTGGTCTTTGTGGATGTCATCGTCGATGGAACGGAGCACGTCTATCCGATGCATATCCGCGGCGGCGGTATGGATGAAATGTGGTTAAGCAAAACGGAGAGAACCTGATGCGCAGGATATTATCTGTACTCCTGGAAAACGAATCTGGCGCGCTGTCGCGCGTCATTGGGCTCTTTGCGCAGCGCGGCTACAACATTGAAAGCCTGACCGTGGCACCGACCGACGATCCGACCCTGTCGCGGATGACTATCCAGACCGTCGGCGATGCGAAAGTGCTTGAGCAAATTGAAAAGCAGCTGCATAAATTAGTGGATGTGCTGCGAGTGAGTGAATTAGGGCAGGGGGCGTACGTCGAGCGTGAAGTGATGCTGGTGAAAATTCAGGCCAGCGGATACGGACGCGAAGAGGTTAAGCGCAATACGGATATCTTCCGTGGGCAAATCATCGACGTGACACCCTCTATCTATACCGTTCAGCTTGCCGGAACCAGCGATAAGCTCGATGCCTTTCTGGCTTCCGTTCGCGATGTAGCAAAAATTGTCGAGGTCGCGCGCTCAGGCATCGTGGGCTTGTCCCGCGGTGATAAAATCATGCGCTAACGACCAAAAAAGTTCGCCTCTTTCAGCCCGGTCTGCAAAGCCGGGCTTTTTTTTGCCTAAACACCGCCTAAGGACAATAAAAGCGGTTGCCGCAAGAACTATTCTGCGTTTAGATGTTAAAAGATATAACCATAAACCTGACAAGGCCATGGACTCTTTTATTTCGTTTAAGGGGCAATTGTGAAACTGGATGAAATCGCCCGGCTAGCCGGCGTGTCACGAACTACGGCGAGCTATGTGATTAACGGTAAAGCAAAGCAGTACCGTGTTAGCGACAAAACCGTTGAAAAAGTGATGGCGGTGGTTCGTGAGCATAACTACCATCCGAACGCTGTCGCGGCCGGGTTACGTGCCGGGCGCACCCGCTCTATTGGTCTGGTGATCCCGGATCTGGAGAACACCAGCTACACCCGCATTGCGAACTATCTCGAACGTCAGGCGCGTCAGCGTGGCTATCAGCTGCTGATCGCCTGCTCGGAAGATCAGCCCGATAACGAGATGCGCTGCATTGAACACCTGCTGCAGCGCCAGGTCGACGCGATTATTGTGTCGACCTCTCTGCCGCCTGAGCATCCTTTCTACCAGCGCTGGGCGAATGGTTCGTTCCCGATTGTGGCGCTCGATCGTGCGCTCGACCGCGAACACTTCACAAGCGTGGTGGGTGCCGATCAAGACGATGCCGAGATGCTGGCCGCTGAGCTAAGAACTTTCCCGGCGGAAACCGTCCTCTATCTCGGCGCGCTGCCAGAGCTCTCCGTCAGCTTCCTGCGCGAGCAGGGGTTCCGTACCGCCTGGAAAGACGATCCGCGCGAGGTGCACTACCTCTACGCTAACAGTTACGAGCGCGAAGCCGCTGCTCAGCTATTTGAAAAGTGGCTTGAGACGCACCCGATGCCGCAGGCGTTGTTCACCACCTCTTTCGCGCTGTTACAGGGCGTGATGGACGTGACGCTGCGCCGCGAAGGGAAACTCCCTTCCGAACTGGCGATTGCCACCTTTGGTGATAACGAACTGCTCGACTTTCTGCAATGCCCGGTGCTGGCCGTCGCTCAGCGTCATCGTGATGTGGCCGAACGGGTGCTGGAGATCGTGCTGGCGAGCCTCGATGAACCGCGTAAGCCAAAGCCGGGACTGACGCGTATCAAACGTAATCTCTACCGTCGCGGCGTGTTAAGCCGTCATTAATCACACATCAGGGCAGGTTAACTGCCCTGACTGTTTCTCATTATCACGTCAAATAATATCCTGACTAAAATTAAGATAATTCTCTAAGAATCATAGCCTGCTATTCGTCTTAATTCTTTTTGCTTTCTTCGAGTGCTTTTTAAGGTTATTTCGGCAACAGTTATCGCTATTTTTTGTATTGTTTTGTTACAAAGGCCATTCCCGCGCTGAATTATCAGCCGTTTTTTCCTCTCTGACTCCGGCCTGCGCGCCAGGTCTTGTCTCTTCTGGCTTCTCCGGTGAATCTGGCGCTGTTATCCCCGTGCGTAATGTCTTAAAATGCCGCCCGCGTCGCAAACTGACACTTTATATTTGCCCGTGGTGGTATGGAGTGAATTTTAACGCCCATGGGTCTATTTGTTTTTTTTCTTACAAATATTCATGACGTTAATTTTGCCTCGTTAGTTGTGCAGTTATTAATCAAGTTGGGTTATGTCCGTAAATAGGTGGCATCCATGCCCTTATCGCGGTAGTCCTGGCTTGACAAGCTTTTCCTTCGCTCCGTAAACTCCTTTATGTGGGAATTTGTGGGTTAAAGTGGTGATAAGGGGTGAGGCTGGCATGTTCCGTGGGGCGGCGTTAGTCAATCTCGACAGCAAGGGGCGTTTATCGGTACCAACCCGATATCGCGATCAGCTGATCGAAAACGCTTCGGGTCAAATGGTTTGCACCATTGACATCAACCACCCCTGCCTGCTGCTTTACACCTTACCCGAGTGGGAAATTATTGAGCAAAAGCTGTCGCGACTGTCGAGCATGAATCCGCAGGAACGCCGCGTACAGCGGTTGTTATTGGGACATGCCAGTGAATGTCAGATGGATAACGCAGGACGTTTATTGATAGCCCCTGTGTTACGGCAACATGCTGGTCTGACGAAAGAAGTGATGCTGGTCGGGCAGTTCAATAAGTTTGAACTGTGGGATGAAACGACCTGGTATCAACAGGTCAAGGAAGATATCGACGCTGAGCAGTCTGAATCCGTAGTGCTTTCGGACAGGCTGCAGGACTTGTCTCTATAAATATGATGGAAAATTATAAACATACAACGGTGCTACTGGATGAGGCCGTCAACGGCCTGAATATTCGTCCTGATGGCATCTATATCGATGGAACATTTGGTCGCGGTGGTCACTCGCGTCTGATCCTCTCCCAACTGGGAGCGGAAGGCCGCTTACTGGCAATCGATCGCGATCCGCAGGCTATTGCCGTGGCGAAGACCATCGATGATCCACGCTTTTCCATCGTCCATGGACCTTTCTCTGCGCTGGCGGATTATGTCGCCGAGCGCGGCCTGACGGGCAAGATCGACGGAATCCTTCTCGATCTTGGCGTCTCTTCACCCCAGCTTGATGACGCAGAGCGCGGTTTTTCCTTTATGCGCGACGGTCCGCTGGACATGCGTATGGACCCGACCCGCGGCCAGTCTGCTGCCGAATGGCTGCAAACCGCTGACGAAGCCGACATTGCCTGGGTGATCAAAACCTTCGGCGAAGAGCGTTTCGGCAAACGTATTGCCCGCGGCATCGTGGAGCGTAATCGCATTGAACCGATGACCCGCACCAAAGAGCTGGCAGAGGTCGTGACCGCGGCAACGCCGGTCAAAGACAAATTCAAACATCCCGCGACCCGTACCTTCCAGGCGGTGCGCATCTGGGTGAACAGTGAACTGGAGGAGATAGAGCAGGCGCTAAAAAGCTCGCTCGGCGTGCTGGCCCCAGGTGGGCGGTTATCCATCATCAGCTTCCACTCGCTGGAAGACCGTATTGTGAAGCGCTTTATGCGTGAGCAAAGCCGCGGTCCTCAAGTGCCAGCTGGGCTGCCGATGACGGAAGAACAACTCAGGAAGCTGGGCGGCCGTCAGTTGCGAGTATTAGGCAAGTTGATGCCGGGCGAAGAAGAGGTGGCAGAGAATCCACGTGCCCGTAGTTCAGTGCTGCGTATCGCAGAGAGGACGAACGCATGATCAGCAGAGTGACAGAGACCTTAAGCAAGGTTAAAGGATCGTTAGGAAGCAACGAGCGCCATGCCTTGCCTGGCGTGATCGGCGACGATCTCTTGCGGTTTGGGAAGCTGCCACTCTGCCTGTTCATTTGCATCATTGTGACGGCTGTGACGGTGGTGACCACCGCGCACCATACCCGTTTATTAACCGCGCAGCGCGAGCAGATGGTGCTCGAACGCGATGCGCTGGATATCGAATGGCGAAACCTGATTCTTGAAGAAAACGCGCTCGGCGATCACAGCCGGGTTGAACGGATCGCAACGGAAAAGCTGCAGCTGCAGCATGTTGATCCTTCTCAGGAAAATATCGTAGTACAAAAATAAGGGAACACGCGACGCATGAGAGCAGCGGCGAAAACGCAAAAACCGAAACGTCAGGAAGAACAGGCCAACTTTGTCAGTTGGCGTTTTGCGTTGCTTTGTGGCTGTATTTTACTGGCGCTGGTGTTCCTGCTGGGCCGTGCGGCGTGGTTGCAGATCATCGCTCCTGACATGCTGGTGCGCCAGGGTGACATGCGTTCCCTGCGCGTGCAGGAAGTGGCAACATCGCGCGGTCTGATCACCGATCGTTCCGGTCGTCCACTGGCGGTGAGTGTGCCGGTGAAAGCGATCTGGGCCGATCCGAAAGAGCTCCACGATGCTGGCGGCGTGACCCTCGATAACCGCTGGAAGGCGCTGGCCGATGCGCTGAAAATGCCTCTCGACCAGATGGCGGCGCGCGTGAACGCTAACCCGAAAGGGCGCTTTATCTATCTGGCGCGTCAGGTTAACCCTGACATGGCCGACTACATCAAAAAATTGAAACTGCCGGGCATTCATCTGCGTGAAGAGTCACGCCGTTATTACCCGTCGGGAGAAGTGACCGCTCACCTCATTGGCTTCACTAACGTCGATAGTCAGGGGATCGAAGGGGTCGAAAAAAGCTTTGATAAATGGCTGACGGGCCAGCCGGGCGAACGTGTGGTGCGTAAAGACCGCTACGGGCGTGTCATCGAGGATATCTCCTCAACCGACAGCCAGGCCGCGCATAACCTGGCCCTGAGTATCGACGAACGTCTGCAGGCGCTGGTGTATCGCGAGCTGAACAATGCCGTAGCGTTCAACAAAGCCGAATCCGGCAGTGCCGTGCTGGTGGATGTCAGCACCGGTGAAGTACTGGCGATGGCGAACAGCCCGTCCTACAACCCGAACAACCTGACGGGGACGCAGAAAGATGTGATGCGTAACCGTACCATCACCGACGTCTTCGAACCCGGTTCGACCGTCAAACCGATGGTGGTGATGACCGCCCTGCAGCGCGGCATCGTCAACGAAAATACCGTTCTGAATACGATCCCTTACCGAATTAACGGTCACGAAATCAAAGACGTGGCGCGTTACAGCGAATTGACCCTCACCGGGGTTTTGCAGAAGTCGAGTAACGTCGGTGTTTCTAAGCTGGCGTTAGCGATGCCGTCCTCAGCGTTAGTAGAGACTTACTCACGTTTTGGGCTAGGAAAGGCGACCAATTTGGGGTTGGTCGGAGAACGCAGTGGCTTATATCCTCAAAAACAACGGTGGTCTGACATAGAGAGGGCCACCTTCTCTTTCGGCTACGGGCTAATGGTAACGCCGTTACAGTTAGCGCGAGTCTACGCAACGATTGGCAGCTATGGCGTCTATCGCCCGCTGTCGATTACCAAAGTTGATCCACCGGTTCCCGGCGAGCGTATCTTCCCGGAAGCCACCGTACGTACCGTCGTGCACATGATGGAGAGCGTCGCCCTGCCGGGCGGCGGTGGCGTCAAAGCCGCCATCAAGGGCTATCGCATCGCGATTAAAACCGGTACCGCGAAAAAAGTGGGGCCAGATGGCCGCTACATCAACAAATACATTGCTTATACCGCAGGCGTCGCGCCTGCCAGTAATCCGCGTTTTGCGCTGGTGGTCGTCATTAACGATCCACAGGCGGGTAAATACTACGGCGGCGCCGTCTCCGCGCCAGTGTTCGGTGCCATCATGGGCGGTGTTCTGCGTACCATGAACATCGAGCCTGATGCGCTGGACACGGGCGATAAAAATGAATTTGTAACTAATCAAGGCGAGGGAACAGGTGGCAGATCGTAATTTGCGCGACCTTCTTGCTCCGTGGGTGCAAACGCTGCCCGCGCGAGCACTGCGAGAGATGGTACTCGACAGCCGTGTGGCTGCGTCGGGCGATCTTTTTGTAGCAGTAGTCGGTCATCAGGCGGACGGGCGTCGGTATATCCCGCAGGCGATAGCGCAAGGTGTAGCTGCCATTATTGCTGAGGCAAAAGATGAAGCAACCGATGGCGAAGTGCGTGAAATTCACGGCGTGCCGGTCATCTATCTCAGCCAGTTGAATGAACGCCTTTCCGCTCTGGCGGGACGTTTTTACGATGAGCCGTCCGATCAGCTGCGTCTGGTTGGCGTGACGGGCACCAACGGTAAAACCACCACCACGCAGTTGATGGCGCAGTGGGCCGAGCTGCTGGGTGAAACCAGCGCGGTGATGGGTACCGTCGGCAACGGTTTGCTGGGTAAAGTGAACCCGACGGAAAACACCACCGGCTCTGCAGTCGACGTGCAGCATGTGCTTGCCGGTCTGGCAGGGCAGGGCGCGACCTTTGCCGCGATGGAAGTCTCTTCTCACGGCCTGGTCCAGCACCGTGTGGCCGCGCTGAAATTTGCCGCATCGGTGTTTACCAACCTGAGCCGCGATCACCTCGACTATCACGGCGACATGGAAAGCTACGAAGCCGCGAAATGGCTGCTGTACTCCACTCACCACTGCGGTCAGGCGATTGTGAACGCCGACGACGAAGTGGGCCGCCGCTGGCTGGCGAAGCTGCCGGATGCGGTTGCCGTGTCGATGGAAGACCATATTAATCCGAACTGCCATGGCCGCTGGCTGAAGGCGACGGACGTGAATTATCACGACAGCGGGGCGACGATCCGCTTTGACTCCTCCTGGGGCGAAGGCGAAATTGAAAGCCGCCTGATGGGCGCGTTTAACGTCAGCAACCTGCTGCTGGCGCTGGCCACGTTGCTGGCGCTGGGCTATCCGCTGGCCGATCTGCTGAAAACCGCCGCGCGTCTGCAACCCGTTTGTGGCCGTATGGAAGTGTTTACCGCACCGGGCAAACCGACGGTCGTCGTTGATTATGCCCACACTCCGGACGCGCTGGAAAAAGCGCTGCAGGCGGCACGTCTGCACTGCACCGGTAAACTGTGGTGCGTCTTCGGCTGCGGCGGCGATCGCGACAAAGGTAAGCGCCCACTTATGGGAGCGATTGCCGAGGAGTTCGCCGATATCCCGGTTGTCACCGATGACAACCCGCGTACCGAAGAGCCGCGCGCGATCATCAACGATATTCTCGCAGGTATGCTCGATGCCGGGCATGCGCGTGTGATGGAAGGCCGCGCAGAAGCGGTGACGAACACCATCATGCAGGCCAAAGAGAATGACGTGGTGCTGCTGGCCGGTAAAGGCCACGAAGATTACCAGATTGTCGGCGCGCGTCGTCTCGACTATTCCGACCGCGTCACCGCGGCACGTCTGCTGGGAGTGGTGGCATGATTAGCTTAACGCTAAGCCAGGCTGCCTCTGTGCTCAAGGGCGAGCTGCAGGGTCAGGATCTGACTATTGATGCCGTCACGACTGACACTCGCAAAATCACCGCGGGCTGTCTGTTTGTGGCGCTGAAAGGCGAGCGCTTTGACGCGCACGATTTTGCCGATCAGGCGAAAGCAAACGGCGCGGGCGCACTGCTGGTGAGCCGTAAGCTTGATATCGACCTGCCGCAGATTGTGGTGAAAGACACCCGTCTGGCGTTTGGTGAGCTGGCGGCCTGGGTGCGTCAGCAGGTTCCGGCGCGCGTGGTCGCGCTGACCGGTTCTTCCGGCAAAACCTCCGTGAAAGAGATGACCGCGGCCATTCTGAGCCAGTGCGGGAACACCCTCTACACGGCGGGCAATCTGAATAACGATATCGGCGTGCCGATGACGCTCCTGCGTCTGACCAAAGAATACGACTACGCCGTGATTGAATTAGGCGCCAACCACCAGGGCGAAATTGCCTGGACCGTCGGCCTGACGCGTCCGGAAGCGGCGTTAGTCAATAACCTCGCCGCCGCACATCTTGAAGGTTTTGGCTCGCTGGAAGGCGTGGCAAAAGCCAAAGGTGAGATTTACACCGGTCTGTCGACAGACGGCATCGCCATCATGAATGCCGATAACAACGACTGGCTGAACTGGAAAGAGGTGATTGGCGCGCGCAAAACCTGGCGCTTCTCGCCAAATGCGGCCAACAGCGATTTCACCGCGACCAATATCCACGTGACCTCGCACGGCACCGAATTTACGCTGCAAACCCCGACGGGCGGTGTGGACGTGTTACTCCCGCTGCCGGGTCGCCACAATATCGCGAACGCCCTGGCGGCGGCCGCGCTGTCGATGGCGGTCGGCGCCACGCACGAGGCGATCAAAGCGGGTCTGGCGAATCTGAAAGCGGTGCCGGGGCGTCTGTTCCCGGTTCAGCTGGCAGAAAACAAACTGCTGCTGGATGACTCCTACAACGCCAACGTCGGCTCGATGACTGCCGCCGTGCAGGTGCTGTCTGAGATGCCGGGTTATCGCGTGATGGTCGTGGGCGACATGGCTGAGCTGGGTGTTGAGAGCGAAGCCTGTCATATCCAGGTCGGCGAAGCGGCGAAAGCTTCAGGAATTGATCGAGTATTGAGCGCCGGAACCTTGAGCCAGGCGATTAGCCAGGCGAGTGGCGTCGGTGAACATTTCGCTGATAAATCGGCGCTGATTACGCGCCTTAAAACACTGGTAGAAGAACACCAAATTGTGACGGTTTTAGTGAAAGGTTCACGTAGTGCCGCCATGGAAGAGGTTGTGCACGCATTACAGGAGAACGGAACATGTTAGTTTGGCTGGCTGAACATTTGGTCAAATATTATTCAGGCTTTAACGTCTTTTCCTATTTGACGTTTCGCGCCATCGTCAGCCTGCTGACCGCGCTGTTCATCTCTCTGTGGATGGGCCCGCGCATGATCGCCCGTCTGCAAAAGCTCTCCTTTGGTCAGGTTGTGCGTAACGACGGTCCGGAATCGCACTTCAGCAAACGCGGTACGCCAACCATGGGCGGGATCATGATCCTGACCGCCATTGTCGTCTCGGTTCTGCTGTGGGCGTATCCCTCTAACCCGTACGTCTGGTGCGTACTGACCGTGCTGATCGGCTACGGCATTATCGGTTTTGTCGATGACTATCGCAAAGTCGTGCGTAAAGACACCAAGGGCCTGATTGCGCGCTGGAAATACTTCTGGATGTCGGTGATTGCCCTCGGCGTGGCCTTTGCGCTCTACCTTGCAGGGAAAGACACTCCGGCGACCGAGCTGGTGGTGCCGTTCTTCAAAGACGTGATGCCTCAGCTGGGGCTGTTCTACATCCTGCTGGCCTACTTCGTGATTGTCGGTACCGGCAACGCCGTGAACCTGACCGATGGTCTGGATGGCCTGGCGATTATGCCAACCGTCTTTGTGGCCGGTGGTTTTGCGCTGGTGGCGTGGGCGAGCGGTAACATGAACTTTGCCAGCTATCTGCATATTCCCTATCTGCGCCACGCCGGTGAGCTGGTGATCGTCTGTACGGCGATTGTCGGCGCGGGGCTGGGCTTCCTGTGGTTCAACACCTATCCGGCGCAGGTCTTTATGGGCGACGTCGGCTCGCTGGCGCTGGGCGGCGCGCTCGGCATTATCGCCGTGCTGCTGCGTCAGGAGTTCCTGCTGGTGATCATGGGCGGCGTGTTTGTGGTTGAAACCCTTTCCGTGATTTTGCAGGTCGGCTCCTTCAAGCTGCGCGGTCAGCGCATCTTCCGTATGGCACCGATTCACCATCACTATGAACTGAAAGGCTGGCCGGAACCGCGCGTGATTGTGCGCTTCTGGATTATTTCGCTGATGCTGGTCCTGATTGGCCTGGCCACGCTGAAGGTACGTTAATCATGGCAGATTACCAGGGTAAAAAAGTCGTTGTCATCGGGTTAGGCCTTACGGGCCTGTCCTGCGTGGACTTTTTCCTCGGGCGCGGCGTCACGCCGCGTGTGATGGATACGCGTGTTTCTCCGCCTGGTCTGGACAAGTTGCCAGAACAGGTTGAACGCCACCTTGGTGGTCTGAATGATGCCTGGCTGCTTGCCGCCGATCTGATTGTCGCAAGCCCTGGAATGGCGCTGGCGCATCCGTCCTTAAACGCGGCGGCGGACGCGGGCGTTGAGATTGTCGGCGATATCGAACTGTTTTGCCGCGAAGCGCAGGCCCCGATCGTAGCGATTACCGGCTCTAACGGAAAAAGCACCGTCACGACGCTGGTCGGCGACATGGCAAAAGCGGCGGGCGTGAACGTCGGCGTTGGCGGCAATATCGGCCTGCCAGCGTTGATGCTGCTCGATCCGGCTCGCGAGCTGTATGTGCTTGAACTCTCCAGCTTCCAGCTGGAAACCACCTCCAGTCTGCAGGCCGTGGCCGCCACGATCCTGAACGTGACGGAAGATCATATGGATCGCTACCCGTTTGGTCTGCAGCAATATCGCGCGGCCAAACTGCGCGTCTATGAAAACGCAAAAGTGTGTGTGGTGAACGCGGACGATGCGTTGACCATGCCGGTGCGTGGCGCGGACGAGCGTTGCATCAGCTTTGGCGTGAATATGGGTGACTATCACCTGAATCATCAGCAGGGCGAAACCTGGCTGCGGGTGAAAGGCGAGAAAGTGCTGAACGTGAAAGAGATGAAACTTTCCGGCCAACACAACTACACCAATGCCCTGGCGGCGCTGGCGCTGGCGGATGCGGCAGGCTTACCGCGTGCGACCAGCCTGAAAGCCCTGACCACCTTTACCGGTCTGGCGCACCGCTTCCAGCTGGCGCTGGAACACAACGGTGTGCGCTGGATTAACGACTCAAAAGCCACCAACGTGGGCAGCACCGAAGCGGCGCTGAACGGCCTGCGCGTGGATGGCACGCTCTACCTGTTGCTCGGTGGCGACGGCAAATCGGCCGATTTCTCCTCCCTGAAACAGTATCTGACGGGCGATAACATTCGCCTGTACTGCTTTGGTCGTGACGGCGCTGAGCTGGCAGAACTGCGCCCTGAGATAGCTCAGCAAACCGAAACCATGGAACAGGCTATCCGTCAGATCGCGCCTCTGGTTAAAGCGGGCGATATGGTGCTGCTGTCTCCTGCCTGCGCCAGCCTCGACCAGTTTAAGAATTTCGAACAGCGTGGTGATCTCTTTACCCGCCTCGCGAGGGAGTTAGGCTGATGCGTTTATCTCTCCCTCGCCTGAGAATGCCGCGTATGCCGGGATCGCGTATCTTCGGCTGGCTGTTTGCGGCGCTGAAAGGCTGGGTGATGGGCTCGCGGGATAAAGATTCCGATAGCCTCGTGATGTACGACCGTGCGCTGCTGTGGTTCACCCTGGGCCTGGCGGCGGTCGGTTTCATCATGGTGACTTCGGCTTCGATGCCTGTCGGGCAGCGTCTGGCGAACGATCCTTTCCTGTTCGCCAAGCGTGATGGTTTGTACATCATCCTCGCGTTCTGTCTGGCGATGATCACGCTGCGTCTGCCGATGGAGTTCTGGCAGCGCCACAGTACCGCGATGCTGATTGCCTCCATCATTATGCTGCTGATCGTGCTGGTGGTGGGGAGCTCGGTGAACGGGGCATCGCGCTGGATCGCTTTTGGTCCGCTGCGTATTCAGCCTGCGGAATTTACCAAGCTGTCGCTGTTCTGCTATCTCGCCAACTACCTGGTGCGCAAGGTCGATGAAGTCCGAAATAACCTGCGCGGCTTCTTAAAACCGATGGGCGTGATTCTGGTGCTGGCGGTTCTTCTGCTGGCGCAGCCGGACCTCGGTACGGTGGTGGTACTGTTTGTCACCACGCTGGCGATGCTGTTCCTGGCGGGCGCGAAGCTGTGGCAGTTCATCGCGATTATCGGGATGGGCATCTCGGCCGTGGTTCTGCTGATCCTCGCCGAGCCGTATCGTATTCGCCGTGTGACCTCTTTCTGGAACCCTTGGGAAGATCCGTTCGGCAGCGGTTATCAGCTGACTCAGTCGCTGATGGCCTTTGGCCGAGGCGAGGTCTGGGGCCAGGGGCTGGGCAATTCAGTGCAAAAACTGGAGTATCTGCCGGAGGCACACACCGACTTCATCTTCTCCATTATTGGGGAAGAACTGGGTTATATCGGTGTGGTACTGGCACTTTTAATGGTATTCTTCGTCGCTTTCCGCGCCATGTCGATTGGCCGAAAAGCGCTGGAAATCGATCACCGCTTCTCAGGTTTCCTGGCCTGCTCAATTGGTATCTGGTTTAGCTTCCAGGCATTGGTGAACGTTGGCGCGGCAGCGGGTATGTTGCCGACGAAGGGCCTGACGTTGCCGCTGATCAGTTACGGTGGTTCGAGTCTGTTGATTATGTCGACAGCGATTATGTTCTTGTTACGCATAGATTATGAGACGCGTCTGGAAAAAGCCCAGGCGTTTACACGAGGTTCACGATGAATCAACCGAAGCGGTTAATGGTGATGGCGGGCGGTACCGGCGGACATGTTTTCCCGGGGCTCGCGGTTGCGCACCATTTAATGGATCAAGGCTGGCAAGTGCGCTGGCTGGGAACCGCCGATCGCATGGAAGCCGATCTGGTGCCGAAGCACGGTATCGAGATCGACTTTATTCGGATTTCAGGTTTGCGCGGCAAAGGCATCAAAGCGCAGCTGCTGGCTCCGGTCCGCATCTTCAACGCCTGGCGTCAGGCGCGCGCGATCATGAAGCGCTTTAAACCTGATGCGGTACTGGGTATGGGCGGTTACGTTTCCGGTCCTGGTGGACTGGCGGCCTGGTCGCTGGGCATTCCGGTTGTGCTGCACGAGCAGAACGGTATCGCCGGGTTGACCAACAAATGGCTGGCAAAAATTGCCACCAAAGTGATGCAGGCCTTCCCCGGTGCGTTTCCAAAAGCGGACGTGGTGGGCAACCCGGTGCGCGTTGATGTGCTGGCGTTACCGTTGCCGCAGGAGCGTCTGATCGGGCGCGAAGGCCCGGTTCGGGTGCTGGTCGTTGGTGGCTCGCAGGGCGCACGGATCCTGAACCAGACCCTTCCGCAGGTAGCCGCAAAGCTCGGCGACAGCGTCACGATCTGGCATCAGAGCGGGAAGGGCGCGCAGCAAACGGTTGAACAGGCTTATGCCGGGGCGGGTCAGCCGCAGCATAAAGTCACTGAATTTATTGACGACATGGCGGCAGCCTATGCCTGGGCCGATGTCGTGGTGTGTCGTTCCGGTGCGCTGACGGTCAGTGAAATTGCCGCTGCGGGTTTGCCAGCGGTATTTGTGCCTTTCCAGCACAAAGACCGACAGCAGTACTGGAATGCGTTACCGCTTGAGAAAGCCGGTGCCGCCAAAATTTTTGAGCAGCCACAGTTTACCGCCGACGCCGTCGCTTCCACCCTCGCGGGCTGGAACCGGGCGACGCTGCTGGAGATGGCCGAACGCGCGCGCGCGACGGCGATTCCGGATGCGACCGAGCGGGTGGCAAATGAAGTGAGCCTGGCAGCAAAGGCTTAACCCTTGTAGCGCGTTTTGCGTTGCACGAATTTTGAGAAGTATCGATGGCGGTTAGAGAATGAATACACAACAACTGGCGAAACTGCGTTCAATCGTGCCCGAGATGCGTCGCGTCCGGCACATTCACTTCGTTGGCATCGGCGGCGCAGGTATGGGCGGTATTGCCGAAGTCTTAGCGAACGAAGGTTACCAGATCAGCGGTTCCGATCTGGCGCCGAACCCTGTCACGCAACAGTTGGCGTCGCTTGGGGCGACCATCTATTTCAACCATCGTCCTGAAAACGTACTGGATGCGAGCGTTGTTGTGGTCTCCAGCGCGATCTCTGCCGATAACCCGGAAATTGTTGCCGCGCACGAAGCGCGTATCCCGGTGATCCGCCGCGCGGAGATGCTGGCCGAGCTGATGCGTTTTCGTCACGGTATCGCCGTAGCGGGTACGCACGGCAAAACGACGACCACGGCGATGGTCTCGAGCATTTATGCCGAAGCGGGTCTGGATCCGACCTTCGTCAACGGTGGCCTGGTAAAAGCGGCGGGCGTGCATGCCCGTCTCGGCCATAGCCGTTACCTGATAGCGGAAGCCGATGAGAGCGACGCGTCGTTCCTGCATCTGCAGCCGATGGTGGCGATTGTCACCAACATCGAAGCCGACCACATGGATACCTACCAGGGCGACTTCGAAAATTTAAAGCAGACGTTTATTAATTTCCTGCACAATTTGCCGTTTTATGGTCGTGCGGTGATGTGTGTGGACGATCCGGTGATTCGCGAACTGCTGCCGCGCGTGGGTCGTCAGATTACCACTTACGGTTTCAGCGAAGATGCTGACGTGCGTGTGGAAGACTATACCCAACTGGGTGCGCAGGGGCATTTCACCCTGGTCCGTCAGGATAAAGCCCCGCTGCGTGTGACGCTGAACGCGCCGGGCCGCCACAATGCGCTCAACGCGGCGGCTGCGGTGGCGGTTGCCACTGAAGAAGGCATTGAAGACGACGATATTTTACGCGCGCTGGAAGGTTTCCAGGGCACCGGGCGTCGTTTCGACTTCCTCGGTGAATTCCCGCTCGAGCCAGTCAACGGCAAAGCGGGCACCGCGATGCTGGTGGATGATTACGGTCACCACCCAACTGAAGTGGATGCGACCATCAAAGCGGCACGTGCGGGCTGGCCGGATAAAAATCTGGTGATGGTCTTCCAGCCACACCGCTACACGCGTACCCGCGACCTGTATGACGACTTCGCCAGCGTGCTGTCGCAGGTGGATACGCTGCTGATGCTGGATGTTTATTCAGCGGGTGAAACTCCGATTCCGGGCGCAGACAGTCGATCTTTGTGTCGGACTATCCGTGGACGCGGTAAGGTAGACCCGATTCTGGTCTCCGATCCAGCGCAAGCTGCTGAAATTCTGGCACCTGTCCTGACCGGTAACGATTTGATCCTGATTCAGGGCGCGGGAAATATCGGCAAAATCGCCCGTAACTTAGCGCAAATCAAACTGAAGCCGCAAACCTCAGAGGATGAACGCAATGGCTGATAAGATTGCGGTCCTCTTCGGTGGAACCTCTGCTGAGCGCGATGTTTCCCTGAACTCCGGTGCCGCCGTGCTGGCGGGTCTGCGCGAAGGTGGTGTCGACGCCTACCCGGTGGATCCAAAAGAGACGGACGTCACGCGTCTGAAAGAGATGGGCTTCGATAAAGTCTTTATCGCGCTGCACGGGCGCGGCGGCGAAGATGGCACCCTGCAAGGGCTGTTGGATTTGATCGGTTTGCCTTACACCGGCAGCGGTGTGATGGCCTCCGCGATTTCAATGGACAAACTGCGCAGCAAATTGTTGTGGCAGGGGGCGGGTTTACCCGTTGCGCCGTGGGTTGCGCTGACCCGCCGTGAGTTCGAAATGGGCCTCGACGAGAGCGTCAATGCACGCATTGCAGAGCTGGGTTTACCCGTTATTGTAAAACCGAGCCGTGAAGGTTCAAGTGTTGGTATGTCCAAAGTTGAACAAGCTGGTGATTTAACATCGGCGTTAGCTTTGGCTTTTCAACACGATGAAGAAGTTCTGATTGAAAAATGGCTCAGCGGTCCGGAATTTACCGTGGCGATGCTCGGTGAAGAAATTTTGCCGTCAATTCGCATCCAACCCGCTGGAACCTTCTATGATTATGAAGCGAAGTATCTCTCTGATGAGACGCAATATTTCTGTCCAAGTGGTCTGGAAGCAGAACGTGAATCAGATTTACAGGACCTGGTGCTCAAAGCCTGGACTGTTTTAGGTTGTCGTGGTTGGGGACGTATCGACGTGATGCAGGACAGCGACGGTGAATTTTATCTGCTGGAAGCCAATACCTCTCCGGGTATGACCAGCCACAGCCTGGTGCCGATGGCGGCGCGTCAGGCGGGCATGAGCTTCTCGCAGCTAGTCGTCCGTATTCTGGACCAGGCGAACTGATATGTCTCAGGCTGCACTGAACACGCGCAACCGCGAAGAAGAAGAGGAATATTCTTCTTCGGGTCGGAGTAATGGAACGCGTCTTGCAGGGATTTTGTTCCTGCTGGGTGTGCTGTGTACCGTGTTTATCAGCGGCTGGATGGTGTTGGGCTGGATGGAAGATGCGCAACGGTTGCCGCTGTCAAAACTGGTGGTCACCGGCGAGCGTCACTACACGCGTAACGATGATATTCGCCAGTCGATCCTGGCGCTGGGATCGCCTGGAACCTTCATGACCCAGGACGTCAACATTATCCAGAGCCAGATTGAACGTCTGCCGTGGATAAAACAGGCGAGCGTCAGAAAGCAATGGCCTGATGAATTGAAGATTCATCTGGTTGAATATGTGCCCATTGCGCGTTGGAATGATCAGCATATGGTCGACGTAGACGGAAATTCGTTCAGCGTCCCGGCCGATCGTGTCAGCAAGCAAAGTTTACCGATGTTGTCTGGCCCGGAAGGCAGCGAAAACGAAGTGCTACAAGGTTTTCGCGAAATGGGTCAGGTGCTGGCTAAGGACAGATTTGCGTTAAAAGACGCGGCAATGACAGCGCGCCGTTCATGGCAGCTGACGTTAACGAATGGGATTAAGCTCAATCTCGGCCGCGGCGACACGATGAAGCGTTTGGCGCGTTTTGTAGAACTGTACCCCGTTTTACAGCAGCAGGCGCAGACCGACGGCAAACGGATAAGCTACGTTGATTTGCGCTATGACTCAGGCGCAGCAGTCGGTTGGGTACCGGCTCCGGTTGAGGAACCTAATCAGCAACAGAATCAGGCACAGGTACAGGCAGAACAACAATGATCAAGGCGACGGACAGAAAACTGGTAGTTGGACTGGAGATTGGCACCGCTAAGGTTGCCGCTTTAGTAGGGGAAGTTCTGCCCGACGGTATGGTCAATATCATTGGCGTGGGCAGTTGCCCGTCCCGTGGTATGGATAAAGGTGGGGTAAACGACCTCGAGTCGGTGGTGAAATGCGTACAGCGCGCCATCGATCAGGCAGAATTAATGGCAGATTGCCAGATTTCCTCCGTCTATCTGGCCCTCTCTGGTAAGCACATTAGCTGCCAGAACGAAATCGGGATGGTGCCGATTTCCGAAGAGGAAGTGACGCAGGAAGACGTTGAAAACGTTGTGCACACGGCTAAATCCGTGCGCGTGCGCGATGAACATCGTGTACTGCACGTGATCCCGCAGGAATATGCGATCGACTATCAAGAGGGTATCAAAAACCCGGTCGGCCTTTCCGGCGTGCGTATGCAGGCAAAAGTGCACCTGATCACATGTCACAACGATATGGCGAAAAACATCGTTAAAGCCGTTGAACGTTGTGGCCTGAAAGTTGACCAACTTATTTTTGCAGGACTGGCAGCAAGCTACTCGGTGCTGACCGAAGACGAACGTGAACTGGGCGTCTGTGTGGTTGATATCGGTGGTGGTACAATGGACATGGCCGTGTATACGGGCGGTGCATTGCGTCACACCAAAGTGATCCCATACGCCGGGAATGTGGTGACCAGCGATATCGCTTATGCCTTTGGTACGCCTCCGAGCGATGCAGAGGCCATTAAAGTGCGCCATGGTTGTGCATTAGGCTCCATCGTCGGCAAAGACGAGAGCGTTGAAGTGCCAAGCGTGGGCGGTCGTCCGCCGCGCAGTCTGCAGCGCCAGACGTTGGCCGAGGTGATTGAGCCGCGTTACACCGAGCTGCTTAACCTGGTCAACGAAGAGATTTTACAGTTACAGGAACAGCTTCGTCAGCAGGGTGTGAAACACCATCTTGCGGCGGGGATTGTCTTAACCGGTGGTGCAGCGCAAATTGAAGGTCTCGCTGCCTGTGCCCAGCGCGTGTTCCATACGCAAGTGCGTATTGGTGCGCCGCTGAATATTACCGGTTTAACGGATTACGCTCAGGAGCCGTATTATTCAACGGCCGTGGGCCTGCTGCATTACGGGAAAGAGTCCCACTTGAGTGGTGAAGCAGAAGTCGAAAAACGTACGTCGGTCGGTTCCTGGGTCAAACGACTCAATTCCTGGCTGAGAAAAGAATTTTAATTTTTAAAGAGACCGGAGAGAATTAGCGGTCTCAGGCGACAGGCACATACGCGGAATCATTCACTATGCCCAGGCAGGCAGAATGATGAAGTGTAAAAACGGAGAGAAACCATGTTTGAACCAATGGAATTAACCAACGACGCGGTGATTAAAGTCATCGGCGTCGGTGGCGGCGGCGGTAACGCTGTCGAGCATATGGTGCGTGAGCGCATCGAAGGTGTTGAGTTCTTCGCTGTTAACACCGACGCTCAGGCCCTGCGAAAGACGGCGGTAGGCCAGACCATTCAGATCGGTGGTGGTATCACCAAAGGTCTGGGCGCTGGGGCTAACCCGGAAGTCGGTCGCAATGCGGCTGAAGAAGACCGTGAAGCATTGCGTGCTGCACTCGATGGCGCCGATATGGTGTTTATCGCAGCGGGCATGGGCGGCGGTACCGGTACAGGTGCTGCGCCAGTCGTGGCTGAAGTGGCAAAAGATTTAGGTATTCTGACCGTTGCTGTCGTGACTAAGCCTTTCAACTTTGAAGGCAAGAAGCGTATGGCATTCGCGGAGCAGGGTATCACTGAGCTGTCCAAACACGTGGACTCTCTGATTACTATCCCGAATGACAAACTGCTGAAAGTGCTGGGTCGCGGTATCTCCCTGCTGGACGCGTTTGGCGCAGCGAACGACGTGTTGAAAGGCGCGGTTCAGGGTATCGCTGAGCTGATTACTCGTCCGGGTCTGATGAACGTCGACTTCGCGGACGTCCGCACCGTGATGTCCGAAATGGGCTATGCGATGATGGGCTCTGGCGTGGCGAGCGGTGAAGACCGTGCAGAAGAAGCCGCTGAAATGGCGATCTCTTCTCCACTGCTGGAAGACATCGATCTGTCTGGCGCACGCGGCGTGCTGGTCAACATTACCGCTGGCTTCGATCTGCGTCTGGACGAATTTGAAACAGTAGGTAACACCATTCGCGCATTCGCTTCTGATAATGCTACTGTGGTGATCGGTACTTCCCTTGATCCGGAAATGAACGATGAACTGCGTGTGACTGTTGTGGCGACCGGTATCGGCATGGACAAACGTCCTGAGATCACCCTGGTCACCAACAAACAGACTCAGCAGCCGGTGATGGATCGCTACCAGCAGCACGGCATGGCGCCGCTGACGCAGGAGCAAAAACCGGCCGCGAAAGTGGTTAACGACAATACGCCGCAAACTGCGAAAGAACCAGATTATCTGGATATCCCAGCGTTCCTGCGTAAGCAAGCTGACTAAGAATTGGCTGGAATTTGGGGATTTTCGCTCTTTGTGCTAAACTGGCCCACCGTTAGTGATATACACTCTCGGTTGGATAAGTAATTTGGCGAGATTATACGATGATCAAACAAAGGACTCTTAAACGTATCGTTCAGGCGACTGGCGTCGGTTTACATACCGGCAAAAAAGTCACACTGACGTTACGCCCTGCGCCGGCCAATACCGGGGTCATCTATCGTCGCACCGACTTGAATCCACCGGTAGATTTTCCGGCCGATGCCAAATCTGTGCGTGATACTATGCTCTGTACTTGCCTGGTGAATGAGCATGACGTGCGGATTTCTACCGTAGAGCACCTGAACGCCGCCCTGGCGGGTCTGGGTATCGACAACATTGTGATTGAAGTCGATGCGCCAGAAATCCCAATCATGGACGGTAGTGCTGCTCCGTTCGTTTATCTCCTGCTTGATGCGGGTATTGATGAACTGAACTGCGCGAAGAAATTTGTACGCATTAAAGAGACAGTTCGCGTTCAAGACGGCGACAAGTGGGCTGAATTCAAGCCGTTTAATGGTTTCTCGTTGGACTTTACCATCGACTTTAACCATCCGGCGATTGATGGCAGCAACCAGCGCTATGCGATGAACTTCTCTGCTGATGCGTTTATGCGTCAGATTAGCCGTGCACGTACTTTCGGTTTCATGCGTGATATCGAATATCTGCAGTCCCGTGGCCTGTGCCTGGGCGGCAGCTTCGATTGTGCCATCGTTGTTGACGATTATCGCGTACTGAACGAAGACGGCCTGCGTTTTGAAGATGAATTCGTTCGTCACAAAATGCTGGATGCAATCGGCGACCTGTTCATGTGTGGTCACAACATCATTGGTGCATTTACCGCGTTTAAATCCGGTCATGCACTGAACAACAAATTGTTGCAGGCAGTCCTGGCAAAACAGGAAGCCTGGGAATTTGTGACCTTCCAGGACGAAGCAGAGCTTCCACTGGCGTTCAAAGCACCGAGCACGGTTCTGGCGTAACGGTTCATTCCGTATCGTAAAATCGACTGGTTGACCTGGTACTCTCTCCGGCCAGGAAGACCAGTCGTTTTTGTTTTTGCACTTCTGAATTTCTTCCCCGCATGATAATTGCCCGCTAAGCACAGAATGTGCGCGCGTTCGCTGCATTCTTGACCGTTTTTACCCGTGGCAATCTGTCATTCCTGCTGCTGAATTATCGCTTTAGTGATAATATCTGTGCGCTAAATAGTATCTGAACGCATGCCTGTACGGGCCTGCATACGATGGTGGATTAGGTGAGCGGAATTCTAACGCGCTGGCGACAATTTGGCAGACGTTACTTCTGGCCGCATCTCTTATTAGGGATGGTTGCGGCGAGCTTCGGCTTGCCTGTACTCAGCCATAGCGCAGAAGCGGCAACGCCCGCGAACACCACCACGGCCAAGCACGATCTTTCCACGCGGGTTAATTTCACGAACCTCGCGCTGCTGGAAGCCAGTCGCCGTCCTAACTTTACCGTCGATTACTGGCATCAGCATGCTATCCGCACTGTTATCCGTCACCTCTCTTTCGCCATGGCTCCACAGGCTGTGCCTGTCGTGGAAGAGTCGCTCCCGGTTCAGGCGCAACATCTCGCTCTGCTGGATACGCTCAATGCCCTGCTGACGCAGGAGAGCAAACCGCCGGTCATCGTTCGTCAGATGACGAATATCGCTTTCATTCCACACGCCGCCTTCTCGGTTTCTGCATGGATAAGCCAGGTGCAGGGTATCCGCGCCGGGCCACAACGCCTCAGCTAAATTAACTGTTTTTCGATACCTTAATTTATCTGCCCATGATGGGGCGTGTGAGAATTTATTATGCTAATCAAGTTATTAACCAAAGTTTTCGGTAGTCGTAACGATCGTACCCTGCGCCGCATGCGCAAAGCGGTCACCGTCATCAACGGTATGGAACCGGAGATGGAAAAACTCTCCGATGACGAACTGAAAGCGAAAACCGGTGAATTCCGTGAGCGTCTGGCAAAAGGTGCAACTCTGGAAAGCCTGATCCCGGAAGCCTTCGCCGTGGTTCGCGAAGCGAGTAAACGCGTATTCGGGATGCGTCACTTCGACGTTCAGCTGCTCGGCGGTATGGTTCTGAACGAACGCTGCATCGCAGAAATGCGTACGGGTGAAGGTAAAACCCTGACCGCAACGCTGCCTGCGTACCTCAACGCACTGACCGGTAAAGGCGTTCACGTCGTCACCGTCAACGACTATCTGGCGCAGCGTGACGCCGAAAACAACCGTCCACTGTTCGAATTCCTCGGTATGTCCGTGGGTATCAACATGTCTGGCCTGCCTGCTCCGGCCAAGCGCGAAGCTTACGGCGCGGACATCACCTACGGCACCAACAACGAATACGGTTTTGACTATCTGCGCGACAACATGGCGTTTAGCCCGGAAGAGCGCGTACAGCGCAAACTGCACTACGCGCTGGTGGATGAGGTCGACTCAATCCTCATCGATGAAGCTCGTACCCCGCTTATCATCTCTGGCCCGGCTGAAGACAGCTCCGAGATGTACCGCAAAGTCGACAAAATCATTCCGCACCTGATCCGTCAGGAAAAAGAAGACTCCGATACCTTCCAGGGAGAAGGTCACTTCTCCGTGGACGAAAAAGCGCGTCAGGTTAACCTGACCGAACGCGGTCTGGTGCAGATCGAAGAGCTGCTGGTTGAGCAGGGCATCATGGAAGAGGGCGAGTCACTCTACTCCCCAACCAACATCATGCTGATGCACCACGTAACCGCAGCGCTGCGCGCTCACGTGCTGTTCACCCGCGATGTGGATTACATCGTGAAAGACGGCGAAGTTATCATCGTTGATGAACACACCGGCCGTACCATGCAGGGCCGCCGCTGGTCCGATGGTCTGCACCAGGCTGTGGAAGCCAAAGAAGGCGTGGATATCCAGAACGAAAACCAGACGCTGGCTTCTATCACCTTCCAGAACTACTTCCGTCTGTATGAAAAACTGGCGGGCATGACCGGTACAGCGGATACCGAAGCGTTCGAATTCAGCTCTATCTACAAACTGGATACCGTCGTCGTTCCGACTAACCGTCCAATGATCCGTAAAGACATGCCGGATCTGGTGTACATGACCGAAGCGGAAAAAATCCAGGCAATCATCGAAGATATCCGCGAGCGTACCGCTGCAGGTCAGCCGGTGCTGGTGGGTACAATTTCCATCGAGAAATCCGAAGTGGTTTCTCACGAGCTGGATAAAGCGGGCATCAAGCACAACGTGCTGAACGCCAAATTCCACGCCAAAGAAGCGGATATCGTTGCTCAGGCCGGTTATCCGGCGGCAGTGACCATCGCCACCAACATGGCGGGTCGTGGTACCGATATTATGCTGGGTGGTAGCTGGCAGGCCGAAATCGCCGAGCTGGAAAACCCAACTCCAGAACAAATTGCGCAGATCAAAGCCGACTGGCAGGTACGTCACGACGCGGTTCTGGCGTCTGGCGGTCTGCACATTATCGGTACCGAGCGTCACGAATCTCGTCGTATCGATAACCAGCTTCGTGGTCGTGCGGGTCGTCAGGGTGATGCCGGTTCTTCCCGCTTCTACCTGTCGATGGAAGATGCCCTGATGCGTATCTTCGCCTCTGACCGCGTGTCCGGCATGATGCGCAAACTGGGGATGAAACCAGGCGAAGCGATTGAGCACCCATGGGTGACCAAAGCGATTGCCAACGCCCAGCGTAAAGTGGAAAGCCGCAACTTCGATATCCGTAAGCAACTGCTTGAATATGATGACGTAGCTAACGATCAGCGTCGCGCGATCTACTCCCAGCGTAACGAACTGCTGGACGTGTCCGACGTGAGCGAAACCATCAACAGCATTCGCGAAGATGTGTTCAAAGTGACCATCGATGCGCACATTCCGCCGCAGTCTCTGGAAGAGATGTGGGATGTTGAAGGCCTGCAGGAACGCCTGAAAAACGACTTCGATCTCGAACTGCCGATCAAAGAGTGGCTGGACAAAGAGCCAGAGCTGCACGAAGAGACGCTGCGCGAACGTATTCTGGAAACTGCGGTTGCTGTTTACAAGCAGAAGGAAGAAGTGGTTGGCGTTGAGATGATGCGTCACTTCGAGAAAGGCGTCATGCTGCAGACTCTGGACTCCCTGTGGAAAGAGCACCTGGCAGCGATGGACTACCTGCGTCAGGGTATCCACCTGCGTGGCTATGCGCAGAAAGATCCTAAGCAGGAATACAAACGTGAATCCTTCGCGATGTTCGCGTCTATGCTGGAGTCACTGAAATACGAAGTGATCAGTACCCTGAGCAAAGTTCAGGTGCGTATGCCGGAAGAAGTGGAAGCGATGGAGCAGCAGCGTCGTGAAGAAGCTGAGCGTCTGGCGCAGATGCAACAGCTGAGCCATCAGACCGATGAAGACGAAGCCGCCGCGGCGATCGCAGCCCAGACGGGCGATCGCAAAGTGGGTCGTAACGATCCGTGCCCATGCGGTTCCGGTAAAAAATACAAAGCGTGTCACGGCCGTCTGAGCTAAACACGTATCACCAATCGAAAAGGCGCAGATTTCTGCGCCTTTTTTATGGAAGTCACAATATGAAAGTACTGCAAATCGCTGTCGGGATTATTCGTAACCCGCAAAATCAAATCTTTATTACTCAGCGCGCCGCGGATGCCCACATGGCCAATAAGTGGGAATTTCCTGGCGGTAAAATCGAATCAGGAGAAACGCCGGAACAGGCGCTGGTACGAGAGCTGCAGGAAGAGGTGGGAATTACTGCGCTGGAACCGAGACTGTTCGATAAGCTCGAATATCAATTCCCGGACAGGCACATCACGCTGTGGTTCTGGATGGTTGAACGCTGGGAAGGTGAGCCGTGGGGCAAAGAAGGGCAGCCTGGAAATTGGGTTGAGCTGGAGGCGCTGGACGCCGATAAATTCCCGCCTGCCAATGAACCGGTGATTACAAAATTGACTCAGGAACTGAAGGCCTGCTAAGCACGTTGCCAGCAGGCACAACGGATATCGCGTTACTGTTGCTCTTCGCTCCAGTCATCGCTATCGGACAGATCGCCCGCGCTCGGGATGCGTTTCTCTTCTGCCGCCCACTCTCCCAGATCGATCAGCTGGCAGCGTTTGCAGCAAAACGGGCGAAACGGGCTGATCTCTCCCCAGACAACGGCTTTGCCGCAGGTCGGGCAGTTTACGGTAATAATTTCAGACATCAATACTCCTCAGCAGCAAGCCAGTTCAAAATCGAGACGTTCTGGCACGGTGCCATTCTCACTATCCAGCGGCATAAAGCGAATCGCGAAACGGCTTTTATGCCCGGAAATCTGCGGATAGAGCTGATCGCTGAGCGACAGGTTCAGGCGCAGCAGATCGGCATCGTCGCCATTATCCTGGTAGAAACCGTTAAGGCTGGTTTGCTTACGAAACGGTGATGAGTGGCGCACGAGATCGAGGATCAGCGTCAGCGCCTGGTTCATCGGCTCCAGGCTTTCCATCCAGTTGTTCACCTGCGCATCACGCTGTTCTTGCTGCATGTGCAGCCACATGTGCAGCGTCGGCAGGTCAAAGCTGCAGCAGCCGCCCGGAATACTCAGACGTTGGCGTACCAGGGCAATCAGGCGATCTTCACGCAGAAACTGCCCCACGCGAGGTGCGGCCATCAGAACTGTGCTGCTTTGTTTCAACTGCAGACGCAGGGAGTCAATCCGGCTCTGATCGACGCCCGGGACTTCCGCCCATCCCTGCAATTTACGCTGCTGACGCTCAAGCTCTTTCAATAACTCGGTGCGGACATCACCGCGCTCAATGACATCCAGCAGATCGCCGACGTTGCGAAAAAAATGCAGTGCGGTAGCGTGATCGGCGATAGGACGGTGATGCGACATCTGCTGAACGAGAAATTCGATGCGCAACCAGGTGCGCATTTTTTCATTGAGCGGGTGCTCAAAAAGGATGTGCGTATTCATTATGGTTTTTCCTGTGCTACGGCCTGCGCGGCGTAGGTCAGATATTGGGCGTGCAGGCGGGCGACATCCGAGGCAATGCGGTCGGGTGCGCCATCATTATCAATAACATCATCTGCGACGGCAAGGCGCGCTTCACGCGTTGCCTGCGCAGCAAGAATCTGTTCAGCGTGCTCGCGGGAGACATTATCGCGCAGCATCGTTCGCTGAAGCTGTGTTTCAGGCGACACATCAATCACCAGAATACGATCCGCCTTATGCTGAAGCTGATTTTCAACGAGCAAGGGAACAACCCAGAGAACATAAGGCGATGTGGACCCGGCGATCTGGCGCTGAGTTTCCTGGTGAATCATGGGGTGCAGGAGGGCGTTGAGCCAGGCTTTTTCCGCCGGCTGTGAAAATATACGCTCGCGCAGCAGACGCCTGTTCAGCGTGCCATCGGCGTTGATCACGCTCTGTCCGAAATGCGCGGCGATAGCATGAAGACCGGGTGTATGAGGCTCTACCACCTGACGGGCAATAATATCCGCATCAATAATCGCGATACCTAAGCGAGAAAAAGCGTCAGCCACGGTGCTTTTGCCACTGCCGATACCGCCCGTTAACGCAACGATGTACCCCATTAAACCAAATCCTGGGAATTATTCATTTTTAAAATCAGCTGGTTAGAAAGTAAACTTACACTAGCGAATGGTTAACTCTGTTTACCCGCTTTTGACCAGGTAAATTTATAGGATTGTAGCGTAAAAAAAGAGAAAATCGCAGTCTTGCGGAGCAGGTATTAGTGCGTATGATAGCGTCACTGGAGTTGTGCTTTTAATATATTTGCCTCTAACCCCAGGAATCCGCACATGCGTATCGAAGAAGATCTGAAGTTAGGTTTCAAAGACGTTCTTATCCGCCCTAAACGCTCTACGCTGAAAAGCCGCTCAGACGTTGAACTCGAACGTCAATTCACCTTTAAACACTCCGGTCAGACCTGGTCTGGCGTGCCTGTGATCGCTGCCAATATGGATACCGTGGGTACCTTTGCGATGGCAACGGCGCTGGCGAAATTCGATATTCTGACTGCCGTGCACAAACACTACAGTATCGAAGAGTGGAGCGCATTTGCCGCTTCTGCATCCGATGATGTAAAGAAACACATCATGGTATCGACCGGTACATCCGATGCGGATTTCGAAAAAACCAAACAAATCCTGGTCGCGAACCCTGAGTTCAATTTTGTCTGCATCGACGTGGCGAACGGCTATTCCGAACACTTCGTGCAGTTCGTCAGCAAAGCGCGTGCGGCCTGGCCGACCAAAACCATCATCGCGGGTAACGTTGTGACCGGCGAGATGTGTGAAGAGCTGATTCTGTCCGGCGCGGATATCGTCAAAGTCGGTATCGGCCCAGGTTCAGTTTGCACCACGCGTGTGAAAACGGGTGTCGGTTATCCGCAGCTTTCCGCCGTGATCGAGTGTGCCGATGCGGCGCACGGTCTGGGCGGTCAGATCATCAGCGACGGTGGCTGCACCATGCCGGGCGATGTGGCGAAAGCCTTTGGTGGCGGCGCAGATTTCGTGATGCTGGGCGGTATGCTGGCCGGTCACGAAGAGAGCGGCGGCACGGTGGTTGAAGAAAACGGCGAGAAATTCATGCTGTTCTACGGCATGAGCTCTGAATCCGCTATGAATCGCCATGTTGGCGGCGTGGCGCAGTATCGCGCAGCCGAGGGCAAAACCGTGAAACTGGCGCTGCGCGGCCCGGTTGAGAACACCGCTCGCGATGTTCTGGGTGGCCTGCGTTCTGCATGCACCTACGTCGGCGCATCGCGCCTGAAAGAGCTGACTAAACGTACGACGTTTATCCGCGTTCAGGAACAGGAAAACCGCGTTTTCAATAGCCTGTAATCGCTCTCCCGCTGGCGCACCCGTGCGCCAGCGTTATCCCGCACTCATCGCATCCCCCAAATGGAAAATCGGCAGATACATCGCCACCACCAGCGTTCCGATAATCACACCTGTCACAATTAACAGCAGCGGCTCTAACAGCGACGCCAGATTATCCGCGTGCTGAAATGTCTGCTCATTATGATGACGCGCCAGATTCGCGAGCATCGTGTCCAGCGCACCGGAAACCTCCCCTGTTCGGACCAGTTGAATACACAATGGCGTGAAGATCCTCGCCTCACTCAGAGATGACCAGATGGGGGCACCTTGCACTACGCGCTCCCTGATATCCCGCAGCACCTCTTTCCAGAACAGGCCCTCGACGGATTCCTGTGCACTCTCTAGTCCTTGTAAAAAGGCGATACCCGCCTGCTGCGTCAGGGAGAGGACGGTGTAGATTTGACTCAATTTCTGCCCGCGGACAAGCGCCCCCATGACTGGCAAACTCAATACCCTGCGCTGGCTAAAGCGCTGCCATCCCGCATGTTGCCGCACGCTGCGTAGTGCGATGAATGGAAAGAGCATGACGAAAACCAGCCCAATAATGTGCTGACGAATAAAATCCGCAAACTCCATCACCCAGCGCGTCAGCAGCGGAAGAGGCGTATTAAAGGTTTTATAGATACCCGCAAATTCCGGTAATACGAGTGTGACCATCGTCAGCACCACGACAGCGGCCAGGGTCAGGATGATCGCCGGGTAACGCAGGGCTTTTTTCACCTTCGCACTCAGTTGCTGCTGAGATTTTTGCTGCTGCGCCAGCTGGCGGCAGCACTCTTCCAGTTTTCCGGTCAGCTCTCCGGTTTTCATCATTGAGACATACAGCGGAGAAAAAACCTCTGGCCATTTTTTCAGGGCATCGGAGAACGCGCAGCCTGCGCTGAGATCTTCCGCAAGACTCGACAGTAGCGCCTGCCATTGCTTGACAGGATGTTGCTCGGCCAGCATTTGCAGGCTGTAAGCGAGCGTGAGCCCTGCCTGAAGCAGGGCGGCAAGCTGGCGGAAAAGCTCATAGCAGTGCTGCGGCTGCCATTTCGGGAGCATCAGACTGCGCGAGAGTGCCAGCGGACAGAGTGCTTTACCGGACAACAGACTCAAGGCCGCCTCCCGATCGACTGCCCAAAGGGTGCCCTGCTGGAGCTCTCCCTCTAACGTCAAAGCCCGCCAGCGCCAGAGATGGTTAGCAGCCATCCGGTAGCCCCAGCACGCGAACGATCTCCTCCATGGTGGTATGACCTTGCTCAACGGTCAGGCAGCCGTGTTCAAAGAGCGTGGTCATCCCGGTGCGCCGTGCAGTGTGGTCAATTTGTTCAATCGACGCGCCGCTGGCAATGGCCTGGCGGATGTCGCTGTTCACCGAGAGCACTTCAAACAGGGCGACGCGGCCATAAAAGCCGTGATAACAGCGATCGCATCCTGCCGGCTGCCAGTGAGGAAGCTCACGCGGCCAGACAGTCTCTGGAAGCGTTATCCTTTGGTCAGTCTCTTTTCGGCAGTGCGGGCACAGGCGGCGGACCAACCTCTGGGCAATCACCAGCGTCAGGGCTGAGGAGACCATCCAGCGGGCTACGCCCATCTGCTGTAAGCGGATCAGCGTTTCGGTGGTGGAGTTGGTATGCAACGTTGAGAGCACCAGATGCCCGGTCTGCGCAGCGTTGATGGCGATCTCAGCCGTTTCACCATCGCGGATCTCGCCCACCATGATGATGTCCGGATCCTGGCGCAAAAGTGCCCGAAGCACGCTTTGAAAGGACAGACCGGCGCGCGGGTTGATCTGCGTCTGATTCAGCCCGGCAAGGGGGATTTCAATCGGATCTTCGACGCTGCAAATATTCACGTCCTGATCGTTACGGGCCTGCAGCGCGCTATAGAGCGTGACGGTTTTCCCGCTGCCGGTCGGGCCGGTCACCAGTAAAAGCCCCTGCGGCTGATGAAGCGCATCGGCAAACAGTGCGCGCTGGGCCTCCGTCATGCCTAAGGCATCCAGTTCCAGCGCCTGTTGCACCTGGTGCAGTAAGCGCAGAACGATTTTTTCGCCTCCTCGGCAGGGGAGCGTTGCGATACGAAACGAGACGGAGTTGCCCGCCAGTTCAACGGTAAACTGCCCGTCCTGCGGCAAACGGCGCTCGGCGATATCCAGCTCCCCCAATACCTTCAGGCGGGCGATCAGCGTGGTCGCCACCGCAGCCGTTAAGGGCGGCTGCGGGTACAGCACGCCGTCGATACGCAAACGGATTTGCCAGGTCTCACCCGCGGGTTCGACGTGGATATCTGAGGCGCGCTGGCTGAGGGCCTGCAAAAGCGTCCGGTTGAGAATATCGACCGCTGAACTCGTTACCAGAGTGGTGACCGGTAAAGAGGATTGGGATGACGCCTGCTGATGCTTCTCCATCCGCTCTTTCGACCAGCACTCAATATCAATCCGCTTTTGCGTGGCGAAGCGCAGGGCTTCCATCATCTGTGATGCCGGTGTGTCCACCACGGCAATGTTGATCGTCTCATCGTTGCTGCCTAATAGCAGCGCATGATGGCGCTGGCAAAGCAGAGTCAGTTGCTCTGTATTCATGGTCAGCACCTCTATTTGTTATCGAAGCGGAAAACGTCTTCGCACGCCTGTTTTAACGCGCTGTCATTAGCGATAGTGCAGTCGCGCGTCCAGCCGGTGATGCCGTCCCCGTCGCTCCAGACCGGTGCCAGCACCACTTCCAGACCGTTCAGGCTCTCCTGGCCTGTCAGTGCCACCACACCTTTGGCAACGCTCATCGCAGAGACATAGCGCGTGGTCGTTGGAGAGCGAATGCCGTTGGTTCCACCGTCGCAGGTATCGACACCGCCGTGCTCAAGTGCGCAAAGTTCAATGGCCGTGCGATAGGGGACAAAGGTTTGCAGCATATCCGTCAGCGCGGCTTTGCGCAGATAGTTCTGGTACGCAGGCACGCCGATGGCGCTGAGAATCGCGATAATGCCAATGACGACCATTAGCTCTATGAGGGTAAATCCTTGTTGTCTGTTCATGTCAGCTCCTTGAGTTTCGTGACGCCACTGTGGCAGCGCGAAGAGATAAACACGAGGAGCGAAAAAAGGATCGTGAAGGGTGGTTCAGAGGATTTTAAAGCGGTTGCATTGCTGCATTAACACTTTGCGAGGCGCGTCGTAAACGCGTGCGAAGTTCCTCCTCTCCCGTAGAAGAGGAGGAATAAACCTGTATTATTTGAAGCGCATAGAGAGGTCGAGGGCCTGGACGTGTTTGGTGAGTGCGCCAACGGAGATGAAATCCACGCCAGTTTCAGCGAACTCGCGCAGGGTTTCATGGGTGACGTTACCGGAGACTTCCAGCTGCGCCTGACCGTTGGTGCGTTTAACCGCTTCGCGCATCTGCTCTGTTTCGAAGTTATCGAGCATGATGATATCGGCCCCGGCTTTGAGCGCGGCATCGAGCTCGTCGAGGTTTTCGACTTCCACTTCGACAGGCACATCCGGATGCAGCCAGAAGGCTTTTTCCACCGCCTGACGTACGGAGCCGGAGGCGATAATGTGATTCTCTTTGATCAGGAAGGCGTCGGATAACCCCAGACGGTGGTTGGCGCCGCCGCCGCACAGCACCGCGTATTTCAGGGCGGTGCGCAGGCCTGGCAGTGTTTTACGGGTATCCAGCAGCTGGGTTTTGGTGCCTTCCAGCAGGTTAACATAGCGACGAACGGCACTCGCCACGCCGGACAAGGTCTGGACGAAGTTCAGGGCGGTGCGCTCACCCGTTAACAGTACGCGGGACGGGCCATGAAGTTCAAAAAGAGGCTGACTGGCGCTGATGCTGTCGCCATCCTGAACGTGCCAGGTTATCTGTACGTCATCGCCGGCGAGCTGGGTAAAGACCTCTTCGACCCAGCGTTTTCCGCAGAACACGCCGTCTTCGCGGGTGATGATCACCGCGTGCGAGCGCGTCTCTTTAGGCAATAATTGTGCGGTAATATCGTTGTCCGCATTGACCTCGCCGCCCAGATCTTCACGCAGTGCGTGGGCGACGCTCGCCGGGATATCGAGGTTAATACGTTCCAGAAGCGCTTCACGTCGGTGGTCGGGGTTGTAACGGCGAGTCGGCATGATAAAACTCCAAATTGGTAACGAATCATAAGATTGAAACATGCTACTCTGAACCGAGAATCTGCACCATATATAAGGAGAGCCAGCATGCAGTTACAAGACGGATGGCTGGTGGATGCGCGGCACGTACCGTCGCCGCACCATGATTGCCGCCCGGAGGATGAAACGCCCTCACTGCTGGTGGTCCACAATATTAGCCTGCCACCGGGTGAATTTGGCGGTCCGTGGATCGACGCATTATTCACCGGAACAATCGATCCCAACGCCCATCCCTTTTTTGCGGAAATTGCGCACCTGCGCGTTTCTGCCCATTGTCTGATTCGCCGCGACGGTGAGATCGTCCAGTATGTTCCTTTCGATAAACGCGCGTGGCACGCCGGTGTCTCGGTATATCAGGGGCGTGAACGCTGTAACGATTTTTCGATTGGTATTGAGCTGGAAGGCACAGATACTACGCCGTACACCGACGCGCAGTACCAGGCGCTGGTGGCGGTGACGCGTGAGTTGACCGCGGTGTACCCAAAAATTGCTGACAACATCACCGGGCATAGCGATATTGCGCCAGTGAGAAAAACCGATCCAGGCCCGGCGTTTGACTGGTCCCGGTTTCGCGCCATGCTAACCGCTTCGTCAGATAAGGAGATGACATGACGTTGTTTACCATGCTGCTGGTGATGATCGCTGAACGGTTGTTTAAACTGGGCGAGCACTGGCATTTGGATCACCGGATGGAAGTGGTCTTCCGTCGGATTAAACATTTCTCGATGCTGCGCACTCTCCTGATGACCGCCGTGGTGATGGGCGTGGTGTTCCTGCTGCTGCGTGCGCTGCATGGCCTGTTTTTCAACGTGCCGCTGCTGGTGGTGTGGATCCTGCTGGGGGTGCTGTGCATCGGTGCGGGAAAGGTACGGTTGCACTACCATGCCTATCTGAAAGCCGCATCCCGCGACGATAGCCACGCGCGCGGCGCGATGGCGAGCGAGCTGACGCTGATCCACGGCGTTCCGCCGGACTGCAACGAGCGCGATTATCTGCGCGAGCTGCAAAACGCGCTGCTGTGGATTAACTTCCGCTATTACCTCGCGCCGCTATTCTGGTTTGTGGTGGGCGGCCCACTGGGGCCGGTGTTCCTGATGGGCTACGCTTTCTTACGCGCCTGGCAGACCTGGCTGGCGCGCTATCTGACGCCGCACGAACGTCTGCTGTCAGGCATCGACGCGATTTTACACGTGCTGGACTGGCTGCCGGTGCGCCTGGTTGGCGTGGTGTATGCCCTGATTGGTCACGGCGAGAAGGCGCTACCGGCGTGGTTTGCTTCCCTGGCGGATAGGCACACTTCGCAGTATCAGGTGCTGACGCGTCTGGCGCAGTTCTCACTGGCACGCGAGCCGCATACGGACAAAGTCGAAACCCCGAAAGCGGCGGTGTCGATGGCGAAGAAAACCTCTTTTGTGATTGTAGTTCTGGTAGCGTTGCTGACGATTTACGGCACGCTGGTGTAAGCCAGCGCACCGCATTCCTCAATATGTATCTGCAGGCGGGATGCCAAAATCGGGCATCCCGTTTTCTTTCCAGCGCACGACTTTCAGGCGGGTGTGACGGTTCGGATCGTACAGCGGGTCGCCCTCGATTTCGGTGTAATTGCGCGCGTGATACACCAGCACATCTTCCCCGTCCGGCGTCTGCGTAAAGCTGTTATGCCCCGGCCCATACTGACGATTTTCATAGCTGGTGGTAAACACTGGGCGCGGTGATTTATGCCAGTTGGCCGCGACGCGCGGATCGGCGCTTTTATCAATCCACAGCAGCCCCATACAGTAGTTCTCATCCGTCGCGCTGGCGGAGTAGCTGATAAACAGCCTGTCGCCGTGCTCCAGCACTGCCGGGCCTTCGTTGACCCAGAACCCGCGGCACTCCCAGTCATACTCCGGTTTGCTGAGCATCACTGGCTCGCCTTTAAGCGTCCACGGGTTTTCCATTTCACACAGATAGAGATTCGAGTTGCCTGAGATATCCGGCGCTTTTTGCGCCCACAGATACCAGCGCTTACCCTGATGAACGAAAGTGGTGGCATCGAGCGCAAAAGTATCGAACGGCGTGACGATTTGCCCTTTCTCGACCCATTTCCCGCTTAGCGGATCGCTGTCGGCACACTCCAGGGCGAACATCCGGTGCTGGAACATATTCAGCCCATCGAGCGCTTGAGTGTGCGCGGCGGCAAAGTAAATGATCCATTTGCCGTCGATGTGATGCAGTTCCGGTGCCCAGATCAGTTCGCTCATCGGGCCGGCCTCGGGTTTTCGCCAGACCACCACCTCTTCGGCGCTGCGCAACCCCTCCAGCGAATCGGCGCGGCGGATCGCCAGCCTGTCGTACTCGGGCACTGAGGCGATGAAGTAATACAGCCCTTCGTGATGCAGAATAAACGGGTCGGCACGTTGTTCGATAAAGGGATTGGGCCAGTCACGCATTGGGCTTTCCTTATTTGGTTTCAGCGGCTTTGAGTTCCTGATAGTCATTCAGCTCGCGATAGTTCATGCGGCGTTTCTCCAGGTCTTCCTGAATCTGTTTCATCAGGTCACGGTCTACTTTCAGCAGACGCACCACACCTGCGGTAATCAAATAGCCAACGCCCGGTATGATGGTAAACAGCAGGACGATGCCGTTGATGGCGTCGGCGCTTTGCGCCTTAGCACCCGCGTCGTAGCCGTACCAGGAGAGCAGGAATCCGACCATCGCCCCGGCGATCGCCAGCCCCAGTTTGAGGAAGAAAATGTTGCCGGAGAAGCTGATCCCGGTGATGCGCTTCCCGGTTTTCCACTCGCCGTAGTCGTCCACGTCGGCCATCAGGGACCAGTGCAGCGGGGACGGGATCTGATGCAGGACGTTGAGCAGGAAGTAGAGCACCACGATGGTGGTGGTGGCTTTCGGGTCGAAGAAGTAGAACGCGCTGGAGAAAATGGCCAGCGCGATGTTGGTCCAGAAGAACACTTTCAGCTTGCACCAGCGGTCGGTCAGGGTTTTAGCGAGAATGCTGCCGAGCATCATGCCCACCACGCCGAGGCTGATAAACAGGGTGGCGAAATGGGTGCTTTGCCCCATCACCCAGGTGACGTAGTACATAGTCGCCGCCATGCGGATAAAGCCAGGGCAGACGTTGCACAGGGTCAGCAGCAGGATGCGCACCCACTGATCGTTCTTCCACACGTCTTTCAGATCGTTTTTCAGTTCATCATTGGTTTGTACCGCCGGGCGAATACGTTCCCGTACGGTTGAGAAACTAAACAGGAACATGCAGGTGCCAATCAGCGCCAGCACGGTCATCGCCATCTGGTAGCCTTTGGCTTTGTCGTCGCCACCAAAAAACTCCACCATCGGCAGCAGCGTTAACGAGAGCAGCAGCGTCGCAATCCCGACCATCACAAAGCGATACGACTGACAGGCCACACGCTCTTTTGGATCGTTGGTGATCACACCACCCAGCGAGCAGTAAGGGATGTTGATGGCGGTATAGGTGAGTGACAGCAGGAAGTAGGTGACAAACGCATAGATAACTTTGCTGTTGTAAGTCCACTCCGGCGTGGTGAACATCAGAATACTGAACAGAGCATAGGGGAACGCAATCCACAGCAACCATGGACGAAATCGGCCATATTTACTGCGGGTACGGTCAGCGATCGCGCCCATGATCGGGTCGGTGATGGCGTCAATCACGCGAACTGAGAGTAACAACACCCCGACCAGCGCGGGGGCCAGGCCGAAGATATCCGTATAAAAATAGTTAACAAACAACATAATGGCGCCAAAGATGATGTTGCATCCCGCGTCGCCCATGCCATAGCCGATCTTTTCTTTTACAGACAGTTTATTGTTATCCATCGACAGCTCTCCGAGTTTCGGTATGGAGAGAATTATTCGCTGGCGAAGGAATATATGCGTTGCAGGATAAGGGCGGTGATATGGATGAAATGGCTGTGGGTGAGAATTTGTGAGGCAGGTAACACGCTCTGTGCCGCAGTCGGGCACAGAGCGAGACGGGATTAATGCGCTTTTACGGTTTTGGCATTTTTCTGTTTGAACAGATAGCCCACGCCGAGAATCAAAATCCACACGGGGATCAGATAGACGGAGATCGCCATACCCGGTGTGATCAGCATGATGACCAGCACCGCTGCCATAAAGATCAGGCATACCCAGTTGCCCAGCGGATAGAACAGGGCAGGGAAGCGGGTTTTCACACCTTGCTTCTGCTTGGCGCGACGGAACTTAATGTGCGCCAGGCTGATCATCGCCCAGTTAATCACCAGTGCGGATACCACCAGCGCCATCAGCAGACCAAATGCCGATTCCGGTGCCAGGTAGTTGATCAGTACGCACAGGGCAGTCACCACGGCGGAGACCATAATGGAGTTCACCGGCACGCCGCGTTTATCGACGTTCAGCAGCGCTTTTGGCGCGTTGCCCTGCTGAGCCAGACCGAACAGCATACGGCTGTTGCAGTAGACGCAGCTGTTATAGACAGACAGCGCCGCCGTCAGTACCACGATGTTGAGCGCGTTAGCCACGAAGGTATCGCCCAGCTCATGGAAGATCAGCACGAACGGGCTGGTGTCAGCGGTGACGCGTGTCCACGGCAGCAGGGAGAGCAGGACCGCCAGCGAACCCACATAGAAGATCAGAATACGGTAGATAACCTGGTTGGTGGCTTTCGGGATGCTCTGCTCAGGGTTATCGGCTTCTGCGGCGGTAATCCCGACCAGCTCCAGCCCACCGAACGAGAACATAATGATCGCCATCATCATTACCAGACCGGTCATGCCGTGAGGCAGGAACCCGCCTTGCTCCCACAGGTTGCGCACGGTCGCCTGCGGGCCGCCGTTGCCGCTGAACAGCAGCCAGCCGCCGAAGATGATCATCGCCACAACCGCGATCACTTTGATAATCGCAAACCAGAACTCCATCTCACCGAACACTTTGACGTTGGTGAGGTTGATGGCGTTGATGATCACGAAGAAGGCCGCGGCCGATGCCCAGGTTGGGATCTCCGGATACCAGAACTGAATGTACTTACCGACGGCGGTCAGTTCCGCCATGGCAACCAGAACGTACAGTACCCAGTAGTTCCAGCCTGAGGCGAAACCGGCAAAGCTGCCCCAGTATTTATAGGCAAAGTGGCTGAAGGAGCCCGCTACTGGCTCTTCAACCACCATTTCGCCGAGCTGGCGCATAATAAGGAAGGCAATAAAGCCCGCGATGGCGTAACCCAGAATAATCCCCGGACCTGCCGACTGAATGACGGATGCGCTGCCCAGAAACAGGCCGGTACCGATAGCGCCACCCAACGCGATGAGCTGTATATGGCGGTTTTTAAGGCCGCGCTTTAGCTGATCGCCATGCTGTTGAGCTTCCATTTGAAACCTCGTGTGTGGTTGTTATGTTCACGCTCGGGCGTGTGTAATTATGAAAGTCCATTTTCTGTATTTTTTTCTTTACGGTGAAGTTGACCGAAAAAAGCGGGGGTGACTTCCGTTGACGCCAGAATAGTGGTAAGCGGACCCGAATGCACCTGCTTTATGAAGGGATGTCGATCGCTTGAATAAAAAGAAAGCATTTGTAAATACGTCCGCTTCACTCCCGTAACCCATCTATAGAATAAAAATGCTCCATAAGTGGGCGAATTTTCATTATTTACCTTGTTGAATCGCTTCAGATTGCAAATCCCCTCGTTTCAATAAGGTTAAAACACCCTCTTTAGTGGTAACCAGTTCATTTGTGCAAAGTTACATTTCTGAAACGTTATTTCTGTAAGGTTGTTAAAATGTGCAGGGTTTACTGATTTCAATCAAAACCAATATGGACAGAAGGTGAATACTTTGTTACTTTAGCGATACGAACATGAAATTGGTAAGACCAATTGACTCCGGGCAAAAAGGCGTAAGACAGGGAATATGGCCTACAGCAAAATTCGCCAACCAAAACTATCGGATGTGATAGAGCAGCAGCTGGAGTTTTTAATCCTCGAAGGGACTCTGCGCCCCGGTGAAAAACTCCCGCCTGAACGCGAACTGGCTAAACAGTTCGACGTTTCCCGTCCCTCTCTGCGTGAGGCGATTCAACGTCTCGAAGCGAAGGGCTTGCTGCTTCGTCGTCAGGGCGGCGGAACTTTTGTGCAAAACAGCCTGTGGCAGAGCTTCAGCGATCCGCTGGTAGAGCTTCTTTCTGACCACCCAGAATCCCAGTTTGACCTGCTTGAAACCCGTCACGCGCTTGAAGGTATCGCGGCTTATTACGCGGCCCTGCGCAGCAATGATGAAGATCGTGAACGTATTCGCGAGCTTCATCAGGCCATTGAACGGGCCCAGCAGTCAGGCGATCTCGACGCTGAGTCCGATGCCGTCGTCCAGTATCAAATTGCCGTCACCGAAGCGGCGCACAATGTGGTGCTGCTCCATCTGCTACGCTGCATGGAGCCGATGCTGGCCCAGAATGTTCGACAAAATTTTGAATTGTTGTACGCCCGCCGGGAAATGCTCCCGTTGGTCAGCAACCATCGCACCCGAGTTTTCGAGGCGATAATGGCCGGGGAACCGGAGCAGGCGCGTGAAGCGTCTCACCGTCACCTGGCTTTCATTGAGGAAATCTTGCTGGACCGCAGCCGTGAACAGAGTCGTCGAGAACGTTCACTGCGCCGCATACAGCAACGAAAGGATTAAGCGCCTGGCATTTTTAGAGCGCGGCAACTAAACGCAGAACCTGTCTTATTGTGTTCTTTGTTGAGAGCACAATGGGACAGGTTCCAGACAAATCAACGTATTAGATAGATAAGGAATACCCCCATGTCAGAACGTCTCCAAAATGACGTGGATCCGATCGAAACTCGCGACTGGCTACAGGCGATCGAATCGGTCATCCGTGAAGAAGGTGTTGAGCGCGCTCAGTATCTGATTGATCAGCTGCTTTCAGAAGCCCGTAAAGGTGGCGTGAAAGTAGCCTCAGGTGCAGGGGCTAGCAACTACGTAAACACGATTGCCGTCGAAGACGAACCGGAATACCCGGGCAATCTGGATCTGGAACGTCGTATCCGTTCTGCAATTCGCTGGAACGCGATCATGACCGTTCTGCGCGCATCCAAGAAAGACCTGGAGCTGGGCGGCCACATGGCTTCCTTCCAGTCTTCTGCGACCGTATACGAAGTGTGCTTCAACCACTTCTTCCGCGCACGCACCGAGAAAGACGGCGGCGACCTGGTGTACTTCCAGGGCCACATCTCTCCGGGCGTATACGCACGTGCGTTCCTGGAAGGTCGTCTGACTGAAGAGCAGATGAACAACTTCCGTCAGGAAGTTCACGGTAAAGGTCTCTCCTCTTACCCGCACCCTAAACTGATGCCTGAATTCTGGCAGTTCCCGACCGTATCTATGGGTCTGGGTCCAATCGGTGCTATTTACCAGGCTAAATTCCTGAAATATCTGGAACACCGTGGCCTGAAAGATACCTCCCAGCAGACCGTTTACGCCTTCCTCGGTGACGGCGAGATGGATGAGCCAGAATCTAAAGGTGCGATCACCATCGCCACCCGTGAGAAACTGGACAACCTGTGCTTCATCATCAACTGTAACCTGCAGCGTCTGGATGGTCCGGTAACCGGCAACGGCAAGATCATCAACGAACTGGAAGGCATCTTCAGCGGTGCTGGCTGGAACGTGGTTAAAGTGATGTGGGGCGGTCGTTGGGATGAGCTGCTGCGTAAAGACACCAGCGGTAAACTGATCCAGCTGATGAACGAAACCGTTGACGGCGACTATCAGACCTTCAAATCCAAAAACGGTGCTTACGTTCGTGAACACTTCTTCGGTAAATACCCTGAAACCGCAGCGCTGGTTGCAGACTGGTCTGACGATCAGATCTGGGCTCTGAACCGTGGCGGCCACGATCCGAAGAAAGTCTACGCAGCACTGAAAAACGCACAAGACACCAAAGGCAAAGCAACAGTTATCCTGGCACATACCATCAAAGGTTATGGCATGGGTGACACCGCCGAAGGTAAAAACATTGCTCACCAGGTGAAGAAAATGAACATGGACGGCGTGCGTTATATCCGCGACCGTTTCAACGTTCCTGTCACCGACGAGCAGGTTGAAAACCTCTCTTACATCACCTTCCCGGAAGGCTCTGAAGAACACACGTACCTGCACGCACAGCGTCAGAAACTGAACGGCTACCTGCCGTCCCGTCAGGTGAACTTCACTGAGAAACTGGAACTGCCGGTTCTGGAAGACTTCTCCCAGCTGCTGGAAGAGCAGAACAAAGAGATCTCTACCACTATCGCTTTCGTTCGTGCCCTGAACGTGATGCTGAAAAACAAGTCGATCAAAGATCGTCTGGTTCCAATCATCGCCGATGAAGCGCGTACCTTCGGTATGGAAGGTCTGTTCCGTCAGATCGGTATTTACAGCCCGAACGGCCAGCAGTACACCCCGCAGGACCGTGAGCAGGTTGCTTACTACAAAGAAGACGAGAAAGGCCAGATTCTGCAGGAAGGGATCAACGAGCTGGGCGCAGGCGCATCCTGGCTGGCTGCTGCGACCTCTTACAGCACCAACAACCTGCCGATGATTCCGTTCTACATCTACTACTCGATGTTCGGTTTCCAGCGTATCGGTGACCTGTGCTGGCAGGCTGGCGACCAACAGGCTCGCGGCTTCCTGGTCGGTGGTACTTCCGGTCGTACAACCCTGAACGGTGAAGGTCTGCAGCACGAAGATGGTCACAGCCACATTCAGTCTCTGACTATCCCGAACTGTATCTCTTATGACCCGTCTTACGCGTACGAAGTGGCAGTCATCATGCATGACGGTCTGGTACGTATGTACGGTGAAGCGCAAGAGAACGTTTACTACTACATCACCACTCTGAACGAAAACTACCACATGCCGGCTATGCCAGCAGGTGCCGAGGAAGGTATCCGTAAAGGTATCTACAAACTCGAAACCATCGCGGGTAGCAAAGGTAAAGTTCAGCTGCTGGGCTCCGGTTCTATCCTGCGTCACGTTCGTGAAGCAGCGCAGATCCTGGCGAACGACTACGGCGTTGGCTCCGACGTGTACAGCGTGACCTCCTTCACGGAACTGGCGCGTGATGGCCAGGATTGTGAGCGCTGGAACATGCTGCACCCGATGGAAACTCCACGCGTACCGTACATCGCTCAGGTGATGAACGACGCACCGGCAGTGGCATCGACTGACTATATGAAACTGTTCGCCGAGCAGGTTCGTACTTACGTACCGGCTGATGATTACCGCGTACTGGGTACCGACGGCTTCGGTCGCTCTGACAGCCGCGAAAACCTGCGTCACCACTTCGAAGTTGACTCTTCTTATGTGGTCGTAGCAGCGCTGGGCGAACTGGCTAAACGTGGCGAAATCGATAAGAAAGTGGTTGCGGAAGCAATTACCAAATTCAACATCGATGCAGATAAAGTTAACCCGCGTCTGGCGTAAGAGGTAAAAGAATAATGGCTATCGAAATCAATGTACCGGACATCGGGGCTGATGAAGTTGAAATCACCGAGATCCTGGTCAAAGTAGGCGACAAAGTTGAAGCTGAACAGTCGCTGATCACCGTAGAAGGCGACAAAGCCTCTATGGAAGTCCCGTCTCCTCAGGCTGGCATCGTTAAAGAGATCAAAGTCTCTGTTGGCGACAAAACCGAGACTGGCAAACTGATCATGATTTTCGATTCCGCCGACGGTGCAGCAGCTGCTGCACCTGCGCAGGAAGAGAAGAAAGAAGCAGCGGCTCCGGCAGCTGCACCAGCAGCTGCGGCTGCAAAAGACGTCAACGTGCCAGACATCGGCGGTGACGAAGTCGAAGTGACTGAGATCATGGTGAAAGTGGGCGACACCGTTGCCGCTGAACAATCCCTGATCACCGTAGAAGGCGACAAAGCCTCTATGGAAGTCCCGGCTCCGTTCGCGGGCGTCGTTAAAGAGATCAAAATCAACACCGGCGACAAAGTGTCTACCGGCTCCCTGATTATGGTCTTCGAAGTGGCGGGTGCTGCACCTGCTGCGGCTCCAGCACAGGCAGCTGCTCCGGCGGCCGCGGCTGCACCAGCAGCCTCTGGCGCGAAAGACGTTAACGTTCCGGATATCGGCGGTGACGAAGTTGAAGTGACTGAAGTGATGGTGAAAGTGGGCGACAAAGTTGCCGCTGAGCAGTCACTGATCACCGTAGAAGGCGACAAAGCCTCTATGGAAGTCCCGGCTCCGTTCGCAGGTACCGTGAAAGATATTAAAATCAGCACCGGTGACAAAGTGTCCACCGGCTCTCTGATCATGGTCTTCGAAGTGGAAGGCGCTGCGCCTGCCGCGGCTCCGGCTGCTGCTCCAGCACCTGCTGCTGCCGCTCCGGCCCCTGCTGCAAAAGCAGCGGCACCGGCTGCGAAAGCCGAAGGCAAATCTGAGTTTGCTGAGAACGACGCGTACGTTCACGCCACCCCACTGATTCGTCGCCTGGCGCGCGAATTCGGTGTGAATCTGGCGAAAGTGAAAGGGACAGGCCGTAAGGGTCGTATCCTGCGCGAAGACGTTCAGACTTACGTGAAAGAAGCGGTGAAACGCGCTGAAGCGGCACCAACTGCTGCTACCGGCGGCGGTATCCCGGGCATGCTGCCATGGCCGAAAGTGGACTTCAGCAAGTTTGGTGAAATCGAAGAAGTGGAACTGGGCCGTATCCAGAAAATCTCTGGTGCCAACCTGAGCCGTAACTGGGTGATGATCCCGCACGTTACGCACTTCGACAAAACCGATATCACCGATCTGGAAGCGTTCCGTAAACAGCAGAACGCCGAAGCTGAGAAACGTAAACTGGACGTGAAATTCACCCCAGTGGTCTTCATCATGAAAGCGGTTGCGGCAGCCCTTGAGCAGATGCCACGTTTCAACAGCTCTCTGTCTGAAGATGCACAGCGTCTGACGCTGAAGAAATACATCAACATTGGTGTTGCGGTTGATACGCCAAATGGTCTGGTTGTTCCGGTCTTCAAAGACGTGAACAAGAAGAGCATCACTGAGCTGTCCCGTGAACTGACGGTAATTTCCAAGAAAGCGCGTGATGGTAAGCTGACAGCCGGCGAAATGCAGGGCGGTTGCTTCACTATCTCCAGCATCGGCGGCCTGGGTACCACCCACTTCGCGCCGATTGTTAACGCGCCGGAAGTGGCGATCCTCGGTGTGTCCAAGTCCGCGATGGAACCGGTGTGGAATGGTAAAGAGTTTGTGCCGCGTCTGATGATGCCAATCTCTCTCTCCTTCGACCACCGCGTGATCGACGGTGCTGATGGTGCTCGCTTCATTACCATCATCAACAACACCCTGAGCGATATTCGCCGCCTGGTGATGTAATCGCAAAAGCCGGCCAGTCGGCCGGCTTTTTGTCTTGTAATCTCATGATAATTGTGAGGTTATGGGTAAAGACAAGAATTCATGAGCCGTTTGTTGTTTCAAAATTGTTAACAATTTTGTAAAATACGGGCGGATAGAACGTCCCGGTGGATGAAGGGCGACAAGTACCTGGACCGCCGGAAATCAATAAGAGGTCATGATGAGTACTGAAATCAAAACTCAGGTCGTGGTACTTGGGGCAGGCCCGGCAGGTTACTCTGCTGCCTTCCGTTGCGCTGATTTAGGTCTGGAAACCGTTATCGTAGAACGTTACAACACCCTCGGTGGTGTTTGTCTGAACGTCGGCTGTATCCCTTCTAAAGCACTGCTGCACGTAGCAAAAGTTATCGAAGAAGCCAAAGCACTGGCTGACCACGGTATCGTCTTCGGCGAGCCGAAAACCGATATCGACAAGATTCGTACCTGGAAAGAGAAAGTGATCACTCAGCTGACCGGCGGTCTGGCTGGCATGGCTAAAGGCCGTAAAGTGAAAGTGGTCAACGGTCTGGGTAAATTCACCGGGGCTAACACCCTGGAAGTGGAAGGTGAAAACGGTAAAACCGTGATCAACTTCGACAACGCGATTATCGCGGCGGGCTCCCGTCCGATCGAACTGCCATTCATTCCGCATGAAGATCCACGCGTGTGGGATTCCACCGACGCTCTGGAACTGAAAACCGTTCCAAAACGCCTGCTGGTTATGGGTGGCGGTATCATCGGTCTGGAAATGGGTACCGTTTACCATGCGCTGGGTTCAGAGATTGACGTGGTTGAAATGTTCGACCAGGTTATCCCGGCTGCCGATAAAGACATCGTGAAAGTCTTCACCAAACGCATCAGCAAGAAATTCAACCTGATGCTGGAAACCAAAGTGACTGCCGTTGAAGCGAAAGAAGACGGTATTTACGTTTCCATGGAAGGCAAAAAAGCCCCTGCTGAAGCGCAGCGTTACGACGCGGTGCTGGTCGCTATCGGTCGTGTACCGAACGGCAAAAACCTGGATGCAGGCGCGGCGGGCGTTGAAGTGGACGACCGTGGCTTTATCCGTGTCGACAAACAGCTGCGCACCAACGTGCCGCACATCTTTGCCATCGGCGATATCGTCGGTCAGCCAATGCTGGCACACAAAGGTGTTCACGAAGGCCACGTTGCCGCTGAAGTTATCGCGGGCATGAAGCACTACTTCGACCCGAAAGTGATCCCATCGATCGCTTACACCGAGCCAGAAGTTGCCTGGGTAGGTCTGACCGAGAAAGAAGCGAAAGAGAAAGGCATCAGCTACGAAACCGCCACCTTCCCGTGGGCTGCTTCTGGCCGTGCGATCGCTTCCGACTGCGCCGATGGCGTGACCAAACTGATCTTCGACAAAGAGACTCACCGTGTGATCGGTGGCGCGATTGTCGGCACCAACGGCGGCGAGCTGCTGGGTGAGATCGGTCTGGCTATCGAAATGGGCTGTGACGCTGAAGACATCGCGCTGACCATCCACGCACACCCGACTCTGCACGAGTCCGTGGGCCTGGCGGCAGAAGTGTTTGAAGGTAGCATCACCGACCTGCCGAACGCGAAAGCCAAGAAGAAGTAATCTTCTGAATATGAAAAAGCCGCTCAACTGAGCGGCTTTTTTTATTATGGAGTGACGGGCTGCCACGCTTTATCCGGCTGATAAGCCTTTATCTCCTGCGCCTTCTTCTGCGACTCGCTGCCGAGATCCGTCTGATACACCTTGTCTTCACCGTTCACCATAAAACTCATGACGCCGGTCTGACCATAGCTGACGGGCCAGGCGATCATTGCAAAGCCACTCTCGTTATCCGGCAGGATCCGGAACTGGTAGCCGTGATACCCGGTCCCCGGCACCGGTGGGCTGAACGCCGGACCGAGCGGGCTTGGCGCTTCACCGGGAGCGGCTGGCCAGTACAGGCCGTCTTTTTTCCCTTCTGAGCTAATCACCTTTTTCGCGTATTGATGATTGAGCAAGAAATAGCTTTGCTGCGCATCGACATAGGCATGAAGGGCTTCAATGGCGGCGAGTTCGTTGCGGCCAATCTCGCGCGTCAGGATCTCCTCGGCGGCCTTTTTCATATCAAACTGCCAGCCAGCCTCGCGCTTCACGACGGGGATCGGAAGTTGCCAGTCGCTATCGCCCACGTTCAAATGCGCGATATCGCCATTGATGACCGTGTGATGGCTGACCTGCCAGTCACGCAGAAAACGATCAACTGCGTCAGGGTCGACGCCCTCCGGCGGCAAAAAATCACGCCAGTCATCGCCGAGCAGGTTTTTCATCTCGCCTTCGTTTTGTGTGCTGATGGCCTTCGCCAGGGCGCTGGTTGCTTCGTCCGGTGTAGCGAACTCCTGCTGCGCGAGGGCAAAAGTGGAGACCATAAGCAGCATCATTCCACTGAGTAATTTCTTTTTCATTTTGATGCCCTTAGCGGTGGCGGAATTCACGGTGTTCAGTGCGGCCCGCTGGCATTTGCCGCGGCTGCTGACGGTTCTGGTGTTGCGCGGTGAACTGACGGCTCTGCGCGCCGCGCTGCTGCTGCGCCTGCCAGTTGCCTGACCGGCTATCGTTGCCGCTTAAGGCATTGGCCCGCGGTTGCGTATTTCGCTGGCGAACGGGTTGCGTAGTCGGTCGCTCCTGCCGCTGGGACAGATTCTGATGGTTATCGCGCTGGGCTCTGTTATTCGCGCGCTGCGTGGTCTGTGGCTTGTTGGTGTCGTACCCGCGATAGTTATTGCGCTCGGAAATCTGCTTCAGCTGATTGTTGGCCGCCTGACGCTGAGCGTCTTTCGTTGCCGGACGCTGGGTTTGCGAAAGGTTTTTCCCGGTGGATTGCTGAACCTGAGCCAGTGCCGCCTGGCGCTGACTGTCGCGGTTAACCGGTTTTTGCTGCGTGGCACTCAGGCCCGTCGCGCTGTTCGTCGAGTGGAAACGGTTATTGAGCTGATTATTCGGATACGGAACCCCCTCACGATAGGCAGGATTATGCTGCCAGGTGCGGTTGTTATCCGTCAGGCGCTGCCCGCTGATTTTATTGAAGTTATCCACGTTGATGTTGATGTTGTTATCGCCGTTGCGGTTATAGCCGCCGTTGTGGTGGTCATAATCATCGTGGTCATGGTGGTGATCGTCGTCGTCCCAGTCGATATTACTGAATATCGCGTAGGTGGTGGCGACTCCGAGGCTAAAGCCGAGGCCTTTTACCAGGCTGTCGGTAAACTGCTCGCCCGGGGAAGGGGGAAGGTAGACCGGTGGATAGCTGGTGCTTGGCCAGGTGCCATAGACTGTGTTGGGGTTATAGGTCGGGACGTAAACCACCTGCGGATCGGCAGATTCGATTTTGATAACCGTCGGGCTGGTTGTGGTGGCCGTGGTGGTGGTCGCGGTTGAGCCGGATGTCGTGCTGGCAGCCGGTTCCGCTTTCTTCACACTGGTGACCGTCTGCTGCGGCGTGGACTGCAGCGCGCCTGTCTGCTGAGCCAGTTGACGCAGACGCTGAACGGAATCCATCACATCCTTAGGCTGCGCCAGAAACGCATCGCCGAGACTCTGTATCCACGGCGGGTTTTCACCCATCAGTGACATCAGCTGAGGAAAGGCGACCAGGGATTTGACGCTCGGGTCCCACGGCTGATTGCTCACCGCCTGAATGGCTGCGTCGCCCTGCATTTTAGGATTGTCTTTCGACCACTGCGCGGCCTGAATCACGTTTGCCGGATAGGTGGAGGCCATCAGGATTTGCGAGAGCAGCGCGTCGGGATAGAGCGCGATAGGGGCTGTCCACTGATCGATCTGCGCGGCGGTATAGGTTGGGGTAACAACCGGTGCAGGCGGTGGGGGGACGGGCTGAGGCACCGCCGCGACCGGTGGTGTTGAGACCGTCTCTGGAGCCCGGCTCTTCACAAACATCACGCCGGATGCGGCTAACAGCCCGGCACTGCACAGCAGGACCAGAAGGTGTGGCTTAAAGGGCAACTTCATAGTGTGACTCCAGCGTAAGCAGTGTCGATGGGCGTTCTTGTTGCCGCGAGTATATTCACCCGTGCTGTGCCGTTTTGATTAATGTTGGGAAACGGCGGAAGTGTCCTGATAAAGAGTGTGAGCATTTATTACACAAATTATATCCGATGGGGAAAAAGGCGTGGGAAATTCAAAAGGCCGCTCTTGCGAGCGGCCAGCAGCTAGTTGCCGAGATTGACGACCAACAGCACCGTGATGTCGGAAATATTCCAGCCACCATGCAGCGCCGTCAGCAGTAAACCGGTCACAACGATCAGCGCATAGATATATCGCATCTCCATTGCGTGCGTTCCTTTGCAGGGCTACGCGGGTTCCTTCTTCACCGGAAAAGGCAGAACCAGGCAAGTTGGAATTGCCGCGTAGGTTATGGAACTGCTTCCGGGCCCGGTGACTGGTTGCTACACCAGCGAAGCAGGCCGGAATGGAGATTAGCGTATGAAGTATCGAGGAAGAAGCGCGGAGATAATGTTTCTTTGATTTTCATTTGAAAGCTGAAGGCGCTACGCAAAAAGAAAAACAGGACTTGCACAGCACCAAATGAAAGAGCAAAATTCAAAACGTTGGGATTGCCGCAAAACCTGCCAGCCCGGTGTGCTACCACCGCAAGGCACCAACTAAACCGCTGAAAGGCGGTTTTTTTGTGCCCGAAAAATCCCTCTCTTTGCGCGCTATACCATCCTTAACGATTCAGCAAACTATTTAATGTTGCTTTTTTGTAAACGGATTAACACTGTGCAGAAATCCTGCTATGCTGCCCGACGCGGTATCGGGCATTTACCCTACAAACTGCTGTCTCACAGGAGCGTGAAGAGAACGCCGACCGCATATGACAATGAGAGCGAGGAGAACCGTCGTGCTAGAAGAATACCGTAAGCACGTAGCAGAACGTGCCGCCGAGGGAATTGTACCGAAACCCTTAGATGCAACCCAGATGGCCGGCCTCGTCGAGCTGCTGAAGAACCCGCCTGCGGGCGAAGAAGAATTCCTGTTAGATCTGTTGATCAACCGCGTTCCGCCTGGCGTCGATGAAGCCGCGTATGTAAAAGCCGGATTCCTTGCTGCCGTTGCCAAAGGCGAAGCCACCTCCCCACTGGTCACTCCTGAAAAAGCCATTGAACTGCTCGGCACCATGCAGGGCGGCTACAACATTCATCCGTTAATTGATGCACTGGATAGCGACGCGCTGGCACCGATTGCCGCCAAAGCGCTGTCTCAGACGCTGCTGATGTTTGATAACTTCTACGATGTGGAAGAGAAAGCCAAAGCCGGCAACCGTCACGCAAAACAGGTGATGCAATCCTGGGCTGATGCCGAATGGTTCCTGAACCGTCCACAGCTTGCCGAAAAAATTACCGTCACCGTCTTCAAAGTGACCGGTGAAACCAACACCGATGACCTGTCGCCGGCTCCGGATGCCTGGTCTCGCCCGGATATCCCACTGCACGCTCTGGCGATGCTGAAAAACGCCCGCGAAGGCATCCATCCGGATCAGCCGGGCAGCGTTGGCCCGATCAAACAGATCGAAGAGTTAAATAAGAAAGGCTTCCCGCTGGCCTACGTCGGTGACGTAGTCGGGACCGGCTCTTCGCGTAAATCCGCGACCAACTCGGTGCTGTGGTTCATGGGCGATGATATCCCTCATGTGCCGAACAAGCGCGGCGGCGGCCTGTGTCTTGGCGGTAAAATCGCACCGATCTTCTTCAACACTATGGAAGATGCGGGCGCACTGCCGATCGAAGTGGACGTCAACAACCTGAACATGGGTGACGTGATTGACGTTTATCCGTTCAAAGGCGAAGTCCGCAACCACGAAACCAATGAACTGCTGGCAAGCTTCGAGCTGAAAACCGACGTGCTGATCGACGAAGTGCGCGCCGGTGGCCGTATCCCGCTGATCATCGGTCGCGGCCTGACCACCAAAGCGCGTGAAGCGCTCGGTCTGCCGCACAGCGATGTGTTCCGTCAGGCGAAAGACGTGGCCGAGAGCAATCGCGGCTTCTCCCTGGCACAGAAAATGGTCGGTCGTGCATGCGGCGTGACCGGCGTTCGTCCGGGCGCGTACTGCGAGCCAAAAATGACCTCCGTCGGTTCTCAGGACACCACCGGTCCAATGACCCGTGATGAGCTGAAAGACCTGGCGTGTCTGGGCTTCTCGTCTGACCTGGTGATGCAGTCCTTCTGCCACACGGCGGCCTATCCGAAGCCGGTTGACGTGACCACACACCACACTCTGCCAGACTTCATCATGAACCGTGGCGGCGTCTCCCTGCGTCCGGGCGATGGTGTGATCCACTCCTGGCTGAACCGTATGCTGCTGCCGGATACCGTCGGTACCGGTGGTGACTCCCATACCCGTTTCCCGATCGGCATCTCCTTCCCGGCCGGTTCTGGTCTGGTGGCGTTTGCTGCCGCGACGGGCGTGATGCCGCTGGACATGCCGGAATCCGTTCTGGTGCGCTTCAAAGGCAAAATGCAGCCGGGCATCACTCTGCGCGATCTGGTACATGCGATCCCGCTGTACGCGATCAAACAGGGTCTGCTGACCGTTGAGAAGAAAGGCAAGAAGAACATCTTCTCTGGCCGCATTCTGGAGATCGAAGGTCTGCCGGATCTGAAAGTGGAGCAGGCGTTTGAGCTGACCGATGCGTCCGCCGAGCGTTCTGCGGCAGGCTGCACCATCAAGCTGAACCAGGAGCCGATCGTTGAGTATCTCACCTCTAACATCGTGCTGCTGAAGTGGATGATTGCCGAAGGTTACGGCGATCGTCGTACGCTGGAGCGTCGCGTGCAGGGCATGGAAAAATGGCTGGCCGATCCGCAGCTGCTCGAAGCCGATGCTGACGCAGAATACGCGGCGGTGATCGACATCGATCTGGCGGACATCAAAGAGCCAATCCTGTGTGCACCAAACGATCCTGACGATGCGCGTCTGCTGTCTGATGTGCAGGGCGATAAGATCGACGAAGTGTTCATCGGCTCTTGCATGACCAACATCGGTCACTTCCGTGCGGCCGGTAAGCTGCTGGATACCCATAAAGGCCAGCTGCCAACCCGTCTGTGGGTCGCTCCGCCAACGCGTATGGATGCGGCACAGCTGACGGAAGAAGGCTACTACAGCGTGTTTGGTAAGAGCGGTGCGCGCATCGAAATCCCTGGCTGTTCCCTGTGTATGGGTAACCAGGCGCGCGTGGCTGACGGTGCGACCGTGGTCTCCACCTCAACCCGTAACTTCCCGAACCGTTTAGGAACCGGCGCGAACGTCTACCTGGCCTCTGCGGAGCTGGCGGCGGTTGCGGCGCTGATCGGCAAACTCCCAACGCCGGAAGAGTACCAGACCTATGTTGCTCAGGTTGATAAGACGGCGGTGGATACCTATCGCTATCTGAACTTCGATAAGCTCTCTCAGTACACCGAGAAAGCGGACGGCGTGATCTTCCAGACCGCGGTATAAGTGTCTTCTCCCTCTCCCGTGGGAGAGGGCCGGGGTGAGGACACCAGACCGCACAGCCCCCAAAACCTCGCGTTATTCAACGCGGGGTTTTTTATTTTCCACTCCTGACACCCGTCCCGCTTTTTATCTCCTCTCTATCTGCGATAATTACGCCATGGCTCTGCAGAGGAAAACACCATGGATTACGAATTTCTGCGCGATATCACCGGAGTGGTGAAAGTGCGCATGTCGATGGGCCACGAAGTGGTCGGGCACTGGTTTAACGAAGAAGTGAAAGAAAATCTCGCCCTGCTCGATGAAGTCGAAGACGCTGCGCAGACCGTCAAAGGCAGCGAGCGCTCCTGGCAGCGCGTCGGACACGAGTACACCCTCTGGATGGACGGCGAAGAGGTGATGGTTCGCGCCAATCAGCTCGAGTTTTCCGGCGATGAGATGGAAGAGGGGATGAGCTACTACGACGAAGAGAGCCTGTCGCTGTGCGGCGTAGAGGACTTTTTACAGGTGGTGGCGGCGTACCGAGATTTTATGAAACAGAAGTAAACCAGCGGAGCATCCTTGCTCCCCGCGCGTTTTACACGGCCGGAATATTGCGGCCGTAGTAGATTTCGCGCATCTCTTTCCAGAGCAGGTCGGTGATCGTCTTCCGCTCTTCTTCGCTTAAATCTTCAGGCTTCGTGTGGAACATGTAGTGCTGGAGGTCGAACTCCTTCAGTAACATCTTGGTGTGGAAGATGTTTTCCTGGTACACGTTCACGTCCATCATGTCGTACAGCGCCTTCATATCCTCGGACATAAAGTTCTGAATCGAATTGATCTCATGGTCGATAAAATGTTTCATGCCGTTGATATCACGGGTGAAACCACGCACGCGATAATCGACGGTGACAATATCGGATTCCAGTTGGTGGATAAGATAATTCAGCGCGTTGAGCGGAGAAATCACGCCGCAGGTGGAGACTTCAATATCGGCGCGGAAAGTACACAGCCCGCCTTCCGGGTGACTCTCGGGGTAGGTGTGCACGCAGATGTGGCTCTTATCGAGATGGGCGACCACCGCTTCGGGCAGCGGGCCGGGGTGTTCAGTCGGGTCGATAAGCTTGGGATCAATCGGCTCTTCGCTCACGAGGATCGTGACGCTCGCGCCCTGCGGTTCATAGTCCTGACGCGCAATGTTCAGGATATTGGCCCCGATGATGGAGCAGGTTTCTGACAGGATCTCGGTCAGTCGGTTGGCGTTGTAGAGTTCATCGATATAGGCGATATAACCATCGCGCTCCTCCGCTGTTTTCACGTAGCAGATATCGTAAATACAAAAACTCAGGCTTTTGGTCAGGTTGTTAAAGCCATGCAGTTTCAGCTTTTTCAATTTAGTTCACCCCCTTAGAGGACAGCGCGTCTTGCAGATATTGTGGCAAGGCAAAAGCGGCCGTGTGCACTGCCGGATTGTAGTAGCGGCAGATGAGGTTTGCCTGATGGAAGCGCGCCTGGATAATCTCGGTGGAGAGATGGCGCAGCGCCTCGTTGTCCGTCGCCCAGGCGAAGGTCATGATACCGCCGTAATAGGTCGGGATCGCCGCCTGGTAGAAGCTCACGTCACCAAAATAGCTGCTGAGCTTGCGGTGGCTGTCGAGGGCTTCGTCCTGCTGAAGGAAGCAGACGCCGTTCTGCGCCACGAAGATCCCGCCAGGGTTCAGGCAGCGCTTGCAGCCTTCGTAGAAGGACGAGGTGAAGAGCGTCGCGCCCGGCCCAATGGGATCGGTGCAGTCGGAGATGATCACGTCGAAGGTCTGGCTGGTCTGATTCACGAAGTTGACGCCGTCGTCGATCACCAGCGTAAAGCGCGGATCGTCGTAGCTGCCCGCATTGTGGTTCGGCAGATACTGGCGGCAGAAGGAGACGACACCGGCGTCGATCTCGACCATGGTGATGGTTTCGACGGTTTTATGGCGGGAGACTTCGCGCAGCATCGCGCCGTCGCCGCCGCCGATAATCAGCACGTGTTTCGCGTGCCCGTGCGCCAGCAGCGGCACGTGGGTCATCATTTCGTGATAGATAAACTCATCGCGCTCGGTGGTTTGCACCACGCCGTCCAGCGCCATGACGCGCCCGAACGCGGCGTTTTCGAAAATGATCAGATCCTGATGATCGGTTTTCTCATGATAAAGCACGTTATCAACGGCAAAGTACTGACCAAACTGGTCATGCAGCGTTTCGTGCCATAGGGTTTTCTCGGTCACAGGCTGATACCTCCTTTGTTAACATCCATTACACCCACGCAAAATGGGCGCAACATCATAGCCAACAATGACCGCGCATGCACGGTCATCATTGCAACAAAGGGGCGTCGGGAAGGTTACTTCACGTAGGCGAGCAGGCTCAGCGAATCGCGGGCCAGCGCTTTGCATTTTTTCGCGACAGGAATGCCAATGCCGCTTAAATCGCGGTAGCTGTCTTCACCGAGCGCCTTCATGTCAAAGCTATCGTAGTTGCTGAGATCCCATTGGTTCTGCTGGGCAAAAAAGACCAGTGCGCGACGAATCTGCCCGTTGGGTAAATTCTGGTATCCACAATCGTTTTTCAGGAAAACAAAAACTGCCGTTAAATCGGCCATATCTTCCGCTTCGTTTTCACTCAGCGCATAACTGTTCGCACTCATCGCCACCAGGCTTGTGAACAAAATTGTCCTGAAAAACGTCTTCATTGCTTCTACCACTGCGTCACGGAAATTAAACGTTAGCATACTTGATACCAGCGCGACGACCTTTATTATTGCGGCTTTACTTGACCTTCCGCTTAGGGGAGGGTTTAAGCTCAAAATATCGCCTGCACGGAAAAAAGGAATGAACATGCAACGTCGTGATTTTTTGAAATATTCAGCCGTCATCGGGGCTGCCAGCGCGTTACCTTTGTGGAGCCGCGCGGTATTTGCGGCCGACAGACCGGCGCTCCCGATCCCTAATTTACTGACGGCGGACGCCCGCAGCCGCATTCAGCTTGTCGTACAGTCCGGAAAATCGGCCTTTGGCGCGCATCAGGCGACGACATGGGGATATAACGGCAATTTGCTCGGTCCTGCGCTGCAGCTCTCTCGCGGCAAACAGGTGACGGTGAATATTCACAATACCCTCGCCCAGGAGACGACGCTGCACTGGCACGGCCTGGAAGTTCCCGGTGAAGTGGACGGCGGCCCGCAGGGCGTCATCAAAGCGGGCGGCGAGCGCACGGTGACCTTTACACCGGATCAGCACGCGGCAACCTGTTGGTTCCACCCGCATCAGCACGGTAAAACCGGGCATCAGGTGGCGATGGGGCTGGCGGGTCTGGTGCTGATTGAAGACGACGAGAGCCGAATGCTGCGCTTGCCGAAACAGTGGGGCATTGACGATGTGCCGGTGATCGTGCAGGACAAGAAATTTACCGCTGACGGGCAGATTGACTATCAGCTGGATGTGATGAGCGCGGCGGTCGGCTGGTTTGGCGACACGCTCCTGACCAACGGGGCGATCTACCCGCAGCATTCGGCGCCGAGAGGCTGGCTGCGTCTGCGCCTGCTCAACGGCTGTAACGCGCGATCTCTCAATTTTGCCGCCAGCGACCAGCGCCCGCTGTACGTGGTGGCCAGCGACGGCGGGCTATTGGCTGAGCCGGTAAAAGTCAGTGAGCTGCCGATGCTGATGGGCGAGCGTTTTGAAGTGCTGGTGGATATCAGCGACGGTAAGCCGTTTGACATCGTCACGCTCCCGGTGAGCCAGATGGGGATGGCGGTTGCGCCGTTCGATAAGCCGCACCCGGTGCTGCGCATCCAGCCGCTGGTGGTCACCGCCTCGGGCACGCTGCCGGACACCCTCGTTGCCGTGCCTGCGCTGCCGTCCCTCGACGGGCTCACCCAGCGTAAACTGCAGCTGTCGATGGACCCGATGCTCGACATGATGGGCATGCAGGCGCTGATGAATAAATATGGCGCTCAGGCGATGGCCGGGATGCACCACGGGCAGTCGATGGGTCATATGAACATGGATCACGGTAAGATGGGCAACATGGGCCATATGAATCACGGTGGCGGAAAAGGTTTTGATTTCCACAACGCCAACCGCATCAACGGGCAGGCCTTCGATATGAACACCCCGATGTTTGCGGCGCAAAAAGGGCAGTACGAGCGCTGGGTGATTTCCGGTGAGGGTGACATGATGCTGCACCCGTTCCACATTCACGGTACACAGTTCCGCATTTTGTCCGAGAACGGCCAGGCGCCTGCGGCGCATCGTACGGGCTGGAAAGATACGGTGCGGGTGGAAGGGGGCGTCAGCGAAGTGCTGGTGAAATTCGAGCATGACGCGCCGAAGGAGTTTGCCTATATGGCGCACTGTCATCTGCTGGAACATGAAGATACGGGGATGATGCTCGGGTTTACGGTGTAAAAAAAGCCGGGTGGCGGCTGCGCCTTACCCGGCCTACGGTTCTACAAACGGCAACCTCGGGTTGCCGTTTTGCTGTTACTTCACATCATCCGGCAACGCATACGCGACAATATAATCGCCCATCTTGGTGCCAAACGATCCGTGACCGCCCGCTGAGATGACAACGTACTGCTTGCCATTCACTTCGTAGGTCATCGGTGTGGCCTGTCCGCCTGCAGGCAGACGGCCTTGCCACAGTTTCTCACCGTTGGTCATGTTGTACGCGCGCAGGTAGTTATCTGCGGTTGCGGCGATGAACAGGACGTTACCGGCGGTAGAGATTGGGCCACCGAGCATCGGCATCCCCATATTGAACGGCACCGGAACCGGCATCGGGAACGGCATGCTGTCCTGCGGTGTGCCAATACGTTTTTTCCACACGACCTGATTGGTTTTCAGATCCAGCGCGGAAATATATCCCCACGCAGGCTGTTTACACGGCAGACCAAACGGCGACAGGAACGGGTTCAGCGTCACGCCAAACGGCACGCCATACTGCGGCTGAATACCGGCTTCGGTACCGCTGCCTTTCGCGTCTTTCGGCTGCTCCATCGGGTTGCCCGGACCGCGTGGGATCAGCTTCGAGACAAACGGCAGCGCCATCGGGTTAGCAATCGCCACCTGACGGTTTGGATCGACGGAAATACCGCCCCACTCGAACATCCCCAGGTTACCCGGGAAGACCAGCGTGCCCTGCTCAGACGGCGGGGTGAAGATGCCTTCATAGCGCAGCTGATGGAACATTACGCGGCACACCAGCTGGTCGAACATCGTGGCGCCCCACATGTCCGCGCCTGTCAGATCTTTCTTCGGACGGAAGCTCAGGTCAGAGAATGGCTGCGTTTTAGAAACATAGTCGCCTTTCGCCGCACCCTGTGGGACCGGTTTTTCCGGAGCCGGAACCACCAGTTTGCCGTTAGTACGATCCAGCACGAAGATGTTGCCGGTTTTTGCCGGAGCGTAAATCACCGGAACCGTTTTACCGTCGACGGTAATGTCGGCCAGCGTCGGCTGGGACGGCATATCCATATCCCACAGATCGTGGTGAACGGTTTGATAGCTCCAGGCCAGTTTCCCGGTCGTGGCGTTCAGCGCCACAATCGCGCTGGCGTAACGCTCCTGCTCTGGCGTGCGGTTTCCGCCCCAGATATCTGGCGTGGTCACGCCCATCGGCAGATAGACCAGATCCAGCTTCGCGTCATACGCGGCCGGTGCCCAGGAGTTCGGGGAGTTAAAGGTAAAGGTGTGTTCATCCGACGGGATCGCGTTTGGATCTTTCGCGCCCGGATCGAAGGCCCACAGCAGTTTCCCGGTATTCACGTCGAAACCACGAATCACGCCAGAGGTTTCACGGGTAGAGAAGTTATCCGTGACCGACCCGGCAATAACGATGGTTTTATCGGTAATGATCGGCGGAGACGTCGGCTCATACAGGCCCGGCGTGGTATCCGGCATATTGGTCTGCAGGTTGAGGATACCTTTGTTGGCAAAGGTTTCGCACAGCTTGCCGGTTTCGGCGTTGATCGCAAACAGACGGCCATCGTTCACCGGCAGAATGATACGGCGAGGGCAGTCAGCCACCACTTCCGGGGAGGCCGTTTCCGCGCGCGCTTCGTGGTAAGAGACACCGCGACAGGTCACGTGCTGGAACGAGGTATTGGTGTTCAGCTGCGGATCAAAGTGCCACTTCTCCTTGCCCGTCGCTGCATCCAGCGCGAACAGACGCTGGTGAGCGGTACACAGGTAGAGCATGTCGCCCACTTTGATCGGCGTGACTTCGTTGGTCAGTTCACCCGGATCGTTCGGCTGCTTCAGATCGCCGGTGCGGAAGGTCCAGGCCTCTTTCAGGTTTTTCACGTTGTCGGCGTTGATCTGCTTCAGCGGCGAGTAACGTTGTCCTTCCTGATTGCGGCCATACGCCGGCCAGTCACCGTCCGCCACCTGAGAGATTGCGGCGGCAGGGGTGGAATCGGCGCTCAGGGTGCCTTTCACTTCCTGCGGATCGTTAAATCCGGCCCAGGTCAGAATGCCAGCAGTAATCAGCAGGACAACGACCAGCCCACCGACGGCACCGTTAGAAGGCACCACCAGGCGACGCCAGACGAACGGCAGAATCAGCCAGACACCAAAGAAGACGAGGATGTCGCTACGGGGCGTGAGCGCCCAGAAGTCGAAGCCGACCTCCCAGACACCCCAGACCATCGTCGCGAGCAGTAATGCTGCGTAAAGCCACAGCGCGGAACGTTTACGACGTAACAGCAGGATAGTCACGCCAACCATGACCAGGCCCGCAATTGGGTAGTACCAGGAGCCGCCTAACGCGACCAGCCATACGCCACCGGCTAACAGATACAGCGCGCAGAAAGCGGCAAATGCGGCTGTTAACGTTACCAGTAGACGCGGCTGTGGAGATTTTGTTTCAGCCATAGAAAAGTACTCTGTAGTTTGTTAATTATTTGATAGCAATTAATTATAGGTATTAACAAGTGTGATCGGAATCACAAAATGAGCTTTTTGTAACTCATGCGCCAGGCCAATCCATTTGCTGGTATACTGCTGAACTTGTGAATCATTGCCGGACGTATCAGCATCCGCAGTGATAGATTGGTTTTAAATCATACGGTTAGTAATATGAAACATACTGTTGAAGTGATGATCCCGGAAGCGGAGATCAAAGCGCGTATCGCCGAACTGGGTCGTCAAATCACCGAACGTTATCAGGACAGCGGCAGCGATATGGTGCTGGTGGGTCTGCTGCGTGGCTCATTCATGTTCATGGCAGACCTGTGCCGTGAAGTTCAGGTGTCCCATGAAGTGGATTTCATGACCGCCTCCAGCTACGGCAGCGGGATGTCGACCACCCGTGATGTGAAAATCCTGAAAGACCTGGACGAAGACATTCGCGGCAAGGACGTGTTAATCGTAGAAGACATTATCGATTCCGGTAACACCCTTTCTAAAGTGCGCGAGATCCTGAGCCTACGCGGACCAAAATCTCTGGCGATTTGTACTCTTCTGGATAAACCGACGCGTCGCGAAGTGGACGTTCCGGTTGAATTTGTCGGTTTCTCAATCCCGGATGAGTTCGTGGTGGGTTACGGCATTGATTATGCACAGCGCTATCGCCATCTGCCGTATGTTGGAAAAGTGGTTCTGCTGGACGAGTAGTCTTATGTTTTGCCCGGTGGCGCTGCGCTTACCGGGCCTACAAAAGCGTGAGCGGTGAATCGTAGGCCGGGTAAGGCGAAGCCGCCACCCGGCTTTTTTGCAGCTTATTTGTGGTTAACGTGCTTGAGTTTGAGGTTGGCAATCCCGGAACGATAGCGCTGCTCCAGGGTTTCGCGGTTGGTGGCCGTCACTTCCAGGTTACGCAGCAACCCGTCGTGAATTCCGTACGCCCAGCCGTGAACCGACACTTTCTGCCCGCGCTTCCACGCCGACTGCATGATGGTCGAATGGCCCAGGTTATAAACCTGCTCCATCACGTTCAGCTCGCAAAGGGTATCGAGGCGGCGCTCCTGCGGCATTTCGCCCAGCAGTGAGCTATGTTTGAACCAGATATCGCGAATGTGCAGCAGCCAGTTATCGATCAACCCCAGTTCCGGGTTCTCGACCGCCGCCTGCACGCCACCGCAGCCGTAGTGGCCGCAAATAATAATGTGCTCCACTTCCAGCACGTCCACCGCGTACTGCACGACGGAAAGGCAATTGAGATCGGTGTGAATGACCAGGTTTGCAACGTTACGGTGAACGAACAGCTCACCCGAATCAAGACCTGTCAGGCGTTCCGCCGGGACGCGGCTGTCAGAGCAGCCAATCCACAAAAAGCGTGGGTTCTGCGCTTTAGCCAGCTTCTCAAAAAATCCCGGGTCCTCTTCTATCAGCATTTTTGACCATAGTGCATTGTTGCTGATGAGTGTATCTATGTCATTCATAGAGGTTAACGACCTGTAACCGAGTAATAGCGTTGCGCTAATATAGGGTAACTCGACTTTTATTGAAACCACACAACGTGTGTCAGAACTATAGGTAAGTTTAATTCATGACAATCGCACTTGAGCTCAAGCAGCTTAAAAAAGTCTATTCCGGCGGCGTTCAGGCGCTGCGTGGAATCGATCTGCAGGTCGAAGCGGGGGATTTCTACGCGCTGCTGGGGCCGAATGGCGCAGGGAAATCCACCACCATCGGCATCATCAGTTCACTGGTGAACAAAACGTCCGGCAGCGTCGCGGTGTTTGGTTATGACCTCGAAAAAGACGTGGTGAACGCCAAGCGTCAGCTGGGGCTGGTGCCGCAGGAATTTAACTTCAACCCGTTTGAAACCGTGCAGCAGATTGTGGTTAACCAGGCGGGTTACTACGGCGTGGAGCGTCAGGATGCCATTGCGCGCAGCGAAAAGTACCTCAAACAGCTCGATCTGTGGGAAAAACGTGGCGAACGTGCGCGGATGCTTTCCGGCGGGATGAAGCGTCGTCTGATGATCGCCCGTGCCCTGATGCACGAGCCAAAGCTGCTGATCCTCGATGAGCCGACGGCGGGCGTCGATATCGAACTGCGCCGCTCGATGTGGGGCTTCCTGAAGGATCTCAACGACAAAGGCACGACCATTATTCTGACCACCCACTATCTGGAAGAGGCGGAAATGCTGTGCCGCAATATCGGTATCATTCAGCGCGGCGAGCTGGTGGAAAACACCTCGATGAAAAACCTGCTCTCCAAGCTGAAATCCGAAACCTTTATTCTCGACCTGGCGGCGAAAAGCCCGCTGCCGAAGCTGGAGGGCTATCAGTATCGTCTGGTGGATACCTCAACGCTGGAAGTCGAAGTGCTGCGCGAGCAGGGCATTAACAGCGTCTTTGCGCAGCTGAGCGCGCAGGGCATTCAGGTATTGAGTATGCGTAACAAAGCCAACCGACTGGAAGAACTGTTTGTCTCGCTGGTCCATGATAAACAAGGAGAGCAGGCATGATGCATCTTTACTGGGTGGCGCTAAAAAGTATCTGGGCCAAAGAGATCAACCGTTTTATGCGCATCTGGGTGCAAACCCTGGTGCCGCCGGTGATCACCATGACGCTCTATTTCATCATCTTCGGGAATCTGATTGGCTCCCGCATTGGTGAAATGCATGGCTTTACCTACATGCAGTTTATCGTGCCGGGCCTGATCATGATGGCAGTGATCACCAACGCCTACGCCAACGTGGCGTCGTCGTTCTTCAGCGCTAAATTCCAGCGCAACATCGAAGAGCTGCTGGTGGCCCCGGTGCCGACGCACGTGATTATCGCCGGTTATGTCGGCGGCGGCGTGGCGCGCGGGCTGGCGGTTGGGATTCTGGTGACGGCGATTTCCCTGTTCTTCGTTCCGTTCCAGGTGCACTCGTGGACGTTCGTGGCGGTGACGCTGCTGATGACGGCGATCCTGTTCTCGCTGGCTGGTCTGCTGAATGCGGTCTTCGCGACCACTTTCGATGACATCAGCCTGATCCCGACCTTCGTTTTGACGCCGCTGACCTATCTCGGCGGGGTGTTCTACTCTCTGACGCTGCTGCCGCCATTCTGGCAGGCGCTGTCGCACCTGAACCCGATTGTGTACATGATCAGCGGCTTCCGCTTCGGCTTCCTCGGCATTACCGACGTGCCGCTGTTCACCACCGTTATCGTGCTCGGCGTGTTCATCATTGCCTTCTACATCCTCTGCTGGTATCTGATCCAGCGTGGACGCGGACTGCGCACCTGAGTGTTATCCCCGGCAGTACTCTGTCTGCCGGGGCCTTTTCTTTGATAGTTATCACCCTAAATCAACCTTCACTCCGCTAAACTACTTTCCCCTATAGGAGAGACGCTATGCTGGGTTGGGTGATTACCTGTCATGATGACGATGCCCAGGCAATGATTGATCGCCTGGAAAAGAAGTTTGGTCCGCTGCCGCAGTGTCGGGCGGTGAATTACTGGCGCGGCCTCAGTACTAATATGCTCAGTCGTATGATGTGTGATGCATTGCATCAGACGGATACCGGCGAAGGGGTGATATTTCTCACCGACAAATCGGGCGCTGCGCCGTACCGTGCCGCCGCGTTGTTGAGCCACAAGCATGAAAACTGCGAAGTGATTTCCGGAATAACCTACGCGTTGCTGGAGATGATGTCTCCCCTGCGCGAGACGCTGAGCAGCGCGGAGTTCCGCGACACGCTGGTCGGGCAGGAGATCCCCGGCGTCAGCAGTCTGTGGCATCAGCAGCAGAAAAACCCGCCTTTCGTTCTGCTCCACGATCTGTATAAGAATTAAACATTGGTATTGATGTCGCTTTTGCTACAATGGCGGCTGATTTTTTGTGTCGATAATAATCCCATGTTTATGCGCGTTTTTTTCCTGCTGTTGCTGCTGGTCTCCGGCGGCGCATCTGCCAGTTTATTAAGCCAGCAAGGCTTGCCCGCTCAATACATGCAAACCACTGAAGATGCGGCGATCTGGGCGCAGGTGGGCAACGAGGTCGTGAACGTCGGCAACGTCCGCGCGGGGCAAATTCTTGCGGTGGTTCCTACCGCAGCCGATTACTACGAATTTCGCTTCGGCTTTGGCACCGGTTTTATCGACAAAGGCCACCTGGAAAAGGTGCAGGGTAAGCAGCGCGTTCAGGACAGCCTGGGCGATCTCAACAAGCCGCTCAGCAATCAAAATCTCATCACCTGGAAAGACACCCCGGTTTATAACGCCCCTAACAGCGGCAGCGCGCCCTTTGGCACGCTCAGTTCCAACCTGCGCTATCCGATCCTCAGCAAGCTGAAAGACAGGCTTAACCAGACCTGGTTTCAAATCCGCATGGGGAACCGCCTGGCGTGGATCAGCAGCCTGGATGCTCAGGAAGATAACGGTATTCCGGTGATCACCTATCACCATATCCTGCGTGACGAAGAGAACACCCGTTTCCGCCATACCTCCACGACCACCAGCGTCCGTGCGTTCAACAACCAGATGACCTGGCTGCGCGATCAGGGCTATACCACGCTGACCATGTATCAGCTGGAAGGGTACGTGCGCAATAAAATGAACCTGCCCGCGCGGGCGGTGGTGATCACCTTTGACGATGGTCTGAAGTCGGTCAATCGCTACGCCTGGCCGATTCTGAAGCAGTATGGTTTTAAAGCGACGGCGTTTATTATCTCGTCGCGAATCAAAGGCCACCCGCAGAAGTGGGACCCTAAATCACTGCAGTTTATGAGCGTGTCGGAGCTGAAAGAGATCCAGGATGTGTTTGATATCCAGTCGCATACCCACTTCCTGCACCGCGTCGATGCCAACAAACATCCGATTTTGCTGAGCCGCAGCGCGCATGTGATCCTGTTTGATTTTGAACGTTCGCGCCGCGCGCTGGCGCAGTTCAACCCGCGCGTGCTCTATCTCTCGTATCCGTTCGGCGGGTACGATGACAAAGCGGTGAAAGCGGCGAACGAGGCCGGTTTTCATCTGGCGGTGACGACGGTGAAAGGGAAGGTAAAGCCGGGGGATAATCCGTTCTTACTGAAACGCCTGTATATCTTAAGAACGGATTCGCTGGAGACCATGTCGCGGCTGATCAGCAATCAGCCGCAGGGGTAAATCAGGCAACCTGAACCGGTACGGCTTTCGCGGTACGTTTCATCTCGTTGTCGCCGTCAAAATAGGCCACTTTCGGCTGCCAGCTGCGCGCCTGCTCGTCCGGCATGGTGACGTAGGTGGCGATAATCAGGATATCCCCCACGTCCGCACAGTGTGCCGCCGCGCCGTTCACGGAGATGATTTTCGAGCCGCGCTCACCGGCAATCGCATAGGTCGAGAAGCGCTTGCCGTTGGTGACGTTGTAAATATCAATGGCTTCGTATTCGAGAATACCCGCCGCCTCAAGGAAATCCTGGTCAATCGCGCAGGAACCTTCGTAATGCAGGTCTGCCTGCGTCACTTTGACGCGGTGAAGCTTACCTTGCAGCATTGTGCGAATCATAACGTTACCTTTACTCTTCATGCAGTCCCTCTCCGGCTGGAGAGGGCAGGGTGGGGGGAAACATTCCCCAGGCAAATATCAGCGCAGTATTGCCCGATTTTTAGTCGCTGTCTACTGCGTCAGCTCAACCACTTTATTGTCGATCAGACGCGCCTGACCAAGCCACGCGGCAACCAGAATCACGGCGCGTTTGCTGGTGTCTGAAAGCTCAAGCAGCGTGTCCGCATCGCGGATTTGCACATCGTCGGCACGCAGCCCTTTCTCGTTCAGCTCCTGTTCGCCGATGGCGATAATCTCTTCCGCCGTCAGCTCATTCGCTTTGAGCTTTTCCGCCATCGCGTTCATCACTTTGCTCAGTCCCGGTGCGATTTTGCGCTGGTCAGCGGTCAGATAGCCGTTGCGGGAGCTGAGCGCCAGGCCGTCTTTGGCGCGCACAATCGGCACGCCGACGATGTCGATGTCATACCCCATGTCGGCGACCATTTTGCGGATCAGCGCCAACTGCTGGAAATCTTTCTCGCCGAAACAGGCGACGTCCGGCTGCACCAGGTTGAAGAGCTTGCTGACGATGGTCGAAACACCGCGGAAATGCCCCGGACGGCTGGCCCCTTCGAGCATCGTTGAAATGCCCGGGACGTCGACAAAGGTTGCACCTTCGGTGCCCTGCGGATAGATATCGGCAGGCGCAGGCGAGAAGACGAAATCCACGTGGTGTTTTTTGAGCTTCTCGCAATCTTCCTGCAGCGTGCGCGGGTAGCGCGCCAGATCGTCGGCGCGGTCGAACTGCATCGGGTTCACGAAGATCGATACCACCACCACATCGGCGCGGGCTTTGGCTTCTTCGACCAGTTTCATGTGGCCGTCATGCAGATTTCCCATGGTCGGAACCAGGGCGATACGTTTACCTTCCTGACGCAGGCGGCGAATGTGCTGATGCAGCAGCGGCAGGGTTTCAATGATTAGCACAACGAGACTCCTTAATGGAAACTGTGTTCTTCACCCGGGTAAACACCGGATTCGACGTCGGCAATATACTGCCTGACCGCAGCGCGCATGTCGCCCGCGGTGCTCAGGAAATTCTTCGCAAATTTAGGAATGTGGCCGCCGGTAATGCCGAAGGCGTCGTGCATCACGAGGATCTGCCCGTCGGTGACGTTGCCTGCGCCAATACCGATCACCGGAATGGAGAGCGCTTCGGTGACGCGTTGAGCGAGTTCTACAGGCACGCACTCCAGCACCAGCAGCTGCGCACCGGCGGCTTCCAGGGCCAGGGCATCGTCCAGCAGCGTTTGTCCTGCTTCGCCGCGACCCTGAACTTTATACCCGCCGAAGATGTTCACCGACTGCGGGGTTAACCCAAGGTGGCCGCACACCGGTACGGCGCGCTCGGTCAGTTTTTTCACGGTTTCCACCAGCCAGGCTCCGCCTTCGATTTTCACCATATTGGCACCCGCACGCATCACCGCGGCGGCGTTTTCAAAGGCTTGTTCTGGCGTGGCATAGGCCATGAAAGGCAGATCGGAAAGCAGCAGGCAGTTTGGCGCGCCGCGACGTACGGCGCGGGTGTGATAAGCAATCTCTTCTACCGTCACTGGCAGGGTGGAATCATGTCCTTGTACCGTCATCCCTAACGAGTCGCCGACCAGCATGACGTTTATGCCTTCATCGGCAAACAGCTTCGCAAAGCTGTAGTCATAGGCGGTGATCGTGGCGAAGCGTCTTTTTTCCTGTTTGCATTTCTGCAATAAGGCGATGGTGGTTGGTTTCATAATGTTTCCTGATGGCCCAAAACGAATCTTTGCGCATTCTAACAGTAACATTCAGTGGAACAATGATTTTAGGCAACCGATTAACAGCAAATATTTTGGGGTTAATCAGCGAAAAAGCGGGTTTACCACAGGGCAGGTTTTTCGGCGTTGAGCTGCTGCAAAATCGCCTGGAGCGATTCGCCGGTCGGGAAGGTGAGCTGCGGGGCGACTTCGAACAGCGGCCAGAGCATAAAACCGCGATTTTTCATGTCGTAATGCGGTACCGTCAGGCGTTCTGTATGAATCACTTCATCGCCAAACAGCATGATATCGAGATCCAGCGTGCGCGGTCCCCAGCGTTCTGCTTTGCGCTGACGGCCCTGCTGGAGTTCAATGCGCTGGGTGTTATCCAGCAAGGTTTCGGCATCGAGAGCCGTTTCCAGCACCACGGCGGCGTTCAGGTAATCAGGTTGATCCTGCGGCCCGAGCGGCGGCGTGCGGTAAAACGCAGAAACCGCCACCAGGCGGCTCTGTGGGATCTCGCTTAACGCCTGAACGGCAGCGTTGACCTGCTCCAGCGGAGAGGCCAGATTGCTGCCGATGGCGATATACGCGAGGGTCATGCGCTGCCTTCGCGGCGCGGTGCGCGCTTGCGTGGGCGACGATGACGGCGACGCGGTTCTGGCTCTTCGTCCAGATTGGTGAGCATCCCTTTCTGTTCCGGCGGCGCGGACACCTGGAATTCACCCCACCACTGGGCCAGACTTTGCAACTCTTTGCTGTTTTCGATCTCAGCGCGCAGCGCCAGCAGATCGTAAGCCGCACGGAATTTTGGATGTTCCATCAGCTTCCACGCGCGCTTGCCCTGACGGCGAGACATACGCAGCTGCAGCTGCCAGATATCGCGAACCAGGGTGGTGATGCGCTTAGGAATCGCCAGCGTACGGCAGGCTTCATCCAGCACGTCGTTCGCGGCCAGCGCGAAGGCGTCGTAATAGGCCAGACCGCTTTCCTGGGCAATCTTCTGCGCGGTTTCGAGCAGCGGGTACCAGAACATCGCCGCGAACAGGAACGCCGGGTTCACGCGCATATCGTTATGAATGCGGGTGTCGGTGTTTTTCAGCACCTGGGCGATGATGCGCTCCATCGGGCTGTCACCGCTTTCAGTGAAGTAGCGCACGATGGTCGGGAACAGCGGCTGGAAGAGGCTGTTTTCGCGCAGCAGTTTATAGGTTTCATACCCATAACCCGCCTGCAGCATTTTCAGCGCTTCTTCAAACAGGCGCGCCGGTGGTACGTCGTTGATGAGCGTTGCCAGACGCGGGATCGGCTCGGCCGTTTCCGGACTGATCTGCATATTCAGCTTGGCGGCAAAGCGCACGGCGCGCAGCATGCGCACCGGATCTTCGCGGTAGCGCGTCTCAGGATTACCAATCAGGCGAATCACGCCCTCTTTCAGATCCTGCACGCCACCGACGAAATCACGCACCGTGAAATCGGCCACGCTGTAGTAAAGGCTGTTGATGGTGAAATCGCGACGCTGGGCATCTTCTTCGATGGAACCAAAGATGTTGTCACGCAGCAGCATGCCGTTCTGGCCGCGCTGAGAAGTGGTGCGATCGGTTGGAGCGCCAGCTTCGTGGTGACCGCGGAAGGTGGCCACTTCGATAATTTCCGGCCCAAACATCACGTGAGCAAGACGGAAACGACGGCCTACCAGACGACAGTTGCGGAATAATTTACGCACCTGCTCCGGCGTGGCGCTGGTCGTCACGTCAAAATCTTTTGGTTTTTTGCCAAGCAGTAAATCGCGAACCCCGCCGCCCACGAGATAGGCCTCGTAGCCTGCTTTATTCAGACGATAGAGCACCTTGAGGGCATTTTCACTGATATCTTTGCGGGAAATAGTGTGCTGCTCACGCGGAATAACCGACATATGGGATTGAGCAATAGCGTCATTCGCTACGCTCTCATCGCGGCTTAGCACCTTACGGCAAAAATTAGCGACTCGAGTAAAAATAGTACACCTCGGTAGTGTGTTTCATTTATAGGACAAAAAAATTACACGTCATCCTCCATGCTGCCTCTGCGTTGGCTGCCTTCGCTCACACTGGTCGTTTACACGTGTAAACTCCCAGCGATTCACTCAGTTGCCGCCTTGATGCAGCATGGATGCTTCGTGTAAAAAGCGGCTAATCATAGCTCAGCGAGACGCATTTGAGAATGCTGGATTTTTGGCACTGCGGAGAGCGACCAGCCCTCGACAGCTTTTTTCAGCAATTCCTCAACGGATAAATCCTGCCATTCATTGTTTACATTTTGGTTTAGAAATCGTAATGCGTCGATCAAAACAGGGCGCGGATCGCCGTCAGGCAGCGCCGGCGCGTGATTCTGCTTTGAAAGTTTATTCCCGTGTTCATTCAACGCCAGCGGCAGATGAATATAATCCGGCACCGGCCAGCCAAAGTGCTGATACAGGGAAATTTGTCGCACCGTCGGTTCAATCAAATCCGCGCCGCGCACAATTTCCGTCACGCCCTGGAAATGATCGTCCACCACCACGGCAAGATTATAGGCAAATAAGCCATCGCGACGATGAATAATGAAATCTTCCCGCGCCAGGCGTTCATCGGCGTTAATTTCGCCGAGCAGTAAATCATCAAAGCGGGTCACCGGATGATGCTGAAGCAGACGCACCGCCGCATTGTCCGGCCCATTATTCAGGGTCCGGCAATGGCCGTCATACACGCCACCTGCGCTCTGAATACGCGCACGGGTGCAGGTGCAATAATACGAGAGCCCTTGCTCATACAGCCACGCCAGGCGCTCGCGGTAAGCCTCATGACGTTGTGATTGCCAAAGAACTTCACCGTCCCAGTTCAGGCCGTAATGTTCCAGCTGACGCAGGATAGTTTCTGCCGCACCGGGAACTTCACGAGGGGGATCAATATCTTCGATACGCACGCGCCAGATGCCGTGCTGAGAGCGCGCTTGCAGGTAACTGCCGAGAGCGGCGATGAGCGAGCCAAAGTGCAGCTCACCAGAGGGAGATGGCGCAAAGCGCCCGATATAGTCGGATTGAGGCATATTCACAGCAGACAAAAAGTCACAAGGCGGGAGTGACTCCCGCCTTTATGATCGTTACGACAGGGCAGGGATTAACCGGCCATCTGTTTTTCGCGGATTTCAGCCAGCGTTTTGCAGTCGATGCACAGATCGGCAGTCGGACGCGCTTCCAGGCGACGAATGCCAATTTCCACACCGCAGGACTCGCAGTAACCGAAATCTTCGTCCTCGACCTTCTTCAGCGTTTTCTCAATCTTTTTGATGAGTTTACGTTCGCGGTCACGGTTACGCAGTTCGAGGCTGAACTCTTCTTCCTGAGCGGCACGGTCTACCGGATCCGGGAAGTTTGCTGCTTCGTCTTGCATATGTGTAACAGTGCGATCGACTTCATCCCTAAGTTGATTACGCCATGCTTCAAGAATACGCTTGAAGTGAGACAGCTGGGCTTCGTTCATATACTCTTCGCCCGGTTTCTCTTGGTACGGCTCCACCCCAGCGATGGCGAGAATACTCAGGGACGATGTTTTACGGTTTTGCCCTTCTTGCATGTTGCTTCTCCTTAACACGCACTATCGATCCCCGTGTGGGGGAAAAATCAGGTCGCTATAAATAGCAGATGCTTTTCCGTAAGGCAATTATCTAAACGTAACACTTGACAAGCCTGTGAGGAAAAGCGTATTTGCGCACGCGGCCAGAACACCAAATCGTCATCTTCTAACCCCTTATAACACAACGGGGAGCGTCGACTTCAGAGTCATATTATCGGCAGAAAGTTCCGCTTTATAAGCGAAAACTTCTACCCCCTGCTTTTGTGCCTCATTCAACAATTGTGCGTACTTCGGGTCAATGTGGCGGGCGGGTGAGAATCGTTCAATGGCTGAATGCAACACGGCAAACAGCAATACGGCGCGCTTGCCCGCCGCCGCAACACTCATTAGCTCTCGCAGATGCTTTTGGCCGCGTAGCGTCACCGCATCCGGAAAGTAGCCATTATCCTTGTCTGCTAACGTCACTGATTTGACTTCAATATAGCACTCAGGGCGGTCATCCGCCTGTAGCATAAAGTCAATTCTGCTGCCTTCCTCGCCATATTTCACTTCGCCTTTTATGACGCTGTATCCGGTGAGCTCCGGAATCAGCCCGGCGTCGATGGCCTCTTTCACCAGCGGGTTGGCGCGCTGGGTATTAACGCAGATAAACGCCCCTTGCTGAGTTTCTGTGATTTCCCAGGTGTGGGCATATTTGCGTTTAGGATTCAACGACGTGGAGTACCAAACCCTGTCGCCCGGCGTGGCGCAGCCGGTCATCGCGCCGGTGTTTGGGCAGTGCAGCGTCAGGTGCTCACCTTCGGGCGTCACGACGTCGGCGAGAAAACGCTTATAGCGTTGAATCAGAGTGGCGTGCTGTAGGGCAGGGGTAAACTTCATCGTGGATCCTTGATTAGTCGCTCAACGTCCAGCGTGAGAGCGGCGTATAGCGGGTGCGTCCCTGGTGGAATACCGATTCGTAAAGCGCAAACTCCGTCACCGGAAAGCTCCAGCTAAAACCGGGTGAGGGAATGGCAACGGCGTGACTGGTGTTGCGCAGCAGGGTGAGATGCGGGTGAAATGGTTGCGGGCTTTGATAGCAGCCGCTGCGCGCAGCCTGAGCGCGCAGTAAATTTGCCAGCTGCAACAAACCGCGCGGCGGCTGACGCGTGCCCAGCCATACCACGCGCGAGCGCAGCCACTGCCCGGCATCATCCAGATTGAGGGTAAAGCCCGGCTGGCAGATGCGCCCGGCCATCGCCGACAGCGCCTGCTGCTTCTCCGCGCTCACCTCACCGAGAAACGCCAGCGTCAGATGTAAATTAGCGGCCGCCACCGGGCGGCCCGCTTCTGCCGGGAAATTCGCGGCGCGCCAGCGGACGATCTGTCGCTGAATTTTTGCAGGTGGCTCAATGGCGAAAAACAGGCGTTTCGGCTCAGACATAAGGGGGGCTCGGTAATGATATGCGCCGATGCTACAATGTCCGCCGTCTAATGTTAACCCTCTGGAGCTGTTCGTGTCCTCATTGCCGGTCGCCGCCGTCCTTCCTGAGCTTCTTGCTGCCCTACGACATGCCCCGCAGATCCTGCTCAATGCCCCCACGGGCGCGGGGAAATCGACGTGGCTGCCGCTGCAGATCCTCAAAGAGGGCAACATTCCCGGAAAAATTATTCTGCTCGAGCCGCGCAGGCTGGCGGCGCGCAACGTGGCGCAACGGCTTGCCGAACTGCTGGGCGAAAAGCCGGGTGAAACGATCGGGTATCGTATGCGCGCCGAAACCTGCGTCGGCCCCGCGACGCGCCTCGAAGTGGTGACGGAGGGCATTCTCACCCGGATGCTGCAAAACGATCCGGAGCTAAGCGGAGTAGGCCTGGTGATCCTCGATGAATTCCACGAGCGCAGCCTGCAGGCCGATCTGGCGCTGGCGCTGCTGCTCGACGTGCAGCAAGGGCTGCGCGACGATCTCAAACTGTTAATCATGTCCGCGACGCTGGATAACGCACGTTTGCAGCAGAGGCTGCCGGATGCCCCGACGATCGCCTCCGAAGGGCGGGCGTTCCCCGTCGAGCGCCGCTATCAGTCTCTGTCGGCGAATCAGCGCTTTGATGAGGCGGTGGCTATCGCAACAGCGGAACTGCTGCGTCAGGAACCCGGCTCGCTGCTGCTGTTTTTACCTGGCGTCGGCGAAATTCAGCGCGTGCAGGAGAAACTCGCGTCCCGCGTCGGGAGCGATGTGCTGCTCTGTCCTCTGTACGGCGCGCTGTCCCTCAATGAACAGCGTAAAGCCATTCTTCCGCCACCCGCCGGGCAGCGCAAAGTGGTGCTGGCGACCAACATCGCCGAAACCAGTTTAACCATCGAAGGCATCCGTCTGGTGGTCGATACTGCGCAGGAGCGGGTGGCGAGTTTCGATCCGCGCACCGGCCTGACGCGCCTGCTGACCCAGCGCATCAGCCAGGCGTCGATGACCCAGCGCGCGGGCCGCGCCGGGCGTCTGGAGCCGGGTATCTGTCTGCATCTCACCAGCGCGGAGCAGGCGGAACGGGCGGCGGCCCAAAGTACGCCGGAAATCCTGCAAAGCGATCTCTCCGGGCTGCTGCTGGAGCTGCTGCAGTGGGGCTGTCCGGACCCGAGCCAACTGATCTGGCTGGATCAGCCGCCAGCGGTGAATCTGGCGGCGGCGCGGCGGCTGCTCACTCAGCTCGGCGCGCTGGAGAACGATCGCCTGTCGTCACGCGGTCAAAAGATGGCGACGCTCGGCAACGAACCGCGTCTGGCGGCGATGCTGGTGGCGGCCAAAAACGATGACGAAATCGCGACTGCCGCAAAGCTCGCGGCGATCCTCGAAGAGCCTCCGCGCGGCGGGAGCAGCGATCTGGCGTCGGCATTTTCGCGCAATCAGCCCAACTGGCAGCAGCGCGCCCAGCGGCTTTGTCAGCGCCTGAACAGTCGCGGCGGGGCGCTGGACAGCGATCTGATCGCCCGTCTGCTGGCGCAGGCTTTCCCGGATCGCATCGCACGCCGTCGCGGTCTGGACGGTCGCTATCAGCTGGCGAACGGCATGGGGGCGATGCTCGACAGCGACGATGCACTCACCCGCCACGAATGGCTGATCGCGCCGCTGCTGTTGCAGGGGAGTTCGTCCCCGGATGCGCGGATATTGCAGGCGATTGCCGTGGATATTGAGGCGCTGACGCGCGTCTGCCCGCAGCTGTTGCAGCAGTCGGACACCATCGAGTGGGACGATGCGCAGGGGACGCTGAAAGCCTTTCGTCGCAGCCAGATCGGCAAGCTCACCGTGAGCGTAAAACCGCTGGCGAAACCTTCGGAAGAGGAGTTGCATCAGGCGATGCTCAACGGCATTCGCGACAAAGGGCTGAGCGTACTGAACTGGACGCCGGAGGCGGAACAGTATCGTCTGCGGTTGCACTGCGCAGCGTGCTGGCTGCCGGAAATCGGCTGGCCTGCGGTGGACGACGAGTCGCTTTTGGCCTCGCTGGAAACCTGGCTGCTGCCTGAAATGAGCGGCGTCCACTCCCTGAAGGCCCTGAAATCGCTGGATGTGAAGGCCGCGCTTGAGAATTTACTCGACTGGTCATTACGTCAACGGCTGGTGAGTTCGCTCCCCTCGCATTACACTGTGCCCACCGGAAGTCGGATTGCCATTCGATATCATGAAGATAATCCTCCGGCGCTGGCAGTGCGGATGCAGGAGATGTTTGGCGAGGCCACCACGCCGTCGATTGCCGACGGGCGAGTGCCGCTGGTGCTGGAGCTGCTGTCGCCCGCCCATCGTCCGCTGCAAATCACCCGCGATCTGGGCGCGTTCTGGGCCGGAAGCTATCGTGAAGTGCAGAAAGAGATGAAAGGGCGCTACCCAAAACACGTCTGGCCGGACGATCCGGCGAATACCGCGCCGACGCGGCGGACGAAGAAGTATTCGTAGGTGTGTGCGGTTTGATCCCCTCTCCCTTGAGGGAGAGGGTTAGGGTGAGGGGGAAAGGTGCGCGCTGATGCCCTCACCCCGGCCCTCTCCCACAGGGAGAGGGAGTTAATGTTTTTGAGAGATTTCTTCTTTCACCGCTGGGTGGAAGAAAAGAGAATCGGGCCATTGCGCCTGAATGTTGCGGAGAAAAAGCATGGCGGGGAATGACCGCGAGCCAATAGGACGTAAAGGGAAACCTGCGCGTCCGGCGAAGGAAAAAATCAGCCGTCGTCGCCTCAGAGATGAGGATTATGACGATGACTATGAAGACGATGATGAGGATGAACCGATGCCACGTAAAGGGAAGGGCAAAGGGGGTAAACCTCGCGGCAGACGTGGCTGGTTCTGGCTGCTGCTGAAGCTGTTTATTGTATTTGTCGCGCTGATGGCGATCTACGGCGTCTATCTGGATCAGAAGATCCGCAGCCGTATCGACGGGAAAGTCTGGCAGTTGCCTGCGGCGGTCTATGGCCGCATGGTGAACCTTGAGCCGGACATGTCCATCAGCAAGAACGAAATGGTCAAACTGCTGGAAGCCACGCAGTACCGTCAGGTGTCGAAAATGACCCGTCCTGGCGAGTTTACCGTGCAGGCGAGCAGCATCGAGATGATCCGTCGTCCGTTTGATTTCCCGGACAGCAAAGAGGGCCAGGTGCGTGCGCGTCTGACCTTCGACGGCGATCATCTGGAAACCATCGAGAACCTGGACAGCAACCGTCAGTTTGGTTTCTTCCGTCTCGATCCGCGCCTGATCACCATGCTCTCCTCGCCAAACGGCGAGCAGCGCCTGTTTGTGGCGCGTAATGGCTTCCCGGATCTGCTGGTGGATACCCTGCTGGCGACCGAAGACCGTCACTTCTACGAGCACGACGGCGTGAGCCTCTACTCCATTGGTCGTGCGGTGCTGGCGAACCTGACCGCTGGTCGTACGGTGCAGGGGGCGAGTACCCTGACCCAGCAGCTGGTGAAAAACCTGTTCCTCTCCAGCGAACGCTCCTACTGGCGTAAGGCCAACGAAGCGTACATGGCCGTGCTGATGGACGCCCGCTACAGCAAAGATCGCATTCTTGAGCTGTACATGAACGAGGTGTATCTCGGTCAGAGCGGGGATAACGAGATCCGCGGCTTCCCGCTGGCGAGCCTGTACTACTTCGGTCGTCCGGTGGAAGAGCTGAGCCTCGACCAGCAGGCACTGCTGGTCGGCATGGTGAAAGGGGCGTCAATCTACAACCCGTGGCGTAACCCGAAACTGGCGCTGGAGCGCCGTAACCTGGTTCTGCGCCTGCTGCAACAGCAGCAGGTGATCGATCAGGAGCTGTACGACATGCTGAGCGCACGTCCGCTGGGCGTCCAGCCGCGCGGTGGTGTGATTTCACCACAGCCTGCGTTTATGCAGATGGTGCGTCAGGAGCTGCAAACCAGGCTCGGCGACAAAGTGAAAGATCTCTCCGGCGTGAAGATCTTTACCACCTTTGACTCCGTAGCCCAGGACGCCGCCGAGAAAGCCGCCGTTGACGGCATTCCGGCGCTGAAAAAGCAGCGTAAGCTGAGCGATCTGGAAACCGCGATGGTGGTGGTCGATCGCTACAGCGGCGAAGTGCGCGCGATGGTTGGCGGGGCAGAGCCGCAGTTTGCGGGCTACAACCGTGCGATGCAGGCGCGTCGTTCGATTGGTTCTCTGGCTAAACCGGCGACCTATCTCACCGCGCTGAGCCAGCCGAATCAGTATCGACTGAATACCTGGATTGCCGATGCGCCGATTGCACTGCGTCAGCCGAACGGCCAGGTGTGGTCTCCGCAGAACGACGATAAACAGTTCAGCGGCCAGGTGATGCTGGTGGATGCGTTAACGCGTTCCATGAACGTTCCGACGGTGAACCTCGGTATGGCGCTGGGTCTGCCAGCGATTACCGACACCTGGGAAAAACTGGGTGTGCCGAAAGACCAGCTCCATCCAGTTCCGGCCATGATTCTGGGGGCACTGAACCTGACGCCAATCGAAGTGGCGCAGGCGTTCCAGACGATTGCCAGCGGCGGTAACCGCGCGCAGCTCTCTGCGGTGCGTTCGGTCATTGCCGAAGACGGCACGGTGCTGTATCAGAGCTTCCCGCAGGCGGAACGTGTGGTTCCGGCACAGGCAGCCTACATGACCCTGTGGACCATGCAGCAGGTCGTGCAGCGCGGTACGGGTCGCCAGCTGGGCGCGAAATATCCGGGCCTGCATCTGGCGGGTAAAACCGGGACCACCAACAACAACGTCGATACCTGGTTTGCCGGTATTGATGGCCGTGAAGTGGTGATCACCTGGGTAGGACGCGACAACAACCAGCCGACCAAGCTGTACGGCGCGAGCGGTGCGATGTCGATCTACCAGCGCTACCTGACTAATCAGTCGCCGGTGCCGCTGAACCTGACGCCGCCGGAAGATATCGTCGATATGGGCGTGGATGAGTCCGGTAACTTTGTCTGCGGCGGCGGGATGCGAACGCTTCCGGTGTGGACCGACAAGCCGGAATCCCTGTGCCAGCAAAGCCAGCCTGAACAGCCAACGGGCAACCCGTTTGAGCAGTCTCAGCCTCAACAGCAGCCGCAGCAACAACAGCAGCAGCCGCAGAATGAGAAGAAAGACAGCGACGGCGTGGCGGGCTGGATTAAGGATATGTTCGGCAGTAACTAAGCCAGCGAATTCCCTCTCCTGCGGGAGAGGGAATTTATTCACGCATAAAGAACATATTCCTAACCCTTATTTAATCCTGTTTTAACTCCTCATTTTCCCTCTGGTTATTTCTTAAACCCTCAATTCTTGTAGGGCCGCATATCGCTTGCTATGCCGCCAGCGTTTCGCATATTATTCTGCGGTCATAATAATAATTCTCGTTTACGTTATCATTCACTCTTTCATCAGAGATATACCAATGGCGCTCAAAACTGCTCAGCCAATGAGTCCTTCGCTGCGTAAAATCGCAGTCGTCGTAGCCACAGCGGTAAGCGGCATGTCTGCTTTAGCACATGCGGCTGAAACCCCTAAAAAAGAAGAAACCATCACCGTTACCGCGGCGCCTGCTGCGACGGAAAGTGCATGGGGACCGGCGGCGACCATCGCGGCGCGTCAATCTGCGACCGGGACCAAAACCGATACGCCTATCCAGAAAGTGCCGCAGTCTATTTCTGTGGTGACCGCTGAAGAGATGGCGCTGCACCAGCCACGCTCGGTGAAAGAGGCGTTGAGCTACACCCCAGGCGTTGCCGTTGGCACGCGTGGCGCATCGAACACCTATGACTATCTGGTGATCCGCGGTTTTGCGGCCGATGGTCAGAGCCAGAACAACTACCTCGACGGTATGAAGATGCAGGGTAACTTCTATAACGACGCGGTAATCGACCCTTATATGCTGGAGCGCGCGGAAATCATGCGTGGTCCGGTTTCCGTCCTGTACGGAAAAAGCAGCCCAGGCGGTTTGCTGAACATGGTCAGTAAGCGTCCGATGACGGAGCCGCTGAAAGAGATCCAGTTTAAAGTCGGCACCGACAGCCTGTTCCAGACCGGGTTTGACTTCAGCGATGCTATCGATGATGACGGCGTGTACTCCTACCGTCTGACCGGCCTGGCGCGTTCTAACAATGCGCAGCAGAAAGGTGCCGAAGAGCAGCGTTACACCATCGCGCCATCTTTCAGCTGGCGTCCTGATGACAAAACCAACTTTACCTTCCTCTCTTACTTCCAGAATGAGCCAGAAACCGGCTACTACGGCTGGTTGCCAAAAGAGGGAACGGTGGAGCCACTGCCAAACGGCAGTCGTCTGCCGACCGATTTCAACGAAGGTGCGGAAAACAATACCTATTCCCGTAACCAGAAAATGGTTGGCTACAGCTTTGACCACGAGTTCAACGACACCTTCACGGTTCGTCAGAACCTGCGTTATGCGCAAAACAAAGTGTCGCAGAACAGTGTTTATGGTTACGGCATGTGTTCCGATCCGCTCTATTCAAAAAACCCGGTAACCAGTCCGTGCGCCGGCGTTCCGCAGTCTCAGTGGGGTCACACCCTGACCCGTCAGTACGTTATCGATAAAGAGAAATTAGAGAATTTCACGGTTGATACACAGCTGCAAAGCAAGTTTGCTACCGGTTCTGTCGATCACACGCTGTTGACCGGCGTTGACTTCATGCGCATGCGCAATGACATCGACTCCTGGTTTGGCTATGCCGGTTCTGTAACGCCATCCGATATTTATAATATTGACCGTAGCGATTTCGATTTCGGTTCACACCCCGGACCGTCAGGCCCGTATCAGGTTCTGAACAAACAGAAGCAAACGGGTCTGTACGTTCAGGACCAGGCGCAGTGGGATAAAGTTCTGGTCACCCTGGGTGGGCGCTATGACTGGGCGGATCAGGATTCTTATAACCGCGTAGCTAATACCACTGCCAAGCGTGATGACACGCAGTTCACCTGGCGTGGTGGCGTTAACTACCTGTTTGATAATGGTGTCACGCCGTACTTTAGCTACAGCGAATCCTTCGAGCCGTCTTCTCTGACCGATGCTCAGGGTCAACCGTTCTCGCCTTCTAAAGGTAAGCAGTACGAAGCCGGCGTGAAATATGTGCCGAGCGAACGTCCAATCGTGCTGACCGGTGCTATCTACCAGCTGACCAAATCTAACAATTTGATGGCTGACCCGGATACGAGCTCCTTCTTCTCCGTTGAAGGCGGCGAAATCCGCTCCCGCGGCGTGGAAATCGAAGCCAAAGCGGCGCTGTCTGCGAGTGTTAACGTGGTCGGGTCTTACACCTACACCGATGCGGAATACACCACCGACACCAACTACAAAGGCAACACCCCTGCGCAGGTGCCAAAACACATGGCTTCCCTGTGGGGCGACTACACCTTCTTTGATGGCGCGCTGTCTGGCCTGACACTGGGTACCGGCGGACGTCTGACCGGCTCCAGCTACGGTGACCCGGCGAACTCCTTCAAAGTGGGCAGTTACACCGTTGTCGATGCCCTGGTACGTTACGATCTGGCGCGCTTTGGTATGGCGGGCTCGAACGTCGCGGTTCACGTCAACAACCTGTTGGATCGTGAATACGTCGCGAGCTGCTTCAACACCTACGGCTGCTTCTGGGGTGCTGAACGCCAGGTTGTCGCCACGGCGACCTTCCGCTTCTAATCTCTTTTCGGGCACGGTTCGCCGTGCCCTTTAACAAGTTGGCCACTATGCAGGAAAATAAAACGCACTCCGATACCACGTTTGCGCTTGATAACACCTCCTTTCGCGTCCCTGGACGCACGCTGCTGCATCCGCTCTCTTTGACATTCCCTGTCGGTAAAGTCACGGGCCTTATCGGTCACAACGGTTCTGGTAAATCCACACTGCTCAAAATGCTGGGTCGCCATCAGCCGCCGTCCGAAGGGGAGATCCTGCTCGACGGGCAGCCGCTCGACAGCTGGAAAAGCAAAGCCTTTGCCCGCAAGGTGGCCTATCTGCCGCAGCAACTGCCGCAGGCCGAAGGGATGACCGTGCGCGAGCTGGTAGCGATTGGACGTTATCCGTGGCACGGCGCGCTCGGGCGTTTTGGGGTGGCCGACAGAGAGAAAGTGGAAGAGGCGATCGCACTGGTGGGACTAAAACCGCTGGCGCACCGTCTGGTGGATAGCCTTTCGGGCGGCGAGCGTCAGCGCGCGTGGATTGCGATGCTGGTGGCGCAGGACAGTAACTGCCTGCTGCTCGACGAACCGACCTCGGCGCTGGATATCGCCCATCAGGTGGATGTCCTGGCGCTGATTCATCGCCTCAGCCAGCAAAAAGGGCTGACGGTGATTGCCGTTCTGCATGATATCAACATGGCCGCACGCTACTGCGATTATCTGGTGGCCCTGCGCGGCGGCGAGATGATTGCTCAGGGCACGCCGTCTGAGCTGATGCGCGGCGAAACGCTGGAACTGATCTACGGTATTCCAATGGGTATCCTGCCTCATCCTGCAGGGGCTGCACCGGTGAGCTTTGTGTATTGATGCTGGATCCAACTTTGATAAGTCGCCGTCGGTTACTGACGGCGCTGGCGCTTTCGCCACTGCTGTTAAAAATGAACACCGCGCGCGCGGCCGCCATCGATCCGCACCGCATCGTGGCGCTGGAGTGGCTACCGGTTGAGCTGATGCTGGCCCTGGGTATCGCGCCCTACGGCGTGGCGGATATTCCCAACTACAACATGTGGGTCAACGAGCCGAAAATCCCGGCCTCGGCTATCGACATCGGTCTGCGCACCGAGCCGAATCTCGAGTTGCTGACCCAGATGAAACCTTCCTATCTGGTCTGGTCTGCGGGCTACGGCCCTTCGCCGGAGACGCTGGCGCGCATCGCGCCGGGGCGGGGCTTCACCTTCAGCGACGGGAAAAAACCGCTGACCATGGCGCGTCACTCGATAAACGAAATGGCCCAGCTTCTGGACCGCGAGGCGGCGGCAAAAGAGCATCTCGACCATTTCGACTATTTTATCGACTCCCTCAAACCGCGCTTTGCCGCGCGCGGCGACCGTCCGTTGCTGATGGTCACGCTGCTGGATGCGCGTCACGTGCTGGTGTTTGGCAAAAACTGCCTGTTCCAGGAAGTGCTCGATCGTTTCAATATTCCGAATGCCTGGGAGGGGGAGATGACCTTCTGGGGCAGCACCACCGTCGGCATCGACCGTCTGGCGCAATTCCGCGATGTGGATGTGCTCTGTTTCGATCATGGCAATGACCGCGAAATGCAAAAGCTGATGGCGACGCCGCTCTGGCAGGCGATGCCGTTCGTGCGCGAGCAGCGATTCCAGCGCGTGCCTGCGGTGTGGTTCTACGGGGCGACGCTTTCGGCGATGCACTTTGCCCGTGTGCTTGACGGTGCGCTGGGAGGCAAAGCATGAAGTCACGGATCGCACTTTTCCCGGCGCTGTTACTGAGCGTCGTTTTCGTTGTCGCACTGGTTTTAACCTGGTCGAATCTGTCGATTGCGCTGCCGCGCGCGCAGTGGGGCCAGGCATTTTCCGTTCCGGATATCGATAACATCCAGCAGATGCTGTTCCACTACAGCCTGTTGCCGCGTCTGGCGATTTCCCTGTTGGTGGGCGCAGGACTGGGGCTGGTCGGCGTGCTGTTCCAGCAGGTGCTGCGTAACCCGCTGGCGGAACCGACGACGCTCGGCGTGGCGACTGGCGCACAGCTCGGGATCACCATTACCACGCTCTGGGCGCTGCCCGGCGCGCTCACCAGCCAGTTCGCGGCGCTGGCGGGGGCCTGCGTGGTCGGCGCGCTGGTGTTCGGCGTGGCCTGGGGAAAACGCCTTTCTCCTGTGACGCTGATTCTGGCCGGTCTGGTGGTGAGCCTCTACTGCGGAGCGATCAACCAGCTGCTGGTGCTGTTCCACCATGATCAGCTGCAAAGCATGTTCCTGTGGAGCACCGGGACGCTGACCCAGACCGACTGGAGCATCGTCCAGCGCCTGTGGCCGCAGCTGATCGGCGGCGTCTTACTGACCTTGCTGCTCCTGCGTCCGCTGACCCTGATGGGGCTGGACGACGGCGTGGCGCGCAATCTCGGGCTGGCCCTTTCCCTGGCACGCCTCGCGGCGCTGACGCTGGCGATTGTGCTCAGCGCCCTGCTGGTGAATGCGGTTGGGATCATCGGCTTTATCGGGCTGTTTGCGCCGCTGCTGGCGAAGATGCTCGGCGCGCGCCGACTGCTGTCGCGCCTGATGCTGGCCCCGCTGATTGGGGCGCTGATCCTCTGGCTTTCGGATCAAATCATTCTCTGGCTGGCGCGGGTGTGGATGGAGGTCTCGACCGGCTCCGTGACTGCCCTGATTGGTGCGCCGCTCCTGCTCTGGCTGCTGCCGCGTCTGCGCAGTATGAGCGCCCCGGCGATGGACGCCGGGGATAAAGTCTATGCCGAACGGCAGCACATTCAGTGGTTTGTTCTGACGGGCCTTATTCTGATGTTGATCGTCGCCTGGATCGCGCTGTCGCTGGGACGTGACGCCAGCGGCTGGCACTGGGCGACCGGCCCGATGCTGGATGAACTGATGCAGTGGCGTTGGCCGCGCATCTTCTCGGCGTTGATCGCAGGTGTGATGCTGGCGGTGGCGGGGTGCATTATTCAGCGTCTGACGGGCAACCCGATGGCGAGCCCGGAAGTGTTAGGCATCAGCTCCGGCGCGGCGTTTGGCGTGGTGATGATGCTGTTCTTCGTGCCGGGCGATGCCTTTGGCTGGCTTATGCCTGCAGGCAGTATCGGTGCCGCCGCGACGCTGATGATCATTATGATCGCCGCCGGACGTGGAGGTTTTTCACCGCACCGAATGCTGCTTGCCGGGATGGCGTTGAGCACCGCATTTACTATGCTGCTGATGATGCTGCAGGCCAGCGGCGATCCGCGTATGGCGCAGATCCTGACCTGGATTTCCGGTTCGACCTATAAAGCGACAGGCGCGCAGGTGTTCCATTCCGGGATTGCCATGGTGTTGCTGCTGGCGATTACCCCGCTGTGCCGTCGCTGGATGACCATTCTTCCGCTGGGCGGTGAAACCGCGCGGGCGGTTGGGGTTGCGCTGACGCCGTCGCGGGTTGGATTGTTGCTACTGGCCGCCTGTCTGACCGCCGTCGCGACCATGACCATTGGGCCGCTGAGCTTTGTTGGCCTGATGGCGCCGCACATCGCGCGCATGATGGGGTTCCGTCGCACGATGCCGCATATCGTGATGTCGGCACTGGTCGGTGGGATGATGCTGGTGATTGCCGACTGGCTGGGCAGGATGGTGCTGTTCCCGTATCAGATCCCGGCAGGGCTGCTGTCGACCTTTATCGGGGCGCCGTACTTTATTTATTTGCTGAGGAAGCAGAGTCGGTAAAAAAAGCCGGGTGGCGGCTTCGCCTTACCCGGCCTACAAAATCGTGACGTTCACGTAGGCCGGGTAAGCGTTAGCGCCACCCGGCAAACAAAACCATCAAAGCTTCGCAAACACCTTGCGCGCCGCGTCGATGGTGTTGTTGATATCCTCTTCGCTGTGCGCCACCGACATAAAGCCCGCTTCGAACGCCGACGGTGCCAGATACACACCTTCCTCAAGCATCAGGTGGAAGAAGCGCTTAAAGCGCTCAACGTCGCACTTCACCACGTCCTGATAGCAGGTCACCGTTTTCGCATCGGTGAAGAAGATCCCGAACATCCCGCCGACGAGGTTCACCACCAGCGGAATCCCCGTCTCTTCTGCGGCTTCCAGCAGGCCGTTTGCCAGCTGCGTGGTCAGATCGGTCAGGGTTTCATGAATTCCCGGCTGCGCCACTTCAGTCAGACAGGCGAAACCGGCGGCCATCGCAATCGGGTTCCCGGACAGCGTTCCCGCCTGATAAACCGGGCCGGTTGGTGCCAGGGCTTCCATCACGTCTTTACGTCCGCCGAAGGCACCCACCGGCATACCGCCGCCGATGATTTTGCCCAGACAGGTCAGGTCCGGCACCACGTCGTAGTAAGACTGGGCACCCGCCAGCGCGACGCGGAAGCCGGTCATCACTTCGTCGATGATCAGCAGCGCGCCGAACTCGTCGCACAGGGCGCGCAGGCCCGGCAGGAATTCCGGCTGCGGTGGGATGCAGTTCATGTTACCCGCGACCGGTTCGACGATGATGCAGGCGATCTCCTGCGGATACTGCTCGAAGGCGGCGCGAACGGTGTCCAGATCGTTATAGGTGCAGGTCAGGGTGTGTTTGGCGAAATCCGCCGGCACGCCCGGAGAGTTCGGCTGGCCGAGGGTCAGCGCGCCGGAACCGGCTTTCACCAGCAGGCAGTCGGCGTGACCGTGGTAGCAGCCTTCGAATTTGATGATTTTATCGCGGCCGGTAAAACCACGCGCCAGACGAATCGCGCTCATGGTCGCTTCCGTACCGGAGTTCACCATGCGCACCATGTCCATGGTCGGGACCAGTTCGGTCACCAGCTCCGCCATTTTCACTTCCATCTCGGTCGGTGCGCCGAAGCTCAGACCGCGCTGTGCCGCTTCAATTACCGCGTTGCGGATGGTCGGGTGGTTATGACCCAGCACCATCGGACCCCAGGAGCCGACATAATCGATATAGGCTTTGCCATCCACATCGTACAGATACGCGCCGTCCGCACGTTCGATAAACAGCGGCGTGCCGCCGACGCCGGTAAAGGCGCGAACAGGGGAGTTCACCCCGCCTGGGATGAGATCGCGTGCAGCACTGTAGAGGTTTTCAGACTTACTCATAGCGTCGTTCCTGGTTCGTAGAAAAGGGTTAAGCCAGCTATTCTAAGGGATTCGCCAGACGTTATAAAATTTTTGCCCGCATGATCCTAAACAATTGTTAAGGATTTTTCAGGCGACGGGCGGCGTCAGGGGCTTTAAAATCCCCTGCGTTATTTGTATGACCAATATAAGAACCCCAGATGACAGCAGAAAACTCCTCTTTTGAAGAACAGCAATTTGCGCGCCGTCGCCGTCGCGACAGCGTCCGACGCTTACTGAATCGCGATAAAACGCCGCTGATGATCCTGGTGGCGGCAGCGGTGGTCGGGACCCTCGCCGGGCTGGTGGGCGTGGCGTTTGAGAAAGCCGTGAATGGCGTTCAGAACTGGCGTATTGGCGCCCTCGGCGGCGTGGCCGATAACCCGTGGCTGCTGTGGTCGCTGGCGTTTGGCCTGTCGGCCGTGCTGGCGATGGTCGGCTATTTCCTGGTGCGTAAATTCGCCCCGGAGGCGGGCGGGTCCGGCATTCCTGAAATCGAAGGGGCGCTGGAAGAGTTACGTCCGGTGCGCTGGTGGCGCGTCATTCCGGTCAAATTTATCGGCGGGATGGGGACGCTCGGGGCGGGGATGGTGCTGGGGCGCGAAGGGCCAACGGTGCAGCTCGGCGGGAATATCGGACGCATGGTGGGGGATATTTTCCGCATGCGCAGCGGCGAGGCGCGGCATACGCTGCTGGCAACCGGGGCGGCGGCAGGGCTGTCGGCGGCCTTTAACGCGCCGCTGGCCGGGATCCTGTTTATCATCGAAGAGATGCGCCCGCAGTTTCGCTACAACCTTATTTCGATCAAGGCGGTTTTCACCGGCGTGATCATGTCGAGCATCGTGTTCCGCATTTTTAACGGCGAATCGGCGGTGATTGAGGTGGGTAAACTCACCAATGCGCCGGTGAATACGCTGTGGCTGTATCTGATCCTGGGGATGATTTTCGGCGTGCTGGGGCCGCTGTTTAACTTCCTGGTGCTCAAAACCCAGGATATGTTCCAGCGCATTCATGGCGGGAATATTACGAAGTGGGTGCTGATCGGCGGTGTGCTCGGTGGCCTGTGCGGCGTGCTGGGCGTGATCCAGCCGGGTTCGGCGGGCGGCGGGTTTAGCCTGATCCCTATCGCCATGGCGGGGAATTTTAGCCTCGGCATGCTGCTGTTTCTGTTTATTTTCCGCGTGGTGACAACGCTGCTCTGCTTCTCGTCCGGCGCGCCGGGTGGCATTTTCGCCCCAATGCTGGCGCTGGGCATGTTGCTCGGCACCGCGTTTGGCATGGCCGCTGCCGCAGGATTCCCGGCGTATGAACTGCAGGCCGGAACCTTTGCGATCGCCGGAATGGGAGCGCTGCTGGCGGCCTCTTTGCGCGCGCCGCTGACCGCCATCGTGCTGGTTCTGGAGATGACGGACAATTATCAGCTCATTTTGCCAATGATCATTACCTGTCTCGGCGCGACACTATTAGCCCAATTTCTGGGCGGAAAGCCGTTATACTCCACTATTCTTGCCCGCACCCTGGCGAAGCAGGAGGCGGCACTGGCTGAGAAGCAGAATACTTGAATGAATTACCAGGGTATTAGATAATGAAAAAAAGAATTGGATGTTTTTTAATCCGATTCAGTAGCAGTATTCATGGGAGCAAAAAATGAGTGATGACGTAGCGCTGCCGTTGCAGTTTACCGAAGCAGCAGCCATTAAAGTGAAAAGCCTGATTGCGGATGAAAATAATCCGGAGCTGAAACTGCGTGTGTATATTACCGGCGGCGGTTGCAGCGGCTTCCAGTATGGTTTTACCTTCGACGATCAGATCAACGACGGTGATATGACGATTGAGAAGCAGGGCGTCGCGCTGGTCGTTGACCCGATGAGCCTGCAGTATCTGGTTGGCGGCGCGGTAGATTACACCGAAGGCCTGGAAGGATCGCGCTTTGTGGTGACCAACCCGAACGCGAAAAGCACCTGCGGGTGTGGTTCTTCGTTCAGCATTTAATGCCGGATGCGCTGCGCTTATCCGGCCTACGGGTAAGTGCAGAAGGGTGCGGCCTGATGCCCTCACTCCGGCCCTCTCCCACGGGGAGAGGGAGAAAACACTAAAAACAGCAACCTTGGGTTGCTGTTTTGCTTTTACCTTCCATTCTCATCCAACGCAAACGTCGGCAGTTTCAGATGCCAGCGAATCGCCGCCAGACGAATCACCAGCGTCACCACCATGCCGATCATCGCCGCGGTTTCCAGCTCAACGCCAAAGGTGTAGAACGCTGTCGCGTGAACGATGCCGCCGATGATACAGGCGGTGGCGTAGATTTCGGTGCGCAGAATCATCGGGATTTCGCGGGCCAGAATATCGCGGATGATCCCGCCGCCGACGCCGGTCAGGACGCCCATGCAAATCGCCACCAGCGGACCGGTTCCCGCCATAAAGGCTTTATTGACGCCGATGCCGACAAACACCGCCAGGCCGACGGCATCCAGCACCGGCAGGATCCATTTCGGTAAACGGCGCGGCTGTCGTACCAGCACGATCGTCAACAGACAGGTCACCATCGCCACTACCAGATCCGTAGGATCTCTGACCCAAAACACCGGGCCATGATCGAGGGCCATGTCGCGGATCGTACCCCCGCCGACGGCCGTCACTACGCCGAGCACTAACACGCCAAACGGATCCATGCGCAGCTTGCCCGCAAGCAGAACGCCGGAAATAGCAAAAACGGCTGTGCCAAGGATATCCAGCCAATAAACGAGCATTTTTCAATCCTCAGACGATGAGGGTTAATTACTGGCCCTGCGCGAGGGCAGAGCAGAGTTGTTTTGCGGCGAGGATAATACGCGGGCTTGCGCGTTCAAACCAGTCACTGTGCAGGGCTATAACCGGAATTTTTAGCTGGCTTTGCCAGAATTGTTCAATTTTCGGAATCTCACTCGCATTCCCAATCACCACAATGGCCTGTGGCTGACGCGCCAGCACCTGTTCGCGGCTGACCTGCGGCCAGGGAACGCGGCTGGCGGCAAAGATATTTTCACCGCCGCACACCTCCAGAACCTGGTTCTGGATCGAACCTTTTCCGGTGGTAAACAGCGGCTGGCTGCCAAACTGCAGGAACACGCGCTTTTTATTTGGGGTGTCGTACTTCGCCTTGAGGGCAGCATAGTCGTTCAGCAGCTGCTGTGCGGCCTGTTCGGCCTTTTTCGGCGTTGGGCTCCAGGGGGCTAACTCGCGTAACGCCTGCGCGACTTGCTCAATGCTGATGGCATCGACCCACAGCACTTTGATGCCCAGTGAGGAGAGTTGATTGACCTGTCGCTCGGCATTCCCGCCGCGCCAGGCCAGCACCAGATCAGGCTTGAGCGCCACGATCCGCTCAAGGTTCATCCCCTGCCAGGTCGAGACCTCTTCAATCTTTTTCGCTTCGGGTGGGTAGTCGGAAAAGCTGCTGACGCCCACAGGGGTGATCCCGGCAGCAAAAGCCAGTTCCGTATTGGCGGGGGAGAGGGTAATGACTCGCGGTGCAGCGAAAAGCCACGCCGGGGCCAGCAAAAAGAGGGCGACCAGCGCCCTTGAAAACTTAGCCACGCGCCAGTTTCTGCACCAGGGTTTCAACCATGATGGTGGACTGTTTGGCGGCAACCGCCAGGAACTCGTCGAAGCTCAGGTGGGATTGCTGATCGGCTACGTCGGAGATGGCGCGAACCACCACAAACGGCACGCTGAAGTTATGGCACACGTGTGCAATCGCGGTCGCTTCCATTTCTACGGCAATCGCCTGCGGGAAGTTGTGGCGGATTTTCGCCAGGCCCACGGAGCCGTTGATAAAGGCGTCGCCGCTGACAATCAGGCCGCGTACGGCGTTCAGGTTCAGCTCGGCGATGCAGCTTTCTGCCGCAGCAATCAGCTTATCGTCGGCTTTAAAGCCTGCCGGACAGCCAGGCAGCTGGCCATACTCGTAACCGAATGCCGTCACATCGGCATCGTGATAGCGCGCTTCATCGGAGACCACGATATCGCCCACTTTCAGCGTAGGAGCCAGACCGCCAGCGGAACCGGTGTTGATGATCACATCCGGTTTACAGCGCTCAAGCAGCAGGGTCGCGCCCAGTGCTGCCGCCACTTTACCGATGCCTGATTTCAGCAGAGCGACGTCAGTCCCGTTCAGCTGGCCGGTGTAGATTTCACACCCACCCAGAGAGAGGGTCTGACAGTTCTCAATTTTGTCACGCAGGAGCGTAACTTCTTCTTCCATTGCACCAATAATGCCGATTTTCATAGATTTACTCGCGATGTGCCTTGTTAAGATGCATAGTCTATCATGCGCATCAGGGGAAACGCATTCTCAGGCGGGGGAGCTCATGGCACCAATCGATTTTCGCAATAAAATTAACTGGCATCGTCGTTTCCGTTCTCCGCAGGGAGAAAAGAGCGAGCACGAGATCCTGCGTATCTTCGAAAGCGATCGCGGGCGCATTGTGAACTCGCCGGCGATCCGCCGCCTGCAGCAAAAAACCCAGGTCTTCCCGCTGGAGCGCAATGCCGCCGTCCGCACGCGTCTGACCCATTCCATGGAAGTACAGCAGGTCGGGCGCTACATTGCCAAAGAGATTTTAAGCCGTCTGAAAGAGCAGCGTTTGCTGGAAACCTACGGTCTGGATGAACTCACCGGGCCGTTCGAAAGCATCGTCGAGATGGCCTGCCTGATGCACGACATCGGCAACCCGCCGTTCGGCCATTTCGGCGAGGCGGCGATCAACGACTGGTTCAAACAGAAACTTTTCCCGTCCGATGCGGCAAGTCAGCCCCTGAGCGAAGACCGCTGCATCTTCAGAGCCCTAAAACTGCGCGAAGGCGAAGAGGCCTTAAACGACCTGCGGCGCAAGGTGCGTCAGGATCTCTGCCAGTTCGAAGGCAATGCCCAGGGGATTCGTCTGGTGCACTCCCTGATGCGCATGAACCTGACGTGGGCGCAGGTGGGCTGCATTCTCAAATATACCCGCCCGGCGTGGTGGATGGGTGAACCGCCCGCGTCGCACAGCTATTTGATGAAAAAGCCCGGCTATTATTTGTCGGAAGAACGCTATATTGAAAGGCTGCGTAAAGAACTTTCACTGACCCCGCACGGGCGCTTTCCATTGACGTGGATTATGGAAGCCGCTGACGATATTTCCTATTGCGTGGCCGATCTGGAAGACGCCGTTGAGAAAAGAATATTTAGCGTCGAGGAGCTTTATCAGCATCTTTACGACGCCTGGGGCAAGCATGAAAAAGGCTCGCTCTTTTCTCAGGTGGTCGAAAACGCGTGGGAAAAATCCCGTTCCAATTCATTGAGTCGCAGTACGGAAGATCAGTTCTTTATGTATTTGCGGGTCAATACCTTAAATAAACTGGTGCCCTACGCGGCGTCGCGTTTTATCGACAATTTACCGGCGATTTTTAGCGGTGAGTTTAATCATGCGCTGCTGGAAGATGACAGCGGGTTTAGCCAACTTCTTGAGTTGTATAAAGATGTCGCCATGCGCCACGTCTTCAGTCATCCGGATGTTGAACAGCTGGAATTACAGGGCTATCGGGTGATCAGCGGCCTGCTGGAAATCTATCGACCGCTGCTGCAATTATCTGTCGACGACTTTACCGAGCTGGTGGAAAAAGATCGCATCAAACGTTTGCCGATTGAAACGCGGTTGCTGCATAAACTCTCGACTCGTCATCGACTTGCCTACGTTGAAACGGTCAGTAAAATCGATCGCGAATCCGTGCAGTGGCCGGTTCTGGAATATTATTATCGCTGCCGTCTTATTCAGGACTATATCAGCGGCATGACCGATTTGTATGCCTGGGATGAATACCGCCGCCTGATGGCAGTGGAATAATGAATGAGTTTTGTAAAGACAAACAATAAATTTTTACTTTTTCCAAAAACTTAATCCCGGAACTTCGGGCTATAAAACGAATCTGACGTACACAGCAATTTTGCGTTATCTGTAAATCGAGATTGAGAACATGAAAAAAACCACATTAGCAATGAGTGCACTGGCTCTGAGTTTAGGTTTAGCGTTATCCCCTCTGACTGCAACCGCAGCGGAGACCGCATCGTCGGCCGCTACGGCGCAGCCGATGCCAAGCCTTGCCCCGATGCTCGAAAAAGTGATGCCATCGGTGGTGAGTATTAACGTTGAGGGGAGCACGACCGTTAATACACCGCGCATGCCGCGCAACTTCCAGCAGTTCTTCGGTGATAACTCACCGTTCTGCCAGGACGGTTCTCCGTTCCAGAGCTCCCCATTCTGTCAGGGTGGCGGCGCTGGTGATGACGCCCCAGGCGGCGGTAACGGCGGCGGCCAGCAGCAGAAATTCATGGCCCTGGGTTCAGGCGTGATCATTGATGCGGCGAAAGGCTATGTCGTGACTAACAACCACGTGGTCGACAACGCCAGCACCATCAAAGTGCAGCTGAGCGATGGCCGTAAATTTGATGCCAAAGTGGTGGGTAAAGATCCGCGCTCTGACATCGCCCTGATCCAGATTCAGGATCCGAAAAACCTGACGGCGATTAAACTGGCTGACTCCGATGCCCTGCGCGTTGGTGATTACACCGTCGCTATCGGTAACCCGTTTGGTCTGGGTGAAACCGTGACCTCCGGTATCGTTTCTGCGCTGGGTCGTAGCGGCCTGAACGCGGAAAACTACGAGAACTTTATCCAGACCGATGCGGCGATTAACCGCGGTAACTCCGGCGGCGCGCTGGTGAACCTGAACGGTGAACTGATCGGGATTAACACCGCGATCCTGGCACCGGACGGCGGCAACATCGGTATCGGCTTTGCGATCCCGAGTAACATGGTGAAAAACCTGACCGGTCAGATGGTTGAATTTGGCCAGGTGAAACGCGGCGAGCTGGGCATTCTGGGTACCGAACTGAACTCCGAGCTGGCAAAAGCGATGAAAGTGGACGCTCAGCGTGGCGCATTCGTCAGCCAGGTGATGCCGAACTCCTCTGCGGCGAAAGCCGGTATCAAGGCGGGTGACGTGATCACCACCCTGAACGGCAAGCCAATCAGCAGCTTTGCGGCGCTGCGTGCTGAAGTCGGCTCTATGCCGGTCGGCAGCAAAGTGTCCCTCGGCCTGCTGCGTGACGGCAAACCGGTGAACGTGAGCCTGGAGCTGCAGCAGAGCAGCCAGAATCAGGTCGACTCCAGCACCATCTTTAGCGGCATCGAAGGTGCGGATATGAGCAACAAAGGCGCAGATAAAGGCGTGGTGGTGAATGATGTTAAAGCCAGCTCCCCGGCAGCGCGTATCGGCCTGAAAAAAGGCGATGTGATTATCGGCGCGAACCAGCAGCCGGTGAAAAACATTGCTGAACTGCGCAAAATTCTCGACAGCAAACCAACGGTGCTGGCGCTGAATATCCAGCGTGGTGACACCAGCCTGTACCTGTTAATGCAGTAATCTCTCCAACCCCTGCCTGAGTGCAGGCAGGGGTTTCTTCGTTTCTGTGACCCTTTCCACAAGTCCATACTTCTCTCCCTGACTTTGTGCATCCGCACAATGCCACACCCTTTGAACTCCCCTATGCTTGAGCTCTGCTCACAGGAGGGGTACATGGCTGGCTGGCATCTCGATACCAAAATGGCGCAGGAAATCGTGGCACGAACCATGCGCATCATTGATACCAATATCAACGTGATGGATGCCCGTGGGCGAATCATCGGCAGCGGCGATCGTGAGCGCATTGGGGAATTGCACGAAGGCGCGCTTCTGGTGCTCTCCCAGGGGCGGGTGGTGGATATCGACGACGCAGTGGCACGGCACCTGCACGGCGTGCGTCAGGGGATCAACCTGCCGCTGCGCCTCGAAGGGGAGATCGTCGGCGTCATCGGTTTGACCGGTGAACCGGAATCCCTGCGCAAATACGGTGAACTGGTCTGTATGACCGCCGAGATGATGCTCGAGCAGTCGCGTCTGATGCACCTCCTGGCGCAGGACAGCCGTCTGCGCGAAGAGCTGGTGATGAACCTGATCCAGGCCGAAGAGCATACGCCTGCGCTGACGGAGTGGGCGCAGCGTCTGGGCATCGATCTCAATCAGCCGCGCGTGGTGGCGGTGATTGAAGTGGACAGCGGCCAGCTCGGCGTGGACAGCGCGATGGCGGAGCTGCAGCAGCTGCAAAATGCGCTGGCGACGCCGGAGCGCAATAACCTGGTGGCGATTGTGTCCCTGACCGAGATGGTGGTCCTGAAACCGGCGCTGAATCAGTTTGGCCGCTGGGATGCGGAAGATCATCGTCGTCGCGTTGAGCAGCTTATCGCGCGGATGAAAGAGAACGGCCAACTGCGTTTTCGCGTCGCCCTCGGCAACTATTTCACCGGGCCGGGCAGCATCGCCCGTTCCTGGCGCACGGCGCGCACCACCATGATGGTGGGGAAACAGCGGATGCCCGAAAGTAGGGGTTATTTCTATCAGGATCTAATGCTGCCCGTGCTGCTCGACAGTCTTCGCGGCGGCTGGCAGGCAAATGAGCTGGCGCGGCCATTGGTGCGTCTCAAGGCGATGGATAACAACGGGCTGCTGCGCCGGACGCTGCAGGCCTGGTTTCGCCATAACGTGCAGCCGCTGGCGACCTCGAAAGCGCTGTTTATTCATCGCAATACGCTGGAGTACCGGTTGAACCGGATTTCGGAGCTGACGGGGTTAGATCTGGGCAATTTCGATGACAGGCTGTTGCTGTATGTGGCGTTGCAGCTGGATGAGCAAAGGTGAGTCATTCATGCCTGGTGGCGTTGCGCTTACCGGGCCAACAAGGTCACCGCACCAGTGGCGGGATCGTAGGCCCGGTAAGCGCAGCGCCACCGGGCGTTTAACTGTACGAACCTCACCTTTGTGCCGGGTGGCGGCTTCGCCTTACCCGGCCTACAGGGAGGTCGCACCAGAGCATTTACTTTCCGCGCGTTAACTTCTCAAGATCCGATTCGATTTCGCTGATCTTGTTGGTCACAACACTTTCCAGATGACGCAGGTCATCCAGGATCTTACGTTTAAGATCGACTTCAGTGCGATCGCGCTGGCAGATCTGATCGAGTTCATCAATGACATAGCGGAGATTCGGGCTGATTTCCTGAACCTCTTTATACCCCTGGCCGACGCCATCGGCGACGACGGTTTTACGTTGACGCGGGTATTTGAACTTCACGCTCTTCGCGAAAAACTCTCCTTTGTCCTTGTGAAAATAGATTTTCAGAATATCGTTGTTCGCTTCCTGGCGGAGGCTGTAACGATCAATTTCATCAGGATTGGTAATGCCCAGACTTTTCAGATTATCGTACATAGCGGTACCCTTGAGCTCAACATAACCTATGAATAATTAACGAAAAAATCTATCTTCGCCACCATCAGATGTAAAAAAAGCGGGGTGGCCCCCGCTTTTTGTTATACCCGATTAATCGATGGTACGCAGCAGTTCGTTGATGCCGACTTTGCCGCGCGTTTTCGCATCGACTTTTTTCACGATAACCGCACAGTACAGGCTGTATTTGCCATCTTTCGACGGCAGGTTGCCGGAGACAACAACAGAACCCGCCGGTACGCGGCCATAATGCACTTCACCCGTTTCACGATCGTAAATGCGGGTGCTCTGACCGATGTAAACGCCCATGGAGATCACCGAGCCTTCTTCTACGATCACGCCTTCAACTACTTCTGAACGCGCACCGATGAAGCAGTTATCTTCGATGATGGTTGGGTTGGCCTGCAGTGGCTCAAGCACGCCACCGATGCCGACGCCGCCGGACAGGTGAACGTTTTTACCGATCTGCGCGCAAGAACCGACGGTTGCCCAGGTATCCACCATGGTGCCTTCGTCAACGTAGGCACCGATGTTCACGTATGAAGGCATCAGTACAGTGTTGCGTGCGATGTATGCACCCTGGCGAACGGCCGCAGGTGGAACCACGCGGAAACCTTCTTTCTGGAAACGCGCTTCGTCGTAATCAGCGAATTTCATCGGCACTTTATCGAAGTAGCGGCTTTCAGCTCCGTCGATAACCTGGTTATCGTTAATGCGGAAAGAGAGCAGCACGGCTTTCTTAAGCCACTGATGAGTTACCCACTGGCCGTCAATTTTTTCCGCGACACGCAGCGCGCCGGAATCAAGCAGAGAAATCACCTGATTCACCGCTTCGCGGGTGACGGTATCCACATTTGCCGGGGTAATTTCGGCGCGACGCTCAAAGGCGGACTCAATAACGTTCTGTAACTGCTGCATTGTTTTTACTCTTTCCATTTCACTAAAAAACACGTCACCCTTTATCGTTTGGATTGAGGGCTGCTGTCAACCGTTGTTGCACTTCAAGTTGCAGCTCATTATTAAGGGCACGCCGGTCGGCGGTGGCGATTATGAATAAATCTTCTACTCGCTCGCCAATGGTTGTAATTCTGGCCCCGTGCAGCGAAATTCCCAGATCCGCAAAAACCTGGCCGACCCGCGCCAGCAGGCCCGGCTGGTCCAAAGCAATCAGCTCGAGGAACGATTTGCGGTCCGTGTGCGTCGGCAGGAAATTGACCTCCGTATCGACGGTAAAGTGGCGCAATTTCGCCGGCTGGCGACGCGGCTGCGGCGGCTGCCAGCTGTGCTGGGTAATCGCCTGTTCCAGACCAAAACGAATGCCTTCGTGACGATCGGACGAGAGCGGGCTGCCGTCCGGCTCAAGCACGATAAAGGTATCCATCGCCATGCCGTCGCGGGTGGTAAAGATCTGCGCGTCGTGAACGCTCAGGTTGCGCCGGTCGAGTTCGGCGCAGACGGCGGCAAACAGATAGGCCCGATCCGGGCTCCAGATAAAGATTTCCGTGCCGCCGCGCGTGGCCTGCGGGCTCAGCAGGATCAGCGGTTTTTTCAGATCGTGCTTCAGCAGGTGCCGTGCGTGCCAGGCGAGCTGATTTGGGCTGTGACGCACGAAATAGTTGGCCCGACAGCGCGTCCAGATCTGGTGCAGCGCTTCCTCATCAATGTTATCCATCCGCAGCAGCGCCAGCGCCTGAAGCTGGTGGTGGCGCACGCGCTCGCGCATATCCGGCGTGTTTTGCATCCCGCGGCGCAGCTGTTTTTCGGTGGCGAAATAGAGCTCGCGCAACAGGCTCTGCTTCCAGCTGTTCCACAGGGTTTCGTTGGTGGCGCAGATATCCGCCACCGTCAGGCAGACCAGAAAACGCAGACGGTTTTCGGTTTGTACGATTTCGGCGAATTGCTTGATCACTTCCGGGTCCTGAATATCGCGACGCTGTGCGGTGACGGACATCAGCAGATGATGGCGCACCAGCCAGGCGACGAGTTGGGTTTCGCGGGAGTTCAGGCCGTGGAGTTCGGCGAATTTCAGCACGTCCTGGGCACCGAGCACCGAATGGTCGCCCCCGCGCCCTTTTGCGATATCGTGGAACAGCGCGGCGATCAGAATCAGTTCCGGGTGGCTCAGGCGCGGCCAGAGCTCAACGCACAGCGGGTGCTTTGAACGCGTCTCTTCTTTGGCAAAACTTTCCAGCTTCAGCATCACGCGAATGGTGTGTTCATCCACCGTGTAGGCGTGGAACAGGTCAAACTGCATCTGGCCGACGATGTGCGACCACTGGGGCATGTAGGCCCAGAGCACGCTGTGACGGTGCATCGGCAGCAGACCGCGGCTGACCGCGCCGGGGTGGCGCAACATGCTCAGGAATAGCGAGCGCGCTTCCGGTATATAGCACAGGGGCTGCGTCAGATGGCGACGCGCGTGGCGCAGATGGCGCAACGTGGTGGAGTAGATCCCGGTGATCGTGCTGTTGCGCACCATGGTGTAGAACATCCGCAGGATCGCTTCCGGCTCGCGGATAAACAGCGTTTCGTCGCGCAGATCGATCAGGGTGCCGCGCAGCTGGAATTCGTCATCGATCGGGCGCGGTTTTTCATCAGTGGTCAGCGCCAGGATCGCTTCGTCGAACAGCTGCAACAACATCTGGTTAAGCTCTGAGACACGGCGGGTGACGCGGAAGAAATCCTTCATCATCTGCTCGACCGGCTCGTTGCCTTCGCCGCTGTAGTTCAGGCGCTGGGCGACGCTGAGCTGACGGTCGAACAGCAGGCGGTTGTCGTAGCGGGTCACTTCCAGATGCAGGGCGAAGCGGATGCGCCACAGCAGATGCAGGCATTCGTTGAGCTCGTTGCGCTCGGCCTCGGTCAAAAAGCCAAAACCGACCATCTCATCCAGCGAGGTGGCGCCAAAATGGCGGCGCGCGACCCACTGCAACGTGTGAATATCCCGCAGGCCGCCGGGGCTGCTTTTGATATCGGGTTCGAGGTTGTAGCTGGTGCCGTGATAGCGCTGGTGGCGGATGTTTTGCTCTTCAACCTTGGCGGCGAAGAAACGCTCCGAAGGCCAGAAGCCGTCGCTGAAAATGTGTTTTTGCAGCTCGAGGAACAGGGCGACGTCGCCGATCAGCAGGCGTGTTTCGATCAGGTTGGTGGCGACGGTGAGATCCGACAGCCCTTCCAGCAGGCACTCTTCGAGAGTGCGCACGCTGTGGCCGACTTCAAGCTTCACATCCCACAGAAGCGTCAGCAGCTCACCAATTTTTTGTGCGTGCTCGTCGGGCAGTTTTTTGCGGCTCAGTACCAGCAGATCGATATCGGAGAGCGGGTGCAGTTCGCCGCGTCCGTATCCGCCGACGGCGACCAGCGCGACGTCGCTGATCTGGCCGAAACCGTAATCGATCCACAGACGTTGCAGCAGCTGATCGATAAATTCGGTGCGCGCTTCGATGAGCTCTTCCGCCGAAATGCCTTCGTCAAAGGCTTTCCCCAGCCAGCGCTGAAAAACGTCGATATGCGCTTTGATATCCGCCACCGTGAGATCGCGCTGCGGCCAGACGCCGGGGTTGTCCGGCTGGTCGGGCAGGGTGGGCAGAGCTGTGTTCGGATACTGTTCAGGTAAAAGGTTACTCATCTCGTGCGCCACCCATAAGTAAAAGCTATAGCCATTAAAAAAGCCGGCATTTGCCGGCTTCTTATTATTCGTTGTGCGAGAGTATCGCCGGGATGGTGTCATCCTTTCGCAACGTCATAATTTCGCAGCCGTTGTCTGTTACCACAATAGTATGCTCGTACTGCGCAGACAAGCTTCTGTCTTTGGTTTTTACCGTCCAGCCATCTTTCATGGTGCGGATGCGGTAGTCGCCGGAGTTCACCATCGGTTCGATGGTGAAGGTCATACCTTTCTGCAGCACCACGCCGCCGTCATCCGCATCGTAGTGCAGAACCTGCGGCTCTTCGTGGAAGACGCGACCAATGCCGTGCCCACAGTATTCGCGCACCACGGAGAAACCTTCCGCTTCGACGAATTTCTGGATCGCGGCACCAATGGTACGCAGACGGATGCCCGGCTTCACCATTTTCAGCGCCAGGTAGAGGCTCTCCTGGGTGATGCGGCACAGGCGCTCGCCGAGGATGGTCGGTTTGCCGACGATAAACATTTTGGAGGTATCGCCGTGATACTCGTCTTTGATGACGGTCACGTCGATGTTGACGATATCGCCATCTTTCAGCAGTTTCTCGTCGTCCGGAATACCGTGACACACCACTTCATTAATAGAGATGCAGACGGATTTCGGGAAACCGTGGTAGCCGAGGCAGGCGGAGACCGCGTGCTGCTCGTTGACAATATAGTCGTTACAAATGCGATCCAGCTCGCCGGTGCTGACGCCCGGTTTGATGTACGGCTCGATCATTTCCAGCACTTCAGCGGCCAGACGACCGGCGACGCGCATCTTTTCAATTTCTTCAGGGGTCTTAATAGAGATAGCCATGTAATCTGTCCATCGGTGTCGATTTTTTCGACAATACTAGTCTAAGTGTTGTCAATGGTACCAGTCTGGAGCGTTGCCTGCCAAATTGAGAATCATTAACAGCACACACCGCCAACAACTGTTGGTTTATGGTGGCGTTTTGTGGTATAAAGCGCGCCGGACTTCCGATCCATTTGTCATACACAAGATGGACCAGAAGCGACAACTCTCACATTGTGTAAATAACACACACGTATCGGCACATATTCCGGGGTGCCCTTCGGGGTCGGTAATATGGGATACGTGGAGGCATAACCCCAACATTTAAATAGAGGTTTTAAACATGGCAACTGTTTCCATGCGCGACATGCTCAAGGCTGGTGTTCACTTCGGTCACCAGACCCGTTACTGGAACCCGAAAATGAAGCCTTTCATCTTCGGCGCGCGTAACAAAGTTCACATCATCAACCTTGAGAAAACTGTACCAATGTTCAACGAAGCCCTGGCTGAGCTGAGCAAGATCTCTTCCCGTAAAGGTAAGATTCTGTTTGTTGGTACTAAACGCGCTGCAAGCGAAGCTGTGAAAGAAGCTGCAAACAGCTGCGATCAGTTCTTCGTGAACCATCGCTGGTTGGGCGGCATGCTGACCAACTGGAAAACTGTTCGTCAGTCCATCAAGCGCCTGAAAGATCTGGAAACCCAGTCTCAGGACGGTACTTTCGATAAGCTGACCAAGAAAGAAGCGCTGATGCGTACTCGTGAGCTGGACAAGCTGGAAAACAGCCTGGGCGGCATCAAAGACATGGGCGGTCTGCCAGACGCTCTGTTCGTTATCGACGCTGATCACGAGCACATCGCTATCAAAGAAGCGAACAACCTGGGTATCCCGGTATTCTCTATCGTTGATACCAACTCCGATCCGGACGGTGTTGACTTCGTTATCCCGGGTAACGACGATGCAATCCGTGCAGTTACACTGTACCTGAGCGCTGTTGCAGCTACCGTTCGTGAAGGCCGTTCCCAGGATCTGGCTTCTCAGGCGGAAGAAAGCTTCGTAGAAGCTGAATAATAAGGTCCTCCCTTATTTAGTACCGTGTATAAATAGGGGCCTCTATCTGGCCCCTTTTTCACTTTTAAGACTGTCTGGTTTCTTAAGCCGGGCAGGACATCTCTCCCGAGGATTAAAGAATGGCTGAAATTACCGCATCCCTGGTAAAAGAGCTGCGCGAGCGTACTGGCGCAGGCATGATGGATTGCAAAAAAGCGCTGACTGAAGCGAACGGCGACATCGAGCTGGCAATCGAAAACATGCGTAAATCCGGCGCAATCAAAGCGGCGAAAAAAGCAGGTAACGTTGCAGCTGACGGCGTGATCATCACCAAAATCGACGGCACCTACGGCATCATTCTGGAAGTTAACTGCCAGACTGACTTCGTGGCTAAAGATGGCGGTTTCCAGGCTTTCGCTAACAAAGTACTGGACGCAGCTGTTGCTGGCAAAATCACTGACGTTGACGTTCTGAAAGCACAGTTCGAAGAAGAACGTGTTGCTCTGGTTGCTAAAATCGGTGAGAACATCAACATCCGTCGTGTTGCTGCACTGGAAGGCGAAGTTCTGGGTTCATACCAGCACGGCGCACGTATCGGTGTACTGGTTGCCGCTAAAGGCGCTGACGAAGAGCTGGTTAAACAGCTGGCTATGCACATCGCTGCAAGCAAACCAGAATTCGTTAAACCAGAAGACGTGTCTGCTGAAGTGGTAGAAAAAGAGTACCAGGTTCAGCTGGACATCGCCATGCAGTCTGGCAAGCCGAAAGAAATCGCAGAGAAAATGGTTGAAGGCCGCATGAAGAAATTCACCGGCGAAGTTTCTCTGACTGGCCAGCCTTTCGTTATGGATCCAAGCAAGTCTGTTGCTCAGCTGCTGAAAGAGCACAACGCTGACGTGACTGGCTTCATCCGCTTCGAAGTGGGCGAAGGCATCGAGAAAGTTGAAACTGACTTCGCAGCAGAAGTTGCTGCAATGTCCAAGCAGTCTTAATGATTGCGAAGGAGCCGCCTGAGGGCGGCTTCTTTTTGCCCCTCGTGTGTAAATCAGACAGACTCCGCTAGTTTCTGTGCTGATATGCGACATACAATGTCGCCAGAATTAACCCCCATCTTAATCGTTGACAGTCTCAGGAAAGAAACATGGCTACCAATGCAAAACCCGTGTACAAACGCATTCTGCTTAAGCTGAGTGGCGAAGCACTGCAGGGAACGGAAGGCTTCGGTATTGACGCAAGCATTCTCGACCGCATGGCACAGGAAATCAAAGAACTGGTTGAACTGGGTATCCAGGTTGGCGTAGTTATTGGCGGCGGCAACCTTTTCCGTGGCGCTGGTCTGGCGAAAGCGGGTATGAACCGCGTTGTGGGCGACCACATGGGTATGCTGGCAACCGTGATGAATGGCCTGGCGATGCGTGATGCGCTTCACCGTGCCTATGTGAACGCCCGCCTGATGTCCGCTATTCCCCTGAATGGCGTGTGTGATAACTACAGCTGGGCAGAGGCGATCAGCCTGCTGCGCAATAACCGCGTGGTGATCCTCTCCGCCGGTACCGGTAACCCGTTCTTTACCACCGACTCCGCTGCCTGCCTGCGCGGGATCGAAATCGAAGCTGACGTGGTGCTGAAAGCGACCAAAGTTGACGGCGTGTTTACTGCCGATCCGGCAACCGATCCTACCGCCACGATGTACGATCAGCTGAGCTACAACGAAGTGCTGGATAAAGAGCTGAAAGTGATGGATCTTGCCGCCTTCACGCTGGCTCGTGACCACAAATTACCGATTCGTGTTTTCAACATGAATAAGCCTGGTGCACTGCGTCGCGTAGTGATGGGCGAAAAAGAAGGCACTTTAATCACGGAATAATTTCCGTTGACGACAAATACAGGTAAGATTCCGCATTACTTTTGTAGTGGGTTTGTTACCTGGACGCGCCTTTGGCGTTGTCATGAATTAAACGCGACTATACTTAGCACACCCATAGCGGCTGTGCTGGCGGATAGTCTGCCTGAGACTAGTGTTCAAGGATTCGTAACGTGATTAACGACATCAGAAAAGATGCTGAAACACGCATGGAAAAATGCGTAGAAGCGTTCAAAAACCAAATCAGCAAAGTGCGTACTGGTCGTGCTTCCCCAAGCCTGCTGGATGGCATTGTAGTGGAATACTACGGTACGCCAACTCCGCTGCGTCAGCTGGCGAGCGTAACGGTAGAAGACACCCGTACCCTGAAAATCAACGTTTTCGATCGTTCATTGGGCCCGGCTGTAGAAAAAGCGATCATGGCTTCTGACCTGGGTCTGAACCCAAGCTCTGCGGGCACTGACATCCGCGTTCCACTGCCTCCGCTGACGGAAGAGCGTCGTAAAGAGCTGATCAAAGTGGTGCGTGGTGAAGCTGAAGGCGCTCGCGTTGCTGTGCGTAACGTGCGTCGTGATGCGAACGACAAAGTGAAAGCGCTGCTGAAAGAGAAAGAAATCAGCGAAGACGACGATCGTCGCTCCCAGGACGACGTGCAGAAAATGACTGACGCAGCGATCAAGAAAGTTGACGCGGCGCTGGCAGATAAAGAAGCGGAACTGATGCAGTTCTGATTTCTGACGTCATCTGATAAAACGCCGTTCAGAAAGTCCTGTGACTTTGCTGGCGGCGTTTTGCTTTTATATGGTCTAACTTTCTTCCGGGCATCTCATGAAGCATTTAACTCTCCTCGGCTCGACCGGCTCTATCGGTTGCAGCACTCTCGACGTTGTTCGTCATAACCCTGAACAGTACACGGTGACTGCCCTTGTGGCCGGAAAGAACGTGCAGCGCATGGTTGAGCAATGTCTCGAGTTTACTCCCCGCTATGCGGTGATGGATGACGAGGAAAGTGCTCGCCAGGTCAAAACATTGCTGGCAGAGAATGGCAGCCGTACGAAAGTTCTGAGCGGACAGCAGGCCGCCTGTGACATGGCCGCGTTAAGCGAAGTGGACCTGGTGATGGCGGCTATCGTTGGTGCTGCCGGTCTACTGCCAACCCTTGCGGCCATTGATGCCGGTAAGACCGTACTGCTGGCCAACAAAGAGTCGCTGGTGACCTGCGGACGTCTGTTTATGGACGCGGTGAAAGCGCGAGGTGCGCGCCTTTTGCCGGTAGATAGCGAACATAACGCGATTTTTCAGAGTTTACCGCAACCTTTTCAACAGGACCTGGGGTACGCTTCCCTTGAGCAGAATGGCGTAGTATCGATTCTGCTTACGGGGTCTGGTGGCCCATTCCGTGAAACGCCGCTGTCTGAACTGGCCTCGATGACGCCCGATCAGGCCTGTCGGCATCCGAACTGGTCGATGGGACGTAAAATCTCCGTCGATTCCGCCACTATGATGAACAAAGGTCTGGAATACATTGAAGCTCGCTGGTTATTTAATGCGTCAGCGAAACAGATGGAAGTGCTGATCCACCCGCAGTCGGTGATTCATTCCATGGTGCGATATCAGGACGGCAGCGTGCTGGCGCAACTGGGCGAACCGGATATGCGCACGCCAATCGCCCATTCGATGGCGTGGCCTAACCGTGTGATCTCCGGGGCAAAGCCGCTCGATTTTTGCAAAATCAGCTCACTGACTTTCAGCGAACCTGACTATGATCGTTACCCTTGTCTGAAACTGGCGATGAACGCCTTCGATCAGGGGCAAGCCGCAACGACGGCGCTCAATGCCGCAAACGAAATTACCGTTGAGGCATTTTTGAATCAGCACATCCGCTTTACGGATATCGCGGCACTTAATCTGTCGGTACTTGAAGCGATGGATCTGCGTGAACCGCAGAGCGTGGAAGAAGTGCTGGCAGTTGATGCTGCAGCGCGCATCGTTGCACGCGAACAAGTGACGCGCCTCGCAAGCAGGTGATAATCCACCTGCTACAGGTCGTGCTATTTGTTAGCGTTGGGCTTCAGTGATATAGTCTGCGCCACCTGATTGCGGGTATTAGACGTTGAGCGGTCAGGTAAGCCGTGGTTTACACGGCTTTTTTGTGGAAAGGCTTCAGTATTCCTGAGTACCGTTAAATCCTTTCAGGGACTAAAAACGCGTTATGTTGTCTGCGAATCAACCAATAAGCGAAAACTTGCCAGCTCATGGCTGTCGCCATGTAGCAATCATCATGGATGGCAACGGCCGCTGGGCGAAAAGACAAGGGAAGATACGAGCCTTTGGGCATAAAGCTGGGGCGAAGTCTGTTCGCCGCGCCGTTTCTTTTGCCGCCAATAACGGCATTGATGCGTTAACGCTCTATGCTTTCAGCAGTGAAAACTGGAATCGGCCGCCGCAGGAAGTGACGGCGTTGATGGAATTGTTTGTGTGGGCGCTCGACAGCGAAGTAAAAAGCCTGCACCGCCACAACGTTCGCCTGCGCATTATCGGCGATACCAGTCGTTTCAACTCACGTCTGCAGGAACGCATTCGTAAAGCGGAAGCGGTGACCGAAAATAATACCGGTCTGACGCTCAATATCGCGGCGAATTACGGCGGACGTTGGGACATTATACAGGGTGTTCGGCATTTGGCCGAACAGGTTCAGGAAGGGCTGTTAACACCCGACCAAATTGATGAAGAGGCGCTGGGTCAGCAAATCTGCATGAACGAACTGGCACCTGTGGATTTGGTTATTAGGACAGGGGGAGAACATCGAATCAGTAACTTTTTGCTTTGGCAAATTGCCTATGCCGAACTTTACTTTACGGATGTTCTTTGGCCCGATTTTGATGAACAAGACTTTGAAGGTGCGCTGAATGCCTTTGCCAATCGTGAGCGTCGCTTCGGCGGCACGGAGCCGGGCACCGAAAAAGTCTGATGGGGGTAGCTTTTGCTGAAGTATCGCCTGATTTCCGCTTTTGTATTAATACCCATCGTTATCGCGGCGCTGTTTTTACTGCCGCCGGTGGGATTTGCCATTGTCACGCTGGTGGTGTGTATGCTCGCCGCGTGGGAGTGGGGGCAGCTTAGCGGCTTTACTTCGCGCACTCAGCGGGTATGGCTGGCGGTACTCTGTGGCCTGTTACTGGCGCTGATGCTGTTTATGTTGCCTGAATATCATCACGATATTCATCAACCGCTGATCGAGGGTTCCCTGTGGGCTTCCCTGGGCTGGTGGGTTGCCGCGCTGCTGCTGGTGCTTTTCTATCCCGGTTCGGCAGCGTTCTGGCGCAACTCTAAAACGTGGCGTCTGATTTTCGGCCTGCTCACAATTGTTCCTTTTTTCTGGGGTATGATCGTGCTGCGCGTCTGGCACTACGACGACAACCACTACAGCGGCTCTCTGTGGCTGCTGTATGTGATGATTCTCGTCTGGGGTGCTGACTCCGGGGCCTATATGTTTGGTAAACTGTTTGGCAAACATAAACTGGCGCCGAAAGTGTCGCCTGGCAAAACCTGGCAGGGGTTCATCGGCGGTCTGTTTACAGCTGCAATTATCTCCTGGGGATATGGCGTATGGGCGAATCTTGACGTCGCACCGTCTACGCTGCTGATCTGCTCTATCTTTGCTGCGCTGGCGTCGGTTCTTGGCGATTTGACCGAGAGTATGTTCAAGCGTGAAGCAGGGATCAAAGACAGCGGCCACCTTATCCCAGGACATGGTGGAATACTGGATCGCATCGATAGCCTGACGGCTGCGGTACCGGTCTTTGCATGCCTGCTGCTGCTGGTATTTGGCACGATTTAACGGAAGGTTTTATGCTGAGCATCCTATGGAATCTGGCGGCGTTCATTGTTGCACTTGGTGTGCTTATCACTGTGCACGAATTTGGCCATTTCTGGGTTGCCCGGCGCTGCGGAGTGCGGGTCGAACGTTTCTCGATTGGCTTCGGTAAATCCCTTTGGCGTCGCACTGACCGCCACGGTACCGAGTTTGTCATTGCGCTGATCCCGCTCGGCGGCTACGTCAAAATGCTCGATGAGCGCGTAGAGCCTGTCGCACCCGAAATGCGACACTACGCGTTCAACAACAAAACTGTCGGCCAGCGTGCCGCCATCATAGCTGCCGGTCCGGTGGCGAATTTCATCTTTGCCGTTTTCGCTTACTGGCTGGTGTTTATCATCGGTGTCCCTGGTGTTCGTCCGGTTGTTGGTGAAATAACCGCCAACTCCGTCGCCGCATCTGCGCAAATTGCGCCGGGCATGGAACTTAAAGCGATCGATGGTATCGAAACCCCTGATTGGGATGCCGTTAGGCTGCAACTGGTGTCGAAAATTGGCGATGACCAGACCACCATCACGGTTTCTCCGTTTGGTGCCAGTCAGAGTCAACGTCAGGACAAAGTGCTCGATTTGCGTCACTGGACCTTTGAACCTGACAAAGAAGATCCGGTTGCGGCATTAGGCATTCGCCCACGCGGTGCGCAGATTGAACCGGTGTTAGCGGAAGTCCAGGCAGATTCGGCAGCCAGTAAAGCAGGTTTGCAAGCGGGCGACAGGATCGTTAAAGTCGATGGTCAGCCGTTAACACAATGGATGACCTTTGTTATTCTGGTGCGCGATAATCCGGGCACACCGCTGGCAGTAGAAATCGAACGACAGGGGAGTCCGCTCTCTCTGACGCTCATCCCGGATACTAAACCGGGTGGTGGTAAGGCAGAAGGATTTGCGGGCGTCGTGCCAAAAGTGATCCCGCTGCCAGATGAGTACAAGACAATACGCCAGTATGGGCCGTTCAGCGCCATCCTTGAAGCCACGGATAAAACATGGCAACTGATGAAGCTGACGGTCAACATGTTGGGGAAATTGATAACCGGTGACGTAAAACTGAACAACCTCAGTGGGCCGATTTCTATCGCTCAAGGGGCTGGGATGTCAGCGGAATTCGGGGTGATTTACTATCTCATGTTTCTCGCGCTCATTAGCGTGAACCTCGGGATAATCAACCTGTTCCCGCTTCCCGTTTTAGACGGGGGGCATCTGCTGTTTTTAGCGATTGAAAAGCTAAAAGGTGGACCGGTATCCGAGCGAGTTCAAGACTTTAGTTATCGCATTGGCTCGATACTGCTAGTGCTGTTAATGGGGCTTGCGCTTTTCAATGATTTCTCTCGGTTGTAAGAGAGATAGTTAGGAAGAATGCATAATAACGATGGCGATGAAAAAGTTGCTCATAGCGTCGCTGCTGTTTAGCAGCGCAACCGTATACGGTGCTGAAGGTTTCGTAGTGAAGGATATTCATTTCGAAGGTCTTCAGCGTGTCGCCGTCGGTGCGGCCCTCCTCAGTATGCCAGTTCGCCAGGGCGACACGGTTAATGATGAAGATATCAGTAATACCATTCGTGCACTGTTTGCCACTGGCAACTTTGAGGACGTTCGCGTCCTGCGCGATGGTGATACGCTGCTGGTTCAGGTGAAAGAACGCCCGACGATCGCCAGTATCACTTTCTCCGGAAACAAATCGGTGAAAGACGATATGCTCAAGCAAAACCTTGAAGCATCTGGTGTTCGTGTCGGTGAATCTCTGGACCGCACCACCCTGTCCGACATCGAAAAAGGACTGGAAGATTTCTACTACAGCGTCGGTAAATACAGCGCGAGCGTCAAAGCCGTTGTCACCCCGCTGCCGCGTAACCGCGTCGACCTGAAGCTCGTCTTCCAGGAAGGCGTCTCTGCGAAGATCCAGCAGATCAACATCGTGGGCAACCACGCGTTCAGTACGGACGAGCTGATCTCTACCTTCCAGCTGCGCGATGAAGTGCCATGGTGGAACGTGGTCGGCGATCGTAAATACCAGAAACAGAAACTGGCGGGCGATCTCGAAACCCTGCGTAGCTACTACCTGGATCGCGGTTACGCCCGTTTCAACATTGATTCGACTCAGGTCAGTCTGACTCCGGACAAGAAAGGGATCTACATTACGGTTAACATCACTGAAGGCGATCAGTACAAGCTTTCTGGTGTTGAAGTCAGTGGAAACCTGGCGGGTCACTCCGCTGAGATCGAGAGCCTGACTAAGCTCCAGCCGGGCGAACTGTATAGCGGCGCGAAAGTGACCAAAATGGAAGACGGCATTAAAAAGCTGCTCGGCCGTTATGGTTATGCTTACCCGCGCGTACAGACTCAGCCTGAAATCAATGACACGGATAAAACCGTGAAACTCCACGTGAACGTCGATGCGGGCAACCGTTTCTACGTGCGTAAGATTCGCTTTGAAGGTAACGATACCTCCAAAGATTCCGTACTGCGTCGCGAAATGCGCCAGATGGAAGGCGCATGGCTGGGCAGCGATCTCGTTGACCAGGGTAAAGAGCGTCTGAACCGTCTGGGTTACTTCGAAACGGTTGATACGGATACACAGCGTGTATCAGGCAGTCCGGACCAGGTAGACGTCGTTTACAAGGTGAAAGAACGTAACACCGGTAGCTTTAACTTCGGTGTGGGCTACGGCACAGAAAGTGGCGTGAGCTTCCAGGTCGGCGTTCAGCAGGATAACTGGTTGGGTACGGGTTATTCTGTGGGTATCAACGGTACCAAGAACGACTACCAGACCTATTCCGAGTTCTCTGTTACCAACCCATACTTCACCGTTGACGGTGTGAGTCTGGGCGGTCGTATTTTCTATAACGACTTTAAAGCAGACGATGCGGACCTGTCCTCATACACCAACAAAAGTTATGGTGTTGATGGCACGCTGGGCTTCCCGATTAACGAATACAACACCCTGCGTGCTGGCTTAGGTTACGTGCATAACGACCTGTCCAATATGCAACCGCAGGTGGCGATGTGGCGTTATCTGGACTCCATCGGGCAGAAGGCAAGCACCTCCAGCGATAACAACGGTTTCGCTGCAGATGACTTCACCTTTAACTATGGCTGGACGTATAACCGTCTTGACCGTGGTTTCTTCCCGACAGAAGGTTCTCGCGTCAACCTGAACGGTAAAGTGACCGTTCCGGGTTCTGATAACGAGTTCTATAAGCTGACGCTGGATACCGCGTCTTACTTCCCAATTGATGACGATCACAAGTGGGTCGTTCTGGGTCGTACACGTTGGGGTTACGGCGATGGCTTAGGTGGCAAAGAGCTGCCATTCTATGAGAACTTCTATGCCGGTGGTTCCAGCACCGTCCGTGGCTTCCAGTCCAATAACATTGGTCCGAAAGCGGTGTACTACGGCGGTAACGATACAGATAACTGTGATAAAAAATCCTCGTCAGAAGTGTGTAGTTCTAATGACGCGGTAGGTGGTAACGCCATGGGTGTCGCCAGCCTGGAATTCATCACGCCTACGCCATTCATCAGCGACAAGTATGCGAACTCCGTGCGTACTTCGTTCTTCTGGGATGCGGGTACCGTGTGGGATACCAACTGGGAGAACACCGCTCAGATGAAAGCCGCTGGTGTGCCGGATTATAGCGATCCGAGCAACATTCGCATGTCTGCGGGTATCGCATTACAATGGATGTCACCGTTGGGGCCGTTGGTCTTCTCCTACGCCCAGCCGTTTAAGAAATACGATGGAGACAAAGCGGAGCAGTTCCAGTTTAACATTGGTAAAACCTGGTAATAATCCGCTGCAATGGAATGCGTTGGCAGTGTAGCGCTGACAACCGGCGATCGCACAGACGATCGCCTTGCCACGCAAAGAACGGTACCTTCGGGTACCAATGGGATGGTAAGGAGTTTATTGTGAAAAAGTGGTTATTAGCTGCAGGTCTGGGTTTGGCAATGGTGACTTCTGCTCAGGCAGCGGACAAAATTGCAATCGTCAACATGGGTAATCTTTTCCAGCAGGTAGCCCAGAAAACGGGTGTTTCCGCGACTCTGGAAAACGAATTCAAAGGCCGTGCTGGCGAACTGCAGGGTATGGAAAACGACCTTCAGTCCAAAATGCAGCGTCTGCAGCGTGATGGTTCTACCATGAAAGCTGCCGATCGTAGCAAGCTGGAAAAAGACGTAATGGCACAGCGTCAGACTTTCTCTCAGAAAGCACAGGCTTTCGAGCAGGATCGTCAGCGTCGTTCTAACGAAGAACGTGGCAAACTGGTTACCCGTATCCAGTCTGCTGTGAAAGCAGTTGCAGCCGATCAGAACATCGATCTGGTTGTTGATGCAAATGCCGTTGCTTTCAACAGTGGCGATGTGAAAGACATCACTGCTGATGTACTGAAACAGGTTAAATAAGTAATGCCTTCAATTCGACTGGCTGATCTCGCTCAGCAGTTGGATGCAGAATTACACGGTGATGGCGATATCGTCATCACCGCTGTTGCGTCCATGCAATCTGCTAAAGCAGGCACAATTACGTTCATGGTAAGCCCGAAGTACCGTGAGCACCTGGCTCAATGCCAGGCGTCTGCTGTCGTTCTGACGCAGGACGACCTTCCGTTTGCCACCTCTAGCGCGCTGGTAGTGAAAAATCCCTACCTGACTTACGCGCGTATGGCTCAAATTCTTGATACCACGCCGCAGCCGGCGCAGAACATTGCTGCCAGTGCAGTGATTGATCCTTCGGCTAAGCTGGGTAACAACGTTTCAATCGGCGCGAATGCCGTTATCGAATCCGATGTGGTTCTCGGTGATAACGTGGTGATTGGCGCGGGCTGTTTCGTTGGTAAACACACGAAAATTGGTGCTGGCTCCCGTTTGTGGGCCAATGTCACCGTTTACCATGAGATCGAAATTGGCGAAAACTGCCTGATTCAGTCCAGTACCGTGATCGGTTCGGACGGGTTCGGCTATGCTAACGATCGGGGTAACTGGATTAAGATCCCTCAGCTCGGCCGCGTGAGTATCGGCGATCGCGTTGAGATCGGTGCATGCACAACCATTGACCGCGGTGCGCTCGACGACACCATTATTGGCAATGGTGTTATCATTGATAACCAATGTCAGATTGCGCATAACGTTGTGATTGGCGACAATACGGCAGTTGCAGGTGGCGTAATCATGGCAGGCAGCCTGAAAATTGGTCGTTACTGCATGATCGGTGGTGCCAGCGTAATCAACGGGCATATGGAAATATGCGACAAGGTTACGGTGACAGGCATGGGTATGGTGATGCGTCCTATCACTGAACCGGGTGTCTACTCCTCCGGCATTCCGCTGCAACCGAATAAGATGTGGCGTAAAACCGCAGCTCTGGTGATGAATATTGATGATATGAGCAAGCGCCTCAAAGCTATTGAGCGCAAAATCGATCAACAAGACTAAAGGTTCATCCCTATAACGCTAAATTTCCCGGCCTGTCGGCTTTCTTCTAAACCGGCAGGCCGTGTTATTATTGCTATTCAGTAAATTTTGACAGGAAGAGTATTTTGACTACCGACACTCATACTCTGCATATTGAAGAGATTTTAGAGCTTCTGCCGCACCGCTACCCGTTTTTGCTGGTAGATCGTGTGCTGGATTTTGAAGAAGGTCGTTTTCTGCGCGCAGTGAAAAATGTCTCTGTAAATGAGCCATTCTTCCAGGGACACTTCCCTGGCAAACCTATCTTCCCGGGTGTGTTGATCCTGGAAGCGATGGCTCAGGCTACCGGTATTCTGGCGTTTAAAAGCGTCGGTAAACTGGAGCCAGGTGAGCTGTATTACTTCGCAGGTATCGACGAAGCGCGCTTTAAGCGTCCCGTCGTGCCTGGTGATCAGATGATCATGGAAGTGACTTTTGAGAAAACGCGCCGTGGCCTGACGCGCTTCAAAGGCGTTGCGCTGGTTGACGGCAAAGTTGTTTGCGAAGCGACCATGATGTGTGCGCGTAGCCGGGAGGCCTGATACGTGATTGATAAATCCGCCTTTATTCATCCATCTGCCATTGTGGAAGAAGGTGCCGTTATCGGTGCTAACGCCCACATTGGTCCTTTTTGTATTGTTGGCCCCCACGTCACTATTGGCGAGGGTACCGTACTGAAGTCTCACGTCGTCGTGAATGGTCATACGACCATTGGCCGCGACAACGAGATCTATCAGTTTGCCTCCATTGGCGAAGTGAACCAGGATCTGAAATATGCTGGCGAACCAACCCGTGTGGAAATCGGCGATCGTAATCGCATTCGCGAAAGCGTCACCATTCATCGTGGCACAGTACAGGGTGGTGGATTGACGAAGGTGGGCAGCGACAACCTCTTTATGGTGAATGCGCACATCGCGCACGACTGTACCGTAGGCAGCCGCTGTATCCTCGCCAACAACGCAACGCTGGCGGGACACGTATCGGTTGATGATTTCGCGATCATTGGCGGCATGACCGCAGTCCATCAGTTCTGCATCATTGGTGCACACGTGATGGTCGGCGGCTGCTCCGGTGTGGCACAAGATGTCCCACCGTATGTGATTGCGCAGGGCAACCATGCGACGCCGTTTGGCGTCAACATTGAAGGTCTCAAGCGTCGTGGCTTTAGCCGCGAAGCGATCACCGCGATCCGCAACGCGTACAAACTTCTGTACCGTAGCGGCAAAACGCTGGAAGAGGCCAAGCCAGAAGTTGCAGAGCTGGCAGAACAGCACCCTGAAGTGAAAGCGTTCACCGAGTTCTTTGAACGCTCAACTCGCGGTCTGATTCGTTAATGGTCGACAATCGTCCATTAACGATAGCCCTGGTCGCCGGAGAAACCTCCGGCGATATTCTTGGTGCAGGTCTTATCCGCGCACTCAAGGCTCGCGTACCTAACGCCCGCTTTGTCGGCGTCGCCGGTCCGCTGATGCAGGCCGAAGGCTGCGAAGCCTGGTACGAAATGGAAGAGCTGGCGGTGATGGGCATTGTGGAAGTGCTGGGTCGTTTGCGCCGTCTGCTGCACATCCGCGCCGATCTCACCCGTCGTTTTACCGATCTCAAACCCGATGTCTTTGTCGGTATCGATGCCCCAGATTTCAATATCACCCTTGAAGGGAACCTGAAAAAGCAGGGTATCAAAACGATCCATTACGTCAGTCCGTCCGTCTGGGCGTGGCGACAGAAACGTGTTTTCAAAATAGGCAGATCGACCGATCTGGTGCTTGCTTTTCTGCCTTTCGAAAAAGCGTTTTACGATAGATTCAATGTTCCGTGCCGCTTTATCGGTCATACCATGGCAGACGCCATGCCGCTTGATCCGGATAAAAACGCGGCGCGCGATATTCTCGGCATCCCTCACGACGCCCACTGTCTGGCCTTATTGCCAGGTAGTCGCGGTGCGGAAGTGGAAATGCTCAGCGCCGATTTCCTGAAAACGGCGCAAATCCTGCGTCAGACCTACCCGGATCTGGAAGTGGTCGTCCCGCTGGTGAATGCGAAACGCCGCGAGCAGTTCGAGCGCATCAAAGCCGAAGTGGCGCCGGATCTGCACATCCACCTGCTGGATGGCAAAGGCCGTGAGGCGATGATCGCCAGCGATGCTGCGCTGCTTGCTTCGGGCACGGCGGCGCTGGAGTGCATGCTCGCCAAATGTCCGATGGTGGTGGGTTATCGCATGAAGCCGTTCACCTTCTGGCTGGCGAAACGCCTGGTGAAAACGGATTATGTGTCGCTGCCGAACCTGCTGGCCGGTCGTGAACTGGTGAAAGAGTTATTGCAGGAAGAGTGTCAGCCGCAGGCGTTAGCCGATGCGTTGCTGCCGCTGCTGGCCGACGGTAAAACCAGCCACCAGATGCATGACACATTCCGGGAGTTGCATCAGCAGATCCGCTGTAATGCCGATGAGCAGGCGGCGGATGCGGTGCTGGAGTTAGCAAAATGATGGAATTTGTGTACCCTCACACGCACCTTGTTGCGGGTGTGGACGAAGTCGGACGCGGTCCGCTGGTCGGTGCGGTGGTGACTGCCGCCGTCATCCTCGACCCTAATCGCCCGATTGTTGGGCTCAACGACTCAAAAAAGCTTTCCGAAAAGCGCCGTCTGGCGTTGTTCGATGAGATCAAAGAAAAAGCGCTGGCGTGGAGCTTAGGCCGCGCCGAGCCTGAAGAGATCGACCGACTGAATATTCTGCATGCCACCATGCTGGCGATGCAGCGCGCCGTTGCCGGGCTGAACATCGCCCCGGAATATGTGCTGATCGACGGCAACCGCTGCCCGGTACTGCCGATGCCGTCGCTGGCGGTAGTGAAGGGCGACAGCCGCGTGCCTGAAATCAGCGCGGCATCCATTATTGCTAAAGTCACGCGCGATGCTGAAATGGCCGCGCTGGACGTCACTTTTCCCCAGTATGGCTTTGCCCAGCACAAGGGGTATCCGACCGCTTTCCATCTGGAAAGACTGGCTGAACACGGCGCAACTGAACATCATCGACGCAGTTTTGGTCCGGTGAAACGCGCACTGGGACTGGTGTCCTGAATCAATACGCAAGCAATTAAGTAACGCGGAATCTGAAGATGGCTGAACCACGTTTCGTACACCTGCGGGTGCATAGCGACTACTCCATGATTGATGGGCTGGCGAAGACCGGGCCGCTGGTAAAAAAGGCGGCCTCTCTTGGCATGCCTGCGCTGGCGATCACCGATTTCACTAACCTTTGCGGTCTGGTGAAGTTCTACGGAACGGCGCATGGCTCGGGGCTTAAGCCCATTGTCGGCGCAGATTTTCACGTCCAGAGCGATCTGATCGGCGATGAGTTGACGCAAATTTCCGTGCTCGCGATGAATAACACGGGCTACCAAAACCTGACGCTGCTGATCTCCCGCGCCTACCAGCGCGGCTACGGCGCGGCAGGCCCATGGATCGACCGCGAGTGGCTGGCAGAGCTGAATGAGGGCTTACTGCTCATCTCTGGCGGCCGCATGGGTGATGTCGGTAAAAGCCTGATCCGTGGCAACAGCGTGCTCGTCGATCAGTGCGTTGCATTTTATGAAGAACACTTCCCGGATCGCTTCTATCTGGAGCTGATCCGTACCGGTCGTCCTGATGAGGAGAGCTATCTGCATGCGGCGGTAGCCCTTGCGGAAGAGCGCGGTCTGCCTGTCGTGGCTACCAATGACGTCCGTTTCCTTGAACCGGGTGATTTTGATGCGCACGAGATCCGTGTCGCCATCCACGATGGTTTTACCCTCGACGACCCGAAACGACCGCGTAACTACTCTTCGCAGCAGTACATGCGTAACGAAGACGAGATGTGCGAGCTGTTCGCTGACATCCCGGAAGCGCTGGAAAACAGCGTCGAAATCGCCCGTCGCTGCAACGTCACCGTTCGCCTGGGCGAATACTTCCTGCCGCAGTTCCCGACCGGCGATATGACCACCGAAGATTTCCTCGTGGTGAAATCGAAAGAGGGTCTGGAAGAGCGTCTGGAATTCCTGTTCCCGGATCCGGCCGTACGCGCCGAAAAACGCCCACCGTATGATGAACGTCTGGATATCGAACTCCAGGTGATCAACCAGATGGGATTCCCGGGCTACTTCCTGATCGTAATGGAATTTATCCAGTGGTCGAAGGACAACGGCGTGCCGGTAGGGCCTGGCCGTGGTTCCGGTGCGGGTTCGCTTGTGGCCTATGCGCTAAAAATTACCGACCTCGATCCGCTGGAGTTTGACCTGCTGTTCGAACGTTTCCTTAACCCGGAACGTGTCTCGATGCCCGACTTCGACGTTGACTTCTGCATGGAGAAACGCGACCAGGTAATTGAGCACGTCGCGGATATGTACGGTCGTGACGCGGTATCGCAGATTATTACCTTCGGTACGATGGCGGCGAAAGCGGTTATCCGCGACGTGGGCCGCGTACTGGGCCACCCGTACGGTTTTGTCGATCGCATCTCCAAACTGGTGCCGCCCGATCCGGGCATGACTCTGGCGAAAGCCTTCGAAGCCGAGCCGCAGCTGCCGGAAATCTACGAAGCGGACGAAGAGGTCAAAGCGCTGATCGACATGGCGCGCAAGCTGGAAGGCGTGACGCGTAACGCCGGTAAACACGCCGGTGGTGTGGTGATCGCCCCGACCAAAATTACCGATTTTGCGCCGCTGTATTGCGACGAATCGGGCCAGCACCCGGTTACCCAGTTCGACAAGAACGACGTGGAGTACGCGGGCCTGGTGAAGTTCGACTTCCTCGGTTTGCGAACGCTCACTATCATCGACTGGGCGCTGAAGATGATCAACCCGCGCCGCGCCAAACAGGGCCTGGAGCCGATTGATATCGCCGCCATCCCGCTCGATGACAAGAAAAGCTTCGACATGCTGCAGCGCTCGGAAACCACGGCGGTGTTCCAGCTTGAATCCCGCGGCATGAAAGACCTGATTAAGCGTCTGCAGCCTGACTGCTTCGAAGATATGATCGCGCTGGTGGCCCTGTTCCGTCCGGGCCCGTTGCAGTCCGGGATGGTAGATAACTTTATCGACCGTAAGCACGGTCGCGAAGAGATTTCCTACCCTGACGTTCAGTGGCAGCATGAGTGTCTGAAACCGGTTCTGGAGCCGACCTACGGCATTATCCTGTACCAGGAACAGGTGATGCAGATTGCGCAGGAGCTTTCCGGCTATACCCTTGGCGGCGCGGATATGCTGCGTCGTGCGATGGGTAAGAAAAAGCCGGAAGAGATGGCCAAGCAGCGCGGCACCTTTGAAGAGGGCGCGAAAAGCCGGGGCGTAGACGGCGAGCTGGCGATGAAAATCTTCGACCTGGTGGAGAAATTCGCCGGTTACGGGTTTAACAAATCGCACTCCGCAGCCTACGCGCTGGTCTCGTATCAAACCCTGTGGCTGAAAGCGCACTACCCTGCAGAATTTATGGCGGCCGTGATGACCGCCGATATGGATAACACCGAAAAAGTGGTCGGCCTGGTGGATGAGTGCTGGCGCATGGGGCTGAAAATCCTGCCGCCGGACATTAACGCCGGGATGTACCATTTCCACGTCAATGACGACGGTGAAATTGTTTACGGGATCGGCGCCATCAAAGGCGTGGGCGAAGGCCCGATCGAAGCGATCATCGAAGCGCGTAACAACGGCGGTTACTTCCGCGAGCTGTTCGATCTTTGCGCTCGTACCGACACCAAAAAGCTGAACCGTCGGGTGCTGGAAAAACTGATTATGTCCGGGGCGTTTGACCGCCTCGGCCCGCACCGCGCGGCGCTGATGAATTCCCTCGGCGATGCGCTGAAAGCGGCTGACCAGCACGCGAAAGCGGAAGCGATTGGTCAGGCTGATATGTTTGGCGTGCTGGCGGAAGAGCCTGAGCAGATTGAGCAGTCTTATGCCAACTGCCAGCCGTGGCCAGAACATACGGTACTGGAAGGGGAGCGTGAAACGTTGGGGTTGTACCTGACGGGTCACCCGATCAACCAGTATCTGAAAGAAATTGAGCGCTATGTCGGAGGCTATAGGCTAAAAGACATGCATCCGACGGAACGTGGTAAAATGACCACGGCGGCGGGGCTCGTCATTGCTGCGCGGGTTATGGTCACCAAGCGCGGTAATCGCATCGGCATCTGTACGCTGGATGACCGCTCCGGGCGGCTGGAGGTGATGTTATTCACCGAAGCGCTGGAAAAATACCAGCATTTGCTGGAAAACGACCGCATACTTATCGTCAGCGGACAGGTCAGCTTTGATGACTTCAGCGGCGGGCTTAAAATGATGGCCCGTGAAGTGATGGATATTGACGAAGCCCGGGAAAAATATGCTCGCGGGCTTGCTATCTCGCTGACGGACAGGCAAATTGATGACCAGCTTTTAAACCGACTCCGTCAGTCTCTGGAACCCCATCGTTCGGGGACCATTCCAGTACATCTCTACTATCAGAGGGCGGATGCACGTGCGCGATTGCGCTTTGGTGCAACGTGGCGTGTCTCTCCGAGCGATCGTTTACTCAACGATCTCCGTGGCCTCATTGGTTCGGAGCAGGTGGAACTGGAGTTTGACTAATACAGGAATACTATGAGTCTGAATTTCCTTGATTTCGAACAGCCGATTGCAGAGCTGGAAGCGAAAATCGATTCTTTGACAGCGGTAAGCCGTCAGGATGAAAAACTGGATATTAACATCGACGAAGAAGTGCATCGTCTGCGTGAAAAAAGCGTAGAACTGACGCGCAAAATCTTTGCCGATCTCGGCGCATGGCAGATTGCCCAGCTGGCTCGTCATCCACAGCGCCCGTACACCCTGGATTATGTCCGCCTGGCGTTTGATGAATTTGACGAACTGGCAGGCGATCGCGCTTATGCTGACGACAAAGCCATTGTCGGCGGTATCGCACGTCTGGATGGTCGCCCGGTGATGATCATTGGTCATCAGAAAGGCCGTGAAACCAAAGAGAAGATCCGTCGTAACTTTGGTATGCCAGCGCCGGAAGGTTACCGTAAGGCCCTGCGCCTGATGGAAATGGCCGAGCGCTTTAACATGCCGATCGTGACCTTTATCGACACCCCAGGTGCCTACCCGGGCGTCGGTGCAGAAGAGCGCGGTCAGTCTGAAGCTATCGCACGCAACCTGCGCGAAATGTCTCGTCTGTCCGTTCCGGTGATTTGTACCGTGATCGGTGAAGGCGGTTCCGGTGGCGCACTGGCTATCGGCGTGGGCGATAAAGTGAATATGCTGCAGTACAGCACCTATTCCGTTATCTCTCCGGAAGGCTGTGCGTCCATTCTGTGGAAGAGTGCAGACAAGGCGCCGCTGGCGGCGGAAGCGATGGGTATCATCGCGCCACGTCTGAAAGAGCTGAAGCTGATCGACACCGTGATCCCAGAACCACTGGGTGGCGCGCATCGTAAGCCGGAAGTGATGGCCGCTTCCCTCAAGGCACAGCTGCTGGCTGACCTGGCCGATCTCGATGTGCTGAGCAAAGAAGACCTGCTCAATCGTCGCTATCAGCGCCTGATGAACTACGGTTACGCCTAAGCGACACACATAAATCTTAAAAGCCGCACACAGTTGCGGCTTTTTTTATACCTGCCGTTTACCTCGGCTATGCTTATCTAATGTTTTTCAAGGAGGTAGACCATGAACATCATTGCCATCATGGGTCCACATGGCGTCTTTTATAAAGACGAGCCCATCAAGGAGCTGGAACAATCACTAAAGGATCGCGGATTTCAGCTAATCTGGCCGCACAACAGCGCTGACCTGCTGAAGGTTATCGAGCACAACCCGCGCATCTGCGGCGTCGTTTTTGACTGGGACGAATACGACCTGGAATTGTGCAGCGATATCAATCAGCTCAACGAATATCTGCCGCTGTATGCATTTATCAATACCCATTCGACGATGGACGTCAGCGCCCACGACATGCGTATGGCGCTGTGGTTCTTTGAATATGCACTCGGGGCTGCCGACGATATTGCGACGCGCATTGAACAATACACCCATGAATATCTCGATAACATCACGCCGCCCTTTACCCGCGCGCTGTTCAACTATGTAAAAGAGGGCAAATACACCTTCTGTACGCCGGGACACATGGCGGGCACGGCGTACCAGAAAAGCCCGGTCGGCTGCCTGTTCTACGATTTCTTCGGGGGCAACACGCTGAAAGCGGATGTCTCGATCTCGGTGACGGAACTCGGCTCGCTGCTGGACCACACCGGTCCGCATCTGGAGGCGGAAGAGTATATCGCCCGCACCTTTGGGGCCGAGCAGAGCTATATGGTGACCAACGGCACCTCTACCTCCAATAAGATTGTCGGGATGTACGCGGCGCCTGCCGGAAGCACGCTGCTGATTGACCGCAACTGCCACAAATCATTGGCGCACTTATTAATGATGAGCGATGTCGTCCCGCTCTGGCTGTCGCCGACGCGCAATGCGCTGGGGATTCTGGGCGGCATTCCGCGCCGTGAATTCTCCCATGCGGCAATCGAACAGAAAGTCGCAACGGTGGCTGGCGCGAGCTGGCCGATTCACGCGGTGATCACCAACTCGACCTACGACGGCCTGCTTTACAACACCAACTGGATCAAGCAAACGCTGGATGTGCCGTCGATCCACTTTGATTCCGCCTGGGTGCCCTACACCAACTTCCACCCGATTTATGCGGGCAAAAGTGGAATGAGCGGCGAGCGGGTGCCGGGCAAAGTGTTCTTCGAAACTCAGTCGACGCACAAAATGCTGGCGGCGTTCTCTCAGGCCTCGCTGATCCACATTAAAGGCGAATACGACGAAGAGACCTTCAACGAAGCCTTTATGATGCACACCACGACTTCGCCGAGCTATCCGCTGGTGGCCTCGATTGAAACGGCGGCGGCGATGCTGCGCGGGAATCCGGGCAAACGCCTGATCAATCGTTCGGTTGAGCGCGCGCTGCATTTCCGGAAAGAGGTCCAGCGGCTGAAAGATGAGGCCGACGGCTGGTTCTTTGATATCTGGCAGCCGGAAGAGATTGATGAAGCCGAGTGCTGGTCCGTCGCGCCGGGTGAGAGCTGGCACGGGTTCCGCGACGCTGATGCGGATCATATGTTCCTCGATCCGGTAAAAGTCACCATTCTGACGCCGGGGATGGACGAGCAGGGAACGATGAGCGACGACGGGATCCCCGCCGCGCTGGTGGCGAAATTCCTCGATGAGCGCGGCGTGGTGGTAGAGAAAACTGGGCCGTACAATCTGCTCTTCCTGTTCAGTATCGGGATCGATAAAACCCGTGCGATGGGGCTACTGCGGGGACTGATGGAGTTCAAACGCGCCTACGATCTCAATCTGCGGGTGAAAAACATGCTGCCGGATCTGTACGCCGAAGATCCCGATTTCTATCGCAACATGCGGATCCAGGATCTGGCTCAGGGGATCCACAAGCTGATCCGTCAGCACGATCTGCCGCGGCTGATGCTGCAGGCATTCGACGTTTTGCCGGAGATGAAATTGACGCCGCACAAGGCCTGGCAGCGTCAGGTGAAAGGTGAGGTGGAAACCATCGAACTGGAAAATCTGGTGGGACGCATCTCGGCGAACATGATCCTGCCATATCCGCCGGGCGTGCCGCTGTTGATGCCGGGCGAGATGATCACCGAGCAAAGCCGGGCGGTGCTCGACTTCCTGCTGATGCTCTGTTCGATAGGGCGTCACTATCCCGGTTTTGAAACCGATATCCACGGCGCGAAGCGTGATGAGAACGGTGGTTACTGGGTGCGAGTCTTAAAAAAGGGGTGAGCGCTTGCGTGCTCAGGGTTTTCGGTTGTAACGTTGACTCCTCATAAAAAGGAGAGGCTATGCTGGGTTTAAAACAGGTTCACCATATTGCGATCATTGCGACTGATTACGCCAAAAGTAAGGCGTTTTACTGCGACATTCTCGGGTTCACGCTGATGAGCGAAGCTTATCGCGCCGAGCGAGATTCGTGGAAAGGTGACCTGGCGTTGAACGGGCAATATGTGATTGAGCTGTTCTCCTTTCCTTTCCCGCCAGCGCGCCCATCGCGACCGGAAGCCTGCGGGCTGCGCCATCTCGCTTTCAGCGTGGACAATATCGAACAGGCGGTGAAGCATCTCGAAGGGCATGGCGTGAAGTGCGAAGCGATTCGCATCGATCCGTTTACCGACAAGCGCTTTACCTTCTTCAACGATCCCGATGGTTTGCCGCTGGAGCTTTATCAGCAGTAAAGCTTGCCATCCATGACAATGCTCGGTAATTTTCCGGGCATTGTCTTTCTGTGAAATCCCCTATGACGCAACCTGCGATCGCTCAGTCTGTTTACCCGTACCGCCAGCTGTTGGTGGGCTTTAGCGGTGGCCTGGATTCCACCGTCCTGCTGCACCGGCTGATGCTGTGGCGCGAACACCAGCCTGAGGTGCAGATCCGCGCCATACATATTCATCACGGGCTCAGCGCGCACGCCGACGAGTGGGTCGCCCACTGCGAAGCGCTTTGCCTGGCATGGAAAATCCCTTTAATCGTTGAACGCGTAACGCTTAAAGATGAAGGCCTCGGGACGGAAGCTCAGGCGCGGAAAGCGCGCTACGGCGCCTTTGAGAAATCGCTTCTGCCCGGTGAAGCGATGGTGACGGCGCAGCATCTCGACGATCAGTGTGAAACCTTTTTATTAGCGCTCAAGCGCGGAAGCGGCCCGGCGGGTTTATCCGCGATGGCTGAGCGCAGTGAGTTTGCCGGAACGCACCTGCTGCGTCCTTTACTGAGTGAAACTCGCGCGTCGCTAGAACACTGGGCGCAGGAACACAACTTGCGCTGGATAGAAGACGAAAGTAATCAGGACGACGGCTACGATCGTAACTTCCTGCGTCTGCGTATTTTGCCTGCGCTCTCGCAGCGCTGGCCTCATTTTGCCGAGGCGACGGCAAGAAGTGCGAGACTCTGCGCAGAGCAGGAGAGCCTGCTGGATGAATTGCTGAGTGAAGAACTGACAAGCCTCGTCACGGAAGAGGGGGCTCTGAGGATGGCGCCGCTGCAAGCGATGAGCCCGATGCGTCGCGGTGCGCTGCTCCGGCGCTGGCTGGCGGGTCATCACGCGCAAATGCCCTCGCGCGATATGCTCGACCGAATCTGGGATGAAGTGGTTCAGGCGCGCGAAGATGCCAATCCGTGTCTGCATCTGAATGGCTTTGAGATTCGACGCTTCAAAGAGCAGCTCTGGTGGGTGAAGCATCAGCCGTCGCTGGCAGACAACATCATCCTCTGGCCTGATATTCACGAGTCGCTGAATCTCCCACAAGGGGCGGGTTGGGTTTCTCTTGCGGCGCCCGGAAATGTGCGTCTGCCAGAATTGGGTGAAGAGGTGACGATCCGCTTTAAGGCCAGCGGGAATTTACACATTGTGGGCCGAAACGGAGGACGTAAGCTGAAAAAAATCTGGCAGGAGTGCAACGTTCCGCCGTGGCGGCGCGATACCACGCCTCTGCTTTTTTATGGTGAAAACTTGATGGCGGCGGCGGGGATCTTTGTCACGCAGGAAGGCTGGGCGGAAGAGGGTGTAAGCTTTGAATGGAAGGCGTAACGGGCAGCGCACTGCCCGTTACAGAGAATTACTCTTCGCTCACTACGACGGTGCCGATATCCGGATGACTGAAGCTGGCAATTTTATCGAGGCGAAGTTCACGCGTTGCCCCAGCGTCTTCGACGACCAGATATTCAACGTTCTTGCGTGAGACCAGATCGCTCGCTTTGGCCTTCAATTCCTCGCCGTCTTTTAACGCCAGCGACAGAACCAGGTGGTTCTGACAGGCGAGCTCGAGGTTGTCGTAGTCATCGCAGTTGATGGGTTGATAGGTATCATTCATTGACATAATCGCTCACCAGTAAATTCGCAGCAGCATACGCCGCTTTTTCCCTGACCGATTCTGAAAGGCTGGCGTCCAACGCCACTTCATTCAGCACTTTCAATACACAGCCCAACGCATCGGGGATATACCCCAGATCTCCGCTGGCAATTTCCGCATACCTTTTGCGAATTAACTCACAATAATTTTCCACATCCCCTCCTGCCAGCGCACTGACGTTACTGTGAGATACACTTAAGCCTACGAAGATAAACTCGGTTTAGCAAGGTGACTATACCATACTCATTCAAGCAATATCAGCGCCTTGATATTGCTGCGATTCACCGCGCGGTAACAGCCTTTTGGCCGGAATTTCGCTACAATGAGCGCCTGATTCGATTGGAGTTCTCTCATGGCGCTGAAAGCGACAATTTATAAAGCGGTAGTCAACGTAGCTGACCTTGACCGCAACCAGTTTCTCGATGCGTCGTTAACGCTGGCCCGTCACCCGTCCGAAACGCAGGAGCGCATGATGCTGCGCCTGCTGGCGTGGATCAAATATGCCAATGAACGCCTGCAATTTACCCGCGGATTAAGCGCGGAAGAGGAGCCAGAAGCCTGGCTGCGCAACGATCATATGGGTATCGATCTGTGGATCGAACTCGGCTTGCCGGATGAACGTCGCATCAAAAAGGCCTGCACCCAGTCCGCAGAAGTCGCGATTTTTGCCTATAATCAACGTGCTGCGGAAATCTGGTGGCAGCAGAATCAGCGCAAATGCGCGCAGTATTCACATCTTTCAGTGTGGTATCTGGATGACGAACAGCTGGCGCAACTGACCGCGTTTGCCACGCGGACCATGGCGCTGCAGGCGACGATTCAGGACGGTGCGATCTGGCTGTCTGATGCTCAGAATAATCTGGAAATTCATCTTACTGCGTGGCAGTCACCGTCATGATTGTGGTGTCCCGAACCGTTATGATTCCCGACAATGAGTTTGAGATCACCGCGATCCGGGCTCAGGGCGCGGGTGGGCAGCATGTGAATAAAGCCTCAACGGCGATTCATTTGCGCTTTGACATTCGGGCCTCCAGCCTGCCAGAGTCCTATAAAGAAGCCCTGTTGGCGGCCAGTCATCACCTCATCACCAGCGACGGGGTGATCATCATTAAAGCGCAAGAGTACCGCAGCCAGGATTTAAATCGCGAAGCCGCACTTTCCCGGCTGGTGGCGGTCATACAGGAGCTTACTGCGGTGCAAAAAAGCCGCCGGGCCACGCGACCGACGCGGGCCTCGAAAGAGCGCCGGTTGTCATCAAAAGCGCAGAAATCCACCGTAAAATCACTGCGTGGAAAAGTACGTCGGCCGCAGGAATAACGTACCAGGATTACATTGTTATAAGGAATTCATCGTGAATAAAACGATATTGTCAGTGCTGGCGGCGTCCACACTGTTCGCATTAATAGGGTGTAACAACCGCGCCGAGATGCAGACGCTGCAGCCGACGCACGCCGCAGAGTTAAAGCCGATGCAGCAGAGCTGGCGCGGCGTGCTGCCGTGCGCTGACTGCGAAGGCATTGAAACCACGCTGTTCCTGGAAAAGGACGGTACATGGGTGATGAACCAGCGCTATCAGGGCGCGAAAGAGCCTTCCTCCTTTGCGACCTACGGCAAATGGGCGCGTACGGCTGAGAAGCTGGTGCTGACGGACGCCGAAGGCGAGAAAACCTATTTCCGTGCCAAAGGCGAAGGCATGGAGATGCTCGATCGGGAAGGAAATCCGATCGAATCCCAGTTCAACTACACCTTAGCGCCGGTCAAAGCGGCTCTGCCATCTACCCCAATGGCGATGCGTGGCATGTATTTCTACATGGCCGATGCGGCAGTTTTCACCGACTGTGCAACGGGCAAGAAAGTGAGCGTGGCGAACAACGCGCAGCTGGAACGTGATTATGCCGTGGCGCGTGGAAATGACAGCAAGCCGGTACTGCTGACGGTGGACGGTCACTTTACGCTGGAGCCGAACCCGGACAGCGGTGAGATGGTCAAAACGCTGGTGGCGGATAAGAGCGCGAAGTTTGTGGCGGGTAAAGACTGCGACAGCAAGTAAGACGGAATCAGATGTGAAAAGAAAAACCCCGCCGAAGCGGGGTTTTTTATGTCTTAACCTTTGATGGCTTTCACCAGGTAATCAAGGATGTCGCCCGTCTTGATCATCTGCTTCTCGCCGCTGCGACGGTATTTGTACTCAATCTCGTCGCTGTCGAGGTTACGGTCGCCGATGACGACAGTGTGCGGGATACCGATCAGTTCCATATCCGCAAACATCACGCCTGGACGCTCTTTACGATCGTCCATCAGCACTTCAATGCCCTGCGCGCGCAGTTCGCTGTACAGCTTCTCAGCCAGCTCCTGAACACGGTAGGACTTGTGCATGTTCATCGGCAGAATCGCAACCTGGAATGGAGCGATATTGTCTGGCCAGACGATGCCGCGCTCGTCGTGGTTCTGCTCAATGGCAGCAGCCACCACGCGAGTCACGCCGATACCGTAGCAACCCATGGTCAGGATCTGGTTACGACCGTCTTCACCCTGAACGGCTGCGTTCAGCGCCTGGGAGTACTTGGTCCCAAGCTGGAAGATATGGCCCACTTCGATACCGCGTTTGATCATCAGCGTACCCTGGCCGTCCGGGCTTGGATCGCCAGCTACCACGTTACGGATATCGGCCACTTCTGGCGTCGCGGTGTCGCGATCCCAGTTGATGCCGAAGTAGTGCTTGCCGTCGATGTTCGCGCCAGCAGAGAAATCGCTCATCGCGGCAACGGTACGGTCAATCACAACCGGAATTGGCAGATTAACCGGACCCAGAGAGCCTGGGCCTGCATTGACGACGGCACGGATTTCCGCTTCGGTAGCAAAAGTCAGCGGGCTGGCGACCTGCGGCAGTTTTTCTGCTTTGACTTCGTTCAGCTCGTGATCGCCACGCACCAGCAGGGCAACCAGCGGATACGCGCTGCCTTCAACGGATTTCACCAGCAGGGTTTTCACCGTTTTCTCGATCGGCAGATTGAACTGCTCAACCAGCTCGGCGATGGTTTTGGCGTTCGGGGTGTCGACCAGCTTCATCTCTTCCGTCGCCGCCGCGCGTGGGGTGGCAGGGGCCAGCGCTTCTGCGAATTCAATATTTGCCGCGTAGTCAGAGGTGTCGGAGAAGATCACATCGTCTTCGCCGCTCTGCGCCAGTACCTGGAATTCGTGGGAGGCGCTACCGCCGATAGAACCGGTGTCAGCCTGTACCGCGCGGAAATCCAGACCCATACGGGAGAAGATCTTGCTGTAGGCGCCGTACATCACGTCGTAAGTTTCCTGCAGGGATTCCTGAGAAGTATGGAAAGAGTAGGCATCTTTCATCAGGAATTCGCGGGAACGCATCACGCCGAAGCGTGGGCGAACTTCGTCGCGGAATTTGGTCTGGATCTGGAAGAAGTTCAACGGCAGCTGTTTGTACGAGTTCAGCTCGTTACGGATCAGGTCGGTGATCACTTCTTCATGCGTTGGGCCGAGCACAAACGGGCGCTCGCCACGATCAACAAAGCGCAGCAGCTCCGGGCCGTACTGCTCCCAGCGACCACTTTCCATCCACAGGTCAGCAGGCTGAACCACAGGCATGGACACCTCGATAGCACCGGCGTTGTTCATCTCTTCACGCACGATGTTTTCGACTTTTTTCAGGACGCGCAGGCCGGTCGGCAACCAGGTGTACAACCCGGAGGCCAGCTTGCGGATCATCCCGGCGCGGAGCATCAGCTGATGGCTGATGACTTCGGCGTCGGCAGGTGTCTCCTTCAGTGTGGAGAGCAGATATTGGCTAGTACGCATGTTGTTACGGTTCCATTTCGACGATTGGACCAGGCTGAAACGTCAGACTGACACAAAAAAAGTGGTTTAGTTTACCAGTGTGGCAAAGATGCCAAAAGAGAGGAAAATAAAATTAGCGCACTTCCAGCGCAAAGACTTCAAAACCTGCCGGGGTGACGCGCCAGCGAACGTTAAAATCAAGCAACAGAACGGCGTAGGTTTTGCCTGCCTCTTCCTCTTTTCGGTATGCGGGTCGAGGGTCTTGCGCCAGGACTTCGACGATAAAATCCTTCAGGCGAGGATAGCGCTTTTCCAGGTGCAGAAGCTGCGCGTCGACATCGGGCGTAAAACCGACGGGCATATCGGCGACAGGCGCCTGCTGGGCATAGCTCGCGCGAGCGTCGGGCAGCGCTTCGGCAAAGGGCAGGTAAGGTTTGATATCCACCACCGGCGTGCCGTCGACCAGATCCAGGCTACCTAGCTGCAGAATCACCTGATCTTTCTGGCAGCGAATGTCTTTGAGCTCAACCAGCGACATCCCGACAGGATTAGGACGGAAGGTGGAGCGGGTGGCAAACACCCCCATTCTGGCATTCCCGCCGAGACGCGGAGGGCGCACCGTTGGACGCCAGCCGCCTTCCATCGTTTGATGAAAGATAAACAGCACCCACAGATGGCTGAATGCCTCAAGTCCACGCACGGCGTCGGCCTGATTATAAGGAGGAATTAAGTGAAGTTCGCCGCCACAACTTTTGACCAGGCCAGGCTGGCGCGGTACGGCAAACTTCTCTTTATAAGGCGAGCGGATAACACCTATCTGCTCAAACTGAAATGCACTCATTTCGCCGTGACGTTAAGGGCGTTGCCCATACACACAGCCTGGCGATAGCAGCCTGGCGTGCCGCTGGTCACTTCGCAGCTGTGCAGCAGAACGGCGTTAGCTTTCATTTTGGCGGCGTTGATCTGCAGACGTTTACGCGCGGTTGGGATGTTTGGCGGAGAGTCCTGATTGCTGGCCTGGCAGGATTCGCCGGTGACTTCACCCAGATCGCGGAACGGTTTGCCAATCAGATCTTCAGCTTTGGTATAGATTCTTACCGGCGCAGGGCGAGGCGCTTTCGGTTTGGCTGGCTCCACCTTCGGTGGGGTTGCAGTGCTTTTAACAGGTTCAACAGGAGATCTGCTTAGCATTGAACAGCCGCTCAGCATGAGTGCTAAAAGACAGATCGGTAAAGCACGCATAATATTTCCTCAATGAATAATCAAATCGTCAGTTATTGAATCAGTTGCCCGCATAAATGACAAGACGGGCTTTCGCCCGTCATGAATGATATTACAGAAAGGTCAGATTACCAGCCTTTAACAGCGCCGCCGTTAAACACTTTGTTGGCTTCCTGGTAAACTTCGTCAGACTGGTATGCCTGTACGAATTTTTTCACGTTTTCCGCGTCTTTGTTGTCTTCGCGGCTCACGATCAGGTTCACGTACGGGGAGTCTTTGTCTTCAACGAAGATGCCATCTTTCGCTGGCGTCAGGCCAATCTGGCTGGCGTAAGTGGTGTTGATCACGGCCAGTGCAATCTGCGCATCGTCAAGAGAACGTGGCAGCTGCGGTGCTTCCAGCTCAACCAGCTTCAGGTTTTTCGGGTTTTCAGTCACGTCCAGTACGGTTGGCAGCAAGCCCACGCCGTCTTTCAGTTTGATCAGACCCACTTTCTGCAGCAGCAGCAGGGAGCGACCCAGGTTGGTTGGATCGTTAGGAATCGCGACCTGAGAACCCGGCTGCAGTTCTTCCAGCGATTTGATTTTTTTGGAGTAGCCTGCGATTGGGTAAACGAAGGTATTCGCGACGGCAACCAGCTTGTAGCCACGGTCTTTGATCTGCTGATCCAGATACGGTTTGTGCTGGAAGGCGTTAGCGTCGATGTCGCCTTTGCTCAGCGCTTCGTTCGGCAGAACGTAATCGTTAAAGGTGACCAGCTCAACGTCCAGGCCATATTTCTCTTTTGCCACTTTCTGGGCAACTTCAGCAACCTGCTGCTCAGCGCCAACAATGACGCCCACTTTGATGTGGTTAGGATCTTTTTCGTCCTGACCGCAACCCACCAGAGCCAGAGAGCCAATCAGCGCGCCTACCGCGGCAAAGGTCTTCAATTTAAACGTCATGTCATATCCTTAATTCGTCGAGTTTGCGTTGTGTAATGTTATTTGTGAGTAACAGCCCGGACGATGCGATCGCCAGAGAATTGAATGAGATAAACCAGCACAACCAGCAATACCAGAACCGTGTTCATTACGGTAGCGTTATAACCAATATAACCGTATTGATAGCCAATCTGGCCCAGACCGCCAGCCCCAACGGCACCGCCCATCGCGGAATAACCTACCAGGGTGATCAGCGTAATGGTGGCCGCATTCACCAGGCCCGGCAATGCTTCAGGTAACAGAACTTTGCGCACGATCTGCATCGGCGTCGCGCCCATGGCACGAGAGGCTTCAATCAGACCGGTTGGAATTTCCAGCAGGGCGTTTTCAACCATACGCGCGATAAACGGTGCGGCACCCACGGTCAGCGGCACGATAGCTGCCTGCAGACCAATCGAGGTTCCCACGATGACGCGAGTAAACGGAATCATCCAAACCAGCAGGATAATAAATGGAATCGAACGGAAGATGTTTACCAGCGCAGAGAGCGTGCGGTAAAGCTTCGCGTTTTCGATAATCTGCCCCGGGCGCGTGACGTACAGCAGCACGCCAACCGGCAGGCCAATCACAAAACCAAAGAATCCTGATACGAAGGTCATTGCCAGCGTTTCCCAAACGCCGCGAACCAGCAGCCACATCATCGGCTCAGACATAACCCAGTACCTCTACTTTTACATGGTGTTCCTGCAGCCAGGCGATCGCGGCTTGCGTCTCTTCTTGTGTTCCGTGCATTTCCGTCAGCATGATGCCGAACTTCACGCCACCGGCGTAATCCATCTGCGCGCTAATAATGTTGTTGTTCACATTGAAGCGGCGAGCAGTTTCGGAAAGCAGAGGGGCGTCAACGGACTGGCCGGTGAATTCCATACGCAGCATTGGCACGCTGTCTACGCCAGACTCCGCTTTTAAGCGCGCCAGATAATCTTCCGGGATATCCAGGTGCAGCGTGGACTGAATGAACTGCTGGGCCAGAGGCGTTTTCGGATGCGAGAACACTTCGCTCACGGTGTCCTGCTCAATCAGTTCACCGTTGCTGATCACCGCCACGCAGTCGCAGATGCGCTTCACGACATCCATCTCATGGGTAATAAGAAGAATGGTCAGCCCGAGGCGGCGGTTAATGTCTTTCAATAATTCCAGGATGGAGCGGGTGGTGGCAGGATCCAGTGCGCTGGTGGCTTCGTCGCAGAGCAGCACTTTCGGATTGCTTGCCAGCGCACGGGCAATCGCCACGCGCTGTTTCTGTCCACCGGACAGGTTGGCAGGATAGCTGTCGTGCTTATCAGAAAGCCCAACCAGATCCAGCAGCTCGGTTACCCGGCGTTTCACTTCTTCTTTTGGGGTATTGTCCAGCTCAAGCGGCAGCGCGATGTTACCAAAAACGGTGCGCGAGGCCAGCAGGTTAAAGTGCTGGAAGATCATGCCAATCTGACGACGGGCCTGAGTTAATTCTTTTTCGGAAAGTTTGGTTAGCTCCTGGCCGCCGACCTGGACACTGCCTTCGGTCGGACGCTCGAGCAGGTTAACGCAGCGGATGAGCGTACTTTTACCGGCACCCGATGCGCCAATGACGCCATAAATCTGTCCAGCCGGAACGTGCAGGCTGACATTGTTCAGCGCCTGAATGGTTCGGGTCCCTTGCTGGAACACTTTGGTGATATTGGAAAGTTTAATCATTAGATTATTTTTATCGTATGTAAGTTAGCCGTGGCATTTTGTTCTGCCAGATACGGGGTTCAGCCGTAAACAAAATGGATGTTAAGGCATCCAGACGTCTAAATCAATGTCGCTCTGCGCGATGAGCACTTTCTTGCGCGGTGAAACGTGAGATAATAGCGGGACATGCCTTTTTCAGGAGCAAGCCCGTGGCAAAATCAGTACCCGCAATTTTTCTCGATCGTGACGGCACCATTAATGTCGATCACGGTTACGTTCACGAGATTGATGAGTTCGAATTCATCGACGGCGTTATTGATGCCATGCGCGAACTTAAAGCGATGGGCTATGCGCTGGTGGTGGTCACCAATCAGTCGGGTATCGCCCGGGGTAAATTTACCGAAGCGCAATTCGAAACGTTGACCGAGTGGATGGACTGGTCGCTGGCCGATCGCGACGTCGAGCTGGACGGTATCTACTATTGTCCTCATCACCCACAAGGGACGGTCGAAGAGTATCGCCAGACCTGTGATTGCCGTAAACCGCATCCGGGGATGTTTATCTCTGCGCAGGAGTTCCTGCACATTGATATGGCTTCTTCTTATATGGTGGGCGACAAACTGGAAGATATGCAGGCGGCAACGGCAGCGGGCGTAGGGACTAAAGTGTTGGTTCGCACCGGTAAGCCTGTGACCCCAGAAGCCGAAAGCGCCGCGGATTGGGTACTGAATAGCCTCGCAGAGCTGCCAAAAGCGATCAAAAAGCAGCAAAAATAGACGTTGTGTTGAAAATATGAGCGGTTGAAATAAAATTGTATTTTTCCGCTTGTCATTCCTCGGAAGCCCCCTATAATGCGCCTCCATCGACACGGCAGATGTGAATCACTTCACACTAACCACCGGGTCGGTTGAAGAGAAAAAATCCTGAAATTCAGGGTTGACTCTGAAAGAGGAAAGCGTAATATACGCCACCTCGCAACGGTGAGCGAAAGCCGCGTTGCACTGCTCTTTAACAATTTATCAGACAATCTGTGTGGGCACTCAAAGTGACATGGATTCTAACGTCGCAAGACGCTAAATGAATACCAAAGTCTCTGAGTGAACATACGTAATTCATTACGAAGTTTAATTCACGAGCATCAAACTTAAATTGAAGAGTTTGATCATGGCTCAGATTGAACGCTGGC
>NZ_JASSOT010000035.1 GCF_030238365.1 Lelliottia wanjuensis | reverse complement strand
TGGTGATCCCTTCCTTGCTGAAAATGCTTTCGGAACTGTCCTGAGGTTTCAGTGCTTCACGGTAGTTGTAGTCACGGGTGGCCACACTCCCGCTCACGACATTGTAGCCAGCCTGAATATCCCAGATACTCTCCTGCCCGCTGTCACTCATCCCGGCCTGATTACGCAATGGCAGGGTGACACCAAATTCATACTGCTGCTGGCTGTCCTGGAAAATAACCACATCCTGTTCAAGACGGCTGTCCATTTCATAGCGCCAGTAAATGCCCACTTCTGCCAGCAGACGCTGGATAAACTCAAGGTCGGTTTCCCGCCACTGGGTGATGAGCTCACGGGATGGATACTCACGGGAGAGACGGAACTCAAAATCAGGACCTTCCAGACCGTGCTTACGCAATACCTGTTCAACCACCTCTGTAACCGACTGATTGAGATAGATCTCGCTCCCTTTCGTATAGTCCAGAAGGGCAATACGGGGAACGATCGTCAGCGCGTAATGGGTGTCATCATTCGAGGTGGACACGCGGCGAAAGGACGCCACTACGCCAAAAACCGTCCGCACCGGCAGCGCCGGTGTCCCGTCAAACA
>NZ_JASSOT010000034.1 GCF_030238365.1 Lelliottia wanjuensis | reverse complement strand
TCTACCTGACCACCTGTGTCGGTTTGGGGTACGATTTGATGTTACCTGATGCTTAGAGGCTTTTCCTGGAAGCAGGGCATTTGTTACTTCAGCACCGTAGTGCCTCGTCATCACACCTCAGCGTTAATAAAGGTCCGGATTTACCTAAACCTTCCGCCTACATGCTTAAACCGGGACAACCGTCGCCCGGCTAACATAGCCTTCTCCGTCCCCCCTTCGCAGTAACACCGAGTACAGGAATATTAACCTGTTTCCCATCGACTACGCCTTTCGGCCTCGCCTTAGGGGTCGACTCACCCTGCCCCGATTAACGTTGGACAGGAACCCTTGGTCTTCCGGCGAGCGGGCTTTTCACCCGCTTTATCGTTACTTATGTCAGCATTCGCACTTCTGATACCTCCAGCACCCCTCACAGGACACCTTCAACGGCTTACAGAACGCTCCCCTACCCAACAACACATAGTGTCGCTGCCGCAGCTTCGGTGCATGGTTTAGCCCCGTTACATCTTCCGCGCAGGCCGACTCGACCAGTGAGCTATTACGCTTTCTTTAAATGATGGCTGCTTCTAAGCCAACATCCTGGCTGTCTGT
>NZ_JASSOT010000033.1 GCF_030238365.1 Lelliottia wanjuensis | reverse complement strand
CTGGAACTGGCTGCGGGGTAGTGTAAACATCCACCTCACCGGCTGGTAAATCGCTTACCATCATCACGCTTACTCTCCCGCTTCCGTTATAGAGTGTTGCAGCAGGATGCTGTTGCGCGTTCCGGTATTCCTGAAGCTCTGCGTCTTTCGCGGCCAGCAGCTTTGCAGCATCTGCCGCAAGCTCTGTGATACTGATAGTCGCGCTACCTTCTCTGCCGTTGCTATCTTCGCCGTACACCTCAAATTCATCACCGTCGATATCGTCTGCGTCGTAGGACGCCAGCTCACTCAAGAGGTATTGCGCGTTATGTCCGTAACGCAATCCTGTTAGTTTGTTATTCATTGCCGCTTTATCCCCTGCTGTCTGCGCTGCGTGGGCCTCAGCGCAATTATTAAACCCGGAACCGCCGTTAATTTGTGGTGTGCAATCTGCGCAAATTCCGCATTGGTTGTTTGTTAGTTTGTTATTGGTCATTTTGATGACTCCTTATTTCCCATAAAACACGAGCAACACCGCCATTTCCGAGAGGGTCACGCTTATCTTTTAATGCCACACTAGATGCCGCCCACCCAGCACGAGGCGGAATGTCCTTAACC
>NZ_JASSOT010000032.1 GCF_030238365.1 Lelliottia wanjuensis | reverse complement strand
CTGGTTAAAGTTGCGCCGAAAATGCACGACATCAAGGATCCTTCTTTCGAGAAGCATAACCATCTTGAGCAGATCGAGCTGCGCTACGAAAAAATCACCTGGACCTACAAAGACGGCAACATCATTCATTCCGATTCCTGGAACGAACGCACCACAGCATAAGACTCTGGCGGGCAGATCCCTTCTGTCCGCCTTTTTGTTTTGCTCCGCACAGCGCCTGTCAGACGGACGCTTTGCAGAGCAGTCTCACAATTTATCGGCATGAACCTTATGGGCATCGGTTGACGGCCAGGGGCGGTAGCGTGCCTGAACAAGCAAGAGGGAACGACATGGAACATCATTCAGCAGTCCTGCTACGACGACTTAACCCTTATTGCGCCAAAGCGCTGGAGGGAGCGGCTTCTTTATGTCAGACCCGTGCGCATGCAGAAATCACGCCTGAGCACTGGCTGCTGAAACTGCTGGAGCAGGGGGAAGGTGACCTGACCGTTCTTGCCCGGCGCTATGAATGGGATATGGATGCCGTCTGGCAGTCTCTTCTGAGCTGGCTGGATGCACAGCCTCGTTCAGTTCGCACCCGACCAGAGCTCTCTGCTTCCCTCCAG
>NZ_JASSOT010000031.1 GCF_030238365.1 Lelliottia wanjuensis | reverse complement strand
CAACGGAGCGGCACTCTCAGCCTTTTTCTGCCCCCACTGGAAATACAACCCGGATTTACCCGCGTGGTCGAAAGCCTTTTCTATCAGCCAGCCGAGTAAAAATATCGCGGCAACCAGTATGGCGCAGAATGTGAGTATCCGTTGGCCATCATACGGCCCGAAGCCGGTGGCAGAGGCCACATTTTCCGGAAAGGCATAAAACAAAAATGCCACGATGACTGTCAGGAAAAAGGCGACAGTCACAACGGAGCCGATGAGTGTTTTTACTTTTACCTTAGACATTCTTAGGCGATTCCTTGCGAACTTCTTCTTTGGTGATGACGGCAACCCAGATGTCGTCCTTGTCAGCGGCGGGTTGTGCGGCGATAACCTGCGGCCCGCGTTGTTCAACGTCAGCATTGGCAAGCGTGATAGCCAGCCATGGAGCCGCATGGCCTGTGTATCCCAGCACTGGATCGATACTGAAGTTGTCCTCAGAAAGACTAAATGCCACCCCGCTCTGCTCGCAGGCATTATTCCAGCCGCTTCCGGAGGTCAATGTAGGACCGGAGATCCAGCTTCCTTTGAGTTCATCGGGTCTGGTCTTCGCCCAGAGCAGCGCCCGGGTGAGTGTCTTTGTGAGCGTTGTTTCTG
>NZ_JASSOT010000030.1 GCF_030238365.1 Lelliottia wanjuensis | reverse complement strand
GGGTTGCCAGTTGTTCTTCCAGCGTCAGTAATTCGGTTTGCTCATCTTTCATCAGCGACGAGAGGGGAACACCTGTCCAGTCGGCGATAACGGTCGCAACGGTGCGGACATCAACATCCAGACCCAGTAATGGACTGTTATTCTGAATTTGGGAGAGCTCCTGCTGGAAGCCGGAAATCTCCTTCTGGCGGCTGATGTCTTTCCGGCAGGCTTTCAGCGAGTCGGTGAGCTGCTTTTCGATTTCATACTGTGACTGAAGGGCAGCTTTCTGCTGGTTGAGATCCTGAGTCAGTTGTTCGATCTGCGGCAGGCGGCTGGCATCAATGGTGTTACCCAGGGAAATATCTTCCAGTAACTCCTGCTGCTCCATGGCAAGCGCAGTCAGTTGCGCCTGCAACCGGGTCAGTTGTTCAGGCAGCGTATCCAGGCTCATCCGTACCCGGGCCGCTGCGGTATCCAGTAAGTCCACCGCTTTATCAGGTAACTGGCGACCGGTCAGATAGCGACGGGAAAGTGTCACTGCTGCGCGGACGGCCTCGCCGGTAATATGCACTCCGTGGTGTTCGGCATAGCGGGATTTGAGGCCACGCAGCATCAGGCAGGCCGTATCATCATCAGGCTCATCAACCTTAACCATCTGGAAGCGGCGTTCAA
>NZ_JASSOT010000028.1 GCF_030238365.1 Lelliottia wanjuensis | reverse complement strand
GGCCCCCCTGCACAGTCGATGCAAAAGGAGCCAGCAGCGGCAGAACCGCATCCGGAAACAGACTTGCCGGATCTGTCTGCCCTGGTTTTCGGGAAAACTGCAAACAGGTGCGGGAATATAGCCAGTCGGCCCAGACTGACTGTGTTTCGGGAAGGACGGTACCGAGGCGCATTACCACGGAAAATGCTCGTTCAGGGGGCGTTAACCGATCAGGTTTCTCAAGCTCATCAGTCAGGGTTTTACAGATAAATGAAAATGCCTGACTGATCGCGGGCAGCGCCGTAATATTGTCATCAGTCTGCTGCCAGTCGATGAAAGCCTGCGGCGAATCATTTGCCGGACACACAATCGGCTTGTCACCCCGAACAATTATCCACGGTGTCTCAGGTCCGGAGAATTCGGCACTCACCACCACCGGCAGTGTAAAACCCGTCAGGGATTTTATCTGTTTACTCTGTTGCCGCAGCGTCTTCAGTGTGGAGCGCAGAACCGCTTCATCCTGATGATTGTCTGGCAGGCAGCGGTACATCACCGAAAGCTGACCAACCTGGCGTGGGAATTGCGTCTGTATGTTGCGGACAACATCCGTTAACCGGCTGACGTCATCGGCCCGGAGCCACCAGCCCTGAGCTGTTTTACGCAGAGGACTCCCCTGAAACAGCGCATCCAGCCTGTCACCGCATACCA
>NZ_JASSOT010000027.1 GCF_030238365.1 Lelliottia wanjuensis | reverse complement strand
GATATACCGCCCACTGGCTATGGATGCGATGCGCACCATCGTAGGCATGAAGCTGGCACAGGTGAGCACGCGTCTGCAACGTCACTACGGCATCTCCACTCACATCGGCGAAAGTCTCATCGACACCCTGACGGCTGCATGTCTGCTGCCGGATACCGGAGCCCGCAACGTAGACAGTCTGCTTAACCAGCAGATCCTGCCGGTTCTGAGTCAACAGTTGTTAAGCCATATGGCGGCGAAACAAAAACCGTCCTCACTACAGCTGACCTGGGATGACGAACAGGGCATTGTGCTGGAATTTGATGAACAGGCAGAAGGAGAGGCGTCATGAGTGGAACACTTATCAGGAAGGCAACCGACGCGGTGCAACAGCTGTCAGGGCAGTCTCGTTACCGGGTAGATGTGCATGAATGCAGTGATTTCCTTGATGTTCTGCGTTACAACGCCGTTGAATCACTCAGCCAGCCATGGCGCTATGACGTGGCGGTTACCTGCTCCTCTAAAGATATCGCCTGTGAGTCGTTACTGCTCAAACCGGCGTCATTTACCTTCCAGACCCCGATGTTTGACGGGACACCGGCGCTGCCGGTGCGGACGGTTTTTGGCGTAGTGGCGTCCTTTCGCCGCGTGTCCACCTCGAATGATGACACCCATTACGCGCTGACGATCGTTCCCCGTATTGCCCTTCT
>NZ_JASSOT010000026.1 GCF_030238365.1 Lelliottia wanjuensis | reverse complement strand
CAACTGATTAAGGTGCAGTTTTTTATGGCAAAGCCAAAATATTCCCTCGAAACCAGATTAGCTGTCGTCAATCACTACCTTGCCGGAAAAGATGGAACACATCGTACCGCTGAACGTTTTGGGGTTGAAAGAACATCAGTGCGACGCTGGGTAAGAGCCTGGCAACTCCACGGTATTGATGGCATTACCTGGAAAAATGACCGCCATTCTCCGGCGTTCCGGATTGCTGTCGTACGCACTGTTCTCGCTGAAGAACTTTCGATGCGCGAAGCTGCCGCACGGTTTAATATCTCCACTGAAACCGTTGTCCGGCACTGGGTGAATGTCTACAAAGACGCAGGTGAAAAAGGACTTCTGAGCATAAAACCTGGCCGGAGCAAGGACATGACAAAACCCAAAAAAACACCTCCACTTACCGATGCGGCGCTGGAAAAGTTATCTCCCGAAGAGTTGCGGGCTGAACTTCGTTACCTGCGCGCAGAGAATGCCTACCTAAAAAAGCTGAAGGCCTTAGTTCAAAGCGAGAAAAACGGCAGAAAGCCGCAATAATCAGTGAGCTAAGGCTGAAGTATGCGCTCAGTGATCTTCTGCGTGCAGCGGGCATGTCCCGCAGTACGTGGTATCACAATATAAATGCGCTGAAGCGAGTGGACAGGCATGCCGGGCTGAAAGACAAAATCAGAGAGATTTACCACTATCACAAAGGGCGTTATGGCTACCGCAG
>NZ_JASSOT010000061.1 GCF_030238365.1 Lelliottia wanjuensis | reverse complement strand
GGTTACCGGGGCATAATCTCTCCCACGGGCTCAGTGGCACCAGGGCCGGGTGATGCTCACCGGTAACCTCCCGATGATCAGTCGGGGATCTTCTCCGCAGAAGCGGAGAAGATCAAGACATAAGGGCAGGGGTGAGGGCATCAGACCGCACCCACCCGGCAAAAAAATCTACGCGTTCGACCAGCTCTGAATCGCCTCCACCTCGTTCAAATCCCCATGGAAAACCGCGTACGATTTTTTCAAAATCGGGTCCGTGTGCTGAGTGAGCTCCCTGAAGATCCCTTTGTTCATCGCCTCATAGCGTGCCGCATGGGCCGCGACCGGCGTAAACACATCTTTAACCCGCACCATCTTCTCCACCGCCTGCTGATAAGAGGGATACACACCCAGCCCGACCGCCGCATTAATGGCCGAACCTAAGCTGGCGCAGCCGTTGATCGCATTGCGCTGCGTCGGCAGGTTAAACACGTCGGCGAAAATCTGCATAAACAGATCGCTGTTCGAGCCGCCGCCGGTGATGATCAGCCGCTTCGCCACGTGCTGCCTTTCAGCGCACATGTTGTCGTAGTTGTTCTTCAGCGTCAGGGCGATGCTCTCCAGAATCGAGCGGTAGATCCACGCGTAATCCATGGTGGCGTTAAAGCCAATCATGATCCCACGCTTATACGGCTCCCACGGGTTGGTCAGCCAGTCGAGGACGGTCATCAGGCCGTCGCAGCCCGGCGGTACGTGGCTGGCTTTCTGATTGAGATAATCTTCCGGTGAGACGCCCTGGGATTTGGCATCCTGAATCAGAGATTCGCCGAGCATGTCGCGCAGCCAGCTCACCGTCCACATCCCTTTGCGAATGCCATAACCCTCGTACAGCAGAGTTTCAGGAATCGACGACATAATCGGCCAGTAGGCCTGCGGATCTTTTGGCAGCGTGGTGCCGTTCATCATCAGCGCGATATAGGTGCCAAGCGAAATCACCGCCGTTTCATCGTCGAGCAGACCGGCACCCAGCGCTTCGACCGCTTTGTCGCTGGTACTGCACACCACCGGCAGACCCTGCGGGAAACCTGTCGCTTTTGCGGCCTCCGGGGTGATATGGCCCAGCACCGTGCCGGGCATCTGCACGTCAAACAGCATCTCGCGTGGGATGTTGAATTTCGTAAAGACCGCCTCGTCCTCGCTCCAGTCCCAGGTTTTGTAATCCACCGGCCACTGACCGAAGTAGTTGGCGATGTTGTCTTTGCGCTCGCCCGTCAGACGGTGCGAGAGATAACCCGAAAACGAGGTGACGTAAGCCACGTCTTTCTGCGTATGTTCATACGGGCGCGTCACGCGCGCGTCCTGCCAGCTGATGAGCGGCGCAGCGGGCGTGCCGTCGGCTTTGAGCAGAGCGCGACAGCAGCGGATCGACCCGAGACCAATCCCGACAATCTCCTCCGGCTTGCCGCCGAACTGGCGCATCAGATCTTTTCCCGCAGCGCACAGGGAAGTCCAGAGATCGTCGTCGGGATGTTCCACCGTGTCGGCATCGGGCGTGTGCATCGGCTGCAACAGCCCCTTGCCTTCGCACACCACGTTTCCCTTGAGGTCGTACATCACCACTTTGGTACTCTGACTCCCGCCATCTATTCCAATGATGTAATGCTTCGACATTGCTCTTCTCCTTTGATTTTCCGAAACAGCAGGAACGTAAAGACGATCACCATGCACACGGCGCACAGTCCCATCATCCACATATTGCGATAGGCTTCGGCGGCAGGCAGCGTATCCTGCCAGTGGCCGACGATAGGGTAAACAAAGACATCCGGCAGAAAGCCGATCACCGAGCAGATCCCGACGGTGGTGCCCATGATAAAGGTCGGCGTACGCGCCTCGCCGGGGCAGGCAAAATAGAGCCCACGAGAGGCGTAGCAGGTAAAGGCCAGCAGCAGAATCAGGCCAATCCCGATGGCGACGGACTGCGGTTGGCTGTTGGTGGCGAGCAGCGCCGCCAGCGTCAGCGCACTGACCACAGACAAGATCTGAATCACCCGCGTCGGGGATTTCACCCGGCTGTAGGTGGTGATGATCCCGCCGAGCGGGCCGCAGAAGGCGCGGAAGATTTTATTGATCACGATCCCCATGTAGCTCGCCGCCACCAGCGACATACCGTACATTTCCGTCAGATAGTTGGTGGAGTAGCTGAGGATGGCGTAGATCGTGTACACCCCGAAAATAATCAGGCTGCAGTACCAGGTGGTGCTGATGCGCAGAACCGAAAGAATGTCGCTGAGCTGAAAGGTTTTCTTGTCTGCCACCGCGCCGGGCGCGTTCTGGCTCGTCCCGTCGGCGACAAAGAACCAGCACAAGATCCCGAGCAGAATGTAGACCACGCTGTAGATCATGATCACCGTTTTCAGGCTGTTAGCGTCGTCCGGCGCAAAGCGCGAAAAGGCCCACATGGTAAACACCGCCAGCGACATTACCCCCACGCCACGCAGCCCTTCCATCCAGCCCATGATCTTACCCTGCTCGCTGCTGTCGCCGAGCATTGACGCGGCTTTGATGGATACCGACCAAAGCATCAAAATAGTGGTGATGGCGAACGCCACCTGAATCAGCAGCATCACCCACAGCGGGGGATAGGTGGCCATGATAAATCCTAGCAGGCCGGTAATGATCATCGCGGAGGTAATCATCTTGCGGTGCGAAAATTTATCGGCAATAACCCCACTCGGCGCGTAGAGAATAATTGCGGTTATTCCGAAAGTACTCATGATTAACCCTATTTCGGTATTGCTAAATCCCATAAATTTTGCCATCGGGATTTGATAGATATAGCGCAAATAGGCGAGATCAAAACTCACGCCACCGCTAAAACTAATAATGGCGAGGGTAATCCAGCGACGCCAGGGTGAATGTTGCATAGGGATCTCTCACGTTAGTGGTGCAGGTTAATAGGGTAAAAAACAAACAAAAAAAAGAGAAAAGTAAACCGCCTTTTCAGGAGGATTACTTTTCTCTTGGTCTCTAGTAATTACACTACAAATAACATGCGTGACGGTGTTTGAGTGTGAGAATAATCACGCTTCTGACCATTTGTTATTTCATGGGGCTGAAACACGGCTCTGTGATTTCCATCACATTAGACTCTACCTGGCTATGCTACAAATTATCCACAGTTACCAGAGAACATGAGAAAGGTGACTTCCCTCTTACCGGGGGAAGTTGCCTTTCTTTTTTTTTGCCTAAAGGATTGTGGAGCCACATTATGTCTATCGAGTCGCTTAACGCATTTTCTATGGATTTCTTCTCCCTGAAGGGAAAAACGGCGATCGTCACCGGGGGCAACAGCGGCCTGGGCCAGGCGTTCGCCATGGCGCTGGCAAAAGCGGGAGCCAACCTGTTTATCCCGAGCTTTATCAAAGACAACGGCGAAACCCGCGAGCTGATTGAGCAGCAGGGCGTGGAAGTCGAATTTATGCAGGTGGACATCACCGGCGACGGCGCGCCGCGCAAGATTATCGCCGCCTGCTGCGAGCGTTTTGGCACCGTCGATATTCTGGTTAACAACGCCGGGATCTGTAAGCTGAATAAAGTGCTGGATTTTGGTCGTGCTGACTGGGACCCGATGATCGACGTCAACCTGACGGCGGCATTTGAATTAAGCCATGAAGCGGCGAAAATTATGATCCCGCAGCAGAGCGGAAAAATCATTAATATTTGTTCGCTGTTCTCTTATTTAGGCGGCCAGTGGTCCCCGGCCTATTCGGCGACAAAACATGCCCTCGCTGGATTCACCAAAGCCTATTGTGACGAACTCGGGCAATATAATATTCAGGTCAACGGCATTGCGCCGGGATATTACGCCACGGAAATTACCACCGCTACCCGCAGTAATCCTGAAACCAATCAGCGCGTACTGGATCATATTCCGGCGAATCGCTGGGGCGATACTCAGGATTTAATGGGGGCGATGGTTTATCTCTCCAGTCGTGCGTCTGATTATGTCAATGGTCATTTATTAGTTGTCGATGGCGGCTATTTAGTCCGTTAATCATTTTCCGCTTAATCCGGTGGTTTCTGTTTATTACCGTTAAATCAGAAAGGAATTATTATGTCTTTATCCCGCGAAGCAATTGTTGAACAGGTAAAAGAAATTGTCGGTCCCGAGCGCGTGGTGACCGATGAAAACGTACTGAAGAAAAACAGCGTCGACCGCTTTCGAAAATATGCCGATATTCACGGCGTGTTTACCCTGCCTCTGCCCGCGGCGGTGGTGAAACTTGGCTCGACGCAGCAGGTTTCCGACGTGCTGGCATTTATGAATCAGCACAAAATCAACGGCGTACCGCGTACGGGAGCTTCCGCAACGGAAGGCGGGCTGGAAACGGTGGTGAAAAACTCGCTGGTGCTCGACGGCTCCGGGATGAACAAAATTATCGATATTGATATCGAAAACATGCAGGCCACCGCCCAGTGCGGCGTCCCGCTGGAAGTGCTGGAAAACGCGCTGCGCGCCAAAGGCTACACCACCGGCCATTCCCCGCAGTCCAAACCGCTGGCGCAGATGGGCGGGCTCGTGGCGACGCGCAGTATCGGCCAGTTTTCCACTCTTTATGGCGCGATCGAAGATATGGTGGTCGGGCTGGAAGCGGTGCTGCCGAACGGCACCATTACCCGCATCAAGAACGTGCCGCGTCGTGCCGCCGGGCCTGACATCCGTCATATCATCATCGGCAACGAAGGGGCGCTGTGCTACATCACTGAAGTGACAGTGAAAATTTTCAAATTCACCCCGGAAAACAATCTCTACTATGGCTACATTCTCGACGAGATGAAAACCGGCTTTGAGATCCTGCGCGAAGTGATGGTCGAAGGCTATCGTCCGTCGATTGCCCGCCTGTACGACGCCGAAGACGGAACGCAGCACTTCACCCATTTTGCTGAAGGCAAATGCGTGATGATCTTTATGGCCGAAGGCAATCCGCGCATGGCGCGCGCCACCGGGGAAGGGATCGCCGAGATTGTGGCGCGCTACCCGCAGTGCACCCGCGTGGACAGCAAGCTGATCGAAAACTGGTTCAACAACCTCAACTGGGGCCCGGAAAAAGTGGCTGCCGAGCGCGTGCAGATCCTCAAAACCGGCAACATGGGCTTCACCACCGAAGTGTCCGGTGACTGGAGCTGCATCAACCAGATTTACGAGCGCGTGATCCACCGTATCCGCACTGAATTCCCGCACGCGGACGACATCACCATGCTCGGCGGCCACTCCTCCCACAGCTACATCAATGGCACCAACATGTACTTCGTCTACGACTACAACGTGGTGGACTGTAAGCCGGAAGAGGAGATCGACAAGTACCACAACCCGCTGAACAAAATCATCTGCGAAGAGACGATCGCCCTCGGCGGTTCGATGGTGCACCACCACGGTATCGGTAAGCACCGCGTGCACTGGGCGAAAGCGGAGCACGGCACCGCCTGGGCGCTGCTGGAAGGGCTGAAAAAACAGTTCGATCCGAATGGCATTATGAATACCGGAACCATCTATCCGATTGAAAAATAATCACTGCTACGGCTTCTCCTCGGGGAAGCCGTCCTTTTTCCTGAAGGGGGAGCCATGAGCGCGTCACCCGTACGAATGGACGATCTGCCGCTAACCCGCTTTCACTGGCGTATTGCCGGTCTCACTTTTGGTGCCCATCTGACCGACGGCTACGTGCTCGGCGTCATCGGCTACGCGATTATTCCGCTCCAGTCACAGATGAACCTGACGGCGATGCAGGAGGGGATGGTCGGCGGCTCGGCGCTGTTTGGTCTGTTTCTCGGCAGCCTGATTCTGGGCTGGATCTCCGATCACATTGGCCGCCAGCGCATCTTCACCTTCAGCTTTCTGCTGATCACCCTGGCCTCCTTTCTGCAGTTTTTTGTCACCTCGCCGGAACAGCTGATTTTTCTGCGCGTCTTAATCGGTTTTGGCCTCGGCGGCGACTACTCCGTGGGCCACACGCTGCTGGCGGAATTTTCCCCCAAACGCTATCGCGGCATGCTGCTCGGCGCGTTCAGCGTGGTCTGGACCATCGGCTACGTGCTGGCGAGCGTGGCGGGGCATCTGTGGATCAACAGTGAACCCGAAACCTGGCGCTGGCTGCTGGCCTCCGCCGCCTTCCCGGCGCTGGCGATCACCCTGTTGCGGATGGGCACGCCGGAATCGCCCCGCTGGCTGATGCGCCAGGGGCGGATCGGCGAAGCGCACGCGGTGGTGCGGCGCTTTCTGGGGGCGAATGTGCTGCCCGGCGATGAAATTGCCAGCGTCACCACCCGCCATATCCGCACGCTGTTTTCCGCCCGCTACTGGCGGCGCACGGCGTTTAACAGCCTGTTCTTTATCTGTCTGGTGGTGCCGTGGTTTGTGATTTACACCTGGCTGCCGACCATCGCCGGGACGATTGGTCTGGAAGATGCCCTGACCGCGAGCCTGATCCTCAACAGCCTGCTGATTGTCGGCGCGCTGCTCGGGCTGGTGCTCACCTGGTCGCTCTCCCGACGCCAGTTTCTCATCAGCAGCTTTCTGCTGCTGGCGCTGACGCTCACGGCGCTGGCCTTCACACCCGCCAGCAACAGCACTCTGATCCTGCTGCTGTTCGTGCTGTTCAGCACCGCGATTTCGGCGGCGAGCAACCTGGTCGGAATTCTGCCCGCTGAGAGTTTCCCGACCGACATTCGCTCCCTGGGCGTGGGTTTCGCCACCGCCATGAGCCGACTCGGCGCGGCGATCGCCACCGGGCTGCTGCCGATGGCGCTGCTCTCCTGGGGAATGCGCAACACGCTGCTGATGCTGGTCGCGGTCCTGCTGGTCGGGCTGCTGGTGTCGCTCCTGTGGGCGCCGGAAACCAAAAATCTATCGCTGGTGGAGGCGGCCGAGCTGCCGCCAAAGCCGCTGGGAAAGGTGAATGAACATTCTGTTGGCATTTAAGGCCGAGCCGGATCTGTCGATGCTGTCAGAGGCCGACTGGCAGGCGGCGGCCCGCAGTGGAACGGGCCCGGATCGCACGCTGATGCGCTCGCTCATGGGCAATGACGAGCAGGGCGCGGCGGAGCTGATGCTGCTGGCGCGCGACGTTAATCCTGCACTGGAACTCAGCGCAGTGACGATTGGCGACGACCGCGCGCTGCCGATGCTGCGCCATCTGGCGGCGCTGGGGTTTTCCCGCCGGACGTTGCTGACCTGCGAGGAGGAGCTCCGCTTTTCCCCCGCGTTTGTGGCGCAGCAGCTGGCGGAACAGGTTCGGGAACAGAACGCGGGTCTGGTGCTGCTGGGCACGCAAAGCAGCGAAGGTCAGAACGGACAAACCGGCTGGCTGCTGGCGGAGATGCTCGGCTGGCCCTGTTTGTCTTCCGTATGCGGATTGAACGTGGACGGAGAGGGCTTTATCGTCGAGTGTGAGGATTTGCACCAGCGCAGCCGGTGGTCGGTGCATCAGCCAGCAGTGCTGAGAGTGCAGAATCACGGGCAGATGGCGCTGCGGGTGCCGGGCATGCGGGCGCGGCTGGCGGCGGCGAAAGCGGAGATCGAACAGCGGCCATGCGAGGTGGCGGCAGCAACAATCTCCTGCCTCAGTCTCGCGCGCCACCTCCCTCGCCGCAGCGGGATCATCATCGACGAACCCGCCCCGCAGGCCGCGCAGCGTCTGTGGAATGATTACCTGGCGCAGAGGATGAAGCCATGAAGATCGCGATGGTGATACTCAAACCCGAAGACGAAGGCCCGATGGCGGATTTTCTGGCCGCTCATCAACTTCACCCGCAGTGTTGCTGGCGCGTAAACGGAGGAAACACAGAGGCGCAGCTGCCCGCGCTGGAAGCGGCGTTTATCACCGATTCGCCGGAGATGGTGCTGTTTCCCTCCTCAGCGGCAGGCGACGAACTGGCCACCCGGCTGGCGTGGCGTCTGCACGGAAGCGCAATTTGCCAGGTCCAGAGCTGGAACAACGAGACGCACACCGTCACCAAAGCCGTTTACGGCAGCGCCCTGACGGCCACGCTGCGGCCTGAACGTCGCCCGATTTGCCTGTCGCTGGCGGCGAATCTTCCTCGCCTTAATGCTGTGTTCCCGACGGATATTCCCACCACAGAGATGGTGCCGATTGAGATTTCTGGCGGATTACCGGAGCCTGAAATCCTCACCAAATCCGCGCATCCGTTGCAGTCCGCGCGCGTTGTACTGGCGACGGGGCAGGGAGCGACGGGTGAGATTTTTGAACAACTCGCCGCTGCACTCGACGCTGAGCCCGCCTTCACCCGGCAAAGAGTGATGGCGGGCGGCTGCGATGAACAACGAATGCTCGGGATCTCCGGACAAAGCGTCGCACCCGAGGTGTGCCTGATCGCGGGCGCGTCCGGCGCGTCGGCGTTTATGGCGGGCGTGGCGCAAAGTCGGTTTATTGTGGCGATCAATCAGGATCGAGACGCCGCCGTGTTTGCCGCGGCGGACGTGGGTGTGGTGGGAGATGCGCAGGAAGTGCTTCAGGCGCTGGTGGCGTGCCGGGTTTAATTCAGATCTTTTGCCAGCGTCCAGACGTCGGTATTGGTGGTGGAGAGCGCCAGCACGCCGGCGGCGATCGCGTTGCGGGCGTCCTCTTCATCGCACACCAGACCGCCCGCAATCAGCGGCTGGCGCACTTTTTCCGTGACCCAGTTCAGCACCTTCGGCATACAGCCCGGCAGGATTTCGATGCAGTCGGCGTTGGACTGCGCCACCTGCTTATCGATGTTATGAAACGAAATCGAGTCGACGATAAACAGGCGGTGAATGCAGAAAAAGCCCTCGGCGCGGGCGGCTTTCAGCATGTTCGGCTTGGTGCTGATGATCCCGTCGGCCTGGGTCACCAGCTTGAGAAACTGAATCACGATCTCTTTATTCGACGCCCCTTCCAGTAAATCGACATGGATAAAGGCCATTTTCCCGGCCTGTTTGATCTTTTGCACGATCCCGGTGATGGTGCAGATATTGCCGTAGAGCACGGAAATAAACTGGCACTCTGAATCGATAGCCAGCTGCAGGCTGGCGTTGTCTTTAACCGCCGCGATAACCGGGTTTTGTCTGAGCAGGTGAAGAATTGGCACGCGTTGATCCTTATTATTTTTAGCCAAAACGCAGGGTCAGCCCCGCGCCGGAAGGGGGATGCTGCCACCCGGCTAGCGCGTCGCTGCCCGCCAGAAGTCGGCAGCAGCCGCACTCCAGGCAGCCCTGAAAATGCACATTTACCCTGCCAGCAGAATCGGGCGTAAACAACCCTGCAGGGCAGATCTTTTGCAGGAGTAAAATCTGCTCGTCGCGGAGGTTTTCTCGCAGCTGAATGTGGGGTTCTGTGGCGGGATGGTAGCAATTGTGCACCAGACTTTCGTTTACAGACATCGCAGACTCCTCAGAATATCAGCGCCCATCCGCGCAACGCCGAAGCGGCGCGTATGACGCAACAGGATGCGCCACAGGGGCGGATTAGCGTCGGCTCCTGCGCGCGTTAAATCGCGCATCACGGCACGGCTGAATTCCGGCCACTGGTGATAAAAACTCTCCCGCTGCAGCAGGGCAGGAACATCGCGGTAGCGCTGGAGCTGATGCCAGAGCGCGCTGCGTTCCAGCTCGCGGTCAAACAGCGTTTGCAGTGGTTTTTCAGGCGCGTGGAAATGGCCGATGAGCGCCTGCGCGGCGGCCTGGGCGCTTAGCATCGCGGTGTCCATCCCCCGGACCGTCACGCCGGTATTGATGCAGGTGCGCAGGGCATCGCCAATCAGTAGCCAGCCCTCACCGGCGCGCTGCAGGGGCACCGAATTCAGACCGCCTTCCGGCACAAGATGGGCGGCATATTCCAGGGGTTCGGCGTCGCGAATTAACGGGCGCAGCGTCGGGTGATGTTTCAGTTTTGCCAGCAGAGAGGAGGCGGAGCCAGGGCCGTTTCGCAGGGACGCCAGCGGCGCGACAATCCCCAGCGAAAGGGAGTGCTGATTGGTGTAGAGGAACGCTCCGGCGGGTTTAGTGCCGCAGATTTGCCCGCTGAACAACCAGGCCGCGCCGTCGTTCTCTTCCAGATGGAAACGGTCCTGAATGCGCGCGGGGTCAAGGGCGAGCGTCTCTTTAATGCCCAGCGCCATCTGCTCCATCGACGGGCGAGAAACCAGATTTTGCTGCTCGGCGAGCAGGGTGTTTGCCCCTTCGGCCAGCACCACGACGCGCGCGCTCAGCAACTCTCCCTCGCACATCACGCCCGTAATGCGGCCCTGTTCGCGGTGCAACGCATCGACAGTCACGCCACACAGCAATTGAGCGCCCGCGGCTTCCGCCTGCGCGGCCAGCCAGGGATCGAACCGGGCGCGGAGCAGGCTCCACGACGGGCTCGCCGGGTTTTGCGCGCACAGGGTCGTCGCCCCATCAGCGGTTAACAGAGAGAAATGCTCGCGGGTAATACGCCGCTCTAAGGGCGCATGAGTGTGAAAATCGGGGAGAATATCGGCGAGGGCGTAACCGTAAAGCCTGCCGCCAGAGAGGTTTTTGCTGCCGGGCTGTTCGCCGCGCTCGATGAGCAGAACGGACAATCCGGCGCGGGCACTGAGCAGAGCGCAGGTCGAACCGGCAATCCCTGCGCCAATGATAATAAGGTCAAAATCGTCCGCCACCTTGCGCTCCTTTTCCTGAGAACGCACAACCCTAACATAGCGAAATTAAAGGGAGTTTGACCGCTGCCTCAAAGGCAAAAATCACTCGCCGCGATAAACGCAGCCGGCCGTGCAGGTCTCTTTGATCATCACGCTGCTCAGCAGCGGAACCAGAGGTTTCATCTGATCCCAGATCCATTTCGCCAGCACTTCGCTGGTCGGATTTTCAAGGCCGGGAATATCATTCAGATAATAGTGATCGAGTCGGTCGTAGGTCGGCTTGAAAGCGGCTTTCAGCTCGGAGAAGTCCATGATCCAGCCCGTGTGCGGATCGACTTCACCGGTAATTTCAAGACGCACCATGAACGAGTGTCCGTGCAGACGGCCGCATTTGTGTCCTTCTGGAACATGCGGCAGGTGGTGGGCGGCTTCGAAGATGAAATCTTTAAACAGTGTGGTGGACATGATGTGCTCTCAGTAATGCGAATGCGGAAAAAACCGCCGCATAGTACCGGAAAGACCCTTTTTTCGCATTAACTAAAACGGCCCTTGTCCCGGATGCGAGCTTTTCTCATCCTTTGTGACTATAAAAGCCAGCTAATTCAACAGGTTGCTTTATCGGTTTTAATGTTAAGAACCATGACTAAAAGCGGTTAGTTCTTTTGGTTATTTATTATTTCCATCCCTTCTTTAATTGTTATTATTCCCGCCGTTAACCTTATCTCTAGTTTGGTCTTTTTGCATAAATTCCGCTTTGCTACTGGAACATAACAACGCATGACAACACAGGCCCCACCTTCGAATTTGCTTCCCCTGAACCCGGAGCAACTGGCGCGCCTTCAGGCGGCCACCACTGATTTGTCACCCACCCAGCTCGCCTGGGTCTCCGGTTATTTCTGGGGAATGCTTAATCAACAGCCTGGGGCTGTTGTCACCGCAGCGCCTGCTGCCGTTGAAATCCCGGCGATTACGCTGATTTCTGCGTCGCAAACGGGCAACGCCCGCCGCGTGGCAGAAGCGCTGCGCGACGACCTGCTGGCCGCCAAACTGAACGTGAACCTGGTCAACGCCGGGGATTATAAATTCAAACAAATCGCGTCAGAAAAACTGGTGGTCGTGGTGGCCTCCACGCAGGGCGAGGGCGAACCGGCGGAAGAAGCGGTTGCGCTGCATAAATTCCTGTTCTCGAAAAAAGCGCCAAAACTCGACGGCACCGCGTTTGCGGTCTTTGGCCTCGGCGATACTTCCTATGAATTCTTCTGCCAGTCCGGCAAAGACTTCGACAGCAAACTGGCGGAGCTGGGCGCAGAGCGCCTGCTCGATCGCGTGGATGCTGACGTGGAATATCAGCCCGCCGCTGCCGAGTGGCGCGCACGCATCGTTGAGGTGCTGAAAGCGCGCGTCCCGACGGAGTCCGCCGCGCAGGCCGCGGTGACCGCGTCGGGCGTGGTCAACGAAGTGCTGACCAGCCCGTACACCAAAGAAGCGCCGCTGACGGCGAGCCTGTCGGTGAACCAGAAAATCACCGGTCGCAACTCGGAAAAAGACGTTCGCCATATCGAAATCGATCTCGGGGATTCCGGTTTACGCTATCAGCCGGGCGATGCGCTCGGCGTCTGGTATCAGAACGATCCAAAGCTTGTGAAAGAGCTGGTAGAGCTGCTGTGGCTGAAAGGCACCGAAACCGTCACCCATGACGGCAAAACCCTGCCGCTCTCCGAAGCGCTCCAGTGGCATTTCGAGCTGACGGTCAACACGGCGAACATCGTTGAGAATTACGCCACTCTGACGCGCAGCGAATCCCTGCTGCCGCTGGTGGGCGACAAAGCCAAACTCCAGCATTACGCGGCGACCACGCCGATTGTTGACATGGTGCGTTTTGCGCCAGCTCAGCTGGATGCCGAGGCACTCATCGGCCTGCTGCGTCCGCTGACGCCGCGCCTCTACTCCATCGCCTCATCGCAGGCGGAAGTGGAGAGCGAAGTGCACATCACCGTCGGCGCGGTACGCTTTGATATTGAAGGCCGGGCGCGCGCCGGTGGGGCATCGAGCTTCCTCGCCGATCGCGTCGAAGAAGAGGGCGAAGTGCGGGTGTTCATCGAGCACAACGACAACTTCCGTCTGCCGGCCAACCCGGAAACACCGGTGATCATGATTGGTCCTGGCACCGGCATCGCGCCGTTCCGCGCCTTCCTGCAGCAGCGCGCGGCGGATGAAGCGCCGGGCAAAAACTGGCTGTTCTTCGGCAACCCGCACTTTACGGAAGATTTCCTTTATCAGGTGGAGTGGCAACGCTACGTCAAAGAGGGCGTGCTGAACCGCATCGATCTGGCCTGGTCTCGCGACCAGAAACAAAAAATATACGTACAAGACAAACTGCGCGAACAGGGCGCAGAGCTGTGGGCATGGATCAATGACGGTGCCCATCTTTATGTCTGTGGCGACGCGAATCGCATGGCGAAAGACGTCGAGCAGGCTTTGCTGGAAGTGATTGCCGAATTCGGTGGTATGGATGCCGAAACGGCGGACGAATTTTTAAGTGAGCTGCGCGTAGAGCGCCGTTATCAGCGAGATGTCTACTAATGAGCGAAAAACACCCTGGCCCACTGGTGGTCGAAGGCAAACTGACGGACGCCGAGCGCATGAAGGTAGAGAGCAACTACCTGCGCGGCACCATTGCCGAAGATTTAAATGACGGTCTGACTGGCGGTTTCAAAGGCGACAACTTCCTGCTGATCCGCTTCCACGGCATGTACCAGCAGGACGACCGCGATATCCGCGCCGAGCGTGCTGAGCAAAAACTCGAACCGCGTCATGCGATGCTCCTGCGCTGTCGTCTGCCGGGTGGTGTCATCACCACGAAGCAGTGGCAGGCGATTGATAAGTTCGCCCATGACAACACTATTTACGGCAGCATTCGTCTGACTAACCGTCAGACCTTCCAGTTCCACGGCATTCTGAAGAAGAACGTCAAGCCGGTGCATCAGATGCTGCACTCCGTGGGTCTCGACGCGCTGGCGACCGCCAACGACATGAACCGTAACGTGCTTTGCACCTCGAACCCGTTCGAGTCTGAGCTGCACGCCGAAGCCTACGAATGGGCGAAAAAGATCTCTGAACATCTGCTGCCGCGCACTCGCGCTTATGCGGAGATTTGGCTCGATCAGGAGAAGGTCGCGACCACGGACGAAGAGCCGATCCTCGGTCAGACCTATCTGCCGCGTAAGTTCAAAACCACCGTGGTGATCCCGCCACAGAACGATATCGATCTGCACGCCAACGACATGAACTTCGTGGCGATTGCCGAGAACGGCAAGCTGGTGGGCTTTAACCTGCTGGTGGGCGGCGGTCTGTCGATTGAGCACGGCAACAAGAAAACCTACGCCCGTACGGCGAGCGAGTTTGGCTATATCCCGCTGGAGCACACCCTGGCGGTGGCCGAAGCGGTGGTGACGACCCAGCGCGACTGGGGCAACCGTACGGATCGTAAAAACGCGAAAACCAAATACACCCTTGAGCGCGTCGGCGTCGAGACCTTCAAGGCGGAAGTGGAGCGTCGTGCAGGCATTACCTTCGCGCCGATCCGCCCGTACGAGTTCACAGGTCGCGGCGATCGTATCGGCTGGGTGAAAGGCATCGACAATAAATGGCACCTGACGCTGTTTATCGAGAACGGTCGTATTCTGGATTATCCAGGCCGTCCGCTGAAAACCGGTCTGCTGGAAATTGCTAAGATCCATAAAGGCGAGTTCCGCATCACGGCGAACCAGAACCTGATCATCGCCGGAGTGCCGGAAAGCCAGAAAGCGAAGATTGAGAAGCTGGCGCGCGAGCATACGCTGATGGATGCGGTGAAACCGCAGCGCGAAAATTCGATGGCCTGCGTCTCCTTCCCGACCTGTCCGCTGGCGATGGCCGAGGCCGAGCGTTTCCTGCCGTCGTTCACCGATAAAGTGGAAGCGGTGCTGGAGAAACACGGCATCGGCGACGAACACATCGTGATGCGCGTGACCGGCTGCCCGAACGGCTGTGGCCGTGCGCTGCTGGCGGAGCTGGGGCTGGTGGGGAAAGCGCCGGGACGCTACAACGTCCATCTTGGCGGGAACCGCAGCGGGACGCGCATTCCGCGCATGTATCGCGAAAATATTACTGAACCGGAAATTCTCGACTCCCTCGACGAACTGGTCGGACGCTGGGCGAAAGAGCGCGAAGCGGGTGAAGGCTTCGGCGACTTTACGGTGCGTGCGGGCATCGTCCGTCCGGTGCTCGATCCGGCGCGGGATTTCTGGGAGTAGTGCGGTCTGTTGCCCGGTGGCGCTAGCGCAGACGGTTTTTGTAGGCCTGATAAGCGAAGCGCCATCAGGCAACGCAAACAGTGAGGAACTTATGTCCAGACTCGATCTAAACGCCCTTAACGATCTGCCCAAAGTCGAACGCATTCTCGCGCTCGCAGAAACCAACGCCCAGCTTGAGAAACTCGACGCACAGGGCCGCGTCGCGTGGGCGCTGGAAAACCTGCCGGGCGATTATGTGCTCTCGTCGAGCTTTGGCATTCAGGCGGCGGTGAGTTTGCATCTGGTGAATCAGATCCGCCCGGACATTCCGGTGATCCTCACGGATACCGGCTTCCTGTTCCCGGAAACCTATCAGTTCATCGATGAGCTGACGGATAAACTCAAGCTGAATCTTAAGGTCTATCGCGCGGAGCAAAGCGCAGCGTGGCAGGAAGCGCGCTACGGTAAGCTGTGGGAGCAGGGCGTTGAGGGCATTGAGAAATACAATGAGCTCAATAAAGTCGAGCCGATGAATCGGGCGCTGAGTGAGCTGAACGCTAAAACCTGGTTTGCTGGTTTACGCCGTGAGCAGTCCGGCAGTCGGGCGAGTTTACCGGTGCTGGGCATTCAGCGCGGGGTATTTAAAGTCCTGCCAATTATCGACTGGGACAACCGCACCGTTTACCAGTATCTGCAACAGCACGGGCTGAAATACCATCCGCTGTGGGATCAGGGCTATCTGTCGGTGGGCGACACCCATACCACCCGCAAGTGGGAGCCGGGCATGGCAGAAGAAGAGACGCGCTTCTTCGGGCTCAAGCGCGAGTGCGGGCTGCACGAAGGGTAAGTTTTGAGTTGAAAGCTGTCTGATGCCTCCGTTTGTCATGAGCGGGGGCATTTTTATTGCGAGGCGCATTCTGCATTTAGCACGACAGGTTTGGGCAGGGACGGTGTGGTACGTACTATGGCGGCGGGTGCTTGAGGCTAACTGGCTTTGAGCATTTTCAAGGTTCCAGTTAGGCGAAAGCCCCAGGAGATATTTCTATCCACCTGAGGCCGACGTCTGAACCCGAACAGTTCGGATGTTAGCCTCTTCTTTGCATGGAGGCAATACATGCTGACCAAATACGCCCTGGTGGCAATCATCGTGCTGTGTGCCACAGCATTAGGATTCACCTTGATGGTGCGAGACTCGCTTTGCGAGTTGAGTGTCAGAGAGCGTGGTATGGAGTTCAGAGCTGTTCTTGCTTGCGAACCGAAGAAGTAGCAACAACGCGGGGGTAACCCCGCGTATCGCGCTGTCAGGGTTTAACCTCATGCACCCATTCCCTTTTCTGCTCAGGCTTTCCCCGCTTTCGTCAGCTCCTTCACCAGCGGCAGCATCACTTTCACCACGTCACGGCTGCGATGTTCGATGCGCTGGGGCAGCGCCTGATCGATATGCTGCTGGTTGTCCAGCCTTACATCATGCCAGCTGGTGCCCTCGGGGAAGGCTTTGGATTTGTTGCGCTGCTGATAGCCATCTTTTTTGCCCAGCGACCAGTTCGTCGCCTCGACGTACAGCACCGGGATCCCCGCCTGATCAAAGACTTCGCCATCGCCGCAGCAGCCGGTGCCTTTCGGGTAATCAGGGTTACGCCCCGGATTGATCGCCGCCAGAATGCCCTGGCTGCGCGCAATGGCCAGCGCGCGGTCGCGCGTCAATTTGCGCACGGAATTCGGTGTGCTTTTGCCGCTGTTGAAATAGAGCTTATCGCCGACGATCAGGTTGTCGAGATTGATCACCAGTAGGGTGTTTTTCTTCTCCGCCGCGCTCATGCGCGCCAGCAGATTTTCCGCGCCGAGTTTACCTTCCTCTTCGCCGCTGGTGGCGACAAAACGAATGCCGTATTGGGTCGGAATGTCTTTCATGCGCTCGGCCAGCTCTAACATCACGCCAACACCGGCGGCATTATCGTCGATCCCCTGCAGCGTCAGGCCGCCGAGATTGTTGTCGGTGTCCGCATCGCTCATCGGCGCGAAGGTATCCAGATGCGCCATGATAATAATCTGCTGCGCCGTTTTGCCCTCATGCGCCGCAATAACCGTACTGCCGGTCACGTTGTGCCAGTTTTTGCTGTTATTGCGTGAGGTATAAATGTAGCGGCTGTGAAAGGCGCGAATATCGCTCTGGTAGCCCATCTGTGCAAACTGCTGGCGAACGTAATCCGCCGAGAGCATTTCTGCGGGCGTGCCCGTCATTCGGCCCGGGAACATGGTCGCAATATGGCGCGCCTGAGTAGATGCGATATCACCCAACGGGTGAGTGGTTGCCTGAGCCGGGAGGATACAGCAAACGCCGAACGCCAGGGCAGCGATACGGTGGCGCATTGCGCGAAACATAGTGAGTCCTTAAAAAATAGAACAAAATTTTAACGCGCCTAGTATGAAACTGTGACCGCGGTTACACAATTTCATTTGCTCTTAAATGCCCGATATTTCGCGCGTTAAGCACTTTTTGATATTAGCTTTCCTGAGTCGTTATTCCATTGAGTAACTACTCATTCCAATTCGTAATTTCATTCACTCTAAGCCGCCCCCTATAGTCCCACTATTCCTGTTGTTGAGACGAGTTGCCCCATCGTGGACTATCTGCCGCTGTTTGCTTCATTAAAAGACCGTCCGGTGCTGGTTGTCGGGACGGGCGAAATCGCCGATCGCAAAATCGCTTTTTTACAGCGGGCGGGCGCGCAGGTGCAGATTGTCACAGCGTCAGAGTTTGATGAGTCACAGCTGGACCATGTGGTGCTGGTGATTGCCGCGACGGACGATCGCGCCCTGAACCGTCGGGTGTTCGACGCGGCCAATGCGCGCCACCGGCTGGTGAACGTGGTGGACGATCAGCCTTTGTGCTCGTTTATCTTCCCCTCGATTGTCGACCGTTCTCCGCTGCTGATTGCCATCTCCTCTGGCGGCAACGCGCCGGTACTGGCGCGTCTGCTGCGCGAAAAGGTCGAAGCGCTGTTGCCTGCAAGCCTGGGCCGAATGGCGGAGGTCGCGGGCAGTTTTCGTGAACGCCTGAAATCGCACGTGACCACGACCGCCGGACGCCGCCGCTTCTGGGAACAGGCCTTCCGCGGGCGTTTCGCCAGCCTGATGGCGGTGGGAAACGAACAGGCAGCCGAGCGCGAGCTGGAGCAATCGCTTCAGGCTTCGGAAAAACAGCAGGGCGAAATTATTCTGGTCGGTGCCGGGCCGGGAGACGCCGGGCTGCTGACGCTGCGCGGTCTGCAGGTTATTCAGCAGGCAGACGTGGTCTTTTACGATCATCTGGTGAGCGACGAGGTGCGTGAGCTTATTCGTCGCGATGCCGAGCAAATCTGCGTCGGTAAACGGGCGAGCGAGCACTCGGTGCCGCAGCACGAAACCAACCAGATGCTGATTGACGCCGCACTGGCCGGAAAAACCGTGGTGCGCCTCAAAGGCGGTGACCCCTTTATCTTCGAGCGCGGCGGCGAAGAGCTGCAGGCAGCCGCGCAGGCGGGCGTGCCGTTTCAGGTCGTGCCTGGTATCACGGCGGCCTCTGCGGTGACGGCCTACGCCGGCATCCCGCTCACGCATCGCGACTACGCCCAGAGCGTGACATTCGTCACCGGGCATTACAAAGCCGACAGCACGCCGTTTGACTGGGCGCAGCTGGCGCAGAGTCGTCAGACGCTGGCTATCTACATGGGCACCATGAAAGCCGCTGACATCAGCGAACAATTGATTCGTCACGGGCGCGATAAGGCGACGCCGGTGGCGGTGATTTCACGCGGAACGCGCAGCGATCAGCATGTCGCGACCGGCACCTTACAACACCTTGCAAACCTGGCGAAAAATGCCCCCATGCCCGCCCTGATTGTGGTGGGAGAGGTGGTTGAGCTGCATCAGACGCTCGCCTGGTTTCAACACACAACCAACCCGGAAAGCTTTGGCTCTTCTGTGGTGAATCTGGCTTAAGGACTGGTTATGGACCAAAAACGACTGACCCACCTGCGGCAACTCGAAGCGGAAAGCATCCATATTATCCGCGAGGTGGCTGCCGAATTTTCGAACCCGGTGATGATGTACTCCATCGGCAAAGACTCCAGCGTCATGCTGCATCTGGCGCGTAAAGCCTTCTATCCGGGCACCTTGCCGTTCCCGCTGCTGCACGTCGATACCGGCTGGAAATTCCGCGAGATGTACGAGTTTCGCGACCGTACCGCAAAGGCCTACGGCTGCGAGCTGCTGGTGCACAAAAACCCGGAAGGGGTGGCGATGGGCATCAACCCGTTTGTCCACGGCAGCGCGAAACACACGGACATCATGAAAACCGAAGGGCTGAAGCAGGCCCTGAACAAATACGGTTTTGATGCGGCCTTCGGCGGCGCGCGTCGTGACGAAGAGAAATCCCGCGCCAAAGAGCGTATCTACTCGTTCCGCGACCGCTTCCACCGCTGGGACCCGAAAAACCAGCGCCCGGAGCTGTGGCACAACTACAACGGCCAGATCAACAAAGGCGAAAGCATCCGCGTCTTCCCGCTCTCCAACTGGACCGAGCTGGATATCTGGCAGTACATCTATCTGGAAAATATCGAAATCGTGCCACTGTATCTGGCGGCTGAGCGCCCGGTGCTGGAGCGCGACGGCATGCTGATGATGATCGACGACGATCGCATTGATTTGCAGCCGGGCGAAGTGATCAAGAAACAGATGGTGCGCTTCCGCACGCTGGGCTGCTGGCCGCTGACCGGCGCGGTGGAGTCGAACGCGCAGACGCTGCCGGAGATCATCGAAGAGATGCTGGTCTCCACCACCAGTGAGCGACAGGGGCGCATGATTGACCGCGACCAGGCAGGCTCAATGGAGCTGAAGAAACGTCAGGGTTATTTCTAAGGAGCCGCCATGAACACCACTATTGCACAACAAATTGCTGATGAAGGCGGCGTGGAAGCCTATCTGCACGCTCAGCAGCACAAAAGCCTGCTGCGCTTTCTGACCTGCGGCAGCGTCGATGACGGGAAAAGTACCCTGATTGGCCGCCTGCTGCACGACACGCGACAGATTTACGAAGACCAGCTCTCCTCCCTGCACAACGACAGCAAACGTCACGGCACGCAGGGCGAAAAACTCGACCTGGCCCTGCTGGTGGATGGTCTGCAGGCAGAGCGCGAGCAGGGGATTACCATCGACGTGGCGTACCGCTATTTCTCCACTGAGAAACGCAAATTCATCATCGCCGATACGCCGGGGCACGAGCAGTACACCCGCAATATGGCGACCGGCGCGTCGACCTGCGAGCTGGCGATCCTGCTGATGGACGCGCGCAAAGGCGTGCTGGATCAGACCCGTCGCCACAGCTTTATCTCTACCCTGCTGGGCATCAAACATCTGGTGGTGGCGGTCAATAAAATGGATCTGGTGAATTTCAGCGAAGAGAAATTCAACGAGATCCGCGAGAGCTACCTGACCTTTGCCGCGCAGCTGCCGGGCAATCTGGATATCCGCTTCGTGCCGCTCTCCGCGCTGGAAGGCGACAACGTCGCCACCCAGAGCGTGAATATGCCGTGGTACAGCGGCCCGACGCTGCTCGAAGTGCTGGAAACCGTGGAAATCCAGCGCCCGGTGGAAAGCCAGCCGATGCGCTTCCCGGTGCAGTATGTGAACCGTCCGAACCTCGATTTCCGCGGCTTCTCCGGGACCATTGCCTCCGGCGTCGTTAAAGTCGGCCAGCGCGTGAAGGCGCTGCCGTCCGGCGTGGAATCGACCATTGCTCGTATCGTGACCTTCGACGGCGATCTGCCGGAAGCAGGCGCGGGCGAAGCGGTCACTCTGGTGCTGAAAGATGAAATTGATATCAGCCGCGGCGATCTGCTGCTGGACGCGCAGGAGAGCGTACCGGCCGTGCAGAGTGCCTCCCTGGATGTGGTGTGGATGGCGGAACAGCCGCTGACGGCGGGTCAGAGCTATGACATTAAAATCGCGGGCAAGAAAACCCGGGCGCGCGTGGATGGTATTCAGTATCAGGTGGACATCAACAATCTGGCGCAGCATCAGGTCACCGAGCTGCCGCTGAACGGGATTGGGCTGGTGGATCTCACCTTTGATGAGCCGCTGGTGCTCGACAAATATCAGCAAAACCCGGTGACGGGCGGGCTGATCTTTATCGACCGTCTGACCAACGTCACCGTCGGTGCCGGGATGGTGCGCGAACCACACGAGCAGGCGACCGCCGTGCCGTCTGAATTCAGCGCCTTTGAGCTGGAGCTGAACGCGCTGGTGCGCAAACACTTCCCGCACTGGGGCGCACGCGATTTGCTGGGAGGCAAATAATGGCCCAGCACGATGAGAACGTCGTCTGGCATCCTCACCCGGTGACGCTCAGCGCGCGCGAACAACTCCACGGTCACCGTGGGGTAGTGCTGTGGTTTACCGGGCTCTCCGGCTCGGGGAAATCCACCGTCGCCGGGGCGCTGGAGGAGGCGCTGCATAAGCAGGGTGTAAGCACTTATTTACTCGATGGTGACAACGTCCGTCACGGCCTGTGCAGCGATCTGGGCTTTAGCGACGAAGATCGCAAAGAGAATATTCGCCGCGTGGGTGAAGTGGCGAGCCTGATGGCCGATGCCGGTCTGGTGGTGTTAACCGCGTTTATCTCGCCCCATCGCGCTGAGCGGCAGATGGTGCGCGAGCGCGTGGGGCAAGAGCGGTTTATCGAAGTGTTCGTTGATACGCCGCTTGAGGTGTGCGAAGCGCGCGATCCTAAAGGGCTGTATAAAAAAGCCCGGGCGGGAGAGTTGCGCAATTTCACCGGCATTGACTCGGTTTACGAAGCGCCTGAATCGCCAGAAATTCACCTGGAGGGTCAACAATTGGTAACAAATTTAGTAAGCCAATTATTAGACCTGCTCAGACGGGGCGATATTATCAGATCCTGAGACGGTATCGAACGGATAGCTCGCTGCCCGTAAGATGTGTCATGGTCACAGGATCTGCTATGCGTAACAGTGAGAATTACATTATCACCGGGTCGGAAACCGTATCGGCTGATGACGAGACGACCTGGTCACTTCCTGGGGCCGTGGTCGGCTTCGCCTCGTGGTTGCTGGCGCTCGGCATCCCGTTCGCGATCTATGGCCGCAATACGCTGTTTTTCTTCCTCTACACCTGGCCTTTCTTCCTCGCACTGATGCCCGTCGCGGTGGTGGTCGGCATTGCGCTGCACTCGCTGCTCAACGGGCGGCTGCTCTACAGCACCGTTATCACCATTGCTACGGTAGTGATCATCTTTGGCCTGCTGTTTTTATGGCTGATGGGCTAACTTAAGACATAATTAAAACCCCAGAGTAGAGTCGAACGGAAAGTTATGGGATGATGATGCCGTTTTTCAGGGGGCTGGATGGGTAAATTAACACTGCTGTTGCTGGCTTTGCTGGTCTGGCTGCAGTATTCGCTGTGGTTCGGTAAGAACGGTCTTCACGACTACAGCCGCGTCAATGACGACGTCACGGCACAGCAGGCAACGAACGCAAAACTTAAAGCGCGAAACGATCAACTCTTTGCTGAAATTGATGACCTCAATGGCGGGCAAGAGGCGATTGAGGAACGCGCACGTAACGAACTCAGTATGACCAAGCCGGGCGAAACCTTTTATCGTCTGGTGCCGGATGCGTCTAAACGCAGTCAGGGCTCAGCACAAAACAATCGATAATCAGGCCCAGGATTACGACATGGCAGTGACTTTTTCGGATGTATGCGCTGTGGTACCGGCAGCAGGTTTCGGTCGGCGCATGCAAACAGAGTGTCCTAAGCAGTACCTTTCCATTGGCGACAAAACGATCCTTGAACACTCCGTGGCGGCGCTGCTGGCGAACCCACGGGTGACGCGCGTCGTGATCGCCATCAGTCCGGGCGATGCCCGTTTTGCCGCGTTACCGCTGGCAAATCATCCACAGATTACCGTCGTTGATGGTGGCGCAGAGCGCGCCGACTCCGTTCTGGCTGGCCTTCGCGCCGCAGGTGATGCGCAGTGGGTGCTGGTGCATGACGCCGCACGACCGTGTCTGCATCAGGACGATCTGGCCCGTTTGCTCAAACTCAGCGAAACCAGCACCACCGGCGGCATTCTGGCCTCACCCGTGCGCGATACCATGAAGCGCGCCGAGCCAGGGCAGCAGAAGATTGCCCATACCGTTGAGCGCGTCGATTTATGGCACGCGCTGACCCCCCAGTTTTTCCCCCGCGAACTGCTCAACAGCTGCTTAACCCGCGCGCTCAATGAAGGCGCAACCATCACCGACGAAGCGTCGGCGCTGGAGTATTGCGGTTTCCACCCTGAGCTTGTTGAGGGGCGCGCTGATAATATAAAAGTGACGCGCCCGGAAGATTTACAGCTCGCGGAATTTTATCTTACCCGTACGATCCCTCAGGAGAAGGCATAATGCGAATTGGACACGGTTTTGACGTACACGCCTTTGGCGGCGTTGGCCCGATTATCATTGGCGGCGTACGCATTCCCTTTGAACAGGGCCTGCTGGCGCATTCTGATGGCGATGTCGCGCTGCATGCCTTAACCGACGCCCTGCTCGGCGCGGCAGCGCTTGGCGATATTGGCAAACTGTTCCCGGACACGGACCCGGCCTTTAAAGGCGCGGACAGCCGTGAGCTGCTGCGCGAAGCCTGGCGCCGTATTCAGGCCAAGGGCTACACCCTGGGCAACGTCGATGTGACCATCATCGCCCAGGCCCCGAAAATGCTGCCGCATATCCCGCAGATGCGCGTCTTTATCGCTGAAGATCTCGGTTGTCATATGGATGACGTTAACGTCAAAGCCACCACCACGGAAAAACTCGGATTTGTCGGGCGTGGCGAAGGGATCGCCTGCGAGGCCGTCGCGCTGCTAGTGAAGGCGGGCAAATGATCGAGTTTGATAACCTGACGTATCTGCACGGCAAACCCCAGGGCAATGGCCTGCTGAAAGCCAACCCGGAAGATTTCGTGGTAGTAGAAGACCTCGGATTCCAGCCGGACGGCGAAGGCGAACATGTGCTTGTTCGCATTCTGAAAAATGGCTGCAACACTCGATTTGTGGCCGATGCGCTGGCAAAATTCCTGAAGATCCACGCCCGTGAAGTGAGCTTTGCCGGGCAAAAAGATAAACACGCGGTCACGGAGCAGTGGCTGTGCGCGCGCGTGCCGGGCAATGTGATGCCTGATTTAAGCAAATTTGAGCTGGAAGGCTGTAAGGTGCTGGAGTACGCCCGCCACAAGCGCAAGCTGCGCCTGGGCGCGCTTCAGGGCAACGCCTTTACGCTGGTGCTGCGTGAAGTCACGAATCGCGATGACGTGGAAAAACGCCTGACCGCCATCAGCGAGCAGGGCGTACCGAACTATTTCGGCGCTCAGCGTTTTGGGCTGGGCGGCAGCAACCTGCAGGGCGCGCTGCGCTGGGCGCAGAGCAATGCCCCCGTGCGCGACAGGAATAAACGCAGTTTTTGGTTGTCGGCGGCCCGCAGTGCGTTGTTTAATCAGATTGTGAGCGAACGACTGAAAAAACCGGACGCGAATCAAGTTGTTGTCGGCGATGCGCTACAATTAGCGGGACGCGGCAGTTGGTTTGTGGCAACAAGCGACGAAATGGCCGATCTGCAGGCGCGCGTCGATAACAAAACGCTGATGATTACCGCCGCGCTGCCCGGCTCGGGAGAGTGGGGGCCGCAGGGCGAGGCGCTTGTCGCAGAGCAGGCAGCGGTAGCAGAAGAGACAGAATTACAATCACTGCTGGTGCGGGAGAAAGTCGAGGCGGCACGCCGTGCGATGCTGCTCTATCCGCAGCAGCTGAGCTGGAACTGGTGGGATGACGTCACCGTCGAGTTACGTTTTTGGCTGCCGGCCGGGAGCTTTGCCACCAGTGTTGTCAGGGAACTAATCAATACGTCGGGTGACTATGCGAATATTGCTGAGTAACGATGATGGGATCCATGCGCCTGGCATTCAGACGCTGGCGAAACACCTGCGCGAATTTGCCGAGGTGCAGGTTGTTGCTCCCGATCGTAACCGCAGCGGTGCGTCCAACTCCTTAACGCTGGAATCATCCCTTCGCACCTTTACGTTTGATAATGGTGACATCGCGGTACAGATGGGGACGCCGACGGACTGCGTCTTCCTCGGCGTCAATGCGCTGATGCGCCCGCGCCCGGACGTGGTGGTGTCAGGCATCAACGCTGGCCCAAACCTGGGCGATGACGTGATTTACTCGGGCACGGTCGCAGCGGCCATGGAAGGGCGTCATCTCGGGTTCCCGGCGCTGGCGGTGTCTCTCAACGGCCATAAGCACTACGACACGGCGGCCGCCGTGACCTGCTCCATCCTGCGTGCGCTCAGCCGCGAGCCGCTGCGCACCGGACGTATTCTGAATATTAACGTGCCGGATCTGCCCCTTGAGGAGATCAAAGGCATTCGCGTGACGCGCTGCGGCAGCCGCCATCCGGCGGACAAAGTAATCCCGCAGCAGGATCCACGCGGAAACACCCTCTACTGGATTGGTCCGCCTGGCGAGCAATGCGACGCCGGGCCGGATACGGATTTTGCCGCCGTGGACGAAGGCTACGTTTCCGTCACGCCGCTGCACGTGGATTTAACCGCGTATAACGCGCAAGATGTGGTCTCAGGCTGGCTGGAACGTGCCGGGGTGAACACACAATGGTAAGTAAACGTGTACAAGCTCTTCTGAATCAATTGCGCACTCAGGGCATCACCGACGAGCGTGTGCTTGAGGCTATCTCACAGGTACCGCGTGAGAAATTTGTGGATGAGGCGTTTGAACACAAAGCGTGGGAAAACGTGGCCTTGCCGATAGGGCAGGGGCAGACGATTTCGCAGCCGTACATGGTGGCGCGGATGACCGAACTGCTGGAGCTGACGCCGGAATCCCGCGTGCTGGAGATCGGCACCGGTTCAGGGTATCAGACGGCGATTCTGGCCCATCTCGTTCATCATGTCTGCTCCGTCGAGCGAATCAAAGGCTTGCAGTGGCACGCCCGCCGTCGCCTTAAGCAGCTTGATTTACACAACGTTTCAACCCGTCACGGCGATGGCTGGCAGGGCTGGCAGGCCCGGGCACCGTTTGATGCCATTATCGTGACGGCAGCACCGCTTGAGATCCCGTCTGCGCTCCTGGCGCAGCTGGACGACGGCGGCATTCTCGTTTTGCCGGTGGGCGATGAACAACAGCTGCTTAAGCGTGTTTCTCGACGGGGCGACGAGTTCATTATCGATACCGTAGAAGCCGTGCGCTTTGTGCCTCTGGTCAAAGGAGAGCTTGCCTGATACTCGGAATTTTCCAGGGTTATTCGGAAAAATTCAGCGTATGGTGTGGCGCAAAAGGTTCGAGCCATCACGGTTAATTTTAAGTCACTGGTAGTTAACACATTCCTGGGGGATAAATGAGCGCGGGAAGCCCGAAATTCACCATCAGCCGTGTTGCGGCATTGTCATTGGTTTCGCTTTGGCTGGCAGGTTGTACGAGTTCCAATAACGCCCCTGCGCCAGTGAGCTCAGTCGGCGGAAGCAGCAATTCGGGGAACACTTCCGGTGGAATGCTGATTACACCTCCGCCTAAAATGGGGACTGCGGCACCGCAGCAAACTCCGCAGATCCAGCCTGTTCACGTCCCGAGCACGCAGCCAACTCAGATTCAGCCAGTGCAACAACCTGTGCAGACCGAAAATGGCCGTATAGTCTATAACCGCAAGTATGGGAACATTCCGAAAGGAAGTTATACCGGCGGCAGCACCTACACTGTGAAACGCGGCGACACCCTGTTCTATATCGCGTGGATCACCGGGAACGATTTCCGTGACCTCGCCCAGCGAAATAACGTGCAGGCCCCGTATGGTCTGGAAGTCGGGCAGACGCTCCAGGTGGGCAACGCCACCGGTACGCCACTGACGCCAGGCAACTCCGTTTCAGCGGCGGATGTCACCGCGCAAAATAACAGCGTTAAACCTGCGCAAAATACCAGCGCGGTGGTTGCTTCACAGCCAACAATTACGTATTCTGAGGATTCAGGTGAACAGAGTGCTAACAAAATGTTGCCGAATAATAAGCCGTCTGCGACTGTCGTCACAGCACCGGTGACGGCACCTGTGGTTAGCTCTTCCGTACCGACTGCCAGCAGTCAATCTTCCAGTGTGCCAATTTCAACCTGGCGCTGGCCGACTGATGGCAAGGTTATCGAGAACTTCTCTTCCTCCGAGGGGGGAAATAAAGGGATCGATATCGCAGGGAGTAAAGGACAGGCAATCATCGCGACCGCAGACGGACGCGTTGTGTATGCCGGTAATGCTCTGCGCGGTTACGGTAATCTTATTATCATCAAACACAACGATGATTACCTGAGTGCCTACGCCCATAACGATACAATGCTGGTCCGGGAGCAACAAGAAATCAAGGCGGGGCAAAAAATCGCTACCATGGGTAGCACCGGCACCAGTTCTACACGCTTGCATTTTGAAATTCGTTACAAGGGGAAATCCGTAAACCCGCTGCAATATTTACCGCAGCGATAATTTGACGGGGCATACCGCTTCAGGGTGTCTCGTTCAGGGATCACGGGTAGGAGCCACCTTATGAGTCAGAATACGCTGAAAGTTCATGATTTAAATGAAGACGCGGAATTTGATGAGAACGGAGCCGAGTCTTTTGATGAGAAAGCCTTGGTTGAAGAGGAACCCAGTGATAACGATTTAGCTGAAGAAGAGCTGTTATCGCAGGGCGCCACACAGCGTGTGCTTGACGCGACTCAGCTTTACCTTGGGGAGATTGGTTATTCCCCACTGTTAACGGCCGAAGAAGAAGTCTATTTCGCGCGTCGCGCATTGCGTGGAGATGTCGCCTCACGCCGCCGCATGATTGAAAGTAACCTGCGTCTGGTGGTGAAAATTGCTCGTCGTTACAGCAATCGTGGTCTGGCACTGCTGGATCTGATTGAAGAGGGCAACCTGGGCCTGATCCGCGCCGTTGAGAAGTTTGACCCAGAACGTGGGTTCCGTTTCTCTACGTACGCGACCTGGTGGATTCGTCAGACCATCGAACGGGCAATCATGAACCAAACCCGTACGATTCGCCTACCGATTCACATCGTCAAAGAGTTGAACGTCTATCTGCGTACTGCGCGTGAGTTGTCCCATAAACTGGACCACGAGCCAAGTGCGGAAGAGATTGCCGAGCAGCTCGATAAACCGGTTGATGACGTAAGCCGTATGCTGCGTCTCAACGAGCGCATTACCTCCGTCGACACCCCGCTGGGTGGCGATTCCGAAAAAGCGCTGCTGGACATCCTGGCCGATGAAAAAGACAACGGTCCGGAAGACACCACGCAAGACGATGATATGAAACAGAGCATCGTCAAATGGCTGTTCGAACTGAACGCCAAACAGCGTGAAGTGCTGGCACGTCGTTTCGGTCTGTTGGGGTATGAAGCTGCGACACTGGAAGATGTGGGCCGTGAAATTGGCCTGACTCGTGAACGTGTTCGTCAGATTCAGGTAGAAGGTTTGCGTCGCCTGCGTGAAATCCTGCAGGGGCAAGGGCTGAATATCGAAGCGCTGTTCCGCGAATAAGCGAGTTTTCATCTAAAAGAGGCCCGTCGAGAGACGGGCCTTTTTCTTTTCTATCCCTGGGCCGTTTCGTGAAGATGACGCCAGAGCACACTTTCTCCTTGTTTGATCAACAGCACCGTAGACCATCGCACGGTGGTGGCGGCTGAAGGCTGGCTTTGAATCTCCCGATACCGTAGCGCGGCACCTTCTGGCCATGTCTCCAGCACTTCCACGCTGTCCACGGTAATGGACAGCCCCGGACGGCCTCCGCGCTGCGCCAAAAAGAACCCTTTCAGGGCGGGATAATCCAGACAAGCGCCGGTTAATGTCACCATGCTGAATGTTTCGCTGAAGTGGGCCATCAGCGCTTCGTGATCGCCTGCGCCTTTCCCTAGCCAGTTTTCAATGGCGACATGCGTCTCAATGATTTTATTTTCGAATGTATTCATGATGTTTCCTTATGAAGATGCATAAGCACCTGTTGGTTGTTGAGGCGCAGCGCACTCATGATGGGCAAAAGCGTGATTACGGATGACAAAATAAACACCCCATGCCAGGCCTGAGTAGGGGTGAAAACCTGTTGCAGCGTACTGAGTATCAGCGCCAGCAGCGTCGCGCCAAGAAAGAAACTCAGCTGACGATTAATGTTCCAAAGGGCGCTGGCATCCGGCATCTCTTCAAAGGCAACATTGAGAAATGCGGTGCTCTGAGCTGTGCTGCTGCACAGACTGCCACCTGCGCCCATCAGGACGAAGAGGGCAATAGTGAGTGATTCGGGCGTGGCGGCAGAGACTGTCGACAAACCCGCGATTCCGGCTGCCTGCAGCAGACCGCCGGTGATAATGAGCGGGCGCGGGCCAAGGCGGTTGAAATATTTTCCGGTGGCTGAAATGGCGATAAACGAAGCGAGGGACCAGGGAAGCATAAGCGCTCCGGTCGCCGCCGGGGTCATCTTCGCCACGCTTTGCAGGTAAAAAAGGCCGACCACATTCACGCCGATGAATATCCCCGGCACGCACAGATAGACCAGCATTGAGAAACGCAGCAGCGGATCGGACATCAGGGGGAAATGCAGCAATCTTGCAGGGCCGGGCGGAGCAGTCTCGTTTTTAAGCCACAGGCAAGCCAGGAGTAGCGTGACAACGGCAAGCGGCAGTGGGGCAAAAAAGATCCATCGCCAGTGAAAGAACTGAATCAGAACTCCACCCAGTGCAGGGGCGCACGCAGGTGCGAGAAGTGCGACCAGCATTACCGCCGTCGATAAACCAGCCCGTTCGTGCGGTTTAAACTGTTGCCATGCCAGCGCCTGTCCAACCGGGATAAGTAATCCACCGCCAGCACCCTGTAAAACACGCCAGAAGATCAGGTGATTCAATGAGTCAGACATACCGGCAGCAGTGGCCGCGACACAAAACAGGGTCAGAGAAAGAATGAAAAGCCGCTTTGCACCCAGACGGCGGGTGATGAGAGCACTAAAAGGGATGACCAGCGTCATGCCCGCGATATACCCGTTACTGACCCATGCCAGCGCCGGGGCGGATGAATGAAACGCCACGGCCATTGTCGGGAACGCGACGCTGGCGATGAACATATTGATGAGATCGAGAAAAAAGCCCAGCAGAAACACGATGGCGACTTTACTACGGTATGCCATGTTTTACCCTCCGTTAAGGAGCGGTAATGTATCTGTCTGAAAGCGAGGGATAAACGGCGTTCCTGGCGATATACTGTCAAAATAATTTTGACAGTAATGGTGACAGTTATGCTCAATTTACAGCGAATGACGACGTTCGTCGCCGTGGTGGACACCGGCAGTTTTACCGCAGCGGCGACTGCGCTCGGGCAAACAAAAGCCGTCGTGAGCTTCAATATTCGCCAGCTGGAAAACGAGTTGGGTGTAACGCTTCTCCTGCGCTCGACGCAGCGTATTACGCTGACGGAAGCGGGTTCGCTCTTTTACCAGCGCGGCGTCGAGCTGTTAAAAGCCGCGGAGAATTTACAGGATGAGGTCAGATCCAGCCATGTTGGCCTGAGCGGTGAGCTGAGAATCACCTCCACACCGGAGTATGGCGCGCAGGTGATTATCCCGGTTCTGGCGGAGTTTAGTCGGCTTCACCCGGATTTACGGATACGCCACGTCGCCTCTTCGCATCATGCTGATTTGATTGCAGAGCGTTTCGATGTCGCCATTCGGTTGGGTCAGCTTGCCGACTCTCGCTATCACGCGGCGCTGATTTCACGTTTTGCGATTTACCCCGTGGCCGCTCCTGAATGGCTGGCCGCAAATCCGGTTGATTCGCTGGATGCACTGGCGCAGGCCGAGTGGTTGATTCACGAACGTCTTCCTGCACCGCTGCGTTGGCAGGTGACCGATGTCAGCGGGAAAAGTGTGCTGTTAGAGATTAAGCGCCCTGCACGGCTGTTTGCCGACAGCGCTCAGGCGCTGATGGCCTTTGCGCTCGCGGGAGCTGGCGTGGCATTGTTGCCTGAATGGCTGGTGAGAGCCGAACTGGAAAAAGGGCGGCTGGTGCATCTGTTACCCGACTACGGTTTTGCGCAGCAGGGCATTTACGCTGTTTATCCCGATGCGCAGCATGTTTCGGCTAAGGTGCGCGTCTTTATTGACTATCTGCGCACCAGAGCCGGTTAATGCTGAGTGCGAGAATTTACGCCAGATTCTTCAGGCGATAAATCCACTCCAGCGCCTGACGCGGCGTCAGGGAGTCCGGATCGAGATTCTCCAGCGCTTCAAGCGCAGGTGACGTCTCTTCCGCCATGGACAGGAGCGACATCTGCGAACCGTCAATCTGCGTCGCCGCCGCGTTTGGCGAAAGGCTTTCCAGCTCGCGCAGTTTCTGGCGCGCGCGTTTGATCACCTCTTTTGGCACACCCGCCAGCGCAGCAACGGCCAGGCCGTAACTTTTGCTGGCCGCGCCATCCTGCACCGTGTGCATGAACGCAATGGTATCGCCGTGCTCCAGGGCATCGAGATGGACGTTGGCGACGCCTTCCATTTTCTCCGGCAATTGGGTTAGCTCAAAGTAGTGAGTCGCAAACAGGGTCAGCGCTTTGATCTTATTCGCCAGACTTTCGGCGCACGCCCAGGCCAGGGAAAGACCGTCATAGGTCGAAGTCCCGCGACCAATCTCATCCATCAGCACCAGGCTGTTTTCCGTGGCGTTGTGCAGAATGTTGGCGGTTTCGGTCATCTCAACCATGAAGGTGGAGCGACCGCTGGCCAGATCGTCCGCCGCGCCCACGCGGGTGAAGATGCGATCGATAGGGCCAATCTCCACGCTTTGCGCTGGAACGTAGCTGCCGATATAGGCCAGCAGGGCGATCAGCGCGGTCTGGCGCATGTAGGTACTTTTACCGCCCATGTTCGGACCGGTGATAATCAGCATCCGGCGCTGGGCAGAGAGATTCAGCGGGTTGGCGATAAACGGCTCGTTGAGCACCTGTTCCACCACCGGGTGACGCCCTTCGCTGATGCGAATGCCCGGCTTGTCGGTGAATGTCGGACAGGTGTAATTCAGCGTGTCAGCCCGTTCTGCCAGGTTGACCAGTACGTCCAGCTCGGCCAGCGCGCTGGCGCTCAGCTGCATATCGGCCAGGTGCGGCAGGAGCGTGTCGAAAAGCTCTTCATAGAGCTGTTTTTCCAGCGCCAGCGCTTTGCCTTTGGAGGTGAGGACTTTGTCTTCGTACTCTTTCAGCTCTGGAATGATGTAGCGCTCGGCGTTCTTCAGCGTCTGGCGACGAACGTAGTGGATCGGCGCATGGTGGCTCTGCCCGCGGCTGATTTGAATGTAATAGCCGTGAATGGCGTTGTACCCGACTTTCAGGGTGTCGAGCCCCAGACGCTCGCGCTCGCGGATCTCCAGTTTATCCAGATAATCCGTCGCACCGTCCGCCAGGGCGCGCCATTCGTCCAGCTCTTCGTTGTAGCCAGGGGCAATCACACCGCCGTCGCGAACCAGCACCGGCGGCGCTTCAACCACCGCGCGCTCCAGCAGCTCGCGCAGTTCAGTAAATTCCCCCATGCTTTCACGCAGCTTTTGCACTGGCGCGCTGTCGACTTCCGCCAGCTGCGCACGCAGCTCAGGTAACTGCTGGAAGGCGTGACGCATGCGGGCCAGATCGCGCGGACGCGCCGTGCGCAGCGCCAGACGGGCCAGAATACGCTCCAGATCGCCCACCTGACGCAGCACCGGCTGCAGATCCGTAAAGCGATCCTGCAAGGCGCCAATCGTCTGTTGGCGGCTTACCAGCACCGCCGTATCGCGCACCGGCATATGCAGCCAGCGCTTGAGCATGCGGCTGCCCATCGGCGTGACCGTACTGTCGAGCACGGCGGCGAGGGTGTTTTCTACTCCACCCGCGAGGTTCTGGGTGATCTCCAGATTGCGGCGCGTGGCGGCATCCATAATGATGCTGTCCTGCTGACGCTCCATGGTGATGGAACGAATGTGCGGCAGGGTCGTGCGCTGGGTGTCTTTCACGTACTGCAGCAGACAGCCCGCGGCGCACAGGCCACGCGGGGCGTTTTCCACGCCAAAGCCAATCAGATCGCGGGTGCCAAATTGCAGGTTTAACTGCTGGCGCGCGGTATCAATTTCAAATTCCCACAGCGGCCGACGGCGCAGGCCGCGACGCCCTTCGATCAGGGCCATCTCGGCGAAATCTTCGGCGTAAAGCAGCTCCGCCGGATTGGTGCGCTGGAGTTCTGCCGCCATGGTTTCGCGGTCAGCGGGTTCGCTCAGGCGAAAACGCCCGGAGCTGATATCCAGCGTGGCGTAGCCGTAACCTTTGCTGTCCTGCCAGATTGCGGCGAGCAGGTTGTCCTGACGCTCCTGGAGCAGGGCTTCGTCGCTAATCGTGCCTGGCGTGACGATGCGAACGACTTTGCGCTCCACCGGACCTTTCGAGGTGGCCGGATCGCCAATCTGTTCGCAGATGGCGACGGATTCACCCTGATTCACCAGCTTCGCCAGATAGTTTTCCACCGCATGATGCGGAATACCCGCCATCGGAATCGGTTCACCCGCTGATGCGCCACGTTTGGTCAGCGAGATGTCGAGCAGTTGCGACGCCCGTTTGGCATCGTCATAAAAAAGCTCGTAAAAGTCGCCCATACGATAAAACAGCAGAATTTCCGGATGCTGAGCTTTCAGTTTCAGGTACTGCTGCATCATTGGTGTGTGTGAGTCTAAATTTTCGATAGTGTTCATCGGTTTGTGATGTCCATTTTCTTTAATTTTAATGTGTTAGTGATATTCATTGTTCTCATTGTGCTTCACTCAGTTTCATTGGATCTCATGAAATCCTACATAAAAATGTAGATTAAAGTGTAGGTTTATAAACTGTAGGTTGGTATAATATGGTTATATACTGCACAACCTACACTTTCATTCCATGATTGCGTAGGGAACATGATAACGGAGTCTTTATGGCAGGAAAACAAGAGGGAAGGCCACTTTCGTTTAAAGCGATAGAAACGATGAAACCCGGAGATAAGGATAAAGCCGATGTTGGCGAAAATCGTGGTTTGCGGGTCTTCTGTGGTGCAACTGGCGTTAAGTCTTTTTTCTACCGCTACACAAGCCCCACAACAGGCAAACTCGTACAGGTTAAAATTGGTCATTTTCCGCAGACATCTCTTTCTGCCGCTCGCCTTAAGCTCCATGAGTTAAAACTGTTGCGTCAGGAAGGCCGCTGTCCGGCAACTGAGCTTAAACAGGAAAAATTACAGAAAGCAAAGGAAGCTGAGCAAGAGAAAATCCCTGACTTTACCGTTCAGGGGCTGGTTGAACTTTATCTCACTGAGCACATTGAAGATCGTAAAACGAAAGACGGAAAAATCATTCCGGGCGTAAGGAAGAAGAAAGGACAAGCTGAAGTTCGCCGCACGCTCTATGGTGATGCAGTGAAGTATCTGGGGACAAAGAATGCCGCTGAGATTACCCGAAAAGATATTATCGATTTGATTCATGGCGTTGTAGCCAGAGGTGCAAATGTTCAGGCGGGTAACGTTCTGAGAGAGCTCTCTCTCGCTTATGAATTCGCCATCGGTTTGGGGCGCTTTGATGAGAGTTTCGCTAACCCAGCATTGTTAGCAAAATCCAGCTTACGGCAAACACGAATTAAGCTTACTAATGGCCGCGGTACTCGTGTTCTGAGTGACGCGGAGCTGGCTAAATTCCTCAAGTGGTTGCCGGGTTCAGCCTATCCACCTGTGATTAAAAATGTTCTGCGTATGACCCTTTGGACAGGATGCCGTACCGGTGAGGTTTGCGATATGGCGTGGAAGGATGTTGACCTCGAAAAAGGAACGATTCATCTGCGTGAAACTAAAACAGGCGTTGAACGGTATGTTCAGTTGTGTACCCAGGCGATAGAGTTCTTGAAGGTTCTTCGCCTTAACTCCGATACTTACTTGTTTCCCTCATCCCGAACGAAACTACCAATACAGCAAAAATACCTTACTGAAAATGCGTGGCATTTGCGGCAGTCAGGGAAAATGCTGGATATACCAAGTTGGACACCGCATGATTTACGGCGCACTGTGCGTACAGGACTATCGCGTTTGCAGTGCCCAAACGAAGTTGCAGAAGCGGTTTTGGGGCATACTCGCGGAGGCGTAGAGGGGATCTATAATCTTTATAAGTATGATGCGGAGTGCAAGCAGTGGTTGCAGGTTTGGGCTGGCCATCTGGATAGGTTGGTTGCGAGTTGATCTGGATAATGCTTGCCCCAGTAATCATGAGCTTTTTAGCGGTTATGTACCATTCTGTGTACCCAGGATGATTATATCCTAGGGAATCGAGTGTTGGTTTCATATCTCGGTGGGGGAGAGCTAAGCTGGAAATGAGAATGTCAGACCATTTCCAGCTTTCGTTCCCTTATACCGCTGCAACAATTGGTCCCATTTTGCGCTTCTTAGCTGTATCTTCTGAGCGTTTGTGTATTTGGGCGCGCCAATTCTCTAACGCGGTAATGTCAGCAAGAAGTTCCTCTGGATCAGGAATTGCAACGCCACCTGCCATAGCTTTATCATGGGCGTAGTTGGAGCACCTGCTCATCCCCGCATGGACTTGTGCATAGTCATTATCGTCTACAATAACACCAATGAGCCTTTGTGTTTCTACGCCCTTGCGGAAACGAAGGATAACCTCGCGCAGGAGAACTTCTTCTACTGCTCGTTCCCATGCCATGCGTAAGCGAAAATATGCGTCAACTGTCTGTCGCTGATGTTCCTGCTCATTGCCTTCCTTGTAAAGTTTGGCAATTAACTGTTGCTGCGCTTTTAAGGCGCCAACGCGTTTACTTGTATTTTTTCCCTCAAACGGCAACTCAGGATCTGCAATACCGAAGCCTTCTGCACGGCGCGTAAGACTTTGTGTGAACACTGTTGCACCCGCTTGCTTTGCTTCTTCGGTTAACAGACAGAGGAAGTAGATGTCATGGGTGAAAATGATAACTTGTCGCTGCAACGCTTCAGTTGCGAGGCGTTTGGCTACACGTTCTCGACGGCGATGGTCTAGGGAGGATACAGGATCGTCGAAGACTACACCTCCTTTGCTGTCGCTTAATCCTACTTCAGCCAGAAACGAACCGAGCGCAATGGCTCGTTGTTCACCTTCACTTAATATTTCTCCTGGCGAGCGACTTTGTGGCAAATGAAGTTTAAGCTTGTGCAGTGCTTTCCCTCGATCTGTACGGCTTTGCAAGGAAACACTCAAGCTACCAACTCCCAGTGTTCTAAATTCCCGGTTCAATGCGTCAGCCAGTTCTTTGGATACGACCTTTTCCGCTAGTTCGGATGCTTTAATGGATATCGCATTTGTTCTGACTGCGCTGAGACAGCTTTTGAGCTTTGCTAGGTGTCCAAGTTTCGTCACCGCTGTAAGTACGGCTTCCTTGACCTGGCTGAGTTTTAGTCGTGCATCCAATTCTCCAAGCTGCTTAAGCAAAACAGCGCGAGCCTCTTCATTCGATGCTTTTTCCAAAGCTTCCGCTTCGGTATTCAGTTTATTTGCTAACTCTTTTAACTTATCCACCGGACTGTCTAAGACTACATTTAGCCCGGTCCAGTCATTCGAAACAATAGCTGTTTTGATTGCTTCGTGCCGAATGGCCAATGCAGCTTCGAAAGACTTAATTTCGACAACTAATGATGGGGCAATTTCGGCTATCTCGGCCTGTGTTATTTCATCAAAGTTCAACGTAATAACTGCTGATTTGAATGGACGGTATTCATCAGCGAGTGCCTTGCGGCATGTCTGAGCAGTTTTTTCAGTCTCTGCTTGTATAAACGATTCAAATCGAAGGAATCTTTCCGCACCTTCAGCCAAGGGTTGTTGGCACAGCGGGCACGCATCGTCTCGTCCAAGGTTTGGAAAAGGCTTATCTGGATGGGCTTCTAAAGCAAATTTTCGGGCTGCATCAAATAATTCTCGCCATGCTTCTCCTCCTGTTCCAGGCAAAAAGTTTTCACCTTCCTTAAAGTTCTTCGCGGCGAGAGAGGCGGCTGCTTGGGCTGTACGGAATTTATCAGCAAGGGCTTTAAGCTTGGCAATAGCTTCAGGGCCAACGATAAGCCCTTTTTCTACTGTGTTTGTAGCAAGTGCTGTAACGCGGCGTGCGCGTAACCGCAATAAGCCCGCTTTATCTTTCGGGTTGTTTTCTTTGAGGCTTTTCTCCAGGGTCCCTCGTAATGTAAGTTCTTCGGGCTTGAGAGTTGCGAGGGCTTCAATTTGTGCAATGCTAGATTTCGCATTGAGCGCGGAGATCAACTTACCCACAGTTGTTTCACCATGTAGATGAGCAAATGTGGTCAGATCTACAGCTGATTGTTTTTGTTCTGCCTCAATAGAGGTTCTTAGTTGTTGGCATACCTTTGCAAGGGCCTCGAATACACCCAAACCGTATGGCACATAGGAAAAGTCATCCTCATTATCTAAATAGGCACGAGCACAACGCGTATCGAAGATCGCGAAAGAAGAAAGTTCAGGCGGTGCTTCTTTTCCTTGATACCAGGTTACCTCCTTGTCAGTTCCATCAATAGTGATGTTGAATGATGCCTGAGCATTGCCAGCTTTGACTTCTGGTAAATTAGCATTGGGATGAACTGGTTCTGATTGATCGCGAGCACGGCAGGCTTGTTTCAGAACTCGCGAATATCCCGACTTGCCTGATCCATTATCGCCATAAATAACAGTCATGCCTGTTGGACCTATCACCAACTGCTGATTTTCTGCAATAGCGTTAACACTGTGAAGGTTTTTGATGGTAGATAGTTTGATATCTGTGTCTTTCTTAACCTGCACTGGAATTTGATCGGCAGTTAGTGGCTTAGCTTGGCGATTTTTGGGGTCAGGAATTCCAAAATTAAGTTTGAGTAACGCATACAAATCTTCATGATCCTGTGGTGTAAGCGTCTGTTTCACTAATAAGCGAGAAACTGCATCGCTCTGCCACGCAGGAAGTCCCTGCGTCCAAGTCAAAATCTCCTGCAATATTGTCATAGTTCTACCTGTAACTATCATTTTTGAATGTAAAATCAACAAAAATTCATAACGTTAGGGAAGCATAACTACAATACGCTGCCAGCGTTTCGGCTACAATTCGTTAGTTGTGACAATGGTTAAGTTTTTGGCATACGGTTTAGTTCTTTACGAGCATCTGCTGTCTGGACAATTGGGGTAGCAATTTAAGGTATCTGCCATCAGCGTTATGGTGTACTAAAGGCCAGTCTCCACTTTGGGATGGGGGGGACGTTACTCATACTTAAAAATGGCCCACGTGAAAGAGGGTCGCTTACAGGTGACAACGTTCGCACATTAGGCAAATAGAAGCTTGCATTACGAGCTAGCGCATCCACAGTTGAATCAAGCGCAGCAGCACTCATCGAACGTCGTCGCAAAATAGTTGCATGGTTTTCCTGCGTTTGGTTCCATAGCCTCAGCCTGAACTATCTATAGAGAAATGTGTAACTGGGGAATCATGACAAAAGACACCAAACGTGGCTGCGCATTAGTTAGCGCCTTAAAATCTAATGTGATAGTCGATCTGGGCAAGGAATACGCCGAGCTTGGTATTGACTCTTTGATTGAATCAAATGTGCTTGAATCTATCCCTTTTGTAAGCACTACTGTTGGCCTATACAAAGCCGCCAGCTCTGTTAGGGATCAGCTATTTACTGAAAAGGTTATTCGTTTCCTCACCCACTTCTCAGACTTGTCTGATGCTGAGCGGATTAATATGACCGAACGATTGAATGAAGACGATAAGTTCGCTGGCAAGGCTGGCGCAAGGCTGATTGAAATCATCGAGCGGATGGAAAGTGAAAATAAGCCTGAAGTTGCGGCTGAGTTCCTCAAGGCATTCGCACGGGAAGAGATTGATTTTGATGTTCTTCGGCGTTTGCTGGTTGCTCTTGAACGTATTCCTTCATTTGATATCGGAGAGTTAGCGGCATTTACAGCCATCACCCCTGATCAACCAGTGGAAATGGATGAGGCTTTTTTGGACGGTCTGGTTAACGCTGGATTGGGAAAGAACAACGGGGCCTGGAAAAGCGTAATTGTTCCTACCGAGTTATGTATGACCTTTGTGAATGCAGGGAAGTTATAAGCTCCCGAACCCTATCATATGCCAACAGGAAACTAAAAAACGGTTACATCTTAAATCAGTAACCTGCTGTACTATTCATCATATCATATCATATCATATCGGCGCAGTTCAGTTGGCGTGAGTCCATCCATTTCATCTGGACTGAAGAAATTTTTAATAGATACGGCTAAAATGCTGCCGTTGATAATAGGTTTCTCATCTGAACCGCTTTGAACTTGTATTTTGTCATGATTAATCAATGGGGTCCAAATAGGTTTCGGCTGATCTAAGGCTTTACTTACTGCAAAGGTTTTCTTATTTATACAATCTACGACAGCGAGGGCATATGCAAGTTTGGAACTACGATCGACAATTATACGAGATTGATGGACTTTAATCCCAACTTCAAATGATATTTTTGGCATTTTAAATAAAAATGAGTTTTGTTTGATAATAATGTTTTTGGGGAATAATAGATTAACCGGATATAAGAGGTAACGGACACATTCTTCACCGCTATTTATGAGAGGTGGATTTGCAAGATAAATCTTCATAACCTCTAAGCTATGATGAGTAATCAATGCTTCGAATGTAGAATACTTCTTTTTATGCTCAGAAACTATCATACAACTGCTGTTGTCATCACCCAACGAAATATTTATTGGAAGTGGGGCATCAGATGCTGGCAATTTTGCACCGTTGATAGCAGCAATACCATTTACTTCGGGTACGAAATTTCTGACAGTGCGTTGAATGACCTGAAGGTAAATATCTATTACTCTTCCTGGTTTCCCCCATTCATCATCAGTTATTTCTCGTACTTTATATAAAGAGATCCCTTTCGATTCTGCATATTTTTGTGCTCCTTTTTGAAACCCTTTTGTGGTGAAAAATGCACCTTTAGACGCATTTAGATCTTGCATACTTGCCCAGAGCACATCTATTTGTTCACGTTTAACTGAGCTATTCCAAAATTTACATTCGATAAGAGTTAGATATTCATATGGTCCCTTTTGTACCGTTACTACAACGTCTATTTGCCTTGAGGCTCCAGATTTACCTGTAAGTGTTTGGTTATGTTGAACGATAACATCGCCATCTTCGTGGATCTGAGCTATAAATTTTTCAAAACCACCCCAATCTTTTACTATCTTTAACTCAGCCATAATGCCGAATAATCCTTGTATATGAAAGCTGGAACCAACCTCAATGTCCAGTTTATCGCCAATGAGCAGTAACACTCAAGCGGGAAAGTGACCTGTAGATTTTAACTATCATCAGAGCCAAACTTGAAGTCATTTGAACAGGTTGTTATGTTCTGCATAGTACGACAACGCTGGCGGAAATCATCGCCCTAAGCGAGGCATAGTGCAGTGGGTAATGGACCAATACTGTCGTTGCTTCAATCTGCGATTGATGGTGGTGTTAATATACCTCCCACATTCCAGCAAGTTCTTAGTGCAAATGCAATGTTGGGTAACTCAAACAATACTCTGTATGGATTACTAGCAGAAGTGAGAAAAAAATATCCAGGAGTTGCTTTCAGTGATTTTTATTCTTCCCTTTAAATGAGATGGTGAAACGTTCAAAGTATTACGATAAATATCGGCCGATGTTACTAAGGTTAAATTAATTTTGTTTTTAATAGGTGATGGAAATTTTACACTATTAACAGTTTGCCATCTATTCTGGTTGTTTTTTATTCTTTGATAAGAAAACAATAATTATCTACCGACGCTAATTTTTCAATGAAATTGCCGCGCATATTCTGCTGAGTGATAGGGTGTGCCCTTGCAAAATCAATATGATCTACAGCTTTGTCAGGAGCAACTATGCTATATACATGATAGCCTTTCTCACTTAATGCTCTGATAATACCGTGCCAATAATAAATGTTACCCGAATACATGTTACGATGGTCGATACACAATACATGTTGACCTAACACATATTGGAGGATAATTAACCCAATTTTACTGAGGATTTCATCATAGCGAGGTTCAGCAATATGCCAAGATAGAGGACATACCGTATCAGCCTGCCCTATACACAATAGGTAATACAGCACCTGCTGTTTATCCGTATCTAAAATGACAATCTCTTGACACGGATTTTGCTGGAATTCTTTTGGGAAGAAACAATCATCCGTCTTAATACAGATAATGTTATCAGGGAATTTGATACCTAAATCAAGTTTAGGTTTATCAATGAAGTGGTCATAGGCAGTAGTGGATAAACCAAAATGATGCCCGTGAAGGTAATATTTCAACCACTCTTCTTCAGAATTGAGATTCTTAGCTTTCATAATACGAGCTAATGTAGCCTTTTTCATTTCTTCAAAAATATCCATCTTGTAGCCTTAATGTTTTTATATGAAGAAGGGATTACATCGCGATAAGATCTTTGCAGTTAAATACTGCTAACTTATCGTTGGATAACTCCGTTATCAAAGAGCTTAATATATTATTATTTGTCGTTGTCAAAAATATCTGGTTTCGGGAGCTGATTGTATCGATTAACTCGCAGAGTAGATGTGTATTGCATATGTTAACTTGTCCCCAAAATAGGCATCCTTCATCCAACAATCCCCCTTTCTGTATCAACCATTCAAGGCTTGCTAATACATTATCGGTTGAGTTCATCCAGTGCAACGGTTGCTCAACCCCATTTTTCTTAAATGTAAACTGAGCGCATCTGGAATCATAAAATCCATGCCCATCTAGCAATGCCTGGCATTTGTGCAGCATGAAAAGATATGAATCGTAAATGCGGCTATCTGTTCTGTTACTTACCGATCTTCGGTTCATTAACACCATCATGTCCTTGTATATTTGCTCTATGTCCATATCATGCTGGTTCAACAATCTATGAAGTTGAATTAGCCCCGTGTAGGGTAAGTAAACAGGAGGCAGGGCATTCGATTGCCTATAAAGTGTGTTTGCTGGTGTTGCTTCCAGTATTTTCCCTTCGTAAGACAGATTGATATTATAGTCAGTATTGCCTAATAAATAAGCGATATGATCATGTAAGGTGTCATTGCTATATGGGGAAGTAATGAATTTCCTGAGGATATATAGCAGTCGCAGAAAATGATCTGATTCACCATAGATAATGTTAATCTGCGAAAACTCCAGTGTCGATGTGCAGAATGGAGGTATATTTGTGAGGGATAGGCGTTCTATCATTTTTAGTCTCATACAAAGAGAAGGGGGCTAAATTCACCCCCGGCGTTGCTTCCGTTAGCGATAATAGCCATCCAAGACAGTGTGTATGGCTCCCTGAGCACCACAAAAACTCTGGCAAGCATCAGTTGTGGTCACTCGGGCTTCCTGTGGCTTTCTATTCAGTATTTCGACCTTCACATTGCAGGTATTTTCGTTAAAGGTGTATTCATGAATACTGTATCCTTCTTTTGCCTTTATTACGTTATGTGTGTAGCTGGATTTATCCATCTCAATATTACATGTTCCATACATTGCTAAATCTACATTGTTGGGATCTGGTGAGCCATTTAACTGGATTTTCAGATTGTTCCAGGATCCTTTGGTAAATACTCCAGCATTGTCAGAAGTTTTTTGTTCATTAAGATCTGCAATTCGATGTAACTCTGCTGCCTGTGCATGTAACGCAAATGCCATCAGAATTATTAAAAATGTTCTTTTCATTTTTCACCTTTCGTTAAATGGATTATTGCAATCCCCATACATTTACATAGATATTTTTACCATCATCCGTTAACTGAGTTGTAAAGGTAATGGCGCTATTAAAATTAGTATCCTCTGTTATACCGATAAATGCTGTCTTAGGAGTTGCTTTTATTGTGTATGATATATCTGCTGCACAATAGCCAATACCCACGCTAGCATCTTTTTTTACTGTCCTAATATTGTCTATTGATAGATTTTCCCAAAGCCCTTTATTTTGGCTTATAACACTTCTAAGAGTATCTAAAGTATCATCGCTATTACATTTAGGTGTATTATCGCCGCAGCCCGATAACAGAATCATACTTCCTAATATTAAGACCTTTTTCATTAAGACTTCCTTAATCAGTAAATACGGATATTCTTTGAGATCCTGCCAGTTCAAATGGCCTTCTTCTGGCAATATAGAAGTAGGCTAAATTAAATGCAGAGCATTTGTGATTTCCCTTGCCTAATGAGGGGATGTACCGAAACTCATCGATCTCTGGTTCGCTGTAAGAAGAGTCAGAGAAGTCGAATAAGACCAGTAATGCTTTACCGTCATACTTCATGAGCTCCTTCATTTCGGTAGTCTGGACTGTTGCTGATATCGATGCTTTAGAGGCTGTTGCGCTGCGAACGGCAAACTCAACGGCGATGTCGCCAATCACAAAGTCAATGTAACCACTCCCTGTAAGACTTCCCTGAAGACGGGCTTTAAACTCGGGGTATACACGGTCGTCATAGCGACCTAAAAGATACCATCTCACCAGTGGTAAAAGTTCCCTTTCGTTACCCTTATTGAAGTGATGCGTCTTGATAAATTCTTTGCGGTAGAAGGAACCAAACAGGTATTCAAAGCTTTCTACAACGTCCCTGATGCTGATTGTCATTTCTGATCCTTTTTATCCAAAACTACAGTTCTTTTGGGGGATTTACCTGTATAGCGGCTTGGCCACAATTGTTCAGGAACCATGTCCAGAGCCCTGGCAATAATGCTTTCAGCCTTGGGATAGTGGCGTTCAAAGGCATTGTTCAGTGTTCTGGAGGCCAGCCCTTGTTCGCGTGATAGCTGCGAAAGGCTGATTCCACGCTTGCGAAGTTCTGCCACGATATCGGCCCTGTGCCAGTCCTGGAGGGTTCCTTTTGATCGCCTTTTTTGCGATGCTGTTATGTTATTCACGGTATTAACTCCATTTACTTAGTACGTGAACATTAAATGGGAACTAACGGAAGTTTTCAATATTCCCATTGTGGGTATTTGTGCTTATTTTGCCAATGCATTGATATTCTGATGTATTTTTATGGAAAACTTATGACCGAACAAACACCGTTTTCTACCTTGTCCATTAACGATGATGCAGATCAGTGGCTGACGGCTGAGGGATTTGCAGGCAGGGAAGGAATGCCCTCAACAGCACGAGGTGCGCGTTTACGTCTGGAGAAGCTGGCGGAGATGCACCCGGAGTTAAAGAGGAAACGAACCGGTCATAAGGGGTTTGTGTACCATATCAGTGCTGCGGGAATGAGTCTGAAAACTGAAAGAAGTAAAAAGCAGGACGTGCATGCTAATGGTGATGAACAATTAAATCTCTGGATTCAGCTCTTCAAAACAATGAAGCCTTCTTCACGCGAGAAAATGCTGAAAATAGTTATGGAACAGGTAGCGGCTGAATTATCCCTGAATACTAAATAATCCCTCGTTGTTTAATTAAAATGCCCTCTAGATATTATCAATGAGCAAATGGTTTCTTTGTGAAATTATTTGCTTTGAAATTTATTTGTTGCTAATGTGTGCGTCACTGGCTGGTTATATTTATATTCAAGTCAGTATCATTGCATTATTAATATGCTTGATATTCAACGTATAACTTTAATTCTGACTGAAACCATAATGGTTTATTACAGCTATACGTATAAATCAAATTAACTGGAAAACGCACAATGAAAGCTGAAATGCTTATCCATCAATCCAATATAAATTTGCCCATCAGTCCCGCTTTTATTAATGCCATCTACAGCGAATTATCCCAATGGCCTGATTATTCAGCATCAAGGTCTGTTGTCATTAACTTTCGCGATGATGACTATTCCAGTGAAAGTGGTGGGTTTCATCCTGTTGAAATCAGGCTGATAAAACGAAATGAAGAATGGCATTTCGATTATCTGACAGACTTTAGCTACATGGGACATCCATACCCAGAGCTGGAAAAGGAGTTTGATGTGAGCTGGTCACATGGCTATGTATGGCACTTTATGATGGGTGATATGCAGATTGAAGACGGAGAAGAATTATTTGAGCTGTGGCAGCGAAATTTTATTCGATACTGGAAAACGAAAATATATACTGTGATAACATCATGGGATTAACTAATAGCAGTATAAAGATTAAGTGAAGTAACCCGCGCGAAAAATAAGTATCATGACGTCATGAGTAAGATGCGAATCAGCAATGAAAAATAAAGTAACGCCATCACGGCAGGGCGATCTGGATTGTTTATGTGGTTTTTATAGTATAGCCAATATGATGTACTGGCTGTATGGGAATAAAATAAAAAGAAAGACATTATTCAAATCATTGTTGCAACGTTATAGCCAGCACTGGCCTCTTATTGAATGTTTAACTACTGGTATGGGTTCCGCGCAAATGGATATATTGCTGAATGACCTTTCTCAGAGTCGATACAGAAAATACCCTGTCACGGTCACTCAACCTTTCAAATCACAAAGTTCATTGAGTAAGACAAGAATTCTTCGCGCTATCCAGTCTTATTTAGAGGGCAACGACAGCAGGGCAATAATCATACGCGATCAATTTCACTGGTCAGTTGTTATTCATGCAGATAGTCAAAACTTATATTTCTTTGACAGCAGCAGTTACAGGAAAAAAGCACGTAGCAGATACTCACTTCGCTATGAGGAAGGGAAACTCCAGCTTTACCCGGATGGTATCTATTTTATTGAGCGTGGAGAGGTGAACTCATGAGTCCGAATGATCAGGCTGTTATCCAGCAAGCCAAACGCATACTTGCGCGACAGGTACGGAAAGGACGCAAACTGCTTTCACCTGATGATGTACGTGACTATTTGCTGTTCCGGCTGGCGCAATATGAAAGAGAAGTGTTTGGCGTATTCTTGCTTGATAACCAGCACAGAGTCCTGGCTTTCCATGAGTTGTTTCAGGGAACATTAAGCCAGACGGTGGTTTACCCCAGAGAAATCATCAAAGCCACTATCCAGCACAATGCCGCAGCACTCATCCTCGTCCACAACCACCCCAGTAACGAAGCCTCACCCAGCGATGCCGATAAGCGGATAACTCAAAAAATTAAACTGGCTATGGAACTGCTGGATGTGAGGGTTCTCGACCACTTTATCGTTGCCGGCGATCAAACAGTTTCGATGGCCGAACTTGGGCTGGTGTGAAAGTAACTTGGTTTAACATGTATTAATGAGACTAACTATGAGCCGACTGAAATTAGCAGCGCAGCAGCAGGAAACCAGCGTGGTAGACGTGTATCTCAACGGGCTTGCCGTCAGCGGAAGAAAAAGCATGTTGAGTCTGTTAAATCTGAGTGCTGCCATACTCCAGCATAACGGAACGGCCCATAGTTATGACTGGACGCAGTTACGCTATGAGCACGTGGCTAAAGTCAGGGCGACCCTGCTGGACAATACTTACGCTGTGGCGACGGTCAATATGGTACTGGCGGCACTGAAAGGTGTCACCCAGACGGCTTTCAACCTGCAACTGCTGGATGCTGATTCTCTTGCTCGCATTAAGACGGTGAAGCGCGTTAAAGGCGACAGCGGTAATAAAGGGAGGGCGCTGAACAGGGAAGAAGTGAAAAGGTTGATTGAGGCAACGAAAGCGCATCCGCAAAAGTTACGCCAGTTGAGAGATAAAGCTATTGTTCTTACGCTGTGTGGTGCGGGGTTGCGCGTTGGCGAGCTTGTCGCGCTGGATATAAAGGACTATTGCCCGAAAACGCAGACACTGACGGTACGGCAGGGAAAAGGGCGAAAGCATCGTCAGATTACAGTGTCGCCCATGGTTGCCCGTGCGATACAGGCGTGGCTGAAGGCTAAGGGCAACGGTAACGCAATATTCACCGGTATCTGCCGCAGTGGGCTTGTAGGTCAGAAGGCGCTGACACCAGCAGGTGTTACCGTCATTCTTGACCAGTTAGCTGAAGTAGCGGGGCTGGAAGCGTTCACTCCGCATGACCTGCGCAGAACTTTCATTACCCGGCTGCTGGAGCAGGGCGCTGATGTCAACATTGTGCGTCAGTTAGCGGGGCACAGAGATATCAGTACTACCGCGTTGTACGACAGGCGCAGTGATGAAGCCAGTCGAATTATTTCTTCGTGCTTGTGTTTTTAACTTGTTTTCGTGAAATACCATCGAGCTCTTCCATAGTTTGAATAACCCAATGGTAATCCTGAATTAGCTTTAGATCTTTATAGGTCCAACCCTTTTCGGTAATAACTAGCTTCCCTTTTTTTATATCTATAGGTTTAGCATATTCCTTGGTTAAGGTGGATTTTAGTTTAATTAGATCAATTTCAGGATTGCTAATTAATTCAAAGTGACGTTCATACAGTTTTTTAAGCGTTTTAGCAGCTTTTGTTTTAGGTTCATAGATACTATCAATATAAATCATGTTAATTAGATTGCTGATTGTTTGGCGAAGTACAAGTCCTTTAGTCTTCTTAAGTTCATTATAATATGAAGGATTGAGCCACTGAGCTATCTCAACCAGCCGTTCGCGGCTATCGTCATGCAAGTTTAAGCTTATAGATGGCCCAAATTTTTCTGCAAGAGATTTGCGGCTATTTCGTTTCACTACGAGCTGTTCAGAGTCATCACTATCTTTTTTCATACGTCTCCCTGCAACTTTTGGTTTATGAGGCAATGACCGTCATTGTACCGCAATGGATGGTAGCGTACTCCTCCCATTGATTGTTATCTATGACCGTCATCACAAGAAAATATATGCGATGACGGTCATAAACGAGTTTTTTATAGCAATGACCGTCATGGAATGCATGAATCAAGGAAAAACAGTAAGTTGTAAATGCCTCTACGTGCAATTCCTGCACGTAACTCAAGGCACAAAGCAATGAAGAACGTACAACTGATTTCTCTCAAAGAACTCATGAAAATCTATCCAATTTCACGTGCAACAGTGTATCGGCAGATCAAAGCTGGGTTGTTACCCGCTCCGGTGCAGATTGGAGCACGACGTGTTGCATGGCGTCTGGATGAGATTGAGCAACACATTGAGAACTTGCAGAAAGTACAACTGGCTGGGTAACTCAAAGTTAGTTCCTCTAATAGCCCGTTATAAACACAAGATAAATTGAATAGGGAGCTTATGAAAATCAGCATGGCTCTCTATTTCTTAAAATCAGGAATTATTATGCTTCTGAACAAAAAGAACGTAGAACGCTGTGGATCTCAAGATGCAGGTTATAGCAATGAAGGCCATAAAATGAAAATACGGGCCGACAAAATAACCGTCATGTTGGATGTGAATGTAGAATCAAAATTATATAAGTTTCTATACAAGAGGTTAAGGTATACAGGGAATAAATCTTGGAAACACTATGAAACTCGCTTAATCAAGAATAAGCACAAAGATAAGAGACCGGATCGTTATCGGTGGGCGATTCTTATTTTTAAGAATGGCCGCATGTTAATACATATCGATTTTGACCCTATTAATAAACATGCTGCTGCTGTTCGTCTTGATATACGGCCTCAGCATCTGGAACCAGAAGAAATGGATAAGTTAATTAAGTGGCTGGATGACCGCATGAAGGGGGAACTGTTGGCTCTGCTAAGAACCGCATGGATAACACAGGTCGATGTGGCGTTGGATCTTTATGGCTGCTGGCTAGATGACTATATCTGGGGGGTCAAGAGGATACGCAGAGATGATAGCTACCTTAGTACAGATGGATTGCCAGGAGTTCGTTTGGGCAGCGTGAGGTCTGATCTACATATGCTGGTTTATGAGAAAGTTGATATCACTGGATCAACCCGTAAATTCCGTGAGGTGGATGGGAAGCTGGAGATCAATCTGAACGACCACCCGATGTTTTTGCGCATAGAAGCCCGTGTTAAGCCAGATGCTAAACCGGGAAGTAAGAGGAAGAAAGGTAAGCAGAAAGAGCCTGTGATGCTGAAGGAATTGCATAAGATGGCTAATCCGTTTGAACGTCTTGAGGTGTACAAAACAGGGCTGGATACCTATTTGGAGATCGATAAGTTCTTCCGGGAAAGGCCAAAGAGTTTTACCCTTAATGCATGGAAACGGCATATGAGGCTTTCTCAGAACACACGGCGTATCTCAAGGAAAATTGAAGGCATCATTGAGAAACACAAGATCGAATTATTTGATAAGGAGCAGGTTTGGAAGCTGTGGACTAAGTGCCTGAAACGTTTAGGCCTGTTAGTTAGGTAAGTTCAAGCCGCTGCTTAGTGGCATAACTTGCATCTATCACTGTATATCAGGATGTTCTTCTCAAGACATAAGCTACTCTGCATGTTGAAATAATTGCTGGATCTGATTAGGATGTCTGTGGGCCTATAGATAGATTTTGTATCATGTTTCGTGATATGTGAAAAAAATGTTAGAGGCAACGCCCTAAGTATGCTTTACGCCAGAGGTAAATGCCTCACGCTGTGCTAAAGAGTTTCTATAGTGCCCACTATTCTCTATATAAAGGTTTGCTCATGTCATTTTTGACAAAATTAAAACAAGCTAAGAACATATCTGATGTTGCCCATATTCTTGGTTGTTCTCCTGCCGCATTAACCTATACGATATATAAAAGTAAGGTAAAATATAATACATTTAAGATAAAAAAGAAAAGTGGAGAAGATCGGTGTATTACTGCTCCTGAACGAAAACTCAAAGAACTCCAGAAACGACTTGCCAAGGGGTTACAGGAATGTGTTGACCAGATTAGTAAAGATAGGGAAACTGAAACTTCAGCACATGGCTTTGTTAAGGGTAAATCCATTCTTACGAATGCCTATAAGCATAAGAATAAAAACCTAGTTCTAAATATAGATCTTGAAAATTTTTTCGATACCATTAACTTTGGTAGAGTTAGAGGGTATTTTATTTACAATAAGAACTTTGCATTAACAGAAAAGGTTGCATCCGTTATTGCTCAAATAGCTTGCAATGAAAATAAACTCCCTCAGGGAAGTCCTTGTTCACCGATAATATCTAATCTAATAGGTCAAATATTAGATGTAAAACTTAGTTCCTTGGCTAAAAGGAATAAATGTTTTTATACTCGCTATGTTGATGATATTACATTTTCCACCAATCAGAAAACCTTCCCTGAATCAATTGCAAGCATCAATGACATACAGATCATTATTGGTAAAAAATTAAGGAATGAGATCGATAGAGCAGGATTTAAAGTTAATGATAGCAAGACGAGGATACAATTAAGTAATTCACGACAAGATGTCACAGGATTAGTTGTTAATCAAAAGGTAAGCGTGAAAAGTGAAGTGAAGCATCTTGTACGCGCAATGGCAGATAGTTTCTTTAAGATCAATACTGCTTTTATTTCTATTGATGGTAAAAAAGAGAATGTCAGTTTAGAAAGACTAAATGGTATGCTCAGTTTTATATATAATATCAGAGCAGGTGTTAATGGTACACGCGGGTGTAAACATATATCTCAGCATGATTCTTTCGAAAGGATGTATGCTTCTTTTTTGTTCTATAAAAACTTTGCTGCAAATAAAAGCACGATCATCATATGTGAAGGAGAAACAGATAATATATATCTGAAATATGCTTTCCAGAGCCTTGTTGATAGCTATCCTGAACTTCAATTGATTAGAAAAGGAGCCAAAAAAAGATTAGATTTATCCATCTATAAGCAGACCCGGACATTGGGAAAACTGTTGGATATAACAGATGGGACAGGCAATAACATAAAATTTATTAAAACATATCGGCAGTCAATGAGGAGATACACTTCCCCGCCAAAGGTATTTCCTGTAATAGTATTACTAGATAATGATAGTGGTTCAAGTAGTATAGATGGCATTATAAACCGTGATTTTAGCGACTTCAGAGAAGTTTGTGACGGATTTACTTATGTGTGTGAGAACCTTTATATAGTAAAAACACCGCTTATTGGTGATAAGAAAGAGTCAAAAATAGAGGATTTCTTTGATAGTAAGACACTCTCGAAGACGCTTGGTAGTAAAACTTTCACGGCTGAGAATAAATTTGATAAAGAACAGCATTATGGAAAAAGAAAGTTTGCGGAGATAATTGTAAAGCAAAATCATAAGGAAATTGATTTTTCTAATTTTAAAAAAATAATCGACTTATTCAATGATGTTATCCTGCATTATCAAAAGAAGGTAAATCAGAATTTTAATCTTTGATTCAAGATATCATTGACAAGAATGAGTACAAGTCATGGCAAATTTTTAGTAAATTGGTGATGAATTATCGCTCTACTGGAAAATAAACCCACTGAATCGGCGCAAAGCCGTCAGTTATCTGCGGCTAAAACCTTCTAAGTACATTATTACAGATTTGATTGACCGATGAATCTGTCGACTACAAAGCTCTGTCTCACATCTTCAATGCTTTCTTTAATAATTCCAAAAGGCAAGCGGTAATCCAGTAACGCCGTCATCCCTCAGAAAGTGCTCAGAATCAGGAAGGGTGCAAAAAAAGAAGCACAAAAAAAAATATATCATATCATCGCACCCAGGTGCTATCAGCGAGCATGATATATATATGGCTATAGTCTGGTAAAACTCAGATATATAATAATACATATGTCTCTTTATAGACCTTATATAACATGCATTTCTATATAAAGATAATGCTCTGGATACGGTTAATTTAAAAAATCAGGTTTTTGAGTTAGCTATCAAAAACCGCGTCTAGCTATTATTTGCAGAAATATCAATAAGTTCTTGTTGTAAAAATAAATAAACAATGAGAATTTATTATGAAACCATATAGCACAGAGAAAAATATCTTAGTTACAGATAGAACATTAACTGCATATAAGCGTATAATTTTCAGTATCCCTATTGCAAACCGCAGGAAAGCGTGTGATAAAAGAAAATACTACTCGGCTATTGCATATTTTCTTCAGCATCTGATCTGTAGTGCCACGGTGAGTAGAAACACAAAGAAGAGAGCAAGGTTTAAAGGTGATAAAGAATGGACATATTCTGTACCGTTCCCTTATGAACTAGGCATAGATGTTGCGCCAGAAGTATTCAAACAATCCAGAAATTTACCCTTTGACAGAGCTCTTGAGGAGTTAGCAAAAGAAGGGGTAATTAAAATTATCGAAAATGATTACTGCACAAGAAAATGTAGGGAGTTTTCCTTATCAAAGGGTTTTTTGGCTCAACTCTTTCCTGAAGAACGAGAGGAATATTTATCTAAAGATGACCGATATACATACTTGACTGATATTTATAATAAGCGGGGTTGTATAAAAAAACTAAATGACATATTAAATAATAATGTAGGAAAACAAAAGATTAAACATATGACATCTGAGCGAAATGTTAAAGATTCATCCTTCAGGGATGTTTTGAAGGAAGTATATTACAGTATAGGATATATATCAATTAACATAGATGCTTTGATGGATTATTGCAATCAGAATCCAACCCCTGTCAACATGGGGTATTATTATAATTTTATATCACACCTTTGCTCTGTTGAATCACAAATCGTTTCTTTGGAACCATTGATAGTAAAGTATAAACAAGCTTATAAATCAGCAAAGCTAGGGGGGCGATCATTTGAAGTAGGTACGGGATATCAATATCTTCCGGGCAATATGAAAAAGGCATGTCTAGAATCTGCTTATAATTATGATATAAAAAGTTGTCAGCTTGAGATCCTGAGGCATGAATTTAATAAAATAGGGATTTCAGATAAATGCCTGAAGCGATTAGATACAGATTATATTATAAATAAATTGGAGGTTGAAGAGGAACATGCAAAGGAGATCAGATTTGCAACCATTTTTAATGCAGGGACTGTCAGTTTATCCCCTAAAGCATCTGTGTTTAAAAAATTAAATAAGTTTCTTGGTGAGGATAAATGCAGGACAGTTCTTGAGCAGTGGAGGATTTTTATGAAACCCTTGCGAAAAGCTTTGACAAAGCTGGTAAATCATTATTGTTCGACAGGAAAAACAAACCGATATGGCCTGTGTGTAAGAAATGCAGTAGGTCAGAATTTTAACTGTACTTATAAAGAACCTGGAGTCAAACGACAACCACAGCAGATGCGCAGGAAACTACTGGCTCATATGATTCAAGGGTTAGAAAGTAGGGCTGTGTATGATTATGTAAGAACCCATTCAGGTGTGTGTGCATTGGAACACGATGGGTTTGTTAGTAACCGGAAGCTGAATATTGAAAAGGAGTGGAAACATCCATATCTTAAACTTGTGAGGAAATATTGAGTTGTTACTTCCACTAATCACTCCAGTAACAAACCAACCCTTACAGTGAAAAGTGGAAGCGCATCTATTATAGTCAGATTATAGGCTATGGCAATAATGAATCTTGATGATTATTTATAATCTTGTATTAGTGTATTATATTGACTGCAAGTTTTAAGGAAACTGCTGAATGTAGCATCACCTGATCTGAACTGTATAATATCTGAGAGTTTATCTATTTGTGCTATGTTATAGTAAAACTTAATTTTATGCTTTCGATCTGTGCATTGCATTTCAAGATTCAACACAATTAATTCTTTCATGATGTTAAAATCGTGACCGGTAGGCAATGCAAATATACATCCTTGCAATTTGACATCTTTATCAATGTGACATACTTCGTGTTTTTCTTCATTATTAATATGTTTGTATCGTATTTTATTAATCTTATAAAGATTGCTGGCTGTAACATTAAAGTCAATAGCTTCAAGAATGGTATGGACGAAATTAATATCAGCTAATGTTCCAACTACAAATAAGGTGGGTTGCATAGCATCCTCTATTTAATAATATTAGTGTGATTTTTAATGGTTACTGAACGACTGCTCTTAATTTTATAAGACAAGAGTGAGCATCATAGACACTCATCTTTAGATATTTGGCTGCGAGATTTACATATTTATGAATTCCTGACTTGAGCATCTTGTCGAATAATTCGTCTGAGTCACTGTGACCGTTCTTATGTAGATATGATGAAAACCCTTTATCATAGTTTCCTTTTAAAAGAACCAATAACCGCTTCTCTTTATGTGTAACTTTGGCCAGTGCTTTTCGGACAGCTAATTTATTGTTAATATCTTCATAGGATAGCGCGTTTGTGTCTTCGTCTTCACCTGATAAGCTGTAGTCACCTTCAATAGTTGAATCTACAGACATTAATGAATCAAGTGATACCTTTCTGCTCTGGAATGTACCGTCTGCTTGCCTGTCTAGTACTGAACGTCCCTGTGTCGTATGGTGCTTAATCTGGTTGCACCCAAAATTTTGAATTGACCTTTTATAAATATTTGTAAGATGTAACCTGCTGTCGAACATAGGATACATCTTGTAAAGACCCATCACCCCGGCGTACTGCAATTCAAAATAAATATCTTCAACATCGCTATATCCACTGAAGGTTAGGAATTTAAGCTTCTTGTGGATATACTTCTTTAAATAAGTCTCTTGTTCTTTCAGGACTTTTTGAATAATACTCTCAAACCGATGTAAGCTAGACCAGGCCTTATAACGCAATCCACCTTCTTTTGTTTGGCTGAGGCTTAATTGTTTAATGGCCTTCCAGTATTGACTCCGTTTCAGCAGGTGATAAAGAGGGAAATCTTTAGGACGGATATCGAAGTTATCAGACGCCTCGTCAGCTTCTTCTTCATTCAATCCGCTGTATATGCAATACCACAACCAGAATTTAATATTCTTAATCACGTAATGATGATTGAGGCTTGTTCGATAGGCTAAAGCATTCTGACTTGTGTAACGTAAAACTACAGCATTTAGATCTTTTGCCGATGCTACTTTTAGTATGTACGCGAGGCTAACCACGGTTATTTTATCTTGAACTGATGCTTTTCTAATATTGAGGTGCTTCCTGATTAATTGGTGAATACGAGTCATGAGATACCCTGGGTTTCTACTATTTTGTTGAATGTGGTATTGATGATTTTAGATGAATAAAAGTTATTTATGATTTTGGTAAATTGCAACACGCGCTTGATATAATAGATGTGAAGCTGGCTTTATCTGTACATTTGTTCGGCCTAAGCGTATCTGCAATTAAAATCCCATATCTCTCCAGTTCAGTCTCTCTGTTATCCATTAAGATAATAATAGCATCCTCTTTATTTATAAGTTCTATGTCCTTCTGGAGGGCTTCAATGAACCAACATATAATGACTTTTGCCCTTTTGTTATATCTGGTGTTGGGATGAATGAGTTGGATTTTATTCTTTGAGCATCCATTCTGTAAGAAGTATTCTGTGGACCATTTATATACATCGTATGGACGAGTGTTGGCAAAGCTGATTATATTCATTTGATGTTATCCCGATTTCTTATTGTGGATATTAATATCTATTTAATTGTTCGTTGGCTGTTTTTTAATATCTTGACTGCTAGTTAAATAAACTATCTGGCTTATGTCATTAAGAGCTGCATAGATCAGTATAAATTGTCTAAACGAAATATTACCTGTATGTTCAAACTTTTTAATAGTACCTAGCGGTACGCCTGATTTATCAGCTAATTCTTTTTGTGATAGTTTCAATCTTTTTCTGGTGAGTCTCAAGGTCGAACGTATTTTTTCTTGAACATCATGAGGTGTCATTTTTCTTTGCATTTGAAAACCTATAATAATACGTATCAAGGATTATTCTGGTATAGCAAATATGGTTCATCATGATTTTAAATTTCAATATGCTGTAATTAGCTACTATTATAGCTGTAAATTGGCATGAGTAAATATGCGCATTTAAGCAGTTGAAGTCATGATAATTCCTTTTAATATTGATAAGTTAAGTGAGGTTACATAAAGAGGGTGAATTATGTGTCCTTATATATGAGTATCATCAAATATACAGATATTAGGAATGTTTAAATAAATTCATTTTATTTGATTTAAGTCAATTTTATTCATGTCAATACTTAATAAACAGCCAATTGAGCCATTATTTATATAAGGAATAACAAATGAGTGTTGAGAATAGTAAAAATAGGAAAGAGCGAAGCATAGATAAAAGTGTAGTTCCAGATCACTTAAAGGATACTAAGTTCGTTGATGATTTATTGTTAGAGGGAGAGACTCCAGTAAAGGGGCTTCTTACAGACTATGGAAAGCCAGATTTTGATCTTATCGAAAGTTTTACTGATTTCCGTCAGCTATTTCCGGAAGCATATGAAGCCATGAAACGGAGATAATAATGTACATCGGCGTTTCCAGATTAGCCAGGGCTGCCAGCGGCGGCTCTGTTAAACAAGATAAGAAATTTATAGAAGCCATTAATAAGGCTGTCCAACAAAGCTCTATGGTGAGCCAAAAGGTTATCAAGAGGGTAACTAAAGATCTCGACTCTGCTATTACCACGGGTAATGAGCAAGCTGCTACCCTGTTGAAGAAACAATTGGAAAGTTTAAAGGTAGCACAGGCACTTAGTAAAACGCAGGATGCTGAACTGGCCCGGTTGTTTCAACAGGGGCAGAAATTAAATGCTACTCAGTATCAACAGTTAGATAAATACCTCCAAAAGATGACGGGATTATCTACTGACTTAAACTCGGTTTTGCAGACAAGCCTATCTAATTTATCTGATGATATTGTTAAGGCTGTGAATGGCGACACCAGTAAGCAGGCTAAATTGCATTCTGCCAAACAATTGGCTCAGGCTATTGGCAGCTCTGGCATGTTTGATAAGAGTCCCGCATTCAAGGAACTCCTCGCATTTACTAAAAATCAGACAGATTTAACTGAACAATCTACAAAACAGCTTATAGAGTTAGTTGATAGGATGAATAGTGAGGTTCAATCTGTCGATAGGCTTAATGACTTAATTAAAATAGCTCAGGATTCATCTAAAGATGAGAAGACGCAGATACATGCGCTGAATAATATCATCGTTAGTTTGGGGGATAGTAATAAATTTCTTAATGAGTTGAATCAATTAAAGGCAATTGCTAATTCATCTGATGCTATGTCGGCCAAGTTAAATAAGCTGGGACCTTTATTAAAGCATCTTGAAACCAGTTCCCTGCAAACAAGAACCCTGCATACCCTACAACAAATAGAATTTGGATTGAAGAAACGTGGACTGTCTGACACCACTAAGGCCAAACTGAAAAGCGGCGCCGCTTTTGTAGGTGGAGCCGCAGCCGGTAAAGCCAGTGAGCACGGCAGTGATATAACCAAACTCTTGATGAGTATGATACCTGGCCTCAATGTAGTAGATATGGCTACCGATGGTGCAATCTCAGATAAGGTTTCTGATATAGCAGGTATTGGAGCTGGATATGTAGGAGCGAAAGTAGCGGGTAAAGCTAAAGGCTTATTCAAACGCGGTGGTGGTACAGCAACTCGTGCTGCTGAATCTGGAGCTATTGGAGCTGCTGAACGTGCCGCATTAAGAGGTGGGGGTAGCAAAGGATTACTGAAACTTCTTGGTAAAGGTGGTAAGTGGGGTAAATTAGCAGCGGCTGCCGGTGCTGGCTACCTTATGTTGTCAGGTGATGACGCAGAAGCGGCTCCCATGACACCACAAGGGGTTGCTGTTCCTGAATCATCTGCTAATCCGTTAACGGAAGCTGCTATTTATGCAGCCGCTCCTAAGGTTGCCGCTAAAACAGGTGTCTCTGCATTATCCAGTAAAGGTGCTACCAAAGCAGCAACAAGCATTTTAGGTGAGGGTGCTGGTGGTGCATTAGCTAAAGGCGCTAAATCAGTATTAGGTAAGGCAAGCGGTGTAGCTAACGTGGCGGTTGGTGCTTACGATTATGCGACGGCCAATAATACTGCTGAACGCAAAGAAGCCGTAGGTTCTACCGTTGGTAGTATGGGAGGCGCTTGGGCTGGAGCCGCAGCAGGTGCTGCTATTGGTTCAGTGGTTCCTATTGTCGGTACTGCTATTGGTGGTGTAATCGGCGGAATAATCGGTTCTGTTGGCGGTAGTTTCCTTGGCTCAAGCGCAACAGGTTTATTTGAAGACCCACAAGATAATATTCCTGACGCTATCAAGAAAAAAGGCCCAATAGCTGAGGCTATGTATGTAGATGAAATGATTAAAAGCGGAAAATATGACGAAGATGATATAAAAGAACTCCGCAAGTATCAGAAAAGTTGTCTGAGCACTCAGAATATCAGTGACTATATTAATAATACCGCAGGTGGTAATGTACAGAGGCTGATGCAGATAATGGAGAGTTCTGCTATGCCTTCTGCCTATCCAGAAGTATACTCTGCCATTATGGATTATGTTAATACAACCGTGATACCTAACCAGAAAGGTGTGGATGCTAAAAATGTTCAGGGTATTGGTGTTGCTCTGGATGTGATTAACCAGAAACAAGATGTGGGTAAATCTATCACATCTACAGGTGGCGAAAATCAACCGTCTAATTCAATCGATTCATTGCAGATTAAAACACAGAAATCTATTACTGCTATTGATTCATTACCCGCACAAGATCAAAAACAAGTCAGCGACCTTATTGATGCCGGAATAGATGGCAGTGCTAAAGCAGATGCTTATGTAGATGATGCAGGCCAACATAGTTTAGTGAATAAGCTAATGGGGTGGGTGTCCAATGTGTTACCTACTGGTATATTCCCTATGGTTACAATGGGTGTGTCAGCAGACGCTATGACTGGTGGTAATGTATCGGATTGGCTTGCTAATATGTTTGGCGGTGGGGGTGGTGGATTTTTTGGACCTACAAAAAATCAGCCGGGAGGAGTACTCCCCCCAGAAGCATTAAATAGTATTAAATCAACTGTCTCAAATACCGGAAATGAAGCTGAGGATGTTGCTAATACAGTCATGGCAGGTAATGAACGGGGGGGTATGTCTGGTTATTTTGAATCTCGCGGTAATGTACGGTCTATTTCAACAGGGGCTGGGGATATAGGCGGAGTTAGTTACGGTGGGCATCAGATAGCATCCAAAACAGGTACTATGGGTGAGTTTATGCGTAGTCCTCAAGCTAAGGCTTTTGCGGGACAATTCGCTGGCTTGACTCCTGGAACACCTGCATTCAATGCAGCATACAGGCAATTTACTTCAACTTCTGAAGGTGCTGCTGCAATGGATAAAGCACAGGATGATTTCATAATAGCTACTCATTATAACCCTGTGGTAAACAGAGTTCAGAAGAATACTGGTGTTGATATAAATAAACAGTCTAAAGCAGTGCAGGAAGCCGCTTATGTGTCAGCAGTTGCTTATGGCTCATCGGGTGGTGCCAGCAAGCTTGAAAGGGCATTTAAAGAGGCTGGTATATCAGGTGATGGCCCACAAGACCAAGCAAAAATGATTGATACTATTTATCAAGATAGAATTGCTCATATCCAGCAGGATTACAGCAAGAGTCCTATAAGTACACAAAGATCTATGACCGCTAGATATCAACGAGAATGGGCCGTAGCAAAAGCTGTATTAACTAAAGAAAATGCGGCTAAAGGTATTACTGCGGTTGATACAACAAGCCAAGCGGTTATGCCGATGAATACTGGACAACAGACCGGAATAACACCATCAGGAGCATCCGGTATTGTAGCTGGTGATACACCATTAACACCTACTGCTTCTGGTATTATTGCTAAACCTGCTCAACTGGACGCTAGTTCTTCTACGTTGGTTCGTGAGAATGAAGTATTGAAAAATACAAGAAATAATAATCCATCTGTTATTCCCTCACAACCTGCTCCTATTATGCCTAGTAATGCAGGTTCTATCAGACCACCTTCCAATATTGATGATTATGGATTGGCCTTTGCCAACAAACTTTTGTGGGATAACTAAATGTCAAAGATACCGTTAGACCTTGATGATATGTATTCAGGTAATGTGCCAGATGCTATTGTAAAATTAACATGCCCAGGATACACAACTACTGAATTTATAGCCCCTATAGTTAATGATTTTGGGTTGTCAGGGAGTAGTGCAATGGTTCAACCCTTTGATGCATATATGAGCGACATACAAAGTACCTCGCAGAAAATGGCTCTAGCAGGTAACATGGCATACAGTGGACTAATGGAAAAAGCTTTCGGTAAGTTGGATTTAACTAAGCATGCATTATATAAAACCAGGGCACAAACAATTCGAATGTATCAAGGTTCTCAATTTGGTGGCATAAATCTTGATATGATCTTTATTGTTACTAGCCGCTCCAACATATCTAGGTATCACGATGCAATAGAACTTTCTAGTTGTGTATATCCAGAAACTAATTATGAGGGTGGTTCAGGGGAAGCAGGTGAGTCAGCTTTATCTTATTTCCAGATGGACGCAAGTGTTCTGAAACAAGCATTAAGACCACCTTGTGGATATAGGATCGGATCTAACGGTATGCCACAAGGTACATGGAATATCCAGATTGGTACTTATTTTATGGCCTCTGGTTTTATTCTTGAAAGTGCTGCAATGACCCAATCTAAAGAACGTCTTGGTCAGGGTGAAGCCTTGATAACAACTGTATCCTGCCAGTTTGGTGTAGCCTTGGATATTTCTAGTGAACAGTATAAAAGCTGGTTTATTCGCTGACTGTTATTATTTTTATATATGCTATCGTCAATGAAGTCCTTTCCTAATGGTTAGGACTTTAGCTAAATTTTATTGAAAATAAATTACAAATATTAAAATTTAACAGCAAATAGAAAGCATTAAAGTCTCGCTCGGATATTGAGAAGTTTCATGGCAACATCGCCTACGCATGATGCAAGCAACTGTGTATTTTCAATATACTTAACGTAATAATCTACACTATTTGGATTTCGTTGTCGTATTAAATTAAGATCAATGTAATCATAATATGTAGGATTCCCGCCACTTTCTTTACTAAAGTGTGTATTAAAAGCAATTATCTTGTCATTTAACTCTTTCCTAATTATTTCCAAATCAGGTGCATTAAACGAATAATTTGGATTACCCATTAGGTTCATACAGTTATATAAAGGATCGATCACAGCTACAGGTACTTTTGCGCGGAAAGGTTCATTTATAAGTTGTTGAATATACTGGTAGCTAAAAATGTCTGTATAAGCAACGAGAATATTAATATCTCGTTGAGAATAACCTACTGATTGACTTTGGATAGGATAAGAAAGACGTGCATAAGCCGCCGATTCTGCATCTTTTTTCCACTGCTTAAGTTCCTCTACCGAAAAATTGCTATCGTCTGCGTCGATTAGATTACCATGATTACGGCACATCCATATCCCATTGCTTATGGATTTACGCTCTGCAGGAGACATGCTGCTATCATATCTGGGCCCACCCGGCGCAGCTGCACAAATATGTGCTGCAATCCCATTGTTTATCTTTTCGGCTTCGGACTCAGACGCTGGACCGATTGTACTTTGTCCACACTGCGGATAGGAGCAGATCCAGCCTACGCGATCAGCTAAATCTCTTTTAATTGCGGGAGTGAAATCATCACGATTATTTGGCATAACAAATATCCTTTTTATAGCTAGACTCTGTTGTTCTCAAAACTATGTTAACCTGCTAATGCTTTGGATATATGAACGTTTTGAGCTATTAATGGTCCTTCCCGATGATGTGTTTCTGAAACCTATTAACCAAACAGGGCATGCAGAGTTTAGACTTTCCCGAAAGGCTTTCGCTGGTAAGCAACCACAATCTTGGACGTAACGATCTTCACGCTGTAGCCAAAGAGTAAATCGACAATCATTGGGTCAATTCCCGCTTCATTTGGTTATTCTTTGTACCCAGACATCAAGTTTATCTGCCCATTCCTGCATCATCACTTTCCGCTCCTCAAGATAGGTCGCATGGTTATATGTGCGACGAACGTTATTTGTATCTGCATGAGCGAGCTGTGCCTCAATGGCATCCGGTCTGTAACCCATCTAGTTTAATCTCGTACTACCAGTTGTTCTGGTAGCATGAGGGCTATAAGTTCCGCTCCAGCCGAGGTTTTTAAGGCAACTAATGTAATGTCAATAACGGGTAAAACGTGATCCACTTACCGTTACGGCAAATGCGTTGCCAATGTGATAGGGCAACTATTCAACATCACCTTTAAAGATGTGGCGTCGCGTAAACGCAGGAAGTCAGATGTGATGCGCCGAAAGCTGTTGTCGCACATGTTACAGGGACTGGAAAGTAGAGCAGTGTATGATTATGCAAGAACCCATTCAGGTGTGTGCGCATTGGAACAAGATGGGTTTGTTTCATACGAGGAGGTTACTGACTGGTCCCATCCATACCTGCTGATTCAGAAAAAGCATTAACTATCGAGATATACGTTATCTAAGATCTTGTAGATTAGGCTGGCATTCGGAGAAATTATTGTATCTTTTCATTATGTTATGGTGTAATCTCATTTAAAGTGAGCGCACTTATATCCTGAGTTAATTGAAAATATGAAGCAAGAAACAATCGTTCAAAAAATTTGGAATCTCTGTAACATACTTAGAGGTGACGGTATCACCTATTATCAGTATGTTTCAGAGCTAAGTTATCTACTGTTTCTCAAGATTGCTCAGGAAAATGGTTCAGAAAAATTGATACCCGAAGGCTATCGATGGGCTGATCTAGAGTCCCATGAAGAGCAGGGATTACTAGGGTTCTATCAAGAGATGCTCACCCACTTGGGGGCGCATGTTAAAAATGAAGTCATAAGGGAGATTTACGCATTCCCTACAACTGTTTTCTCCCATTCTGAGAATTTAAAAGCTGTTGTCGACGGTATTTCGAAAATAGAGTGGCACCAAGTAGGAAAAGATGGATTTGGTGATCTCTACAGCGGATTAATTGATAAGAGTGCTCAGGATACTCGTTCGGGGGCTGGGCAGTATTTTACGCCACGCTCTTTAGTTAACACTATAGTAAGATTAATACAGCCAAATCTTGGAGACTTAATCCAAGACCCAGCGACGGGAAGTGGTGGTTTCTTAGTTTCTGCTGACAGCTATATTCGAACTAAATATTCACGAGAAAAATACAAATCCAACTCTCCTAAATATCAAGGGGTGGAAATAGAAAAAAATACTCGTCGAATTTGCTTAATGAATACCTTTCTACATGATTTAGATGCAAATATTATTTACGGTGATGCACTGACTGATGATGCATTGGAATTGGATAAGGCTGATGTAATTGTAGCCAATCCTCCCTTTGGTAATAAGGCTGGGGGACAGCGTCCTTTGCGCAGCGATATTCCATTCCCCAATACAAATAAGCAAATCGCTTTTTTGCAGCATATTTATTTGGGGCTTAGAGCTGGCGGTCGGGCTGCTGTAGTGTTGCCAGATAACGTACTGTTTGAATCCGGTGCCGGTACTGATGTACGCCGCGACTTAATGAATAAGTGCAATTTGCATACTATTTTGCGCCTGCCTACCGGTATTTTTTACGCTCAAGGCGTTAAAACTAACGTCTTGTTCTTTACCAAAGGCTCCGCCAAAGACAAATATCAGCAAGAGAACTGTACTAAAAATGTCTGGGTATACGACCTACGTACCAATATGCCAAGTTTTGGTAAGCGCACGCCCTTTGGTAATCCCGACATTGGCTTTGCACCAGAGGACTTAGGCATAGACCCACACCTTGGTGCATTCGAGAAAGTGTTTGGTGACAGCCCTGATGGAACCAGCAAGCGTACAGAAGGTGAATATAGTTTTGGTGCTCAAGAGACTGAAGTAGATGAAGATGCCGTAGACGAAAATCAGGACATTGATGATTATCTCGCCCATTCTCGCTGGCGCAGCTTTAGCCGTGAGTGGATTGCAAACAACAAAGTTGACTCACTGGATATCTCTTGGTTGAAAGATAGCAACAGCGTAGGTGCAGCTGGTTTACCCGAACCGGACATATTGGCACGGGCGGCAAAAGAAGAATTGGAAGCTGCACTTAGTGAGCTGAGTTGTTTGCTGGTCGCATTGGAAGGGGCTGAATAATGGTTGTGACTTCTCTACCATGGCTGACAGTTCAGCTCGGTGACGTAGTTTCCTACGGTAAAACTGAAAAATGTGAATTATCTGACGTTACAGGCGATACTTGGATACTTGAACTTGAAGATATAGAAAAAGATAGCTCGAAGATCATTCAACGGTTAGATGCCAGTGCACGACCATTTAAAAGCACAAAAAATAAATTCAGTAAAGGAGACGTTCTTTACGGAAAACTACGACCTTACTTAAATAAGGTTGTTATTGCGGACAACTCTGGGGTTTGTTCGACTGAAATCATTCCTCTAAATGCTGAACCATATATTGACAATAGGTACCTCTTTTACTGGCTAAAAAGCGAAATGTTTTTAGAGTTTGTAAATTCTGTGAGCTATGGCGTAAATATGCCTCGACTTGGTACAAAGGATGGGGTAACTGCCCCCTTTGTTCTAGCTCCGTTGGCTGAGCAAAAAGTTATTGCCGACAAACTCGACACCCTGCTTGCACAAGTTGAAGCCACCAAAGCCCGCCTCGAACGCATTCCTAAAATTCTAAAAATTTTTCGCCAATCCGTGCTCGTTGCGGCTGTAAGTGGCAAGTTGACGGAGAAGTGGAGGGAAGAAACTGAATGTGTGGATAATGTGCTACACAACATCCAAAAAGAAAAAAAATCTTGGATTAAAAATAATCCAGATCATAACGAAGTTAAGCGCGTGTTAAAGCGGGTCAAAGAATACTCAAATCAAACCAAACTTAATGAAGTAAAATTGCCTGAAATGTGGTCATGGAGCCAACTTGAAGATTGTGTATTAATGATCGTTGACTGTCATAACAAAACAGCCCCATACTCTAATGTTGGCCTCCCCCTAATCAGAACATCGAATATTCGCGATGGTAAATTTATTTGGGATAATTTGAAATTTGTCTCTGATGATACATACAAATATTGGTCTCGTCGCTGTCCACCTGAACCAGGCGATATAATATTTACACGTGAAGCGCCTATGGGTGAAGCAGAAATTATTCCACCTAAACATAAGTTATGTTTAGGTCAAAGGACCATGCTCATTCGTCCTGTTGAAAGATACATGTCTGCCAAGTTTTTACTTATTTCGTTAATGGATCCAAATTTTAGAAAACGTTCAGAAGAATTGGCTGTAGGTACAGGCGTTAAACATTATAGGATTGGGGATGTAAGCAACCTAGTGATTGCAGTTCCTCCAACCGAGGAACAAACCGAAGTCGTCCGCCATGTAGAACAGCTATTCGACTTTGCCGATAGCATCGAGCAAAAAGCCAATGCCGCACTAGATCGTGTCAATAAAATATCTCAATCCATCTTAGCCAAAGCTTTCCGGGGTGATCTTACTGCTGACTGGCGCGCCGCTAATCCAGATTTAATCAGCGGAAAAAACAGCGCCGAAGCCCTGCTGGAAAAAATTAAGGCCGAACGTGAAGTTATCAAAAGACAACCGAAGCCAAAACGCCCCGCGGTAGACAAAAAAAAAGGTAACCGTATGAGTAAACCCATTAAAGTGGTTGAAGCGTTAAAGCAAGCTGGAGAACCGCTTAGTGGTCAGCAGTTGTTAGCGGCGGCTGGCTACCCCAACGATAGCAGTACTGAGCAACTGGAACAGTTCTTTCTGGATATTCGTGACGCTCTTACCATCGAAGAGTCCATTGTAAAGCTTGAGCGCGGTGGCGACAGTCAAGATTGGTTCGCCTTGGCTAATAATAAAGCAAAGAACTAAGGACAGCCCATGAAAGTCGACAAACTGCATATTCGCTCACGCTTTAAAAATCTTGAAAACGTGAAAGTGGACTTTGACGAAAACCACTTGATGACCGTTATCGTAGGCCGTAATGGTTCCGGTAAATCCAACGTTCTGGAGGCTTTGGTTGCTATATTTCGCAATCTTGATTTAGGTGAAGCACCAACATTTTCTTATGAGTTGGACTATCAACTAGGTGAGGAAGGCGGGGTTAAGTGGTATGACGTTAAGGTTGATGCAGATCCAGACCGCGGAACGCTAGCAAAGCAATACCAAGTTTATGTCAAAGATAAACACGATAGCAAAGCGGATTTCAAGCTTACACCCTTCTCCAAAGTGAAACGCGATAAGAAAACCAAACAAGCAGAGTTTCTTCCTAACTTTCTGTTCGCCTATTATTCTGGACCATCGGATAGATTAGAAAAATACTTTCGAAAGCATCGTGATGATTATTATCGAAACCTACTCTACAACAAGCTTGACTTGAAAGCAGATATTCGTTCTCTATTTTATGCCAAACCCTATCACAGCCAGTTTGTGCTCTTGGCATTTTTCCTGTCAGATGAAAATAGTCCTCAGCGCAAGTTTATTAAGGAGCATTTGGGTATTGAGGGGTTGGATAGTATTCATTTTGTGATGCGCCAACCTGAGTGGGCTAAGCAGAAGGGGGAATTATTCTGGGGAGCACAAGGTGTAGTTCGTCGCTTTTTGGATGAATTGATACAGCACACATTGTCACCGATAAAAGTAACTCGTCAAGAAGATACGTCGTTAACAGGTAGTTATATTCGTAATGAGTTCTTCCATCTATTTTTACCTGATGTAAACGCACTACATGAATTTGCTAAGGATCTCAGTGCTGACGAACTGTTTAAAATGCTTGAAAGCACTCTGCTGTCAGAAATTATCTCTGAGGTTAGTATACGGGTGAAAGTATCCAGCAGCACGGAGCCTCTCACTTTCCGTGAACTCAGCGAAGGTGAGCAGCAGCTATTGACCGTCTTGGGCCTACTCAGGTTCACTGGTGGAAAAGATTCCTTATCCTTACTCGACGAACCTGACACTCATCTTAACCCCTCTTGGGCCGTTAAATATCTTAACTTCTTGCATGAATTTGTACCTAATCATGAAACCAGTCACTTGCTGATGGTAACTCATCACCCTCTAGCTATTGCCGAGCTGAAGAAAGAGCAAGTTCAGGTAATGAAACGCGATGATGAAAAGCAAATATCGGCCAAGATGCCTGATGAAAATCCGCGAGGAATGGGAATTAACTTAATTTTGCGTAGCGATATGTTCGGTCTGCAGACTACTCTTGATGATGATACTAACCAAAGGCTTACAAGCAGAAATGCGCTCGCTGCAAAGGAAACTTTATCTAAAGAAAAACTTGTTCGGGAGCAAGGATTTCCGCCTGAGGATGAAGAGCAGTACCTGGCTAGGCTTAATGCTCAACTCGAGCATTTGGGTTTCAACCTGGCAACGGATGACCCAGATTACCTTGAGTTTCTTCGTAATAAGTACCACGCCAAACATGAGGAAAGTCATTAATGCGTTGGATTTGTAAGGATGAGATTGAGGAATGCTTGACTCAGGCGTGGAATGATATGGCTGAGCAAGCAAATGCTGAATTAATTGCCGCCCCGGACGAAGAAGCAAGGAAAGCGATATTAAAAAGAGTCGCTTCCTCAAATATTTGGCGTGAATTCTATAAATTGCTACCAGAGCCTTTAAAGCGAAAATGTTGGTATTGCGAAGCCGAGGAGATCCGGTCAGATATGCCGGTTGATCATTTCAGACCAAAGAATAAGGTAGAAGATGATAAACAACATGATGGTTATTGGTGGTTAGCATTCGATTGGCAAAATTATCGTTGCGCTTGCACGTTCTGTAATAGTCGTAGAGTATTCGATGACACTGAGGGGGGCAAAGCATGCCGTTTCCCACTTGAAAACCCAGACGAGAGGGCCTTTACACCTGCGGACCAAAACAAACTGAACAATGAACGACCGTACTTTCTTGATCCTTTCAATCCGGATGATGAGAAGTTGCTTTGGTTTGATAACGATGGGCTGCCACTCGCTAAGCCATCAGCAACAGTAGAGCAGCAAACAAAAGTACAAAATTCTATTGAAATATTTCACCTCCACGAAAGCAGAATAGTCAGAGCCAGGAACATAGTACGCTTAGAAGTGGAGAGACAGGTTCGCAAAATAAAGACTAACGATAATGTGCAAGAAGCCAAAGCTAAGTTGCGTCGAATGGTAAGAGATACTGAAAAGTTATCGCGCGCAGCAGTAGTGTACTTGCGGGCGCATAGAGAACTTCCTGAGGTGAAAGACATACTGAACTTGGATTAGCGTAAGCATTTATTGGAAAAACGATCATTTCAGCGCAATTCGTTGAGCGTTTCTTACACCCTAAGTACCAAAGATAGGTTAACAAAACCCAAGAAATGAGAAGGACTAGCTGCATAACATTTAATCTCAGTTGGCCAGTTTGTGGTAAGGCATTTTTGGGCGAAGAAACGATTGATGCTGTCATTGAAAGCATGGGGGCATTTGAGAAACATTCAGTTGCTTACCTGTCTGATAAGGATGTTGCTCGTTAGTCACCCGATTTATACTTGATGTATTACTTAAAGGACTTGCCCGTTGAGTGAGTCTTTTGACAGGGCTTGCAGTGAATTTGCGTAGAAATTTTGGTATACTGTTTGAACGATGTCTTTCAGCCCAGATTCTGCTTTTCAGGAGTAATTATGAGCAACAACAAAAAAACTCAGGCAAGCTACGCTAAGCCATCTCGTGCTGATATCGTTCGCTCAGTAGCAACATCTACGGCTGTTGAAACAGGGCAGTCATCCGCGAAGATCGAAGCTTCACTTGAAGCCACACGCAAAAAATTTGCTCATTTGCGTCTTGCGGTTTAACACCTTCTTAATGCCTCACCGACCCAGTGTTTCATCGGCTCGTAGTCCATTGATACACCTGCATGGATAGCCGAGATATACTGGGTTTTGTTTTGCTCCCAGCTTTGATAATCCAGCGGTTTGTACCCACCCTGAACGGCCATCACGTCGGCTAGCAGTCGCGACAGGCGTCCGTTTCCCTCTCTGAATGGATGGATAAGTATCAGCTCGACATGGGTGATGGCGATAGCGGTGATGAGTTGTTCTTCGTCCATACCGCTACACGGTGTGTATTGAGCCAGATACTTAGTGTCGAATTCGTTCAGCAGTTTTGGCAACTGTGCTGAGGGGGCAAACATAAAGCCGCCTTTGCTGATATTAACCGCTCTTTCTTGTCCAGCCCACTCGTAGATGTTGCCTAACCAGCGGCGATGCCAGCTTTTTAGCATGGCTACGCTGAGCCGTCCTTCCGGGAACTGTTCTTCAAAAACGGACTGGTAGAGTTGTTCTAACAGGACAAGTTCAGCCTCATCCATCTCATCAGAAGTAGCGATCCCCAGCTTATTAGCCAAAACCTGCTCGCCAGAGTCTTTCTCATACTGGCCTTCACTGCTGGATACATGATATCGGCTCATGGAGATGCCCTGTGTTATTAGAGGGATGGAAAAACAGAGGGATTATAACGCTGGATGAGTACAGTAAACAATATTCGTAAAATCAGATAGTTACAAAAGTGTAGGTTAAAATGTGGTTTTTATTCTCTGATGGACAATAATCGTTATTAATCAGCGTCAACACACCAATGCATCATCGGGGTATGCGCGGTTAAATTGTCGATTGTGCTCATGGAGTTATGATATCCATTTCTTTGAAATTGTTGCGTTTTGAGCGGCCAACAGCTCGTTAATTCCCTCTATTGTCGCATGAAAAAATGACCAGGCGCAGTAAAAAGTCGAGAGTTTACGCCACCGGTTTATCCATGAGCTCAATGAGTAATTTTCCGTGCTCTACCACCACCCGGACCTGCGAATTGGTTTTAAATCCTGCCTGTTCCAGCCAGTCGCCTTTCAGGCTTAATGCGGCGTGTACGCTATAGCGTTTGGGGATTTTGGTGTTCCGATCTTCGTGGCGCTTTCTGAAGTAGCCCACTTTAAGATGGCGTTGCGGCTGAACAGCGATCATTTCTGACATAAAAAAACTCCCTTAACAGCGGCCAGGTGGCATTAAATTTACCTGTATAAAATACCAGTAAAATGCGGCAAGGATAGGTTTAAAACTGGAAGCGGTCTTCAGAAAATGGAATGCAAATAATGAAACGGGCTGAAACGGGGGCTATAAAAATGTATTATAAATGCACTTTATTGACCGGTAACGTGACATGTCAGGAAAACGCATCTCTCGCGAAAAAGAGACCATCAGCAAAATGATTGCGCTGTATGCGCGGCAATGCCCTGAGGCATCGCGCGAGGTGGGGCATTATCAGGCGTTGAACGCCTATGCTGATAAACGTCTGGATAAGTGTGTGTTTGGCGAAGAAAAACCCGCCTGCAAACAGTGTCCCGTTCACTGCTACCAGCCCGCGAAACGGGAAGAGATGAAGCAGGTGATGCGCTGGGCCGGGCCACGGATGTTATGGCGACACCCGATTTTGACGATTCGCCATCTGATTGACGATCGCCGTCCGGTGCCGGAGTTGCCGGAAAAGTACCGCCCAAAGAAATAGCGCCGCACACCGTACGGCAACTGAGGATTATGCGCGGGTGGCGATAAGAATGGCAGACGCTTTTACGAGGGCGATAACGCGCTTACCCGCCGCAAGCTGCATCTCTTCGCGGCTCTCGTTGGTGACCACTGCAACGATTTCAAACCCTGCATCAGTTTTCACATGCACCGTGGCGTTAACCGCACCTTCGGTCACTTGACTGATCGCACCTGCGAACTGATTACGCGCGGAAAACTTCAGGCCGCACTCTTCCGTCGCCAGCGTCACCCACGGCGCTTTGATCAGCGCAATCGCTTCTTTCCCCGGTGCCAGACCCAGCGCCTCTTTGCTGCTGGTGGTGACGATCGCCACCAGTTTTGCACCGCCGGTCAGGGTGAGTTCAACTTCATCGTTAACGGCACCGTGCGATGTGGCGCTGACGGTACCGGCGAGCTGGTTGCGTGCGGAAACAGACATGTTACCTCCTGGAGAACAGTTGAATGGGATGTACCGGGAAATTTATAACATGAATTTGAAAGGAAACCCTCTCCCCCCGGAGAGGGTGTGAATCAGACCAGCATATCCTTCTCAATCCCGAGGCGTTTCATGCGCGAAAGCAGGGTGGTGCGTTTCAGCCCCAGACGCTGCGCGGCACCTTTCGGCCCGGCGACGACGCCGTTGGTCTCTTTCAGGATGCGGACAATCAGCTGATATTCGTCTTCGCCCTCTTGTGGGCGCTCTGCCACCGGCATCGGTTCCTGTGAAACCATGACCTCCGGCAGGGAAAGCTGCAGCACGTTCCCGCGCGTGAGCAGCACCGCCCGCTCAATCACATTTTCCAGCTCGCGCACGTTGCCCGGCCACTCCATCGCGGAAAGCGTGCGCAGAGTTTCCGCCGGAATACTGTCGATATTGCGTCCCATCCGACGGGCGATTTTGGCGGTAAAGGCTTTAACCAGCAGCGGAATATCGTCCGGACGCTCGCGCAGCGGCGGCAGGCAAATCGGGAACACGTTCAGGCGATAGTAGAGATCGTTACGGAACTCGCGATCGGCGACCATCTTTTTCAGATCGCGGTTGGTGGCGGCGATCAGGCGCACGTCGGTCTGGATCAGCTTGTTGCTGCCGAGACGCTCGAACTCCTGCTCCTGCAATACGCGCAGCAATTTTGGCTGCAGCTCCAGCGGCATATCGCCCACTTCATCGAGGAACAGCGAGCTTTTATCCGCCAGTTCAAAACGGCCAATGCGCTGGGTGCTGGCTCCGGTAAACGCGCCGCGCTCGTGACCAAACAGGTCGCTTTCCAGCAGGCCTGCCGGCATCGCCGCGCAGTTCATTTTCACCATCCGGCGGCTGTTGCGGTTGCTGAGGTTGTGGATCGCGCGGGCGATCAGCTCTTTCCCGGTGCCGGTTTCGCCGAGGATCAGCACCGTGCTGTCGCTCTGGGCCACCATCTCGACCTGTTTGAGCACGCTGAACATGGCGTCGCTGCGGCCGATGATCTCGCCGAATTCGCTGTCGACGTTGTTCAGCTGTTCGGTCAGGGCCAGGTTTTCGTCCACCAGCCGCTCTTTCAGGCGGTGGATCTCCTGATAGGCCAGGGCGTTATCGAGCGCAATGGCGATGCGCTCGGCGATCTGGCGCAGCAGTTTTAAATTGGTGGTGGTGAAGATGTGCTCTTCGCACTGGGCGAGTTTCAGCACGCCGAGCATGGTGTTGCCGGACATCAGCGGCAGCAGGCACAGAGTCTGGATCTGGTTGCCCCAGGAGTTGAACAACATCCGCTCGTAGGGCGCCAGCTCGTCGCGCTCGCTGAGGTTAAGCAGTAGCATCTCTTTGTTTTTGAACACCTGCTCGGAGAGCGTTCCCGCTTCGTCGACTTCGCTCTGCTCGTGGGCCGGGTTGGTTTCATCCAGATAGTGCGTGGAGTGAATCGTCAGTTTGCCCTTGCGATGACCGCGCAGCACGATGCTGATGGCGTCAATTTTAAAGTAGTGATGGATCTCTTTGGCGACTTCGCTCACCAGCTCGTCCATGTCCAGCCGGGAGAGTACCGCGTTGGTGATGGCGACCAGAATGCGGAAGTTATCGCGCTCGCGGCTCAGCAAGTCGTAATCGACGTTATCCGTGACGCGACTGTGGATCTGCTCCGCAACCACGCTGACGATCTGGGTGAAGGTATGCAGGCGCTCGTATTCCGCTTCGCTCCAGGGCTGATCGGTATTGCGGATAAATTCGCAGCCGCCAAAGATGCGGCCATCCACTGCCAGCGGCAGCAGGCCGTAGTGACCGAAGGGCGAATACAGCGGGCTGTCGGCGAGCCGCGGCCAGGCCTGACGAAACTCCTCAAAGTTGCAGTGCAGGGCGTCCGGGCGCGACAACATACGGCGCACCGGGCCGTGCGCCAGCACCGTTTCATCTTCATATTCGACGGGCTTGCCGTTGTCGCGCGTGGCAAAGTAGCTCGCACGCTGGCTGGTACTGTTCCAGAGCACAATCGCGGCGCGGTCTGCCAGCGCAGACTGCCTGACCAGCCGGGTGAGCGCATCGCTCAGTGAACCCAGATCGGGCTGCTGTAAAAGTGTGCGCGTAATATCAAACAGCCCTTGCTGTCCAAGATCACTCATCGGTGTATACGACATATCGCTTCCAAAGAAACTGGCAAAAAAAGAGAAACAGTGCTGACCACTTTTCGCGTGGTTCTAGCAAATTCGGGGTAACGGTTCCGAGTGCGGGAGATCCAGCGTGCGTTTGATGCCATACAGGCCAGTCAGTCGCACCCCTTTGCGTTCAACCACCTCACCAATGATAGCGGCATTCTGCCCGAGCGGATGGGCGCGCAGTTTTTCCAGAACCGCTTCGGCGTGAGCGCGTTCCACGCCAATCAGCAGTTTGCCTTCGTTGGCAAAGTTGAGCGGATCCAGACCCAGCAGTTCGCACAGGCCGCGCACCGCCGGTTTGACGGGCAGCTGGCTTTCGACCAGTTCAATTCCGTAGCCGCTGGCGGCAGCGAATTCGTGGGCCACGGCATTCACACCGCCGCGCGTCGCGTCGCGCAGGGCTTTGACACCAGGGCAGTCGCTCAGCGTCTGGATAAGCGGCGTCAGCACCGCGCAGTCGCTCTGCAGTTCGCCGTCCAGCCCCAGTCCTTCGCGCAGATTCAGGATCGTCGCGCCGTGACAGCCCAGCGACCCGCTGACCATCAATACATCGCCAACCGCGAGCTGCTGTGCGCCCCAGTGGATTTCCGTAGGGATCGCGCCCATGCCTGCCGTATTGATAAAGAGTTTGTCCGCCGCGCCGCGCTGCACCACTTTGGTGTCGCCGGTGACGATGGCGATGCCCGCATCGCGCGCGGTCTGCGCCATGCTGTGGACGACGGCGGTTAAGGTCTCCATCGGCAGCCCCTCTTCGAGGATAAAACCGCAGGAGAGGAAGCGAGGGATCGCCCCGCTCACCGCCACATCGTTCGCCGTGCCGCACACCGCCAGCTTGCCGATATCACCGCCGGGGAAAAACAGCGGGTCGATGACGTAGCTGTCGGTGGAAAACGCCAGCCGATCGCCCTGGGCGGTCAGGGATGAGAGCGCGATACGCGCCTGATCTTCCTGCTCTGCCAGCCATGGGTTGTCGAAGGCGGACATAAACAGCTGACCAATCAGCTGCTGCATCGCCTGTCCGCCGCTGCCGTGGGCCATTTCCACCGTCTTCATGCTTCACACTCCTGATTGCGGTACTGATACCACGCGGCGCAGGCTCCTTCGGAAGAGACCATCAGCGCGCCAAACGCGGTTTGCGGATTACAGGTGTTGCCAAATAACGGGCACTGATGCGGTTTGCATTTACCGGTTAACACCGCGCCACACCGGGCGCGAGGGGCGTCGCACACCTGCTGCGGCACAGGCCGAAAATGCGCTTCGGCGTCGAATGCCTGATAGGCCTCGGTCAGATGGACGCCGGATTCGGCAATCAGCCCCAGCCCGCGCCATTCGCTGTCGCCTTCGACGCTAAACACTTCGGCGATGGCCTCTTGTGCCAGCCGGTTGCCCGCATCGGGGACCACGCGGCGATACTGATTTTCCACCGTACTCAGGGCTGCTATTTTCTGCTCAACCAGCATGTTCACGCCTTGTAGTAGATCAAGTGGTTCGAATCCAGCAACCACTAATGGGCGATGATAGTCGGCGGCGATAAAACCGTAGGCCCCGGTACCAATCACCATGCTGACGTGACCCGGCGCCAGAAACGCATCGATGCCGTTGTCGGGCTCGTCCAGCAGGCTGCGCAGGGTGGGGATCAGCGTAATGTGCTGACAGAAAAAGAAAAAGTTCGTGAGATTTTGCGCTTTGGCCTGCTGGAGGGTGATGGCCGTCGCGGGCATGGTGGTTTCAAACCCGAGGCCGAAAAAGACCACTTTACGCGCCGGGTTCTCCGCCGCCAGCTTGAGGGCATCCATCGGCGAGTAGACGATCCGCACATCCGCGCCGCGCGCGCGGGCCTGCATCAGCGAACCATTTTTCCCCGGCACGCGCATGGCGTCGCCAAAGGTGCAGAAGATCACCTCCGGCTGGCTGGCAATCTCAATGCAGCTGTCGATGCGGCCCATCGGCAGGACGCACACCGGGCAGCCGGGGCCGTGAATGAATTCAATGTTATCGGGCAGGAGCTGGTCGAGGCCGAATTTGAAAATGGCATGGGTGTGGCCGCCGCACACTTCCATGATGCGCAGCGGGCGCGCGGCGGTGTACTCCAGCAGCGAAGCGCGCGTTTTCAGATGCGCGATCAGCTGCATCACCTGTTCCGGGGCGCGATATTCATCAACGTAGCGCATGGTTTAACGCTCCTCGCCAAACAGCAGCGCGCCGACGTCCGGCTCGACTTCAAACATGTTTTGCAGCGCCGCGAGGGTGTCGCGGGCCTCGTCTTCGTTAATCACGCTCATGGCAAAACCGACGTGGACCAGCACCCACTGACCGAGGCGTGAGGCGCCGTTTTCATCCACAACGCCCACCAGCGTGAGATCGACATCGCGCAGCACCCCGCAGACTTCGACTTTGGCCTGGTTGCCGTCGATGGCGCGAATCTGTCCTGGAACGCCTATGCACATCGCTCGTTCTCCAGCCAGCTCAGCCAGCTCTCCATGCCGTCGCCTTTGGTGGCGGAGACCATCAGGATTTCAATCTCCGGGTTCACTTCCCGGGCGCAGGCCAGGCACTTCTCGACGTCAAAATCGAGGTACGGCAGCAGGTCAATTTTGTTGAGCAGCATCAGCGAGGCGGCGGCAAACATATGCGGGTATTTCAGCGGTTTGTCTTCCCCTTCGGTGACGGAGAGCACCGCCACTTTATGTCGTTCACCGAGGTCGAAACTGGCCGGGCAGACGAGGTTGCCCACGTTCTCGATAAACAGAATGCCCGTATCAGGAAGGGGGAGACGCGGCGCGGCGTCGGCAATCATCTGCGCATCCAGATGACAGCCTTTGCCGGTATTCACCTGAATGGCCGGGGTGCCGGTTTCACGAATACGCGCGGCGTCATTCACAGTCTGCTGATCGCCTTCGATCACCGCGCACGGGACGCGCTGGTTCAGGCGTTTGAGGGTTTCCGTCAGCAGGGTGGTTTTGCCGGAGCCGGGGCTGGAAACCAGGTTCAGCACCAGCTGCTGGCGAGCGGCGAAACGCGCGCGGTTGCGGGCGGCGAGCTGGTTATTTTTGTCCAGCACGTTGATCTCCACCTCCAGCATTTTACGCTGGCTCATGCCCGGCGCGTGGGTGCCCGCTTCGCCGTGGCCGTAATGCAGGTCGCCTTCGTCCGATGGCTTCGGCGCAAAGCGCAGGCCGGTCAACGCTGATGCGTTGCGCGGGGCGGGAGAGAAGGGCGCGGAGCGAAACGCGGAGTGGGGGCGATGCTCGTCCCCTTCGATATACAGGTTGCCTTCGGCGCAACCGCAGGTACTACACATGATTTACTCCTGGTCTATTTCGAGGCGCTGGATTTGCAAGCCGTCGTCCGCGACGATCCTAAGCCCGGTGTTTTGACACTGCGGGCAGCTTCGCACTTTCGATGACAGCAGCGTGACGTACTGCTGGCAGGTCTCGCACCAGCATTCGGCCTGCTGCTCTTCGAGATGCAGCTCGCAGCCTTCCGCCAGCGTGTCGCGGCACACCAGCTCAAAGCAAAAGGTCAGGGCGCTGGGCTCGACGCAGGAAAACGCCCCGACTTTCAGCCACACGCCGGTGACGCGTTTTGCGTGGTGCTGCCTGGCCTGCTGTTCGATAAGTTCCAGCGCGCGCTGGCAGAGGGTGATTTCGTGCATGACGCCTCCTGATGTTTTAGGCGTTAATGCAATAACGATGCCAGCTTAATTTGAGATAAGGCGTGACGATGTCGGCGCTGACGAAATGACACGTCGACACGCTGATGTTGACAGTGATGATGATAAAAAATCGATAAATATCAGCATGATAAAAACTGGCACAAAATCTGCTTATCAGCCCTCATCTCCATTAACCGGATACCTGAGATGACTATTTGGGAACTTAGCGAAAAAGCGGATTACATCGCGCAACGCCATCAACAATTACAGGAGCAGTGGCACCTCTACTGCAACTCACTGGTTCAGGGCATCACCCTGTCAAAAGCCCATCTGCACCACGCCATGAGCTGTGCGGCGCAGGAGGATCTGTGCTTCATCCTCTTCGGCCACTTCACGATTTACGTCACCCTGGCGGACAACTTCAACAGCCATGTCATCGAATACCACGTCGAAACCAAAGACGGCGAAAGGCAGCGCATTGCCCAGGCGCAGCTGATGACCGACGGCATGGTTGACGGTCACGTCAGCACCCGCGATCGCCACCAGGTGCTTGAACACTATCTGGAAAAAATCGCGCCGGTGTACGACGGCCTCTATGCGGCGGTGGAACACAACCTCCCGGTGAATCTGCACGAACTGGTGAGCGAATCGCGCACTGCCTGATGTTTACGTGTCGAGATGTGTCGAGATGGCACGTCGTCGTCAAAAATGACACTGTCCTGAGGACTACCCGGTGAACCGTTTTGTAATTGCTGACTCGACGGTCTGTATTGGCTGCCACACCTGTGAAGCGGCGTGTTCCGAAACACACCGTCTGCACGGGCTGCAGTCGATGCCGCGCCTGCGCGTTATGCGTAATGAAAAAGAGTCTGCCCCGCAGCTCTGCCATCAATGTGAGGATGCCCCCTGCGCGGGCGTCTGTCCTGTGAATGCCATCACCCGTATCGATGGCGCGGTGCAGCTGAACGAGAGCCTGTGCGTGAGCTGCAAGCTGTGCGGCATCGCCTGTCCGTTTGGCGCGATTGAATTTTCCGGCAGCCGCCCGCTGCATATTCCGGCCAACGCCAACTCGCCAAAAGCGCCGCCAGCGCCTCCCGCACCGGCCCGCGTCAGCAGCCTGCTGGACTGGGTGCCGGGCGTGCGCGCCGTAGCGGTGAAATGCGATCTGTGCAGCTTCGATGAGCAAGGCCCGGCGTGCGTGCGCACCTGCCCGACCAAAGCGCTGATTCTGGTCAACATCCGCGATATCGCGCGCACCAGTAAACGCAAACGCGAGCTGACGATAAATACCGATTTTGGCGATCTTTCGCTGTTCCAGGCGCAAAACGAGGGGGCGAAATGAACGCTGTGACTCTGATTAACAGCGCCGTGGCCTGGTTTGTGGCTGCCGCCGTGCTGTCGCTGCTCTTCTCGTTCCACAAAACCCTCAGCGGATGGACCGCCGGGATCGGCGGCGCGCTGGGGGGTGCGATCACAACCTGCGCCGGATTTATGGTGCTTACCGGCGGTCTGCATGCGCAAGGCGTGATGCCGCTGGTTCGCCACACCGTCCAGCTCACACCGCTGAACGCGATCTGGCTCATCACCTTTGGCCTGTGCGGCCTGTTCGTCAGTCTGTTCAACATTGACTGGCATCGCCATCCGCAGACCAAACCGAACGGTCTGCTGGTTAATCTCCTGCTCGCCGCCGCCGTCTGTACGGTGGTCGCCAGCAACCTGGCCGCGCTGGTGGTGATGGCGGAAATCATGGCCCTGTGCGGCGTGTTCCTGACCGGGTGCAGCCCGTCCGGGAAACTGTGGTTTGCCCTCGGGCGTCTCGGCACCGTCCTGCTGGCGCTGACCTGCTGGCTGGTGTGGCAGCGCTACGGCACGCTGGAGCTCGATCTCCTGAGCGCCCGCGCGCAGATGCTGCCGTTCGGCGCGGATATCTGGCTGTTGGGCGTGGTCGGCTTTGGTCTGCTGGCGGGGATTATTCCCCTGCACGGCTGGGTGCCGCAGGCGCATGCCAATGCGTCCGCCCCCGCCGCGACGCTGTTCTCGACGGTGGTGATGAAAGTCGGTCTGTTCGGCATCCTGACCCTTTCCTTGGTTGGCGGCCAGCCGCCGCTGTGGTGGGGCGTAGTGCTGCTGATTGCCGGGATGATCACCGCGTTTGTCGGCGGCCTGTACGCCCTGATGGAGCACAACATCCAGCGTCTGCTGGCGTATCACACCCTGGAAAACATCGGCATCATCCTGCTCGGTCTGGGCGCGGGGCTGACCGGCCTGGCGCTGAACCATCCGGCGCTGATCGCCGCCGGGTTTATCGGCGGTTTGTATCACCTCGTTAACCACAGCCTGTTTAAAAGCACGCTGTTCCTCGGGGCGGGCAGCGTCTGGTTCCGCACCGGGCATCGCGATATCGAGAAGCTCGGCGGTATCGGCAAGAAAATGCCGCTGATTTCGCTCGCCATGCTGGTCGGTTTGATGGCGATGGCCGCGCTGCCGCCACTCAACGGCTTTGCCGGTGAGTGGGTGATCTATCAGTCCTTCTTTGCTCTCGGCCAGAGCGACGTCTTTATCGCCCGTCTGCTGGGGCCGATGCTGGTTGTCGGTCTGGCGATCACCGGCGCGCTGGCGGTGATGTGTATGGCGAAAGTTTACGGCGTCACCTTCCTCGGCGCGCCGCGCACCCGCGAGGCGGAAAACGCCCGCTGCGCACCGGCCCTGATGACGGCGAGCGTAGTGCTGCTGGCCCTGTGCTGCATCGCAGGCGGGGTAGCTGCGCCGTGGCTGCTGCCGCTGCTGGGTTCGGCGGTTCCACTGCCGCTCACCACCGCGCACACCGCCGTTTCGCAGCCGATGATAGCTCTGCTGCTGATCGCCGCGCCGCTTCTGCCGCTTGTGCTGATGATGTTCTTCAAACGCGACCGTCTGCCCGCCCGTTCACGCGGCACGGCATGGGCGTGCGGGTATGAGCACGAGCAGTCGATGGTGATTACCGCACACGGTTTTGCGATGCCGGTGAAAGAGAACTTCGCCTTTGTGCTGAAACTGCGCCACGCCCTGAATCCGGTCAGGATGATCCCCGGCTGGCAAAGCGCGGTCGCGCCCACGCTGTTCCGTCGCCTGGCGCTGGTCGAGCTGGCGGTGCTGGTGGTGATTGTGATTTCACGAGGAGCCTGACATGAGTCTGTTACTGGCATTACTTCAGGCGCTGGTGTTATTCGCCGCTGCGCCACTTCTCTCGGGCATCACCCGCGTGGCCCGCGCCCGGATGCACAACCGTCGCGGTCCTGGCGTCCTCCAGGAGTACCGCGATCTCTTCAAGCTGATGGGTCGTCAGAGCATCGCTCCGGATGCCTCCGGCTGGGTCTTCCGCCTGACGCCGTTCGTGATGGTCGGCGTGATGCTGACCATCGCCACTGCGCTGCCGGTGGTGACGGTCGCGTCGCCGCTGCCGGTGCTGGGTGATTTGATTACCCTGATCTACCTCTTCGCCATCGCGCGCTTTTTCTTTGCGATTGCCGGGCTGGATACGGGCAGTCCGTTTACCGGTATCGGCGCCAGCCGCGAAGCGATGCTCGGCGTGCTGGTTGAGCCGATTCTGCTCCTGGGCCTGTGGGTCGCGGCGCAGGTCGCGGGTTCGACCCACATCAGCTTTATCGCGGATACCGTCTATCACTGGCCGGTTGCCCGCAGCGTTCCGCTGATTCTGGCCCTCTGCGCCTGTGCGTTCGCCACTTTTATCGAGATGGGAAAACTGCCGTTTGACCTCGCGGAAGCGGAGCAGGAGCTGCAGGAAGGCCCGCTCACGGAGTACAGCGGCTACGGTTTTGCGGTCCTGAAATGGGGCATCAGCCTTAAACAGCTGGTGGTGCTGCAGATGTTTGTCGGCGTCTTCTTCCCGTGGGGACAGATGACGCACTTCACGGCGGCGGGTTTGCTGCTGGCGGTAGTAATGGCCGTGCTCAAGCTGGTGGTCGGTGTGCTGATCATCGCCCTGTTTGAAAACAGCATGGCGCGTCTGCGTTTCAACGCCACTTCGCGCATCACCTGGGCCGGTTTCGGGTTCGCCTTTTTAGCCTTCGTCTCCTTGCTGGTGACGTGATTACAGAGAGTTTTAGCATGTCTGAAGAAAAAACAGGTCAACAGTATCTCGCCGCACTGCATCAGGCGTTTCCCGGCGTGGTGCTGGAGGAGAGCTGGCAGACCAAAGACCAGATCACCGTCACCATCAAGGTGAACTATCTGCCGGAAGTGGTGGAGTTTCTTTATTACCAGCAGGGCGGCTGGCTGTCGGTGCTGTTCGGCAACGACGAACGCCAGCTGTGCGGCAACTACGCGGTCTATTACGTGCTGTCGATGGAGCAGGGCGAGAAGTGCTGGATTACGGTGCGCGTCGAAGTCGATCCGAATAAACCGGAATACCCATCCGTCACGCCGCGCGTGCCTGCTGCCGTGTGGGGCGAGCGCGAAGTGCGCGACATGTACGGTCTGATCGCGGTCGGCCTGCCGGATGAACGTCGTCTGGTGCTTCCCGACGACTGGCCGGATGAACTCTACCCGCTGCGCAAAGACAGCATGGACTATCGCCAGCGTCCTGCGCCGACCACCGACAGCGAAACCTACGAGTTCATCAACGAACTCGGCAGCAAAAAGAACAACGTGGTGCCGATTGGCCCGCTGCACGTCACCTCCGATGAACCGGGCCACTTCCGCCTGTTTGTCGATGGCGAAAACATTATCGACGCCGATTACCGCCTGTTCTACGTCCACCGCGGAATGGAAAAACTGGCGGAAACCCGCATGGGTTACAACGAAGTCACCTTCCTCTCGGATCGCGTGTGCGGGATCTGCGGCTTCGCCCACAGCACCGCCTACACCACCTCGGTGGAAAACGCGATGGGGATCGTGGTGCCGGAGCGCGCCCAGATGATCCGCGCCATTCTGCTGGAAGTGGAGCGCCTGCACTCGCATCTGCTCAACCTCGGCCTGGCCTGTCACTTCGTCGGCTTTGATTCCGGATTTATGCAGTTCTTCCGCGTCCGTGAAGCCTCGATGAAAATGGCGGAGATCCTCACCGGGGCGCGTAAAACCTACGGTCTGAACCTGATCGGCGGGATTCGCCGCGATCTGCTGAAAGACGACATGATCCAGACCCGCCTGCTGGCGCAGCAGATGCGCCGCGACGTGCAGGATCTGGTGGATATGCTGCTCAGCACGCCCAACATCGAGCAGCGTACCGTCGGCGTGGGTCGTCTCGATCCGCAGATCGCCCGCGACTTCAGCAACGTCGGCCCGATGGTGCGCGCCAGCGGTCACGCCCGCGATACCCGCGCCGATCATCCGTTCGTTGGCTACGGCCTGCTGCCGATGACGGTTCACACCGAGCAGGGCTGCGACGTGATTTCCCGCCTGAAAGTGCGCATCAACGAAGTCTTTACCGCGCTGAATATGATCGACTTTGGTCTGGATAACCTGCCGGGCGGTCCTCTGGCGGTGGAAGGCTTTACCTATATTCCGAACCGCTTCGCGCTCGGGTTCTCCGAAGCGCCGCGCGGGGATGATATCCACTGGAGCATGACCGGCGACAACCAGAAGCTCTACCGCTGGCGCTGTCGTGCGGCGACCTACGCCAACTGGCCGACCCTGCGCTACATGCTGCGCGGCAACACGGTGTCTGACGCGCCGCTGATCATCGGTAGCCTCGATCCTTGCTACTCCTGTACCGACCGCATGACGGTGGTGGATGTACGCAAGAAGAAAAGCCAGGTGGTGCCGTACAAAGAGCTTGAACGCTACAGCATCGAGCGCAAGAACTCGCCGCTGAAATAAGGAGCCGTCATGTTTACCTTTATCAAAAAAGTGATCAAAACCGGCACGGTCACCAGCAGTTATCCCCTTGAGCCGATGCCGGTCGATAAAAACTTTCGTGGCAAACCGGAGCACAACCCGCAGCAGTGCATCGGCTGCGCGGCGTGCGTGAACGCCTGCCCGTCGAACGCCCTGACGGTGGAGACGGATCTGGCAACGAATGAATTGGCCTGGCAGTTCAACCTCGGGCGCTGCATTTTCTGCGGCCGCTGCGAAGAGGTCTGCCCGACGGCGGCGATTAAGCTCTCGCAGGAGTACGAGCTGGCGGTGTGGAACAAAACCGATTTCCTTCAGCAGTCGCGCTTTGACCTGTGCCATTGCCGCGTCTGCAACCATCCGTTCGCCGTGCAAAAAGAGATCGACTACGCCATCGCGCTGCTGAAACACAACGGCGATGCGCGCGCGGAACTGCACCGGGAAGGGTTTGAAACCTGCCCGGAGTGCAAGCGTCAGAAGTGCCTGCTGCCGTCCGACCGCATCGATATTACCCGCCACATGAGAGAAGCCAGCTGATGAATAATTTACTCGGCCCGCGCGACGATAACGGCATTCCGGTGCCGATGACGGTGGATGAATCCATCGCCAACATGAAAGCGTCCCTGCTAAAGAAAATCAAACGTTCCGCCTACGTCTACCGCGTGGACTGCGGGGGGTGCAACGGCTGCGAGATTGAAATCTTCGCCACTCTGTCGCCGCTGTTTGACGCCGAACGTTTTGGCATCAAAGTGGTGCCGTCTCCGCGTCATGCGGACATTCTGCTGTTCACCGGCGCGGTGACGCGCGCGATGCGATCTCCGGCGCTGCGCGCCTGGCAGTCGGCGCCGGATCCGAAAATCTGCATCTCCTACGGGGCGTGCGGCAACAGCGGCGGCATCTTCCACGATCTCTACTGCGTGTGGGGCGGCACCGACAAAATCGTGCCGGTGGATGTCTATATTCCCGGCTGCCCACCGACGCCTGCCGCGACGCTGTACGGTTTTGCGATGGCGCTGGGGCTGCTGGAGCAGAAAATCCACGCCCGCGAGCCGGGGGAAATCGACAATCAGCCCGCGCAGATTTTGCATCCGGACATGGTGCAGCCGCTGCGGGTGAAAGTCGACAGGACGGCGCGTCGTCTTGCCGGATATCGCTATGGCCGCCAGATTGCCGATGACTATCTGCGTCTGCTGAGCCAGGGCGAGCATCAGGTTGAGCGCTGGCTGGAGGCGGAAAAAGATCCGCGTCTGAACGAGATCGTGGCGAACCTCAACCAGGTGGTCGACGAGGCGCGCATCCGATGAGCGAACAGGTGGTGTTCAGTCAGCTGAGCCGTAAATTTATCGATGAGAACGATGCGACGCCGGATGCGGCCCAGCAGGTGGTCTATTACAGCCTGGCGATTGGCCACCACCTTGGCGTGATCGACTGTCTAGAGGCGGCGTTGAGCTGCCCGTGGCAAGAGTATCTGGCGTGGATCGGCACGCTGGAGGCGGGCAGTACGGCGCGGCGTAAAATGGAAGGCGTGCCGAAGTATGGCGAGATCGTCATCGACAGCAACCATATCGCCATGCTGGCGAACGCCTTTGACGCGGCGCTGGCGGTGCAAACCCCCGCCCAGCAGGCGTGGAGCAAAACGCTGCTCAGCATGCTGCATGATATTCATCAGGAGAGCGCCATCTACCTGATGGTGAGGAGATTACGTGACTGACGTTTTACTGTGTGTCGGCAATAGCATGATGGGCGATGACGGCGCAGGCCCGCTGCTGGCGGAAATGTGCTTCGCGAATCCGCAGGGCAACTGGCGGGTGATCGACGGCGGCAGCGCGCCGGAAAACGACGTGGTCGCCCTGCGCGAACTGCGCCCGGACCGTCTGCTGATTGTCGATGCGACGGACATGGGGCTCAACCCCGGCGAAATCCGTCTGATCGACCCGGACGATATCGCGGAGATGTTCATGATGACCACCCACAATATGCCGCTCAACTATCTGGTCGATCAGATTAAAGACGACGTGGGCGAGGTGCTGTTTTTGGGCATTCAGCCGGATATTGTCGGGTTTTATTACCCGATGACGCCAGCGATTAAAGCGGCGGTAGAATTGGTCTATTCCCGGCTGGCGGGGTGGGAAGCGGATGGGGGATTTGCGCAGTTATGAGCCGTTGTTGCCTGGTCTACAGAGTTTTGTAGGCCCGATAAGCGCAGCGCCACCGGGCAATTTCAGGCCGCAGCGCTGTTTCCGCCGGGTGGCGGCTACGCCTTACCCGGCCTACAAAAACTGACTACCCCAGATCCGCCCCGTTACTCGCAATCACCTTCTTATACCACCAGAACGATTTTTTGCGTTTCCGGTCCAGCGTGCCGTTGCCCGCGTCGTCGCGATCGACATACACAAACCCGTAGCGCTTGCTCATCTCCCCGGTGGATGCCGCCACCAGATCGATACAGCCCCAGGTGGTGTAGCCCATCAGCGGGACGCCGTCTTCAATCGCATCGCCCATCGCGCGGATGTGTTCGCGCAGATAGCTGATGCGATAGTCGTCGTGGATCTCACCATTCGCGTCGATCTCGTCTTTCGCACCGAGCCCGTTTTCCACCAGGAACAGCGGTTTCTGGTAGCGGTCGTACATCATGTTCATCGTGATGCGCAGGCCCAGCGGGTCGATGCCCCAGCCCCATTCGCTCACTTCGATGTGCGGGTTGCGCAGGGATTTGACGATGTTCGCCGCGCTGGTGTTGTTGGCGTTCATCTCCGCCGAGGCGCAGCGTGACGCGTAATAGCTGAACGAGACAAAATCGACCGTGTGCTTGAGGATCTGGTCGTCAGCCGGGTCTTTAACAATCGTCACCCCTTTGTCGCGGAACACGCGCGCCGAGTAGGCCGGATAGCTGCCGCGCGCCTGCACGTCGATAAAGAACAGGTTCTCGCGGTCTTTTTCCAGCGCCGTCCACACGTCTTCTGGCTTGCAGGAGTAAGGATAGAAATTCCCACCCGCCAGCATGCAGCCGACCTGGTTTTCCGGGTTCACCTCGTGGGCGATTTTGGTCGCCAGCGCGCTCGCCACCAGCTCGTGGTGCGCGGCCTGGTATTTCACCTGATCTTCGTTTTCGCCTTCTTCAAACACCAGCCCCGCGCCCGAGAACGGGCTGTGCAGCATGATGTTGATCTCGTTGAAGGTCAGCCAGTATTTCACCAGGCCGTTGAACTCCTCGAAACAGGTGCGCGCATAGCGGGCGAAGAAATCGACCATTTTGCGGTTGCGCCAGGAGCCGTATTCGGTGACCAGGTGCATCGGCACATCGAAGTGGCACAGGGTCACTAACGGCTCGATGTTGTACTTTTTGCACTCTTCAAACACCGCGCGGTAAAAGGCGATGCCGTCCTGATTCGGCAGCGGCTCGTCGCCGTTCGGATAGAGACGGCTCCAGGCGATGGAAGTGCGGAACACCGTAAAGCCCATCTCCGCCATCAGGGCGATGTCTTCTTTGTAGCGATGGTAAAAATCAATCGCCTCGTGGCTGGGGTAAAACTCGTCGTCGCGAAGCGTAAAACGTTTTTCCTTCCCGACCTTCACCGCCATCCGGTTCGCGCCGTGGGGGATCATATCGACGGTGGTCAGCCCTTTGCCGCCTTCACGGTAAGCGCCTTCACTCTGGTTGGCGGCCAGTGCACCGCCCCATAAAAATCCTTCTGGAAAAACAGACATGTTGACCTCGTTATTCATCAGGCTCGCGCCTCGTGTGCCGGAACCGGTGCGGTTTGCAGGGCGCGGGCTTTCTCAGCCTCGTCTTCGACCGGGATATCCTCAAAGCCGAGGATCAGGGTCAGAACAAAGGAGAGCACCACGGCCAGGGCCATCACGCCAAACACCCAGACGATGGTCATCGGGTTTGCCGGATCGAAGAACTGGACGCTGGTAAACAGGCCCGGTGCCGCCATGGAGTGGCTGGCAAGCCCCGCCATACCGGCGATCGCGCCGCAGATAAAGCCGCTGATCAGGCTCGCAATCAGCGGGCGTTTCAGGCGAATCGCCACGCCGTACAGGGCCGGTTCAGAAATCCCCGCCATGATGGCGGACGCCGCCGCCGCGAGCGCCGTCTGGCGCAGCTCCGGGTTTTTGGTTTTCCACGCTACCGCCAGCGAAGAACCGCCGAGCGACAGGTTCGCGCCGATTTCCGACGGCATGACCATCCCTTCTTTGCCGGTTTCGGCGATAGTCTGGATGATGGTTGGCGTAAAGACGCGGTGCATCCCGGTCATCACCAGCAGCGGCCACAGCGCGCCCATGATGGCGACGGACAGCCAGCCGAGATAATCGTGCACGGTGTAAACCAGCGCGGAAATCGCGGTGCCAATCCAGATACCGATCGGACCAATCAACAGGATGGCCAGCGGGGCGGCAATCAGCACGATCAGCATTGGTTTGAGGAAGTTTTTGGTCACCGCCGGGGTGATCTTGTCCACCCAGCGTTCGATGTACGACAGGCACCAGGTCATCACCAGCGCTGGGATCACCGTGTAGGTGTATTTCACTGCGGTGACCGGGATAAAGGCGAACTCCACGTGCTCGCCCTGGGCGGCTTTCGCCATCAGCTCGATAAAGCTCGGATGGACCAGCACGCCCGCGATGGCAATCGCCAGCGACATGTTGGTTTTGAATTTCACGGCGGCAGAGGCGGCCACCATCAGCGGCAGGAAGAAGAACGCGCCGTCGCCGATCACCGTCAGAATGGTGAGCGTCGGTGCGCCTTTGGTCAGCACGCCGGTCATCTCGAGGATCATCGCCAGCAGCTTCACCATCGAACCGCCGATGATCGCCGGGATCAGCGGGGACATGGTGCCGATCAGCGCGTCGAGGATCCCGGCGCCGATCCGGCGCAGGGTCAGTTTTTGCGGACCTTGCGGCTCAGCAGGACGCATTCCGGCGGGCAGCAGATTCACCACTTCGCGGTACGCCTGAGAAACCGTGTTGCCGATAATCACCTGGCACTGATTGTCATTGCGCACCACGCCGAGCACGCCGCTGATGCTTTTGAGGGTCGCGCTGTCGATGGCGCTTTCGTCCTGCAGCACAAAGCGCAGGCGCGTCATACAGTGGGTGACGGCGACGATGTTGTCTTTGCCGCCGAGCGCGCTGACAACGTCTTTCGCCAGCGCGGCATAATTTTTGGCCATCGGAAGTGATCCTGTTGTAATAGTGAGAACGTGTAGGAAACCGGTTCCACAAAATCATGATGAGTTTCTTCGTATGAAACAAGATGGTGATTTATGCATTTTTTACATTCGTGATAGCGATCACTTTGACCATTCAAAAGCGTGAGATACGCGCTGCGACAATTTTCGCGCGGTGCAGTACACTTCGGCGCATCAGTTTTAGACGGAATATTCAGATGACCACGATGCTGGAAGTGGCGAAGCGGGCAGGGGTGTCGAAGGCCACGGTTTCTCGGGTGCTTTCGGGCAATGGCTACGTGAGCCAGGAGACAAAAGACCGGGTTTTTCAGGCGATTGAAGAGAGCGGCTACCGCCCGAATTTACTGGCGCGAAACCTCGCCACCAAACGGACGCAAACCCTGGGGCTGGTGGTCACCAACACCCTGTATCACGGCGTCTATTTCAGCGAACTGCTGTTCCACGCGGCGCGCATGACGGAAGAAAAAGGCCGTCAGCTGATTCTGGCGGACGGGAAGCACAGCGCCGACGAAGAGCGCGAGGCGATCCAGTATCTGCTCGACATGCGCTGCGATGCGATCATCATCTATCCGCGCTTTTTAAGCGTCGATGAGATGGATGAGATTATCGAAAAGCAGGAGCAGCCGATCATGGTGCTGAACCGTCGACTGCGCAAAAACAGCAGCCACTGCGTGTGGTCCGATCATAAAACCTCGTGCCAGGACGCGGTGTCGCAGCTGATTGCGATGGGCCATCGGGATATCGCTTTTATCACCGGTTCGCTGGATTCCCCGACCGGTATCGAGCGTCTTTCCGGGTACAAAGAGGCGCTGTTACAGCACTACATTCCCCTGCGCGACGAGTTGCAGGTCGAGGGGAAATGGACCCCGGAGAGCGGGGCGGCGGGCGTTGCCACGCTGCTTGAACGCAACGCAAAATTTACCGCACTGGTCGCCAGCAATGACGATATGGCGATCGGTGCGCTGAAACAGCTTCATGAAAGCGGGATCGCCACGCCGGGCGAGGTGTCGGTGGTTGGGTTTGATGATGTGGCTATCGCCCCCTACATCGTGCCCTCGCTCTCCAGCGTGCGTATTCCGGTCACGGAGATGATCAAAGAGACCATCAGCCGCCTGATTTTTATGCTCGACGGCGGCGAGTTCAACTATCAACAGGCCTTCCCCGGTGAGCTAATCCTGCGTGATTCGGTTGCCGCTCACGTTCATGTCTGATGTCGACAGATGTCATCGTCACTCGTGACGATGACATCTGGGGCCACTGATTAAGTTCAGTGAAATCAGTGAATTAAAATGTGGCACGCTTTATGTATGTTTCGCCGCATAACTTAATGCTGGAGAAGCAGATGAACCGTTTTATTATGGCTGATGCCAGTAAATGTATTGGCTGTCGTACCTGTGAAGTGGCGTGTGTTGTGTCCCATCAGGCGCAGCAGGACTGCGCGTCCCTGACCCCGGAATCTTTCCTGCCGCGTATTCATGTCATCAAGGGCGTGAATATCTCAACGGCGGCGATTTGCCGCCAGTGCGAAGACGCGCCCTGTGCGAATGTCTGCCCTAACGGGGCGATTAACCGTGAAAACGGCTTTGTGCAGGTGATGCAGCAGCGCTGCATCGGGTGTAAAACCTGCGTCGTGGCCTGTCCGTACGGCGCGATGGAAGTGGTCGTGCGTCCGGTTGTGCGCAACAGCGGCGCGGGCCTGGGCGTGCGCGCCGACAAAGCCGAAGCCAACAAATGCGATCTGTGCAACCACCGCGAAAGCGGCCCGGCGTGCATCGAAGCCTGCCCGACGCACGCCCTGGTCTGCGTCGATCGTAATAAGCTGGAACAGATGAGCGCCGAGAAGCGTCGCCGCGCGGCGTTCGACACCTCGTCATCGATGCTGTTTTAGTCATCATGAGCCGTAACGGCGTGCAGCTGCGGGTGCGCGGCAAAGTGCAGGGGGTAGGTTTCCGCCCCTTCGTCTGGCAGCTGGCGAATCAGCTTGGCCTTCGCGGTGACGTCTGTAACGACGGGGAGGGCGTGCTGGTGCGCCTGGCGGATGAGGCGACGGCGTTTCAACAGCGGCTGTTGCTGGACTGCCCGCCGCTGGCGCGTATCGACAGCGTTGAAACTCAGCCGTTGACCTGGCCGCATTTGCCTGCGAAGTTCACCATCCGCCACAGCGCGGGCGGGGCGATGGCGACGCAAATCGTCCCGGACGCGGCGACCTGCCCGGCGTGCCTCGTTGAAATGCGCGATCCGCGCGAACGCCGCTACCGCTATCCCTTCATCAACTGCACCCACTGCGGCCCGCGTTTTACCATCATTCGCGCCATGCCCTACGACCGGCCTGATACGGCGATGGCCGCCTTTCCGCTGTGTGCGCCGTGCGAGCACGAATACCGCAATCCGGCGGACCGGCGTTTTCACGCCCAGCCGGTGGCGTGCCCGGACTGCGGGCCGGAGCTGGAGTGGCGCGCCGGTGACCGTCGCCTGACGCGTGATGACGCCTTAGCGGCTGCCGTTGCGATGCTGAAAAGCGGCGGAATCGTGGCGATCAAAGGCCTCGGCGGTTTTCATCTGGCCTGCGACGCGAATAATGAACTGGCCGTGGCGCGCCTGCGCGAGCGGAAGCATCGTCCGGCGAAACCGCTGGCGGTGATGCTGCCTCATGCCGATGGCTTACCTGCCCCCGTCAGGGAGCGTTTACTTTCTCCCGCCGCACCCATTGTGCTGACCGCGAAAAGCGCGTTGCCGCCTCTGCCGCACAACATCGCGCCGGATCTCGATTGCATCGGCGTGATGCTCGCGTCCAACCCGCTGCAACATCTGCTGATGGACGACTGCGCCCGCCCGCTGGTGATGACATCCGGCAATCTGAGCGGCAAGCCGCCAGCGCTCAACAACGAACAGGCGCTGGAGGAACTGGGCGAACTCGCCGACGGATTTTTGCTGCATAACCGCGACATCCTGCAGCGCATGGATGATTCGGTGATGGACGCGCAGGGCGCGATGCTGCGCCGTGCGCGGGGTTTTGTCCCGGACGCCATTTCGCTCCCCGCAGGCTTTACGGATATCCCGCCGATGCTCTGTCTCGGCGCGGAGATGAAAAACACCTTCTGCCTGGTGCGCGGCGGGGAGGCGGTGCTGAGTCAGCACTTTGGCGATCTGAACGACGACGGTGTCGAACGCCAGTGGCGCGGGGCGCTGGAGGTAATTCAGCAGATGTATGATTTCCAGCCGGAACGCGTGGTGTGCGATGCTCATCCGGGCTACCGTTCTGCCCGGTGGGCCGAAGCGCTGGCGCTGCCGAAAGAGACAGTGCTTCATCACCATGCTCACGCGGCGGCGTGTCTGGCCGAAAACGGCTGGCCGCTCAACGGCGGCGACGTGATTGCCCTGACACTCGACGGGATCGGGATGGGCGAGAACGGCGCGCTATGGGGCGGCGAGTGCCTGCGGGTGAATTATCTGGAATGCGTTCACCTTGGCGGTTTGCCTGCGGTGGCGCTGCCGGGGGGGGATCTGGCGGCCATCGAGCCGTGGCGGAATCTGTTGGCGCAGTGTCTGGCGTTTGTTCCGGACTGGCAGGCCCGGCCTGAAATGCGCGCCGTGCAGGCGCACAACTGGCCGCTGCTGGCGACGGCGGTGGCGCGGGGAATCAACGCCCCGCAGGCCTCCTCCTGCGGACGGCTGTTTGACGCCGTGGCCTGTGCCCTCGGCATTGCGCCCGACAGGCAAAGTTACGAAGGCGAAGCTGCCTGTCAGCTTGAAGCCCTCGCCGCGACCTGCTCCGGCATGCATCATCCGGTGACGCTGGCGGTGGACGATATGTCCACATTCTGGCAGCAGTGGCTCGACTGGCAGGCGACGCCCGCCGAACGGGCGTGGGCCTTCCATGACGCGCTGGCAAAAGGGCTCGCAGAACTGATGGTTCATCACGCCGAACGCCTGGGTATTTCGACACTCTGCTTTAGCGGCGGCGTGCTGCACAACCGACTGCTGCGCGTGCGGCTGCAATGCTATCTCTCTGAATTTACGCTCCTGTTTCCTGGGCAGTTACCCGCGGGCGATGGGGCGATTTCGTTCGGGCAGGCGGCGGTGGCTGCCGCCCGAATGCTCGCACACAGGAACTGACATGCTTCGACGCCTCTATAACGAACCGCTTCTTCTGATTTTGCTGGCGGCTAATCTGCTCGCCTGGGGCTGGGCCTGGCACACCTTCAGCGGGAGTACCACGCTGATGGCGGCGAGCCTGCTGGCGTGGTGTTACGGCCTGCGCCACGCGGTCGACGCCGATCATATCGCCGCGATTGATACGGTGACGCGCAAGCTGATGCAGCAGGGTAAACGGCCGTCCGGCGTCGGGGCGTGGTTTTCGCTGGGGCACTCGACCATTGTGGTGCTAGCCTCGGTAGCGATTGCCGCCACGGCGACGGCGTTTCAAAAGAACATGAGCTGGTTTCACGAGACCGGCGGCCTGATCGGCACCGCCGTTTCCGCCACCTTTTTACTGGCGATGGCGCTGGTGAACATGGTCATTCTCCGCGGCGTCTGGCGCAGTTTTCAGGCGCTGAAAAAAGGTCAGGCGGTCAATGCTGAACCCGTGGCGCAGGGCGGGGTGATGAGCTGGCTGTTTGGCGCGACGTTTCGTCTGGTGAGCAAAAGCTGGCAGATGTATCTGGTCGGTTTTCTGTTTGGCCTCGGGTTTGATACTGCCACCGAAATCGGCGTGCTGGGGATTTCAGCCGCCAGCGCCTCGAACGGCATGTCGGTGTGGTCGATTATGATCTTTCCGGCCCTGTTTGCCAGCGGCATGGCGCTGGTGGATACCCTCGATAATTTACTGATGATTGGCGCCTACGGCTGGGCATTCAATAAACCGCAGCGCAAGCTTTATTACAATATGACCATCACGGGGACCTCGGTGGTGGTGGCGTTATTTATCGGCGGCCTGGAAGCGCTCGGCCTGATTATGGATAAATTTGCATTAAGCGGCAGTATTTGGGACGCGGTGGCTGCCATTAATAATAATCTCGGCGACGCCGGATTTATTGTTATCGGTTTGTTTGTTGTCTGTTGGTGCCTGTCGATGCTGAACTACCGCTGGCGCGGCTACGATGCGCTGGGGCTGGCTGATGTGTCTAATCATTATTTAAAAAAATAATCTAAGCATAAATTGCTTTTTATTATCTGTTTCAATTAAATTACGCCTGATAATCAATTTATCAAAAAATATAAAATATATATGGTTCGAGAGGAATGAATAACGCGCATTTATATATTCACTCCTTTCGCTCTATGTATTCATATAAATAATAAAAAAGGGACTGATGGCGATGATTTATCTTCTTTGCATTTACCTTGTGAATAGAATGCGCAAAAAAATACCCCGTAAAAACGGGGTAGCGGATAATAAAATCCTAAGGTTAAGTAAACGTGGCAGAGGGTTAAGGGTTAAACGGGCAGCGACTTTAGCAGAGCGAAAGCCTCCTTCATCCGATCTTCGCTGACCACAAAGGCGCGCAGCTGGCCGTCACCATCGATGCCTTTTGCGACCATCCCCTGTGGCTCAATCGCTATGTGCCAGTTGAGATTCTGGCGCTGCGTCTCTCCCGCGAGATGCAGCGGCAACTCTGGCGTTTTGACTTTCACCAGCATCGCGGGCAGCTTCAGCGGTGCGTTGACCCCAAGCAGATTCTTCGCCAGATACATCGCGCTTATCTGAATTGGCTGCAGGAACGGCAGGACCTGCCCGTTGATTTCCGCGCAGTCGCCGAGGGCATAAATGTCGGGCTGCGAGGTTTGCAGATAGCTGTCCACCTTCACACCGCGGTGAATGTCCGCTCCGGCTCGCTGCGCCAGCGCCGTTTCCGGGCGCAGACCCGTTGCGGCGATGACCACGTCCACCTCAACGCTGCGGTTGCGATCCAGCGTGGCGCGAATGCCATTTTCGGTTTCCGTCAGGCTCTGGAGCTGAGATTTCAGAAGCCCATGGACGCCCATCTCGGTCAGGCGATGCTGTAAGCGACTGCTCACTTCCGCTGGCATCAGGGCCGACAGAATGCTGGCGGCGTGATCGACCAGGGTGACCGCTTTCCCGGCGCGGCAAAAATCCATCGCCAGTTCGGTGCCAATCAGACCGCCGCCGACAATCATCACCCGCTGCGCGTTACGAAGCCGGGTTTCGCAGGCCTGATACTCCTGCTGGCTGTTCAGCGTCAGCATCAGTTCGCGACCTTCAACGGGGGGCACAAAGGCAGACGCGCCCGTCGCCAGCACCAGTTTGTCGTACTGCCACTGCTGGTCTTTGCTCTTCACCACACGGGCGCTGGCATCGATGTCCGTCACCCAGGTGTGCGGGAACAGGCGCAGGTTAAACTGTTCGGCGAACTCCCCCGCCGTCTGGCGGGTGAGGTCGTCGGCGCACTGATTCTGGCTGATGACATGGCTCAAATCAGGTTTGTTGTACTCGTCCATGCTGTCGGCGGCGATCAGCGTCAGCGGGACGTTGGTGTCTTGCTTGCGTATATTTTTCACCAGCTGGCGGGCGGCAAAGCCCGAGCCGATGATCACAATGCCGTGGCTCATTTTGCCTCCGTCGCCAGTTCGTCGAAGACGTCTTTCCCGAGGGAACATTCCGGACACAGGAAATTGTCTGGCACGTCGCGCCACGGGGTGCCTGGGGCGACATCCTGTAAAGGTTCGCCGAGGGCAGGATCGTAAATCCACTGGCAGACGCTGCACTGCATGCAAGGGCCGAGATCGGCGGCTGCCGCCGCAGCGCAGGCGCAATCGTCTTTCTGTTCAGGCGCTTTTGGGGCCGCTTCCGGCAGTGGAGCGAGCGCCCACTGACGCGCGATGTCGCGGCCGTGCTGACGGCAAATTTCCAGCGCGTCGATGTCCGGACGCCACTTCGCTTTCAGGCTCATCGACATTTCGAAACCGGCATCCTGCAGACGGGTAGAGAGACGATCCACCGCGCCGCCGCTCCAGCCGTGGGAGCCAAAGGCGCTGGCGCGTTTGTTGCGAAAACGCAGGCCAGTCATCTCTTCGACCAGACCGGCGATTTTCGGCATCATCACGTTATTCATGGTGGAGGTGCCGACCAGCACGCCTTTCGAGCGGAAGACGTTGGTCAGGATCTCGTTTTTATCGCTGCGCGCCACGTTGAAGATTTTTACCGCCACGTTCGGATCGACTTCGTTAATGCCCTGGGCAATGGCGTCTGCCATCATGCGGGTGTTGTTGGACATGGTGTCGTAGAACAGGGTGATACGATCTTCCTGATAGTCCGCCGCCCATTTCAGATACAGCTCCACGATTTGCGTTGGGTTTTCGCGCCAGACCACCCCGTGCGAGGTCGCAATCATATCGACCGGCAGATTAAAGCCGAGGATTTCGGTGATTTTTGGCGTCACCAGGCGGCTGAACGGGGTCAGGATATTGGCGTAGTAGCGCTGGCACTGCTCGAACAGCTCGGTCTGATCCACTTCGTCGTTAAACAGACGTTCGTCGCAGTAGTGCTGGCCGAAAGCGTCGTTACTGAACAGCACCGCATCGCCGGTCATGTAGGTCATCATGCTGTCGGGCCAGTGCAACATCGGGGTTTCGACGAAGATCAGCTGCTTGCCGTTACCAATGTCCAGCGCATCGCCGGTTTTGACGGTGTGGAAATTCCATTCCGGGTGGTGATGGTGGCCGTTTATCGAATCGATGGCGTTGGTGGTGCAGTAGATTGGCGTGTGCGGAATATAAGACATCAGCTCGGTCAGCGCGCCCGCGTGGTCCTCTTCCGCATGGTTAATCACGATGTAATCAATGTCAGCCAGATCGATTTCGCTGCGCAGGTTTTGCACGAACTCGCGGCTGAATTTGTGATCGACGGTATCGATCAGCACGTTTTTGCCTTCACGGATCAGATAGCTGTTATAGCTGCTGCCGCGCAGCGTTTTGTATTCGGTCCCGTGAAAATCACGCACTTCCCAGTCACGTTGGCCAACCCAATGAATGTTATTTTTAACCAGAATAGACATAGCAACCTCAAATTAAGACGGTGTTTTTCAATAAGATGGTTTAGCTATATCAAGTTGCGTGCCAGTTTTTTAAGTTGTTAATTTAAAATGGTTTTATAAAAAGTCACCCGCAAGAGGTAGTCGATATGACTATGCGATTTATCGTCAATATGACAGTATGGATTGTCAAAATGACCGCGAGGCGCAAATGAGCTTTTCCGTAGAAGTGCTGGCGAAGATCGCCATTGAATTACAGACCGGTATCGGCCATCAGGACCGCTTCCAGCGGCTGATCTCCACCCTGCGCCACGTGCTGGATTGCGACGCCTCGGCGCTGCTGCGCTACGAAGGGCGGCAGTTCATTCCGTTGGCGATCGACGGGCTGGCGCAGGACGTACTGGGACGGCGCTTTAAGCTTGAAGGCCATCCGCGTCTCGAAACCATTGCCCGTGCGGGCGACGTGGTGCGTTTCCCGGCTGACAGCGATCTGCCCGATCCCTACGACGGTTTAATTCCTGGTCAGGAGAGCCTGAAAGTCCATGCCTGCATCGGCCTGCCGCTGTTCGCCGGGCAAAACCTGATTGGTGCCCTGACCCTCGACGGGCTTCAGCCCGATCAGTTCGATTCTTTTAGCGACGAAGAGTTGCGCCTGATTGCCGCTCTGACCGCCGGGGCGCTGAACAACGCGCTGCTGATTGAACAGCTGGAGAGCCAGAACATTTTGCCGGGCAGCCCGGCGGCGTTTGAGCAGGTGGCGCACACGGAGATGATCGGACTGTCGGCGGGCATGATGCAGCTGAAAAAAGAGATCGATATCGTTGCAGCGTCCGATCTGAACGTTTTAATCAGCGGGGAAACCGGCACCGGCAAAGAGCTGGTGGCGAAGGCGATCCACGAAGGCTCGCCGCGGGCGGTCAATCCGCTGGTCTATCTGAACTGCGCCGCGCTGCCGGAGAGCGTGGCGGAGAGCGAGCTGTTCGGTCACGCGAAAGGGGCGTTTACCGGGGCGATCAGCAACCGCAGCGGCAAGTTTGAGATGGCCGACAACGGCACGCTGTTCCTCGATGAAATCGGCGAGCTGTCGCTGGCACTGCAGGCCAAGCTGCTGCGCGTGTTGCAGTACGGTGATATTCAGCGCGTCGGCGACGACCGTAGCCTGCGGGTGGACGTGCGTGTACTGGCGGCGACGAACCGCGATCTGCGCGAGGAGGTGCTGGCCGGGAATTTCCGCGCCGATCTGTTCCATCGCTTAAGTGTGTTTCCGCTTTCGGTTCCGCCGCTGCGCGAGCGCGGTGAAGATGTGGTCCTGCTGGCAGGTTATTTCTGCGAGCAGTGTCGGCTAAAAATGGGACTCTCCCGCGTGGTGCTCAGCCCCGGCGCGCGCCGCCATCTCCTGAGCTACGGCTGGCCGGGGAATGTGCGCGAGCTGGAACATGCCATCCACCGTGCGGTGGTACTGGCGCGCGCGGCGCGGACCGGCGATGAAGTGGTGATCCACGCCCGGCATTTTGCCCTGCATGACGAGGCGATGCCTGTCGCGGTGGCGGACGCGCCCGCGATAACCGCTGAAAACCTGCGTGAGGCGACGGAAGCTTTCCAGCGTCAGATGATCACCCGCGCGCTGGAGCAGAATAACCGCAGCTGGGCGGCCAGCGCCCGGGCGTTAGAGACAGACGTCGCCAACCTGCATCGGCTGGCGAAACGTCTTGGGCTGAAGGGCTAGATAATTCCGGCCTGATAGAAATCCTGCAGGTTGATCGCGCCGCACAGCTTGCCGCTGTCGTCCACCACCGGTGCGGCGGTGATTTTGCGTTTCATCAGGATCTCTTTGGCTTCGATGGCGCGGCTTTCGGCGTTGAGCGTCAGGCCGCCGGTGGTCATGGCATCGCTGACGATGGCTTCCAGTTTGCCGCCGCCGACCAGCCAGCGACGCAGGTCGCCGTCGGTAAAGACCCCTTTGACCAGCCCGGTCTCATCACACACGGCGACTAACCCCAGGCCGGTGCGGCTCAGTTCGAGCATTGCGTCCATCACGCTGGTGGTGAGTTTCACCTGCGGGATGGCGTCGTCGGTGCGCATCAGATGATGCACTTTGTTCAGCAACCGCGCGCCCAGCGCACCCGCCGGATGCGAGCGGGCAAAATCTTCTTCGTTAAAGCCGCGCGCCTGCATTACCGCCATCGCCAGCGCATCGCCCATCATCAGGGTGTTGACGGTGCTGGAGGTCGGGGCGAGATGCATCGGGCAGGCTTCGCGTTCCACAGAAATATCCAGCGTGGCTTTGGCGGCCAGCGCCAGCGGTGAGCGTGATTTTCCGGTCATCGCCAGCAGGGCGACCGATTTTTCCTGCAGGCGCGGAATGATTAAATCGAGCTCTTTCGCCGAGCCGGAGTAGGAGATAAACAGCATCACGTCGCGGCTTTCAATCATCCCCAGATCGCCATGCAGCGCTTCGGCCGGATGGACAAAGAAGGCGGGGGTGCCGGTGCTGGCGAGGGTGGCGGCAATTTTCTTGCCGATATGGCCGGACTTCCCGATGCCTGCGACAATCACTTTGCCTTCGCAATGGATGATGGTATTGGCCGCGCGGACAAAATCCTCGCCCAGCCTTTCCGGCAGTCGGCTGGCTTCCTGAAGCTCCAGCATTAACGTCTGACGGCCTGTGTTTAGCAGAAAATCACTCATCTTTCTCTCCGGTTAGCGTTCCTTTCTCTTCCTGTCTGCGCGGAGCAAACAGAAGGGCAGCGCTCATGATAGTGCATTCGAAAGGTCAGAATCTTAAGGAATGACAAAAGTTTTGCGAAGGGTCGCAGAACCGCTTCCTTGAGGCATTGAGGATGCTTTACCATACTTGCCACTTATCGAATTCGTTTAAATGGATGTCTCATGGTCAAGCGTCGTTACGCAGCGCTCCTACCCGCGCTGATTATGCTTGCTGCCTGTAGCAGCAAACCGAAAACAGAGGAAGTTCAACAGACGGCGGGCACCCCATCGGGTGGTTTTCTCCTCGAGCCGCAGCACAACATGATGCAGATGGGCGGGGATTTCGCGAACAACGCGGCCGCCGAGCAGTTCATTGATAAGATGGTGAACAAACATGGGTTCAACAAACAGCAGCTGCACGAGATTCTGTCTCAGGCGAAACGTCTGGACTACGTGCTGCGTCTGATGGACCGCCAGGCACCGACGGCGCAGGTGCCGACCGGGCCAAACGGCGCGTGGCTGCGCTATCGCAAACAATTCATCACCCCGGACAACGTGCAAAACGGCGTGGCGTTCTGGAATCAGTATGAGGATGCCCTGACGCGCGCGTGGCAGGTGTACGGCGTGCCGCCGGAAATTATCGTCGGGATTATCGGCGTCGAAACCCGCTGGGGCCGCGTGATGGGCAAAACCCGCATTCTCGATGCGCTGGCGACGCTCTCCTTTAACTATCCGCGTCGTGCGGAATACTTCCAGTCTGAGCTGGAAACCTTCCTGCTGATGGCGCGCGACGAGCAGGACGATCCGCTCGATCTGAAAGGTTCCTTCGCAGGCGCGATGGGCTACGGCCAGTTTATGCCGTCCTCCTATAAAGAGTATGCGGTCGACTTTAACGGCGACGGGCATATCAATCTATGGGATCCGGTGGATGCCATCGGCAGCGTGGCGAACTACTTCAAAGCGCACGGCTGGGTGAAGGGCGATCCGGTGGCGGTGCAGGCGAACGGCCAGGCGCCAGGGCTGGAGAATGGCTTCAAAACCAACTACAGCGTGTCGCAGCTGGCGGCGGCAGGTTTAACGCCGATGCAATCGTTGGGTAATCATCAGACGGCCAGCCTGCTGCGTCTGGATATCGGCACCGGCTATCAGTACTGGTACGGTCTGCCAAACTTCTACACCATCACCCGCTATAACCACAGCACGCACTATGCGATGGCCGTGTGGCAGCTTGGTCAGGCGGTCTCGCTGGCGCGCGTTCCGGGGACGTCGCCGTTTAGTCAGTAGTTTGCTTTGAGATTGCCGGGTGGCGGCTACGACGGTTTTGTAGGCCCGGTAAGCGAAGCGCCACCGGGCAACACACTCCTCCGCACAGAAACATTTCGCCACACTCCCTCTTTTTGATTCGCGTTTACATCCGCATCGCATTTGATTATTGTTATGTTATAACATTTATTGGCGGTGCAACGATGTCTCTCTTTTCTCTTTCCGCGCTCAACCGGCTGTGGCTGGCGGCCATTCTGATTGTGCTCATTGGCCTGGCGGTGCGCTGGGCGGTGGTTCTTCCATGATTGAACTGCAAAACCTGGTGGCGGGATACGACCGCCAGCCGGTGACTCAGGCGCTCAACGGCGTCATCGAGCGCGGCAGCATGACGGCGATTGTCGGGGCCAACGGCTGCGGCAAATCGACGCTGCTCAAAACCCTGGCGGGATTTATTCCGCCGGTCAGCGGGGGATTTCGCTGGCGCGAAAAACGCCCGACGATCGGCTGGCTGGCGCAGCGTCACTCCCTGGAAGCGCAGTTCCCGCTGACTGTTCAGGACGTGGTGAGCATGGGCTGCTGGCCGAAAATCTCCCTGCTGAAGGCGTATCGCCGCGAAACCCGGCTCAGGATCGCTGAAGCGCTTGAACGCGTCGGTCTTGAGGATCTTGGGACCGCCACCATCGACGAACTCTCGGGCGGCCAGTTCCAGCGCATGCTTTTCGCCCGCGTGCTGGTGCAGAACGCGCCGCTGGTGATGCTGGACGAGCCTTTTACCGGCGTCGATGAAGCCACCTGTAACGTGCTGATGGAGCTGATGCTGGACATGTATCTGAGCGGGCAGACGGTGCTGGCGGTATTACACGACAGCGAACGCGTGTCGCGCCATTTTCCGCAGACGTTGCGCCTCGATACGGCGACGCCTCATTGGGGCACCGAGCGGGTGAGAGTCGCATGATCTGGCATATTTTCTTCCAGCCGTTCATCGAATACGGCTTTATGCGCCGCGCGCTGGTGGTGTGCCTCGCGCTCTCCGTCAGCACCACGATGCTTGGCGTTTTCTTACTGCTCCGGCGGATGAGCCTGATGGGCGATGCACTGTCGCACGCCATTTTACCGGGCGTGGCGGTGGGGTATCTGGTCAGCGGAATGTCTTTGCTGGCGATGAGTCTTGGCGGGTTCATCGCCGGGATCGTCGTGGCGCTGGTGGCAGGCCTGGTTAGTCGACGCACGCCCCTGAAAGAGGACGCCAGCTTTGCCGGGCTGTATCTGGGCTCGCTGGCGCTCGGCGTCACGCTGGTTTCCCTGCGCGGGTCAAACGTCGATCTGTTGCATCTGCTTTTTGGCTCGATTCTGGCGGTGGATAACGATGCGGCGCTATTCGTGGCGGGCGTCTGCGGCCTGACCTTAATGCTGCTGGCGCTGTTTTACCGGGGGCTGGTCACCGAGGCCTTTGATACCGCGTGGCTGCAGGTTAATTCCCGACGGCTTCCCGCACTGTTACACGGTTTGTTCCTGGCATTGCTGGTGCTGAACCTGGTCGCTGGATTCCAGGTGCTCGGCACGCTGATGGCGGTAGGACTGATGATGCTCCCCGCCGTGGCCGCACGCTGCTGGATGCATACTCTGCCGGGACTGCTGCTGATGGCGGGCGTCAGCGGCGTGTTCTGCGCCTGGCTCGGATTGAGCCTGTCGTGGGCGGCGAGCTTGCCTGCCGGGCCCTCCATCGTGCTGACCGCAAGCGCATGGTTCTTTATTTCGGTTTTATGTGGCTCGCGCAGCAGGCTGCGCGCGCTTTTTTAACGCAAGGGGAAAAGATGAAGAAGACAGGAATAATGATGGCGCTCGCGCTGGGGCTGATGTCTCACGGCGCGCTGGCAAAGACGCTGAACGTGGTGACCAGTTTTTCTATTCTGGGAGACATCACCCAGGAAGTGGGCGGCGATCATGTGAAGGTCACCACGCTGGTGGGACCGGACGGCGATCCGCATACCTTTGAGCCGTCGCCGAAAGACAGCGCCGCGTTAAGTAAGGCAGATGTGGTGGTGGTCAACGGCCTCGGGCTGGAAGGGTGGCTGGATCGTCTGGTGAAAGCCTCGGGCTTTAAAGGCACGCTGGTCGTCGCATCAGCCGGGATCAAAACACATACCCTGGAGGAAGACGGCAAAACCGTGACCGATCCGCACGCCTGGAACAGCGCCGCCAATGGGGCGTTATACGCGCAAAATATTCTGGCGGGGCTGGTCAAGGCTGATCCGCAAGAGAAAGCGGCGCTGGAGGTTACGGGCAAACCTTACATTGCGCAGCTGACACAGCTCGACGGCTGGGCGAAATCGCGCTTTAGTGCTATCCCGCAGGAGAAACGTAAAGTGCTCACCAGCCATGACGCTTTCGGCTATTTCAGCCGCGCCTACGGCGTGACCTTTATGGCACCGCAAGGGCTGTCATCCGAGAGCGAGGCCAGCGCCGCGCAGGTGGCTGAGATCATCAATCAGATTAAGGCTGACGGGGTTAAAACCTGGTTTATGGAAAACCAGCTCGATCCGCGTCTGGTGAAGCAAATTGCCAGTGCGACGGGCGCGCAGCCGGGCGGTGAACTCTATCCTGAAGCGCTCTCCGCCAAAGGCGGCGTGGCGGACACCTATGTGAACGCCTTTCGCCACAACGTGAATACGCTCGCCGACAGCATGAAGTAATTCGCTTTTCAAAGCCGATGCGACCGCGTCGGCTTTTTTCTGAAGCCTCCTCGTAAAACCGGAACCTCATCCCCATATCCCATGAGAAAGTGCTATCTTGTGCTGCATGTTTTTCAGGAGCCTGAAGCGATGATGACTGACCATGAATTGATGCAGCTGAGCGAAGTTGTCGGGCTGGCGTTGAAGCAGCGCGGCGCGACCTTAACGACGGCAGAATCCTGCACCGGCGGCTGGGTGGCAAAAGTGATTACGGACATCGCGGGGAGCTCCGCCTGGTTCGAACGCAGTTTTGTCACCTACAGTAACGAAGCCAAAGCCCAGATGATTGGCGTGCGTGAATCGACGCTCGAACAGCACGGCGCGGTGAGCGAACCGGTCGTGGTGGAAATGGCGATAGGCGCGCTCAAAGCCGCGCGTGCGGATTACGCGATCTCCATCAGCGGCATCGCCGGGCCGGATGGCGGCAGCGATGTGAAACCGGTCGGCACCGTCTGGTTTGGTTTTGCGACCTCGCAGGGGCAGGGCGTTACCTTCCGCGAATGCTTCAGCGGTGACCGCGAAAGCGTGCGCAGACAGGCGACGGAATACGCGTTAAAAACGCTCTGGCAACAATTTCTACAAAACACTTGATACTGTATGACCATACAGTATAATTGCACCAACAGAACAGAATTCACTATCCGGCGCAGTTCCCCGGCATGACAGGAGTAATAATGGCTATCGACGAAAACAAACAGAAAGCGTTGGCGGCAGCACTCGGCCAGATTGAAAAGCAATTTGGTAAAGGCTCCATCATGCGCCTGGGTGAAGACCGTTCCATGGACGTGGAAACTATCTCCACCGGTTCGCTTTCTCTGGATATCGCACTGGGCGCGGGCGGCCTGCCAATGGGCCGTATCGTAGAAATCTACGGGCCGGAATCTTCGGGTAAAACAACCCTGACGCTGCAGGTGATTGCCGCCGCACAGCGCGAAGGTAAAACCTGTGCGTTCATCGACGCCGAGCACGCGCTGGACCCGGTCTATGCCCGTAAACTGGGTGTTGATATCGACAACCTGCTCTGTTCTCAGCCGGATACCGGTGAGCAGGCGCTGGAAATCTGTGACGCCCTGGCGCGTTCAGGTGCAGTCGATGTGCTGGTTGTCGACTCCGTTGCGGCGCTGACGCCAAAAGCGGAAATCGAAGGCGAAATCGGTGACTCTCACATGGGCCTCGCGGCACGTATGATGAGCCAGGCGATGCGTAAGCTGGCCGGTAACCTGAAACAATCTAATACTCTTCTGATTTTCATCAACCAGATCCGTATGAAGATTGGTGTGATGTTCGGTAACCCAGAAACCACCACCGGTGGTAACGCGCTGAAGTTCTACGCTTCTGTCCGTCTGGATATCCGTCGCATCGGCGCGGTGAAAGAGGGCGATAACGTCATCGGTAGTGAAACCCGCGTGAAGGTGGTGAAGAACAAAATCGCCGCACCGTTCAAGCAGGCGGAGTTCCAGATCCTCTACGGCGAAGGCATCAACTTCTTCGGCGAGCTGGTTGACCTGGGCGTGAAAGAGAAGCTGATTGAAAAAGCGGGCGCCTGGTACAGCTACAACGGCGACAAAATCGGTCAGGGTAAAGCGAACGCTATCTCCTGGCTGAAAGAAAACCCGGCAGCAGCGAAAGAAATTGAGAAGAAAGTGCGTGAACTGCTTCTCAACAACCAGGACTCTAAGCCTGACTTCGTTGTCGACAGTGCTGACGTTGAAGAAACCAAAGAAGATTTCTAACCACTTCTTCTAAAAACAAGGGCTGCGATTGCGGCCCTTTTTGCATTTGTAAAACAGCAGGTTTGTTATGAGCGAAAACACCCCGCGTCGCCCTGCCTACGCGCGTTTACTGGATCGCGCAGTGCGCATTCTGGCGGTGCGTGACCACAGTGAACAAGAGCTGCGCCGCAAACTCTCGGCTCCGGTGATGGGGAAAAACGGCCCGGAAGCTATCGATGCCACGGCAGAAGATTATGACCGCGTCATTGCCTGGTGCTATGAATACCATTATCTCGACGACAGTCGTTTTGTGACTCGCTTTATCGCCAGCCGCAGCCGCAAGGGTTATGGCCCGGCCAGGATCCGTCAGGAACTCAACCAAAAAGGTATCCCTCGTGAGGCCACCGAACAGGCGATGCGTGAATGCGACATTGACTGGTGTGAACTGGCCCGCGAGCAGGCCGTGCGCAAGTACGGTGAACCCCTTTCGCGCGAATTTTCAGAAAAAGTCAAAATCCAGCGATTTTTGTTGTACCGCGGCTTCCTGATGGAAGATATTCAGGATATATGGCGTAATTTTGCCGATTGAGCGCATGCGGGATTTTACTTCCCTTGCAAGAAAACTTATCTTATTCCCACTTTTTCCAGTAGTCAGTCCGTCCGGGCATCAACAGAGACAGGCTGGCTGCGACATTTCGTTAGCTTGATTTCAGGATAATTATGAGCAAGAGCACCGCTGAGATCCGTCAGGCGTTTCTCGACTTTTTCCATAGTAAGGGACACCAGGTTGTTGCCAGCAGCTCCCTGGTACCGAACAATGACCCGACTCTTCTGTTTACCAACGCCGGGATGAACCAGTTCAAGGATGTTTTCCTTGGTCTCGACAAGCGTAATTATTCCCGCGCCACAACGTCACAGCGTTGCGTGCGTGCGGGCGGTAAACACAACGATCTGGAAAACGTCGGCTACACCGCACGTCACCATACTTTCTTCGAGATGCTGGGCAACTTCAGCTTCGGCGACTACTTCAAACACGACGCTATTCAATACGCGTGGGAACTGCTGACCGGTGAAAACTGGTTCAACCTGCCGAAAGAGCGTCTGTGGGTAACTGTCTACGAAACCGATGATGAAGCTTACGAAATCTGGGAAAAAGAAGTCGGTATCCCGCGTGAGCGCATTATTCGCATCGGCGACAACAAAGGCGCGCCTTACGCGTCTGACAACTTCTGGCAGATGGGTGACACCGGTCCTTGCGGTCCGTGCACCGAGATCTTCTACGATCACGGCGACCACATCTGGGGCGGCCCTCCGGGAACCGCAGAAGAAGACGGCGATCGCTACATTGAGATCTGGAACATCGTCTTCATGCAGTTCAACCGTCAGATTGACGGCACCATGGAACCGCTGCCGAAGCCGTCTGTGGACACCGGTATGGGTCTGGAGCGTATCGCGGCTGTTCTGCAGCACGTCAACTCCAACTACGACATCGATCTGTTCAGCACCCTGATCAAATCCGTGGCGGAAGTGACCGGTGCGACCGATCTGAGCAACAAATCCCTGCGCGTTATCGCGGACCATATTCGTTCTTGTGCGTTCCTGATTGCCGACGGCGTTATCCCGTCGAATGAGAACCGTGGCTACGTGCTGCGTCGTATCATTCGTCGTGCGATCCGTCACGGCAACATGCTGGGCGCGAAAGACACCTTCTTCTATAAGCTGGTGGGGCCACTGGTTGGCGTCATGGGCGCAGCGGGCGACGAACTGAAACGCCAGCAGGCGCAGGTTGAGCAGGTTCTGAAAACCGAAGAAGAGCAGTTTGCGCGTACCCTTGAGCGCGGTCTGGCTCTGCTCGACGAAGAGCTGTCTAAGCTGACCGGCGATACGCTGGATGGTGACACCGCATTCCGTCTGTACGACACCTACGGCTTCCCGGTCGATCTGACCGCCGACGTGTGCCGTGAGCGCAACATTAAAGTAGACGAAGCAGGCTTTGAAGCCGCAATGGAAGAGCAGCGCCGCCGTGCGCGTGAATCCAGCGGTTTCGGCGCAGACTACAACGCGATGATCCGCGTGGATAGCGCGTCTGAATTCCAGGGTTACGATCATCTGGAACTGACCGGCAAAGTGACCGCGCTGTTTGTTGACGGCAAAGCCGTGGACAGCATCAGCGCAGGCCAGGATGCGGTTGTGGTTCTGGACAAAACGCCGTTCTACGCGGAATCGGGCGGCCAGGTGGGCGATAAAGGCGCACTGAAAGGTAACGACTTTGCCTTTACCGTCACCGATACTCAGAAATACGGCCAGGCAATTGGTCACGTCGGCAAACTCGCTTCAGGCTCCCTGAAAGTGGGTGCGGGCGTGAAAGCGGAAGTGGATGAAGCTCGCCGTGCGCGCATTCGTCTGAACCACTCTGCCACGCACCTGATGCACGCCGCTCTGCGCGATGTACTGGGTACACACGTTGCTCAGAAAGGTTCTCTGGTCAATGACAAAGTGCTGCGTTTTGACTTCTCCCATTTCGAAGCGATGAAACCGTCTGAAATCCGCGCGGTGGAAGACATGGTCAACGCTCAGATTCGTCGTAACCTGCCTATCGAGACCCACATCATGGATCTGGAAGCAGCGAAAGCGAAAGGGGCGATGGCGCTGTTCGGCGAGAAATACGACGAGCGCGTTCGTGTGCTGAGCATGGGTGATTTCTCTACCGAACTGTGCGGCGGTACTCACGCCTCGCGTACGGGTGATATCGGCCTGTTCCGTATCCTGTCTGAATCAGGTACTGCGGCGGGTGTGCGTCGTATCGAAGCCGTGACCGGCGAAGGTGCGATGGCGAGCCTGCACGCAGAAAGCGATCAGCTGCACGACATTGCGCAGCTGCTGAAGGGCGACAGCCACAACCTGGGCGAGAAAGTGCGTAGCGCGCTGGAACGTACCCGTCAGCTGGAAAAAGAGCTGCAGCAGCTGAAAGAGCAGGCTGCGGTGCAGGAGAGTGCAAACCTTTCCAGCAAAGCGGTTGATATTAAAGGTGTTAAACTGCTGGTCAGCGAACTGGCAGGCGTTGAGCCTAAGATGCTTCGCACCATGGTTGATGATCTCAAGAACCAACTCGGTTCCACGGTTATCGTCCTGGCGACAGCGGCAGAAGGTAAGGTTTCTCTGATTGCGGGCGTCTCTAAGGATGTGACGGATCGCGTGAAAGCAGGGGAATTGATTGGCATGGTCGCCCAGCAGGTGGGTGGCAAAGGTGGTGGTCGTCCAGACATGGCGCAAGCCGGTGGTACGGACGTGGCAGCACTTCCAGCAGCATTGGCCAGCGTTGAAAGCTGGGTAAGCGCTAAACTGTAATAATTACAAAGCGTAAACAGACGCCATAACTTCAGGGTTATGGCGTTCTTATCACTACGCTATCGCTAACGATAAAGTCAGGTTGAGTTTGTGTATATCGGCTAAACTTACGTTTAACAGAATGTGATGCCGTGACTGCTTACACATTACGTGTTTGTCATCGCTTACTTTTTGGCGTTATATGATGGATAATGCCGGGATACAAGAGACCCGACTCTTTTAATCTTTCAAGGAGCAAAGAATGCTGATTCTGACTCGTCGAGTTGGTGAGACCCTCATGATTGGGGATGAGGTCACCGTGACAGTTTTAGGGGTGAAGGGTAACCAGGTACGTATTGGTGTGAACGCCCCTAAAGAAGTCTCTGTCCATCGTGAAGAGATCTACCAGCGTATCCAGGCTGAAAAATCCCAGCAGTCCAGTTACTGATATTATCGCGTCTCGCCGCCCGGCGAGACGCAACCCTCTCGATATTCTTCCTGCATAAAGTTACCGTTCGATTTCATTCCTTCTGTTTTTTGTCACTCTCCAGACCTTATCTCGCCCAAAGTCCGCAATTTAGCCTGAGGATTTCTGTGCTGATGCCCGCAAAATCCGTTTATAAAACACCCTCTTTGCAGCTTTTACATGCGAATTGAGTGTGATTTGTGCAAACGATAAAAGCTTGTGGAAAATTGTTTGACTTATAAGTCCCAGAAAGTAATATATGCGCCACGCAGCGACGAGAAGCTCTTAACGAGTTACTCGAAGCACTCGAAAGAGGCGTTGTGTGGTGAGGTGGCCGAGAGGCTGAAGGCGCTCCCCTGCTAAGGGAGTATGCGGTCAAAAGCTGCATCCGGGGTTCGAATCCCCGCCTCACCGCCATTTTGCATCCGTAGCTCAGCTGGATAGAGTACTCGGCTACGAACCGAGCGGTCGGAGGTTCGAATCCTCCCGGATGCACCATCATTCTCAGTGTTGCGGCTTGTTGAGTGACATTGAATCAGCAGTAAAAGCAGTACCCCCTGATGCATCCGTAGCTCAGCTGGATAGAGTACTCGGCTACGAACCGAGCGGTCGGAGGTTCGAATCCTCCCGGATGCACCATCTATTACCTTGTATTGCTTTCGAAGTGATATGACGTATCAAGCAGTAAAATAGTAAATCCCGATGCATCCGTAGCTCAGCTGGATAGAGTACTCGGCTACGAACCGAGCGGTCGGAGGTTCGAATCCTCCCGGATGCACCATTTACTATGTCAATAGCAGTACCCTGATGCATCCGTAGCTCAGCTGGATAGAGTACTCGGCTACGAACCGAGCGGTCGGAGGTTCGAATCCTCCCGGATGCACCATATTCTCCGAGATAACAGCAACACTGTTGTTTCAAGGTCTGCGAGATAATCGCGAGCACCAGGGAGGATAACGTTGCTTCAGCAACGGCCCGTAGGGCGAGGCGCAGCCGAGTAATCCTCCCGGATGCACCATCTCTTCTCCTTGTTTCCCTTAAAGTTTATTTCTTCGTCACATCCAATCTAATCCCAACCAGAATCAGCGACAAAAATCCTCGTTTACGATAAAGTAATATTTTGTTAATCGTTTGGCGAGAGCACGATGTACGCACAGTATGACGGTCTGATCTTCGACATGGATGGCACCATCCTGGACACCGAACCCACACATCGTAAAGCCTGGAATGACGTTCTTGGTCGTTATGGCATGACGTTCGATTTACAGGCGATGGTCGCGCTCAATGGCTCACCCACCTGGCAAATCGCTCAGGCGGTGATTGAACTGAACCACGCCGATCTCGATCCCCATCTGCTTGCCCGTGAAAAAACTGACGCTGTCAAAGCCATGCTGTTAGACACCGTAACCCCTTTACCGCTGATTGAGGTGGTCAAAGCGTGGCACGGTCGTCGCCCGATGTCCGTCGGTACGGGCAGTGAAAGCGCGGTGGCCGAAGCGTTGCTCAATCATCTGGGCCTGCGCCACTATTTCTCTGCGGTTGTCGCCGCCGATCATGTTCAAAACCATAAACCCGCTCCGGACACCTTCCTGCTTTGCGCACAGCTGATGGGCGTCCCGGCGAATAAGTGCGTGGTGTTTGAAGATGCCGACTTTGGCATTCAGGCCGCACAGGCTGCCGGAATGGATGCTGTGGATGTTCGCCTGCTGTGAGTGACCTGCTGTCACTTGCTTCTTTATTTGCCAGCAGTTTTTTAAGTGCCACACTTTTACCGGGTAATTCGGAAGTGGTGCTGGTCGCGATGCTGTTATCTGGCGTCAGTCAGCCCTGGTTGCTGGTAGTAATAGCAACAATGGGTAATAGCCTTGGAGGGCTGACTAACGTTATTCTTGGGCGTTTCTTTCCGCTGCGTGAAAAATCACGCTGGCAGGAAAAGGCAGCAGGCTGGCTTAAACGCTATGGTGCTGTCACGCTGTTACTAAGCTGGATGCCTGTTATAGGCGATTTGCTGTGTCTGCTGGCGGGATGGATGCGCATCTCCTGGGGACCGGTGCTCTTTTTTTTATGCCTTGGCAAGGCGTTGCGCTATGTCCTCGTGGCACTCGTAACACTGCAGGGCATGACGTGGTGGCACTAATTGGTGGAATGAAAAAGCGACCTTCAATCGTCAACCATTACAATTTATGCTGGATAACTCTTATTTTGACAGGCGGGAGGTCAATTTGATCCCGGACGTATCACAGGCGCTGGCCTGGCTGGAAAAACACCCTCAGGCTCTGAAGGGCATTCAGCGTGGGCTTGAGCGCGAAACACTGCGCGTAAACGAAGATGGCAGCCTGGCAACAACAGGCCATCCTGAAGCGTTAGGCTCTGCGCTGACACATAAATGGATCACAACCGATTTTGCCGAAGCGCTGCTGGAGTTCATTACGCCCGTCGACGGCGATATTGACCACATGCTGACGCTGATGCGCGATGTTCACCGCTTTACCGCCCGTCAACTGGGCGATGAGCGCATGTGGCCGCTGAGCATGCCTTGCTACATCGAGCAGGGGCAGGACATTGAGCTGGCGCAATACGGCACCTCGAACATTGGTCGCCTGAAAACGCTCTATCGCGAAGGGCTGAAAAACCGCTACGGCGCGCTGATGCAGACCATCTCCGGCGTGCACTACAACTTCTCGCTGCCGATGGCGTTCTGGCAGGCGAAGTGCGGCGAAACGGATAAAGAGTCGATCTCGGCGGGCTATTTTCGTCTGATCCGCAACTACTACCGTTTTGGCTGGGTGATCCCGTACCTGTTTGGTGCTTCGCCTGCGATTTGCTCTTCGTTCCTGCAGGGCAAACCGACCACGCTGCCGTTTGAGAAGACCGATTGCGGCATGTATTACCTGCCGTACGCCACCTCTCTGCGCCTGAGCGATCTCGGTTATACCAATAAGTCGCAAAGCAATCTCGGAATTACGTTTAACGAATTGCACGAATATGTGGCAGGCTTGAAGCGAGCGATCAAAACGCCGTCGGAAGAGTACGAGAAAATCGGCCTCGAAAAAGACGGCAAGCGCCTGCAGATCAACAGCAACGTGCTGCAGATTGAAAACGAGCTGTATGCGCCGATCCGCCCGAAACGCGTGACGCGCAGCGGCGAAGCGCCGTCGGATGCGCTGGAGCGCGGCGGCATTGAGTACATTGAAGTGCGCTCGCTGGATATCAACCCGTTCTCGCCGATTGGCGTCGACGAGCAGCAGGTGCGTTTCCTCGACCTGTTTATGGTCTGGTGCGTGCTGGCGGATGCGCCAGAGATGAGTTCTGACGAACTGCTCTGTACGCGCACCAACTGGAATCGTGTGATTCTGGAAGGGCGCAAGCCTGGCCTGACGCTCGGCATCGGTTGTGAAACGGCGCAGTTCCCGCTGGCGAAAGTCGGCAAAGACCTGTTCCGCGATCTCAAACGTGTGGCGCAGACGATGGACAGCGTGTACGGCGGTGAGGAGTATCAGAAGGTGTGCGATCAGCTGGTCGAATCTTTTGATAACCCGGAACTGACGTTCTCAGCGCGCATTCTGCGTTCTATGATTGATCAAGGTATCGGTGGAACCGGCCGTTCGCTTGCCGCGCAGTATCGCGACATGCTGCAGCAGGAGCCGCTGGAAGTCTTAAGCGAAGAGGATTTCGTGGCAGAGCGCGAGGCATCAGTGGTGCGTCAGCGTGAAGTGGAAGCTGCGGATGCCGAATCGTTTGATGAGTTTCTGGCGAAGAACGCCTGACAGAAAAGAAAAAGGCCACATCGCTGTGGCCAAAATATACATCTCTGAAATCAGGGATGATGATAACAAATGCGCGTCTTTCATGTACTCAGACGCGCAGGGAAACAAAGAGTTCATTTTATTTTAAAAATAATCACTATCGGAGGTGACGTATGCCGTTATTAGATAGCTTCACAGTCGACCACACCCGTATGGAAGCACCTGCTGTCCGTGTTGCGAAGACCATGCATACCCCGCACGGCGACACAATCACCGTATTCGACCTGCGTTTCTGCGTGCCGAACAAAGAAGTGATGCCAGAAAAAGGTATTCACACCCTGGAGCACCTGTTCGCCGGTTTCATGCGCGATCACCTGAACGGTAACGGCGTGGAAATCATCGACATCTCCCCGATGGGCTGCCGTACCGGTTTCTACATGAGCCTGATTGGTCAGCCAGATGAAACGCGCGTGGCGGATGCCTGGAAAGCGGCGATGGCCGACGTGCTGAAAGTGAAAGAGCAGAACCAGATCCCTGAGCTGAACATCTACCAGTGCGGCACTTATCAGATGCACTCTCTGGAAGAGGCACAGGAGATCGCGCGTCACATCATCGATCGTGACGTTCGCGTGAACAGCAACGAAGAGCTGGCGCTGCCGAAAGAAACGCTGCAGGAATTGCACATCTAGCAGGGTGCCAGCCGATGCCCGGTGGCGCTGCGCTTACCGGGCCTACAAAGACACGCTGGTCCCGTAGGCCGGGTAAGGCGCAGCCGCCACCCGGCACCCACGCCGCCCTCCTGCGAAACCCTATGACCACAACCTCAACGTTCTCCTTTGCCAATCGCCCGCTGGTTCCTTTCGCCCATGATTATCAAAATGGCGACAGCGAGCCCTGGCACCAGCACGACTGCGCCCAGCTGCTGCACAGCCTGAGCGGCGTGGTGCGCGTTGATACGGCGGCCGGATGTTGGGTCGTGCCACCCGGGCGCGGCGTCTGGCTGCCCGCCGGGACGCCGCACGCGATACGCATCACCGGCAACGTTGCGGCACGAACGCTGTTTATCGATCCCCTGGCGCGCGCCGATCTGCCCGCGTCATGCCAGATCGTCCAGATCTCCCCTTTACTGAGGGAACTGATCGTCAGTGCTTTCGATCTCCCCGAATCGTATTCCCCCGGCAGTCGCCATGAGCGCATCTATGAGCTGATCCTTGATGAAATCCGCCTGATGCCGGTACTGCCATTCTGCTTGCCTGAACCGGAAACGGACGTGCTGCGCCAACTGTGTCAGCAGATCCGCAATGCGCCGGAACTTCTCTGGAGCAGCGCGCAGGCCGCGAGCCTCACCAGCATGAGCGAGCGCACCCTGAACCGCCATTTTCAGCAGCAAACCGGATTAAGTTTCGGGGAATGGACGCGGCGGGCGCGCCTGCTGGAGGCGCTGGTTCGGCTGGCGCAAGGCCAGCCGGTCCTGCGTGTGGCGCTCGATCTAGGCTACGGCAGCCACAGCGCGTTCACGGCGATGTTTCGCCGGGTGATGGGGATCTCACCCAGCGACTATTTCAGGAACGCTTAGCCGACGGCGTTGAGCAACGCCTGAAGCGAGGCGCGCGCTACGTCGTTATCAATCCCGACACCCCAGCGGCTGCTGCCGTCCTGGAACAGGCAGCGAATGTACGCCACCGAGCGGCTGTCGCTGCGCCCCCCCAGCGAGTGCTCGTGATAATCCTTAATCACAAACGGCGTGTTCAGCCAGCGGCTGATTCCGCTGGCCGCCGCCGATAACAGACCATTCCCCTGACCCTCAAGCTGACGCGTACCGCCCTCGACGGCGATAGTCGCGGTCAGGCGCTGCTGGCCGTCCTGCTGGCTCTCACTGCGGTAACTTTGCAGAGCAAAATGCGGCGTCGCCACCAGGCCGTAACGCGCGCGGAACAGCTGCCACAGGGCGTTTTGCGTCATCTCTTTGCCGTGGCTGTCGGTCTCCTGCTGCACGTGCTGGCTGAAATCCTGCTGCAGGGCGCGGGGCAGTTTGAGCCCGTGGTTTTGCTCGATAAGCCACGCGCTGCCGCTTTTCCCCGACTGGCTGTTCACCCGGATCACCGCCTCGTAGGAGCAGCCGATATCCTGCGGATCGACGGGCAGATAGGGCATCTCCCAGCGCTCGTCCGGTTGACGGGCATCAAAGCCTTTTTTAATCGCATCCTGATGGGAGCCGGAAAAGGCGGTATACGCCAGGCGTCCCGCCCACGGATGGCGCGGGTGAACGGGCAACTGATTGCAGCTCTCCACCACCTCGACCACCTGCGTCATGTTGCTGAAATCCAGACCGGGGCTCACGCCCTGGCTGTACAAATTCATCGCCAGCGTCACCAGGCAGACATTCCCCGTGCGCTCGCCGTTACCGAACAGGCAACCTTCCACGCGGTCGGCTCCCGCCATCACCGCCAGCTCCGCGCTGGCCACGCCCGTGCCGCGATCGTTATGCGGGTGAACGCTAATACACACCTCGTTCCGGCGGCTAAAGTGACGACAAAAATACTCAATCTGATCCGCGTAGACGTTCGGCGTGCTGACTTCCACGGTGGCAGGCAGGTTGAGGATCATCGGCCGCTCGGCGCACGGCTGCCAGATCTCCGCGACGGCTTCGCAAATCTCCAGCGCAAATTCCGGTTCGGTAAAACAGAAGGTTTCCGGGGAGTATTCGTACTGCCAGAGCGTGTCCGGGTTCTCCTCGCACAAGGTGCGGATCTGGCGCGTCGAGCGTACGGCGAGCTCAACAATCTGCGCTTTATCCATGCCAAACACCAGGCGGCGGAACAGCGGGGCGGTGGCGTTGTACAGATGGATGGTCGCCCGTTTCGCGCCGCGCAATGATTCGAAGGTGCGGACAATCAAATCTTCCCGCGCCTGGGTAAGCACCTGAATGGTGACATCATCGGGAATACGATGTTCTTCAATGAGCTGGCGAACAAAGTTGAAATCGGTCTGCGAGGCGGACGGGAAGGCGACTTCGATCTCTTTAAAACCGCAGCCGAGGAGTAACTCCCAGAACTGCAGCTTGCGCGCGCTGTCCATCGGCTCGGCCAGCGCCTGATTCCCGTCGCGCAAATCGGTGGAGAGCCAGCGTGGTGCCTGGGTGATACGCTGCTCCGGCCAGCGGCGGTCGGGCAGGGAGATCGGGGGATAAGGCTGATATTTTTGTGCGGGGTGTTTCAGCATGATGCGCTCCTGTTGTCTTTTCACTATCGTGAAGCGATTTCAGGAGCGCTGCTTTATCAGAACTGACAGAAGCTGTCGCGAAACGGACAACTTTCCCGGCGAGGCGCCAGATTAGTGCGCGCCACCGCCGCCACCGCCCGCGCCGAACGGCGGTTTGGCAAACCAGATCAGCCCCAGCAGCAGGATAAATATCCCTGCGGAGAACCAGAAAATCTCATTGGCAGAGATAATCAGCCCCTGGTTGGTGATCTGCTGGGCAATCCAGCCCGACGCCTGCTGCTCCGTCATCCCCATACCTTCCAGCTGGGAATACATCTGCTGGGCATTCGGGTTGAAGGCGTTTACCGACTCGGTCAATTGCGCATGGTGCAACGACTCGCGATTAGTCCACAGCGTCGTGGTAATCGACGTCCCGATGGAGCCCGCCAGCGTACGCGTGAAGTTCGACAGGCTCGATGCCGCCGCCATTCGCTCTGGCGGAAGTCCCGACAGGGTGATGGTGGTGAGTGGCATAAAGAAGCACGCCACGGCAAAGCCCTGAATAAACTGCGGCCACGCGGACGCGCCAAAGTCCATTCCCGGTTCGAACGTATACGCACGCCAGTAGAAGCACACCGCATACATAATAAAGCTGAATGTCACCAGTCGACGCATGTCGAGTTTATGGGCAAAGCGACCAATAATCGGCGACAGCAGGACCGGAATCAGACCGACTGGCGCAGAGGCCAGACCCGCCCAGGTCGCGGTGTAGCCGTATACCTCCTGCAACAGCTGCGGCAGCAGAACGATCGCGCCGAAGTAGAGCATATAGGCGAGACTGATACACAGGCAGCCGATGGTGAAGTTTCGCGACTTGAAGAGCGAGAGATCGACGATCGGGTTATCGTCCGTCAGCTCCCAGACAATCAGGAAGCTGATCGCCACCACCGCGACGACGGTGAGCACGATGATCTCCTGCGAGGCGAACCAGTCCAGCTCTTTACCCCGGTCGAGCATAATCTGCAGGCTACCAATTCCCAGCACCAGCAGCGCCAGGCCGACGCCGTCGATACGCCGCTGTTCGGTTTTGGTTTCCCGACCGCGCAACGACTGCAGCGTCATCAACACCACCGCCGCACCGATTGGTACGTTGATGAAGAAGATCCAGCCCCAGTGGTAGTTATCGCTGATATACCCGCCGAGAATCGGCCCGCAAATCGGGGCGACAATCACCGTCATCGACCACAGCGCCAGCGCGATGGAGCGCTTGGCGGGCGGGTAGTTATTCAGCAGCAGACTTTGCGACAGCGGGATTAACGGCCCGGCCACAATCCCCTGGATCACGCGGAAGAAGATCAGCATCGTCAGGCTGTTGGACATGCCACACGCCCAGGAGGCGATGACGAACAACACCGTTGACCACAGGAACAGCCGAACTTCCCCGACGCGCTTCGCCAGCCAGCCGGTAATCGGAATGGAGATCGCATTCGCGACCCCAAACGAGGTGATCACCCAGGTCCCCTGGCTCAGGGACGAGCCGAGGTTCCCGGCGATGGTCGGGATCGCCACGTTTGCGATGGTGGAGTCCAGCACCTGCATGAATGTCGCCAGCGACAGCGCAATGGTCATTATGACCAGCTGCGCCCCCTCCAGCGGTTTTTGCTGTTGCATACCGCTCACCTTCGGATTAACCGGCGTTCGCTTTCACGATGTCGTCAATCAGCTTGTTGACCGGATCAAGGCTGATTTCACGGGCGTTGCTTTCATAGGCCGGATGAGTGCGAACCTGGTTCGCCAGCATCTGACCGTCACGATTGGCGGTATCCACGGTGACGAGGGTCGACAGACCGATGCGCAGCGGGTGATCGGTAAGCTGTTTGCCATCCAGTTCGATACGCACAGGCAGACGCTGAACCACTTTGATCCAGTTACCGGTGGCGTTCTGCGCAGGCAGCAGGGAGAAGGCACTGCCGGTCCCCATATCCAGACCGACCACTTTACCGGTGTACTTCACGTCGTCGCCGTAGATATCACTGACGATAGTCGCGGTCTGGCCAATACGCATGTGGGCCAGCTGCGTCTCTTTGAAGTTCGCATCCACCCACAGATTGGAGGCCGGAACCACCGCCATCAGCGGCGTTGTTGGGCTTATCTGGGCGCCAGGCTGAACGGAGCGGCGCGATACATAGCCGGTCATCGGGCTGACAATCTTGGTACGCTGCAGGGCGAGCCATGCGTTACGCACTTCGGTTGCCGACTGTTTGACGGCAGGCTGTTCTTCCAGATTGGTGCCCAGAATCATCGCCTGGTTGGCGTTGTACTGCTGGATCGCCACGTCGAGCTGCGCCTGCGCGCTGGCCACAGCGTCACGGGCGTGTTGCAGCTCTTCACGGCCAATCAGGTTGGCGGTGCCGAGCGGCACGCGACGGTTGAGGTCGCTCTGCGCCTGAGCCAGTGCAGTTTTCTGCACGTCGATGCTCGCCTGCAGCTGTTTGCTGTTGATCATCGACTGGCGGGTTTGACGCACGCTGGCGGCCAACTGAGTCTGCGCTTTTTCAAACGCCTGCTGGGCATCGGTCGGATCGAGCGTGACCAGCACATCCCCTTTTTGCACAAAGTCGGTATTGTCAGCCCAGACTTTCGTCACGCTGCCCGACACCTGCGCCATAATCTGAACCTGGTTCCCTGCCACGTATGCGTCATCGGTTTCTTCAATATGACGCAGTACTAAAAACCAATAGATCCCATATGCCACGGCAATAATAATAAAGAGCAAAGTCAGCAGCAGAAGGGCGCTCTTGCGTTTGCCTTTCTTAGTGTTGACCGGTTGCTGCGGGGGAGTGTTCTCCGCATTTGCGCTCATTGTAGTTCTCCACGATCTTCTTATTTTCACATCGGCTGAGCCGACCTGTTGTCAGAAAGGCCAGCAGTGTGACGTGCTGGCCTATCAATTTTTTTATTAAATCTGGATGGTTGAGCGTGTCGTCGCGTTAGCTCAGCGCCTCAAGAATGGCGCCTTCTTCATCCATCTGATCCAGACGGGTGAGAAGCTTGCGAGTGATGTGCTCGAGCTGATCGCGTTCGGTGGTGCTCAGGGCAGACCAAAGTTGATGCAGACAGTTGTGCTGAGGTGGAAGCACCCCGCGCAGGAATTCGTGACCTTTGTCGGTCAATTGCAGATGCAGACAACGGCGGTCGTTGTCGCTTTCACGGCGCTCAATCCAGCCGCGTTTTTCCAGCTCATCGGCGATGCGGGTCGCGTTGGTACGGGACGAACCCAGTGCGCAGCTCAGCTCCGAAGGCTGAATGCTGTGATCTTCCTGAGACTCCAGGGTAATCAACGCCATAAACAACGTCTCGTTAATCCCTTGAGCTTTCAGCATCTTATTGCGGTTATCCAGCAGCTTACCCTGCATGTGCATGCACAGGCGGGTTAACAGGATTTCCTGATAAGGGAAGTCCTCATAACGACTGGCGCGAAATTTAAGCATTTGTTCAATGGGCGTAAACGAACTATCCATTTGGGTATGACCTCATTAATTACAGTCGATATAGTAACGACAGTGACAAATAATGTAAATGAATTATTTGTGCGGTTATATCCGCCAAACTGATATCACTGTCAGAAAGTGCCGGGTGAGTCCGTGACCCGGTAAGCACAGAAAAGGAAGGGCAAACGCCCATGAAAGACGGGGTCGGGTGATGCGAAACAGCATGAAGTTTCAAACGGGATGGAGATGTCAGCGATCTGCAGGGGAGTGGTGAAGCCACCAGGTCTAAACTTTTCATGCGGTAATCTAATATGTCACCCACAGTAAAATTTCTGGGATAAATAATTACGCTCACCTTAACAGAGTGTGGGGCTGCTTAACACCCTAAGTCGCCCCAAACCGATGTAAAGCTTAGATAATGGCTTCCTGCTGGTGATATCCGCGCCACCAGATGAGCAGGTTGATGGCGGCGACAACCGTACCCACCACGCACACCCCCGTCCAGCCCGCGTGCTGCCACGCGGAAGCTGAAATCAGCGAGCCCGCCGCACCGCCAATAAAGTAGCTGGTCATGTAACCGGCGGTCAGGCGGTTACGCGCCTCAGGTTTCACCCGGTAGATCACCGTCTGGTTAGTGATATGCACGCCCTGGACCGTCAGGTCGAGGACCAGAATCCCGACAATCAGCGACAGCACCGAGATATGCCCGTACCAGATTGCCGCCCACGAGAGCAGCAGCAGGACCAGCCCGGCAGACGTCGTCAGATGGGATTTGCCTTTATCCGCCAGCCCCCCGGCAGGACGTGCCCCCAGCGCACCGGCCGCTCCCGCCAGACCGAACAGGCCAATCACCCCTTCGGAATAGTTGAACGGCGGTGAGGCCAGCAGGAAGGCCATCGAGGTCCATAAAATGCTGAAGTTCGCAAAGGTGAAACAGCCCAGCAGGGCGCGCGTTCTCAGGAGTTTATCCTGGGTGAACAGGCTGAAAACCGAACCGAGAAGCTGCGGGTAGTTGAGATGGTTCTCCTGCTTCACTTTTGGCAGACCGCGCCACAGGGCAAAGGCCATCACCACCATTAACACGCTGGCGACCCAGTAGACCGTCCGCCAGCCGCCAAGACTCGCCAGCAGCCCGGCCACGGTACGCGCCAGCAAAATCCCCAGCAGCAGGCCGCTCATGATCGTGCCGACGACTTTTCCGCGTTTTTCAGGAGCCGCGAGGGTGGCGGCCAGCGGGACGAGGATTTGCGCCACCACCGAGAACAGCCCGGTCAGCGCCGTACCGAGGATCATCATCCCCAGCGACTGGCTGGAGGCGGTGATCAACATCCCGCCTGCGGCCAGCAGCGTCATCGAGACGATTAGTCTGCGGCGTTCAAACATATCGCCCAGCGGCACGAGGAACAGCAGCCCCGCGGCATAGCCAAGCTGGGCGGCGGTGACAATAAATCCGGCTGAACTGGCCGAGAGAGAAAAGGCGCGGGCGATAGTGTCGAGCAGGGGCTGCGCATAGTAGTTACTGGCCACCGCCAGGCCGGTTGCCACGGACATGAGCAGAATAAGTGCCGGGCTAAGCCCTTGAGATGTTTTTGTCATGGGGTTCAACAATCGTAAGTTAAGTGATTATTTTTTCAGAAACCATCATAACGGATGAATGTGAATGTTGGGGATTTGTTGCGTGGTGGTTTGTGCGGTTTAGGGTTGGGAGGGTGAGATTGTGCGGCCTGATGCCCTCACCCTAACCCTCTCCCTGTGGGAGAGGGAACCAAATCCCCCTCTCCCTTTGGAAGAGGGGAAAACCTTACTTCTGCGCGCTCAGCGCCTCATTCACCCAGCCGTCGAACTGCTGCTGGTGGGCTTTGATCCAGCCGTCAACGTGACCCTGAACATCCGCTTCAGACGATTTGCCTTCGTGCATCATCGCGTTCTGCGCGTTGATATCCGCCAGTGGCAGTTTCATCACCGAGAACAGCTTCGCCGCCGCCGGGTTTTTCTCAGCCCAGGCTTTGTTGGCAACGATGTGCATGGTGTTCACCGGGAACCCGTAGTTCATGCCGTTCGGCAGTTTGGTATCGATGTCTTTCTGTTCGCCTGGCAGGGACGAGAACGGCACCTGCAGCCACACCACGTCTTTACCCGGTTTCAGCACATCGCTCACCCAGTACGGCGTCCAGGTGTAGTAGATCACCGGTTTGCCTTCTTTAAAGCGGGCGATGGTATCGGCCATCATTGCGGAGTAGTTCCCGTGGCTCACGTCGACGGTCTTCTCCAGATCGAAGGCTTTGTTCTGGTGATTAATCACCGCTTCACAGCCCCAGCCCGGCGAACAGCCCATCATGTCGGCTTTGCCGTCACCGTTGGTGTCGAACAGTTTGGCGATCTTCGGATCTTTCAGCTGCTCAACGTTGGTGATGTGATATTTGTCGGCGGTTTTCTTATCGACTAAATAGCCCTGCGCCGCACCGGTCACGAAGGTGCCTTCGCGGTAAAACTTCTTACTCCCGCCCGCTGCGGCATACATATCATCATGCAGCGGCTGCCAGTTCACGGCGGTAAAGGTCGCATCGCCAGAGGCAATCGAGGTGTAACCCACGTTGTAATCCACTTCGCTCGGCTTATTCACCGTGTAGCCCAGCTTCTCCAGCGCGCGGCTGACGAGAAGGGTCTGGAAGGACTCTTCCGAAATGGTGCTCTGAACCGGTTGAACGGTCATGCCTTTGCCCGGCAGATCAGCGGCGAATGCGCTGGTGGAGACAAGGGTGGCAAACGCTGTGGCAAAAAGGATGTTATGTCGCATCGTTGTTCCTTATTTAATGAATGGACGGGTAATCAACCCGACCGGGCCGGTGCTGTACCAGCGGCGGTTGCCGCGACTGCGTGAGTCACGACCGACAGCCTGAGTCAGGCGGTCAAGAATGATGGCGAGGATCACGATCCCGACGCCGCCCACGGTGGCCAGCCCCATATCGAGACGACCGATCCCGCGCAGAACCATCTGGCCGAGTCCACCCACGGCGATCATCGAGGCGATCACCACCATCGACAGGGCGAGCATCAGCGTCTGGTTCACGCCCGCCATAATGGTCGGCATCGCGAGCGGGAGCTGTACTTTGAACAGCATCTGGCGCGGGCTGGCACCGAACGAGCGCGAGGCTTCGATCAGATCGGCCGGCACCTGGTTAATCCCCAGAATGGTCAGACGGATGATCGGCGGCAGGGCGAAGATAATGGTCACCACCACACCCGGCACGTTCCCGATCCCGAACAGCATGACAATCGGCACCAGGTAGACAAACGCCGGTGTGGTCTGCATCGCATCCAGCAACGGCCGAATAATTTTCGCCGCCCTCGGACTGCGCGCCAGCCAGATCCCCATCGGCAGGCCGATCACCACGCAGAACAGCAGGGCGGTGAGGACCAGCGCCAGAGTGATCATGGCCTGAGACCAGGCACCGATCGCGCCAATCACAATCAGTGAAATCAGCGTGGCGATCCCCATGCCTGCGCTGCCGAACTGCCACGCAATCAGGGCGAACAGGGCGATAGCGACGGGCGCGGGCATGCCGAGCATCATCTGCTGGAAGCCGTTCAGGATGTAATCCACCGGGACGCGAATGCCCTGGAACACCGGACGGAAGTGGGTCACCACCCAGTCGATGCCCTCGGTCACCCAACTGTCGAGCGGGATCAGCGTCTTATGGAACGGGTCCATAATATTGAAATGTTCCGGTGCCGGAGCGGGCGCGCTGGTGAGCCAGTCTGCCGTACCGCCGCCGTCAGCGGGTGCAGGCGCGGAAGTGCCCCACGCGTCTGCCGATTGTGCGGCGCTATCCGCCGCTTCTGTGGTTCCCCACGGGTTTGATTGATCAGCCATTGTTTGCCCCCTCGCGATCTAAAGCCTGCAGCAACATGCGTTTTGAAATGATGCCGACGTATTGTTGTTCTTCCCCGACAACCGGAACCGCACAGGGCGCCTGGCCGACGTGAGAGAGCAACTCGCTGAGCGGCGTTTCGGCGTCCACGGCAAGCGGAGCGTCGAGTAACGCCGCATCGATTCCCTGGTTTTCGCTAAGCGCTTTTTTCAGAGAGTCGATGGAGACAATGCCCACAAATTTATTCCCGCGTTCAATGACATAGCCATATTCGCGGTCTTCATCCTGCAACAGTTTGAGCGCCGAACGCGGGCCAAAACCTGGCGTGCGACGAATAATGCCGTCCAGCGCACGACGGGAAATATCCTTGGCGCTAAACACCTGGCTAATATCCACGCCGCGGAAGAAGGTGCGAACATAATCATTGGCCGGATTATTCAGAATTTCATCCGGTGTACCGACCTGCACCACTTCGCCGTTTTGCATAATGGCAATACGATCGCCAATACGCATCGCTTCATCGAGATCGTGGGAAATAAAGACCACGGTTCGCTGATGTTTTGCCTGCAGTTTTACCAGCTCATCCTGCATCTCGGTACGAATTAATGGATCGAGCGCCGAGAAGGCTTCATCCATTAATAAAATATCGGGATTGATGGCTAATGCGCGGGCTAAACCGACGCGCTGGCGCATCCCGCCAGAAAGTTCATCCGGATAGCCGTGGGCATAATTTTCCAGCCCCACCTGACGTAATGCATCCAGCGCTTTTTCCTGACGAATCGCCGCAGGGATTCCCGCTAATTCCATACCGAAGGCGGTATTATCCAGTACCGTCATATGTGGCATTAGCGCGAATGACTGAAAGACCATCGCTATCTTTTTCCTGCGCACCTCACGAAGCTCGGCGTCAGATATTTTGGCGATGTCTTCGCCATCAATCAGCACCTGTCCGCGGGTGGGTTCAATCAGGCGATTGAGAAGGCGAACCATGGTCGATTTACCCGAACCGGATAATCCCATGATGACGAAAATCTCGCCTTCTTCAATTGCCAGACTGGCGTCTTTAACGCCAAGGGATAATCCTGTTTTCTCCAGGATTTGTTCTTTTGAAAGTCCTTTTTCAATATATTTGAACGCGCGCTGCGGATGCTCGCCAAATACTTTATATAGATTTTTAACTTCTAATTTAATTGCCATGCAATAGAAATATTCCCGTTATTTGATTGCGTCGATATGAATACCATTAAAAATAATGAACTGGCCATACCCTAACATACTGAGAATCTGAGACAACCCTTGTGCCGCTTGTGGCACGAATTTTGCCGTTAGCGAAACGGCTGAATTTCCCATGAGGAAAGGGCTGAGCGGGTGTTGAATTTTTCTGAGATTTTTGCCGCGCGGTCGGGGAATTTCTTCTGAATCGGAATAATTCAGGAGAATATGACGCTGGAATTACAGTATAGATGATGGGGGATATTTGTGGGGGAGGAAGTGGAATTTATATTAAATTCAGATTCGTTATTTTCCCCTCACCCCGGCCCTCTCCCCAAAGGGGCGAGGGAGAAAAGACCGCACCGAGCGATCCCCTCTCCCCTTTGGGGAGAGGGTTAGGGTGAGGGGATAACGCCGCGCTAGAAATCCCAGTCCTCATCCTCCGTCTCCACCGCCTTACCCATCACGTAAGACGACCCGGAGCCCGAGAAGAAGTCGTGGTTTTCGTCGGCATTCGGCGAGAGCGCCGCCAGAATCGCCGGGTTCACCTCCGCCATTTCTGGCGGGAACAGCGCCTCGTAGCCGAGATTCATCAGCGCTTTGTTGGCGTTGTAGCAGAGGAAGGCTTTCACATCCTCCTCCCAGCCGGTGCCCGCATATAGCTCTTCGGTGTAGCTCAGCTCGTTATCGTAGAGATCCATCAGCAAATCAAGGGCAAAACCTTTCAGCTCTTCGCGCTTCTCTTCGCTAATTTTCTCCAGCCCTTTCTGATACTTATACCCGATGTAATACCCGTGTACCGCTTCATCGCGAATGATCAGGCGAATCAAATCGGCGGTATTGGTGAGCTTGCCGCGGCTCGACCAGTACATCGGCAGCCAGAAGCCAGAATAGAAGAGGAAGGATTCCAGAAACACGCTGGCGATTTTCTTCTTCAGGGGCTCATCGGCCTGATAATACTCCAGCACCAGCTGGGCTTTGCGCTGCAGCGAGGCGCTCTCTTCGCTCCAGGTATAGGCCGCATCGACATCTTTGGTCTGGCACAGCGTCGAGAAAATCGAGCTGTATGAGCGGGCGTGGACCGCCTCCATAAAGCTGATATTCGACATCACCGCCTCTTCGTGCGGGGTCAGCGAGTCGGCCATCAGCGCCGGGGCGCCGACGGTATTCTGAATAGTGTCGAGCAGCGTGAGCCCGGTGAACACGCGGATGGTCAGCTGCTGCTCGGCGTGGCTGAGCGTCGCCCACGCCGGAATATCGTTGGAGAGTGGCACCTTTTCCGGTAGCCAGAAGTTGCTGGTCAGGCGGTTCCACACCTCCAGATCTTTGTCGTCCTGGATCTTGTTCCAGTTAACGGCACTGACGCGTGACAGTTTCATCCTTTCTCCTTACAGCGCGCAGGACACGCAGCCTTCAATTTCGGTGCCTTCCAGCGCAAGCTGACGCAGGCGAATGTAGTACAGGGTTTTGATCCCTCGCTTCCAGGCGTAGATCTGCGCCCGGTTGATATCCCGCGTGGTGGCGGTATCGGGGAAGAACAGCGTCAGGGATAGCCCCTGATCCACATGGCGCGTGGCCTCGGCGTAGGTATCAATAATCTTCTCCGGGCCGATCTCATAGGCATCCTGATACAGCGCCAGATTCTCGTTGGTCATAAACGGCGCGGGGTAGTACACGCGCCCGGTTTTGCCTTCCTTGCGAATTTCAATTTTCGAGACGATCGGATGAATGCTCGACGTCGCGTGGTTGATATAGGAGATCGATCCGGTCGGCGGGACCGCCTGTAGATTCTGGTTGTAGATGCCGTACTGCATCACGTCGGCGCGCAGCTGCTGCCACATCTCACGCGTCGGGAGATGGACTCCGGCACGGGCAAAGAGCGCGCGCACTTTGTCGGTTTTCGGCTGCCAGTCGCTTTCCAGATACTGATTAAAATACTCCCCGCTGGCATAACGCGACTGCTCGAATCCGGCGAAACGCTGGTTGCGCTCGCGGGCCAGCATCATCGAGGTATGCAGGGCGTGCCAGGTGATGGTGTAGAAATAGAGGTTGGTGAAATCCAGCCCCTCCGGGCTACCATAGGCGATACCTTCCCGCGCCAGATAGCCGTGCAGGTTCATCTGCCCAAGCCCGATGGCGTGGGACGCGGCATTCCCGGCTTCAATCGACGGCACGCTGCGGATGTGGCTCATGTCCGATACCGCCGTCAGGCCGCGAATGGCGATCTCCACGGTGCGGCCAAAATTCGGCGAATCCATGGTGTGGGCAATATTCAGCGAGCCGAGATTGCAGGAGATATCCTTGCCAGTCTCCGCGTAGTCCAGGTTCTCATCGTAAGTGGACGCGCTGTTAACCTGCAAAATCTCCGAGCACAGGTTGCTCATGTTGATGCGCCCGGCAATCGGGTTGGCGCGGTTCACCGTATCTTCATACATGATGTACGGATAGCCGGACTCAAACTGGATCTCGGCCAGGGTCTGGAAGAAGTCGCGGGTGTTGATGTATTTTTTACGAATGCGGTCGTCGGCGACCAGCTCGTCGTACAGCTCGCTAATCGCCACATCGCCGAAGGGCTTGCCGTAGATGCGCTCGATATCGTACGGCGAGAAGAGGGCCATCCCGGCATTCTCTTTCGCCAGCTGGAAGGTGATATCCGGGATCACCACGCCAAGCGACAGAGTTTTGATACGGATTTTTTCGTCGGCATTTTCGCGCTTGGTATCCAGAAAACGCAGGATGTCCGGGTGATGGGCGTGGAGATAGACCGCCCCCGCGCCCTGACGCGCCCCCAGCTGATTGGCGTAGGAAAACGCATCTTCCAGCATCTTCATCACCGGGATCACGCCCGACGACTGGTTCTCAATGCGCTTGATCGGCGCGCCGGATTCCCGCAGGTTCGACAGCAAAAACGCCACGCCGCCGCCGCGTTTGGAGAGCTGCAGCGCCGAGTTCACCGCGCGGCCAATCGACTCCATATTATCTTCGATGCGCAGCAGGAAGCAGGAGACCAATTCGCCGCGCTGGGCCTTGCCACAGTTGAGGAACGTTGGCGTCGCAGGCTGGAAACGCCCGGAGAGGATCTCATCCGTCAGTTGCTGCGCCAGCGCTTCGTCGCCCTGCGCGAGCGTTAACGCCACCATGCAGACGCGGTCTTCAAAACTTTCCAGATAGCGTTTGCCGTCGAAGGTTTTGAGCGTGTAGCTGGTGTAATACTTCCAGGCCCCGAGGAAAGTCTGAAAACGAAAACCGCTGGTGTGGGCGCGTTCAAACAGGCTCACCACGAAAGCGCGGTCGTAGCGCGTCAGCACGCGTTCTTCGTAATAACCCTCGTTGACCAGGTAGTCGAGCCGCGCCTGCTGGCTGGCAAACGGCACTGTGTTTGGCCGAACGTGGGCGGCGAAAAAGGCGTCGACCGCCTCGTGGTCTTTGCCAAACTGAATATGCCCCTCACGATCGTAGAGGTTCAGCATGGCGTTCAGGGCATGGTAATCCGTCGATCCCTGCATTACGCGTTCTGCGGTTGTCGTTGCCAAAATTCATTCACTCCTTTACGCACGTTCTCTACGTCCTGCTGTGTCCCCATCAGTTCAAAACGATAGAGATACGGCACGCCGCACTTTTGCGAGATAACATCCCCGGCGCGACAGAAAGCATCGCCAAAGTTGCGATTGCCTGCCGCGATCACACCGCGAATCAGTGCCCGGTTATGGGGATCATTCAGAAAGCGGATCGCCTGGCGGGGCACCGCGCCCGCCGTTCCACCGCCGCCGTAGCTGGGGACCACCAGAATGTAAGGTTCGTCTACCTGAATCCGCTCGCGCTCGTTAAGCGGAATACGCACCGCGGGCAGCCCGACGCGCTCAATAAAGCGCAGCGTGTTTTCCGAGCTGCTGGAGAAGTAGACGATCAGACTCATGCGCTGGCGGCCTGAGTTTGCAGGCGGTTAATCATGTCCGGGCGAAAGCCTGACCAGCTGGTTTCCCCGGCGATCACCACCGGAAGCTGACGAAATCCTTGTGCGCGCAGGGTATCTGCCGCATCAGGCTGTAAGTCCACATTCACCATCTCAAACTCGACGCCGCGGCTTTCCATTGCACGTTTGGTGGCGTGGCACTGAACACAGTCGTTACGAGTGTAAATAGTAATGCTCATGATTCGTATTTCCATTTAGAATAAGGGAGCGGCGCGAATGAACGCGTCAGGTTGTGTGTGTCTTGTCAAAAGGAATACTAGATGTAGTTGATGTAAGTTTCAACCATACAAGATATGGGATTTAACGATTGATTTAGCCTCGATGATGAACGCAGCGAGGAGGGGCAGGCTGTACGCGGTTTGCGCTGTTTTTTTGAGCGAAAAATAAAAACCCCCGAACGCCGGAGCGAACGAGGGTCAACGAATCACCTTTTAAGGACTATTTACGCAGCGTCAGTAACGCACCGATAAAAATCCCCACCGCGGCGACGGTCCCCACGGCATACAGCGGTTTTTCGCGAATGAACGTATTGGCACAGCCAATGGCATCGCAGGCGGCCTGCGTGGTGCGCGAGCGGCCATGCATCCGGGCGCGGGTTTCACGCAGCAGAGACTGAGCCTTACGCCTGGCGACATCCGCCTCGTCCTTCGCATCAGAGCCCCAGGATTTCAAAACGTTTTCCAGTGTGTCTGCTAATTGGCTGACATCGTTACGAATATCCTGAGCGTCGTCATTAATATCGTTTCGGTTCGGTCTGTTAAACATACGATCCTCCATAATTTTGCGTTCACACACAGTTTAGTCCAGGTTTTTAATATCTGAAGCGAGTCACGACTTATCGGAGCCTTTATGGATTTATCTGAAAGCGTTGCTAATGCTGAATATTGTAAGGTTGGCCCGCAGGAAAAGATAACGAGGATAAAATATGTATTTACGACCCGATGAGGTGGCGCGCGTTCTTGAAAAAGCGGGTTTCATCATGGATGCAGTGACACAGAAAACATACGGATATCGCCGCGGCGATAATTATGTTTACGTTAACCGTGAAGCCCGAATGGGACGCACTGCGCTGATTATTCACCCCACGCTGAAAGACCGCAGTTTGTCGTTTGCTGAGCCGGCCACAGATATCAAAACCTGCGATCACTATCAGGAATTTCCGCTCTATTTAGCCGGAGAACGTCACCAGCATTACGGCATTCCGCATGGTTTTAGCTCCCGCATGGCGCTGGAGAGATTTCTGACAGGTTTGTTTGGCGAACCGCAGTAAACACGCGACTGGCAGCGGCCAGTCGCAGCACGTTACGCCTGAGACTGATGATACTGGCTGACTTTAAACAGACGGCGGCAGTAGTCGAGGAAGTAGCCGTAGACGGCACCCATCAACATCGACACCACAATATTCGAGCTGACGGCAGCGGCAATCTGATGCCAGTCTGCGCCAACGGTCAGCAAAATCGCCACATACACCGGGGACTGGAAGGTGACATACGCCAGCACGTCCGCCAGGTTTTTCATCCAGCCAGATGGGCTAAAACGGCGCGCCACGCGCATCACCGCATCACGGTAAAAACCGTACGGCCATGCAATAAGAATGTTAACCGGGATCGCCACCAGTCTGGAAGAAAGGGACTGCTCAAAAGACATTCCGGAGAGGAATATCTCGATCAGCATGTTCACTACGGAACAGTAGACAACCATCGCGAAAGTGTCTGCAACTGCATGGCGCAGGCGAGACTGCGGTGAGAACATGTCCGAACTCCTTGAGATAAACACAAAACAGAGATTTTACCCGCAGCGATTGGTGCTTTAGGTTGCTTTCTTGAGCGTGTATAGAGTATCTCTCTGCTTTGAAAGTCACAATGAGTGATTAATTTTTATTTAATGGCGTTTTGTCCACAAAATGCTCTAAACCGAGTTCCTTTCTGCAACCCTCGGCATTTTCTGTTTTACACCTGTAAACAGTTTTTAAAATCAATATGTTAAGTTTGTTTTATCAATGAGGGTTCAACCGCACGAAACTGGCGTTCAGCAGACTCTCCTTCCCGCAGAATGAAAAGTGAGTTTGTGGTGAAGAATCTGCTTCCAAAGCGCATTTTGCGGTGAATTATTCTGACATTGGTTTTTGTGTTGTTATGCCGCGCAGGTGAATGATTATTCAGAAATGTAGAAGTGACGGGCGAAGAATCACACGACGAACGCCGTTTTGAAATAGAAACGGGGCGATAAACTAAATGCAATTTTGCGAGGAGTGCAAATAAAGGTAACGATAATTAAATAAATATTTTTGAATATCCTCAATAAAAGTCAGGGAGGAAATTAATGGATATTCAAAGTAAAGTGGATTACCATATTGAACTATTGCTCATTGAATCAACTCATAAAAGGTCTTCAGTAATATGTCTTCAATGTTACAAAATCTTAATAATATCCGTACCCTTCGCGCAATGGCGCGTGAATTCTCAATTGATGTGCTTGAAGAAATGCTGGAAAAATTCCGCATCGTTACGGAAGAAAAACGTAATGAGCAAGATGAAATGCAGAGCCAGCAGGCAGAACAGCAGCAGAAAATTAATGCGCTGTTAGAGCTGATGAAAGCAGACGGTATTTCTCCGGAAGACTTGCTGGGCAAAGACGTTCTGAAGGGCGCCAGCCAGCCGCAAAAACGTCAGGCGCGTGAAGCGAAATATCGTTTTACTGACGTCAACGGCGAAGAAAAAACCTGGACCGGCCAGGGCCGTACGCCTAAGCCAATCGCGAACGCGCTGGCTAACGGTCAATCACTGGATGATTTCCTGATCTAAGTGGTACATCAGGGCGGTATCTCACCGCCCTGAGCTTTCAGCAGACGCCGAAATCGCCGTCTTCTTTATACAGCGTCACGTCTGCCGCCTTCAGCGTAAACTTCTCTCCCTGCTCGTTGCTTGCCTGTACGGCAACAATCTGATCCTCATGGACTTCAACGATTTTCAATTTCGGGCCGCCCATACGTGGCTGCACAACATCTCCAACTGTAAACATAATGATCTCCTCGTTTTGGTATGTCTTACCTTAGCCCACGTCGGAAGCCGGGTACAGTTGTCATGCCCGAATACCCCTTAATCGCCAGCCTAAGTGATTGTAAAGAGGGTAAAGGAGCGTAAAAGCGCGCGGGCAAAATGGCAGGCCAGGCTAAACTCGCTACGCTTAGAGTTAATAACTCTTTTTTAACAATGATCTTTTTTAGCTTGTATGGAGTATGGAGAAAGTATGGGTTTCTGGCGTATCGTTTTTACAATTCTTATCCCACCGCTGGGCGTGCTGCTGGGCAAAGGCTTCGGCTGGGCATTTATCATTAATATCGTGCTGACGCTTTTGGGTTACATCCCCGGGCTTATTCACGCCTTCTGGGTGCAGTCCCGCGATTAATCCCGCCACAGTAAATCGTTATAAATCCCGGTCAGTACCCCCTGCGGTCCAAACTGCTGTTTGATCCAGCGGGTGACCTGGCCGGTCGCCGCATGTTGCGTCGCCAGCAGCATGCGGGAATCCTGGCGAGGATTATTAATCCGCCGCGTCACCAGCAACCCTTCTTCCACCGCCTCCCGCGCCATATGCTCCGGTAAAAAACCAATTCCTTCCCCGAGGATCTGACACTGACATTTGGTGTTAAAGTCCGGCACCAGAATCGCCTCCTGTCCGTGCAACAACCAACCCACCTTTTTATTGATCGTATGCGCCGTGTCTTCGACCATGATGTTCGGATAGAGCCGCAGCTGGCTTTCGGCGATTGGCTCAGGGGAAAACGCCAGCGGATGCTGGGGAGAAATGGCGAATACCCAGCGGATCGCGCCGATTTCCGTGTAATCAATCCCGCCGCCGTCGAGCAGGGTATCAGGCGCGCCAATCGCTATATTGGCCTGGTTATTAATTATCGAATCCCACACGCCGTTATACACCTCGGTGGTGACGGTGATCTGGCAGGTCGGAAACTGTTTCTTCAAAACCTGTAATAAGCGGGCGGTGTGGCGCGGGGTGTATAGCAGCTGATTAATACAAATCCTTACCCGCGCCTCAATGCCCTGCGAAATGGTATCGATCCCGCGCTTGATGGCGTGAAAGTCATTCAGCAGATCGGTGGCTTTACGGTAAAAGTAAAACCCGGACTCCGTCAGCTCGATGCTGCGCGTATTGCGCACAAAGAGCACCACGTCCAGCCCGGTCTCCATCCGTTTGATGGTGTAGCTGATGGCCGACGTGGTCACGCCCAGCTCCTCGGCGGCTTTGCTGAAACTGCCGAAGCGCGCCGCCGCGGTAAAGGCCAGCAGGTTCTCTTCGGTAAAAATAGAATTCATGGCTCGCCCTTATTTATTCGCCCGGCAGTATTGTTGAATCTATTTGTAATCGCCCGTGACGGCAATCAGTTTTGAACAATATTTAACACTGCGGTTACAACTCATTTGAGCACTATCACACTTCTGTTATTTTGTTTCAGGCCGCGCCAGTCAAGGCGTGTCGAGCCATAAGCAGAAAGCCGTTTAGCGCGTGAAAAGTGCGTCAAAGATAAGAAAAACATTGCACCCACGCACGTTTTGACCCGACTGTTGATTTTGATTCAATAATGTCTCGGCTTACGATGAATGAAATTTAAGCGGATTCTTTTATCGCGGGGCTGTTGCTATTCTCAGGGCATCAGAAATGAAAACATCGGAGTCTGAATATGTCTGCAAATGAACTCGTTACTGAATTTCTGCTGGCGGCAGAGCAGGGCAATCTGGATGCGCTGAAAGCCTGTCTGGAAAAAGGGGTAGATATCAACGCCACCAACCGCCAGAAAAGAACCGCCATTATTACTGCCAGCCTGAAAAAGCATTACTCTTGCGTCGAATTCCTTATTTCCGCCGGGGCGGATATCGACCAGCAGGATCAGACCTGTTTTAACCCGTTCTTAATTAGCTGTCTGACAAACGATCTAACCCTGCTGCGCATTGTTCTGCCCGCGAAACCGGATCTCGACCGCTTGTCGCGTTTCGGCGGCGTCGGCATCACGCCTGCCAGCGAAAAAGGTCACGTGGAGATTGTCCGCGAACTGCTGACCCACACGGACATCAACGTCAACCACACCAACTTTGTCGGCTGGACGCCACTGCTGGAAGCCATCGTCCTCAACGACGGCGGGGCGAAACAGCAGGAGATCGTCAAATTACTCCTCGACCACGGCGCCAATCCGCACATGACCGATAAATACGGTAAAACCCCGCTCGAACTGGCGCGCGAAAAAGGCTATCACGCCATTGCCGAACTGCTGTTAGCCGCCGGCGCATAATGTATCCGGCAAGCCTTTCCGGGCTTGCCTGACCTGAAAATTTTCACCTTTACCATCATGACTTCATCATGATGACGGCCCCCTTTTGCCCGCATTCGGGAGGAAACATGCCCACCAAAATCGTTATTAAAAAGAACACTTATTTTGATTCGGTCTCGCTGATGTCGGTCTCGACCAAAGCCAATAAATTGCCCGGCGTGGACCAGGCGTTTGTGGCGATGGCGACCGAAATGAATAAAGGCGTACTCAAAAATTTAGGCTTATTAACGCCGGAACTGCAGGACGCTAAAAACGGCGACCTGATGATCGTGATTAAAGGCGATGCCGCTGACGACGAAACTCTGGCGGCCATCGAAGCGTTATTTACCCGCAAAGAGAGCGGCGGCGCGCACGAATCCCGTTTCGCCACGCTCGCCAGCGCCAAAACGCATCGTCCCGACAGCAACCTGGCGGTGATCTCCGTCAACGGTCTGTTCGCCGCCCGCGAGGCGCGCCAGGCGCTGGAGAACGATCTCAACGTAATGCTCTTCTCCGATAACGTCAGCCTCGACGACGAACTGGCACTCAAGCAGCTGGCCCATGAGAAAGGCCTGCTGATGATGGGCCCGGACTGCGGCACCGCCATTATCAACGGCGCGGCCCTGTGCTTTGGCAACGCGGTCCGTCGCGGGCCGATTGGCATCGTTGGCGCATCGGGCACCGGCAGCCAGGAGTTGAGCGCGCGCATTCATAAATTCGGCGGCGGGATCTCGCAGCTGATCGGCACCGGCGGGCGCGATTTAAGCGAAAAAATCGGCGGCCTGATGATGCTCGACGCCATTGAAATGCTGGAAGCCGACGACGCCACCCAGGTGATCGCCCTCATCTCGAAACCGCCTGCGCCAAAAGTGGCTGAAAAAGTGCTGGCCCGCGCCCGCGCCTGCCGCAAACCGGTCGTGGTCTGTTTCCTCGGGCGCAACGAGCCGCCCGCCGATGAAGACGGCCTGCAGTTCGCGCGCGGCACCAAAGAGGCAGCCCTGAAAGCGGTCCTCCTCACCGGCATCAAAAAAGAGTCGCTGGATCTGCACCCGCTCAACTGGCCGCTCATTGAAGAAGTCCGCGCCCGTCTGACCCCGCAGCAAAAGTATATTCGCGGCCTGTTCTGCGGCGGCACTTTGTGCGACGAAGCGATGTTCGCGGCGCTGGAAAAATTCGACGACGTCTACAGCAACATTCAGCCGGACCCGACCAAACGGCTGGCCGATCTCAACGTCAGCCAGGCTCATACCTTCCTCGACTTTGGCGACGACGGTTTCACCAACGGCAAACCGCACCCGATGATCGACCCAACCAACCGCATCAGCCGCCTGTTGCAGGAGGCACACGACCCGGAAGTGGGGGTGATCGTGATGGATTTTGTGCTCGGTTTCGGCTCTCACGAAGACCCGGTCGGGGTGATGATTGACGCCATCAAAGAGGCGCAGGCTATCGCGAAAGCGGACAACCGCCCGCTGGAGATCCTCGGCTACGTGCTCGGCACGGATCTGGATACACCGTCGCTTTCGCAGCAGTGCCAGTTGCTGACGGACGCGGGCGTGATCTGGGCCAGCAGCAGCAGCAATACCGGATTACTGGCGCGTGAATTTGTCTGCAAAGGAGAGAAAGCCTGATGAAAACCTTATTTAACCAGCCGCTGAACGTCATCAACGTCGGCATCGCCCTGTTCAGCGACGACCTGAAAAAACAGCACGTGCCGGTCACGCAGCTCGACTGGACGCCGCCGGGGCAGGGCAATCTGCAGGTGGTCGAAGCATTGGATCAGCTGGCGCACTCCACGCTCGCCGACAAAATCGCCGCCGCCAACCAACAGGCGCTGGAGCGCATTATCCAGTCTCATCCGGTGCTGGTGGGCTTCGACCAGGCCATTAACGTGGTGCCAGGCATGACCCGCACCACCATCCTGCATGCCGGGCCGCCGGTCGCGTGGGAAAACATGTGCGGCGCGATGCGCGGCGCGGTAACGGGCGCGCTGGTGTTTGAAGGGCTGGCAAGCGATCTGGACGACGCCGGGCGCCTCGCTGCATCCGGCGAAATTACCTTCTCGCCGTGCCACGAACACGACTGCGTCGGCTCGATGGCGGGTGTCACCTCGGCGTCAATGTTCATGCACATCGTCGAGAACAAAGCCTACGGCAACCGGGCGTTCACCAACCTCAGCGAGCAGATGGCGAAAATCCTGCGCATGGGCGCTAACGACCAGAGCGTCATCGATCGTCTGAACTGGATGCGCGATGTGCTCGGCCCGATGCTGCGCGATGCGATGAACATCATCGGCGAAATCGATCTGCGCCTGATGCTGGCCCAGGCCCTGCACATGGGCGACGAGTGCCACAACCGCAACAACGCGGGCACCACGCTGCTGATCCAGGCGCTGACGCCGGGGCTGATTCAGGCCGGTTATCCGGTGGAGCAACAGCGTCAGGTGTTTGAGTTCGTGGCGAGCAGCGACTACTTCTCCGGCCCGACGTGGATGGCGATGTGCAAAGCCGCGCTCGATGCCGCGCACGGGATCGAGTACAGCACCGTCGTCACCACCATGGCGCGCAACGGTTTTGAGTTTGGTCTGCGCATCTCCGGCCTGCCGGGGCAGTGGTTTACCGGCCCGGCGCAGCAGGTGATTGGCCCGATGTTTGCGGGCTACAAGCCGGAAGACTCCGGTCTGGATATCGGCGACAGCGCCATCACCGAAACCTACGGCATCGGCGGGTTTGCGATGGCGACGGCTCCGGCGATTGTGGCGCTGGTGGGCGGCACGGTGGACGAAGCCATCGACTTCTCGCGCCAGATGCGTGAAATCACCCTCGGCGAAAACCCGAACGTCACCATTCCGCTGCTCTCGTTTATGGGCATTCCGACGGCGATTGATATCACCAGAGTCGCTGCCAGCGGCATTCTGCCGGTGATCAACACCGCCATTGCCCACAAAGACGCCGGGATCGGCATGATTGGGGCGGGCATCGTTCACCCGCCATTTAGCTGTTTTGAAAAGGCGCTGTTGACCTTCCGCGATCGCTACTTTTTATAAGGTAAGCATTCATGAAAAGCATGAAACTGGAGTGGAAAAGAGGTGACTGGGCGGCCTATTTCGGGCTCATGACCAATAACCTGACTAACCTGTTGACCATGATGGGACTGCTCATTTTTGTCGTCGGCATCCCGAAAGAGATTGTTTATGGACGCATCGCGCCAGCCTTCGGGCTGGCGGTACTGGTCGCCAGCATCTGCTACGCGTGGTTTGGCCTGCAGATGCAGCGCGACACCGGGCGCAGTGATGTGACGGCGCTGCCGTCCGGCCCGAGCGCCCCGTCCATTTTCACGGTGACGTTCCTGGTGCTGATGCCGGTTTACCAGCAGACCGGCGACGCGGATTTTGCCATCCAGATTGGTCTGGTGTGGTGCTTCGTGGAAGCGATGATTCTGGCGGGCGGCTCGTTCCTCGGTGAAACCATCCGCAAGATGATCCCGCGTACCGTGCTGCTGTCGTGCCTGTCCGGTCTGGGCCTGCTGCTGCTGGCGATGAACCCGATGCTGCAGGCGTTCGAAGCGCCGACGGTCTCCTTCATCGTGCTGCTGCTGATCTTCATCAACTGGTTCGGTAAAAAGCCGATCTTCGCCCGCATCCCGACCGGTCTGTTGCTGCTGATCGCCGGGACCGCGCTGGCGTGGATCTCCGGTCTGCAAAGCCCGGAAGCGATCAAAGCGTCCATGTCCTCGTTCGGCTTTAACCCGCCGTCAGTCCACGTTGACAGTTTCATGCAAGGTTTACCGCACGCTCTGCCGTATCTGGCGTCGGCGGTTCCGCTGGGTCTGGCGAACTACATCTTTGACCTCGAAAACATCGAAAGCGCCCACGCGGCAGGGGACGAATACCCGACCCGCAAAGTGATGCTGGCGAACGGTCTGGCCTCCATGCTCGGCTGCCTGATGGGCAACCCGTTCCCGGTGACGGTCTACGTCGGCCACGCGGGCTGGAAAGCGATGGGCGCGAGCATCGGCTATACCCTGGCGTCGGGCGTGACTATGTTCATCGTGCCGCTGTTCGGGCTGGGGGCCTTTATGCTCGCCATCATTCCGATGACCGCCATCGTGCCGATTCTGGTGTTTATCGGCGTGGTCACCGCCAACCAGGTGGTGAGGGAAACGCCCAAAGTGGAGGTGCCCGTCATCTTCATCTGCCTGTTCCCGTGGATCGCCAACTGGGCGCTGACCATGATGAACAGCGTGATGGGGGCGGCGGGAACGAATGCGGCGAAGATTGGCACCGACGTGCTGCACAGTAAAGGCATCTACTACGAAGGGCTGGTGCATCTGGGCAACGGCGCACCGCTCGCCAGCATGCTCTGGGGCTGTATCGCTATCTTCGCCATCATCAATAAACCGCTGCGCGGAGCGATTGCTGCAGCAGTGGGCGCACTGTTGGCGATGTTCGGTGTCATCCACGCCCCGGTAGTCGGTTTCGCCGAAGGGAGTTCGCTGATGTTTGTGACGGCGTACCTGATGATGAGCGGGATGTTTGTGGTGAAACACGTGCTGGATAGCCGCGAAGTGACGCGGGCGGCAGCGCCGGTTTCAGAGTCCTGATAATGCCTGATGCCCTCACCCTAACCCTCTCCCACAGGGAGAGGGAACCGGTTTCTCCCTCTCCCTGTGGGAGAGGGCCGGGGTGAGGGCCCCAGACCGCACCAATCTAAAGGAAAACACATGAAAGAACTCATGGTCGTCGCCATCGGTGGCAACAGCATTATCAAAGACAACGCCAGCCAGTCGATTGAACACCAGGCGCAGGCGGTCAAAGCGGTCGCGGAATCGGTATTAGAGATGCTCGCCTCCGACTACGACATCGTCCTCACCCACGGCAACGGCCCGCAGGTCGGCCTCGATCTGCGTCGCGCGGAGATCGCCCACGAGCGCGAAGGTCTGCCCCTGACGCCGCTCGCCAACTGTGTCGCCGACACTCAGGGCGGGATCGGCTATCTGATCCAGCAGGCGCTGAACAATCGCCTCGCCGCGCGCGGTGAGCAAAAGGCGGTGACGGTGGTCACCCAGGTGGAAGTCGATCTACAGGATCCCGGTTTTACCCATCCCACCAAACCCATCGGCGCCTTTTTCAGTGAAGCCCAGCGCGACGAGCTGCAGCTCGCTCATCCGGACTGGCACTTTGTGGAAGATTCCGGGCGCGGCTACCGTCGCGTGGTCGCCTCGCCGCAGCCGGTGCGCATCGTCGAAGCCGACGCCATCAAAACCCTGACGCAAAAAGGCTTTGTGGTGATCGGTGCCGGTGGCGGCGGGATTCCGGTGATCCGCACGCCAGAAGGGGATTATCAGAGCGTCGACGCGGTGATTGATAAAGATCTCTCCACCGCGCTGCTGGCGCGCGAGATCCAAGCCGACGTGCTGGTGATCACCACCGGCGTGGAGAAAGTGTGCGTTCACTTTGGCAAGCCGAATCAGCAGGCGCTCGACACCGTCAACGTGGCGCAAATGACGCGCTACATGGAAGAGGGCCATTTCCCGGCGGGCAGCATGCTGCCGAAAATTGTCGCCAGCCTGGCGTTCCTGCAACAGGGCGGCAAACGGGTCATTATCACCTCGCCAGACTGCCTGCCTGCGGCGCTGCGCGGTGAGACCGGCACCCACATCGTGAATGCGTAAGAAAGAGATAAGGAAGATAAGATGAAAGAGAATAAAAGCCGCCGGGAGTTTATCAGCCAGAGCGGCAAAATGGTCACTGCCTGCGCGCTGTTTGGCGCGACCGGTTCCGTCGCGTATGCTGCTGAGACAGCGAATAAAACTTGCGAGACGGGCAAACCGATGAACATCACCGCGAAACACTATTACCTCGACAACGTGCTGCTGGAGGCCGGGTTTAACTTCGACGGCGGTGTCGCAACCAGCACCCGCACCGAGCTAAAAACCCTGGAAATTCAGGACGGCAAAATCGTCGCCCTGCGCGACAACAACAGCCACGCCGACAGCACGCTTCCGCACTACGATGCGGGCGGCAAGCTGATGCTTCCGGCGATGCGCGACATGCACATCCATCTGGATAAAACCTTCTACGGCGGCCCGTGGCGCTCGCTCAATCGCCCGGCGGGAACGACGATTCAGGACATGATCCGCCTCGAGCAAAAGCTGCTGCCGGAGCTGCAGCCCTACACGCAGGAGCGCGCGGAAAAGCTGATCGATCTGATCCAGTCCAAAGGCTCGACCATCGCCCGCAGCCACTGCAATATCGAGCCGACCTCTGGCCTGAAAAATCTGGAAAATCTGCAGGCGGTGCTGGCGCGGCGTAAACCCGGTTTTGACTGTGAAATCGTCGCCTTCCCGCAGCACGGTTTGCTGCTGTCGAAATCCGAGCCGCTGATGCGCGAAGCGATGCAGGCCGGAGCGCAGTACGTCGGCGGGCTGGACCCGACCAACGTCGATGGCGCGATGGAAAAATCCCTCGACACCATGTTCCAGATTGCGCTGGATTACGATAAAGGGGTGGATATTCACCTGCACGAAACCAGCCCGGCGGGCGTGGCGGCGGTGAATTATATGGTCGAGACGGTCGAGAAAACCCCGGAACTGAAGGGCAAGCTGACCATCAGCCACGGCTTCGCGCTGGCGACGCTGAACGAGCAAGAGGTGGATGCCATCGCCACGCGCATGGCGGCGCAACAGATCACCATTGCTTCGACGGTGCCGATTGGCACCCTGCATATGCCGCTTAAGCAGCTGCGCGATAAAGGCGTATTTGTGATGACGGGCACCGACAGCGTGATCGACCACTGGTCGCCGTACGGTCTGGGCGACATGCTGGAAAAAGCCAATCTCTACGCACAGCTTTACATCCGCCCGAACGAGCAGACCCTGTCACGCGCGCTGGGGATCGCCACCGGCGACGTGCTGCCGCTGAACGACAAGGGCGAACGGGTGTGGCCGAAAGCGCAGGATGCCGCGAGCTTTGTGCTGGTGGACGCCTCCTGTTCCGCCGAAGCCGTGGCGCGCATCTCCCCGCGCACCGCGACGTTCCATAACGGGAACCTGGTGTGGGGTAACGTCGGGGCATAAGTTTTTGTAGGCCCGGTAAGCGCAGCGCCACCGGGCGTTTTAGGCCGCACAGCCGCTTGCTGCCGGGTGGCGGCTACGCCTTACCCGGCCTACAAAACCCATACCATGCGATATACTGCTACGCATATTCACAAAGAGGGATCTGCGATGGCACAAAATATCTACGACAATCCGGCGTTTTTCGAGGGCTACGCCCAGCTTCCGCGCTCGGTCCACGGCCTCGACGGCGCGCCGGAATGGCCGGCGCTTAAATCCCTGCTTCCCGATCTGACGGGAAAATCGGTCATCGATCTCGGCTGCGGTTACGGCTGGTTCTGCCGCAGCGCGCGCGAAATGGGGGCGGCACAGGTGATGGGCGTCGACATTTCGGAAAAAATGCTCGCCCGCGCGCTTGAACTCACCACCGATGCGGCCATCACCTACCAACGCAGCGATCTGGAATCTTTGCAACTGGAAGAAAACAGCCTCGACCTGGTCTACAGCTCGCTGGCGCTGCACTATCTCCCTGAACTCGACACGCTGTTCAGCCACGTTCAGCGCGCGCTCAAACCCGGCGGCAGCCTGGTCTTTTCGATGGAACACCCGATCTACACCTGCGCCTCGCGCCAGGGCTGGCTGACGGATGACAACGGCGCGCGGTTCTGGGGCGTGAATCAGTATCAGCAGGAGGGGCAGCGCGTCAGCAACTGGCTGGCGGACGGGGTGATCAAATATCACCGCACGCTCGGCACCACGCTGAATGCGCTGATCAAAGCAGGTTTAACGCTTCGGGAAGTCAACGAGTGGGGCCCAACGCAGGCGCAGATTGACGCCTGGCCCGCGCTGGCGGAAGAGGCGGAGCGACCGATGCTGGTGCTGATCGCTGCCGTCAAACCTCAGTAACCGACTTTATAAACCCGACCACTCTGCACGCCTTCCACGCTGCGGCGGTAGGCCAGCGCGACGGTGGCGGCAGGCACGCTTTCAAAGCCGGGGAAAAATCCGTCGTACGCTTCGGCGGATTCCGTCAGCACCGTCGGACTAATCAGGTTGATACGAATTCCGCGCGGCAGTTCGCAGGCCGCGGCGCGGACAAAGCCTTCCAGCGCCGCGTTCACCGTGGTCGCGTTCACCCCCTGAGCAATCGGCTCGTGAGCGACAATCCCGCTGATCAGAGTTATCGACCCGCCCTCATTCAGGTAGTGCTGACCGGTCAGCGCCAGGCGCACCTGTCCTAACAGTTTGTCCTGCAAGCCCTGGTCAAAATCGCTGTCTTTCATGGTCGCCAGCGGACCAAAATGCAGCCCACCGCTGGCAGAGACAATCGCGTCCACCGGGCCGATCTTTTCGAACAGCGCCTGCACGCTGGCCTGCGACGTGATATCCACCTGCTCATCACCCTGCGTGCGACCGACGCGGATCACCTCGTGTTTACGGCTCAACTCTTCTGTCACGGCACGGCCGACCGTGCCGCTGGCACCAATAATGACGATTTTCATAGCAGACTCCTTCAGGTTGTGAGCCTCCATTCTTTAATAAATCAGAACTGAGATAAACTGGGCTAAAGTTAGAAGATTACTAACCAGAGGTTTGCAATATGGATAAGCTTCGCGGCATGGAGACCTTTATCGCCGTGGTCGAGAGCGGCAGCTTTACGCAGGCAGCGGCGCGGCTGGAGATGTCGGCGGTGATGGTCGGAAAATACATCGCGCTGCTGGAGGAACAGCTTGGCACGCGCCTGCTGGAGCGCAACACCCGTCGTCAAAGCCTCACCGACGCCGGGCGGGTGTTTTACGACGAGGCGAAACGGGTGCTGGAGCAGGTGTCGATTGCCGAAAGCTCGGTGGAACGCCTGCGCGCGGCCCCGGCCGGGACGCTGCGCATCAGCGCGCCGACCTCCTTTGGCGGCTGCGTGATCGCTCCGCTCACGGCGACCTTTTTACAGACCTGGCCAGACGTGCGCGTCGAACTGGATCTGACCAACCGGATGGTGGACATGGTCAATGAGGGCTTCGATCTGGCGATCCGCATCGGCGATATTCGTCACGACGATCTGGTGGCGAAGTATCTGTGTCCGTATCGGATGGTGATCTGCGCGGCTCCGGCGTATCTGGCGCGCCACGGGACGCCGCAAACACCTGCCGATCTGGTCGATCATCTCTGCCTGTCGCACACGGTCTGGACCGCGCGCAACGAGTGGCGGCTGCCGGGCGTGGAAGGGGAGGTGCGCTGGAAGCGCGATGCGATTTTGCGCTGTAACGACGGGTACGGATTACGTACCGCGGCGGTAGCGGGGGCGGGTTTGTTGTTGCAGCCGGAGGTGCTGGTGGCCGACGAGCTGGCGAATGGCAGGTTGGTTCGGGTGCTGGAGCATTTCACGCCGGAACCGAGGCCGGTGCATCTGTTGTGGCGCCAGGATTTACGCCCGTTGCCGAAATTGACGTATTACATAGATCATCTATTACAAGGCATACGTGCGGCTTAATACCCGGCCTAAATATTGCACCGACCCGTAGGCCGGGTAAGGCGAAGCCGCCACCCGGCACAAACGCCGCTTAGAACCGATACCCGACGCCCACATTCCAGCCATTAATCGAATGGTCGCCCTGCAGATCCGCGTTCGTCCCCTCATAACCGACATTAATCGCCAGTTCTGCGGTCGGGTTAAACTGCACGCCCGCACCGTACGCAAACGAAGTCGATTTTTCTGAGATGTTGTCTTTCTGCGTGTACCCGTCACCCGCGTTCACCCAGGTAGAATCCCCGTCGGCTTTGGTATGTGCCACGCCGCCCAGGGCATATAACGACACATAGTCGTTAATGCGATACGCCGGACCCGCCATCAATGAATAATATTTCACGTCGATATGATTTTTGACCGAATCAGAATCGACATAATATCGCTGATCGTCATCGCCGCTCATATAGGTGAAAGAACCCATGACGCTGAGCGGAGAATCCCATTCGTAGCGATATTGCGCGTTAACGCCGCGGATATTTTTAAAGTTCTCAACTTTGCTCTGCGCATAGCCAAGAGAAACCGTGTGGTTATCCGCCAGAGCTGCGCCGCTGGCCAGACTTACCGCCACCAATACCGCCAGAGATATTTTATTCATTTCCCGTAATCCTTTATTTTCATTTAATGGTGATGAGTGCCGGAGATGACCGGCAAATGTCATGGATATTCCATAGCAAATAAAACGGATTAAATTGTTGGTTTTTTACCTAACGGATGAAATGGGGAATTATCCTAAAGGGGAGCTTATTCCTGATATCGTCCTCCCTGATATTGGTAGGGCCGAAACGCGCTCTCCCTGATTTTGGTAGCTTTACATTGTTGAAATATTCACGGGGAGATGGCTTGACTTATCCCCCGCTGTGGCTATTGCTTAATCTAACAAACGGGATAATCCATAAAGTGTTTATCCTTAAAAATCATCTTGCTGAGCAGAGCGCGAGGCAATGAGGTGAGCAATGGCGCGAGAAAAAGAGAGATTACCCGGCATTACGGAAAGCAGACGTGGTCTGAACTTTGAGGCCTTATTCCGCCAGGTTGGGCTGGTGGTGTTGCTGGCCATTATTATTTCTGCCCTGTCTGGGCTGTTTTCGAACGGTTATTTTAGCTCGGCGCAAAAAGAAAATAACGCGCACACGCTGGCTATTCACTATGAACGTTTTGGTCGCCTGCAAACAGAATTCGAACTGCACTTTTCTACCCGATCATTACCTGCCGAAAGTTATATTTTCAGTATTAATGGTGAATTAAATACGATGTTTGAGCCTGGTGCCATTTCACCGCAGCCCGATAGCATGTTCAGTGAGGGAAAAACGCTGTATTTGATTTATCGCAATGTGAAAACGCAAGGTGATTTCTCCGTGCGGATGTTTGTTACGCCCACGGGCATGGGCAAATCAGTTAATTCAATCAAGGTTAACAGCGAGCCGGAAATCCGCTTCTGGCAGTTTATTTATCCTTAGGAGCGCAATATGGAGATGGTTTTCCGGGCACTGGCAATCTATCTGATCCTGCTGGTGGTATTTAAAGTGGCGGGGCGTCGCGCGTTATTGCAGATGACCAGCTTCGATCTGATTTTACTGCTGATTATCAGTGAGGCGACCCAGCAGGCGCTGCTGGGAAATGATTTTTCGGTTACGGGCGCGATGCTCACTATTGTGACCCTGGTAGTCATAGATATGCTTTTTGGGCTGATGAAAAAGTACATTTCCGGTGCCGAAACGGTCCTCGATGGCTCCCCGGTCATTCTGCTGGAAAACGGTATGCCGTTACCGGACAAACTGAAAAAGGTGGACGTCTCCTGCGACGATATTTTAGTCGCCGCGCGCCAGACGCAGGGTATCGAAGAGTTCAGCAAAATTAAGTACGCCATCCTTGAGCGCAACGGGCATATCTCAATCATTCCAAAAGAAGACCAGTAATGGCGCTAAAAGTGATGATCAAAGCCCCACAGATGTGTTACTAACACTATGAACATCATAAAAATCAGAACTACAGGGCTCCGACAGTATGTCTAAGAACAAACTCGCCAGCAGCGTGCAAAGCCTGCAATCTTCCGCCATCCGTGAATTGTTAAAACACAGCAAAATGCCGGGAGTGATCTCCCTCGGCGGCGGCATTCCGAATCCCGATCTGTTCGATCACGAAGGATTACAAATCGCGGCCGATGCCGTGTTATCCCGCCATTTTGGCGAGGCCTTCCAGTATGGCCTGAGCGAGGGCTATCCGGAACTGCGCAGCGCCATCGGCCAGATCTGCGCTGAGCGCGGGATCGCCTGCCAGGCCGATGACGTGGTCATCACCTCCGGCTCGCAGCAGTCGCTGGATATTCTGGCGCGTGCGCTCATCAACCCTGGCGACACCTTCGTCGTGGAAAGCCCGACCTATCTCGCCGCGCTGCAGGTCTTTAGCCTGGCGCAGGCCAATCTTGAATCCGTCGGCACCGACGGGGAAGGGATGAAGGTCGATGAACTCGAAGCCCTGGTCAGCCGCAAAACCATCAAAGCCGTCTATATCGTGCCGACCTTCGGCAACCCCGGCGGCGTGACGCTCTCTGAAAACCGCCGCAAACAGCTGGTGGAGTTATCAAAACGCTACGATTTCGTGATTATCGAAGACGACCCGTACAGCGAGATCAACTACACCTCTGACGTGTTCCGCCCGCTGATGGCGCACGCCAAAGCGATTGGCAACGAAGAAAACGTCGTCTACACCTCGACCTTCTCCAAAATCCTCGCCCCGGGCACCCGCGTCGGCTGGCTGGTGGTCCCGGAGTGGCTGAAGCGGGCGGTGGTGAATCTGAAGCAAACCACCGATTTGCACACCAGCACCCTGTCGCAGCTGATGACTTTTGAGTATCTGCAAACCGGGCGTCTCGCCGGGCAGATCGCGCTGATCCGCGATGCCTATCGCCAGAAATATCAGACCTTTGCCACTGAGCTGGAAAACGAGCTGGGCGATGTGCTGACCTTCCACAAGCCGAAGGGCGGGATGTTCCTGTGGGCAAAATTCAACAACGGCCTCAACACCACCGAGTGGCTGGCGAAGACGCTGGCGAACGGCGTGGTGTTCGTGCCGGGCGAGTTCTTCTATTGCAGCAACCCGGACCATTCGACCCTGCGCATGTCCTTCGTGACGGCCACGGATGAGCAGCTGAAAGAGGCAGTTCGACGCCTGAAAATTTCGCTCTGAACCCACTTACGCATGATGGCGCGGTCGCCATTGTGCGTAATACTATCCCGGTGCGAAAATCTCACTGACGGTAATTCCTATGACAGAATTCATCACCGGAGTGATCACTCACACGCCCGTCTGGGTGTGGGTGCTGTTTATCTTCCTGATCTCCCGCGGTATCAAAGCCCGAAAACCGGCCATCGTAGCCCTGGAAAAGCTCGCGATTATTCCCGCGATCTTTCTGATTTGGGATATCTACGATCTGGTGGTGTTTCGCAAACTCACCGTCGCGACCTGCACGCTGTGGATCGCCGGGCTGCTGGCGGGCGCGGCGCTGGGCTATCTGCTGGTTAAGCAAGTGAATACCACCCGCGCGGCACAGCCCCGCAGCATTTATCGACAGGCCGACTACTCAGCGCTGCCATTTATGCTGCTGGCGTTCGGCGTGAAATACGTCTTAGGCGTCATGACCGTCGTCTCGCCCGAGACGCTGCAACAGCCGGGAATGAGCGCGTTTGCAATTGTTTCCGGCGGTGTATTCGCGGGGGTGTTTTTGGGTAAGTTTACGCGCTATGTGCGGGTGTATCTCTCGGCTGCACCGCAGGTGAACTGATTACAGAAGCCCTTTTTGCGAGAGGGTGATCCGCGTCGCCTCGTTGAGATCCAGCTCTTTTAAGGATTCCGGCAGCACCCAGGCGATCTCCTGAAACTCTTCGTTAAAGGTCACGTCACGGTTGGCGCTGATGCAGTCGAAGATCAGGTAGATCATGTAAATCTCTTCGGTGGTGCCGTCGGCGTAGGTTTTGACGCGAATGTCATCGCGAAAGGCGAAGGGTTTGACGTCGGTGATCTCAAGGGCCTCGCCCAGCTCTTCGCGGATCTCACGGCGCAGCGCCTGCTCCATGGTTTCACCAGGCTCCATGCCGCCACCCGACAGCGCCCACTGGCCGGGAAACACCCCGCGATCCGCCGCCATTTTGCACAGTAGATATGCCCCGTCATTCTGGATAATCGGACAAACAATGGTTCTCTGGCGCATGCTCACTCCCTGAATTTTATGTTGGCGGTACTGTAGCAGAGTTCAGGCGATGTCCTGCTGGTCAGACTTTCTTTTTGCGAGAACCTCAGCAATCGTTTTGATACGGCTCATCTCTTCCTGTGTCCGCGCGTTGTTCTGCACTTCCCAGATATCGACGTTCTGCTGCAAATTGAGCCAGAACTCGATGGAGGTATCAAAGACGCGGGAGAGACGAATCGCCATGTCAGCGGTTAATTTGCGGTTATTGTTCACCAGCGCGCTGATGGTGTTGCGGTGCACGTTAAGCATGTCGGCCAAATCGGCAATTTTGAGGTTCAGCGGCTCAAGGTAGTCGTACTGCAACACATCACCCGGCGTAGTGGGTTTGCGGAGGGATTGTTGGGAAGTCATGTAGGATACCTCACTATTTATAAGGCTTGTATTTATGCGGGGCGAGGTAGAGGTCTTCGGCTTTACCGGCCACCCATTTAAATATCAGTCTGTACTGTTTGTTAACTCGTATGGAAGAAAACCCTGACATTGGTGGGTTAAGTTCTTCATACATATTGCCTGGCGGCGAGCGCAAATCCCTGTGGGACGTTGCGGCATTGATGATATCCAGTTTTCTCGCCAGGGCGGCTTCAATGCTTGAGGGGAATATTTTGTGAGATTTTCCATACAGGAAGAAATCCTCAAGCCACTGATCGCGAAAGTTATTAATGTTCTTCAACATGATGCATTTTAGCTCCTGTCCCTTTGAAGCTGCGTTAATGGTATTGCACCGATGCACTGTGCGCAAGTGCATTTCTGCCGATTATTACTTAATCAGAATTTGACCCGACTTTTGGCTCAATGCAGTCAGAAACAGCCTCTGAAGTCACGGGAAAATACGCCTCGTCGAGTGAGGCTGAAAGGGGGAAATGAAGAAGAAATTTCGTCCTGCGAGGTGGCTTCAGGAAAAATGTATGGAGTGGCAGAAAACCCGTCGGGTGGCGCTACGCTTACCCGACCTACAAAACCCTGTAGGCCCGGTAAGCGCAGCGACACCGGGCTTTTTTACCGCTCCCGCAGCGCCTCTTTCGCCCGGTTGAACGGCTTAATCATGTAATCCATCACCGATTTCTCTCCGGTTTTGATGTCCACCGTCGCAATCATCCCCGGCACGATCGAGAATTTCCGGCCCGCTTTGTTGACCAGATAATCCTGGCTGGTGCGGATAAACACCCGGTAGTAGAACACTTCCGGTTTGGCCTCGTCCTGAATGGTGTCCGGCGAAATGGTTTCGACCACGCCGTGTAGCCCGCCGTAGATGGCGTAATCGTAGGCGGTGATTTTCACCAGCGCCTTTTGCTCCGGGTGGATGAAGGCGATATCGCGCGGCGACAGGCGGGTTTCGATCAGCAGATGATCGTCCACCGGCACGATCTCCATCAGCTCGCCGTTAGGCGGGATCACGCCGCCGATGGTGGTCACTTTGATGTTTTTCACGATCCCGCGGACCGGCGATCGCACGGTCAGGCGCGTCACCGAGTCTTCGCGGCCTTTCAGCACCGCCGAGACCATATCCACTTCGGCGTTGGCTTTCGACAGCGCCTCGCGGGCCTGCACGTAATACTGCGAACGCACGTCGGTGAGTTTTAGCTCCAGATCGCTTTTTTGCCGCTGCAAACGTAACTCTTCCACCCGACTGGCGGCACCGGTTTTGATCAGCCGCTGGGTGATCGCCAGCTCTTTATTCGCCAGATCCAGCGCCGCTCTCAGTTCGCGCTGGGTGTCATCAAGCTGCGCGCGGCGAGAGGTGTAGAGCCGGGTTTCGGCGGCGATCAGGTCCGGCCATTTTTTCAGGGAAGGGGGGAAGACCAGCGGCAGATCGTTCACCTCCGCCGTCAGACGCACGCTGGAGGCCAGCGATGCGCGATACCGCGCCGCACTTTCGCCGACGTTAGATTCCGACCGCGTAGGGTCGAGCCGCGCCAGCACCTGACCCGCCTGCACCAGATTCCCCTCGCGCACGTTCAGCTCGGTCAAAATCCCGCCGTCGAGAGACTGCAGCACCTGCTCGCGCGAGCTGGGGATCACTTTCCCCGTCCCGGTCGAGACCTCGTCGAGAATGCCGAACCACGCCCACACGCCGACGATGATGAACAGGAGCAGGGAGAGGATCACGATCCGCCGGGCGCCCGAGTAGCCGCTTTCGGAGTCGAGAGCGTTATCGAGATCGTCCATCGCCGCCACGTCACGCTGACTGATTTTCATTTTTCCACTCCCGTCCGTTTGCCTGCTGCTGCATGCGGCTGTTGCTCAGGGCCTGCGCTTTCGGCGCGTCCATCACCAGCATGCCCTCTTTCAGCACCACCACGCGCTCCACCAGTTCCAGCACCGGCACGCGGTGAGTGGCGACGATCAGCGTCCGGTTGCCGAGCCACTCGCCGAGATGCTGGAGAAACTCGCGCTCCGTGTGCTCGTCCAGCGAGGCGGTCGGTTCATCCAGCAGGACGATATTGGGATCGCGCAGGAACATGCGCGCCAGCAGGATCGACTGACGCTGCCCGCCGGACAACCCCACGCCGTTCTCCATGATCGGGTAGTCGAGCCCTTTCGGCAGTTTCTGTACAAAGCTCGCCGCGCCGCACATCTCCAGTACCGCGAAGATCTCCTCATCGGTCGCGCACGGCATCCCGAGGGTAATGTTTTCTCGCAGGGTGCCGTAGAACAGCCGGGCGTTCTGGGTCATAAAGCCGACGTTGCGCCGCAGATCCGCCACGTCGAGATGCGGCAGGCTGAGGTTGTCGAGACGCAGTTCGCCGCCCGCCAGATCCATCCCGCCCGACATCGCCTGCAGCAGCGTGGATTTCCCCGCGCCGTTGCGCCCGAGGATCGCCACTTTCTCGCCGGGCTGGATCTCCAGCCGGTTGATGCGCAGGGCCATGCGCGGATCTTCCGGGTGATAGCGAAACTGCGCCTGATCGAACAGGTAATGCCCGCGCAGCACATCCTGGCGGATCGGCGACTCTTCGCGCTGATTCTCCGTCGGCAGCTGCATGATGCTGTCCAGCCCCTCTTTGGCGGCTTTCACCTGCTGCCAGCGGGCCAGCACGCCGCACAGGGTCGCCATCGGGGCGATCATCCGCGAGGCCAGCATCGAGGCGGCGACCACCGAACCGGTGGTGAGCGTGCCGTCGATCACCATCGGCGCGCCGACCACGATCACCCCGGCGTAAACCAGGCTTTGAATGGTCATTCCCCAGCTGATCAGGTTCTGCGTCAGCTCGCGGGTGCGCAGACCGGACTCGGCGGTGATCTGGATGTAGCTGTTCCACTGCTGCAAAAAGCGGTTCTCCGCCTGCATCAGCTTGATGTCCTCCAACCCCTGCACGCTCTCCACCAACACGGCGTTACGCAGGGTGGATTCATGGGCGGATTGCTTCGCCAGCGCCGCGAGTTTCTTCTGCAGCAGCAGGCCGGGGAGGACCATCAGCACCGCGGCGACGGGGGCGATCCACGCCAGCTGCGGGGCGATGATCGCCAGCACTACCACGAACAGGAAGAAGAACGGCAGATCGACAATCGTTGAAATGGTGGAGGAGGTGACCATCTCGCGGATCTGCTCCAGCTCGCGCAGCTGGGAAATAAAGCTCCCGGTCGAGCGCGGGATCGCGCTGTTGCGCAGGCGCAGGGCGTGCCCAAACACCCGATCCGAGACGCGCAGATCGGCGCGTTTGCCGAGCAGATCCATAATGTGCCCGCGCGCGATGCGCAGCACAAAGCCGAACAAGGTGGCGATCAACACGCCGATGGTCAGGACGTACAGCGTCGGGTAGGACTGAGCGGGGATCACCCGGTCATACACCTGCATCGAAAAGACGATCCCGGAGAGCGACAGCACGTTGATGAACAGCGCCGCCAGCATCACCCAGGTGTAGGGGCGCATGTCGCGCATCACCAGGCGGTAGAGCCAGTCCGGGCGGTATTTGGAAATATAGGCATCGACGCGGCTGTCTTTCAGCGCCGCCAGCGGGCGCAGGGCGACCACGTGGCGAATGGCTGGCAGCAGGGCGGTCATCGACACGCGATTGTTGTGCGGCGAGGTGTCGATGAAGTTGATATCGAGGGTATCGTCGCCGTCGAAGTGCTCGATGACGCCGATTTTTCCTTCGTTGAGCTCAACCACCACCGGCAGTTTCCAGCTGTTGATGGACTGCTCCGTGGCGGTCAGAAGCTGAAAGGAGAGCCCCGCTTCGCGCGCCAACTGGGTCAGCGCCGGGACCATCGGTTTGCCCTTCAGCCACGGCGCGCTGGCGACCAGTGCGCCTGGCGAGCAGGCCACGCGATAGCGGGTGGCGACATAGCCAAAGGCCTGCGCCCAGTGCTCCAGCGTCTCTTCAGAAATACTTTCGCCCAGCGTTTTTTCGGTTTGCTTCATGGCTGGATCTCCACAGTCTGAATGGTGCGGTTCTCAAGATCGAACGAATGACGCAAAAGGCCGGTGTTATACAGGCAGCTCAGCTGCAGCTGGTGCAGTTGCCCGACGGTTTGCTGCTGGGTGAAACGCGCCTGATAGACCTCCTGCTCGGCGTTCAGCACGTCGAGCAGCGGGCGTGAGCCGAGATCGAGATATTGCTGCTGATAGAGTTCGCGGGTGCGGACGCTGAGGGCTTCCTGGCGGCCCTGGATTTGCAGGGTGCTCAGCAGGCTCATCACCTGGCTGCGCGATTCGAGTAATTTCTGACGCACGTCGAGGCGCGTGCGCTGAATGGTTGATTGCGCGGCTTCGACGGCGTGTCCGGCGGCGTTGCGCCGGGCGGTGAGACCTCCGCCCTGATAGAGTGGCATCTGCACTTTTACCCATGCGGAGTACTGGGTGCGATCCAGCGACTCACTGCCCGCGTAGCGGTCGTTGAGATAGTGACGCACTTCCGGTTCGAGCGAGACGGTCGGCGTCATCTGGGCGTTGGCGTAGTCGAGATTGGCCTGCGCGACGTTGGCCTGCGCCCACGCGGAGAGCACCGCAGGCACCAGCCGATCGTCCGGCTCGGCGACATCGCAGCTGCGTTTCAGGTTATCGGGAAAGTCGTTGCTGATGGTGTTCAGGTTATTCCAGCCGAGAAAGCTCATCAGCGTGGCGCGGGAGCTGTCGAGACTCGCCTGATACTGCATGAGCTGAGCGCGAGCGCCTTCGATACGGGCGTCGGTCTGCACCACGTCCGACAGGGAACTCGCCCCTTCGTCGTTACGCTGGCGGGCGAGGTTGCCGATAGACGACAGCGCATCGAGCTGCTCTTTGGCGGTTTCCACCATCTGCTGCCAGGTTTGCACCTGCACCATCGCCAGCGCCGTGTCGTGGCCGATGGTATCAATACTCACCAGCACATTGGCCTGCTGCTGGGCCACGCCCGCGCTTTCGGCGCGCACCTGGCTGGCGACTTTGCCAAAGTCGTAGAGCATCTGAGAGAGAGAAAGCACTAAAGAAGGGGTAAAGCCGTTGTTGCTGCCGTCGTGGCTATAGCCGCCGTCCATGCCCGCATTGACCTGCGGATAGTATTTCGATTTGGCGACGTCGACTTGTTCCGATTGTTCGTAGAGTTTCCCGACCGCTTCGCTGATGGTCGGATGCCAGCTGACGGCGCGGTTCACGGCGTCCCCCAGCTTGAGCGTGCCGGGTGCGGCGTTACCGGCAACCGGCGCGACGCGGCCATTCAGTGACGGCAGCTCCTGTTCTTCACTCAGGAAGCCGGTGTTGATCACCCCCGCAGGATTGGCAGCGAGCGCGGGCACAGATATCAGGCAGCACGAGAGCCACCAGTAAGGCATCTTCATTCCCATGTCATATCCCTAATAAAAGAGTACCGCTTCATGCCCGGGCGCTGAACGCCCGGGTCAGTTGTGTTGTGCTATCAGGTGATGATGTTGTGGTGCTGATTAACCAGTTCGTCGTAGCTGCTCTGCACGTTGTCCAAAGTGACCAGCGTGGTATTAGTGTAGGTGGTCCCTGTCCCGTCACGGTCGATGGAGATCACAGTGTTGTTACCGCTGGTGGTGACATGCACGTAGTTCCCGAGCGTCGATGCCTGTCCGTTCCAGCCCACCAGTAGATCGCCGATATCGATTTTGTCCCCCTGGCTGATGGAGAAGTTGGTCCAGTGATCCCCGGTGCTGTTGCCCGCCGTGGCGTTACCCACGGTGTTGTTCAGTACCTGATAAATCAGGGTATCGCCGTAGGCCGTCCCGTTGATCACATCGTTATGCTCCGAGCTGATGAACTGCGGTGCCATGTTGATGGTGAGCGAGGCGCTGTCCGTTTTGCCTGCCGCATCGGTCAGGGTGTAGTTGAAGACCTCCTTCGAGGTGATGCTCGAGAGCGACACCCCGGTGTTCATGGTGTAGGTGTAATGCCCGTCTGCACCGATGGAGAGCGTGCCGTAATGCCCCTGAATGGTGACGTTAGCGGCGCTGGTGGTGTACGGGTCAAGGGTGGTGGTCACGCCGTTGTAGCTGGTGATGCTCAGACGGGTATCGACCGAGTGCAGCTGATCCATCGCCCCCTGCGAATCCGTCCCGTCAAAGATGTTGCCGTTGACGGTGTGGCCGCTGGTGGAATCGAACTGGGTGAGGGAGTAAGTGGTCCCCACCACGTCCGGGGTGATGGTGATTTGCCCCGCCGCCAGCGCGCCCATTTTCCCGGTGTAGGAGAGGGTGTAGGTGCCCGCATCCAGATCCAGCCCGCTGAGGTTCACCGTCGCGGTGCCGCCCAGCAGTAATCCGCCGTTGAACGAACCGCTGCGGATGGTGGTCGAGCCGTTCGACAGCACCCAGTCCACCGTCAGCCCGCCGAGAGAGAGCAATGACGCGACGTTGAAGTGCAGAACCACGTTATGCAGCGCCGTGTTCGGGTCGACCACAAAGGTGCCGCTGCCGCTGCCCTGAGTGGAGGCCAGCAGCGCCGCTTGCCAGCTGGCGCTTCCGACGGTGGTGTCCGAGTAAGCCGAGGTGTGGTGAACCGAGGTCACGTCCATCACCGCACTGACGTCGTTCACCGCATCCATCGCCCGTGCCGTTGGGGTGATGTTCAGCGACGCCGTGTCTTTATCGCCGTTTGGCGCGGTCACGGTGTAGACGAAGGTATCCGGCGTTTTGATGTGATCGGCCCCGACACCGCTGTTCAGGGTGTAGGTGTATTTCCCGTCCGCATTGATGGTCAGGGTGCCATATTCCCCCTGAATGGTCGTGACGCCGGTGCCGTTGACCGTCACCCCGTTCACCGAGGTGACGTGCGTCCCGGCAGGAGCGATATCATCCGCCAGCACATCGCCGGTGGTGCTGCCGCCGACGCTTGAGACGGTGTAGACATGGTCTTCCAGCACGTTGAGGGTGTAGGCCGTCAGGGCCGTGATCCCCGCCGCGGTGTTCAGCAGGAACAGGTATTCACCCGCCGGCAGGTTGAGCGTCAGGGTGGCTGAGGTTCCGCCCAGCAGCGGCGCACGCAGCCAGCCTGGCTGGACGCGCATCTGCTCGAAGGTTTGCGTCGCCTCGTTGAATTTATAGACGTACAGGTCGAACACCGAGGCGAGCGCCACGCCGCCCACGGAGGCCTGGATGGTCATGGTGCGGGTGGTGCCTTCCGCCACGTTATAGATGATCGGATTGCTCAGATCGTCGAGGAGGTTCAGCCCCAGCGTGTTGCCGAGGTTCACGCCGACAACGGTAAAGCCACCCTGGGACGAGGTGCCGTTGTTGATGGCGTGCACGCTGGTGTCGAAGGTGAAGCTCGCCGTATCGTCCACCGCTGTGACGCTGTTGGTGACGGTGTTCGCCCCGAGCGAGATCACCAGCTGCGCCGAGGCGCTGGCCCCGTTATGGCCGATGGTGTAGGTGAAGCTTTCGGTCCGCCCCAGAACGGCGGCGCTGGTGTTGGTCAGGGTGTAGGTGTAGCTCCCGTCGAGGTTGATGGTCAGGGTGCCGTACTGACCCTGGATCACCGTTCCGTCTGCGGTCACGTTTACCGTGTGGCCCTGCGCATCGGTGACTGCCGTGATGCGGGTGCCCGCCGGGGCGTTGTCGCTGCCGGTGGTCGGGTCAACGTCATAAATCACGTTTCCGGATTGGGTGGTGACGCCCGTCACCGTCCCGGCGCTGGTCTGGGTGACATCTACGTCGAGGCTGGTGTAGGACCCGGTTGCCAGCAGGTTGGTGTTGTAGCTGAGCACGCGATATTGCCCGTCCGCCAGCCCTGTCATGTTGAGCGTCACGCCGCTCGCCCCGAGGGTCAGCAGGTTGGCAAACTGCGGCAGACCGGTATCCACCACCGTGGTCCAGGTGCCATTGACCGCATCCCAGCGCTGCACCACCACTTCCAGGGTATTGAGCAGAGAAAGCACCACGCCCGTGGCGTTGGCGTTGATCGAGATATCTGCGCTTCCGCCCGCACTGACCGTAAAGCCGACCTGCGCCGTGTCGTTGCCGAGCAGCGTCAGGACGTTGCCCAGCGCGCCGACCAGCAGAGACCCGTAGTCGCTGTACTGAGCGTTCGTCACCGTCGCCGTGGTGCCAAGTGCCAGCTCCTCCACGTTTGAACTGGCCGACAGCGGCACCACAGGGGCCAGCGCCGAGCCCGGCGTCGAGGTGTTGCCCGCCGCATCGGTGGCGGTGATTTGCAGGGTCTGACCTTCCGTCTGTTTATTGAGGAAGCTGTAGCTGTAGGTGCCTCCGGCGTTAGCCGTCGTGGTGACTATTGAGCCATCCGCCAGACGAATGGTGACGGTGCTGCCCGCTTCGGCGGTGCCCGTCAGCACGCTGCCGTCGGCGTTGAAGGTGCCGTTCGGCGCGTTCGGGGCGATGGTGTCGACGATGACCGTCGTCGGCAGCGAGACCGGCCCGGTGCCGCCGATGACGTTGGTGGCGGTGGCGGTAAAGGCGTGGGAGCCTTCGCCCAGCACCGGCGTGGTAAAGGTCCAGTTACCGTTGACATCCGTGGTCGCCGTGCCCATCGCCACGCCGTTGTTGTACAGCGTAATGGTGGAGTTCGGCTGCGCCGTCCCGCTCAGGGTTGGCGTGGTGTCATCGGTAGATTTGCCGTTGGTCAGATTGCCGGTGATGGTCCCGACGTTGTCGTTGACGGTGGTAATCAGCGGCGCATTCGGCAGGTTAGTGAATGGCGCGATGACGTTGCTGGTGGCGCCTGCGTTACCGGCTTTATCGGTCGCAAAGGCCAGCAGGGTTTCGCCGTTGGTCTGCGCCGGTGAAATGGTGACGTTGAACGCGCCGCTGCCGTCCGCTGTCGCCGTGCCCAGTACGGTCCCGGTGCTGCTGGTGATGGTAACGGTACTGCCCGCCTCCGCCAGACCGGTGACGTGCGTCCCGTTGCTGATGACCGCCAGCGTGCCCGGCACACCCGGCGCGACGGTATCCAGCACAATAGAGGTGATGGACGACGGTGCGCTGGTGTTGCCCGCCGCGTCGGTCGCGGTGGCGGTGAAGTTATGCTGTCCGTTGGTCAACGAGATGGTCGCCTGCGGCAGCGTCCAGACGCCGTTACCGTCGGCGGTGACGGTGCCGATCAGCACGCCGTTGTCGTAAATGCGCACCGTCGTGTTGGCCTCGGCGGTGCCGTTCAGCGTCGGCGTCGTATCGTTAGTCGGATTGCCATTGATCACCGGTCCGGTGATGGTGCCGACATCGTCGACCACCGACGAGATCACCGGGGCAATTGGCGCGGTGGCGTCCACGTTAACCACAAACGCCGTTGTCGGACCGCTGGCGTTCCCGGCGGCGTCGGTGGCGGTGATGGTCAGCGGGTGCAGCCCATCGCTCAGCGCCGGGGTCGGTGTGAAGGACCACGCGCCGCCGGTGGCGGTGACGGAGCCAATCAGCACGCCGTTATCGTAGATTTTCACCGTCGAGCCCGCTTCCGCCGTGCCCGAGAGGGTTGGCTGGGCGTCGTTGGTGAGCTGGCCGCTGGTCAGGTTGGTCACGGTGCCGACGTCATCTACCACCGTCAGCAGCACCGGAATGGTTGGCGGCGTGAGGTCGATAGTCAGGCTAAAGCTCGGGGACGGATCGCTGTTATTCCCCGCCGCATCGGTGGCCTGCGCGACAAGGTTATGCGGTCCTGCCGTCAGCGCGGTGGTGATCGTCACCGCCCAGTTCCCGCTGGCATCCGCCGTGGTGGTGCCGAGCAGCGTGCTGCCCTCATAGATATTGATGGTCGCGTTCGGTTCGCTGGTCCCGATCAGGCGCGGCAGGGTGTCATCTGTGGTCTGGCCGCTGCCGAGCGGGCCGGTGACGGTGCCGACATCGTCAATCGCCTGGGTGATGGCCGGAGCCAGCGGTGCGATGGTATCGACGATCACCGTGAAGCCCGGAGACGCCACGCTGACGTTGCCCGCCGCGTCGGTCGCGGTGGCGGTCCAGGTGTGGCTGCCGTTGCTCAGGGCGCTCGGCGGGGTGAAGCTCCATGCGCCCGAGCCGTTGGCCTGCACTGTGCCGACCTGGACGCCATTTTCATAGATGATGATGGTGGCGTTGGCCTCCGCCGAACCGTTCAGCTGTGGTCGCGTATCGTCGGTGGTTTTGCCGTTTAACACCGGATCGAGAATAGCGCCGACGTCATCCGTGGCGTTAATAATCAGCGGTGCGGCTGGCGGCTGGGTATCGACCGTCAGCGTGAAGGTGGTATTGGTGGTGGAGGTATTGCCCGCCACGTCGGTGGTGCTGATGGTGATGGTGTGCGCCCCGTCGGCCAGCGGTGCCGTTGGCGTGAAAGTCCAGTTCCCCTGGGAGTTCACCACCGCGGTGCCGAAGGGTTGTCCGTCGCTGAGCAGAGTGACCGTCGCCCCGATCTCGCCGGTGCCGTTAAAGGTTGGCCGGCTGTCGTTGGTGCTGCCGCCGTCGGTGATATTCCCGGTGACCGGGCCGACGTCGTCCTGCACCGAGGTGAGGGCCGGTGCCGCAGGCGGCGTGGTATCCACGGTGAAGGAGAAGACCGGGGAGTTCGCCGAGACGTTACCCGCCGGGTCGGTGGCGTTGATCCTGATGTTGTACACGCCGTCTGCCAGTCCGGTCGGCGGTGTAAAGGTCCAGGCCCCGCCCACGACCACTGCGGTGCCGATTTCGACGCCGTTATTCAGGATGTGAATGGTGCTGCCCGTGACGCCGGTCCCGGTGAGGGTTGGCGTGGAATCGTTGGTGAGCTGCCCCGAGGTCAGATTGCCGACCGCGCCGCCCTGCACGTCATCGGCAACGGAGGTGAGCACCGGTACCGCTGGCGGGGTGAGATCGACGATCACGGTGTAGCTGTTCGAGCTGGTGCTGACGTTGCCCTGAGGATCGGTCGCGATCACCGTAAAGGTGTGGCTGCCTTCGCCCAGCGGCGTGGTCGGGGTAAAGCTCCAGCTCCCGGAACCGTTGGCGGTGGCGGTGCCAATCTGGGTGCTGCCTTCGAAAATCGCGATACTGCTGTTGGCTTCCGCCGTGCCCGAAAGCGTCGGCGTGCTGTCGTTGGTGGTGCCGCCGGACGGGACGTTCCCGGTCACGGTGCCGACGTTATCGTCCGCGCCGACAATCACCGGCGTGGTGGAGACCGTATCGACCACGATATTGAACGGCGGAGATTGCGGGCTTTCATTCCCCGCCGGATCGGTGGCGGAAATGGTCAGGGCGTGGTTGCCTTCCCCCAGCGCCCCGCCTGGGGTAAAGCTCCAGGTGCCGGTGGAACCGACCACCACGGTGCCAATGGCGGTGCCATTGTTGTAGATGGTAATGGTGTCGCCCGCCGTGGCGGTGCCGCTCAGGGTTGGGCGGCTGTCGTTGGTGATTTGTCCGTTGGTCAGTGGGCCGGTGCCAGGCCCGACGTCATCGGTGACCGCGCCGAGGATTGGTGTGTTCGGGGCGTTCAGATCGATGGTGACGGTGGCGGCAGGAGAGAGGCCGCTGGTCTCAGCACCCACGGTGGCGGTGGCGGCAAAGCTGTGCGGGCCTTCGCCGAGCGGAATCAGCGAGCTGGCTGTCCAGGCTCCGGTTGGGCCAGCGGTGACAACCGCCCAGGGCACCAGGCTGCCATCGAGATAGATGGTCACAATACTGTTCGCCACGGCGGTCCCGCTGAGGATCGGCGTGGTGTCGTTGGAGCTTGAGCCTTTCACCTCAACGTCACCGCTGAGACCATTGTCATCGACGATGGAGGTGATCGCCGGAACATCCGGCAGATCCTGCGTGTCGGTGACCTGATAGCTCGTAGTACCGCTGGCGTTACCTGCGGCGTCTGTCGCTGTGACGGTGAGAGTGGTTTCGTTGGTCTGCGCTGGAGACAGGGCAATGGAGAAATTGCCGCCGGAATCGGCCACGCCGCGGCCCAGTTCAACATTATTTGGCCCTTTGACGATCACCGTGGAACCGGCTTCTGCGGTCCCTGTCAGCGGCGTCCCTTCGACGGCGAGGTTACTGACAATCGGTGCGTCTGGTGCATCCGTATCAACCGTCACGGTGACCGGCGCGCTCTGGGAGCTGTTTCCAGCGGCGTCGGTGGCGGTGACGATAATGGTATGAGGGGCATCCGTCAGCGCTGAGCCGTTCGGCAGGGTCAGCGTCCAGTTTCCGTTGGCATCCACGGTGGCCTGCTGCGGTGCGCCGCCGTCGATCCGCACGGTGATGGTGCTGCCAACTTCGGTTTTGCCGCTGATGGTCGGTGTGTTGTCATTGGTGTAGAGGGTGCCGTTCGCCAGGGTGCTGCTGGAGATGCTATCGATCTGCGGCGTGGTCGGCGCGACCGTATCCACCGTGATGGTGTAAACCGGGCTGGTGCCGCTGACGTTACCCGCTGCATCGACGGAGGAGACGGTCAGTTTCAGCGCGCCGTCTGAGACGGACGGGCTGGTCCAGGTCCAGTTGCCGCCGGTGACAGGCACGCGAGCCACTTCGACCCCGTTGTTATAGATAATCACCGTATCGCCGCTGGTGCCGGTCCCGCTGATGGTCGGGGTGGCGTCTGACGTCGAGCCGCCATTAGCGACGGTACCTGCGGTGATTTCAGGCGTGACCGGCGGAGTGGTATCCACCGTCACCGTAATCACCGGCGATGTGCCCGACACGTTCCCCGCTTCGTCGGTGGCGGTGGTGGTGAAGGCATGGGTGGTTTGGGTCAGCGCCGTGTCTGGCCGCCAGCTCCAGTTGCCGTCCGCGCCGACGGTGACGCGGCCCACTTCGATTTTCGCCGCGCCGCCCACGCTGTCATAAATAATGATCACGTCGTTGGCGGTACCGGTGCCGCTCAGCACCGGACGTGAATCGTTGGTGCTGGTGTTATCCGCAACCGGGCCGGTGATTTGGCTGACGTTATCGGTCACCACCGGTGCGGTTGGGGTCGCTGGCGGATCGGTATCAATGATGATGGTCACCGGCTGAGATGGCGCACTTTCGTTGCCCGCGCCGTCTTTGTTGGTCACGGTCAGGGCGACATCGTAAGAGCCATTTGGCAGCGCCTGAGTCGGCGTCCAGGTCCATGTGCCGTTCGGCTGAACGGTGATCACATCAGGCTGTTTAACGCCGTCAATGTAGATGGTCACCGTATCGCCCGGCGTGCCGGTGCCGCTTAAGGTCGGCGTGGTGTCGCGCGTCGCTTCGCCAGGATTCAGCGCGGTTGGCTGGCCGTCCGGGTTGACGGTCACGTCCGGGGAGTCTGGCGTCGCCGGGGCGACGGTATCCACCACCAGGCTAAATGGCGGTGACGAGGTGGAATTGCCTGCGGAATCGGTCGCGACCACCGTCAGGGAGTGGGTGCCGTTGGTGAGCGGGGTGAGTGGGGTAAAGCTCCAGCCGCCGCTGCCGTTGAGGGTGGCGGTGCCGAGCAGAGTGGTGCCGTCGTACACGGTAATAATCGTATTCGGCGGAGCGTTGCCCGTCAGCACTGGACGGGTTTCATCCGTCGGCGTGCCGCTGGTGACCGGGCCGGTGACGCTCCCGGTGTTGTCGGTGACCGTCGCGATCGACGGGGCCGGTGGCGGCGTGGTGTCGACGATGATCTCAAATCCGTTCGAAGGGGAACCGACGTTCCCGGCCTGATCTATCGCCACGGCGGTGAGCGTATGCGGGCCGCCTTCCGGGAGAGCCTGCGTCGGGGTAAAGGTCCATGAACCGCCATCGCTGACCACGGCGGTACCAATCTGCACGCCGTCCAGACGCACGCTGATGGTCGCCCCGGGTTCGCCCGTGCCGTTGAGGGTTGGACGAGCATCGTTGGTGATTTCACCGGTATCGAGCGGACCGGTTCTGCCTGGGACATCGTCAACCACGGAGGTAATGACAGGTGCCGCAGGGGCCGCGCTGTCGACGGTAATACTCCAGCTGTTCGAGGTGCCGCTGGCGTTCCCGGCGGCGTCAATGGCGGTGGCGGTCAGGACGTGCCCGCCCTCGCGCAGGTGCACCGATGGGGTGTACTCCCAGATACCGCTCGGCGGGATGGTCAGAGTGCCGATCTGATTGCTGCCGCTGAAGAGATAGAGCGTGGTGCCCGGCTCCCCGGTGCCGCGAATGGTTGGCGTCGCGTCGTTGGTCAGGCCATTGTTCGCGACATCGCCGATGCCGTTGGCTACGTCGTCATACACCGACGTGATCACCGGGGTTTGCGCCGGGGTGATATCCGGGGCATCCACCGAGGCGGTTGGCCCGGTGTTGCCCGCATGATCCGTCGCGTCGGCGGTCAGCGTTTCGCCATTGAGCTGCGGCGGAGTAATGGTGACGGTAAAGTCGCCGTTATCGCCCGCCGTGGCGTGACCCAGCTCGGTGCCATCCGGGCCTTTGATGCTGACGGTACTGCCCGGCTCGGCGGTGCCGGTGACGGTGGTGCCATCGTCAGAGACAGCCAGATTATCCGGTGCCAGCGGGTCGGTGGTGTCCGGTGCATCGGCATGACCCGGCTGACTCACATTGCCCGCGGGGTCTTTGGCGATCACTTCCAGCACTTCGCCATTGGTTTGCGGCGGAGCGACAGGCACGGTGAAATGGCCGGTCCCGTCGGTGGTGCCGGTGCCAATGACATTGCCGCCCGGATCTTTGACCGTGACGGTGCTGTTGGCTTCGGCGGTGCCGCTGACGCTGGCGCCGTTACCGGCGACGGTCAGATCGGCCGGTGGGTTCGGCGCGATAGTGTCGGTGGCGACGACGGTAGCGGGAATGCTGTCGTTCCCGGCGGCATCAGAGGCGATGACGGAAATGGTCTGGCCGTTGGTCTGCGCAGGGCTGAGCGGAATGGTGAAGTTACCGCTACTATCTGTCGTGCCCGTCCAGCTCTGACCCGTGCCGTTGGTGATGGTAATGGTGCTGTTCGGTTCGGCGGTGCCGGTCACCTGATTCCCGGCAGGGTTTAAGGCGATCACCGGCTGGGTCGGTGCGACAGTGTCGACGATAAAGTTGATGGCCTGCGACAGGCCGCTCGGGTTTCCGGCGGCGTCAATTTCACGCACCGTGACCGAGTGCGGGCCTTCCGACAGCGGGCCATTCGGCGCTACGGCCCACAGGCCGTTCGGGCCGACGGTCACTCTCCCGACTTCCACGCCGTTATCGTAAATAATAATCGTACTGCCCGGATCGCCGCGGCCCGTGAGGCGTGGCTGGCTGGCGTCGGTGGTTTGGCCGGCGGAAACCGCGCCGCGGATCGAGCCGACTTCATCGTTCACCACAAACGCCGACGGCGCGGCAGGGGCGGTGATATCGACGGTGATAGTAAAGCCCGGCGAGGCGGGGCTGGTATTCCCGGCCACGTCGGTGGCGCGAACCGTCAGCACATGGCTGCCTTCGCTCAGATTGACCGACGGGGTAAAGGTCCAGCTGCCGTTCGCGGCGGCGGTGACGGTGCCGATTGCGATGCCGTTATCGTAGATCGTCACCGTGGAATTGGCTTCGGCGGTGCCGGTGAGCAGCGGGCGCTGATCGTTGGTGCTGCCGCCGTTGTTGAGCGGCCCGGTGACCGGGTCGACGTCATCGGTGACACTGGAAATCACCGGTGCCGTAGGCGCCACCGTATCGACCACAATGGTGATCCCGGCAGACGGCGCGCTGGTGTGGCCCGCCGCATCGGTGGCGGTAGAGGTCAGAGTATGGCTGCCGTTGGACAGCGCGTTCGGCGGGGTAAAGCTCCAGTTGCCCTTAGCGTCGACGGTTGTGGTGCCGATTTTGGTGCCGTTATCGAAGATGGTGATGGTGGTGCCCGCTTCGCCGATCCCGCTCAGGGTCGGGCGCGCGTCATCCGTGCGCTGGCCGTTGGACAGCGGGCCCGTTTCGCTCCCGACATCGTCGTTAACAATCAAAATGTCCGGTGCATCTGGCGTGACCAGATCCGGCGCGGTGACGTGACCCTCTTTGCTGACGTTGCCGGAGGAGTCGGTGGCGGTGGCAGTTATCTGCTCGCCGTTGGTCAGCGGGGTGCCGAGTTCAATGGTGAATTTCCCGTCGCTGCCGGTTTTCCCGGTGCCGACCAGATTGCCGTTGGCATCTTTCAGGGTGATAGTGCTGCCAGGCTCTGCGGTCCCTGACACCGAGGTCCCATCCCCGGAGAACTGCAGGTTGGTTGGCGCGTTCGGCGGCGTGGTGTCCGGGTCAGTCGGGTTCCCCGGATTGCCAGGGTTGGTCGGATTGTCGTCATCGCCGCCACCACCTCCGCCGCCACCACCCGCGGCAAGGGCGATCCCGCCTGCGACGGCAACACCGCCCAGCACCCACGGCCAGATGGCCGCGCCGCCGCCATCGCCGGAGGAGCCCATCAGGACATCCGTTGAGGCAATCGCCTCGTAATGTTCTGCGGCGGTTGGGTCTTCAATCCACCACAGCGCGCCGTTGCCTTCCTGCAGCACCAGTTGGCTCTCGCCCTGTGCGTCGCCGTGGTAAAAGTTTTTCAGGGTAATGACTTCGCCGGAGTGCAGGCTGACGATCAGATCGTTGCCGCTGCGCGTGTAGTGGGAAATGTCGGCCCGGCCGACGTGAAGCTTCACAATGGAGGAGTGATCCAGAGTAACCTGAGTGCCTTCTGTGGTGGTTTCCACGCCAGTAAGTTTCGAAATGACAGAGATTTGGCTCATATTGATGACTCCCAACAGATTTTTATTGAAATGGCGTGCAAGACGAAGCCATCACTTTTCTGCGGGTAAAGAGCGCCCCCGGCGAATTCACTATTTTTGACGATAGTGCTTACCGTTGATTTCTTCAGAGCGGCCGATGCCCGCCAGCGAATAGAGTGGCAACATCAGGTGAAGCTATTTATTTACTTTGGCTTGACTTGTATTCGGTGTTTTTTGTGTTATATAAAGCCCTGTGATTTATAAAGATATTATTTAAATGGACTAAAAATGATATAGCTATAAATATCAGATTATGCAAATGAAGCACCGGTAACCTGCAGTTAACCCCTTCTGAATTGAATAGTTTTATCAAGATGGCTATAAGCCAGTTTCCCACCGTATCCCGCGCGGCGTGCGGCTGCGGTGTTTTTTTCTCTTTTCGGCTTTGGATATAATGCGAATTAATTCAGTGAATATATTTGAATTTATTGAATGTAAATACGCGGTCAATTAAGGAGGGCTAAAACGTTATTTTAGATGCGGTGAATGAATCATTTATACGATATATTATGTTTGCGACCGGAATGAAAAATAGGAGTGGCGAAGCGGCAATAATCTGCTAGATACGCTAATAATAAATGCGGGCTTTATTGTTGGCTCAATTTATCCTTTTCCGTTATCAGGTTGCATAGGCCGTTAGTATGATTTTCGGCACCGATAAATCTTCCCTTTTCGTCGAATAGAAGCGGGCGCTCAGGCGTTTACTCCTCGTTCACCTGACAACCACCGAACCAGGAGTAGAAAATGAACGCTCTGTCATCGCTTCCTCGTACCTTCGCTAAAACCCTCGCCATCCCGGCGCTGTTATTTTTCTTACAGGCCCCGCAGGTCTTTGCGATGGGCAATAATGATACTGAGAGTAAAACGCCGGACTGCCCGTCGGGGCAGGTGTACGACAGCGTGAGTAAGACCTGTGTCCCGGAGAAAACCAGCAGCCTCAGCGATGAGGACAAAACCAATTATGCGTACCACCTCGCGAAAAAAGGGGAGTACCAGGCGGCGCTGAATCTGCTGGACTCCCTGAAAAATGCCAATACGGCAGAGGCGTGGAACTATCGCGGCTATGCGACCCGCAAACTGGGGCGCACGGATGAGGGCATCGGCTATTATCAGCGCTCCCTTGCCCTGCAACCCAACTACGCCAAAGCACGTGAGTATCTGGGTGAAGCCTGGATGGTGAAAGGTCGCCCGGATCTGGCGAAAGAGCAGCTGAAAGTCATTGCCGGGATTTGCGGCCAGGATTGCGAGGAGTATCGCGATCTGCAGGCGGCGATCAACGGTCATCCGGAATCCTGATTGCAGCGGGAGGATATGAAAAATCACCACCAGTGACGTTCGCCAACAGCTGGCAGCACACCTGACGCGCCTCTGGCGCTACGGGCTGGTGCTGTCGCGAAACCGGGATCTGGCTGAGGAGCTGGTTCAGTCGACCTGCGTCCGCGCGCTCGAACGGAGCGCGCAATACACGCCGGGCACCCGCATCGACAGGTGGCTGTTCTCGATTCTCCACTCCATCTGGATCTCCGATCTGCGCGCCCGCCACGTCCGTCAGGGGCAGGGGTTTGTGCCCAGCGAAGAGCTGATCGCCCCGGATACCCACGGACAGGATGAGGATCGCATTCACTATCAGAAAATCATGCAGCGGGTGAATGCTCTTCCCGAAGCCCAGCGCAACACGCTGTTTTTAGTCTACGTCGAAGGATTTACCTATCAGGAGGCGGCTGACACGCTGTCGGTCCCCATCGGCACCGTGATGAGCCGCCTGGCCACGGCGCGGGCCCAACTGGCGAAAACCCTGGACGCCCGCCCGGCAGCAAAGGAGAAACGCTCTTGAAATCGTTACGTTTTACGCCTCCTTATCAGGACGATGCGATTGTCGCCTGGCTGGATGGCGAGATGGACCCCAACGACGCCCGCGTCTTTGCAGAGCAGCTTGACCACGACGAGCGGCTTTCGATGCGCACGGAGGAGCTGAAAACCAGCCATCAGGATTATCAGCGCGCGTTTGCGCCTTTGCTGGAAGAGGCGCCGTCGGCGCAGATGGAGGAACGGCTGGAGATCTGGCTGGCAAACACTCCGGCGTCCCGGCCCGGTGTCAGCCGCCGGGCGCTTATCGCCGCGTCCGTCAGTTTTCTGCTGATCGGTTCCGGGCTCGGCTATCTGGCGCGTCCGTCGGTGGCGTTGCACACGGAGAACGAACGTATTCGCGATCTTGAGGCGCAGTATATGTCGCTCTACAGCGCCGAAACTCTGCTGGATGTGGACAACTCACCGCCGCTCATTGCCAGGGGGATCGTGCGCACCGCCGAGGATATCGGCCTGAAAGTGAGTGAGCCGCAGCTGGCTCTGGCCGATGCGGAGCTGAAGATGATCCGCATGCTGCGCTACGAGAGCACGGCGATCGCTCAGATCGTCTGGATGCATGCGGATTTCGGGCCGATGGCGCTGTGTATTTCCCCCCTTGAGCAGGGGGATGTGACCGATATCAGCAACGAACAGCGGCACGGGATGAATGTTGCCTGGTGGCGCGACAGGGACTATCAGTTTGTGCTGATTGGTCGCAACCCGGCGACGCAGCTTAAGGCCAGCGCGCGTCAGCTGCAGCTGGCGCTGCTATGAGGCGCTGGCCTGGATCTCAATTTTGATATTGATGCGGTCATCCACCACCATTGCAAATTTGTCCATCTGATAGGCGGATCGCGAGATGGCGGTGGTGGCGTGCAGCGAGATGGACTCCTGCGCTTTGTGCTCTTCCAGCGTCGCCTCCAGGATCACCGGGCGGGTAATGTCCCTGACCTTGAGTGAGCCAAACACCCTGAAATGCCCGTCGCCGAGCGTGACGATTCGCGTGCTGTTGAACTGGATCGTGGGGTAACGCGCGGCATCGAAAAACATATCGCTCTTGAGCTGCCAGGTGAGCAGGCGGTTGGACGCCACCAGCGTCGAGACGGGGATGGTGACCTCGATGCGATCGCTGAACTCATTCTTCGGATCCAGGGTGACGTTCCCGGTCACGCCGTTGAGATTGGCCCAGGAGAGGATACCGCCGAAGGCGTGCCACGAGAGGGTAATGGGGGTTTTCTCGGTATTGATGACATAGCTGACCGGCTGCGCGTAAAGGGCAGGGGAGAGCAGGGCGAGCACAAATATCAAAGGGCGAATCATCGGGCGGATCTCCAGTATGCGGGCAAGGGGTAAACGCACGGGGAGGGAGATTTATTCGGGGTGAGGGGAAATAAAGTTGAGACTTTCGCTGTTTGCGCCGGGTGGCGGCTTCGCCTTACCCAGCCTACGAAAACCCTCCGGGCTGGTCTTTGTAGGCCCGGTAAGCGCAGCGCCACCGGGCGATTGAGGCCGCAGCGGTGTTTGCGCCGGGTGGCGGCTACGCCTTACCCGGCCTACAAAACCATCCGGTCTGGACTTTGTAGGCCCGGTAAGCGCAGCGCCACCGGGCGAATTGGGGCCGCAGCGGTGTTTGCGCCGGGTGGCGGCTTCGCCTTACCCGGCCTACAAAACCCTCCGAACTGGCCTTTGTAGGCCCGGTAAGCGCAGCGCCATCGGGCGAATTGGGGCCGCAGCGGTGTTTGCGCCGGGTGGCGGTTACGCCTTACCCGGCCTACAAAACCCTCCGAACTGGCCTTTGTAGGCCCGGTAAGCGCAGCGCCACCGGGTGAATTAGGGCCGCAGCGGTGTTTGCGCCGGGTGGCGGCTTCGCCTTACCCGGCCTACAAAACCCTCCGAACTGGACTTTGTAGGCCCGGTAAGCGCAGCGCCATCGGGCGAATTGGGGCCGCAGCGGTGTTTGCGCCGGGTGGCGGCTACGCCTTACCCGGCCTACAAAACCATCCGAACTGGCCTTTGTAGGCCCGGTAAGCGCAGCGCCACCGGGCAATTGAGGCCGCAGCGGCGTTTGCGCCGGGTGGCGGCTTCGCCTTACCCGGCCTACGAAACCCTCCGAACTGGACTTTGTAGGCCCGGTAAGCGCAGCGCCACCGGGCGAATTGGGGCCGCAGCGGTGTATGCGCCGGGTGGCGGCTTCGCCTTACCCGGCCTACAAAACCCTCCGAACTGGCTTTTGTAGGCCCGGTAAGCGCAGCGCCACCGGGCAATTCAGACCGCACCGGCCTGCAAATAAAAAAGGCCGCGATGGCGGCCTTTTCGGGGAGAGATAACTTACTCAGTGACTTTCTTTTCCAGAGAAGATGCGCCTTCTTTGGTTTTATTCCAGCCTTTCTCGGTCCCTTCTTTGGTGGCATCCCAACCTTTCTCGGTACCTTCTTTGGTTTTGTGCCATGCCTTCTGGGAATCCTCACTCACCTTGCTGCCAAAGCTCTCGCTTTTGCCTTCCGCGGCGTGCTGGTTTTTGAGCTTCAGCTCTTCACCTTTGTTCTGCTCTTCATGCAGTTTTTGCTTCGCGTCGTTAGCGTTCGCTTTCGCGGCGGCAACGGTGTCGTCGGTTGCGTGTGTGGTTGCGGCAAAAACAGGGGAAGCCAGCAGAAGTGCAGATAATGCGATAATTGTCTTTTTCATAATATCCTCAATTCACGTTATTCATGTTATGAGCGTGATTAAGGATGGCACGAGCGAAGCGGCATGGCTTTAGGATAAAACTGTAAGTGGATCAAAGGGGTCTGAGTCTGGCGTCCGCCCACTCTGCGAACGCCAGTCTTCTCTGCTGCTTAGAACGCCAGGCACACCTCGTCCATATTGTCGGACGGGATGTTCTCGTTCACATAGCCATCACGCCAGTGGACGAAAATGCGGGTTTCGTGAACGCCATCTTCCGCCGCCCACATCGACTGAGCGGTACTGGCCGTCGACCAGTTGCTGTAGGTGCTCAGATCGCCCCATTCTCCCCACAAACTGCCGACAGCACGCACACCCTGACTGCTGGGAGGCACATCGGACAGTAATTTGTAACCCGGGATAGTCATCCCTTTATTGAGACAGTCCTGATCGGCGACCGTCGGATCTTTCGATGACCGCGCGATGTTGGTAAACCAGTGATCGAGGTGTACGACATAGGTGAGCGGCTGCCCCTGACCGGATTTTGGCGTGGCCGTCAGGGTCACGGTTTTCATGTCGACGGTCGGGGGCGACGCCATGATGTACTTACCGGGCGTGCTGTCCGGGCGTAGCCAGCTGTTATCGCTGGTGTAGGTATAGTTGGCGTTGTTCGCCGTTGTATTGCCGATCTCCAGCGTAAAGCTCCCCGAGAGGAAACCGGTTTTCGGGAACCCGGCGTCAGGGGCAAAACTCTTGCCGTTCGCGGTCAGGGCGGTGATCTGATCCTGGGTAAACTCCCCGGTGGTGCTTTTCCCGGCATCCAGCGCGTAATCGGCAGATTTCGCCGTCACCGTCACCACTTCCGGCGTCACATCCGTCTCTGTGACCTCTGCTTCGCCGTTCCCATCCGTATTCACCGTGGTGGCGCTCAGCACGCCATGACCCGTGGTGCTAAAGGTGACCGGTGAATCTTTTACCGGCGCCCCTTTTTCGTTGGTCACCGTCGCCGTGAAGTAGATCTGCCCGCTGCCGTCCGCCTTCTGTGGGCTGCGGTATTGCTGGATCGCCGTCACGCTGTGCGAGGTGAAACTCACCGTCTGCGACGCCGCGGCCTGGTTGGCGAGCGTGGCGGTGATGTTCACCGCTTCCCCGACGGTATCGGTGACGTTCACCTGCGACTCACCGGTGATGTTCGTCTGGCTGGTCGGCTCAACGGAGGCCGTGGTGGTACTGGTGCTCCAGGTGATGGTCTGATTCGCCAGCGTATGGCCCAGCGCATCCGTGACCACCGCTTTGACCACGTCTTCTTTTTGCCCATCGGCAAGCTGGTTGTCCTTAAGCATCGCAAGCGCCACTTTGGCGGAGGCGACATCGGCGACAAACTGACTTGCCACGCTTTTATGCTCGCCGTTGGCCAGGGTGGCGGTGAGATTAACCGACTCGGCAATGGCATCCGTGTAGTCCACGCTGGCTTCGCCGTCTTTATTGGTCTTGCTGGTGGCGGGGGCGGTGACTGAGGCGCTGTCGAACGTCCAGGTCACCACGGCATCTTTCACCGGATTATTGTGGCTATCCATCACCACGATTTTTGCCGTGTCAGGCGTTTTGTTATCCGCCGGGCTGCCGTCCTTCGTCACCTGCAATGAGGTGATGAGCGCGTGCTCGCTGTCGGCGACAAACACCGAGTCCTGAGTTTCAGTGGCGCCATTTTTCAGGGCCACTTTCACGCCTACGGTCTCGGCTTTGGTGTCGGTGAGGGTGATTGAGGCTTTACCGGCGGTATCGGTGGTGCTTTCCGGCGCTGACCCGACCGCCGTGCCGGAGAGCGTCCAGGTCACTTTCTCACTCGCGACCGGGTTGTTAAAGCTATCGGTCACGATGACCGTGGCGCTGTTGGTCGCGGTGCCGTTCGCTACCGCCCCGCCGGTGACGGTGTAGGTTTTAATCTGCTCGCTGTTGGCATCCGGGACGAAAAGCGACGCGGTGCTGGCTTTTTCGCCGTTGGCGAGCGTGGCGCTCAGCTGGATGGTTTGCGCGATCTTGCTGGTGTAGCCGATCTGCGCTTTACCCGCGCTGTCGGTGGTGCTGGTACTGGCGGGCAGGAAGCTGGTGCCCTGCGGCGTCGCGCTCCAGGTGACCAGCTGGTTAGCAAGCGGATTGCCCTGGCCGTCAAGCACCGTCACCTCTGCGTGGTCGGCATCGGTGCCGTTCGCCAGCGCGCCGTCCTTCGTCACCTTAAGGTCGTGTAACGTCGCGCTTTCGCTGTCGGCCACGAAGGTCGCCTGCGTCTGCTTGCTGTCGCCGTTGCTGAGCGTGGCGGTGAGCTGCACGTTTTCTGCTACCGTGTCGCTGAATGAGACGCGCAGCTCCCCTTTGTCATCGGTCTGGCCCGGCGTCGCCGCGCGCGCTTTGGCCGGTGCGCCAAACGCGACCGTCGATTTGTCCGCTTTCACCGTTACCGGCTGGTCTTTGACCGGATTTCCGGAGGGATCTTTAACGGTTATCAGCGCGCTGTTTTGTGTTTTGCCGTTGGCGGGGCTGTTATCGACGGTGACGCTAAAGTCGGTGATTTTGGCCTGTTCGGCGTTGACGACAAACTGCAGCGTTTTCTGATCGGACAGATCACCTGAACTGACCGACAGCACAGATTCACCCGGCACCAGGGAGGTGGCTTTGACGTGCGCCAGCCCCTCGGCATCCGTGACCGCCTGAGATTCCGCGATCTTCGCCGGGGCCTCAAGCGCCCAGGCGACTTTCGCGTTCGCCACCGGATGATCGTTGATGTCCGACACGTGAACCGTGGCATCGTCCGTCGCCTGGCCGTTGGCGAAGCTGCCGTTTTTATCCACCGTCAGCACCAGTTTCGCCGCTTTGACCTCGTTAAAGTGCGACGGCAGAGTGGTGGAGGCGCTGCCGCTGGTGGCGGTGACGTTGACGATTTCATTCTGAGCATCGGAAATATTAATCGTCATCATCCCTTCGGCATCCGTTGAGCCGGCGGTTCTGTCCAGCTTCGCGTTGCCGGAGGCGGACCAGGCCACAGGCGCGCCTTTGACCTTATCCCCTTTGGCATCCAGCGCCTGGACCTGGAGCGTGTTCTGCGCCAGACCATCCGCCGGGCTGTAATCCGTCAGGGCCGTCAGCAGCAGGGTGGTCACGCCCTGAGTCTCTTTCTTCTGATATTGCATCACGATCTGGTTGTTACGCTCGACCACATCGTAACGGCTTCCCGCCAGGCTGCGCTGCAGCGCCACGTTGTCCGGGGAGAGCTGATAACGCCAGTCGTGGCCAAAGTCGAATCGCATATCGACCTGAAACTGCATATCGTTCATGTCGTCCTGACCGCGGCGATAGTTGGTGCCCACGGTGATCAACGGAACGGGGGTGTAGTTCACGCCGAGGGTGACAGCAGACGGATTTTTTTGCAGGTCATCTTTATCAAACAGTGCCACTTTATCGCCGTAGTACTTTTCATAAATGACTTTTGCGCCGAGCTGCGGAAGTGCGGGGAGATATGCCTCGGCCCGAATATCAAAGCCATCGGCAGGCTTTTCGTTGTAGTCGTCAAAGTCGCGGGAGCTGTGCCACTGGGTGGTGCCCAGATAGCCGTTGGCCGAGAGTTTCAGGAAGTTTGTCCAGGCTTCCGCCCCGAAGCCCACGCGTCGGTTTTTGCCGGTCATGTCATCATCAAAGAAGGCGTTGCCGCCCAGCATCCAGTTGTCGAGATAAAAGGTTCGCACCCCCATCCCGAGGTTGGTCGTCAATCGATCGTCGGGTTTACGCAAACCAAACTGGCTGAATAGCATCGATTTTTTGTCATCGTAAAGCGGAACCAGCAGATCCAGCGAGCTTTGATCCCAGTTGCCGTCCTGGTCGACATTCAGCTGTACTTTCGCGGTGCCAAACTGGCTGAGCCACGCCTGCGCGGAGGACGACGCCGAGGATGTGACGCCGGAGACCAGGTTGCCTTTGGCCTGAGAGAGGCTTTGCTGGAGATTATTTGCCGCCAGCGTGCTGGCAACCTGATTAATATTGTCGCTCAGGGAGGCGTATTCCTGCCCGTCATCCTTGACTTCCCCGGCGCTGGCAGGAAAGACGGTAAAAAAAGGAAAAATAATCTGTAGCGCAATTTGCGTCCATATCAGCCACTGCCGAATATAGCCCGCCGGAGTCGGCGGGATTCTTTTTTTATACATGCGAATATAACCTATTTACAAGAATCACTGCGGTGAGTTGGATAAATCTTTTGCCAGAGCGGTGGCTCAGAGAGACATTGTTTAATGCCACGTCGATAAATACAGTTGTCTTTAATAAAATATTAGCCCCGCCATTTTCACCACACTATTTACCACACTGACCTGCAATAAAAAAACGCTACATGACGCACTTCCAGATTTGAACGCGAGATGTTTAAAATTATTTCCGAGAAGCCAGGTTAATCCGCGTGACATTAACGATATCCGAAAATTCTTAGACCGGTCCAATCTTGCACGGGTTTGGGCAGAAGTTGCTCATATAACCTGGACTAACATGATAATTTACATTTATCAAAGGCACAGAGAGAAAATAAACAGCATTTGCTATTCCATCACACACCAATATGATGATGCGGACTGCAATGAATTTTAGAGTAGATAAGGGGAAAGACTGATGCACTTCTTATTAACAAAGAAACTGAAATATTTCATGACGGTAATGGAGAAGCGATGTCTAAACAAAGCTTGTGAAGAACTTTTTATTACACGTTCACCTTTGGGTAAAACGATTAACGAACTCGAAACACTCTTTGGAGAAAAATTATTTATTCGCCAGCATGGACTGTTTAAGCCAACGGAATATGCGCTCGAGATATACGAGCAAACCGAGCCTTTATATCGAAAGATAATGCATATTGAAGACCGACTGGGGACCACGCGGAAAAAGAATGTCACACAGATTATCCTTGACAGCTCGTTCCCTGATAACCCCGCAGATATTATTGAGTCCAGCCTGAAAAAGAGCCTGTTACCTTATCAACTGAGCCGCAGGAAAATTACACAAGAGGATTTTGATGCCGGAGAGTTGGGCCACAATACGTTGATCGTCAGTAACCATCATTTTCCCGTTCCGCAAACCGTCGTCGCCCAGAGCCACAGTAGCAGCGCGTTATTATTAATAACCAACAGCGAGCTCAAAAACGACCCGGAAAAACTGGCAGAGATACCGCTGCTGGTCAGGGAAAATATGGTGACCAGCGCGCAGATGCGTCTGTCCGGGGTGCTGGAGAAGGCGGTGCATTTCACCCCGCGGATCCGCGGCGTCAACGGCTCCATCCTTGACTTCCTGCTGATGTCAGCCAACGGCACGGGGTACATGCTGTTGCCGCTCACCACCTGTGAGATGATGAACATCAACCGCAGTCATACCATCTTGCTCGATGACATCAGAATAACCACCTACTTTTATTCGCGTCGGAGCGCTAAGCACAACGAAGAACTAACCAATATCATCAAGCACATTAGCAAATTGTTCTAATAACGATCACGAGCGCTCGTGTTAATTTAGAATTTATTTGGCAATTTAGTGCACCCGGTTAACTTACCGCGCACAATCGTGATATAGCCTCCTTTCCGTAATTCATTCAGAATCGCCATCACTCCGCTTTTTGCATAACCCGTTCTGACAACAATATATTGACAAACATTCTCTTTCTGACATAGCGCGGGATGACTGTTTAGTTTTCCCAAATAGAACTTCACGCTGTCATAGACGCTGCCGTGGGTCATCATCTCTATTTTAGAGTAAAGCTGCCAGGTGCTGTATTCCAGAATCTGGACCAGGCTATACCAAAGGTCTTTCTCGCCGATGTATTGATAAAAATCGCTACGTCTGCAGGTGATATAGGAAAAGTTACTGTCCTGACTAAGACGCATCTTATTAAATACGCCCGAGGAGCAGATTTTTATGATGTAAGGGCCTTCAAAAGAAGCCATGATAATGCCATCTTTTTCGCGAACCAGTGAAATATACCCTTCAATAACCATTAATACGCAGTCGTCATCGAGCAGCGTCCGGTCGTTTTCGCCTGGATTGTAAACGCTAATTTTTGTCGTCAGATGGGTGTTATTAATAAAGTGGTTGATTATATCGTTGACATGCTTTCGGGGAATATTCATCAGGCTTCCGGTCGTTGAGTATCCTTGAAAACATTCTATCGGAGAAAATCCGAAAAGCGACAAAAAGCACGATGTGATAAAACCGCTAAGATGTAAGTCAATATTACAAAGATTGCCAACTCTTACACTCATCGAAACGGTAGCTGTGCAAAAAATGCATTTCTCGCTATTCATTTCTGCCCCATTCGTCTCCTCCTGAATCCTTATAGTGCCTCTGTCACGAACTCATTATTTTCCTAAAAGGGATATTTATGCCTGTAAAAACTTTATATGCGCCATCATTTCCGCAAATGGAAAATGATGGCGTGATCAACCTGGCCGAACTCTCTACATCGGGTGTGCTTATTAATATTGCCGAGTATGAAAATGCGGCACCGGGTGATTTTCTCGAGCTGTGGTTTGAAAGCGTGGCTATTGACTCTATTGGTCTTGGCGAAGGCCCGATGGGGCAATATTTCCCGTGGCCGTCCGCGATCAACCCGCAGGCCGCGCTGTTGCTCCCCGACGGAGTCTACAAGGTGCAATACAACCTGGTGGACGCGGCGCAAAACAGCTTCTGGTCGAACATCGGCAAAGTGATTATCGACAGAACCTCCACCGGCACGCTGCCTCCGCCACTCTTCCCGGAAGCGGGGGCCGATAACAGCCTCGACTACGACGACGCCATGAGCGGCGGCGGCACCCCGGTCACCATCCCTAACTATCCGGGCATCGCCGTGGACGATAACGTCACCCTGTACTGGGTCGGGACGCGCGACGGAAAAGTGATTCAGGAGAGCATCACCAGCGTTTCGCATACGGTTCAGGAGAGCGAACTGGGCGGGTTCAACGTCACCATCAGCACGGCGTTTATCATTCCGGAAAATATGGACAGTGCGCGCGCCTGGTATGTCGTGACCCACACGGACATCCGCAATGAGCGCTCGGAAAACGGCTTCGTCAACATCAATACCTCCAGCGGGAACACGCTGCCGCCGCCGGTCTTTATTGAGGGTGACGATGAGTGGATCGATGCGGACGAAGCGGCCAGCGATAACGGCACGCCGGTGCAGATCCCGGCTTATCCGGCCATCAGCGTGGGCGATACGGTCACCACCCACTGGCAGGGCTACTCGCAAAATGGCGATCCGGTCGCCGGAACGGAGTGGCAGTTTATTACCCTGGTGAAAGAGACGGATCTCAGCGGCGGCTTTGTGGTTAACATCCCGACCGCGGAGATCCTGCCGATTGGCATCGGATACGGCATCTGCTACTACAACGTGCTGTTTGCCTCCGGTGAGCAGGGCAGTTCCCTCGCCGCCGAAATTGGCGTCGACGTGACCCATAGCCTCGAACTGCCGGCTCCGACGGTGCCGGAAGCCCTGGATGACGGCGTCATCACGGAAACGGATGCGATGAGCAACGGCGGCACGCCGGTCGATGTCAGCTATCCGTCGATGGCGGAAGGGGACAGCGTCAGTCTGTTCTGGTCTTGCTATACAGGCACGGACATCACGCCGGTGCCGGGCACGGTCTATTCCGCCACCCGCAGCGTCACGGCGGATGAAGCCCGACTGCAGACAATGACCTTCACGGTGCCTTCGAAATACATCACCCCAACGGGCAAAGGTTATGCCGTCGTTAACTACACGGTGAACTTCCACTCCGGCGGGATTGGTTACTCCGACGACAGCGTGGCTAACATTGATACCGAGGGCGATGTCATCACCGGATCAAGCTATCTCGGCGGCTCGACCGGCTACGCGCCGTGGAATAACACCGTGATTCAGGGATGCTTCGTGAAGTATCTGGCGATGGACAACGGCGTGCCGCTGCGCAATGTCGCCGTGGAGTTCAGCCTGTTCGGCAATAACTATTTCACCAACAACAAACTCAAAACCATCACCATCAATACCGACTTCCAGGGGTATGCGCAAACCAATATCTCCGGGAGCGACACGCTGAACAACACCATTACCGCGCAGATTATCGGCAGCTCAATTCCTGCTTCCACGGTGGGCTTTGAAACCGAGCGCACCAACGATATCACCGTCCCACTCCTGACCAGCGAACCTTATATCCCTGGCACCGGCAATCGCGAATTCAAGCTGTCCGTCAGTGAAGAGGCGGGCAACTTTACCCTGAGTACCAATAACAACGCAGATATTTATATCGATGGAGTGAATAAAGGAGGTCTCGTTACCGACCTGAACGTCAATGTCAGCAGCCCGGTGATATTCAGTATTACCGCAAATAATCTTAACAACACAGCAATTACCGTCTCTCGGGTGAATCCTTCCGACGGCAGCTATTGCACTTATTATTTCTAATCTCAAGAGAAGATAAAAATGGATGAATTAAAAGCAAGCGCAAAGATCCCTTCTTTACAGGCGCAGATGCAGTGGATGGCGGGTACGCCGCAAACCAGCTCAACCTCCACGGCACGCATGCTGTATAACTTTAACAACGCCAACAATACGCTCAACCGTGAGCCGGGCGCTATGCCGGGCGTCGTTGAAGCCAATACCGCTCAGCAGGAATCCACTATTTGCGACCCGCAAACCGGTAAATGGGTTTTATTCTTCGACGGCAATAATATCTATGATGGCTACCATAATCTGGTTAATCCGGATTATAAGCTCGATACGCTGGATCACACTTACCTGACCAGTATTATTGCGCCGAGCTGCTCGGAATCCATTCCCACCTATTATGTTTTCTATGTGGATCGCTCAACCAAGCATCTCAACTATGCCATTGTGAATTTCCCGTTCGGCCTGGGCGGGAAAGCGAACTGGGTGGGAACCCAGTCGTTGAATAATGACAATGGCGTGGCGACGCCGTTTGGCCTGGCCTGTGTGAACGAGAATGAGTTCTGGGTCTTAACCCTGGCCAATGCGAACACCATGGTGGCTTACAAGTGCGATACCACCGGCGTCAGCACCACCGCGCCGGTGCATATCATGCTCTCGCCGTTCTCCAGCATCACGGCCGCCGTGGACTGCAAAACCAGCTCGATTGTGACCTTTGGCAATAAGATTGCCGTCACCGTCAACAATCAGATCATGGTGGGCGAACTCAAAGTATCGACCGGTTTCTCGGTCATCAATCAGGCGCTGGTCAGTAATTCAACGGCCACCCTGACACCTGATTTCAACGCTTCCGCGACCAAGCTCTATTTCCTGAAAAAGCTGGATAGCGCCAAGAAAAACCAGGTATGGGTGTATGAGATTGACAGCCAGGCCTCTTACTCTGCTGATTCCAGCTATGTGTACGGCTATCAGTATCTCTCCCTGAAGCTGGCGCCAAACGGCACGGTCTACGGCACGAACCTGTTTACCAGCATCGACCCGGTATTAACCATCACCGAAATCCCTGAAACAGGGGCAATTGAAGTGACGGAAATGCTGAACCAGGACATTAACAGCTCCGCGACCTTCGGCAATATTCAATACCAGATCAACGCCCTGAAATAAGCGTCCTCACCCTTGCCATTCGGTAAGGGTGATTTTTCATTCCAGTAGAAATGAGAGGATATTATGACTTTTAATTCTGAAACGTATCAGCAATATTGGTTTCCTGGCAGCGCTAATCACCGCAGTATTTTTGACTTCACGAATGATGTGATGCAAATAGAATCTCCGGGGTTCCCGCTGGTCCCGGTGGATTCGGATAACTTCGGTAATGTCATCACGCTGCCGGGCGGCACAGGATATTATATTCTGGGTAAATACCTGATGGATTCGACGTTTAAAACCGTCGCCGATGCCAGCGGGTTATTTGATAGTCTGCCTGCCAATGTGGCTAACTGCGCCTTTGCGCCCGATGCCAGCGCGGCGGACGATGCCCACCTGTATTTCATCGACAGCGTTGGCCTGAACTACGCCCATATCAAGCGCAATCTTATGAATGACTCCTCGGTGGACGCGAAGGCCATTATCGCACTGCCCGTCGAGGCGATGATCAATTCGCCGCTGAGTATTGTGGGTGATACCGCCAACGGCGGCTGCTGGCTGTTCTACGTGGCTGAAAAAGAGGGCATGTACAAGCTAGTGAATGTCTATTGCAAAGACAACCAGGTGGTCAGCCACAGCGCGGTCTTCCTGCCGTGTGGCGGCGTCCCAACCTGCATTGATATCAGCAAAAACAACATCGCTGTCCAGCGGAATAACGCCAGCCTGGTGTACGGTCAGTTCACCATCGCCGGTAACGTGCTGGATGTTCATCTGACTGAATCAGTGACGGGTTTGAGCACCGTATTTATCCAGAGCGCCTTTTCCGTCGACGGGAACACGCTATTTTACGTCACCGAGGAGGATAAAAAGCACGTGCTGAATGCGCTGAATCTGACTACCGGCGGTGTGACCAAATCCTTCACCACGGGGAAATATATCGCCCTGAAGCGCGGCCTGGATAATATTATCTATGGTCTGTCGGTGAAAACGACCAGCTCTTCCACCGTATTAACCGTCACGCCAAATACGGCGGCGGATGATTTTAGCGTGGCAGAGTTTTTCTCATCGGTAAATGGGGGCTATTTCCCATCGACCGGCTGGAGTAATAATCCGTTCTAAATATGACTGCCTTTCTTTAGCCGCTGTTTTAATCAGCGGCTTTTTATTGCGCGCTGTCCAGAAAACTATTTATTGCCCGTTGGGTGACTGTATTAAGCGCAACGCTGTGCGGTGTGGCTGTTTATTATGGACCCCGATACAGATGGTATCGTTTATATTAATAAGGTAAATAGTATGGCTAACACCGTTTCAAAATTAAGCGCCACCCCAAACCCAATTGCTAACGATGGTTCTCAGGTCTCTAACGTTTCTGCAACCATCTTAACCGATGGTAAACCTGCGGTAGCGGATATCGTTGTGAACTGGGCCATTGTAGGCGGGGCGCTTTCTGACGTGACATCAAAAACCGATGCATCAGGTATCGCTAAGATCGACGTTACCGCCACCGTTGGTGCGAGCACCGTCAGCGTGACGGCGACCACTGCGGATGATCTCGTGGGCCGCAAATACGTCATCAACACCTATACGCCGCATGTTGCGCCGACAATCACCAATGCTAACGCCGATGATTTATTCACTCTCGATCATTACGATCTGCAATTCGGTGTGCAGGCGGAAATTCCAATTTACGACAATATTGAACTCAACCAGATTGTCACCTTCTACTGGGGCGAGGCTGACAGCCGTGAATTTATTATTACCGACACGGTTCATCCGCCATTCATTATTGATGTGACCAACGAAATGTCGCCAGATTGCCTTAAAAATGGCACTTATAGCGTCTATTACAGTTCCACGACCCAGTCCGGAAATACGGTGAACTCTTCACCGGTGCCGGTTGTGGTTTCCGACGACGGTCAGGTTATGCCAAGTCTGGCTAAACCGGTGGTGGCTGATGCCGATCCGTGGATTAACATCAGCGATGCGGGCGACGGCGTTGACGTTGAAATTCAGTACTCAAGCATCGCGGCGGGTGATTCTGTCACCTACTTCTGGTCAGGTTTTGACGAGCAGGGCCGCCTGATCACCCAGACTGAAACCACGGGCAACGCAGCGGTTGTCGACGGACAGACCAAAGTGGTCTTCACCGTGGATAATCAGTACTTCTATCCAAATGGCGCCGGCTATAAAGGCTACGCCGAAGTCTATTACACCGTACAGCCTGCGGCGAGCACCAGCGTTCTGCTTTCTCAGACACTGTCCTGCCTGGTTGACACTCAATAATCACCCTAATCATCGTCCCGGCTTAGGCCGGGACTGACTCATTTAAAGGGGAACTACTATGGATTTGTTGACTTCTCTTTCGTCACTTCCTTTTTGGAATGAGATGCCGATGACATTATTGACTCAATATGAAAGTATTTCGTTACTGGCCGGAGCGGCCTGCGGCGCCATTATCTACACCGTCAATATCAAATATGTGAGCTTTTGGCAGCGCAGCGCTTATTTCGTGGTCTCCTTTATTTTAGGCGTCAGCTGTGCCGAAAGCACAACCAACCTGTTAAACAAAGGCATGGATAAATTTATCAGCCCGGCACCGGAACTCAACAAAACATTTACCGCCGCATTAACCGCAGCCATCGCCGTCAGACTGATTAATACCATCATTGATATTTTACTAAAACGCTTAGCAGACAAAAAATAAAGGTGTCATCATGGATTATCTCGCTCTCTATGAAATAACCGCGCTGCTGATTATTCTTATCCGATTGATTACCCTACGCAGAAATCACCCGGTAAAACTCAGCGTGCTCAGTGTGACCTACTGGCTCGCTATCGTCGTCTGTTGCATGTTAATCGTGAGATTGCTGGACGGGCGAATAGTGGCAAGCCGGGCGCAGCTGGCTTTTATTGTGCTGTTTGGCGTGATTGCCTGGGTTGATAAGATCTTAAAGAACTAACCTCCTTCCCGATAGAGATAGTTTTATCATAGTGATACGCGTTTTCTCCATTTGATAGGGGCGCGTCGTGCCCCTCGATCCCACGTTACCCCCTCGCACGATTTTTTCTGAATTGACTTCACAGAACGCTATTCAAATTCCCTCTGCCACGAGAGATGGCACAGCCATTGCTTCATCACCCTATCTTTTTTCTGTTAGCGGAGAGGAAACAACATGGAAACATTGCTGGTTGGCAATGAGGTGCCGCGGGTAGACGGGCTTGCGAAGGTGAATGGCAAGGCCGTGTACGGCGATGACATCAGAATGAAGAATATGCTGTATGGCGCGTGTCGATATGTCGATATCCCCGCCGGGCGAATTGATTCTGTGGATTTGTCGGAGGCGGAGAAGGTCCCTGGGGTGATAAAAATCGCGACCTGGAAAGATATTCCCGGTCAACGCAGCCTGGGCGTGATTATTCCCGACTATCCCCCGATTATCGATCGTGAAATCGCCTATCGCGGCGATGTGATTGCCGTGGTGGCTGCCGAATCTTATGAAGTCGCCTGTCTTGCGGTCGACAAAATCAAGGTAACTTACACCCCCTGGGAACCGATTACCTCTCCCGAAGAGGCGATGAAGCCCGGAGCCCGGCTGATTCACAGCGAGCTGGACAGCAACATCATTAATCACCATCACACGGTGAAAGGCGATATTGACGCCGGGTTTGCCGCTTCCACGCGCATTTTTGAACGTGAATATGAGGTCGGATTCCAGGAACATGGCTATATCGAACCGGAATCGATCACCGCGTATCTGGATGATAACGAGCAGATCATGACCATTTCCGGCTCGATTCAGAATGCGCACCGTATTCGCGGCATCGTGGCCAAATATCTCGACCTCCCGCAGGCCAAAGTGAACGTGAAACGCTCGGTACTGGGCGGCTCGTTTGGCGGCAAAGATGACATCATTGATAACCTGGCGTGTCGCGCGGCGCTACTGGTTCACCTGACGGGACGTCCGGTGAAGTTTACCTACAACCGTGAACAGTCGATGCGGGAAAGCTATAAACGCCACCCCTATAAAATGAAATACCGCATCGGGCTCGACGACGACGCCCACATTCAGGCGATGAAAATCGAGATTATCGCCGACGGCGGTAGCTACTCCGGGCAGACGGTGTTTGTGACCTGGCGCAGCTCGGTCCAGGCGGCAGGCCCGTACAACATTCCAAACGTGCGCGTCGATGTGACGGGCGTCTACACCAACAATAACTACACCTCGGCCTATCGCGGCTACGGCGCACCGCAGGTGATTTTTGCCAACGAATCCCTGATGGATGAAGTGGCGGAGATCATCGGGTTGTCGCCGGTGGAATTCCGTCTGCGCAACGTGTTGCAGCAGGGTGATACCAGCATGGCCGGGCAGGTCTTCGATAAACACAAGGTTTCCGCCGAAGAGGTTCTGCAAAAATCGCTGATTAAGGCGGAGTTTGAAGCGAAGCGGGCGCACTACCGGGAACTCAATGCGCAGGGCGGCCCAATTCGCTACGGCATCGGTTTTGCCCTAAGCCATCGCGGCTGCTCGCTGGGGGCGGAAGGGCTGGATGCGTCGTCGGCGCTGATGCAGGTGAATGCGGACGGCAGCGTTAACATCTCCACGTCGGTGTCGGAGAACGGGCAGGGGCTGCAAACCACCATGTCGCTGCTGGCAGCCGAAGCCTTTGGTATCGGGCTTGATCGGGTGATGTTCAGCGAACCGGCGACGGCGATGATTGCCGATGGCGGCTCGACGGTGGCCTCGCGCGGCACGTTGATGGGCGGACAGGCCATTCTGAGCGCGGCCAATAAGATCAAAAAACGCATGGCGGCGGCGATCAAAGAGACGTTGAAAGCCGGAAGCGATGAGGATCTGGTCTGGCGGGAAGGACGCGTGTTCCATCGCCATCATCCTGAGCACAGCCTGAGCTTCCAGCAGGTGGTCGACATGACCAAAGCGACCGGCGCAAATCTGTCATCCTACGGCTGGCACGTGGCTCCGGATATTCACTGGGACGAAGAAAAAGGGAGCGGTAGCCCGTACTTTACCTGGGTTTACGGCTGTCAGATCGCCGACGTTGCGGTGGACACGCGCACCGGCAAGGTGACGGTGAACGACGTGGTGGCGACCCACGACGTCGGCAAAGTCATCAACCCGGTCGGGTTTGTCGGCCAGGTTTATGGCGGCGTCCTGCAGGGGATGATCGGCTATGGCATGCTGGAAGATTTCAACACCGAGCACGGCGTGGTGAAGTCGGAAAACTTTGATACCTACCTGCTGCCGACCATCAAGGACATGCCGCACATCGACGTTATCGCCGTTGAGAACCATGACAACGCCGGGCCGATGGGAGCGAAAGTGATCGGCGAGCCGGTGCTGGAGCTGGGCGCGGCCGCGTTAAACAATGCGGTGAGTTTTGCCATTGAGCGCCATAACCGCACTCTGCCGCTGACGCTCGAGCAGGTCAGGCTCGGCTACAACCTGAAAAAACCGGAACGTCAAAGCGAGCTGATGCTCGACTCCGAAGAGAAAAAGCAGATCCACCGCCTCAATTCCGTTTCGTTAAAAATCCCTCACACGCTGGAAGAGGCGCTCACCCTGCTGGCTGACACTAAGGCTGTGCCGATTGCGGGTGGTACCGATGTGCTGGTTCAGGCGCGCATGAAATCAGAAGGCGTGCCGCTGGTCAATATCGCGGCGTTGCGGGAGCTAAAAGAGATAGCTGATGTGAACGGCGGCGTATCGGTCGGGGCGGGCGTTTGCTTTAGCGACCTGGTTAAACATCCGCTGATTCAGGCGCGCTATCCGCTGCTGGTCACGGCCTGTCGCACGGTTGGCTCACTGCAGCTGCGCAATCGCGCGACTATTGGCGGCAACATCGTCAACGCCGCACCGTGCGCCGATTCGCTGCCGCCGCTGATTATCTACGACGCAGAAGTGGAGCTGCGCAGCCTGCGAGGCGTGCGCCGCATGCCGGTCAGTCAGTTTGTCACCGGCGGGTATCGCACCTGCCTCGAACCGGATGAACTGGTGACCCATATCCATCTTCCGGCCCCGATGAAACAGCCGCTGACTACGCGGTATCTGCAGCTGGGGCGGCGAAACGCCCTCAACATCACCCGCCAGAGTTTAACCGGCCAGTTCCACGTGGATGCGGCGGGGATCATTCAGGTCTGTCGGCTGGTGGATGGGGCGCTGATGAGCAAGCCGCAGCGTTTGACGGTCGTCGAGCAGGCCCTGGTGGGGCAACGTCTGACGGCTGACACCATCGCGCATGCGGAGCAGGTGCTTCATACCCTGATCGAAGGCGCAATTGGCGGGCGCTGGTCTGCCCCGTACAAGATTCCGGTATTTATCGATATGTTCCGGCAGATGCTGTTGGAAGTGATGACAGAGCAGAGCAAATAAGGAGCCATGACCATGAATCATATTGAGCTTATTGTGAATGGCATTCGCGTTTCTCGTGATGTCGAAGACAACCAGCGCCTGATCGATTTTCTGCGTGACGACCTGCAGCTGACGGGCACCAAAGAAGGGTGCTCCGTCGGGGAGTGCGGGGCCTGTACGATTGTTGTCGATGGCAAATCGGCGTGCTCATGCCTGCTGCTGGCCGCCCAGTGCGACGGGGCAGAGATTGAGACCGTCGAAGGGCTGTATCGCGATCCGGTCGGCAAGCGCCTGCAAAATGCCTTTGTCCGCCACGGCGGCGTGCAGTGCGGCTTTTGCACGCCGGGTGTACTGATGAGCACCAAAGCGCTGCTGGACGTGAACCCCACTCCTGACGATGACGAGCTAAAAGAGGCGCTGGAGGGCAACCTCTGCCGCTGCACCGGATATCAGCCGATCATCACCTCCATCAAAGCTGTACTGAAAGGGTAAGTCGAACCGACACCGCCGCGCAGGCGGCGGTGTAACCGGAGGAGAAGAGGGTGAGTACCAGGCAAACAAAAGAGTGCGTCATGCTGGCGGCGGGTCTTTCCAGCCGGATGGGAAAGTGGAAACTGATGATGCCCTGGGGCGACGGGACAATCCTCGATAGCGCGCTTGCCAGCGCGTTATCGTTTTGCGATCGCGTGATACTGGTGGCCGGACATCGCGGCAATGAGCTGGCGCTGTACTACCAGGATCATCCACGCATCGACGTTATCCAGAACCCTGACTACGAGGCGGGGATGTTTTCCTCCGTTCAGTGCGGGGTGGCTGCGGTGACCTCTGCACGTTTTTTCCTCGCGCTAGGGGATATGCCGGAAGTCACTCCCGACGTTTATCGCACCCTGTGGTCTGGCGGAGATCGGGACGTCTGCTTGATCCCCGGACACAATCGGGGGAAAGGACATCCCATTTTGTTGCCTCAGCGAGCCAAAGCGCTGATCGCGCACGCGCCGGAAGGTACCACGCTAAAAGACGTAATCAATCAGATCGAAACGCACGTGGTGAGTGTGGGAGAGCAGGGCATTCACTGGGATGTTGATACGCCAGCGCAGTATTCGCAGGTCGCGCAATGGAGTGGTCGAGCCTGCACGATGACTTCAAAGTAATCTTTTTCTGCATCGCCCCGGTGGCCTGCCTGCCGGGGCGTTTTTTTTGGCTCGTTAAAAGAGTAACCCGAAGCTGAAGCGGCTGCTCAGCCCCAGGTCGATGGCCTGCTGAACGGCGGGAACCGCCAGCAGCGCCAGAATGATCGCCGCAACCAAAAGTCGGGTTGCCATCACTTCTCTTCCTGCTGCAGAAGCTGCTGCTCTTTTTGCACTTTGCGCAGCAGGAGCCACATCCGCACGGTTCTCACCGCCATATTACGCGCCGCCGAGCTGGGCGGGAGCGGGTCTGGCACCAGTGCGTCGTGGGAAACGCGGAAAGGCACACTCCCGTTTAGCGTCAGGTTGGCGACAATCGCCGTCAGCGTCCCGATGGTGATCCCGCTGTGCAGGAACAGCTGAACTATCGGCGGGAACTGGCTAAACAGATTAGGCACCAGTACCGGCATCATGCCGAGACCCAGGGTCAACGCCACCACCATCCCGTTGTTATTATTGCGGTAGTTCACCTGCCCCAGCGTGCGAATGCCGGACACGGCCACCATCCCGAACATCACAATCCCCGCGCCGCCGAGAACCGGTTTCGGGATCAGCACCACCAGCGCCGCCATTTTGGAGAAAATGCCCATCAGCACCAGAATCATTCCCGAGACGGAAACCACATAGCGGCTGCGAACGCCCGTCAGGCCGATCAGCCCGACGTTCTGCGCAAAGGCGGCGTAGGGGAACAGATTAAAGAAGCCGCAGAAGGTGGTCGCCAGCCCGCAGGTGTTAAGGCCATTGCGCAGCATCACCGCATCCACTTTTTTGCCCACGATATCGCCCGTCGCCATCATCGATGACATGGTTTCTACCATCACGACCACCATCACCATCGACAGCAGCGCGACGGGGATAATGTGAAACTCAGGCTTCGCGAAGGGCATCACCGTCGGCAGGTGGATCCACGGGGTGGTATGGACGAGGCTGAAATTGAGCGGCTTGAAGAAACTCCACAGCACGGTACCGATTACCAGCCCGATCAGCACGGAGGTATTTTTAATCACCCCCGAGGCGAAGGTGTAAATATTAAGGATAATCACCAGGGTGATGGCCCCCATCAGCAGGCAGAACAGATTGCCGAATCCGGGCATTTCGCTTGAGCCGCCGCCAATCCAGCCTCCCGCCACGGGCATTATCGACAGGCCGATCAGCGTGACGATCCCGCCCATCACCACTTTCGGGAAGAAGCGGACCAGGCGGCTAATCCAGGGCGCGCAGCAGAGAATGAAAATCCCGGAGACAATCACCGCGCCGGAAATCCCGCCGATGCCGTACTGCTTGCCGATCAGCACCATCGGGATCAACGCCGCAAAAGTACACCCCTGAATCAGAGGCAGTTTACAGCCCAGCCACTGGGTCGCGCCCATGGACTGAATGATGGTAGCGATGCCGCAGACAAACAGATCGGCACTGATCAGTAGAATAATATGCTCGGGGGGAAGCCCCACCGCGCTGCCCACCACGAGCGGCACCGCCACCGCACCGGCGTACATCACCAGCACGTGCTGCAGACCGTAGAGGACCATTTGAGTTATGGGCAGAATTTCGTCAACCGGAGCGGTTGACCCTGTGGCTCGTGGAGCCGGAATGGCCATGTCTTTCATAAAAAGGTTGTCTCCTGTACGACCCCAGCACACCGATTGGGTTGAAAGCTGAAGTTACGATTCGAAGGCCTTAGCCTCCCTGCGCTGATGAGATCACCAGCATGTTGCGCACACGGAGAGTGTTATGCGTAAGCTGTGCCAGAAATGAATGCGCAAACCCGTGATGAATATATTCTGTGAATTAAATCACGCGTCGTCGGAAATAATGAAATGCCCTGAAATAAGTTTGCGAGGCGAATTCCAATACATACTCTCTGGCGATATCACATTGAGAAGAATTATCTCTCATAATGGTATGGTCGTCGCAGATAGCATCCATATTTTCAAAAGGTTAACGTTTTAAATATCCGGGTTGTCGAGCGAGTTTTTGATATGGCTCGCAAAATGGCGTTTCGAAAAATCCCTCAACCAAACATCGCCTGATAATTGCATAGCTTCCCTGAGTCATTTCAGAATAATAAAGGGAAGCAAATGAATAAATTTATTGTCGCGGATGCGGCGAATTGTATTGGCTGCCATGCCTGCGAAGTCGCCTGCGTTCTCTCCCATCACCAGGATAGCTGGCCGCAGCAGCGAAGTGATTTTCTTCCACGCATTCATGTGATTTTTAAGCGCGGTGCCAGCAGCGCCACTACCTGCCATCACTGCAATGACGCGCCCTGCGTCGCTGTTTGCCCTACCCAGGCGCTGTTGTTCGCCAACGACAGCGTGCAGTTCCGCCAGGAGGCGTGCATCGGCTGTAAAAACTGCGTCATCGCCTGTCCGTTTGGGGCCATTGAGATGGTGGCGAACGACGAGTCATCGCCGCTGCTGGCGCAAAAATGCGATCTGTGCAGTGAAAATGCCTCCGGGCAACAGGCCTGCGTGGCGAACTGCCCGACGCAGGCGCTGCGCCTGGTAGATGAAAAGGCGCTCAACCAGCTCAGGCGCGAACGGCAAATCCGCTCGGCACTGGGGCAGCAGCAGGAGCCGCCTCACGGCATCCGACGCCGGGAGATGTTGAACAAACCGCCGCGCATCGGGGCGAAAAAGGTCGATGCTGAACAGCGCAAACAGCATTTCGACGAGATTTACCGCCCGCTTGCAGAGTGCGATGCCGGATATGAAAGCGAGCGCTGCCTGAGCTGCGCGCAAAAGGCCTGGTGCAACTGGACCTGTCCGCTGCATAACGCCATTCCGGATTTCATCCGTCTGGTGAATGAGGGCAAAATTATTGAGGCCGCCGAGCTGTGCCATCAGAGCAGCTCGCTGCCGGAAATCTGTGGCCGGGTGTGCCCGCAGGACAGGCTCTGCGAAGGCGCCTGCACGCTGAAAAACGAAGGCGGATCGGTGGCGATCGGCAATCTTGAGCGCTATATCACCGACACCGCTCTGGCGATGGGCTGGCGACCACAAATCGGCGAAGTGGTGCCGCGTAAAGAGCGGGTGGCGGTGATCGGGGCCGGGCCTGCGGGGCTGGGCTGCGCCGATATTTTGGCGCGCGCGGGTGTGCAGGTGGATGTGTTTGATCGTCATCCGGAAATTGGCGGGCTGCTGACCTTTGGCATTCCGCCTTTCAAACTCGATAAAAATATTCTTGCGGTGCGGCGCGAAATTTTCAGTGAAATGGGGATTCGTTTTCACCTTAATCAGGAGGTGGGCCGCGATATCGCTTTCAATGAGCTGGTGGACAACTATGACGCCGTGTTCCTCGGCGTGGGCACTTATGGCCTGATGGCTGCCGGGCTGGAGGGCGAAACGCTGCCGGGCGTCATTCAGGCACTGCCTTTCCTGATCGCCAGTACCCGCGAAGTGATGGGCCTCGAAGAGGTGGCGGAGTACCCGCTGACCGAAATCAAGGGCAAACGCGTGGTAGTGCTCGGCGGCGGTGATACAGCAATGGACTGCCTGCGCACCGCCATTCGCCGGGGGGCCGCCAGCGTCACCTGCGCCTATCGCCGCGATGAGCAAAGTATGCCCGGCTCGAAGAAAGAGGTCGGTAACGCACGCGAAGAGGGCGTGGAGTTTCAGTTCAACGTGCAGCCGCGTTTTATTCAGTCCAACCGCAAAGGCCAGGTGAGCGCCATTGGGCTGATCCGCACTGAAATGGGCGAGCCCGGCCCGGATGGACGCCGCCGTCCGCAGCCGGTGGCCGGGTCGGAATTTGAACTGCCTGCCGACGTGCTGATCATGGCCTTTGGTTTCCAGGCGCACGATATGCCGTGGCTGCGCGGGAACGGGATCGCGCTCGACCGCTGGGGGCAAATTTGCACCGGCGGGAAAGATCGCGGCACGACGCAAACCAGCAATGACAAGGTTTTTGCGGGCGGAGACGCCGTTCACGGCGCGGATCTGGTGGTCACGGCGATGGTGGCTGGACGTCAGGCGGCGCAGGAGATGCTGACGCTGTTTAAGCGTGAGGAGGAAGCATGACGCGTTTTATTTTTGCCAGCCCGGAAGCTTGCATTGGCTGTCGGACCTGCGAACTGGCCTGCGCGCTGGAGCACGGCGCGCCGGGGGGCAAACTTCAGCCGCGACTTACCGTGTTGCGCCTGGATACCCTGAGCGTTCCGGTGATGTGTCATCAGTGCGAGAACGCGCCCTGCGTGGCGGTCTGTCCGAGCGGAGCGTTATCGATGGGGAAAGAGCGGGTTGAAGCCGATGCCGGAAAATGTATCGGCTGCCAGCGCTGTGCGGTGGTTTGTCCGTTTGGCGCGATTACCATTGAGATTAAGGCTGGGGAATTACCGGCGATGGTGAAATGCAGTCTGTGTGCTGGCAGGGAGCGCGGCCCGGCCTGTGTCGAAGCCTGCCCGACGGCGGCGCTGAGTCTCATGACTGAACAGCAGCTTGTGGCGCTGCGACAAAAGCGCCAGGCCGATACCGTCAGTTGGTGAAGGCTGGCGCGAAAAAATCCCCCCGCTGCGTCTCGCCGGGGGGATTTTTTTATCAGGACAGGTTATCCATCCGCGCCCAGAGTTTCTTCGCCACCCTTCGTGCTTCGGCGAAGATCGGTTCGCAGTCGAAGGTAAACTGCCGGTTTTCATAGATCATCACGCCGTTGACCATCACACCACACACGCTGGCAGACCCCATGCCGAAGGCGATATGCCCGGCGATGTTTTCGGCAATAAGCGGCGTCGGAGGCTGATAGTCACACACCGTCAGATCCGCTTTGAAGCCCGCTTCAAGGCGGCCAAAGCGAGCGTTGAAGTTGCGGTTCAGTAGCTCGTTGCCGTTGCTCAATGCGCGGGCAAAGCTGTCCGGCCACAGCGGCCCGCCCGCGTCGCGGTGTTTGAAGAAGGCAAACTTCATCTCCTCAAACATATCGGAGCCAATGCCGTCGGTCCCTAGCGCCAGATTGCGTATTTCGAGTAAATGTTGGTTATACCCGACGTGGTTGTTCATATTGGAGCGGGCGTTGTGTACCAGAAAACCGTCGCTGGCATTCAGCAGCGCAATATCCGTTTCGGAAAGATAGAGGCCGTGGGCGACCAGCGTTTTGCTGTCGAGCAGGTCGAATTCGGCGAGGCGCACCAGCAGATCTTTCCCGTAGCGGTGATGGCTGTGCGAAACGTCGTACCCGTCTTCGGCGGCGTGAATATGCAGGCCGCGCCCGGTGATTTTGAGCGCTTCTTTCAGCATTCCCAGCCCTTCATCGGGGACGGTAAAGGGCGCGTGAGCCCCAATGTGCGCCTCAACCAGATACGGCTGCTCGCCTTTTTTTCGAGCCGCGTCGATCTCCCCGGCGAAGCGAATGTTCTCTTCGACACCGGCTACCAGCTCTTTGGTGCCGCCGTTACGATCGGTGGTTTCGAAACAGGTCATACCGCGCAGGCCGACTTTCAGGAAGGCGTTACGCAACTGGCTGAGTGAACCGCCGATGTAATCAGGCGAGGCGTGGTGATCAATCACCGCGGTACAACCGCTGCGCACCGCCTCCAGCGCGCAAATCAGCCCGCTGTAGTAGAGCGACTCTTCGTCCAGCGCGCGATCGAGACGCCACCACAGGTTTTTCAGCGTTGAGATAAAATCCGGGCAGGGGGGGATCGTCGCCTGAATGCCGCGCGATAGTCCCGAGTAGAAGTGGTTATGCGCGCAAACCATCCCCGGCATGACGATTCGCCCGTTCATCTCTTTGCTTTTCGCCTGCGGATAGCGCGCGGCGAGCGACGGGCCGACCTCCAGAATGACGTCGTTTTCAATGGCGATGTCGACGTTTTCCCACACTTTCGCCGGATGCAGCTGCACGCCCGTCGCATTTTTCAGAATGATAATACTCATACTTCAACGCCTCCCAGCAGATAGCTGTGGTGCTGATGGACATGGCTGATGATGCGACAGAGCGCGCTCAGCTCCGGTGGAACCTCGGTGAACTGGCTGTCCTGACCGATCGCGAGCTGCCAGGTTTGGTCGTTCTGCCGGACGTGTACGCTGTGGTTGTCGACGAAGAAACCGGGGTTGCTGCTGTGCAGAAAATCCTGCATCAGGCTGAATACCGTGACTTTGTCTTTGTACGGTTTTCCCTGCCACGGACAGAACTGCGCGCAGTTCCCGCACTCGTTGCAGTACGCATCAAGATGCAGCGTCTGATAGCGGTTCTGGAAGCCCGGTACGGCGATGGAGACGTTGGCGCGGTTCGGGCAGACGTCGACGCACTTACTGCAGATATAGTTGCATTCCAGACAACGGCTAGCCTCCTGGGCAACAAACGCATCGCTGTCGTCTTTGCTGATTTCAGCGATGGCAATCGCCCCTTTGCGCTGATAAACCTGCGCCGGATCGACGTTGTTCCAGTGTTTGTTGGCGTGAGAACTGGCGATATTTTCCCGCGCCAGAATCACGTCCGTCGCCCGCCGGGCATTGCCGATGGCGGCGACGATGGAAGACGGACCGCGCTGGACATCGCCAATCAGGAACACGCCCGGTTTGCGGGTCTCCCCGTCGGCATTGACCTCTGGCCAGCCCTGCGCGTCCAGCGGAATGCCCATCGCGGCCAGCGCGTCGGTGTCCTGCTGTTCGCCGATGGCGGTGATCAGCGTATCGACCTGCATCGTGCGGGTTTCAGCGGTGTCGACCGGGCGGCGACGGCCTTTTTCATCGGGTTCGCCGAGCGTCATCACCTGCACGATAAGCGTCCCATCGGCGTTAAATTGCTCCGGATTGCTCAGGAACTGGAAGGAGACGCCATCATGCAGGGCCTCTTCATACTCTTCCCGCCAGGCCGGCATCTCCTGCTGCGAGCGGCGATAGACGATGGTGGCTTTTTCTACCCCCGGTACGCGCAAGGCCGCACGGGCGCAGTCCATCGCCGTATTCCCCGCCCCGACAATGGCCACGTGTTTGCCGAGATGCAGAGTATCGCCGCGGTTAAATTCGCGCAGGAAGTCGAGGGACTTGCGCACGTTCGGGTTATCGCCGCGCAGCTTCACGCCGCTGTTTTTGTTGGTTCCTGTGCCGACCAGCACATAGTGGAAGCCCTGCTGCTGGAGCTTTTCCACGCTCAAATGCGGGTCGCAGCCGTAAACAATTTTCACCCCGTGGTCGACCACAAAATCGATGTCATGCTGGATGAGTTCGCCCGGGATGCGGAACTGAGGAATGATGTTTTTGACCACGCCACCGGCGTTCTCTTCGCGTTCGAACAGCGTGACCGGATGTCCGGCGCGAGCGAGAAAGTAGCCCGCCGCCAGCCCTGCCGGACCCGCGCCGATCACGGCGACCGGATGAAGTGAACCGGAACCCGCCGGTTTGTGCCAGCGACGCTGATACTCCTCCCAGCCTTTTTCGAGGGCGATTTTTTTCAGTTCGCGGATGTTGAGTGCGCTGTCGTAATCGAGGCGCGTACAGTTGTACTGGCACTGGTGATCGCAGATATGGCCGGTGATGGCGGGCAGGGCGTTGCGCTGGTAGATAAGCTCAAGCGCGTCGGCGTATCGCTGCTGCCCCAGCAGGCTGATGTATTCCGGAATGTCCTGCTTGATGGCGCAGGCGGTGACGCAGGGGGCGACGTAGCAATCGAACATTGGCAGCGGTTCGGCGACTTCAATGCGGTCCTCCGGCTTCCAGCTTTTCTGGGTATAGGCCATGGTCGTCGCTTTTTCGGCCAGGGCGTTCAGGCGCGCGACGTCAATCCGCGGCATCTCCCAGCAGTCGGAGGACTCCAGCTCATGCAGGCAGGCGGTCAGGCGCAGGTAGCCGCCGGGTTTGAGCAGATCCGTCGCCATGGTGATTGGGCGAATCCCGGTTTCGAAGATCTCGCGGATATTGACCTGGCTGGCCCCGCCGGAGTAGGAGATGGGCAGCTTGCCGTCGAACTCGCGCGACAGCAGCGCCGCAACGTTGATCGACAGCGGGAACAGCGCGCGCCCGGACATGTACATTTCGCCGCCCGGCAGCGCGCCTTTGTCGTTGAGCGTGCCGAGGGTGTTGGTGAGTTTCACCCCGAAGCCCAGCGAGCGCGTTTTGGCGAGGGAGACCAGACGGTTGAGCATCTCCAGCGCCCGATCAATTTTGAGATCGTGCTCGAAGGATTCTTCACTGAGCTTGATGTACCCGAAGCCGCAGGCGTCGAGAATTTCGCGCACGCGCGGGTAGCCTAATAGCGTCGGATTGAGCTTCACGAAGGTGTTGAGGTTTTTCTCTTCCAGCATGTAGCGGCAGATGGCTTCGATTTCATCCGGCGGGCAGCCATGCATGGTGGACAACGTGATGCTCTGCACTAACTTGCCCGGAATGCGCTGGGCCAGCGTCGCAAGGTGATATCGCTTCGCTGCCGGATTGACGCGATTAATAAAGGACTCATCCTGCAACCAGCGGGTGAGTGTGTTGCGATATTCGGCAAATTTAGGCTGGGCGGAGGCATCGATCATATTATCGATAAACTGCTGCATCGGCGGCTGCTTAATTCCCTCGAGGTTATACCCGACGCTCATATTGAAAATAAAGGATTTGCCATTTTCGACGGGAGTGAGGGGGAAGAGTTCTTCCAGCAGATGCAGAATAAACCACGCCTTGAGATATTCATCCCAGGCTTTCAGAAGGGTAAATTCCGTTGACCATTCGGTGTTAAAACATTCGTCTTCCGCATCGATGCAGGGTTTTTCCAGTTCCAGGCGGTCGAGTATTTGCACGGTTTTCAGTTCGATAAACCGCCCGCCGGTCAGCCAGGAGGTAATGATATTCTGCGCTAGCTGGGTGTGCGGCCCGGCGGCAGGGCCTACGGGCGTTGCGCAGTTTTCGCCAAACACACTCAGGCTGTGTGGTGCTTTCTGCTGATAAAACTGCTGTTCCGGAATACCAAAAATGGAATGCTGGCTCTGGTATTCATCAAAAATGCGCGTCAAGAGTTCCTCAAACGGAACGGGACGCATAATATCCCCCATAACCTTCTCCTTAATTTTTCAGAAAGACATTGCTCGTGTTGTGATAATTCCAGTGAATGAGGAGAAGGAGAGCAATAATCACACCACCTGTTAGCTCACGGCCCGTGATTGAATAAATTTGTGAACCAGATCGAAAGTCGGAGGCAATAGGATAAATAATTCCCCAATGCCTGATGCGAATTAAAATCACTCTTTTTTAAGCCGAGGTTTTATTTCTCAAAAACAGAAGTGAGCTATCAGAATGATAATAGTAAGCACCGAGGGATTATCGCGGCAGGACGAAAAGGGGACTGAAAAGGCAAATAAGCCGACGACGCTCACGCTTTAGCACGACAGGGAGGAAATCAGCACAAACCTTGCATGGCAAACAGGATTGAGATCAAAGGAATAATCATCGAGGTCGTTATGAATATTTTCGCAGAAGCCGCACGGCTTGAAGAGCAAAACCGGGCGTTTGCACTGGCGCAAATCGTCGACAGCCGCGGCTCTACGCCCAGACATTCCGCCCAGATGCTGGTCCGCGATGATGGCTCTATCGTGGGGACCATTGGCGGGGGAATGGTGGAGCGGAGGGTGATTACCGAAGCGCTGGAGGCGATGCAGGAGAAGGCCTCGAGAATGTTTCACGGGCGCATGGCGCGCAACGGCAGCGACGCAGTGGGGTCTGACTGTGGCGGGGCGATGTCGGTTTACATCAGCGTGCATGGCCTGCGCCCGCGTCTGGTCTTGATCGGTGGCGGTCACGTGAATCGGGCGATTGCGCACGGAGCGGCGCTGCTGGGTTTTGACGTTGTGGTGGCGGATATTCACGAAGAGAGCCTGAACCCGGACTACTTTCCGCCATCGACCACTTTGCTGCATGCCCCCACGTTCGGAACTGCCGTTGAACAACTGGCGATTTGCCCGGAAAACTTTGTGCTGATCGCCACCAATAACCAGGATCGCGAGGCGCTGGATAAGCTGATTGTGTTGCCGGTGGCCTGGCTTGGGCTGCTGGCCAGTCGGCGCAAGGTGCAGGTGTTTGTCCGCCAGATGCGGGAAAACGGCGTGGCGGAAGCGGATATCGCCCGTCTGCGCGCTCCGGTGGGGTATGACATTGGGGCCGAAACGCCGAATGAAATTGCCATCAGCGTGCTGGCGGAGCTTTTGCAGGTAAAAAATCAGGCCCCTGGGGGCCTGATGATGGCAGAGGCGGTTGCTGATTAACCTTCGATAATCGTCCCGGTTTTACCTTCTATGCCCTCTTTGGCTTTGCTCAGCATCGTGATGAGCGCCTGACGACCGGGACGTGAACGGGCGAAAGAGGCCGCCGCTTCCACTTTGGGCAGCATGGAGCCTTTGGCGAAATGCCCTTCGGCAATGAAGCGCTCGGCATCGCTCAACGAAAGCTTCTCCAGCCATTGCTCGTTAGGCTTGCCAAAGTTGATGGCAACCTTCTCCACGGCGGTGAGGATAATCAGCATATCGGCGTCGATCATCGCCGCCAGTCGCGCGCTGGCCCAGTCTTTATCAATGACCGCGCTGGCACCGCGCAGATGGTTGCCCTCACGAATCACCGGAATTCCGCCGCCACCGGCGGTGATCACCACCTGACCGGCGTTCATCAGCGCTTTTACCGTCTCTTTTTCGATAATATCCAGTGGCTTCGGCGAGGCGACGACTCGGCGGTAGCCGCGCCCGGCGTCCTCTTTCATGGTATAGCCCTGGCGGGTGAGCGCGTCGGCTTCATCTTTGCTGAAGAAAGATCCGATGGGTTTTGTCGGGTTGCGGAAAGCCTCGTCGTTGGCATCCACTTCCACCTGAGTAATCAAGGTGGCGACAGGAATGGGCATGTTGCGGCTGAGCAGCTCTTCACGCAGGGCGTTTTGCAGATCGTAGCCAATGTAACCCTGACTCAGGGCCACGCAGACGGACATCGGCAGCATTGGGGTGTGGGCTTCGGTTCTGGCGGCAGCTTCGAAGGCGAGATTGATCATCCCTACCTGCGGACCGTTGCCGTGGGTGACTACCACCTGATGACCCTGCGCAATCAGGTCAACGATCGCGTGCGCCGTTTGCTTCACAGCCTGCATTTGCCCGGCAAGATTGTCGCCCAGGGCATTCCCGCCCAGGGCGAGAACAATTTTTTTACTCATTGATTCCTCTCATTGAAATGTGTTCCCGTGGCGGGAGCGTGCTTAGCGGAAAAAGGCTGACGGCGGATAAAGCGGCCCTGTCCGGCACTGCCGGTAAATTTCCCGTTGTGATAAATCACCCGGCCTCGGGAAAGGGTCTGGCGAATCGCCCCCTGGCAGATAAAGCCTTCCCACGGCGAATAGTCGGCATTGTCGTGCAACATCTCGTGGCGGATGGTGGTGGTTCTTTTCGGATCGATGATCACCACGTCGGCGTCCGATTCGGGGGCGAGCAGCCCTTTCTGCGGCCACATGCCAAACAGTTTTGCCGGGTTGGTGCTGGTCAGGGCGACGAAGCGCTCCGGCGTGATACGCCCGGTCATCACCCCGTTGGAGAACATCAGCAGCAGGCGGTTTTCAACACCCGGAAGACCGTTCGGGCAGCGGCTGAAATCACCACCGGAGATCTGCTGGCGCTGGGCCATCGAGAAGGTGCAGTGATCGGTCGCCACTACGTCAATTCCACCATCGGCAATACCGCACCACAGGGCGTCGTTGTTGCTGGCATTACGCAGCGGTGGGCTGAGAATAAACTTCAGCGCGTCGTCGCGTTCATAGCAGCGGTCGTCGAGCAGCAAATATTGCGGGCAGGTTTCGACCCACACCGGCTGATGGCGGGCGCGGGCAAGGCGTAAATAGTCCAGCCCCAGACCGTTGGAAAGGTGCACGATATACAGCGGCGCGTTACCTGCGAGCTGGGCAAGATTGATCATCCTGGCGATGGCTTCGGCTTCACACTCCACCGGACGGCTTAGGGCGTGATAGCGTGGGGCGGTTTTCCCGGCGGTGATAAACTCGGCGCGTTTTTGCTTGATGGCCGCGTCGTTTTCCGGATGGACGGTGGCGAGCGCGTGGGCGCGATGCAGATGGTGCAGCGCCTGTAAAATCTCGTCGTCGTTCAGTTTGTACTGATAGGTCAGATAAAGTTTAAAACTGCTGATACCTGCCTCGACCATCATCGGAATCTCATCGAGAATGGCGGCGTTAATGTGCTGGATCACGCCGTGAAAACTGTAGTCGATCACTGCTTTATAGGCGGCGTAGCCCTGGTAGGCCTCAAGCTGATGACGCAGTCGACAGCCCGACGGGCCAAAGCCCATATGATCGACAATGGTGGTTGTCCCGCCACAGGCGGCGGCGCGGGTGCCGGTGAAAAAATCATCGCAGCTGCGTGCGAGGCCGGTATCAATATTAAAGTGGGTATGAACATCGACTCCGCCGGGCATGACGTAGCACCCCTCGGCGTCAATAATCTCGCAGGTCGGCTCAACCTCAATACGTGGGGCAAGGCGTTTAACCCGACCCCCTTCGATCAACAGATCCTGCTTTGCCTGTCCGTCGGCGTTGACGACAAGGCCATTTTTAATCAACAGGCGCATAGAAAACCCCAGACTCCCGCCGTGGACGCGGCGGGAGGTGATGCGAAAAGCGATTATTCGGTTGCCAGCCAGCTCAGCGGGATAGCGGCATACATGGCGGCGCAGGTAACCAGGTGTGATTTCCAGGTCTTCTCGTTCGGCGCGTGCGCTTCTGGCTCTTTGCCTGGACCAAAGCCGATCACCGGAATGCCGTGACGGCCCATGATCGAGACGCCGTTGGTGGAGAAGGTCCACTTGTCGACGACCGGCGCTTTGCCGAACAGGCCTTCATAGGCGTTGCTCAGGGCGCGGACGGTGAAGTGATTCTCTTCCACTTTCCAGGTTGGGAAATAGCACTCGGTAGGGTAGACCAGACCGGTCCATGAAGGACGGTCGTAGTTGTACATAGAAACGACTGCACCGGCTTTTTTGACCGCTGGCAGGGCGCGGATCTCTTCCAGCGCGCCTTCCCAGGTTTCGCCCCAGGTCAGACGGCGGTCGATGGAGACGGCGCAGCTGTCCGCCACCGCGCAGCGGCTTGGCGAGGTGAAGAATATTTCGGAGACGGTGAGGGTGCCTTTGCCGAGGAATTCATCGTTGCCCAGGTTGTGCGAAAGACCCTGCAGATCGTTGAGGATTGGGCCCATTTTGAAGATGGCGTTGTCGCCGCGTTCTGGCGCAGAGCCATGACAGCTGACGCCCTGAACGTCGACGCGAATTTCCATGCGTCCGCGCTGGCCGCGATAGATCTGGCAGTCGGTGGGCTCGGTACTGACCACGAACTCCGGACGGATGCCGGACTGCTCAATGATGTATTGCCAGCACAGGCCGTCGCAGTCCTCTTCCTGCACGGTGCCAGTCACCAGCAGGGTGTACTCATCTTCCAGCCCCAGATCCTTGATGATTTTCCCGGCGTAGACCATGGAGGCCATGCCGCCTTCCTGGTCGGACGCGCCGCGCCCGCCGATCAGTTCATCAGTTTCCATGCCTTTATACGGGTCAAAGTTCCAGTTTTTGATGTTGCCGATGCCGACGGTATCGATGTGAGCATCCATCGCCACCAGACGCGGGCCGTGACCGATATAGCCGAGCACGTTGCCCATCGGGTCGATTTCCACTTTGTCGAATCCGACTTTTTCCATCTCTTCTTTGATGCGGTGCACGACGCGCTTTTCATCGCAGCTTTCGCTCGGGATGGCGATCATGTCGCGCAGAAAACGTGTCATATCGTCCTGATAATGTTTTGCTTTTTCGGTAATCAGTTTGAAAGGAATTTGCTTAGCCATTGAGTTGTTCTCCAGTCCTTGTTTTCCCGTGTTTCGGGATGAAATGAAAATGCGTTAGCGCGCTGCCGGATGTTTGCCTTCCCAGACCACTTCCCGGTAGTGCTTCGCGTCTGTGTCGCCTTCGGTACTGATCGCCAGCACCACGGAGTGGCTGTCCAGCCCGAGTTTTTGCATTAGCGCATCGCGGTCGGGATGGCAGTGAATGGCGGCAAGTAGCCCCACGCCGACGGCCCCGGATTCACCGGAGATAATGGCGGGGTCGTTGCCGAGAGGATTGCCCAGCACCCGCATCCCTAGCGCCGCGACGCTGTCCTGGCAGGAGACGAAATGGCTGGCGCAGTTGCGCAGGATCTCCCAGCCCAGCGGATTGGGTTCACCACAGGCAAGGCCCGCCATAATGGTGGCCATATCGCCGCCAACATTGACGATGTCGCCTTTTACGCCGGAGCGATAAATGCAGTCGGCCTGGTCCGGCTCAACAATGACTGAGGTCAGCTCATGTGCGCCGTAGACGTTGGTCAGATAACCGAGCACGCCGCCGGCCATCGCGCCAACACCAGCCTGTAAGAAGACGTGTGTCGGGCGGGCAATCCCCAGGGAGGACATCTGGTCGGCCGCTTCGTCGGCGAGGGTCGCGTAACCCTGCATAATCCAGGTCGGGATTTTGGTGTAGCCTTCCCACGCGGTGTCCTGCACCACCTCCCAGCCGTTTTTTTGTGCCATCTGTAGTGTGAAGCGGACGGTATCGTCGTAGTTCATGTCGGTGACGATGCACTGCGCGCCGAGGCGAAGAATGGCGTCAACGCGCTCCTGCGCGGAGCCTTTCGGCATGTAGATCACCGCATTTTGCCCAAGCTGTTTTGCCGCCCAGGCCACGCCACGTCCGTGGTTGCCATCGGTAGTCGTGGCGAAGGTCATCTTCTCTTTGATGCTGTTTTTCAGCGTATTGAAGGAGAGGGCGTTGATATCTAACTGGTATTTTTCACACAGCAGTTGGGCGATGGCGTACGAACCACCCAGCATTTTGAAGGCGTTGAGGCCGAAGCGCTGAGATTCGTCTTTGACCAGAATTTTGTGCACACCGAACAGGGCGGCCAGGTCATTCAGGGCATACAGGGGGGTTGGCCTGTAACCGGCTATTTTTTGATGGAACTGACGGGCCTGCTGCGCCTGCTGGCGAGAGAACAGCGACGAGTGTTCCCCGGTAAAAAAATGGTTGTCGGCAATATCCATCTTCATTGAGAAAGTAGACATAGGCGATCCTTCTCCCTGGTGTAAAAGAGACGGCTGGCGGGTCTGCCAGCCGGGTGAATTATTTGATACGTTTCTGCCCTTCGCTGAGCAACTCAGCCAGAAGCTGGCCAGGTTTGGCGTATTTGCGGCACAGGATCATTGAGGCGATGATGTAAGGCTTCCAGCTCGCCTCTTTGTAGGTGGCGATACGGTATTTTTCGAAGACCGCTTCGGCCACTTCACCTTCGGCACATGAAACGCCGGTGATATCCGCAGGCAGACAGTGCATGTACAGGGCATCGCCCTCGTGGGTTTTCGCCATCATCTCTTCGGTGCAGTGCCAGTCTTTGTGTTTAGCATTTTGCGCCAGGCAGGCTTTCTCCAGGGCTTTCAAACCTTCGTGATCGTTGGCTCGCAGCAGCTCGGTGCGTTTTTCCATGACCTTGTAAGGGGCCCAGGATTTCGGATAAACAATGTCCGCGTTTTTGAAGGCTTCGGCCATATCCGTCACCTGACGGAAGCTGCCCCCGGAGGCTTTGGCGTTGCTTTCGGCCACTTCGAGCACTTCTGGGATCAGGTCGTAACCTTCCGGATGTGCGAGAGTGACGTCCATACCGAAGCGGGTCATCAGACCGATAATCCCCTGTGGCACGGACAGCGGTTTGCCGTAGCTTGGGGAGTAGGCCCAGGTCATGGCGATTTTTTTGCCTTTCAGGTTTTCCAGCGAGCCGAAATGCTCGCGCAGCCAGGCCAGATCGGCCATCGATTGGGTCGGGTGGTCGATATCACACTGCAGGTTGATCAGCGCTGGACGCTGCGGAAGAACGCCCTGCTGGTGGCCGTCGTCCAGGGCTTCGCCGACTTCACGCATATAGGCGTTACCCGCGCCGAGATACATGTCATCACGGATCCCGATGGCGTCCGCGCAGAAGGAGATCATGTTGGCCGTTTCGCGAACCGTTTCCCCGTGGGCGATTTGCGATTTCCCTTCGTCGAGATCCTGCTGAGCAAGGCCTAACAGGTTTAACGCCGAGGCGTAGGAGAAGCGGGTGCGCGTTGAGTTATCGCGGAAAACGGAAATCCCCAGTCCGCTGTTGAACACTTTGGTGGCGATGTTTTCGGCGCGCAGCCCTTTGAGCGCCGCGGCGACATCCAGCACCTGTTTCAGCTCATCCGGAGATTGCTCCCACGTCAGCAGGAAATCCTTCTCATGGAGGTGAGAATTAAGCTGATTGATATCCTTAATCAATTCGTTGACAGTTTTCATTTTCAATCCTGATTGTAAGTAACGAGCTTAATGATTGCTGTGCGGTCGGATGTGCGGGGGTACCGAAATAGCGACAGCCAGCGCTAATGCACAACAAGCAATTAGTGCGCCAGATCTAAATTGCAGAACTGTCAGGCGTGAAAGGGTGATGATTTTGCGAAGCTAATCACGAATTTGTTTGAGACGTATGTAATACCAGGCGAGAGAGTCAGGAGGATGTTTAATGGCAATACAATGGGTCTGGTTGATCAAGTGAAATTAGGCTGAGTCTCTTCGCGAAATTGATAAAAGGCCGGTGCTAAATATCATAATGATATGAAAATGTGATAAGGGCTGCATATTTTTGGCTACGAAGCGGGAAACAAAACTCTCTATGTCAATTCCTGCTAAAGAGAGCGTAGTATCATTGTGGAAAAGACGTGGCATGACGCTTTCGGATATGTCGCCCGATGCACAATATGAAAAGGTTGATTATGACTTCCTCTAATACACCCTCTATTCTTATGCAAATTCAGCCTACTATTCAACAGTTTGCAAGGATGCTCTCAAGCGTGCTGCAGCTTGAGGTGGAGATTGTTGATAATACTTTGTGTAGGGTCGCCGGAACGGGGGCGTATGGTAAATTTCTGGGGAGAAAACTCAGCAAAAACTCCCGGTTATTATGTTACATAATAGAAACAAAAAAAGAGAAGGTGGTGACGCATTCGCGTTTCGATCCCCTGTGTACCGATTGCTCCCATAAAGAGAATTGTAAAGAGAAGGCGTTTTTGGGAACGCCGGTAATATACCAGGATCAATGTGTGGGAGTCATTAGCCTGGTGGCGCTGACCTGCGAGCAGCAGGAGCGAATTAATGACAATATTCAGGCGTTTTCTGATTACGTTCGACATATCTCTTCCATATTTGTTGCTCGTCTTTTACAAGATCAGGCGGGCAGCGACAATATTCAGAAGCTCTTCACCACTATGATTGAAAATATGGATCAGGGCGTTCTGGTGGTGGGGCGCGATCAGAAAGTCATCTGTGCGAATCAGGTGGCGTTAAAGATCATGGGCGCCACACACAACAATATTATGGGAAAAAGCATCCATTTCAGCCCTCTGACTTTTGAAGGTAACTTCAGACACGGCCACATGCAGCACGTCATCTCCATTGAGGATAAGAAGGAGCTGATTATCGGCCAGCTGCATGCGGTGCAGGATCAGTGGCTGTTTTTGATGGCGTTTCATCAGTCTCACTCTTCTACTGATTTGAATCATGTTCAGGAGGGGCCGCAGATTGAGGCCATGGTGGGGGAGTGTCCGCCGATGCGGCAGTTAAAAACGCTCATGAGCCGCGTCGCGCCGAGCCCTTCCAGCGTAATGATTGCCGGAGAGAGTGGCACTGGTAAAGAGGTGGTCGCCCGTGCGATTCATAAGCTGAGCGACCGTCGGGACCAGCCGTTTATCGCCATCAACTGCGCCGCTATCCCGGAGCAGCTGCTGGAGAGCGAACTGTTTGGCTACGTGAAGGGCGCCTTTACTGGGGCGCTCGCCAACGGTAAAACCGGACTGATTCAGGCGGCGAATCATGGGACGCTGTTCCTCGATGAAATTGGTGATATGCAGCTATCGCTGCAGGCCAAACTGCTGCGCACTATAGAGTCTCGGGAGATTCAGCCAGTCGGGGCCAGCCATCCGCTGCCGGTGGATATCCGCATTATTTCGGCCACCAATCAGAATCTCGAGCAACTCATTAGCAACGGGAAGTTTCGCGAGGATCTTTACTACCGCCTGAATGTCATTCCGCTTAATCTGCCGCCGCTGCGTGAGCGGCAGGAGGATATCGAGCTGCTGATCCACTATTTCCTGCATCTGCATACCCGTCGCCTGAACCTGGTCTATCCCGGCGTCGCACCCGACGTTATCGCTTTTCTGAAAGAGTACCAGTGGCCCGGCAACATTCGTGAATTGAGCAATTTGATCGAGTACCTGGTGAACGTCGTGCCGTCCGGTAGCGTGATTGATATCTCATTACTGCCGCCAAATCTGGTGAGCAGCAGGAGAGTTGGCGAGGTTCAATTGCCTGGATCGAGTACGACTTGCGAGGATGAGAGCGTGACAGTGCTGGAGGAGATGGAGCGGCAGATGATCCGCGGCGCGCTGAGTCGTAACAGCAATAAAAAACAGGCTGCGGATGAGCTGGGGATTGGGATTGCGACGCTGTATCGGAAGATTAAGAAGTATGAGATGGCGAATTTGTAGAAGACCGTCCTCGTTTAGAGATTTTTAACGCAAGCGCCCGTTCGGGCGCAATAACTCTTTAGCCCAGGATAACCTCCCCTTTATTTAATCCAGAAATGGATCAAATACCCGCGTCCGTAAGACACACAATCACCGCAATATTATATTCTCGGATTCGGTGTAAACGCCTTTAAATTCAATAGGGAAATACATTGTGCATCAAGAGTTAGTGTATTTCGCCTATTTTAAATATTAAATATATAAGGATTGTATATGAACAAGCGCATTTTAGGTTTAGCTATTTCAGCACTGTTTGTGATGGCGACGGCACATGCTGAAGATATAGATACATCTGCCACCATCGATATTGCCGGTAATGTCACGGGAACTCCTGACACCAGCGCGTCGTGTACGGTGAATGTCTCTAAAGCACTGGTTAATCTAAGTACTGATGTGACAAACCTGCGCGAGCAGGGCGTAAAAACGACACCCGATGAAGGGGTTTCACTGTCCGTAACCGGTGATCAGGGGTGCCACAATTTGCTGCTGGATAGCCGCATTGCCTATAAATTTGTCGGGACTGCCGATGAAGCGACCGGAAAAGTTCTGGCAAATACCGATACAACCGAAGGGGCCGCTCAGGGTGTCGGCGTCGGTGTTTACGATCAGGAAGGTAATGTGGTGAATGTGAACACCGATTATTTCCGCGCCAATCTTTATAATACGATTGTTGGACTGGGTCTGGTGAAATTATCCGGGCAAACGCCAACTCAAGGCACAGTGAAAAGCGCATTAACGATCGAAATATTACGCCTGTAGTGATGAATTGATTATTGGCAATTATGTTATTTGAGATAACCGTTAATGGTCTATGAAGTGTCAGGCTGAGTTGCCTTTGAGGTTCGGTTTTAAACTCTCGTGACAGATTTTAGCCACAAAAAAGCCCGCAGGCTTGCGCCGTGCGGGCTTTCAGGACTTCGTATCAGGCTCTGGTGACCTTCAACCAAGAATTTTTGGTGGAGCTGGGGGGATTTGAACCCCCGTCCGAAATTCCTACATCCTCGGTACTACATGCTTAGTCAGTCTTTACATTCGCCTGGCACCTGCGGATTGACACGCCACTACCAGACTAGCCTGATTAGTTTTAACACTTCAGCCCCAGGCAGGACATCCGTGCGATCTCTTTTGGGTTTGACCTCTCTTTGATCCCCGTCTTAAGAGCGGAAGCTAGGGAGAGAGGGCTCTTAGCAGGTTATTAAGCTGCTAAAGCGTAGTTTTCGTCGTTTGCGACTATTTTTTTGCGGCTTTTTACGAGGCAAACCGCCCCTCGGCATGCACCTTGGGTTTCGCAAATCCCGTCGAATCCAGAATCAGCCCCAATGTGTTGAACTCAGTATACCAGAACTGGCATCGGTGATGCCAGCGTGGAACGATAAGTTCTTAAATCACTTTGAAAAGTACAAAATTCAGGCAGAAATTAACGGCCTGCGTGCTTCATGATACGCGCTTTGTCGACCTGCCATTCACGGTCTTTCACATCGTCACGTTTGTCGTGCTGTTTCTTACCTTTTGCTACGCCAATTTTCACTTTGCACCAGGCGTTCTTCCAGTACAGAGACAGGGCGACGACGGTGTAACCTTCGCGGTTAATGCGGCCAAAGAGTGAAGCCAGTTCGCGCTGGTTCAGCAGCAGTTTACGCGTGCGCGTTGGGTCGCAAACATAGTGCGAAGAGGCGACGGCCAGCGGCGTAAAGTTCGCACCAAACAAGAAGGCTTCGCCGTCAATCATGATCACATAGCTGTCGCTGATGTTAGCTTTCCCTGCACGCAGGGATTTGACTTCCCAGCCCTGCAACGCAAGGCCAGCTTCGAATTCTTCTTCAATGAAATACTCATGGCGGGCACGCTTGTTCAGCGCAATGGTTGCCGAGCCAGGTTTATGTGCTTTTTTCTTCGTCATAAGTGTCGTGAAGCCATAGGTAATCTGAGTTCAAAAAGTAACCTCATTGCGATTGCATCCTGTGAGGTCCAACGCGCTATCTTAGCACGAGATAAGCCTTAGCGTTTTTTTAACAGGGGATAAATGTTATTATTTATCCGTTGTGTGACCATGGAAAATGCTATGCCTCAGATTAGTCGTACTGCGCTTGTCCCCTACAGTGTGGAACAAATGTACCAGTTAGTGAATGACGTTCAGTCCTATCCGCAGTTTATTCCGGGATGTACCGGGAGTCGGGTGCTGGACGCTGGCCCGACGCAGATGACTGCTGCGGTAGATGTCTCTAAAGCAGGGATCAGTAAGACGTTTACCACCCGAAATACGCTGACCGATAATCAAAGCATTTTGATGCATCTGGTGGATGGCCCGTTCAAAAAGCTGATGGGGGGCTGGAAGTTTACGCCTCTGAGCGCAGATGCCTGTCGCATCGAGTTCCATCTGGACTTTGAGTTCACTAATAAGCTGATCGAACTGGCGTTTGGCCGCATCTTTAAAGAGCTGGCCTCGAACATGGTCCAGGCTTTCACGGTCCGCGCCAAAGAGGTTTACAGTGTCGCCTAAAATAACGGTGGAAGTGGCGTATGCACTGCCGGAGAAGCAGTATCTGCAGCGCGTGAAGCTGGAAGAGGGTGCCACCGTTGAAGAAGCGATTCGCGCCTCTGGCTTGCTGGAACTGCGCAGCGATATCGATCTGAGCAAGAATAAAGTGGGGATCTACAGCCGTCCGGTAAAACTGACGGATGCGCTGAACGATGGCGATCGCGTTGAGATTTATCGTCCGCTGATTGCCGATCCTAAAGAACTGCGCCGTCAGCGCGCGGAGAAAGCTGGGAAGTAGTACGAAACAGCGTAAGAAACAAAAAAGGTGCTCAGTGAGCACCTTTTGCATTTCTGAAACCTTACTCTTTGGTGAGCGCCGGTTTGTTGTCGATGTTGGTCAACACACCGCTGCTGTTGAAGGTCAGGGTCAGCGTCTGCTGAGTCACGCCTTCATGGCCAGGCTGCTGGCGGAAAACATAGAACCAGGTGTTGGTGCCGAACGGATCGGACATCATCGGGGTTCCCAGTGCATAAGCGACCTGCTGTTGTGTCATGCCGACACGAACTTTAGACACATCGTTAGGTGTGAGGTAGTTCCCCTGGTTGATGTCAGGACGGTAAACCACTCGCTCCAGAGTGGAACAACCTGCGGTCAACATCAGAAGAACCGCTGCGACAGCGGTCAGCGTTTTACAGCGCATGTGATTTGATTCCTTTTCGGGCCCGAGCAATACGCGGCTCATATGTTATATGCCGATGATAATAGACCTTGCCCCACTTTGAAACCGGTCTGACGGCGTTTTTGTTGTTCTGTATGACCCTGAGATCCCGAAAAAGTTTATGCGGCCAGCAGTTCTTTCGCATTCGCCAGTGTGTTGCGCGTCACTTCGCTGCCGCCGAGCAGCCGCGCCAACTCTTGCAGGCGCGCCTTTTTATCCAGCGGGTGCATATGGGTTTCCGTCATTTCACCATCGGTTTCTTTGCAGACATAGAAATGATGATGCCCACAACCCGCCACCTGCGGCAGGTGGGTCACGCACATGACCTGAGTTGACTCGCCGAGCTGACGTAACAGTTTGCCGACGACGGCAGCGGTCGGGCCGCTAATCCCCACGTCCACTTCATCGAAAATCAGCGCCGGAGTTTCCATTTTACGCGCGGTGATCACCTGAATCGCCAGGGCGATACGCGACAGTTCACCACCCGAAGCGACTTTGGAAATGGCCTGTAACGGCTGGCCGGGGTTGGTGGTCACGCGAAATTCAATGCGGTCTGCGCCTTCTGCTGTCAGATGATTGACTTCAAATTTGACGTCAATGGTAAAGACGCCGTGCGGCATCGACAGCGCATGCATACTGTCGGTGATGTGCTGGCCCAGCTCCTGCGCATAGTGCTGACGCACTTCGTGAAGCTGTTTAGCCGTAGCCAGCGCCTGCTGATGGTGAACATTCACCGCCAGAGAGAGCGTTTCCAGCGAGTCGGCCTGATCGTCCAGCTGCTGTTGTTCATCCAACAGTGACTGGTGATAGTTCGGCAGCTCTTCCGGCGTGACGTAGTGTTTACGCGCCAGAGAGATTTGACGAGAAATACGCTGCTCCAGCTCAAACAGACGATTCGGATCGAGATCCAGGCGTTCGCAGTAATGGCGCAACTCTTCACCCGCTTCGGAAATCTGAATCGCCGCTTCTTCCAGCATATCGAGCACGCCAGACAGCTTGCTGTCGAGACTGACCAGTTCAGTGACCTGCTGGCGCACGGTATAGAGCTGGCTTTGCAGGTTGATATCTTCGCCATCAGCCAGCAGATTTAGCGCCTGTTGGCTGGTCGAAATGAGATGGCCGCTATTCGCTAGCCGTTTGTACTCTTCGTCAATCTGCTCAAATTCGCCCGGCTGTGGGTTAAATTCATTGAGTTCTTTCAACTGGTAGTTCAACAGCTCAGCGCGCGCGGCGCGTTCCTGGCTTTGCTGCTGATGCAGTGCCAGTTCGCGGCAGCTCTGGTGCCACTGGCGATAGTGCTCGGCCATCAGCTGAGTGAGCGCGTACTCACCGGCATAACCATCAAGCAGGGCTTTTTGTTGTTCAGGTTTAATGAGCTGCTGATGCGCATGCTGGCCATGAATTTGAATCAGAAGCTGACCCAGCTCGCGGAGCTGAGAGAGAGGAACCGCTGTGCCGTTGATAAAACCGCGGGAGCGCCCATCGCTGCTGATGACGCGGCGAAGTAAACACTCACGTCCATCCTCGAGTTGATTCACTTCGAGCCAGCGCAGCGCGGCAGGGGTATCTTTTAAGGAAAAGCGCGCGCAGAGATCGGCGCGATTAGCGCCCGTACGCACGATGTCGCCTTCTGCGCGACCGCCGAGACACAACCCGAGCGCATCAATGGCAATAGATTTACCTGCACCGGTTTCACCGGTAATGGCCGTCATTCCACTCTGAAAGTCGATCTCAAGCTCACGAACAATGGCGAAGTTGCTGATGGTCAGTTGTGCCAGCATAATTGTTTTCCTGTATGAAAAACCATAACTGTATTTTCATACAGTATAAACTGGTTTTATATACAGTAAAGTGCTGGATGCAAATTTAGAACAATTTTTTTGACCAGCCAAGCTTTGAGCTTAATGTGTTGAAATAGCTGTAGTCTTTCGGGTGAATCAGATTCAGGTGGTAATCGCAACGCCGGATCAGGACATCTTCCCCCTCCTGAATCGGCAGGGCAATCTGGCTGTCGCAGCTGATTTCAAGGTCGTTGCGGCGGTGCGAGAAGCGCAGGCGGATGGTGCTGCTGCTGTTGATGACCAGCGGGCGAGCCGAAAGGGTATGCGGGAACATCGGCACCAGGGTGATGGCATCCAGCGAAGGTGTCAGAATCGGTCCGCCAGCGGAAAGGGAATAGGCGGTGGAACCAGTCGGCGTGGAGATAATCAGGCCGTCTGAGCGCTGAGAGAAGGCAAAGACTTCGTCGATATAAACTTCGAACTCAATCATATGCGCGACTTTGCCCGGGTGAAGAACCACTTCATTGATGGCCGTGCTGATCCGTTTTTGGCAGTCCTGCTGGCAAACCTGCGCTTCGAGCAGAAAGCGTTTTTCGCTGATGTAGTGACCATCCAGGACATCGGCCAGCTGTTGGTGAGCGTTGTCGGGGTCGAGGTCGGTCAGGAAGCCCAGGTTGCCACGGTTGATGCCGATGACTTTGATGTCATAGCGCGCCAGCGTGCGGGCGGCGCCGAGCATGTTACCGTCGCCGCCGACCACGACGGCGAGATCCGCCTGCTGGCCGATCTCCGCCAGCGTACCGGTCTTCACATTTTTAAGCTGCAGTTCCTGCGCAATTTGCTGCTCCACCATCACTTCGTAACCTTTCGCGCACAGCCAGCGATACAACATTTCATGTGTCGTCAGCGCGGTAGGGTGACGTGGATGTCCGACAATCCCAATACACTTGAAATGATTATTCATTTTCTGGAGGTCCTTGTGCCGAATGATGGTGACAATATGCTTTGTTCCCTTGAATCCCGGAAACTGATCCCCATAATAAGCGAAGTTAGCGAGATGAATGCAGAAAAACGCGGAGAAATTCATGAGTAGTAAAGAACAGAAAACGCCTGAGGGGCAAGCCCCGGAAGAAATTATCATGGAACAGCACGAAGAAGTTGAGGCTGTAGAGCCGGATGCTTCTGCTGAGCAGGTGGATCCGCGCGATGAAAAAATTGCGAATCTGGAAGCTCAGTTAACTGAAGCCCAAAATCGCGAGCGCGAAAGCGTGCTGCGTATCAAAGCGGAAATGGAAAACCTGCGTCGCCGTACTGAGCTTGACGTGGAGAAGGCGCATAAGTTCGCGCTGGAGAAATTCGTCAACGAGCTGCTGCCGGTGATTGATAGCCTGGATCGTGCGCTGGAAGTGGCTGATAAAGGCAATCCGGACATGGCGGCGATGGTCGAAGGCCTTGAGCTGACGCTGAAATCCATGCTCGACGTCGTGCGTAAGTTCGGTGTGGAAGTGGTTGCCGATACCAACGTGGCGCTGGACCCTAACGTCCACCAGGCGATTGCGATGGTGGAATCTGAAGAGGTGACGGCAGGCAATGTGCTGGCTGTGATGCAGAAAGGTTACACGCTGAACGGTCGTACGATCCGTGCCGCGATGGTGACTGTCGCGAAAGCGAAGGCGTAATTTGCCGCTGTAGTGCCGGGTGGCGCCTGCGCTTACCCGGCCTACAACATTACCGTTCGGCCACGCTATCCCGCAGCGGTTTGACCGGGATAACTTTCACCTGTTTGATCATATTGTCCTGCACGTCCAGGATATCAATATCGTACTGGCTGATGCGCACACGGGTGCCGGACGCCGGGATCTCTTCCAGTGCTTCCAGAATCATACCGTTGATGGTGCGAGCGTCGTCTTCCGGCAGGTGCCAGTTGAAGGCTTTGTTGAGCTCACGCACATTGGCGCTCCCGTCGATCAGCACCGAACCGTCGTTTTGCGGCGTGACCTCTTCGGCAAGCGATGGCGACATTGACGTCGTAAAATCACCGACAATCTCTTCCAGAATATCCTCGACCGTTACCAGCCCCTGAATATCGCCATACTCGTTGACCACCAGGCCGACTTTCTTTTTATTGCGCTGGAATTTAACCAGCTGGGTACTCAGCGGTGTGCCTTCGGGAATGATGTAAAGCTCATCGGCGGCGCGGAGCATCACCTCTTTGGTGAACTCTTTTTTCTCGGTCATCAGGCGGTAGGCTTCGCGTACGCGGAGCATGCTGATGGCGTCGTCGAGTGAATCACGATAAAGCACGATGCGGCCATGGGGGGAGTGGGTCAGTTGGCGGACGATGGCTTTCCAGTCGTCGTTGATATCAATCCCGACGATTTCATTGCGCGGCACCATGATGTCGTCAACGCTCACTTTTTCGAGATCCAGCACCGACAGGAGCATGTCCTGATTGCGGCGAGAAATCTGCGAGCGGGATTCGTGTACGATGGTGCGCAGTTCGTCTTTGCTCAGCGCGCTGCTGATCACCACGTCGGCTTTAATGCCGACCATGCGCATCAGCAGGCGCGTGACCATGTTCAGTAGCCACACCAGGGGCATCATCAGGATCAGCAGCGGTCCCAGCAGGAAGCTGCTCGGATAGGCGACTTTCTCGGGATAAAGTGCGGCAATGGTTTTTGGCAGGACTTCCGCAAACACTAAGACGACGAAGGTCAGAACGCCGGTGGCAATGGCGACACCCGCGTTGCCGTAAAGACGCATCCCGACGATGGTACCGAGCGCAGAGGCGAGAATATTGACCAGGTTGTTGCCGATCAGCACCAGGCTAATCAGGCGATCGGGTTTACGCAGCAGCTTTTCGACGCGTCGGGCGGCACGGTTGCCCTGTTTAGCGCGATGACGTAACCGGTAGCGGTTGAGGGTCATCATGCCGGTTTCCGAACCTGAGAAATAGGCGGAGATAACCACCATGACGATCAGCGTAACGATCAGCGTGGTGGTGGAGATGTGTTCCAGGGGGAACTCCTTTGTTGCTTAGCCGACGAACTGCTGTATGACGCGACTGCCAAAATAGGCCAGCGTCAGGATGCCAGCGCCCGCTACGTTAAACCAGACGACGCGACGACCGCGCCAGCCCTGATGATAATGGCCCCATAACAGGACAATATAGACAAACCACGCAATGATGGAGAGCACCGCTTTATCGATATTCTCAATGCTGAACAGATTTTGCATATAAAACAGACCCGTACACAACGTCAGCGTCAGTAGCACCACACCGATCTGCGTGATGTGGAACATCTTACGCTCAATGACCATCAGCGGCGGCATTTCCTGGTTGAAAACCAGTTTTTTGTTTTTCAGCTGGTAGTCGATCCACGCCAGTTGCATCGCGTAGAGCGCCGCAATGATCAGCGTCGCGTAAGAGAAGAGCGACAGACCGATGTGCACCATCATGCCCGGTGTGGTTTCCAGGTGGGTGATGAATTCATTGGGAACGAAGGTGGCGAACGCCAGGTTGATCAGCGCGAAGGCGTAGACAATCGGCAGTAACAGCCAGCCGCGATTCTTGGAGGCGACAATGGTCATCACCGTACAGATCATCAGACTGACCAGCGAGCCAACGTTGAGAACGCTCAGGTTTTGTACGCTGCCGTCGCCCGGAATAATGCGCGATTCCAGCGCAAACGCATGGCTGACCAGGGCGATCACTGCCGACAAAATAGCCATGCGCCGCCAGCCGCTGTTTTTTTGCAGCAGGCCAGGAATAATCAGCGCAAGGCTGCAAGAGTAGGCAACAAGGGCGATCAGTGCGAAAACAGGCATATAGGCGTCGACAGTTGTCTTAATAAGAAAGATAAGCAGTATAACGTTACGTGACGCGCGCTCCAACCGTTGCATAACAACAAAGACGCCTTCATGTTATACTCCGGCAAAATTCTATGTACGTGTCGCTGTCGCGACCTAACGTTTCTACCTCAGGCGAGAGACAATGTTTGATAATTTAACCGATCGTTTGTCGCGCTCGCTGCGCAACATCAGCGGCCGTGGGCGCCTTACCGAAGACAATGTGAAAGAAACGCTGCGCGAAGTGCGCATGGCGTTGCTCGAAGCCGACGTGGCGCTGCCCGTTGTGCGCGAGTTCATCAGCCGCGTAAAAGAGAAAGCGGTTGGTCATGAAGTGAACAAGAGCCTGACCCCGGGTCAGGAGTTCGTCAAAATTGTTCGCAACGAACTGGTTGCGGCAATGGGCGAAGAGAACCAGGTCCTGAACCTGGCCGCGCAGCCACCTGCGGTGGTGCTGATGGCCGGTCTGCAGGGTGCGGGTAAAACCACCAGCGTTGGTAAGCTGGGTAAGTTCCTGCGCGAAAAGCACAAGAAAAAAGTGCTGGTGGTCTCTGCCGACGTCTATCGCCCGGCGGCGATCAAACAGCTTGAAACCCTGGCAGAGCAGGTCGGCGTGGACTTCTTCCCATCCGACGTTGCCCAGAAGCCCGTGGATATCGTCAATGCAGCGCTGAAAGAAGCGAAGCTGAAATTCTACGACGTGCTGCTGGTGGATACCGCCGGTCGTCTGCACGTCGACGAAGCGATGATGGACGAAATCAAACAGGTTCACGCCGCGATTAATCCGGTTGAAACCTTGTTTGTTGTCGATGCGATGACCGGTCAGGATGCGGCGAATACCGCGAAAGCGTTCAACGAAGCGCTGCCGTTAACCGGTGTCGTGCTGACCAAAGTGGACGGTGACGCCCGCGGCGGTGCGGCGCTCTCTATTCGTCATATCACCGGTAAGCCGATTAAATTCCTCGGTGTCGGCGAGAAAACCGAAGCGCTGGAGCCGTTCCACCCGGACCGTATCGCCTCCCGTATTCTCGGCATGGGCGACGTGCTGTCGCTGATCGAAGATATCGAAAGCAAGGTTGACCGCGCGCAGGCTGAGAAGCTGGCGAGCAAGCTGAAAAAAGGCGACGGTTTCGATCTGACCGACTTCCTCGAGCAGCTCCGCCAGATGAAAAACATGGGCGGCATGGCAAGCCTCATGGGCAAACTGCCGGGCATGGGCCAGATCCCTGATAACGTGAAAGCGCAGATGGATGACAAAGTGCTGGTGCGTATGGAGGCGATCATCAACTCGATGACGCTGAAAGAGCGTGCGAAGCCTGAAATCATCAAAGGGTCGCGCAAACGCCGCATCGCCGCCGGTTGCGGCATGCAGGTGCAGGATGTTAACCGCCTTCTGAAACAGTTCGACGACATGCAGCGCATGATGAAGAAAATGAAGAAGGGCGGAATGGCGAAAATGATGCGTGGCATGAAGGGAATGATGCCCCCAGGCTTCCCGGGCCGCTGATTGGCCTGGCTTGCCTGCCATTTACAGCAGACTGAGTAACTGTTGATTGCATTTTCCCCAGAAATCAGTAAAATTTTCGGGCTTTTAATATGACACTGGGCTCCGTTCCTCGATGGGGCCCTGTGTTTTATTCACACAAGAGGATGTTATGGTAACTATTCGTTTAGCACGTCACGGCGCAAAAAAGCGTCCGTTCTACCAGGTTGTTGTGACTGACAGCCGTAATGCACGCAACGGTCGCTTCATTGAGCGCGTTGGTTTCTTCAACCCGATCGCTAGCGGTTCTGAAGAAGAAACCCGTCTGGATCTGGATCGTATCGCTCACTGGGTTGGCCAGGGCGCTACTGTTTCCGATCGCGTTGCTACGCTTATCAAAGCAGCAAACAAAGCAGCTTAATCTGTCACGGTGGTCATGATGAGCAATAAAGCACCTGTTGAACCGATCGTATTGGGAAAAATGGGTTCTTGCTACGGTATCCGTGGTTGGCTCAGAGTGTTTTCCTCCACTGAAGACGCTGAAAGCATTTTTAACTACCAGCCCTGGTTTATCCAGAAAGGTGGTAAGTGGGAAGCGGTCGAGCTGGAAAGCTGGCGTCACCACAATCAGGATATCGTGATCAAGCTGAAAGGCGTTGACGATCGCGATGCGGCGAATCTGCTGACCAATTGCGAAATTGTCGTCGATTCATCGCAGCTGCCTTCGCTGGAAGAGGGTGATTACTACTGGAAAGACCTTATGGGTTGCCAGGTGGTCACCACTGAAGGCTATGGCCTGGGCAAAGTCATCGACATGATGGAAACCGGGTCAAATGACGTTCTCGTCATTAAGGCAAACCTGAAAGATGCATTTGGCATCAAGGAGCGGCTGGTTCCGTTCCTCGATGGGCAGGTTATCAAGAAAGTCGATCTCACTACGCGAACTATCGAAGTAGATTGGGATCCTGGTTTTTAAATTCTCCGGATAAACGGTAAAAGACGGCGCTATGTGGATTGGCATAATTAGCCTGTTTCCTGAAATGTTCCGCGCGATTACTGATTACGGGGTAACTGGCCGGGCAGTAAAAAAAGGCCTGCTGAACATCGAAAGCTGGAGTCCTCGTGACTTCACGCATGACCGGCACCGTACCGTGGACGAACGTCCTTACGGCGGCGGACCGGGGATGTTAATGATGGTGCAACCCTTACGGGATGCGATCCATACAGCAAAAGCCGCGGCAGGTGAAGGCGCGAAGGTGATTTATCTGTCACCTCAGGGACGCAAGCTTGATCAAGCGGGCGTAAGCGAACTGGCCACGAATCAGAAACTGATTCTGGTATGTGGTCGCTATGAAGGGATAGATGAGCGCGTAATTCAGACCGAAATTGATGAAGAATGGTCAATCGGCGATTACGTTCTCAGCGGTGGTGAGTTACCGGCAATGACGCTGATTGACTCCGTTGCCCGGTTTATTCCGGGTGTACTGGGCCATGAAGCTTCAGCAACAGAAGACTCTTTTGCTGATGGATTGCTGGACTGCCCACACTATACCCGCCCTGAAGTGTTAGAAGGGATGGAAGTACCGGCGGTATTGCTGTCGGGGAACCATGCCGAGATACGTCGCTGGCGTTTGAAGCAGTCGCTGGGCCGAACCTGGCTTAGAAGACCTGAACTTCTGGAAAACCTGGCTCTGACTGAAGAGCAAGTAAGGTTGCTGGCGGAGTTCAAAAAAGAGCACGCACAACAGCAACATAAACATGATGGGCAAGCGTAATACGCTCCCGATATATCAGTTTACCCAGGATAAGAGATTAAATTATGAGCAACATTATTAAGCAAATTGAACAAGAGCAGATGAAGCAGGACGTACCTTCATTCCGTCCGGGTGATTCCGTGGAAGTGAAAGTATGGGTTGTTGAAGGTTCCAAAAAACGTCTGCAGGCATTCGAGGGCGTGGTTATCGCTATTCGTAACCGCGGTCTGCACTCTGCATTCACTGTTCGTAAAATTTCCAACGGCGAAGGTGTTGAGCGTGTCTTCCAGACTCACTCTCCAGTAGTTGACAGCATTACTGTCAAACGTCGTGGTGCTGTACGTAAAGCTAAACTGTACTACCTGCGTGAGCGTACTGGTAAGTCTGCTCGTATCAAAGAGCGTCTGAACTAAGACTCGCTTAAGCAACATCCTGTTAAAAGGGCTGGCCGCAAGGCCGGCCCTTTTTTATCTAAATCCGCTCCGCTTGTTAACCCTCTCGTCATAAATCATTTACAATACCCGCTCTCTAGCGGAGGGTAAGTGAATAACGCACTGCATCAGTCAGCCTTGAAACGCGCAGCGGCCTGGACCGCGCTGTTTGCGATCCTGCTGATCGTGGTGGCACCTCTCATTTCCATTTCGCTACAAAAAGATCCCATGAGTGCGATGCCGGGGATGCACCATGATATGAGCCAGATGTCGATGGCTGAGCATCATGGCGAGACGTCGCACTCAATGCCGCTCGATCACGCCGAAGCCTGTGGCTATTGTGTGCTTCTGGCCCATGTGCCGGGCGTGATGCTGGCGCTGATTGTGCTGCTGTGCGCGGTATTACTGCGCCAGCGCGTGAAACCACCGCGACAGGCGGTCAGTCACTGGCACTTTTTCCCCTGGTTGTATCCTGATACCCGCGCTCCGCCGCTGCTGTCTGCTCTTTCCCTGTAAACCATAAAGAATGCGCTTTTGCGCATCGATAACGTTTTGCCTGCACAAAGGAAAAGTATGACTGCCATTACGCCACGCGCAGCATGGGGAAACCTGCTGCGACGCCTCCATTTTTATATCGGGTTGTTTGTCGGCCCGTTCATTTTTTTCGCTGCGCTGACGGGTACGCTCTATGTGGCGACGCCGCAGCTCGAAAATAGGTTGTATCAACATGCGCTTCATACCGACACCGTCGGGGAAGCTCAACCGCTGGCTGAGCAAATTGCGGTGGCAGAAAAAGCGATTGGGGAAGACCTGCGCCTGCAGGCCGTGCGGCCGGGTCTTATCGGCGGTGAAACCACGCGGGTGATGTTTGCCGACCCGATGCTTGGACCGTCGGAAAACCGGGCGATTTTCATCGATCCGGTGAGTCTGGAGGTTCGCGGCGATATCACGGTCTACGGCACCAGCGGAATTTTACCGCTGCGCCAGAAAATCGACTATCTGCACAGCTCGCTGATGCTGGGGGATGTTGGGCGGCTGTATAGCGAGCTGGCCGCCTCCTGGATGTGGATCGCAGCTCTGGGCGGAATTGCACTGTGGTTTTACACCCGTCCGAAGCGGCGCATCAATAACAGGTTCCAGAATCGCCGTCGTGTGCACGTCGCGCTCGGCTGGGGGCTGCTGGGTGGCATGTTGCTGTTTTCGGCCACCGGACTGACCTGGTCGCAGTGGGCGGGTGGAAACGTCGATAAGCTGCGCACGCAAATGAACTGGCTGACGCCGCAGGTGAACACTCAGCTGCACGGTCCCGCGGCAGACGTTGATCCTCACGCCGAACATCGCGGGCATCACGGCGGGATGATGATGCCTGAAATGGCGATGGATCTGACGCTGTTTGATAACGTCCTGCACGCGGCGAGAAATGCCGGGATTGATGCGAACAAACTCGAAATTCGCCCCGCGAAAAGTTCAGACAAGGCATGGACCGTCACTGAGATCGACAGGGGTTGGCCAACGCAGGTCGATGCCGTTGCCGTTGATCCGCATTCGATGCAGATCCTCGATCAGACGCGTTTTGCGGACTTTCCGCTGATGGCAAAACTAACGCGTTGGGGCGTGGATTTCCATATGGGGATCCTGTTTGGCCTGGTGAATCAGCTGGTCCTGATCGTCTTCGGTGCAGGGCTGTGCGTGTTGATCGCATGGGGATATCGGATGTGGTGGATGCGTCGTCCGGCGCAGGCCGCAGGGAATCCGGTGCTCACGCTCTGCCAGTGCTGGCTGGCACTCCCCGCCAGCGGGCGAGGAGTGACGCTGTTTATCAGCGTGATGCTGGGAATGATGATGCCGGTGATGGGGTTCAGTCTGGCCTTTTTCGTGCTGATTGACTGGCTGCGCTGGCGCGCGCAGTCGATTCTGTCCCTGTCTGAATCCACCAAATAATGGCCTAAGGCGTGCTGATGACTACCGCAACGCGGCGGTTTTCAGCGCGTCCTTGTGAGGTTGCGTTACTGGCGACCGGGTACTTTTTACCTAATCCCTGCGTGGTGAGGTTGCTGCGCGGAATATTGGCCCCTTTCGCCCAGGCATCTGCCACGACGTTAGCGCGTTTTAAAGAGAGGGATTCGTTGTAACTCTCTTCACCGTAGTTGTCCGTATGTCCGTCCATGCGCGCGTGGACCAGGCCCGTTGCGGCCAGTCTGGTCGCCATGGTCTGGATCTGCTGCTCGCTCTCCGGTCGTAGCTGATATTCGTTTTTACCAAACAGGATTTTGGCCGACAGGCCGAGGGACCAGTCGCCGTTCATTTCGTTAAAACCGTAGGATTTCATCGCCGCGATCTGTTCTGCGTTGAATTTACCCTGAGGCGGTGCCTGGCAGCCTGCCAGAATCGTTGAGGCCAGTAAGACTGGAGCGAGATATCGCCTTAACATAACGTGTTCCTTTTTTTACGAAATTAATGTTGGACGCTGGTGTTTCACCTGATACATATTGCGGTCGGCTTGCTCCAGTAATGCCTCAACGGAGGTATTTTCCCACGCCAGAGCAAATCCAATGCTGAGTGACATTTTTGCCGTATGCCCGTTGTGCAGGTCGTAGGGCAGAAGGAATTTCTGCGAAAGCGCAGTGCAGATCTGCTGAACGTCTTCCGGGGAGTGAATGCCGTAGAGGATCATGGCAAATTCATCGCCGCCCAGACGGTAAGATTGATAACGTTTCCCGCCAAACTCCACCATACGGCTGGCCACTTCAATCAGCACGCAATCGCCCGCCGCGTGACCCCAGGTGTCGTTGATCTGCTTAAAGTTGTCGCCATCCAGGAACAACAGGGCGGAATTCATTTGGGCGGAAGAGTCGTTCATCAGCGCCGCAATACTGCTGCGAAAAGCGGCGCGGTTAGCCAGCCCGGTCAGCGGATCGTGCATCGCCGTGCGCATCAGCTGTGCGTTCCGCGCCTGCAGTTTGAGCTGCCACTCTTCCATTTCATCGAGCAGGCTGTTGAAGTCCAGACCAAAGCGGTGAAACTCTTCGATGCGCTCGTCTTCTACACGACGCGCGAAATTACGGTTCGTTTTGACGTCATGCACCACGTCGGTGATGTTTTGCAGCGCCGTGACGATCCCGTCATGCAAAGAGCGGGTGATGGTCAACGCCACAAAGGCGGCGAAGAGAATACATCCCGTCAGGACGGCAAATGAGGTCAGGATGAAGTGGCTGATCAGGCTGTCGCGCGCGGTGATGCGAACTTCCCCGATAACCTTGCCGTTATGCATGACGGGCTGGGTTGCCGGGACAGGGAACAGCCAGCGGCTGACCAGGGGGCTCAGCGTGTCGGTATTCTCGTCAGGGTTCCACGACCAATAGGCAAACTGATTGCGGCGGGCGTCGAGCACCTCGGCGACGGAAAACTGGCCCTGTTTCCCCAGCGTCGCAAGCGTTTCGCTGGCGGCAGTCGCATCATTAAAGACTAACGACGCTTCCAGGCTGCGGCTCATGGTGGCGCTGGTTAATTCGAGATTTTTTTGCGCATATTGTTTCAGCGTCACAACCGAAGCAATACACAATAATAACCATATTAGCGTCATGGTAATAACCACGCTAATCATGCTAATACGCTGCAGCGTTCTTTTAAACGTTGGGCGTGGCGTTGTAGAAAGTTCCTTATTCATGCTTCTTATTCCGGGCAAGCATTAACACATCCGGATTCACTCTTACGCCACTGCGAGACAGGGCATCCAGATTGACGGAGAATCTCACTGTTTCTTCATTAATTATCAGGCAGAAAGCACTGCCAATAACGCATTCCGGGTTTTGTTCGGCGATTAATAGTAACGCCCGGCCCTGATAATTCCTGAATAATTGAAGTTGATTAGCAGGCGATTCATTTCCAAAATAAACGGCATCGCAGGTGGCATTTAATGCCTCAGTCTCATTGTGAACAATCAGCGGAACGTAGGGTAACGCCGCAGAGCCGCTGTCGCTGAGCGCCTGTGTAAAACGGGACGACGAGTAGATGCAGAGCTTAGGCTGGCCAGAAAGCGACGGCCAACGTGTGTAGCTGACGATGCCAGAAACGATGGAACGCACTGACTTGTCTTTTTCTGTCATGGCTGCGGCGAAAGTCTGTCCGCCGACAAGGCATAACGTGAGCGCCAGAATGAGGTGGCACAAAGGGAACGTAAAAAAATGTCTCACCAGAATCCGCCATACCGCTCTGGAAATATATGTCCTTAAATATTGCGGGCAGAATACCATTGTTTACCTGAACAGTCATTATGTGGAATTTTTGGTGACTTAAGTTAAATCTTATTCGCAACTAAATGAAATGGTTATGTTATTAAATTAATTAAGCCGTGAGCCGCGCATCCCTTCATCCATTCCTTTTTGCCAGGATTTGCGTAACAGGTCTGCATTTTCTGCTGTATCGCAGCTCGCAGGAAATACTTTCCCGGATACTCCCCAGGCGTAGACAAAATCCTCAGTGCATATTTTTTTCTGCCCGTCGGCATAGCCACGCAGGTATTCGTTACGATCAACGTCAGGATCGTTGAAATTATCGGCGAGGGTTTCGTTACTTTTGATCGACACGCCATTCATGGCATCTTCTTTACCGGCCGTGAACCAGCTGGTGCCCGTCCAGGTGGGCTGGAAGGTGTAGGGGTTAATCTGACAGCCTGTCAAAAATAGTGCCAGCAAGGCGAAAACCGTTGGACGCATAATCATTCTCCTTTTTCTTGAGCATAGCCTGGCAAGAGAGAATCGTTGTGTAATTTTAAGTTTACGGATTAATCGAATGTTTTTTGCCTTAAAGTGCCTAATGTAACGTAATGTTTACGTATTTTGGATTGAAATCTTTACTAGGTATGATATTGTGTGTTCACCTCATCGAGGAAACCACTATCGCAAACGAGCATTACAGGATCGCCATCATGCAAAAAGACGCGCTGAACAACGTACATATTACCGACGAACAGGTTTTGATCACGCCCGATCAGTTGAAGCAGGAATTCCCGCTGAGCTCTGAACAGGAAGCGCAGATCGAGCACTCCCGCCAGACCATCTCCAACATCATTGCCGGTCGCGATCCGCGTCTGCTGGTGGTATGCGGGCCTTGCTCCATACACGATCCTGAAACCGCGATTGAATACGCTCGTCGATTTAAAGCATTAGCAGAGGAGGTCAGCGATAGCCTCTACCTGGTCATGCGCGTCTATTTTGAAAAACCTCGTACCACCGTGGGCTGGAAAGGATTGATTAACGATCCGCACATGGATGGCTCGTTTGATGTGGAAGCCGGTCTGAAGATCGCGCGTCGTCTGCTGGTGGAGCTGGTGAACATGGGGCTGCCGCTGGCGACTGAAGCGCTCGATCCGAACAGCCCGCAATACCTGGGCGATCTGTTTAGCTGGTCCGCGATTGGTGCGCGCACCACAGAATCACAGACTCACCGCGAGATGGCCTCTGGTCTGTCGATGCCGGTTGGGTTTAAGAACGGCACTGACGGAAGTCTGGCAACGGCGATCAACGCCATGCGCGCTGCGGCGATGCCGCACCGTTTTGTCGGGATCAACCAGGCCGGCCAGGTTTGCCTGCTGCAAACTCAGGGCAACCCGGATGGTCACGTGATCCTGCGCGGCGGTAAAGCTCCAAACTACAGCCCGGCAGATGTTGCACAGTGCGAAAAAGAGATGGAACAGGCGGGACTGCGCCCGGCTCTGATGGTAGATTGCAGCCATGGTAACTCCAATAAAGATTACCGTCGCCAGCCTGCGGTAGCGGAATCCGTTGTCGCGCAAATCAAAGATGGCAACCGTTCGATTATCGGTCTGATGATTGAGAGTAATATCCACGAGGGTAATCAGTCATCCGAACAGCCGCGCAGCGCCATGAAACACGGCGTCTCCGTCACGGATGCGTGCATCAGTTGGGAAGCGACTGACGCGCTGCTGCGTGAGATCCACAAAGATTTGAACGGCCAGCTGGCGACGCGTCTGGCTTAAGAGGTTTGTTATGGTTGCAGAATTGACCGCACTACGCGATCAAATTGATGAGGTGGATAAGGCGCTGCTGGATTTGCTGGCGCGCCGGATGTCACTGGTTGCTGAAGTCGGGGAAGTCAAAAGTAAATACGGTTTGCCGATTTACGTGCCAGAGCGCGAAGCGTCGATGCTGGCATCCCGACGTCATGAGGCCCAGGCGATGGGCGTTTCTCCCGATCTGATTGAAGATGTCCTGCGTCGCGTGATGCGTGAATCCTACTCCAGCGAAAACGATAAGGGCTTTAAAACCCTCTGTCCGTCGCTGCGTCCGGTGGTGATCGTCGGCGGCGGCGGTCAGATGGGGCGTCTGTTTGAGAAGATGCTGACGCTTTCTGGCTACCAGGTGCGCATTCTTGAAAAAGAAGACTGGGCGCGTGCGCCAGAGCTGATGGCCGATGCGGGCATGGTGATCGTCAGCGTGCCGATTCATGTGACCGAAGAGATTATCGGCAAACTTCCGCCTCTGCCGGAAGATTGCATTCTGGTGGATTTGGCCTCCGTGAAGAACGGACCGCTGCAGGCGATGCTGGCAGCCCATAACGGGCCGGTGCTGGGCTTGCACCCAATGTTCGGCCCGGACAGCGGCAGTCTGGCGAAACAGGTTGTGGTCTACTGCGACGGTCGTCAACCGGAAGCGTACCAGTGGTTCCTGGAACAGATTCAGGTGTGGGGCGCACGTCTGCACCGCATCAGCGCGGTAGAGCACGATCAGAACATGGCCTTCATTCAGGCGCTGCGCCACTTTGCGACCTTCGCTTACGGCCTGCATCTGGCGGAAGAGAACGTGCAGCTGGAGCAGTTGCTGGCGCTCTCCTCGCCGATTTACCGCCTGGAGCTGGCGATGGTCGGGCGTCTGTTTGCCCAGGATCCGCAGTTGTATGCGGACATTATTATGTCGTCAGAGAATAATCTGGCGCTGATCAAACGCTACTACCAGCGCTTTGGTGAAGCGATAGCGCTGCTGGAGCAGGGCGATAAGCAGGCGTTTATCGACAGTTTCCGCAAGGTGGAGCACTGGTTCGGCGATTACGCGAAGCGCTTCCAGAGCGAGAGCCGTACCCTGTTACGCCAGGCGAACGATAGTCGCCAGTAATCCGATGATGTATATACTAAAAGCCAGCACTGCTGGCTTTTTTTATTTTGGGGATTTGTCATGGCTGAACCGCAGGTTTTATTCGATTACACCGGGCACTTACCGGAATGCCCGACCTGGAGCGAGAGCGAGAATGCGCTCTATTGGGCCGATATTCTGGAAGGCGAAATTCATCGCTATCATCTCTCTTCTGGTCAACACTCTGTTCTCTCCTTCCATGAAGAGGTCGGCTGTTTTGCCATACGCGAAAAGGGCGGGTTTATCGTCGCGATGCGTAACGCGATCTGGCTGACGGATAAGCATGGCCTGCTCCAGCGTAAAGTCTGCGATAACCCGTCGAATCCTCAGCTGGCTCGTTTTAACGATGGCGGAACCGATCACCTCGGGCGTTTTTATGCCGGCACGTTTTGGGGGCCGGGCGATTACAACGGCGCGATGCTGATGCGCATTGATAACGACCTGACGCCGAAAGTGATTCAGTGTGATATTCACGGGCACAACGGCCTCGCGTTTAGTCCGGACAAACGGTGGATGTTCACCTCCGACACGCCGAATCGCGTGATCTACCGTACGCCGCTGAATGAGCAGGGCGAGCCGGGGGCGCGTGAGGTGTTTCGCCGGTTCGAGGAGGGCGAGGGCATTCCTGATGGGGCAGCGATGGATGTCGAGGGCTGTTACTGGAGCGCGTTGTTTGATGGCTGGCGTATTGCGCGATTTTCCCCGCAGGGCGAACAGCTGGAAGAGTATCGCCTGCCGGTGCGTTGCCCGACGATGGTCTGTTTTGGCGGCAATGAGATGAAAACGCTGTTTATCACCACTACGCGCGAAAATATGGATAGTCAGGAAGTGGCGGACTATCCGCTCTCCGGGGCGATCTTCACCCTGCCCGTCAGCGTGGCAGGGATGAAGAAAAGCCGGCTTGTCGAACGTTAAACCGGATCGACCGGCACCACGTTTTCGCCCGGATAGCAGCCCAGTACTTTCATTGAGCGGGTGATTTCGCCCAGTTCGCGCAGGGCGTTCTGCATGGACGTTGATTTCAGGTTGGCCTGGATATCGAGATAGAACATCTCTTCCCATGGATTCCCGTTAATCGGACGGGATTCCAGCTTGGTCATGATCAGATTGTGATTACGTAACACCAGCAGGGCTTCAACCAGGGCACCTGCCTGTTGGCCGGTTGCCATCAGCAGCGTCGTTTTCGCCGGAACCTGGTCGGACACATCAATCGCTTTACGCGCCAGTACCACGAAGCGGGTAATGTTCTGCGTCTGGTTCGCCAGGTTGCGCTCCAGTACCTGCAGGCCATACAACGCGCCGCCCGCTTCGTTGCCGAGCGCGGCAACACGTGGAGAGTTCGCCTGCGCCACCTTTTCCATCGCCGCTGAGGTACTTTCGGTGTACTCAATTTTCCAGTGCGGATAGCGATTCAGGAACTGGCTGCACTGCTGGAACGGCTGCGGATGGCTGTAGACCGTATCGATCTGGCTGAGATCGGTTGAGCCAGAAACCAGTACGCAGTGATCAATCGGAATGTTCAGCTCGCCAACCAGCGACAGGCTGGTGTGCTGGAGCAGATCATAGACATCGTTAATGGCGCCGGAGCTGGTGTTTTCGATCGGCACGACGGCATAGTCCGCTTGTCCGGTTTCGACCTGATTAAAGATATCGGCAAATTTCGCGCAGCCGCTTTCAATGAACTCTTCGAAATGGCGGGCGGCATACTGGCGCGCCGCCAGATGCGAGTAAGAGCCTTTTGGTCCGAGGAATGCCACGCGCGCGGAGTGCGGATTGGTTTTATTCAGATGTTGTTGCAGCAGCGCTTGCTGGGTCAGGACGGAATCTTCGATGATCAGCTGGAACAGGCGAGTGATGTAGTGGGCATCAAGATGGTGTGCTTTACCCAGCTCGATCAGTCGCTCCAGCAGATCGCGCTCACGATCGATGTCGCGTACCGGGCGGTGGGAGTCCAGCTTGGCTTTGCCCACTTCGACGGCCAGGGTACGGCGTTCGGCCAGCAGCGCCAGCAGTTTTTCATCCAGTGCGCTGATTTTTACTCGCAGATCCAGTAACGGGTTTTCCGATGTCATAGCGTTGCCTATTTCGTTTATTGTTATCAATAAAAAAGGCCCCCCGGTGTGGGAGGCCTTGTTGTTCGTCTTCGCATTCTTTATCACACGACGAAACGCCTCCCATTCAGGGGAAGGTAAAAAAGAATGCGAAGAAAAACGGAGTGTGTGTCATGAGTTCATCCTGTGATTGAGACCTTTAAAGTACCCGTACTGTTTTCATCCTGTCAATAAAAAACGCGCCCGGAGGCGCGTTAGCGGGACACTCAATTTAAAGGATTACTCTTCTTCAACTTCTTCGGCATAGCTTGCGTCTTTCACCGAGGTGGTGGCACGACGGGCTTCGCCTTTGTGTTGCACTTTATTGAGCTGCCGTTCCAGCTTGTTGATCAAATCGTTGATAGCGGTGTACATATCTTCGTGTTTCGCGCTGGCGACCAGATGGCCGTTAGGAGTATTGATAGTTGCGTCAGCGGTAAAACCCTGTGGTTCCTTAGACAGAATGATATGCGGGTTAATCAAATGAGTTTGCCATTTATCCAGTTTGGCGAGACGGTCTGCGACGTGCTGGCGGATTGCCGGAGTAATTTCCATTTGTTTACTGGTAATGTTCATTGTCATAAATTTTACCTCTTGTCTTTCCGTCTTGGTGATTCCAGCATACCTGTCCTAATGTCAAAATGTGTGATCTAAATCACGTTATTTTGTCACTTTTTGTCAAGGAAGCTTTTTTGTGAGGAAAGACAGGAACAGGCGAATTTTACCTTGTCGAACTCAGGAATTGCGGCCATAGTTGATAGGATTGGTCGGTACGAAACCGCTTCTGCGAGTGACCATAATGGATAAAAAAACGGCAGCCCTTGGGCTGCCGTTTTGCATTTGGGGAACGATCAGGTATTGCTGCTGTTAGCGGCAATGATCTTCGCGACTTTTTCAGCCTGCGCGTTCATCTGCATCTGACGGTATGCGTTTTCCATCAGCTTCAAGCCATCGCGAGTGGCCTGGGTATCCGGGTAATCACGCAGCATGCCTTCGACGCGGTTAACCACGGCAACCCATGCACCACGACGCGTGTAATACTCAGCGACGGAGTACTCATATTTGGACAGACGATCTTTCAGGAACACCAGACGCTTGGTGGCATCGGTGATGTACTGACTGTTCGGATAGCCACGCACCAGCTTGGAGAAGTCATTGAAGGCGTCACGCGCGTGCTGCGGGTCACGGTCAGAACGATCAACACCGAAGAAACCCTGCAGAGCACTGTCATCCAGAGCCATGTTGGTCAGGCCGCGCATGTACATGACATAATCGATGTTCGGATGAGTCGGGTTCAGACGGATGAAGCGATCGATGGCAGCCTGAGCCAGCGGCAGATCGGCATTTTTGTAGTAGGCGTAGATGAGATCTAATTGTACCTGTTGGGAATACGGACCAAATGGATAACGATTATCCAGCGCTTCCAGTTGCGTTATCGCCTGTTTCCAGTTACCGTCCTGCAGTTTTTGTTGTGCAGTCGCATAGATTTCATTCGGCGGATTGTCAGGGACCTGTTCATTTGAACCGGAGCAGCCCACCAAAGCCAGGCTCAACGTGGCCGCTGCCACCAGATATTTCATGCGCGTCATGACGTTTTGACTTTCCTCAAATGTTTGTCCGGGAGAATCTCTTTCCTGCTCCCGATTAAGACCAGCTACAATAGCACACTATATTATACGGCAAAGCCGTAAAACCCAACGTTAAACGAAGAAGCAGTCTATGGCACAACGAGTAGAACTCACCGCAACAGTCTCCGAAAATCAGCTCGGTCAACGCTTAGATCAAGCTTTGGCCGAAATGTTCCCTGATTATTCGCGTTCACGCATAAAAGAATGGATTCTTGACCAGCGCGTGCTGGTTAACGGCAAAGTATGGGACAAGCCAAAAGAGAAAGTGTTAGGTGGGGAAGCCGTCGCCATCAATGCTGAAATAGAAGAAGAAGTCCGCTTCGAGGCGCAGGATATCCCGTTAGAAATCGTCTATGAAGATGACGACATTCTGGTGATCAACAAACCGCGCGGCCTGGTCGTGCATCCTGGCGCCGGTAATCCTGATGGCACCGTACTGAATGCGCTGCTTCATTATTATCCGCCGATTGTTGACGTACCGCGTGCGGGCATCGTTCACCGTCTGGATAAAGACACCACCGGTTTGATGGTGGTCGCGAAAACAGTCCCTGCCCAGACCCGTCTGGTGGAGTCGCTGCAGCTGCGTGAAATCACCCGTGAATATGAGGCCGTGGCGATTGGTCACATGACGTCCGGCGGCACGGTAGAAGAGCCGATCAGCCGTCACCCGACCAAACGTACCCATATGTCGGTGCATCCGATGGGGAAACCAGCGGTAACGCACTACCGCATCATGGAACATTTCCGCATTCATACGCGCCTGCGTCTGCGTCTGGAAACGGGCCGTACTCACCAGATCCGTGTGCACATGTCCCATATCACCCATCCGCTGGTGGGCGATCAGGTTTACGGTGGCCGTCCGCGTCCGCCGAAGGGCGCATCGGAAGAGTTTATCAGCACTCTGCGTAAATTCGACCGCCAGGCGTTGCATGCAACGATGCTGCGTCTCTATCACCCGATCACCGGTATCGAAATGGAATGGCATGCGCCAATCCCACAGGATATGGTCGATCTCATCGCTGCGATGCGCGCAGACTTTGAAGAACATAAGGATAAAGTGGACTGGTTATGACCAAACTGATTGTCCCGGAGTGGCCAATTCCTGCAGGCGTGGCAGCCTGTAGCTCAACCCGTGTGGGTGGCGTGAGTCACGATGCATGGGCGTCATTGAATCTGGGGGCTCACTGTGGTGATAACCCTGAAGACGTTGAAGAGAATCGCAAGCGCATGTTTGCGGCAGGGAATTTGCCGTCAAAACCCGTATGGCTTGAGCAGGTGCACGGCAAAGATGTGTTGAAGCTGACGGGGGAACCCTATGCTTCTAAACGCGCCGATGCATCCTACAGCAATACGCCCGGGACAGTTTGTGCCGTGATGACCGCCGACTGTTTGCCGGTTCTGTTTTGTAACCGTGCGGGCACCGAAGTGGCCGCAGCCCATGCCGGATGGCGGGGGCTGTGCGCGGGTGTGCTGGAAGAGACGGTCGCCTGCTTTGATGATGCTCCAGGCAATATCATCGCATGGCTCGGTCCGGCCATCGGTCCGATGGCTTTTGAAGTCGGCCCTGAAGTGCGGGAAGCCTTTATCGAACAAGATCCGCAAGCCGTCAGCGCGTTCCAACCGACAGGGGATAAATATCTGGCCGATATCTATCAGCTTGCCCGTCAGCGTCTGGGCAATGTCGGTGTGACGCAGATCTTCGGTGGCGATCGCTGTACCTTCACCGAAAAGGGTGATTTTTTCTCTTATCGTCGCGACAAAACCACAGGTCGTATGGCAAGTTTCATTTGGCTGATATAACCTAACGAATCAAGACGATCCGGCACGCGCCGTTTTCTTTTCGCATAATTCAGGTCATTAACCTTGAATAATTGAGGGATGACCTCATTTAATCTCCAGTAGCAAATTTGACCTGTTATGGGAGGAGTTATGCGTCTGGATCGTCTTACTAATAAATTCCAGCTTGCTCTCGCCGATGCCCAGTCTCTCGCACTGGGGCACGACAACCAATTTATCGAACCTCTTCATTTAATGAGCGCCTTGCTGAATCAGGAAGGGGGATCGGTACGTCCTTTACTTACGTCTGCTGGCATTAATGCTGGCGAGCTGCGCACGGCTATCGATCAGGCACTGAGCCGTCTGCCACAGGTGGAAGGCACCGGTGGGGATGTTCAGCCTTCTCAGGATCTGGTGCGCGTGCTGAATCTTTGCGACAAGCTGGCGCAAAAACGTGGGGACAACTTTATCTCGTCGGAACTCTTTGTTCTGGCGGCGCTTGAATCACGCGGTACGCTGACCGATCTGCTGAAATCATCCGGTGCGACAACCGCCAGTGTGACTCAGGCGATTGAAAAAATGCGTGGAGGTGAAAGCGTGAACGATCAGGGAGCCGAAGACCAACGTCAGGCTTTGAAAAAATATACGGTCGATCTGACTGAGCGTGCGGAACAAGGCAAGCTCGATCCGGTGATCGGTCGTGACGAAGAGATTCGCCGTACCATTCAGGTACTGCAGCGTCGTACTAAAAACAACCCGGTACTGATTGGGGAACCGGGCGTCGGTAAAACTGCCATCGTCGAAGGTCTGGCCCAGCGTATTGTCAACGGCGAAGTGCCGGAAGGGCTGAAAGGCCGCCGAGTGCTGGCGCTGGATATGGGTTCGCTGGTGGCGGGGGCAAAATACCGCGGTGAATTCGAAGAGCGTTTAAAAGGCGTGCTTAACGATCTGTCGAAACAGGAAGGGAATGTCATTCTGTTCATCGACGAATTGCACACCATGGTCGGTGCCGGTAAAGCCGATGGCGCAATGGACGCCGGGAACATGCTGAAACCGGCTCTGGCTCGCGGTGAACTGCACTGCGTCGGCGCGACTACGCTCGATGAGTATCGCCAGTACATTGAAAAAGACGCCGCGCTGGAACGTCGATTCCAGAAAGTGTTCGTGGCTGAACCGACGGTGGAAGACACCATCGCAATCTTGCGTGGTCTGAAAGAGCGCTATGAGTTGCATCACCATGTGCAGATTACGGACCCGGCGATTGTGGCGGCTGCCACATTGTCTCATCGCTATATCGCTGACAGGCAACTGCCGGATAAAGCCATCGACCTGATTGATGAAGCGGCATCCAGCATTCGCATGCAGATAGACTCGAAACCGGAAGAGCTCGACAGACTCGACCGCAGGATCATTCAGCTCAAGCTTGAACAGCAGGCGCTGAAGAAAGAGTCTGATGAGGCGAGTAAAAAACGTCTGGATATGCTCAATGAGGAGCTGGACGACAAAGAGCGTCAGTATTCCGAATTAGAAGAAGAGTGGAAAGCTGAGAAAGCGTCGCTTTCGGGCACCCAGACGATCAAGGCTGAGCTTGAGCAGGCGAAAATTGCCATTGAGCAGGCGCGTCGCGTGGGCGACCTGGCGCGTATGTCTGAGCTGCAGTACGGCAAAATTCCGGAACTGGAAAAACAGCTGGAGATGGCGACGCAGTCAGAAGGCAAAACCATGCGTCTGCTGCGTAATAAAGTGACGGATGTGGAAATTGCCGATGTACTGGCGCGCTGGACGGGGATCCCGGTTGCCCGCATGCTGGAAGGTGAACGCGAAAAACTGCTGCGTATGGAGCATGATCTCCATCACCGTGTCATCGGCCAGGATGAAGCCGTCGAAGCGGTATCGAATGCGATTCGTCGTAGCCGCGCGGGCTTGTCCGATCCTAATCGTCCGATTGGTTCGTTCCTGTTCCTGGGGCCGACCGGTGTGGGTAAGACCGAACTGTGTAAAACTCTGGCGAACTTTATGTTCGATAGCGACGACGCGATGGTGCGTATCGATATGTCCGAGTTTATGGAGAAACACTCCGTCTCGCGTCTGGTCGGTGCGCCTCCAGGATATGTCGGGTATGAAGAAGGGGGTTACCTGACTGAAGCGGTTCGTCGTCGTCCTTATTCCGTCATCTTGTTAGATGAAGTGGAAAAAGCGCATCCGGATGTTTTCAACATCTTGCTGCAGGTTCTGGACGATGGTCGTCTGACTGACGGGCAGGGGAGAACGGTCGATTTCCGCAACACCGTGGTGATCATGACCTCGAACCTGGGTTCCGATTTGATTCAGGAACGTTTCGGTGAGCTGGATTACGGTCATATGAAAGATCTGGTGCTGGGCGTGGTTAGCCATAGCTTCCGTCCGGAGTTCATTAACCGTATTGATGAAGTGGTCGTGTTCCACCCGCTTGGGGAAAAACACATTGCTTCTATTGCGCAGATTCAGTTGCAGCGTTTGTATAAACGTCTCGAAGAGCGTGGGTACGAGATCCATATCTCCGACGACGCGCTGAAACTGTTAAGTGCGAATGGTTACGATCCGGTTTACGGGGCGCGTCCTCTGAAACGTGCTATCCAGCAGCAGATCGAAAACCCACTGGCACAGCAAATCCTTTCCGGGGAGCTGATTCCAGGGAAAGTCATTCGTCTCGAAGTGAACGAAGACCGAATTGTGGCCGTGCAGTAATTCACAAAACCTGAAAAACGAGCCCTCCGGGGCTCGTTTTTGTTTAAAAACCAGGCGAAACTCAATGTCTGGGATATGATTTGCCTGGAAAGTGAGCAGTTAGTCATTATTTTCTGATTTACACTTGCAGCCACAGAATAACTCCCTATAATGCGCCTCCACTGACACGGAACAACGGCACGCAAGCCGCCGTAGCAGCAGGGGTTCAGCGATGAACGCCGACAGAGAAAAGCGAAATTAAACGCTTGACTCTGAATGAGGAAAACGTATTATACGGGACCTCGCAACGGTGAGCGAAAGCCGCGTTGCACTGCTCTTTAACAATTTATCAGACAATCTGTGTGGGCACTCAAAGTGACATGGATTCTAAACGTCGCAAGACGCTAAATGAATACCAAAGTCTCTGAGTGAACATACGTAATTCATTACGAAGTTTAATTCACGAGCATCAAACTTAAATTGAAGAGTTTGATCATGGCTCAGATTGAACGCTGGC
>NZ_JASSOT010000025.1 GCF_030238365.1 Lelliottia wanjuensis | reverse complement strand
CCCGAAAACCAGGGCAGACAGATCCGGCAAGTCTGTTTCCGGATGCGGTTCTGCCGCTGCTGGCTCCTTTTGCATCGACTGTGCAGGGGGGCCACCGTACCCGTCGCATAATCCTGCTGATGTGGCTATGTGCCCTGACTGCATTGGGTATTTCTGCACTCAATAACCGTGACCTGATCCGTCAGGTGAGCACCGATTTACAGCGCTGGAATGCAATCCCGATGAACCACTATCGCCCTAAGGCAGAATCACTGGCCGCCCTGAAGCAGGATGCGCTCCTGCTTGAACGCTGGCAGCGTCAGGGAGAGCCTTTGCGTTACAGCCTGGGCTATTACCCGGGCCAACGACTGTGGCTGGCCTTGCAACAGGCTATCGATACCTGGACTCCTCCACCAGCACCTGAACCCAAACCAGTACCGAAAATTGTTCGTCTCGACAGCATGTCGCTGTTTGATTCCGGTAAGTCCGTGTTGAAACCGGGCTCCACCAAAATGCTGGTCAACTCGCTGGTCGGAATCAAAGCCAGACCAGGCTGGCTTATCGTGGTCAGCGGCCACACAGACAATACCGGCAGCGTTCAGTTAAATCAGACTCTGTCTTTGCAAAGAGCAGAGGCCGTTCGTAACTGGATGCGTGATACCGGGGACGTACCGGAAAGTTGTTTTGCCGTGCAGGGTTACGGTGACAGCCGACCAATTGCATCAAACGACATGCCTGATGGCCGTGCGCATAACCGGCGTGTCG
>NZ_JASSOT010000024.1 GCF_030238365.1 Lelliottia wanjuensis | reverse complement strand
CGCCAAAACATCTTCGGCGTTGTAAGGTTAAGCCTCACGGTTCATTAGTACTGGTTAGCTCAATACATCGCTGCACTTACACACCCAGCCTATCAACGTCGTAGTCTTCAACGTTCCTTCAGGACTCTCAAGGAGTCAGGGAGAACTCATCTCGGGGCAAGTTTCGTGCTTAGATGCTTTCAGCACTTATCTTTTCCGCATTTAGCTACCGGGCAATGCCATTGGCATGACAACCCGAACACCAGTGATGCGTCCACTCCGGTCCTCTCGTACTAGGAGCAGCCCCCCTCAATTCTCCAGCGCCCACGGCAGATAGGGACCGAACTGTCTCACGACGTTCTAAACCCAGCTCGCGTACCACTTTAAACGGCGAACAGCCGTACCCTTGGGACCTACTTCAGCCCCAGGATGTGATGAGCCGACATCGAGGTGCCAAACACCGCCGTCGATATGAACTCTTGGGCGGTATCAGCCTGTTATCCCCGGAGTACCTTTTATCCGTTGAGCGATGGCCCTTCCATTCAGAACCACCGGATCACTATGACCTGCTTTCGCACCTGCTCGAGCCGTCACTCTCGCAGTCAAGCTAGCTTATGCCATTGCACTAACCTCCTGATGTCCGACCAGGATTAGCTAACCTTCGTGCTCCTCCGTTACTCTTTAGGAGGAGACCGCCCCAGTCAAACTACCCACCAGACACTGTCCGCAACCCGGATTACGGGTCTACGTTAGAACACCAGCCATTAAAGGGTGGTATTTCAAGGT
>NZ_JASSOT010000023.1 GCF_030238365.1 Lelliottia wanjuensis | reverse complement strand
GTCGCTGCCGCAGCTTCGGTGCATGGTTTAGCCCCGTTACATCTTCCGCGCAGGCCGACTCGACCAGTGAGCTATTACGCTTTCTTTAAATGATGGCTGCTTCTAAGCCAACATCCTGGCTGTCTGTGCCTTCCCACATCGTTTCCCACTTAACCATGACTTTGGGACCTTAGCTGGCGGTCTGGGTTGTTTCCCTCTTCACGACGGACGTTAGCACCCGCCGTGTGTCTCCCGTGATAACATTCTTCGGTATTCGTAGTTTGCATCGGGTTGGTAAGCCGGGATGGCCCCCTAGCCGAAACAGTGCTCTACCCCCGAAGATGAGTTCACGAGGCGCTACCTAAATAGCTTTCGGGGAGAACCAGCTATCTCCCGGTTTGATTGGCCTTTCACCCCCAGCCACAAGTCATCCGCTAATTTTTCAACATTAGTCGGTTCGGTCCTCCAGTTAGTGTTACCCAACCTTCAACCTGCCCATGGCTAGATCACCGGGTTTCGGGTCTATACCCTGCAACTTAACGCCCAGTTAAGACTCGGTTTCCCTTCGGCTCCCCTATACGGTTAACCTTGCTACAGAATATAAGTCGCTGACCCATTATACAAAAGGTACGCAGTCACCCCATAAAGAGGCTCCCACTGCTTGTACGTACACGGTTTCAGGTTCTTTTTCACTCCCCTCGCCGGGGTTCTTTTCGCCTTTCCCTCACGGTACTGGTTCACTATCGGTCAGTCAGGAGTATTTAGCCTTGGAGGATGGTCCCCCCATATTCAGACAGGATACCACGTGTCCCGCCCTACTCTTCGAGTTCACA
>NZ_JASSOT010000022.1 GCF_030238365.1 Lelliottia wanjuensis | reverse complement strand
GGTGTCGATGAGACTTTCGCCGATGTGAGTGGAGATGCCGTAGTGACGTTGCAGACGCGTGCTCACCTGTGCCAGCTTCATGCCTACGATGGTGCGCATCGCATCCATAGCCAGTGGGCGGTATATCACCGTCTGGAAGCGAGCCAGCAAAGCAGGCTGGAAATGATCGCGCAGGGTCGGACGTAACAATTCATGCAGGCAGCTCTCCGTGGCTTCTGGTTGCTCCTCCAGCAGCTGCATCAACTGATCACTGCCCAGGTTGGACGTCATCAGGATCACTGTATTGCGGAAATCGATTTCACGCCCTTCCCCGTCCCGCATAAAGCCCCGGTCAAAGACCTGATAAAACAGGTTCATCACATCCCGGTGGGCCTTCTCCACTTCATCGAGCAGCACCACGCTGTACGGACGCTTACGAACCGCCTCGGTGAGAATGCCGCCCTGGCCATATCCGACATAGCCCGGAGGGGAGCCTTTCAGCTGCGAGACCGTGTGCGGCTCCTGGTATTCAGACAGGTTGATGGTAATGAGCGATTTCTCACCACCATACATAACGTCAGCAAGTGCCAGCGCGGTCTCTGTTTTGCCCACCCCACTTGGCCCCACCAGTAAAAACACGCCCTGTGGCCCGTTCTCTGGCGTCAGGCCCGTTTTTGACGCTCTCAGGCGTTGCGCTATGGCATTCAGGGCGGGACTTTGTCCGACGACACGGGTTGCCAGTTGTTCTTCCAGCGTCAGTAATTCGGTTTGCTCATCTTTCATCAGCGACGAGAGGGGAACACCTGTCCAGTCGGCGATAACGGTCGCAACGGTGCGGACATCAACATCCAGAC
>NZ_JASSOT010000021.1 GCF_030238365.1 Lelliottia wanjuensis | reverse complement strand
CAGGCGCTGCTGGAAGACCTGGCGGTGGGGCACTCCACGCACGGCGAGCGTCTGGCGGCGATAGAAGCCGAAGAGGTGAGTCTGATTGTCGAACTGGACGAACTGGAAACCCAGTACGGCCAGGAGCTGAAACTCACCGAACAACTGCTGGAGACCCGCCAGGACATCTCCCGCCAGAGCGAAACCCACGCCCTGCAACAGGCGCTGAACGGGATGCAGCACACCAACCCGCTGATCGCCGTGGACGTTGATGTGCGCACCGTCGCCACCGTCATCGCCGACTGGACCGGCGTGCCGCTCTCCTCCCTGATGAAAGATGAGCAGACCGAACTCCTGAGTCTGGAAAATGAAATCGGCAAACGCGTGGTCGGCCAGGACGTGGCGCTGACCGCTATCGCCCAGCGCCTACGCGCCTCCAAAACCGGGCTGACATCGGAGAATGGCCCGCAGGGCGTGTTCCTGCTGGTCGGCCCGAGCGGCACCGGCAAAACCGAAACCGCCCTGACGCTGGCGGACGTGATGTACGGCGGGGAAAAATCCCTCATCACCATCAACCTCTCCGAGTACCAGGAGCCGCACACGGTTTCCCAGCTGAAAGGCTCGCCTCCGGGCTACGTCGGCTACGGCCAGGGCGGCATTCTGACCGAAGCCGTGCGCAAACGTCCGTACAGCGTGGTCCTGCTCGATGAAGTGGAAAAAGCCCACCGCGACGTGATGAACCTGTTCTACCAGGTCTTCGACCGCGGCTTTATGCGCGACGGCGAAGGACGCGAGATCGACTTCCGCAACACGGTTATTCTGATGACCTCCAACCTAGGCAGCGATCACCTGATGCAGCTCCTGGACGAACAGCCGGACGCCACCGAAGCGGATCTGCACGAGCTGCTGCGCCCGATCCTGCGCGATCACTTCCAGCCCGCGCTGCTGGCCCGCTTCCAGACGGTGATCTATCGTCCGCTGGCAGAGACCGCGATGCGCACCATCGTCGAGATGAAACTC
>NZ_JASSOT010000020.1 GCF_030238365.1 Lelliottia wanjuensis | reverse complement strand
GTTCTTTTCGCCTTTCCCTCACGGTACTGGTTCACTATCGGTCAGTCAGGAGTATTTAGCCTTGGAGGATGGTCCCCCCATATTCAGACAGGATACCACGTGTCCCGCCCTACTCTTCGAGTTCACAACGTGTGCATTTTTGTGTACGGGACTATCACCCTGTACCGTCGGACTTTCCAGACCGTTCCACTAACACACGCGCTGATTCAGACTCTGGGCTCCTCCCCGTTCGCTCGCCGCTACTGGGGGAATCTCGGTTGATTTCTTTTCCTCGGGGTACTTAGATGTTTCAGTTCCCCCGGTTCGCCTCATGCCACTATGTATTCATGACATGATAGTGTGTCGAAACACACTGGGTTTCCCCATTCGGGTATCGCCGGGTCAAAGGTTCATATCACCTCGCCGACGCTTATCGCAGATTAGCACGCCCTTCATCGCCTCTGACTGCCAGGGCATCCACCGTGTACGCTTAGTCGCTTAACCTCACAACCCGAAGATGTTTCGTAAAACATCATCGCTGTTGCGAAAATTTGAGAGACTCGAACACACCGTCATTCTGTTCTTATTACGGAGAACAGACGCAGCGTGTCGTTTCAATTTTCAGCTTGATCCAGATTTTTAAAGAGCAAAACTTCGCAGTGAACCTTTTCAGGTACACTCTGAAGTTTTCTTATGTTTTCGCAGTAAAAAGGATGGTGGAGCTATGCGGGATCGAACCGCAGACCTCCTGCGTGCAAGGCAGGCGCTCTCCCAGCTGAGCTATAACCCCATCACAAATGCTAAATCTCATTACCGGTAATTTAGACTGAGACAAGGCGTGGAAGGGCGAAGCATACTGAAGTATGCGAGTCGTTTCACAACGCAGTATCAGGATAAATTTGGTAGGCCTGAGTGGACTTGAACCACCGACCTCACCCTTATCAGGGGTGCGCTCTAACCACCTGAGCTACAAGCCTGCAGAGATTTTTTACTGCTTATTTTTCATCAGACAATCTGTGTGAGCACTACAAAGGCAGGTTCTTTCAGGTAAGGAGGTGATCCAACCGCAGGTTCCCCTACGGTTACCTTGTTACGACTTCACCCCAGTCATGAATCACAAAGTGGTAAGCGCCCTCCCGAAGGTTAAGCT
>NZ_JASSOT010000019.1 GCF_030238365.1 Lelliottia wanjuensis | reverse complement strand
GTGTGGTTATTGGCAAGAATCATACGGCCATGCCTGCCCACAGGCAGCTAATTGATCTGGAGGGACAGATTTACACCCCTCTGCGTATGGCCGCTGCAGAAGAGTTTGAGCGCCTCAGGAATGCCAGCCCGGATATGACAGCGAAAGAGTTATTAAAAGCGTTGGCGGGGCCGGAGATTGATGAATTTCAGGCAAGAAACCCGTGAGTGAGGCAGGCGGACGCGCTGGCAGCCCTTATGCGATACTCACCCCGCGCAGATATCCTTATTCAGCTGGTGCGCGACGTAGGGAAAGAGGAATACGCGATCGCTTTCGGCTGGCGTCCTCTTAAATGGCCTTTGCTGGGTAGGTAGGGGGAAATATGGCATTTATCCGGGAAACAGGCACAGGCGCGCGCCGTCGCTATATCGTTAACTATCGGGATGAGGACGCCATGACGGGCCGCCGGAAAAAATTCCGTGTTATCGATGACGCCGCAGAGTTTATGTATCAGCTCGAGGTGTCCGCCCTGGACTGGCGAACAGCTGACAATGCAGAGACAGTGAAGCGCTGGACGCTGCAGAAGCTGGCATGGTTCTGGCTGGGCCACCAGCGCGATCAGCTGAATCGAAATAAAATCCGGGCGACCAGTTATGACCGGTACCGCTACAGCCTGTTAAGCCTGCCAGCAGACCTGCTGGATAAATACCTGAATAAAATTACCTCACGGCAACTGACGGAACGGTTAGATCCTCACGCGTTGAATTATATCGGTGCGGCTTTTTCCTATCTCACCCGCGTCGGGATGATTGCGCACAACCCAGTGAAGAAAACCAAAAAGCAGGCGGACAGACCCTGGATAATTCCCGACGAGGAAACCGTGATCGCCATGCTGGAAAAAGCGGAAAGGCGGGAAAAAATAGCGATCTGGCTGGGGGCGGCGTGTGCCTTGCGTATCAGTGAAGTGCTGGCGCTGACATATCGCGATCTGAGTATCGATGAAATTCAGGTAAACAAACACCTTACAACGCGGGGAATTGCCAGGGGAAGGAAAAGAGGCAAGGGCCGCCCCATTGATATGCCGATCGGCTTGTATGAATGCCTGGATAAAACATTGTTGGGTTCCGATACGCCGGTGATTGCCGGGCGTAGTGGTGAGCGCCTGAGCCTGAATTACAGCACGTCAGGAGTAATGAAACGCCTGCTGAATGAATTCGGCGTTGCCCGGTTCCATGACCTGCGACATTTTGCCGTGTCCAGCCTGGTGAAAAGTGGTGTCGATATTCTGGATG
>NZ_JASSOT010000018.1 GCF_030238365.1 Lelliottia wanjuensis | reverse complement strand
TGTACGGTCCGGGGACATCATGAACACTTGTTCGGGGACATGGTAGACACTTACAACTAAGGCATACGAACCCGTTTATGGAGTCGCTTATGCCCTGGGATGAGAGAGATACCATGTCATTACGTACCGAGTTTGTTCTGTTCGCCTCGCAAGACGGGGCGAACATTCGTTCTCTTTGCCGTCACTACGGCATTTCGCCCGCCACCGGCTACAAGTGGCTCGCCCGCTGGTCTGAACACGGCGCTCTCGGACTGGCTGACCGCCCCCGCACGCCTCACCATTCCCCGAACCGCTCATCTGACGGCATCACTGACCTGCTGCGCCTGGCACATGCCCGTCATGAACGCTGGGGCGCGCGCAAGATTAAGCGCTGGCTCGAAGACCAGGGACACAGGATGCCCGCTTTCAGCACTGTCCATAACCTGATGGCCCGTCACGGCCTGCTGCCGGGCACGACACCGGGCATTCCGGCCACCGGCCGCTTTGAACATGACGCCCCCAACCGCCTCTGGCAGATGGACTTTAAGGGCCATTTTCCCTTTGGGGGCGGACGCTGCCATCCACTGACCCTGCTCGATGACCACTCCCGTTTTTCTCTCTGTCTGGCGCACTGCGACGATGAACGGCGGGAGACCGTGCAGTCACAGCTGATTAACGTGTTCAGGCACTACGGGTTACCGGAGCGGATGACGATGGACAACGGGGCTCCGTGGGGAGACACCACCGGAACCTGGACGGCACTGGAGCTGTGGCTGATGCGCCAGGGTATCCGGGTGGGCCACTCGCGGCCATATCATCCACAGACGCAGGGCAAGCTGGAGCGTTTTCACCGCAGCCTGAAGGCAGAAGTCCTGCAGGGGAAGTGGTTTGCGGACAGTGGTGAGCTGCAGCGTGCCTTTGACCACTGGCGCAACGTCTATAACCTTGAACGGCCGCACACCTCGCTGGATATGGCAGTGCCTGCTTCGCGGTATCAGCCATCAGCGCGGGAGTACAACAGTCACGCTGAACCCCCGGAATACGACGAGGGAGTGATGGTCAGGAAAGTCGATATCAGCGGAAAGCTGAGCCTGAGAGGGGTCACGCTGAAGGCAGGAAAGGCGTTCAGGGGTGAACATGTGGGGCTGAAGGAAGGGGCTGAAGATGGCTGTTATGAGGTGTGGTGGTACAGCACGAAAGTGGGGGTGATCGACCTGAAGAAAAGGTCGATCACCATGGGTAAAGGATGTTAAATAGTGTTCACCATGTCCCCGAACACCTGTCTACCATGTCTCCGGACCGTACA
>NZ_JASSOT010000017.1 GCF_030238365.1 Lelliottia wanjuensis | reverse complement strand
TGTATGACCGGATACATAGGTGACAGATCAGACCGGGAACATAGGTAACACTTTCTAGTCTATCCGGACCACACTCTCGGTTTTTCGGTCGTAGTACGCAAGCGTTATTCCATTAAAGATGATGGCCTCCAGGCCATCATCCTGTTCCTCCAGCATTATGTATTCGCCTGTCAGGGCTTCACTCAGGAACACCGTCCCCTTTTTACCCATATACAGCGTGCCCCTCGATTTGACTCTGTAGACCATACCCCCTGCCGGATAAGCGTATTCAGGAACCCTGCCATCCCACTGTCGGCCTGAGGGTTGCCAGACCGTTCCGGGCGTTGCGCCGTTCAGCGCTTCGTGTGGGCGCTCATGATTAAACTCCTCCCGGTAATGGCTGAACCAGCGCTGCTGCTCTTCCATCGTCATGAAGGTATTGCCATGCCGCAGGGCGCTCTTCAGCGAACGGTGCATGCGTTCATGACGTCCGTTCTCCTCCGGATGTCCCAGCCGGATACGCTCCGGCCTGACACCCAGCTTTATCAGCCAGACCGCAAGACGGCTTAATCCGGCGATACCCGTCCCGGCGAACGGCTGGCCGTTGTCGGTTCTGAGCACATCCGGGAGCCCGTATTCCAGGAACGCCTCCGTCAGGCACTGTCTGACGAACGGCTCGCTCTCCCGGTCTGTTCCGCGACAGCTCAGGAGATACCGGCTGTGGTTATCGGTCAGGGTGAAGGGATGGCAGTACTCGCTGCTCAGCAGTCTGAACTTGCCTTTAAAATCAGCGCTCCAGACCTGATTGTTTTCACTGACCCTGGTCAGCGGCTGACGATTTCCCGGTGTCCTGCGCTTACGTTTTTTATCCGGTACGAGGCCTTCGCGTTTGAGGATATCGCCGATGGTGCTGGCCGCGGGCACGGTAAAATCGACAGCGTGGTTGAGACACCACATCCGCAGTTTTTTAGGCCCCCAGTCAGGATGTTTTTGCCGTAATGCCGTCAGATAACCGGCGATGTCATCCGGAACAGAACGGGAAGATGAATGGGGTGCCCGCGAGCGGTCAAAGAGCGAGGAAGGGTCAGAAGGTTCGAAGCGCTGAAGCCACTTGTAGCCGGTTTTGCGGCTGATGCCGAAGAGACGGCAAAGGGCTGAAAAGGAGTCCGCGCCTGCATGGCATGCACGGATAAATTCAAGGCGTTGCATAGGTCGGGTCTCAGTCCAGGGCATAGTGAGTCTCCTCTTCTATGCCAGTTATAACTGTTACCCATGTATCCGGTCTAAAGTGTTACCCATGTTTCCGGTTCATACC
>NZ_JASSOT010000016.1 GCF_030238365.1 Lelliottia wanjuensis | reverse complement strand
AACGTCGCAAGACGCTAAATGAATACCAAAGTCTCTGAGTGAACATACGTAATTCATTACGAAGTTTAATTCACGAGCATCAAACTTAAATTGAAGAGTTTGATCATGGCTCAGATTGAACGCTGGCGGCAGGCCTAACACATGCAAGTCGAGCGGTAGCACAGAGAGCTTGCTCTCGGGTGACGAGCGGCGGACGGGTGAGTAATGTCTGGGAAACTGCCTGATGGAGGGGGATAACTACTGGAAACGGTAGCTAATACCGCATAACGTCGCAAGACCAAAGAGGGGGACCTTCGGGCCTCTTGCCATCAGATGTGCCCAGATGGGATTAGCTAGTAGGTGGGGTAATGGCTCACCTAGGCGACGATCCCTAGCTGGTCTGAGAGGATGACCAGCCACACTGGAACTGAGACACGGTCCAGACTCCTACGGGAGGCAGCAGTGGGGAATATTGCACAATGGGCGCAAGCCTGATGCAGCCATGCCGCGTGTATGAAGAAGGCCTTCGGGTTGTAAAGTACTTTCAGCGAGGAGGAAGGCATTGTGGTTAATAACCACAGTGATTGACGTTACTCGCAGAAGAAGCACCGGCTAACTCCGTGCCAGCAGCCGCGGTAATACGGAGGGTGCAAGCGTTAATCGGAATTACTGGGCGTAAAGCGCACGCAGGCGGTCTGTCAAGTCGGATGTGAAATCCCCGGGCTCAACCTGGGAACTGCATTCGAAACTGGCAGGCTAGAGTCTTGTAGAGGGGGGTAGAATTCCAGGTGTAGCGGTGAAATGCGTAGAGATCTGGAGGAATACCGGTGGCGAAGGCGGCCCCCTGGACAAAGACTGACGCTCAGGTGCGAAAGCGTGGGGAGCAAACAGGATTAGATACCCTGGTAGTCCACGCCGTAAACGATGTCGACTTGGAGGTTGTTCCCTTGAGGAGTGGCTTCCGGAGCTAACGCGTTAAGTCGACCGCCTGGGGAGTACGGCCGCAAGGTTAAAACTCAAATGAATTGACGGGGGCCCGCACAAGCGGTGGAGCATGTGGTTTAATTCGATGCAACGCGAAGAACCTTACCTACTCTTGACATCCACGGAATTTAGCAGAGATGCTTTAGTGCCTTCGGGAACCGTGAGACAGGTGCTGCATGGCTGTCGTCAGCTCGTGTTGTGAAATGTTGGGTTAAGTCCCGCAACGAGCGCAACCCTTATCCTTTGTTGCCAGCGGTTCGGCCGGGAACTCAAAGGAGACTGCCAGTGATAAACTGGAGGAAGGTGGGGATGACGTCAAGTCATCATGGCCCTTACGAGTAGGGCTACACACGTGCTACAATGGCGCATACAAAGAGAAGCGACCTCGCGAGAGCAAGCGGACCTCATAAAGTGCGTCGTAGTCCGGATTGGAGTCTGCAACTCGACTCCATGAAGTCGGAATCGCTAGTAATCGTAGATCAGAATGCTACGGTGAATACGTTCCCGGGCCTTGTACACACCGCCCGTCACACCATGGGAGTGGGTTGCAAAAGAAGTAGGTAGCTTAACCTTCGGGAGGGCGCTTACCACTTTGTGATTCATGACTGGGGTGAAGTCGTAACAAGGTAACCGTAGGGGAACCTGCGGTTGGATCACCTCCTTACCTGAAAGAACCTGCCTTTGTAGTG
>NZ_JASSOT010000065.1 GCF_030238365.1 Lelliottia wanjuensis | reverse complement strand
CAACCCCAAAACGTTCAGCGGTACGATGTGTTCCATCTTTTCCGGCAAGGTAGTGATTGACGACAGCTAATCTGGTTTCGAGGGAATATTTTGGCTTTGCCATAAAAAACTGCACCTTAATCAGTTGTGTGTCCAACTTTTGGGGTGCAGTCCACAATCGGGCTTTTTTATTACTTCGCCAGACCCAGTCGCGGGATATCAATCGCCGGGCAGCGATCCATCACCACGTTTAACCCGGCATCGCGCGCCAGAACGGCCGCCTGTTCGTTAATCACGCCAAGCTGCATCCACAGGGTTTTCGCCCCAATCGCAATCGCCTCCTGCGCCACGCCCCAGGCCGCCTCTGAATTACGGAACACATCCACCATGTCGACTTTCTCAGGCACATCGGCAAGCGTTGCGTAGCCCTGCTGCCCCAGCAGCGTTTTGCCCGCCACTTTCGGTGAAACTGGAATCACGTGGTAGCCCTGGTCGAGAAGATATTTCATTACGCGATAGCTGGGACGATCGGGTTTATCACTCGCGCCCACCAGCGCGATGGTACGGGTCGAGGTCAGAATGGCGATAATCTCGTTCTCTTTCATGGTGTTTCTCCTGGCTTTTTTTAAAGTGTACGCCAAAGCCCTTCAGGCAACCATTCATCCCATACATCTGTATGAGGGCAAAACCCTGGAATATGTCTATATGTTAGTAAACGTGTTTATCGAAAAATTTAGATACATTATTACGACGAAAGTATTTTCGACAGGAGCGCCTTATGAAGACCGGCATTGCCTCTGCTGTGATTGCATTATTGATGCCGGTCTGCGTTTATGCCACAACGCTGCGATTATCCACGGACATTGACCTGCTGGTCCTCGACGGCAAAAAAGTCTCCAGTTCGCTGCTGCGCGGCGCGGACAGCATCGAACTGGATAACGGGCCGCATCAGATTGTCTTTCGCATCGAGAAAAACATTCGCCTCTCCAACCACGAGCAGCGCCTCTACATCTCCCCGCCGCTGGTGGTGAGCTTTAACACGCAGAAAATCAGCCAGGTGAATTTTAATCTGCCGCGGCTGGAGACGGAAAAAGAGTCCGAATCCTTTGAAGCCGCGCCAAAACTGGAGCTGCTGGACGGCGATGCGATGCCCATCCCGGTGAAACTGGACATTCTGGCGCTGACCAAAACCCCGAAAGGGCTGGATTACGAAGCGGACACGGAACGCTATAACAAAGCGGGCAAAACCGCGTCGTTGCCCAAGTTTGCCACCATGATGGCAGATGACAGCACGCTGCTGTCCGGCGTGTCTGAGCTGGATGTGATCCCCCCACAGTCGCAGACGCTGACCGAGCAGCGCCTCAAATTCTGGTTTCAGCAGGCCGATCCCGACACCCGCACGCGTTTTTTACAGTGGGCGAAGCAACAACCTTCGTCCTGAGCCACATTTTTTCGCCCTTTCTCTTGCAGCGTCAGGCGGTTCCCGTCATCGTGTAGCCAGTTAACCTGAACCTGACGGAAAAGATTATGGAACTGACAACACGTACCCTGCCGGAGCGCAAACACATCGCGCTGGTCGCGCACGATCACTGTAAACAAATGCTGCTGAACTGGGTTCAGCGCCACCAGGCTCTGCTGGAAAAACACAATCTGTCTGCAACCGGCACCACCGGGAATCTGATCCAGCGTGAAACCGGGCTGGAAGTGAATGCTATGCTGAGCGGCCCGTTGGGCGGCGATCAGCAGGTGGGCGCGCAGATTTCGGAAGGGAAAATTGATGTGCTGATTTTCTTCTGGGACCCGCTGAACGCGGTGCCGCACGATCCGGATGTGAAGGCGTTGCTGCGCCTCGCGACCGTGTGGAATATTCCGGTTGCCACTAACCTCTCTACCGCCGACTTTATTATTGAGTCACCGCAGTTCAACGCGCCGATTGAGATCCTGATCCCGGATTATCCGCGCTATCTGGCTGAACGACTGAAGTAAGTGTTTATGCCGGGCGGCGACTTCGCCTGGCCCGGCATTAATCTTTAAGGCTTCTTCGCCACCGGCACATCTATATTCTTCAGAATATCCACGAAGCGCGACGGTTCATCTTTGTTGAACAGCAGCCAGACGCGATGGCGTGCGCGGGTAATGGCCACGTACAGCAGACGACGCTCTTCCGCGTCCGGGAAATCCTCCACGACCGGCAGCAGTGCCTGCTCCATGACCGATTCGCGCGCCGGGGCCGGGAAGCCGTCACTGCCCTCCTGCAGCCCAAGCACAATCACGTAATCTGCCTGCTGGCCTTTGCTGGCATGAATGGTGGTGAAGTCGAGCGTAAGCTTTGGCCAGCGGGTGGCGGCTTTGTCCAGTATCGCCGGTTTCAGGTGGTGATAGCGCGCCAGCACCAAAATTCGTTCTTCCGCTTTCACATAGCCGCTCATCTTGTCCAGCAGCGCCTCCAGCTGATCCTGCGGCAAAAGCGTCACCGCTTTCTTATCCCCGGCAGACAGGCTGTTCAGCGGTTTCACCAGTTGATGCGGGTTCTGCTGGATAAAGCGGTTGGCGATTTCACCGATGCGGGAGTTGAAGCGGTACGTGGTGTCGAGATCGCTGCGATCGCCCTCGCCAAAATAGTGATGGAAAGCGGTGGTCAGCGACAGTTGCGCGCCGCTAAAGCGGTAAATCGCCTGCCAGTCATCCCCCACGGCAAAGAGCGAAGTGTGTTTGTTCTGCGCGCGAAGTGCCGCCAGAAGGGCGGCGCGCTGCGGGGAGATATCCTGGAATTCGTCCACCAGAATATGTTTCCACGGACTAACGAAGCGGCCTTTTTCGAGAATAATAATGGCCTGATGAATCAGCCCGGAGAAATCGACCGCATTCTCCTCTTTCAGCGCCGATTTCCAGGCTTTCAGCAGAGGAGCCATCAGCTTCACGCGTTTTGAAAACAGCGCCCGCACCTCTTCTGGCGCATTCTCAATCATCTCGGCCTGCGAGCCACCGTGCATGCGCATCAGGCTCACCCAGCGATCGAGCCGTGAACCGAGGCGACGCGCCAGTTTCTCGTCCTGCCAGAAACTGCCTTCCGGCACCGTCCAGTTCAGCTCCTCTTCCAGCCACTGACGCCACCCTTTTGCCTGGGCCTTTTTCTCGCTGCACTGCTGCTGCCAGGTGGTGATAAACAGTGAAAGTCTGGCCTGAGTGTCGTTTTCCAGTTTGCTGATGACCGGCACTTTTTTGCTGCCCTGCTGGATAATGTGCAGCGCCAGGGCATGGAACGTCCGCGCGCTGATATCCCGCGTGTGTAAACGTTCCTGAATCCGCTCGTCCATCTCCTGCGCGGCCTTACGTCCAAAGGCCAGAAGCAGAATCTGGTCGGCTGTGGCTTCGCCGCGGGCCAGCAGCCATCCGGCTCGCGCCACCAGCACCGAGGTTTTCCCGCTGCCCGCGCCCGCAAGCACCAGCAGCGAATGTTCCCCGTTGACCACCGCGCGCGCCTGCGCCGGGTTTAACGGAGAGGACTCGATATTCTGGAAAAACTCGGCGTGCTGCGCCAGCATCGCATCGGTCCAGGCCTGATTATGTGCCAGTCGGCTTTGGTCGATATCCGTCAGCCAGGCTTTGCACTGACGCCACGGCTCGCGGCAGTTTTCAAACTCATCAAGACGAGACGAGGGCAGCGGCAGCGCCGTCAGCGCCTGGCGGATACGCTGCTGCATTCCGGCGGTCTGAGCGCGGGTGAGCCATTTCTTTTGCTCCTGACTCTGGGCGATATCCGCCAGAACCTGCTGCAACACCTGTTCAGCCACCTGACTCATCTCCGCGCTCCACTGCTGCCAGAGCGTGCTCAGATGATGGTGGAAGCGCTGGGTTTCGGCCCATTCGGTCCCGTGCAGACGCACAACTTTATCGGCAGGCAGGACAAATTCCAGCTCGCCCCACACCAGGCCGCGTTTGCAGTGGATAGCCAACAGTTGATTGAATGGAATGAGATATTCGTGGCGTTCACCGGAGACTTTCACCCCGGCGTTAAGAAGGACAACCTTGTCGTACGGATGTTGCGCCAGGCGCTTGCCTAATGATGTCGCTTTTAGTTCCATGTCCAGCCTGATCCACGAAGAGAGTGTTTGCCCATTAGTTTAACCGCCAGTTTTCAGGTGCTCCAGCCTAAAAAAACGTTACAATCATCAGGCTTTAATCATATCGAAAGGAAGTGAGGCTTTATGCGTACCGTTCTGAATATTTTGAATTTTGTCCTTGGCGGTTTTGCCACCACCCTTTCCTGGCTATTTGCCACGCTGGTCAGCATTGTTCTGATCTTCACGCTCCCCCTGACGCGCTCGTGCTGGGAGATCACTAAACTCTCCCTGGTGCCCTACGGCAACGAAGCCGTTCATGTGGATGAGCTTAACCCGGAGAGCAAAAGCGTCCTGATGAATACGGGCGGAACGCTGCTCAATATGTTATGGCTGATCTTCTTCGGCTGGTGGCTGTGCCTGATGCACATCGCGGTCGGGATCACGCAGTGCATTACGATTATTGGGATCCCGGTCGGGATCGCCAACTTTAAGATCGCCGCGATTGCCCTGTGGCCCGTCGGTCGCCGCGTGGTGCCGGTAGAAGTCGCTCAGGCCGCGCGCGAAGCGAATGCCCGCCGTCGTTTTCAGTAACTAAGGATACGCCGCCCCTATGCTAAGCCCGTTGCTTCGCAGATACACATGGAACAGTGCCTGGCTCTATAACGTCAGGATTTTTATCGCGCTTTGCGGCGCGGCAGCCGTGCCCTGGTGGCTCGGCGAGGTTAAGCTGACCATTCCGCTGACCCTTGGCGTGGTGGCAGGAGCGCTGGCCGACCTTGACGATCGCCTGGCCGGACGGCTGCGCAATCTGGTGATTACGCTGATCTGTTTTTTCATCGCCTCGGCGTCCGTCGAGTTGCTCTTCCCCTGGCCGTGGCTTTTTGCCCTGGGTCTGATGATCTCCACCACCGGCTTTATTCTGCTGGGCGGGCTGGGACAGCGCTACGCGACTATCGCCTTTGGCGCACTGCTGATTGCGATCTACACCATGCTGGGCGTGTCCCTTTACGACCAGTGGTATCAACAGCCGCTTCTGCTGCTGGTGGGGGCGATCTGGTATAACCTGCTGACCCTGACCGGGCACCTGATCTTCCCGATTCGTCCGCTACAGGACAATCTCGCGCGCAGCTATGAACAGCTGGCGCACTATCTGGAACTCAAATCCCGGCTGTTCGACCCGGACATCGAAGAAGAGAGTCAGGCCCCGCTTTACGATCTGGCGCTGGCCAACGGACAGCTGGTCACCACGCTGAATCAGACTAAAGCCTCGCTACTCACGCGTCTGCGCGGCGATCGTGGTCAGCGCGGCACCCGACAAACGCTGCATTATTACTTTGTGGCTCAGGATATTCACGAGCGAGCCAGCTCGTCGCATGTACAGTACGCTGCCCTGCGCGAGAAGTTCCGCTATAGCGACGTGATGTTCCGCTTCCAGCGACTGCTGTCGATGCAGTCCCAGGCATGCCAGCAGCTGGCGCGATCGATTCTGTTAAGAACTCCTTACCAGCACGATCCTCGCTTCGAGCGGGCGTTCAGCCATCTTGATGCGGCGCTCGATCGCGTGCAGGCCAGCGGCACCTCGCCAGAACAGATGAAAGCCCTGGGATTCTTGCTGAACAATCTGCGCGCCATCGATGCGCAGCTGGCGACAATCCAGTCTGAGCAGGCGCTCTCCATGCAGGGTAACGAAGCGGAAAACCAGCTCGCGGACGACAGCCCGCACGGCTTCGCGGATATGTGGCTGCGTTTAAGCCGCAATTTCACGCCGGAGTCTGCCCTCTTTCGCCATGCGGTGAGGATGTCCGCCGTCCTGTGCGTTGGTTATGCCTTTATACAGATCACCGGCCTGCACCACGGCTACTGGATTTTGCTCACCAGCCTGTTTGTCTGCCAGCCAAACTATAACGCCACCCGCCATCGTCTGGCGCTGCGCGTGATCGGCACGCTCGTCGGCGTCGCCATTGGTCTGCCGGTGCTCTATTTTGTCCCTTCCGTAGAAGGTCAGCTCATCCTGATCGTCATTACCGGTGTGCTGTTCTTCGCCTTTCGTAATGTCCAGTATGCTCACGCGACCATGTTTATTACCCTGCTGGTGTTGCTGTGCTTCAACCTGCTGGGCGAAGGATTTGAGGTCGCCCTGCCGCGCATCATCGACACGCTAATTGGTTGCGCCATCGCATGGGCTGCGGTGAGTTTTATCTGGCCGGACTGGCGTTTTCGCAATCTGCCGCGCGCGTTGGATTTGGCGATAAATGCCAACTGCCGCTATCTGGACGCGATCCTCGAGCAGTACCATCAGGGCCGCGACAACCGTCTGGCCTATCGCATTGCCCGTCGTGATGCCCATAATCGCGATGCGGAACTGGCGTCGGTGGTGTCAAACATGTCAACGGAGCCGCGCGCGACCGCAGAAATTCGTGAAGTCGCTTTCCGCCTGCTGTGTCTGAACCACACCTTCACCAGTTACATTTCAACATTGGGTGCGCATCGCGAGCAGCTCACCGATCCGAACATCCTCGCACTGCTGGATGATGCTGTGTGCTACGTCGATGATGCGCTCCATCACCGTCCGGTCGACGAGCCGGGCGTGCGAAATGCAATAGATGAACTTAGCCAGCGTATTGCGCATTTCGCCCCCGGTGCGGACACCAAGGCTCCGCTCGTGCTCCAGCAAATCGGTCTGCTCATCGCCCTTCTGCCTGAGATTTGCCGCCTGCAGCAGCAAATCGCTACTTACCGGAATGATTTTCCGGCAGTACAGGAAGCGCGTTAAACCACTCCATCAGCTCCCGACGCCTGATCGTCGGGAGCGCCGCCTCATGCAGCCCATCAATCGCCCCGGCCAGTGCAAACAACACTTTGACGCCAAGGTGCCGGTTCAGGGCTCTGATTTTCAGCCAGCATGCCTCTGCCCCCAGCGTCCGTAACATCGCTTCACTGGTGACGCCCGCCTCACACAGGAGAATTTCAATCTGGAACGTCAGGTTGGGCAAATCTTTGAGTCGCCGCCGCTGATGCCGCTGGTAACGCTCCTGCCGGGCTGCTTCGAGCGCAAAGCTTGAGAGCTGCAACAGCCTTTCGCGGTCCTGCCATAATCCTTCGTCCACGCGGTAGTAATTCAACAGAACCGGTCTGCCCCGTTTAAGTAAGGTTAAAAAGGAGGAGGACTGTTTTACACAGTACTGGGCGCTTTGCTCACACGCCCGCAGATAGAGTTCGCCATCAGAGACCATCGCAAAGACCGCTTCGTCGACGGCTAATGTGTATCCACCAAAGAGAGCCCGATGGTGGATTTCACCCAAAGGTGAGAGGTATTCCTGGGATGTATAGATCCGTTCATAAGATATCTTTTTCATGATATTCACCATATAAATCATAGAGTAACAACACCATTTGCTTACTACCGGATCCGTTAGCAGGAACATAGAAAACTTATTGTCACTCGGCAAGATTATTTTGCAGGACACGCCAATATCGAACTAAATTTGCGAGACGCTTTCCGAAAATGAGGTTGATCTTTGGGCGTACAGGGGTTACTGTATATTCATACAGTAACTACAGGGCTGGAATGATTATGCACACTTCAGGCTATGCAAATCGCTTAACATCTTTTACCTCTTCCGCTGGCAATGGCGCGCAAAAAACGGCCGGGCGTGTCTCTACCGGTTTGATCAGTGAAGTGGTATATCGCGAAGACCAGCCCATGATGACACAATTGCTTTTATTGCCGCTTTTACAACAGCTTGGCCAGCAGTCGCGCTGGCAGCTCTGGCTGACGCCGCAGCAGAAGTTGAGCCGGGAATGGGTACAGGCATCTGGACTCCCCCTCACCAAAATGATGCAGAGCAGCCAGGTCGCGCCATGTCATACGGTGGATTCGATGGTTCGCGCATTGCGCACCGGGAACTACAGCGTTGTGATTGGCTGGCTGGCAGAAGAATTAACAGAAGAAGAACATATTCGCCTGGCGAATGCGGCAGAAGAAGGTGACGCGATAGGGTTCATTATGCGTCCGGTTCGTCTCGATACTCTCGGCAGAGGACACCTGTCTGGGCTAAAAATTCACTCAAATTTGTATCATTGAGTAAATTTAAGAGTATTCCTGGAACTTTTTTTGACATCCGTTGACGCAAAAAGTTCCACAACTCAAAACTTCGAGAAAGCTTGTCTGGCGCGGTTTCCGTTAATTTTACAGCATAAAATTCTCGCTAAAAATGTTAAATATTGCGTATACGGAACTTTTTTTTTCATATGCCTGACAGAGTTCACACTTGTAAGTTTTCGAGTACGTTGTAGACTTTACATCGCCAGGGGTGCTCGGTCTAAGCCGAAGATATCGGTAGAGTTACTAGTTTGAGCTCGCCCCCCGGTGAAGGATTTAACCGTGATTTCTCGACGAGATCTTCATGGCGATTTTTGGATGATAACGAGGCGCAAAAAATGAAAAAGACAGCTATCGCGATTGCAGTGGCACTGGCTGGCTTCGCTACCGTAGCGCAGGCCGCTCCGAAAGATAATACCTGGTATGCAGGTGGCAAACTGGGCTGGTCTCAGTTCCATGACACTGGCTGGTACAACAGCTCCCAGAACAACGATGGCCCAACTCACGAAAGCCAGCTCGGTGCAGGTGCGTTTGGTGGCTATCAGGTTAACCCGTATGTTGGTTTTGAAATGGGTTACGACTGGTTAGGTCGTATGCCATACAAAGGCGACGAAGTTAACGGCGCATTCAAAGCTCAAGGCGTTCAGCTGACCGCTAAACTGGGTTACCCAGTAACTGACGATCTGGACGTGTACACTCGTCTGGGCGGCATGGTATGGCGCGCTGACTCCAGCAACAGCGTTGCTGGCGACGACCACGACACGGGTGTTTCCCCAGTATTCGCTGGTGGCGTAGAGTGGGCAATGACCCGTGATATCGCTACTCGTCTGGAATACCAGTGGGTTAACAACATCGGCGACGGTGCTACCGTTGGCGTTCGTCCTGACAACGGCATGCTGAGTGTAGGTGTTTCCTACCGTTTCGGCCAGCAGGAAGATGCAGCTCCGATCGTTGCTCCAGCTCCGGCTCCAGCTCCAGAAGTACAGACCAAGCACTTCACTCTGAAGTCTGACGTTCTGTTCAACTTCAACAAAGCAACTCTGAAACCAGAAGGTCAGCAGGCACTGGATCAGCTGTACACCCAGCTGAGCAACCTTGACCCGAAAGACGGTTCAGTAGTGGTTCTGGGCTTCACCGACCGTATCGGTTCTGACGCATACAACCAGAATCTGTCCGAGAAACGTGCTCAGTCTGTAGTTGATTACCTGGTATCTAAAGGTATCCCAGCTAACAAGATCTCCCCACGTGGTATGGGCGAATCTAACCCAGTGACTGGCAACACCTGTGACAACGTGAAAGCTCGCGCTGCACTGATCGACTGCCTGGCACCAGATCGTCGCGTTGAGATCGAAGTTAAAGGTATCAAAGACGTTGTAACTCAGCCTGCGGCATAAGTTATCGTCTTATAAAAAAACCCCGCCATGCGGGGTTTTTTATTGCCTGAAGAAAAGTGAAAAACTATTTTTTGCCAAGCATGGCCTGCAGGTCATTCTTCAGCGTTGACATCTGGTTAGCATATTTCTCTTTATGCTCCGCATCTTCAATCAGCTGCACCACCGTCTCCGACAAGGTTTTTCCTCTGCGCTGGGCCAAACCGGCTAACCGCTGCCAGACCATAAACTCCAGGTCGATAGACTTCTTACGCGTGTGCTGATGTTCAGCGTTAAAATGGCGTTTGCGACGCGCACGAATGGTCTGCTTCATACGGTTTAACAGCGCCGGATTGATGTGCTTTTCGATCCACCCGTTGACCTGTACCGGCTCATTTTCGAGGGTCAGCAAAACATCCACCGCTTCTTTTGCAGCACTGGCTTCGATGTAGCAGGTGATCAGCTCGCCTTCTCGATGCTTTTTGACCAGATACTTCCATTTCCAGCCGCTTTCGAGATTTTCCAGTTGTTGATATTTCATCGCGATCTCAGTGTTACCTCGTAACTATGTTCAGAATATCAGTTTTTTGGCAATCTGCTGAAAAGAAATCATATCCTGAGAGCCTTGCGTCGCATTCACCCTCTGAAATCCCGAATACCACGTGGGAATGGGTCAACGCTTGCGGTATAATCCACCGCTTTACATCTAACTAAAAAACATCAACTTTGACCATTACGAAACTAGCATGGCGTGACCTGGTTCCGGATACTGAAAGCTATCAGGAACTGTTTGCACAGCCAGACCTCGCAAAAGAACACGACTTCATCCTTAGCGACACGCAACCGCGTTTACATTACGCGCTGGAGCAAACGTTAAGCCCATGGACAACCTCCCCCTTCATGTTACTGAAGGCGCCAGAAGAAGCCGAATATTTGGCGCTGATGGCCGATGCCGTGCGTCAATTGCAGCCAGAAGCGGACAACGTTTTTGGTGGGCAATATCGTATCGTGGGAAGTGATGTCACTTTCGAACCCGCAAAAACTGCTGATGAAAATTTTGCTGCCACCGGCGACGTCATTACCGCCGAGTGGGCCGAAGCGGAACAGTTATTTGGCTGCCTGCGTCACTTCAACGGTTCGCTGAGCATTCAGCCAGGGCTGGTACACAAAGCCAACGGCGGTGTGTTGATTATCTCGCTGCGCACCCTGCTGGCACAGCCGCTGCTGTGGATGCGTCTGAAGAACATCGTGACGCATCAGCGCTTTGACTGGGTCGCTTACGACGAATCTCGTCCACTGCCTGTCGCCGTTCCGTCGATGCCCCTGTCACTGAAAGTGATCCTGACCGGCGATCGCGAATCGCTGGCAGATTTCCAGGAGATGGAACCGGAGCTCGCCGATCAGGCGGTCTACAGCGAATTTGAAGACAACATCCAGATCGCCGACGCGGACGACGTGACGCAATGGTGCCAGTGGGTGCTGGCCGTCGCTGAGCGTTTCGCTTTGCCAACGCCTGCGGCAGATGCCTGGACTGGCCTGATTCGTGAAGCAACGCGTGATACGGGCGATCAGGAAACCCTGCCGCTTTGCCCGCTGTGGATCAGCAAACAGCTGCGTGAAGTCGGTGTCATTAGCGGTTCCGGCGAATTTACCGGCGAGCAATTTGCTCAGATGCTGGCGCAGCGCGAATGGCGCGAAGGCTATCTGGCTGACCGCATGCAGGATGAGATCCTGCTTGAACAAATTCTGGTGGAAACCGAAGGCGAGCGCGTAGGCCAAATCAACGCCCTGTCCGTCATTGAGTTCCCTGGTCATCCGCGCGCCTTCGGCGAGCCTTCACGTATCAGCTGCGTCATTCATATTGGCGACGGCGAATTTACTGACGTGGAGCGCAAAGCTGAACTGGGCGGGAACATTCATGCGAAAGGCATGATGATCATGCAGGCCTTCCTGATGTCTCAGCTGCAGCTGGAACAACAGCTCCCCTTCTCTGCCTCGCTGACATTTGAACAGTCATACAGTGAAGTGGACGGCGACAGTGCTTCTATGGCTGAGCTGTGCGCGGTGATCAGTGCCCTTGCGGATGTGCCGATTAACCAGAGCATTGCGATCACCGGTTCTGTCGATCAGTTTGGTCGCGCCCAGCCCGTTGGCGGCCTGAATGAGAAGATCGAAGGTTTCTTCTCCATCTGCCAGCAGCGCGGGTTTAGCGGGAAACAGGGGGTGATTATCCCTGCGCCAAATGCGCGCCATCTGAGTCTGAGTCAGGCGGTACTTGATGCCGTGGAAGCAGAACAATTCAGCATCTGGGCCATCGAAGATATTACGGATGCGCTACCCTTACTGACGAACCAGGTCTGGGACGGCGAAGTCCAAACGACGCTGATGCAGGCGATCCAGGACCGCATTGCTCAGGCCATGCAGCAGGACGCGCGTCATCGTTATCCGTGGCCGTTACGCTGGCTGAGCTGGTTTAGTCCGAACTGATCGGACTTGTTCAGCGTACACGTGTTAGCTATCCTGCGTGCTTCACTAAAATAAGGCTTACTGAGAACATGGTAGATAAACGCGAATCCTATACAAAAGAAGATCTTCTTGCCTCTGGTCGTGGAGAGCTGTTTGGCGCTAAAGGCCCGCAGTTACCTGCTCCGAGCATGCTGATGATGGACCGTGTCGTGAAAATGACCGAAACCGGCGGCAACTTTGACAAGGGTTACGTGGAAGCGGAACTCGATATCAATCCTGAACTGTGGTTCTTCGGTTGCCACTTTATCGGTGACCCGGTAATGCCTGGCTGTTTAGGTCTGGATGCGATGTGGCAGCTGGTTGGCTTCTATCTGGGCTGGCTGGGCGGCGAAGGTAAAGGCCGTGCGCTAGGCGTGGGTGAAGTGAAATTCACCGGTCAGGTTCTGCCTTCCGCGAAGAAAGTCACCTACCGTATTCACTTCAAACGCATTGTGAACCGTCGTCTGGTGATGGGTCTGGCGGATGGCGAAGTGCTGGTTGATGGCCGTGTTATCTACACCGCCAGCGACCTGAAAGTCGGTCTGTTCCAGGACACGTCCGCGTTCTGATGATTGCTTAAAATCGTTTAAGCATGAAAGGCGAAACCTCCGCATGGCGGAGGTTTCTGTTTTAAAGAGACGTTATCAAGCAAGAAGTACCCTGTCTCCGATGGCTTCTCGCCAGCCTCCCAGCCATTGTGACCTTTGATTTATCGTCTGATAAGGACACATTTCTTTAGAGCGTCCAGCGATGCCAGCCTGATAACCACGTTGATGAGCCCTTTCCAGGCGATCTCGTTTCTGTCTCTTCATGCCTCGTTTCCCTCATTCTTTGGTCTGGTGGAAAGAAAACAGTGTATGCAAAACGTGCAAACACAGATAACGAATAACCCGAATCTCCCTCAGCGTCAATGCGCAAAATTCACGCCAGTGTCATATTTGTGAGCTACACAGAAGATCATTTGTACAAAAATTGTGAGCTGGCACAAGTAACAGCCTGAACAAAAACCGAAAAAAAAGCCGCCATCAGCGAAACGCGGATGGCGGCTTTGAGTGATGAATTTTACTTATGGCAGACGAGAAATCTCCTGCGCGATACTGGCCGATTCCTGGGCCCAGCCCTGCGCCAGCACCTTCACCATTTCGTCATAACCGTCCTGCTGCTGTTTCAGCTCCAGGTGGAACGGACGCTTAATCAGCTGTCCCTGATGGTTCAGCAGCCACTCACCGCTGATCACCACCTTCCCATCGTAACGACCATGGAAACCCGTCACGTTGACGTTGAGGGTGTCCTGATCGCTGCCCAGAGGCTGAGAGGCCACTACCCAGCCCGGAAGCTGGCTGCTCAGGTTCGCCACCAGCGTATTACGTAATTGCTGGTCCAGCGGGCTGGCCCACAGATTGTTATTCGCAATCACGTACTGCACTTCGCTGGTCTGATACACCACGCCGTTTCCGGCGAGGGAATCAGGAATGGTCACCTGCTCAACCCACAGCAGACGATGCCCCTGGCTGGCGGTGCTTTGCCCGCCCGTCTGCGCTCCCAGCGGCAGCTGGTAGTAGCTCTTGGTGTCACTTCCTGAACTGCAGGCTGTTAAAACCAGTGCTCCGACGATTAATAGCCACTTTTTCATTCTTTTGCCCTCTTCGGCTCAGGATCTTTTTTGTCCTTGGCTTCAAATACCAGCGCGTTGCTCTTCTCGTTCAGCGTTTTCAAAACCGGCTGCAGTTCACGCAGGACCTGATCCAGGCGCTGCATATCCGCCACCATCTTGTTGTACGCCGCCGAGCCAGGCTGGAAGCCCTGCATGCTGCGGTTCAGCTCGCGCAACGTTTTCTGCATATCCTGCGGAAGCTGCTGCATCGACTGGTTAGCCGTAATTTTGTTGATATTATCCAGCGTGGTTTGCAGACGACGCATCGTGGCCTGGCTTTCGGTCAGGCTGTTGGTCGCTTGCTCAAGCATCGGATTCAACGGCAGATTGTTTATCTTATCCAGGGTTTCCATCAGACGCTGTTGGATCTGAGCCAGGCCGCTGCTGACGGTCGGGATAATCGTGTATCCGCCGAACTCGCGCGCACCGGTCATCGCTGGGGCTTTCGGATAGAAGTCCATATCCACATACAGCGCGCCCGTCACCAGGTTGCCGGTTTTCAGCGAGCCGCGTAATCCGCGATTCATCAGCTGATTAATATGCTCCCCGATATCCTGATCCTTACCGATCTGGGCCAGCAAGCGCTCAGGCTCAATGCGGATCAGCACCGGAATGCGATAGTCATCATCCAGCACCTGATGCAGGCCCGGAACGAAGTACGGTACCTGACCGACGGTACCCAGACGAATACCGCGGAACTCGACCGGCGCACCTGGCTGCAGGCCACGAACCGAATCTTTAAAGAACATCAGGTAGTCGACGTGATCCGTATAGAGCGCATCCTGAATGCTTTTCTGATCGTCAAACAGTCTGAACGCGGTTTTTGGCGCGACCGGCTGACCCAGATCCATCCCTTCCGGCACATCAAAGCTCACCCCGCCACCGAACAGCGTGGTCAGAGATCCCATCTCAACGCGCATGCCCGCCGACGTCAGATCCACGGCAATGCCGCTGTCTTTCCAGAAGCGGACGTTGTTGGTGACCAGACGATCGTTTGGCGCATTGATGAACAGCTGGTAGCTGATGGCGCGTTTTTGCGCATCAAAGGTGCTGGTTTCCACGGAACCTACGCGATAACCACGGAACAGCACCGGATCGCCCGGGCTGAGCTGCCCTGCTTTCTTACTGTCGAGGGTGACACGAATACCTTTCGCGTCCGGCGGCGCAAGAGGCGGAGCATCAAGCAGCTGATAGTTTCCGGGCTGGCTGCCTTTCGAGCCGGGCTGCAGCTCAATGTAAGCCCCGGAAAGCAACGTCCCCAGACCACTGATCCCTTCCCGTCCGACCTGCGGTTTGACCACCCAGAAGACGGAATCACCATGTAACAGCTTTTCCATTCCTGAGTGCAAACGCGCTTTGATCTCAACGTGCGTCAAATCGTCCGTCAGGGTTGCGCTTTCGACCACACCCACGTCCACGCTGCGGCTTTTGATGGTGGTTTTCCCCCCTTCAATGCCCTCCGCGTTGGTGGTGATCAGCGTCACTTCCGGCCCCTGATGGCTGTAATGATAAAACAGGATCCAGGCTCCGATCAGCGCGGTGACGATGGGGAAGATCCACACCGGCGACCAGTTCTTGACCTTCTGCACTTTCGCCTCTCCACTCTTATTTTCCATGCTCTCACTCTTCCTCATGGCTTGACTCTGGCTCACGATCCCAGGATAAACGCGGATCAAAAGTCAGGGCCGCAAACATCGTCATCACAACGACCAGCGCAAACATCAGCGCGCCCATAGCGGGATAAATACTCATCAGTCCTCCCATGCGCACCAGCGCGGAGAGGACGGCAATCACAAATACGTCGATCATTGACCAGCGGCCAACAAATTCGACGACTTCATAAATCAGATGCATGCGTTCACTGTCGCGTTTCCCGTGCCCTTTGGCATCCCAGCACAGCCAGGCAATCGCGATCATTTTTAAGGTCGGAACCATGATACTGGCGATAAAGATCACCATAGCGACCGGATACGAACCTTCGCCCCACAGCAAAACCACACCCGCGAGGATCGTCGAGGGCATTTTGTCCCCCAGCAGATCCGTAATCATGATCGGTAAAATGTTGGCGGGTAGATACAGCATGATCGACGTGACCAATAACGCCATTGTCCATTGCAGACTGTTTTTACGCCGCACATGCCCTTTTGTCCCGCAGCGCGGACACACCTCGTGGTCAGCAGGCAAAATCGCGGTACAGCACGAACAGGAGCGTAATCCCTGGCGAATCCCCGGCACGCCCACTTTTACCGTCTGATTAAGGGTTGGCGCAGGCGCGATATCATCCCAGGCCCAGCGGCGGTCCACGCACTGGAAGGCGCGCAGTTGCAGGATGCAGTACAGGCACCAGGGAATAAAACTGCTGCCGATCCCGACGTCGCCGTAGGCCATCAGCTTGACGAAGCTGACCAGAATTCCCGCCAGGAAAATCTCAGCCATTCCCCAGCTTTTCAGCTGGAAAAGCACCCTGGCCAGCATAATTTTCACGCTGTCGGGCATTCGGACGCGGTTGACCAGCAGCAGGATCACCACCAGACAAAAAGCCGGAACGATTTGCACGAAAAGGAGGAAGAAGGTGCCGAGACTGGCGTAATCTTCCGAGAACATGACGCCGGGAATTTCCAGCAAATTTACTTCGCTGGTCATCCCGCCGACTTTCATATAGATGAACGGAAAAAGATTAGAGAGCAGCAGCATAAAGAGTGCCGCGAGCGCATATGCAGTAGGACGCGCACGAGGCGCGTCCCACTCAGTTGTCAGCGTTGCCCCGCAGCGGGGGCAAGTTGCTTTATGTCCGTGATCCAGCTCAGGAAGCGCCACGAGCATATCGCATTGCGAGCATAGAATATGCCGGTCGGCATGGTGCTGATCACACATCGGGTATCCCTGTTTATGCGCCGTTTTTGAGAGCCTCAAGGTACTCCCAGCGCTCAAATGCTTCTTCCAGCGCCTTTTCAGCCTGGGAAAGCTCCGCCAATATTTTCTGAGTATAGTCGTGTGGCTGGCTAAAGAAGGAGGCATCAGCAACCTGAGCCTGCAATGTACCCAGATTCGCTTCCAGCTCTTCCAGACGTTGCGGCAACCCTTCCAGTTCGCGCTGCAGGTTATAGCTCATTTTGACCGTCGATTTTTTGACAGTTTCTGCTTTTGCGACAGGAGTTTGCGATCCAGTTTTGGATTTTGACTGTTTAGTCGCCAAAGATTGCGCCTGCTGCCCGCGCGCATCCTGATAGCCGCCGACATATTGACCAATCCGGCCTTCGCCTTCAAAAATCCAGCACTCGGTCACGGTGTTATCCACAAACTGACGGTCGTGGCTGACCAGCATCACGGTGCCCTGATAGCCGTCGATCAGCTCTTCCAGCAGTTCCAGAGTTTCGACATCCAGATCGTTGGTCGGTTCATCGAGAATCAATAAGTTACTTGGCTTCAGGAACAGACGCGCCAGCAGCAGGCGGTTACGTTCCCCGCCGGACAACGCGCGAACCGGCGTCATGGCGCGTTTAGGATGGAACAGGAAGTCCTGCAGGTAGCCCAGCACGTGGCGCGGTTTACCGTTAACCATCACCTCTTGCTTCCCTTCCGCCAGGTTGTCCATCACGGTTCTGTCCGGATCCAGCTCAGTACGGTGCTGGTCGAAATAGGCCACTTCCAGTTTGGTCCCGCAGTGAACGCGACCGCTGTCAGCCTGCAGCTGGCCGAGCATCAGTTTCAGCAGCGTGGATTTACCACAGCCGTTCGGGCCAATCAGGGCGATTTTGTCGCCACGCTGAACCTGAGCGGAGAAATCGGTCACCAGCACTTTGCCATCGATCTGGTAATTGACGTTTTCCATTTCGAAGACAATCTTGCCGGAGCGAGACGCTTCTTCTACCTGCATCTTCGCGCTGCCCATCACTTCGCGGCGCTCGCTGCGTTCGTTACGCATCGCTTTCAGGGCGCGCACGCGGCCTTCGTTACGGGTACGACGTGCTTTGATGCCCTGACGGATCCAGACCTCTTCCTGCGCCAGCTTACGGTCGAACTCGGCGTTTTGCAGCTCTTCCACGCGCAGGTTTTCTTCTTTCTCCAGCAGATAGGTGTCGTAATCGCCTGGATAGGTGACCAGCTTGCCGCGATCGAGATCGACAATGCGGGTCGCCATATTGCGAATAAACGAACGGTCGTGGGAGATAAAGATAATGGTGCCGTTGAAGGTTTTCAGGAACCCTTCCAGCCAGTCGATGGTTTCGATGTCCAGGTGGTTCGTCGGCTCATCAAGCAGCAGCACTTTTGGCCCGCAGACCAGCGCGCGACCGAGTGCTGCTTTACGCAGCCAGCCGCCCGACAGGGACGCCAGCGCCATATCGGCTTCAAGACCAAGCTGCTCCAGCACTTCATTGATGCGATCTTCCAGCTGCCACAGACCGTGGTGATCCAGCAGATCCTGCAGGCGCGCCATCTCGTTGAGATTTTTTTCGCTCGGATCGGTCATCACCAAATGCGAAATATCGTGATAGCCCTTCAGATACTCGGCCTGCTCGGAGATCCCTTCGGCGACAAAATCATAGACGCTGCCCGCGACGTTGCGCGGTGGATCCTGTTGCAAACGGGAAACGATCAGATCCTGCTCGTAAACGATACGACCATCGTCCAGACCCTGCTCACGGTTGAGGATCTTCATCAGCGTGGATTTACCCGCGCCGTTACGGCCTACCAGACAGACGCGTTCGTTGTCTTCGATGTGCAGTTCAGTATCGTCGAGAAGAGGCGCATCGCTGAATGACAGCCATGCGCCGTGCATGCTAATTAATGACATTTATATTTCCTTTCAGACTGCGGTAATCAACCAGCAGTTGTGAATTTGACGGTTACGGGCGAAGTCCTGAGACAGCGTTTTTTGGCTGATTTCTTGTGCTTTCAGCCCCAGTTTTTCCAGCCCGTCATTGTCCATGCGGAAGCCGCGTTTGTTGTTCGAGAACATAATGGTGCCGCCTTTACGCAGCAGACGTTTCAGGTCGGTCATCAGACGCAGGTGATCGCGCTGAACGTCGAAGGAGTCTTCCATACGTTTCGAGTTAGAGAAGGTCGGCGGATCGATGAAGATCAGATCGAACTGCTCGTCGGTATCGCGCAGCCAGCCCAGCACGTCCGCTTGCATCAGGCGATGCTGACGCCCGGTCAGGCCGTTGAGACGCAGGTTGCGCTCTGCCCACTCCAGATAGGTACGCGACATATCGACGGTAGTGGTGCTGCGTGCACCGCCCAGACCCGCATGAACGCTGGCGCTACCGGTGTAGGCGAAGAGGTTGAGGAAGTCTTTCCCTTTGCTCATCTGGCCCAGCATACGACGCGCGATACGGTGGTCGAGGAACAGACCGGTGTCGAGGTAATCCGTCAAGTTGACCCACAGACGCGCGTTGTACTCGCCCACTTCGATAAAGTCACCCTTATCGCCCATCTTCTGATACTGATTGGTCCCTTTCTGACGCTCACGGGTTTTCAGGATCAGTTTGTTCGGGGCGATGCCCAGCACGCCAATGGTCGCAGCGATAATGTCCAGCAAACGCTGACGCGCTTTTTGCGCATCAATAGTTTTCGGCGCGGCGTATTCCTGCACCACCACCCAGTCCGCGTAACGGTCAACCGCCACGTTATATTCCGGCAGATCGGCATCGTAAATGCGATAGCATTCGATTCCTTCCTGTTTCGCCCACTTTTCGAATTTCTTCAGATTCTTACGCAGACGGTTGGCGTAATCTTCCGCCACGGTGGACGGTTTGCTGTCGCCGTCTTTCTCGGTCAGATGGTAGTTTTTCTGCACACAGTCCAGCGGGCCGTTTTTGGCTTTGAACTGGCGCTCGGCGCGGAGCTGCAGGCAGCTCAGCAGTTCCGGAGAACCGCTAAACAGCGACAGATTCCAGCCGCCGAACGCGTCTTTCATGGTGCGGCCAAACAGGCTGTGCAGCGCGATCAGCGCCGGTTCGCTGTCCAGACGCTCGCCGTACGGCGGGTTACTGATCACCGTACCGTATGGGCCTTTCGGCAGCGGATTGGTTAACTGGGCGACGTCTTTCACCTCGAAATCGATCAGCTCACCGATACCGGCGCGACGGGCGTTGCTGCGCGCGCGTTCAATCACGCGAGCGTCGCTGTCCGAGCCGTAGAAACGGGAGGTGTAGTCTGCCAGGCCTTTACGCGCACGGACCTGTGCTTCGGCTTTGACCTCTTTCCAGAGTGCATCGTCGTGCTGCGCCCAGCCGCTAAAGCCCCACTGTCCGCGGTGCAGGCCCGGCGCACGATCCGTCGCCATCATCGCCGCTTCGATCAGCAAAGTACCGGAACCACACATCGGGTCGAGCAGCGGCGTGCCCGGCTGCCAGCCGGAACGCATCACGATAGCCGCAGCCAGGTTCTCTTTGATCGGCGCAATACCGGCGCGATCGCGATACCCACGCTGATGCAGACCTTCGCCGCACAGATCCAGGGAGATGTGCGCCGTCTCTTTATTGAGCCACACGTTAATGCGCAGATCGGGATTTTCACGATCGACGTTCGGGCGCTCGAGGTTTTTACGCGTGAAGCTGTCGACGATGGCGTCTTTCACTTTCAGCGCGCCGTACTGGCTATTACGGATTTCGTCGTTCAGACCGCTGAAATGCACGGCAAAGGTTGCGCCTGGGGCGAAGATCTCTGTCCAGTCGGTCGCCTGTACGCCGAGGTACAGGTCAAGGTCGCTGTAGACCTTACAGGCACCCAGCGGCAACATAATGCGCGACGCCAGGCGGCTCCACATCAGGCTCTGGTAAATAAGCCGTGTGTCGCCCTCGAAATGGACACCACCCTGAACCACCTGGCACTCCAGCGCGCCAAGGCTTTCCAGTTCAGTTTTTAACAGCTCTTCCAGCCCACGGGCCGTACTGGCAAACAGAGAATTCATATCGTCACTTATTACTCGTAGAAAATTGCTGCGCATTATAGCTAATATGTGCGCTATGTCCTAAAGTTGAGGGCTTATTTTAAATCGTTCGAGGGCGTGAACAGTGGCGACGTTATCCAGGCTTTTTATTCATCCGGTCAAATCCATGCGCGGCATTGGCCTGACCCATGCGCTTGCTGACGTCAGCGGCTTCGCCTTTGATCGCATTTTTATGATCACCGAACCGGACGGCACCTTCATCACCGCCCGCCAGTTCCCGCAGATGGTGCGCTTTACTCCTGCTCCGCTACACGATGGCTTACATCTGACCGCGCCGGACGGTTCCAGCGTGATCGCCCGCTTTAGCGACTTCGCCGCCGTCGATGCGCCCACCGAAGTCTGGGGCAACCATTTTACTGCCCGCGTCGCCCCCGAAGAGATCAACACCTGGCTCAGCGGCTTCTTTTCTCGCGCCGTACAGCTGCGCTGGGTCGGACCGGAACTGACGCGTCGCGTGAAGCGTTTCGAAGCGGTTCCCCTCTCCTTTGCCGACGGTTTTCCTTACCTGCTCACCAACGACGCCTCCCTGCGCGATCTGCAAAACCGCTGTTCCGCCAGCGTGCAAATGGAGCAGTTCCGCCCCAACCTGGTGGTAACCGGCGCACAGGCCTGGGAAGAGGACACCTGGAAGGTTATCCGCATTGGGAGCGTGATTTTTGATGTGGTGAAACCCTGCAGCCGCTGCATCTTCACGACTATCAGCCCGGAGAAAGGTCAAAAGCACCCTTCCGGCGAGCCGCTGAAAACGTTGCAATCCTTCCGTACCGCGCAGGATAACGGCGATGTCGATTTTGGCCAGAACCTGATCCCCCGCAGCAGCGGCGTGATCCGCGTGGGTGATGAGATCGAAATTCTGTCAACGGGACCGGCAAGAGTTTACGGTCACGGGCCGGAGGAAGAAGAAGAGCCAGAAGCGATCACCCAGCCGGTGTCGGCGGTGACCATTCAGTGGCAAGGCAAAACGCTGCCGGGAAATAATCAGCAGGTACTGCTGGAACAGCTGGAACAAGCGGGGATCCGCGTGCCTTATTCGTGTCGTGCGGGGATCTGTGGAAGTTGTCGCATCACCCTGGTCGATGGCGAAGTGACGGCGCTGAAGAAATCAGCGGTAAGCGAGGATGGAACCATTCTGTGCTGTAGCTGCATTCCGAAAACGTCTGTGCAGCTAGAGCTTTAAACGGCCTGTTCGAGGCTGAACGAATCCATACGCAGCTGCGGCTTCAGCCGGTCATTCATCACTTTAATCGCATCACCCAGCTGCATTGTGCGCCCGGCAATCACCACGCCGGGTTGCGCCAGCAGGCACAGGGCGGCATTTTCGCCCGGCTCGACCACCAGCAAACTCACCTCTTCCGAGGTATCACTCAAATTGACGCAGGCCGCATCACCTGTGATCGGCGACCAGGACTGGCCGTGAGCGAGGAAGTGCCAGCTTTTTGGCATCTGCGGTTTCAGGAAGCGAATCGCCACCAGCGCATTCAGCACCAGCTCGGCGCGCTGCTCTTTAGAGAGGATCAGATCGCGACATTTCTCTTCAAACGAGAAAAACAGCGCCGCGTCGTCAACACAAAAGCCTGACGGCGCAAACGCATCCGGGGTCAGCATTCGGCGAGCGAAACGAGAGCGAAATAACATGCCATTGGCTAAATCGAGCATCATTCGATCGTGCTCATCGCAAAAATACCAGCGCCAGTTATCGTCAGGTTTTATTCGCATTTTCCTCTCCTTCCCCACAACGTCCTGTTCTTAAAATGTCCGAATTGTCGCTTCGTTTTATAACATCAATAATAAAAGACCATAATGTCTAAATAAGCAACAAAGACGGAATATAAAACAACCAGGGCTGGAAATAAAGCCCTGGTTGTCTGATATGGAGAAAAGATTAGATATGATTAACGATTTCTTTAATCAATTGTGGGCCTTTAAAAATAAAGCCGGAATAGATTTGCACCAGCGACGCACCCGCCGCCATCTTCTCGCGGGCCGCGATGACGGAGTCGATGCCACCCACGCCGATGATCGGTAAGCGACCCTTTAATTCCGCCGACAGCGCGCGAATAATTTCGGTGCTTTTTAATTGTACCGGACGACCGCTTAAGCCACCCATTTGGTCACAGTTTTTCATTCCCTGAACCAGGGAGCGATCGAGTGTCGTATTGGTCGCAATAACACCATCAATATTATGGCGAACCAAACTGTCGGCCACCTGGATCAATTCTTCGACAGAAAGATCCGGGGCGATCTTCACCGCGATCGGAACATATTTATGATGGGTATTCTGCAGCTCATTCTGCTTATTTTTGATCGCACTTAAGAGATCGTCCAGCGCTTCACCATATTGGAGAGTACGCAGGCCTGGGGTATTTGGCGAAGAGATATTAATCGCAATATAACCGGCATAGGCATAGACTTTTTCCATACAAATCAGATAGTCATCTTTTCCCTGCTCCACCGGCGTATCTTTATTTTTGCCGATATTAATCCCGAGCACGCCGTCAAAATGGGCTTTTTTCACGTTCTCTACCAGGTGATCAACACCGTGGTTATTAAAGCCCATCCGGTTGATCAACCCTTCGGCTTCAACCAGGCGGAACAGGCGCGGCTTGTCATTCCCGTCCTGCGGACGTGGCGTCACGGTGCCGACTTCAATGGAGCCGAACCCCATCGCGCCCAGGGCGTCAATGCATTCGCCGTTCTTGTCGAGGCCTGCTGCCAACCCCAGAGGATTTTTAAACGTCAGGCCCATGCACGAGACAGGTTTTTCCTGCACTTTCTGGCGCACCAGCGCTTCAAGAGGCGTTCCTGTAATGCGGCGTAACTGCTGGAATGTCAATTCATGAGCGCGCTCTGGATCGAGCTGAAAAAGGGCTTTACGAACGAAGGGGTAGTACATGAACTCTCCTGGATTCCGGTGTGCAAACCGGACACGGATTATCAGCGATCGCGCCGGGAAAGGGAATTGACCTGCGGCAAAAAATCCTCGTAAAGCGCAATCGTTTACCTTTCTGCTTCTTTCTTATGCAATTTTCGGCATTTTAATTTCAGATAAATCATTTAGTGGAATCACCCCGCAATGTCACACTCCTGAAAATTGTTATGAATGTTAGGTAAAAGCAAACAAATAGTTATAAGGAGCAAACATGCGCGTCATCACGTTGGCCGGAAGTCCGCGTTTCCCTTCACGCTCCAGCGCCCTGCTGGAGTATGCCCGCGAGCAACTCAATTCGCTGAACGTGGAGGTGTGTCACTGGAATCTGCATAACTTTGAGCCGGAAGATCTTCTTTATGCCCGCTTCGACAGTCCGGCGCTGCAGGCGCTGATTGAGCAGCTCAAAGGCGCTGACGGGCTGATTGTCGCGACGCCCATTTATAAAGCGTCGTTTTCGGGCGCACTAAAAACCCTGCTCGATTTGCTGCCTGAGCGTGCCCTGGAGGGAAAAGTGGTGCTTCCGCTAGCCACCGGCGGCACCGTCGCCCACATGCTGGCGGTAGATTACGCCCTCAAGCCGGTTCTGAATGCGCTGAAAGCGCAGGAGATCCTGCACGGCGTGTTTGCGGATGACTCGCAAATTGTCGATTACCAGCACAAGCCGCAGTTCACCCCCAACTTACACCTGCGCCTCGATACCGCGCTGGAAACCTTCTGGCAGGCACTGCATCGCCGCGACGTGCAGGCCCCCGCCTTTGGTCGTCTGAAAGGAGTCGCCCATGTTTAAAACTCTTTTGACCGCCCTGGTTGCGGTCTCTGCGCTGGCACAGGCGGCAGAACCCGCGCCGGAAAGCCTGCGCATCGGCTACCAGAAAGGCAGCGTCAGCATGGTGCTGGCGAAAAGCCATCAGCTGCTGGAGAAGCGCTACCCGAACACCCAATTCTCTTGGGTTGAATTCCCGGCCGGGCCGCAGATGCTTGAGGCGCTGAACGTTGGCAGCATTGATTTGGGTAGTACCGGCGACATTCCGCCGATTTTTGCGCAAGCCGCAGGCGCTGATCTGGTCTACGTCGGCGTTGAGCCACCGAAGCCGAAAGCGGAAGTGATTCTGGTGCCCGAGAACAGCCCGATCAAAACCGTCGCGGATCTGAAAGGCCATAAAGTCGCGTTCCAGAAAGGTTCCAGTTCGCACAATTTACTCCTGCGCGCCCTTCAACAGGCGGGCCTGTCGTTCAAGGATATTCAGCCCATCTATTTAACTCCCGCGGATGCCCGCGCGGCGTTCCAGCAAAACAATGTCGACGCCTGGGCAATCTGGGACCCGTACTACTCCGCGGCGTTGCTGCAGGGTGGCGTGCGGGTGCTGAAAGATGGTGAAACGCTGAAACAGACCGGTTCGTTCTACCTGGCCGCTCGCCCGTATGTGGAAAAGAACGGCGAATTTGTTCAGGGCGTGTTGAATACCTTTAGCGAGGCGGACGCGCTGACCCAGAGCCAGCGCCAGGAAAGCATCGCCCTGCTCGCCAAAACCATGGGCCTGCCGGAGCCGGTGATCGCCAGCTATCTGGATCATCGCCCGACGACGGTGATCAAACCCGTTGACGCCAAAACCGCCGTCCTGCAGCAGCAGACCGCGGACCTGTTTTACGAGAATCGTCTCGTGCCGAAGAAAATCGATATTCGCGACCGCATCTGGCAACCCTCTGACAAAGAAGGATCGAAATCATGAGTCTGAATCTGTTCTGGTTTTTACCGACCCACGGTGATGGGCATTATCTCGGCACCGAAGAGGGCGCGCGCCCGGTGGACTACGGCTATCTGCAGCAAATTGCGCAGGCCGCCGACAGAATCGGTTTTACCGGCGTGCTGATCCCGACCGGACGCTCCTGCGAAGATGCATGGCTGGTCGCCGCCTCAATGATCCCGGTCACACAGCGCCTGAAATTCCTGGTGGCCCTGCGCCCAAGCGTGATCTCCCCGACCGTCGCCGCTCGCCAGGCCGCAACGCTCGACCGCCTTTCAAACGGTCGCGCGCTGTTTAACCTGGTGACAGGCAGCGACCCGCAGGAGCTCGCGGGCGACGGCGTGTTCCTCGATCACACGGAACGCTACGAAGCATCAGCGGAATTTACCCGCGTCTGGAGACGTTTGCTGGAGGGTGAGACCGTCACTTACGAGGGGAAACATATTCGCGTTCGCGACGCGAAGCTGCTGTTTGCCCCGGTACAACAGCCGCGTCCCCCACTCTACTTCGGCGGATCGTCCGATGTGGCGCAGGATCTGGCCGCCGAGCAGGTCGATCTCTATTTGACCTGGGGCGAACCGCCGGAACTGGTGAAAGAGAAAATTGAGCTGGTTCGCGCCAAAGCCGCCGCACACGGGCGCAAAGTGCGTTTCGGGATTCGCCTGCACGTCATCGTGCGCGAAACCAATGCCGAGGCCTGGCAGGCGGCCGATCGTCTGATTTCGCACCTTGACGATGAGACGATTGCCAAAGCGCAGGCCGCGCTGGCGAAAACCGATTCCGTGGGCCAGCACCGGATGGCTTCTCTGCATAAAGGAAAGCGTGAGAATCTCGAAATCAGCCCGAACCTGTGGGCGGGCGTAGGCCTGGTTCGCGGCGGGGCGGGTACGGCGCTGGTGGGCGATGGTCCAACGGTGGCGGCGCGGATTAATGAGTATGCGGATCTCGGTATCGACAGCTTTATTTTGTCCGGCTATCCGCATCTGGAAGAGGCGTACAAGGTCGGTGAGTTGCTCTTCCCGCACCTGGACGTCGCGATCCCGGAAATCCCGCAGCCGCGCACGCTCCAGCTTCAGGGCGAAGCCGTGGCGAATGAGTTTATCCCGCGAAAAGTCGCGCAGAGCTAACGAGGTCCCTATGGCGAATCCATCCCAAAAATGGCTGCTGCGGCTGGCCCCCTGGTTTCTGCCCGTCGGCATCGTGATTGTCTGGCAAATCGCCTCGTCCGTGGGATGGTTGTCGAGCCGCATTTTGCCCTCCCCGGAGGGCGTCGTGGAGGCATTCTGGTCGCTCAGTTCCAGCGGCGAGCTGTGGCAACATCTGGCGATCAGCTCCTGGCGCGCGCTGATTGGCTTTTCCATCGGCGGCTCGATTGGCCTGACGCTGGGCCTCATCAGCGGCCTGTCCCGCTGGGGCGAGCGTTTGCTGGATACCTCAATCCAGATGCTGCGCAACGTGCCGCATCTGGCGCTGATCCCGCTGGTGATTCTGTGGTTTGGCATCGACGAGAGCGCCAAGATTTTCCTCGTCGCCCTCGGTACCCTGTTCCCGATCTACATCAATACCTGGCACGGTATTCGTAATATCGATCGCGGACTGGTGGAGATGGCGCGCAGCTACGGGTTGTCCGGCTTTGCGCTGTTTGTTCACGTGATCCTGCCGGGTGCGCTGCCGTCGATCATGGTCGGCGTGCGGTTTGCGCTCGGTCTGATGTGGCTGACGCTGATCGTCGCGGAAACCATCTCGGCCAACTCCGGTATCGGCTACCTGGCGATGAATGCCCGCGAATTCCTGCAAACCGACGTGGTGGTGGTTGCCATCATTCTTTACGCCCTGCTCGGCAAACTCGCCGACGTCAGCGCTCAGTGGCTGGAGCGTAGCTGGCTGCGCTGGAACCCGGCCTATTCCACGAAGGAGGCCAACGCATGAATACGGCTCGTTTAACTCAGGGCACGCCGCTCCTGCTTAATGGCGTTACCAAACGCTATGGCGATAACACCATTCTGAATGCTTTAGATTTGCACATCCCTGCCGGACAATTCGTTGCCGTGGTCGGACGCAGCGGCGGAGGTAAGAGCACCCTGCTGCGGCTGCTGGCCGGGCTGGAAGCGCCAAACGGCGGGGAGCTGCTGGCGGGCAATACGCCGCTGGCGGATATTCAGGATGACACCCGGATGATGTTCCAGGATGCGCGCCTGCTGCCGTGGAAAACGGTGATCGACAACGTCGGGCTGGGGCTCAAAGGCAACTGGCGGGACAACGCGCGTCAGGCGTTGAGCGCCGTCGGGCTGGAAAACCGCGCGGGCGAATGGCCTGCCGCTCTCTCCGGCGGACAAAAACAGCGTGTGGCGCTGGCGCGGGCGTTGATCCATCGCCCCGGCCTACTGCTGTTGGATGAACCGCTCGGGGCGCTGGATGCGCTGACGCGCATTGAAATGCAGGATCTGATCGAGTCGCTTTGGCAGGAGCATGGCTTTACCGTGCTGCTGGTGACGCACGATGTGAGCGAAGCGGTGGCGATGGCTGATAGGGTTTTGTTAATTGAGGAAGGCAAAATCGGGCTGGATGTGGCGGTGGATATTCCGCGCCCACGGCGCAAAGGATCGGCACGGCTGGCGGAGCTGGAAGCGGAAGTGCTGGAAAGAGTGATGAAGCGTGGCGCGACTGAAGTCCAGGTCCGGCGTCACGGGTAGAAAAAGGCCGGGCAGCGGCTTCGCCTTGCCCGGCCTACGAGTATTGTGCCGTTGTAGGCCCGGTAAGCGCTAGCGCCACCGGGCATTCACTCAGGCCAGCGCCTTCGTAATCTTCTCGAACAGATCGCCCGACAGATTTTCCAGCCCTTTCAACTGCTCCAGCGCGGCGCGCATTTTCGCCTGACGCGACGCATCGTAACGTTTCAGACGGATCAGCGGCTCAATCAGACGCGACGCCACCTGCGGGTTACGGCTGTTCAGCTCGGTCAGCATTTCCACCATGAACTGATACCCGCTGCCATCTTCCGCATGGAAAGCGGCCGGGTTGCTGCTGGCAAACGCGCCAATCAGGGAACGTACGCGGTTCGGGTTGCTCATGGTGAAGGAGCGGTGTTTCAGCAGATTGCGCACGTTGCTCAGCACATCCGCCGCCGGGCTGGTGGATTGCAGGATAAACCACTTATCCATCACCAGACCGTCCTGATGCCACTTGTCATCGTACTCCTGCATCAGCGCATCGCGGCACGGCAGCTCTGCCGCCACGCTCGCCGCCAGAGCCGCTAACGCGTCGGTCATGTTATCCGCTTCGTGATACTGCTTGCTGACCAGCGTGTTCGCCAGCTCGGTTTCACCAAACGCCAGATAGCGCAGACAGGTATTACGCAGGGAACGCTTGCCGATATCGGCGTGTTCCACGCGGTATTCGTCGAGCTTATTAGCGTTGTAGATCGCCAGGAACTCGTCGGCCAGTTCGGTCGCCAGCGTACGGGTCAGGGCTTCACGCACGGCGGTAATCGCGATCGGATCGATGATCTCGAACAGCTCGGCGATTTCGTTCGCGGAAGGCAGGGTCAGGATCTCAGCGGCCAGCGCCGGGTCGATTTTCTCATCCAGCAGAATCGCGCGGAACGCGTCGGCCACGTGTACAGGCAGCGACAGCGGCTGACCCTGCTGATGACGGTTCACGTTCAGTTTGATATAGGTTGCCAGCAGGCTCTGCGCGGCATCCCAGCGGGAGAAATCGTTGCGCGCATGACGCATCAGGAAGGTGAGCTGCTGATCGCTCCACTTATATTCCAGTTTCACCGGTGCGGAGAATTCGCACAGCAGCGCCGGAACCGGCTGGAAGTAGACATTATCAAAGATAAAAGTCTGCTCCGCCTGGGTCACATTCAGCACCTGATGCACCGGATGACCGCCTTTCTGCAGCGGGATCACTTTACCCTCGTTATCGTACAGCTCAATGCTGAACGGAATGTGCAGCGGGTGCTTCTCTTCCTGCTCAGCCGTCGGCGGCGTGCGCTGGCTGATGGTCAGGGTGTACTGCTCGGTTTCCGGATTGTAGTCATCTTTCACGGTGACAATCGGCGTCCCGGCCTGGCTGTACCAGCGGCGGAAATGGGAGAGATCGACGTTGGACGCGTCTTCCATCGCCTGCACGAAATCGTCGCAGGTGGCGGCGCTGCCGTCGTGACGCTCGAAATAGAGCTGCATCCCTTTCTGGAAGTTCTCTTCGCCGAGCAGAGTGTGGATCATGCGGATGATTTCAGAACCTTTCTCGTACACCGTCAGGGTGTAGAAGTTGTTCATCTCAATCACTTTGTCCGGACGAATCGGGTGCGCCATTGGGCTTGCGTCTTCGGCGAACTGCAGACCGCGCATGGTGCGCACGTTGCTGATGCGGTTCACGGCGCGGGAACCCAGATCGGAGCTGAACTCCTGATCGCGGAACACGGTCAGACCTTCTTTCAGGCTCAACTGGAACCAGTCGCGGCAGGTCACGCGGTTGCCGGTCCAGTTGTGGAAATATTCGTGGCCGATGACGCGTTCGATATCGAGGTAATCTTTATCGGTGGCAGTGTCGGTACGCGCCAGCACGTATTTGGAGTTAAAGACGTTCAGGCCTTTGTTCTCCATCGCGCCCATATTAAAGAAGTCGACGGCAACGATCATATAGATGTCGAGATCGTACTCGAGGCCAAAACGCTCTTCATCCCACTTCATGGAGTTGATGAGCGACGTCATCGCCCACGGCGCGCGATCGAGGTTGCCGCGATCGACAAACAGCTCCAGCGCCACGTCGCGGCCAGAGCGGGTTTTGAAGGTGTCGCGCAGCACGTCGAAATCACCCGCTACCAGCGCAAACAGGTAGCAGGGTTTCGGGAACGGATCCTGCCACTGTGTCCAGTGACGGCCATTTTCCAGCTCGCCCTGCCCCACACGGTTACCGTTGGAGAGCAGGTACGGATAGAGTTTTTTATCGGCAATGATTTTGGTGGTGAAACGCGCCAGAACGTCCGGGCGGTCCAGATACCAGGTGATATGGCGGAAACCTTCGGCTTCGCACTGGGTGCAAAGCGCCACGCCTGACTGATACAGGCCTTCCAGTGCGGTGTTGGACGCCGGGCTGATTTCGGTCACGATGCGCAGGGAGAAACGCTCTGGCAGATTATTAATGACCAGCTGGCTCTCTTCTTCTTTATAGTCTGTCCACGCTTCGTCGTTGACGTGGATCGAGACCAGCGTCAGGTCTTCACCGTCGAGACGCAGCGGTACAGCCGTCGCACTTTGGCGTGTGACCTGGCTTACGGCCGTGACAACGGTTTTGGTGGCATCCAGGTCAAAAGTCAGATCGATATCGCTAATCAGGTATTCCGGCGCACGGTAGTCGTGGCGGTATTTGGCTTGTGGCTGTTGTGTCATAGAAAACCTTATGCATCGTTTGTCGAATAACGAATCCAGTCTATTCCTGTTGTGTAAAACGCGCTACGCAGAATGTTCATCTTTTCAGGGCGAAAACCCAATTTTGCTACATTCGTATAACACGGGGCACGAAATGCTCTCGACCATAACGGCAGCTTATGTTGTGATCGGGGTTCAATAAATCGCTAAACAAGGTATACTCCAGCGGTTTCAATAGTTGTTTATTGTACTAAACGCTCCCGTGAGAGGATGCTACTGCGCACCTATGACTCAATTCGCTTCCCCTGTTCTGCATACACTGCTGGATACCGACGCGTATAAACTGCATATGCAGCAAGCCGTTTTTCACCATTACTATGATGTAGAAGTAGCGGCTGAATTCCGCTGCCGTGGTGATGACTTGCTCGGTATTTACGCTGATACGATCCGTGAACAGGTCGATGCCATGCAGCATCTGACTCTGCAGGACGACGAATACCAGTGGCTCTCTGGCCTCCCCTTCTTCAAAGCCGACTACTTAGACTGGCTGCGCGATTTCCGCTACAACCCCGAACAGGTCACCGTCACCAATAATAATGGTCGACTGCACATTCGTCTGGCCGGGCCGTGGCGGGAAGTGATCATGTGGGAAGTCCCGCTGCTGGCGGTGATCAGCGAGATTGTGCACCGCTACCGTTCGCCGGAAGTGGGCGTTGAGCAGGCGCTGGAAACGCTCGAAAGCAAGCTGGTTGATTTCAATCGAATGACGGAATCGGTGGATATGTCCCGTTTCCGTCTGATGGATTTCGGTACCCGCCGTCGTTTCTCTCGCGAAGTGCAGCAGGCCATTGTCGAACGTTTGCAGCAGGAACCGTGGTTTGTCGGCACCAGCAACTACGATTTAGCGCGTCGCCGCAACCTGACGCCGATGGGCACCCAGGCTCACGAATGGTTCCAGGCACATCAGCAGATCAGCCCCGATCTCGCCACCAGCCAGCGCGCCGCGCTCGCCGCCTGGCTTGAAGAATATCCGGATCAGCTGGGAATTGCCCTCACGGACTGTATAACGATGGACGCGTTCCTGCGCGACTTCGGGCCAGAATTTGCCAACCGCTATCAGGGCCTGCGCCATGACTCCGGGGATCCGGTGGAATGGGGTGAAAAAGCGATCGCCCATTATCAGAAGCTGGGTATCGATCCGCTCACCAAAGTGCTGGTCTTCTCGGATAACCTCGACCTGCCAAAAGCGGTCGATCTCTACCGCCAGTTCTCCTCTCGCGTTAACCTGAGCTTTGGGATCGGTACACGACTGACCTGCGATATCCCTCAGGTGAAACCGCTGAATATCGTGATCAAACTGGTGGAATGTAACGGCAAGCCGGTCGCCAAGCTCTCTGACAGCCCGGGTAAAACCATCTGTCATGACAAAGCCTTCGTGCGCGCCCTGCGAAAAGCCTTCGATCTGCCCCAGATTAAGAAAGCCAGCTAATCCTCTATCGGGGGCTTACCGGCCCCCTGCCTAAATTTTTACTAATTTATCTCTTTTCGCTGCGAAATCTGCTTGTCTGACGGCGGATGCCAGGTAACATAGATATCCCCCCTATAAGGGCGGACAAATATCTATTTTTTCCGACTATTAACAGAGAGAATATTATGAGCGTTGTGCCTGTAGCCGACGTACTCCAGGGCCGCGTCGCCGTTGACCAAGAAGTCACCGTGCGCGGATGGGTGCGTACTCGCCGAGATTCTAAAGCTGGCATCTCCTTCCTCGCCGTCTATGACGGTTCCTGCTTTGATCCTGTACAGGCCGTAATTAATAATTCTCTGCCCAATTACAATGACGAAGTTCTGCGCCTGACCACCGGCTGTTCCGTGATCGTGACCGGGACCGTCGTCGCCTCTCCGGGCCAGGGCCAGAGCTTCGAACTGCAGGCAACGTCTGTCGAAGTCACCGGCTGGGTTGAAGATCCAGACACCTACCCGATGGCGGCAAAACGTCACAGCATCGAATACCTGCGCGAAGTGGCTCACCTGCGCCCGCGTACCAACATGATTGGTGCCGTAGCGCGTGTTCGTCACACACTGGCGCAGGCGCTGCATCGTTTCTTCGACGAGCAGGGTTACTTCTGGGTGTCTACCCCGCTGATTACCGCATCCGATACCGAAGGCGCGGGCGAGATGTTCCGCGTTTCGACGCTGGATCTGGAAAACCTGCCGCGTACGCCAGAAGGCAAAGTCGATTTCGACCAGGACTTCTTCGGTAAAGAAGCGTTCCTGACCGTATCCGGCCAGCTGAACGGCGAAACTTACGCCTGTGCGTTGTCCAAAATCTACACCTTCGGCCCAACCTTCCGTGCTGAAAACTCCAACACCAGCCGCCACCTGGCGGAATTCTGGATGCTGGAGCCGGAAGTGGCGTTTGCCGATCTGAATGACGTGGCCGGTCTGGCTGAAGCGATGCTGAAGTATGTCTTCAAGGCGGTTCTGGAAGAGCGCGCTGACGACATGAAATTCTTCGCAGAGCGCGTCGACAGCGATGCGGTTGCCCGTCTGGAGCGTTTCGTCTCTGCAGATTTCGCCCAGGTGGATTACACCGATGCGGTGGCAATTCTGGAGAAATGCGGCGAGAAATTCGAGAACCCGGTTTACTGGGGCGTGGATCTGTCTTCCGAACACGAACGTTACCTGGCTGAGAAACACTTCAAAGCGCCGGTGGTTGTGAAAAACTATCCGAAAGACATTAAGGCCTTCTACATGCGCCTTAACGAAGACGGTAAAACCGTTGCCGCGATGGACGTGCTGGCCCCAGGCATCGGTGAGATCATCGGTGGCTCCCAGCGTGAAGAGCGTCTGGACGTGCTTGATGCGCGTATGGAAGAGATGGGTCTGAATCCAGCCGATTACAGCTGGTATCGTGACCTGCGCCGCTACGGCACCGTGCCGCACTCCGGTTTTGGTCTGGGCTTCGAGCGTTTGATTGCCTATGTCACCGGTGTGCAGAACGTGCGTGATGTGATCCCGTTCCCACGTACCCCACGCAACGCCAGTTTCTAAGCGCAACTATTAATAACGGCCAGCAACTGCTGGCCGTTATTTTATTCTGTACTGTCAATTTATGTCAGCCGAAAGTCAGTAACTTCCAATTGCAACCCCGCCAAATATTCCACCTGTTACGTTTTATTTCCACGAAACATCTACGAACAAAAAATAAACCGCATTCTTATTGCGCCTAATGCCATTGAAATGCTTTAGCACAAAAAACGCTCACTTACACAGCCACCTGGATGGCTAATGTAAACAATAAGAAAAAGTGAGTTGTTTAACTTCTGTTGATACGAAACGCCTTTATCAAAATTAAATATAAGCAATTCATATATATAGGAATGGGTTAGTGTTTTTATTCAGCAATCAGTTCTGAAATTTGAGGTGCTTCACAAAGTTCCCAATAATTCACATTTAGTTACACATTATTTCTTTTTGTTACTCAATCTTTATCTTTGTAGCACTTTCAGGCTAGCGAAACGGCTATATGAATGGAAAGATGCCTGTCAGATACATAAAGACACCTAACTCTCATCAATAGTTCCGGAAATATTTATTGACAGAATTTATTGACGGCAGTGGCGAGTGTCATAAAAAAACCAATGAGGGTAATAAATAATGATGAAGCGCAATATCCTGGCAGTGGTTATCCCTGCCCTGCTGGTAGCCGGTGCAGCAAACGCTGCAGAAATCTATAACAAAAACGGCAACAAACTGGACTTCTACGGTAAAGCTGTAGGCGAACACCAGTGGACTACCAACGGCGACTCTAACAACAACGACACCACCTATGCCCGTATCGGCTTCAAAGGTGAAACCCAGGTTAATGACCAACTGACCGGTTACGGCCAGTGGGAATACAACATGGACGCTTCCGCTCAGGAAGGCGCTCAGGGTACTAAAACTCGTCTGGCATTCGCTGGTCTGAAAGGCGGCGACTACGGTTCATTCGATTACGGCCGTAACTACGGTGCGTTCTACGATGCACTGGCTTCTACCGATATGTTCGTTATCTGGGGTGGCGACTCCCTGGCAGCAACTGACAACTTCATGACTGGCCGTAGCACCGGTCTGGCAACTTACCGTAACTCCAACTTCTTCGGTCTGGTTGACGGTCTGAACCTGGGTCTGCAATACCAGGGCAAAAACGAAAGTGGCCACACCGCATCTCGTCAGAACGGCGACGGCGGCAGCTACTCTCTGGGCTATGACTTCGGCGAAGGCTTCAACGTCACCGCAGCTTACACCAACTCTGACCGTTCTTCTTTACAGTCTCAGGACGGCAAAGGTAAACGCGCTGAAGGTTGGGCAACTTCTGCTAAATATGATGCAAACAACGTGTACGCATCTGTTATGTACGGCGAATCTCGTAACATGACTCGTGAAAACGACGACGAATTCGCGAACAAAACTCAGAACATCGAAGCTGTCGTTCAGTACCAGTTCGACTTCGGCCTGCGTCCATCCCTGGGCTACGTACAGTCTAAAGGTAAAGACCTGACCGGCCGTAATGGCTTCAGCGGTGGTGATGCTGACCTGGTGAAATACATCGAGCTGGGTACCTGGTACTACTTCAACAAGAACATGAACGTATACGCGGCTTACCGCTTCAACCTGCTGGACGAAAACGACTACACCCGCGCTGTGGGTCTGTCTACCGACGACCAGGCTGGTGTTGGTATCGTTTACCAGTTCTAATAAGCAGCCCTCTCTGCTAAATGCCTAGAAAACAGGACTTCGGTCCTGTTTTTTTATGGCTGAAAGAAAAAAATGGCGTCTTTTGAAAAGGCGCACGCTTTTTGTCGCAAACGGTTGGCATTTTGTAAATCTACCGTTAACCTGATAGCGGATTTCACTTCTGTAATCACAATGGAACCTCGTCATGTTTGAGAACATTACCGCCGCCCCTGCCGACCCTATTCTGGGCCTGGCCGATCTGTTTCGTGCCGATGACCGCCCTGGAAAAATCAACCTGGGTATTGGTGTCTATAAAGATGAAACCGGCAAGACTCCGGTCCTGACCAGCGTTAAAAAAGCTGAGCAGTATCTGCTGGAAAACGAAAACACCAAAAACTACCTCGGTATCGACGGTATCCCGGAATTTGGTCGTTGCACTCAGGAACTGCTGTTTGGTAAAGGCAGCACGATTATCAGCGATAAGCGTGCCCGCACAGCCCAGACGCCTGGCGGTACCGGCGCATTACGCGTCGCGGCGGATTTCCTCGCGAAGAACACCTCTGTGAAGCGTGTTTGGGTGAGCAACCCGAGCTGGCCGAACCATAAGAGCGTGTTTAACTCTGCAGGTCTGGAAGTGCGCGAATATGCTTATTATGACGCGGCGAACCACACGCTGGACTTCGACGGATTGCTGTCCAGCCTGAACGAAGCCCAGGCCGGTGACGTAGTGCTGTTCCATGGCTGCTGCCACAATCCAACCGGTATTGATCCGACGCTGGAGCAGTGGGAACAGCTGGCAAAACTGTCAGTAGAAAAAGGCTGGCTGCCGCTGTTCGACTTCGCCTATCAGGGCTTTGCTCGCGGTCTGGAAGAAGATGCTGAAGGCCTGCGCGCCTTTGCGGCTGTTCATCAGGAACTGATTGTCGCGAGTTCTTATTCCAAGAACTTTGGCCTGTACAATGAGCGCGTGGGTGCCTGTACGCTGGTGGCTGCCGATGAGCAAACCGTTGATCGCGCGTTCAGCCAGATGAAGTCGGTCATTCGTGCCAACTACTCCAACCCACCGGCACACGGTGCCTCAGTGGTCGCGACCATCCTCAGCAATGACGCCCTGCGCGCCATCTGGGAGCAAGAGCTGAACGACATGCGTCAGCGTATCCAGCGCATGCGCCTGCTGTTCGTGAACACGCTGGCGGAGAAAGGCGCGGATCGCGACTTCAGCTTCATCATCAAACAGAACGGGATGTTCTCGTTCAGCGGCCTGACTAAAGAGCAGGTTCTGCGTCTGCGCGAAGAGTTTGGTGTGTATGCTGTGGCTTCAGGGCGTGTGAACGTGGCGGGTATGACGCCGGACAACATGGCGCCGCTGTGCGAAGCGATTGTGGCTGTGCTGTAAAAAAGTCTGTCGGGTGGCGCTTACGCTTACCCGACCTACAAAAAAGCCTGCATTATGCAGGCTTTTTTAATGGGATTTACCAGACAGGCATTTCATCCTGTAGGAACGGGTTATGTACCCGCTCATATCCTAACGTCGACATCGGGCCGTGCCCTGGAATAAACGTCACATCATCGCCTAACGGCAGTAACTTCTGTTTAATCGACTGGATCAACTGACCGTGGTCGCCGCGAGGGAAGTCGCTGCGTCCTACGCCGCCTTTGAAAATCACATCGCCCGAAACGAGCAACCGTGACTGGTCGTCAAAGAAGACGATATGCCCCGGCGTGTGGCCCGGGCAGTGCAATACCTGAAGCGTCACGTTTCCGACGCTAACGCTCTCGCCTTCATTCAGCCAACGATCGGGCGTCAAAGGCTGACACTCATCGAGGCCAAACATCCGGCTTTGGGCAGGTAAACCCTGCAGCCAGAACTCATCTTCTTTTTCCGGTCCAATCACGGGCACACCGTAATGTTGTGCCAGCTCCGCCGCAGCCCCCACATGGTCAAGATGGCCATGGGTCAGCAAAATCTGCATCAGCGTCACGCCGGACGCTTCGACTTCCTGCTTGATCTTCTCAGCATCTCCGCCGGGATCGACAAGCGCGGCCAGTTTGGTTTGTTCACACCAGATTAATGAACAGTTCTGGGAGAACGCAGTCACCGGAATAATACGATAGTTCATACTGCTCCTTCATTATTACCAGTGCCGTGCTGGCCCGGTATCAATATGCACAAAGTTGCTACGTGGGTAATATCCTACACCACCTGCGCGCATAGATAACGCAGCTTTGCGAATATTGGCTAATGAAACGCCTTCGATGTGAAAATCCATCGCCTGTCCTTTGGTGTGGTAGCTTTTTTTGGCTACCCCACGGCTATGGGCGCGCAGTTCGTTATTGGTATCAATAGAGCGATAACCGGAAACGAGTTGCACCGGCTTGCGGGTTCCGAGCAGGCCCTGGAGGCGGAAAAGCTGATCAAACAATCCTGGGTCGATGGCTTTGATTTTATTCGCGCGGTAATCACGGAAAAAATGGTTGAGTCTTGCTAATTCATCCTGAATATAGCCTCTGCCATCGAAAAACTCCGCTTTCAACGTCTCACCGGTGTGAAGATTGTTGAGCGTTAAAATACGCGGACGTGGTGTCGAGAGGGTGGCAAATGCTGGCGTCGGTAAGATGGCCGCTGCGCCCAGCGCAACACCACCTAGCGCCAGCAGCTTGCGGCGATTAGCGTCAAATTTGTCCATGATAATCAGGTCTACAGGTCAATGTTATCGTAAATATGCTTAGCGCACGAAGGGCACCATAACTGCCAGAACTGTTGGCGTCAAGGTGCCCAACCCCAGTAAAGACGGGGCTTACAGCGATATTGCCCCTTCTCTACCATAACTTACGACAATCAATTTTCCCGAACTACTTCATTTACCTGATTAATTGTTCAGCTTTTGGCAAAATTTGTGCGCCGGATCGCGCGGTGAGATCATAATTGTAAATATCTGTACGATATTGGGTCCGCCCATCGGCGCCGACAAACGCCGTCAGGTAGTAAAGATTGACCGGAATATTTTGCCGAATATTCACGTAGCGCGTGTTCCCTTCTTTCAGCGCATCGGAAATCCGCGTGTCGTTCCAGCCCGCATCCCCCAGCAGCATATTAGCCAGTTCAGACGCTTTATTAACTCGAACACAGCCGGAACTCAGGGCGCGCGTATCTTTCTGGAACAGGTTATGGTTCGGCGTATCGTGCAGATAGATCGCATCCGAACTTGGCATATTGAACTTGTACCGACCCAGCGAGTTACGCTCGCCCGGCGCCTGCTGGAAGCGGAAAGGCAGGTTCGACGCCGTGATCGTTGACCAGTCGACCTGATACGGATCAATCGGCTGGTTGCTGTTCCAGCCACGCATCATCGTGTAGCCGTGACGTTCGAGATAACCCGGGTCATTCCACACTTTCGGCAGGATGTCTTTTCGCGCGAGAGTCGGCGGCACGTTCCACGGCGGGTTGACCACCACGTTGTTCAGCGCACTGCTCATCATCGGCGTTTTGCGATCCGGACGGCCCACAATCACGCGGGAGGCCAGCACTTCACTACCATTCTGGTAATAGACCAGCGAGTAGGCCGGAATGTTGACCATAATGCCGGTGGATAAGGTGCCCGGAAGCAAACGTAAGCGCTGAATATTCAACGCCAGCACGCCTGCGCGCTGCGCCGGAGAGACATTCAGCCAGTCGCGCGTCGACTGCCCAATCACTCCGTCGGCACCCAGTCCCTGCGCAGCCTGAAACGCCTTCACGGCGGCAACCAGTTCACGGTCGTAGGCCGCAGGTTTATCGGCTGGCACAGCGGATTTTTTCTTCACGACAGGCGCAGATGGACTGACCACCACGCTCTGGGGATCATCGCCCGGCAGCGCGATTTTCGCCCCTGCATCAGACTCACCGGTACGACGCAGGATTTCGCGCAGCGCAGGAACATCGCTACTCCACTGGCCAGGGCGCAGTGAGGCAGTGCTTTTGAGCTGAGGCCACGGACGAGTATCGGCCACCAGCTGCAATAACGACTGGTGCATCGTGGCATATTGAGGATGCGCCGGAGCCAGGCTCGCGATAAAGCGCGGCAGCGTCCCTTTGTCCAGCGCCACCTGCCACTGGTTAATCACCGAAAGCGCAGGCGTCGACAGCTTGTAAGGCTTTTCACTGTACAGCCAGCGGTTGCCGTTGACCGGAATCCCCGCCACGAACTGCAGATAGCCCATCATGGCGTCAGACAGGACAACATCACGCGCCATGCCCGTCACGGTCGGGTCGGTCAGAAGCTCCACCCAGGCGGTAAACTGCGGCTGAAAACCGGCGATGGCCACTTCCGCCAGCTGTTGCTGGAAGGCACGGACGGCATCGCGGTCTTCCCACATCGGCTTCATGTCGCGCGCGGCATAGATTAAGGTGAGCTGATTAAGATAAGCGGGCGTATATCCCGCAGGCAGTCCGGTTTGCAGCTGCTGGCGCAGCGCTGGTGTGTCCACATCGGCCGGCAGCTGTTTGATGCCCGCCATAATGGCGGTCGCACTGGATTGCTCCAGCGGCTGTAGCAGCGAAGTCGGCTGTGCGCCCATCGTTGCAGAACTGTCGACGGGAACCACTTCAGGCTCATCGGCCCGAGCATTAAACAGTGGAGCAAATATTAACGTCAGGCACACACTGAGTGCGGACAGCTGACGACCATGAATTTTCTTTAGCAACATCCCTTGCCCCCTGTTTGCTTTACGACCAGCCCACAACACCGGGGCTTTTCTTCATTATAGAAAGGCACAGACGCTACTGCCTTACCTTATGTAAAGAAGTTTAAAGATAACGCAGCGTGAAGTGCAAGTTAAGCAAATAAAAAGGGCAGCACCCTTGTGCCGCCCTTTTCATCAAAAACGCGTTACGACGCGTCTGCCGTACCCGGTAACGACTCCGGCGGCTGCGGTGCAAAACCGCGCAGGCCCACGACGTGTACGTGCTCGGTATTATTGAACACCTTACGCACCAGTTTGTAGGTCGTGCCTTTTTCCGGACTGATGTTTTCAGGTGCCGCGATAATCAGCTGCATATCCAGACGGTCACACAGCTCAAACAGCGTGGCGATGGAACGGGCATCGAGTCGCGCAGCCTCATCGAGGAACAGCAGACGGCACGGCGAGATATCCTTGCCGCGCAGGCGTCGCGCTTCATCTTCCCAGCTCTGCACGACCATTACCAGAATCGACATCCCGGTACCGATCGCCTCCCCGGTAGAGAGCGCGCCAGACTCTGCGCGCAGCCAGCCGTCGGAACCACGGTTAACCTCAACTTCCATTTCCAGATAGTTACGGTAATCCAGCAGCTCTTCACCGATGGTTTGCGGCGTGCGCTGGCCCATATCGATCTGCGGATTCAGACGCTGATAAAGCTTCGCCAGCGCTTCCGAGAAGGTCAGGCGGTTGCTGTTGAACAGATCCTGATGCTGTTCGTGCTGCTCCGAGAGCACATCCAGCAGAGTGGCGTGCGCTTCACGAACGTTGACGTTCAGACGCACGCTGTTCACCTGGCCGAACGACACGCTCTGCAGGCCCTGATTGAGCATGCGAATACGGTTCTGCTCGCGCTGGATGGTTTTGCGAATAATGTTCGCCACGCTGCGGGAGCTGATCGCCAGCTTCTGCTCGCGAGAGGTCAGCTCTTCCGTCAGGCGGCCCAGCTCGATTTCCATCTGTTCGATGGCTTCGACCGGATCGTCCGTACGGATGATGTCCTGACGAATACGTTCACGCAGGTGCTGATAAACCGCCACGAAGAACTGAATTTTACGCTCAGGACGTTTCGGATCTTCAGACATACGCAGCACATCACGCAGATGTTCGTTGTCTGCCACTGCAGGGCGCAGGGCACCCAGCGCCTTATCCGACATCGAACGCAGCTCATCACCCGAGAGGTAAGCCAGCTCGCGACGGTGCAGACGACGTTCAACGCCGCTGTCTTTCACCAGTCGCATGACCGCACACCAGCCCGCTTTGGCGGTCACGACCTGCTCGCGCATTTCGTGATAATCGCGTTCCAGCTTGCGCAGGCGACGGGTCAGGTTATCCATCTCCGCTTCGCACAGGGTCAGGGCTTTTTCCAGCTGATGACGACGGGTACGGTTGTTGCTCAGCTGGCTGTGCAGTTCGTCGCGACGAATTCTCGCGCGCTCTTCCGCCCCGCTGTCCGCGCGAACGCCGATATCCTGCAGCTCTTTATGCAGGTCGGTGAGCAGCTCTTTCTTGGTATCGAAGGAGCTTTTCAGCGACGCCAGAACCTGATTGTACTGGCCGAGCTGCGCGGCGTGGCTGCGCAGGGCATCGCGGCTGCGGCTACGCTCCGCTTCCGCCTGCTCCAGACGCTGGCGCAATTTTTCGTTCAAATCGCTGTTGCCGCTCAGCATTTCTGCCGAGTCGCTGTAACCGAAGTGCGCACGACGCTGCACCACTTCGGTCAGGGCAAACGCCTGCTGGCGCGCATCACGCTGCATCTGCTGGGAGTAGGCGTAATCTTCTTTCAGCTGTTCGTACTGTTCCGGGTCGCTTTGCAGAACCGACAGCACCGGCTCCAGCTTCGCGAGCTGGTTGCCGTGCTGCTGCACAAAACGCGCGGCTTCCTGGGCTTCATCCAGACGTTCCTGAATTTCATCCACGCGATCGGCCAGGGTTTCGTCACCCAGCAGATTCAGACGCGGCAGGATACGGTTCAGGGCAGCGACGCCCTCTTTGGCCTGTTCAAACTGCACGCGGCTCTGCTGATTATCATTTTCATGATTGCTCAGGGTTCGTTCCAGTTCGCCGCGGCGGGTGTTCAGTTTACGGATTTCAGCTTCTGGGTCGGCCTCAAAGGCCACGGCCACGTGGCTGCCGATAAAGCGGCTGAACGCCTGGTGTAAACGCTGGGTTTTCTGCACGTCAAACGACAGCGTCGCGAAGCGTTCAGACAGCGTTTCACGTTCCGCGTGCAGGCTTTCGATACGGTTTTCACGCGCGGCGCGGCCAAAGATCGGCAGCGTCGGGAAGCGAGAGTAGCGCCACTGGCGGTCGGCGACTTTCACCACCACAGCTTTTTCCAGCTCATCGACGTTGAACACGCTGTCATCGAAGGACTGAGGATCCCCTTCGATCAGATAGAGATCTTCCGGGCACTCTTCCAGCCCTTCCAACTGATCGGCAATCAGCGACAAATCTGGAACGACGATCGCATGACGGGACGGGCCATACAGCGCGGAGTAATACGGCGCATCTTCAAGGCTGACGTCGTCGTAGATTTCGGACAGCAGCACGCCGCCAAAACGTTCCGCCAGCGCATTCAGACGGGCATCTTCCGCGCCGCCTGGCTGACTTAGGCGTTCAATTTCTTCATCAACAGCGTTTTTACGCGCGCCGACTTCGTCGCGCTCAACAATGGCTTCACGCTCGCGCTCCAGCAACTGTTGCAGATATTCGGTCACTTCAGAGCTGGATTCGAACTCTTCGCCGCACTGCTCGCTCAGCTGGTTCAGGCTGCTCTGCGCAGCCAGCCAGACAGGAGCTCGTTGCAGCAGAGTCTGAGTACGCGACTGAAGCTGTTCCAGCTCCTGGCGCAGCACCATACGCTGCTCGCTGGCGCTGGAGACGCTGTCGGACAGAGACGCGATGCGCGCTTCCAGCTCCTGATGCAGAGTTTCCAGGTCGTCGATATCGACATGCTTGCCCTGACGCTTGCAGAATTCAGCCAGCAGGCGTTCGGCCTCCTGCTGTTCACGCAGACGCTGTTCCAGCTCGTTCAGACGCATGCGCAGCGGCTGCACCTGCTCCGCCAGATGGCGCTGGTTGACGCCGTCGCGCAGCAATTCACGCGCCACTTCCCAGGCATCACTGCGCGCCAGCGGGCCGTTGATCGCCGCGACCAGCTGGTACGCCTGCTCAAACTGACTGTGCGCCGCTTGCGCCACGCTCATTTTCTGATCGAGGGAGAGTAATTTCTCCGTCGCTTCCTGTTCTTTTGCCTGGAAGGTCTCCAGCCACTCGTCGGCACTGTCCGGCGTTAAATCCGGAAGATGGCACAGCTCTTTCGCGCGTTGCAGCGCCTGTAACGCCTGAGTGTACTGAATGGCGCGGGTTTGCTGAACATCGAGCGCCTGCTGATAGTCGGCCAGCTGGTTTTTCAGCTCATCCACTTCAAGCTCAGCGGCTTCAGCGCGCGCCTCTTTCTCTTCCTGCATGTCGGCGGCTTCGGCCACCACTTCATTTTGTTCTTCGAGACGGATCTGCAGCTCATCGAGATCGGCTTCGTAGCGTTCGATTTTCTCCTGCTGACGCAGGGCTGTTTGCACCAGATTCAGGTGGTCGCTGGCGGCCTGATAATCGGCTTCGAGATCCCCTTCCGCGCCGTTGTGTTCGCCCAGCTCGCGGGCCATCTCAACGTGTTTATACTGCTCGGCCACCAGCTGTTTACGCGAGGTGAACAGCTCGCGGCGATACTCCAGCGCTTTATCCAGATGAATGCGACGCTCGTTGGCGTGGCGCATATAGTCCGCCGCCACGTAGTTAGTCGCTTCGCTGATCAGATGTTTGAACAGGTCGCGGTCAGACTGGGTCACGCGGATCGCTTCGAGCGTCATGCGGTTTTCGCGCAGCGCCGCTTCCATGTCCTGGAAGGCTTTACGCACGCCGCTGTTTTCTGGCAACAGGTAGTCGCGCAGGGAGCGGGTAATGGCGCTGGAGATCCCGCCGTAGAGGGAGGCTTCAATCAGGCGATAGTATTTGCTACGGTCCGATGCGGTGCGCAGACGACGCGCGACAACGCCCAGATCGAACATCAGCGAGTGGTAATCGGTAATCGAGTTGAACTGCTTGAACTGGACGCCTTCGATTGCTTCGAGTTTGTCCTTCAGTTCGTTGAGCGGCAGCACGCGCGCCTGACGATCGTTCAGAGTTTCCGTCAGCAAAGAGGTCGGTTGAACCGAGGTCGGCAGCCCCTGAATGGCGAAGGGTTTGATGTCGACTTTACGGTCGCGACCCGCAATTTGCTGCAGACGCACACCGACCACCACGCGCTGATGGCGGGAGTTAATGACATCCAGCACCGAATAACAGACGCCCGCTTTCAGCTTACCGTGCAGACCTTTATCGCGGGAACCGCTTGTCGCGCCCGCTTCGGTGGTATTACGGAAGTGCAGCAGCGTCAAATCGGGGATCAGCGCCGTGACGAATGCCGCCATGGTGGTGGATTTACCCGCCCCGTTACCGCCGGAGAGCGTCGTGACCAGCTCATCCAGATCGAAGGTTCGGGCGAAGAAACCGTTCCAGTTAACCAGCGTTAGCGAACGAAATTTACCGCGTTCAATCATTATTCTTCCTCCCCGCTATCCGGCTGACTCTCTTCAATCTCATCATTGAGCTGTAAATTGTTTTCTAATGGCATGGCTTCACCGTCGCGGATCATGCGCAGCTGCGCTTCACGCGGGTCGTCGCCAGTGCGCACGTCAGCGCCAAAGCGGAACACGGATTCGGTAATGCGGAATTTGCTGCTGTCGTGGCCCATAAACCAGACCATCCCCAGACGACGCAGACGGTTCAGGGAAGAGCGCACCTTTTCCTGTAACTTCTGACGGTCAAGGTCAGAACCGGTAGAGCGGTTGTTCACCAGCTTGAGCAGTTTGCTCTCGTCCGCCAGGCTCAGCAGCTCTTCATACAGCTCCTGCTGGGTGAAGATCCCTTCGTTCGCCAGACGTTCCGGGCTCAGGTAGAGATAGCACAGGATCTTGCCGACCATCATGTCCAGCTCGGACAGCACCGAGCGCGGGATAAGCGTCGTGGAACGCGGGCGGAGGTAGAAGAAACCTTCCGGCGCGCGGATCAGCTCGACGTTATAGCGGGCGTAAAACTCTTCCAGATACTCCTGGAAGTCCATCAGAAATGCGTGATTATCCAGCTCGTCAAGACCAATGTGACGACCGGCACGCAGCTGGCTGTCCAGCGCCGGAAATAACGGATTTGCCAGCGCCTGGGCCAGTTTAACTGGCATCACTTGTTCAATATTTGTCAATGACATGCGCCTGTACCTTGGCTCCGTAATCGTTAATCGGCTGCCACTTCGGCGGCAGTCCGGTGAAATCTGCTTGCGCGACGCCCAGGCGCACGGCCTGGTCGACGACGATGCGGGCGATATCAAAATGGCGCGCACGCGGGTATTGCACCAGATAGTCGCGCACCACGAGACCAAGATCCAGCGGCACTTGTCTGGTTTTATAGACGGCGAGCTGTTCTTCGATCATTGCCGCAAGTTGCTCGCGAATTTCGTTGAATTCTTCAAACTCCAGATCCGGAGGCAGTTCACCGGTGACCTCTTCGTCGCGCAGCGCCATCTCTTCGTCGCGCATATCCAGCAGACGATCGGCGTTGGCGTGGGTCAGCGCCCACGGCGCATCGAAATAACTCTGTACCGACTGGCGCAGACGCTGGGCGAACACGCGGTTCTTATCCATGTCGATGGCTGTTCGGATAAATTTATGCACGTGACGGTCATAGCCGATCCAGAGATCGATCGACTGCTGGCCCCAGCTGATAATGCGGTCGAGTTTGCTTTGCAGATCAAACACCAGACGGTCGACAAAGTGCAGATCGTCATGGGCCAGCGTCGCATCCTGGATGCGCAGCAAGTTCGCCTGGAGTTTATCCCCCGCCGCTTCCAGCGTGTCCTGCAGTTCGCGCAAAGTACCAGAGGTTTCTGACAATAGAAGTTCACAGCTGGAGATCGCCGCGCGCCAGTCTTTATTCAGCAGCTGCGCGATATCGTCTTTCACCTGCTGCTGCTGCTCGTCCATCAGACGCTGGGTCAGATCGATGCTGTCGAAAATCTCGGCCACCGAGTATTTCAGCGGGGCGTAGACGTTGCGATGCCAGTGGAATTCATCCCCATTTTCGTCCGCCGCATCGGCCGCGCGTTTCAGTTCGCCCGCCACAATCGACAGCTGCATAGAGAGACGCAGCGTGGAGAATTCGCGCTGGCGAATGTAGTAATCCGTGATGCCGATGCCCAGAGGCGTCAGACGATAGATGGCGTTTCCTTCCGCCTGCTCGCTGGTAAAGCGGTTCAGCAGACGTTGACGCACCATCTCGTTGATCGCGTTGTTGGCACGCACGTTAATGGTTTCGCTGGTTTGCTCAAACGCATCACTGACATGGCGGAACGCGTCCACCAGTTCACCCTCGCTCATTTCTCCATCCAGACGTTCGCCGTTCAGCGTGGCAACCGCCAGCAGGAATGAGAGTCTGTCGACCGGCAGCGAGATGGAGAAATCGTTTTTCCTGGCCCAGGCAACCAGTTCGGGGACTGTCTGGGAAAATTCACTCATAAATTATCCTTGCTTCTGCGGCTTGCGCGCGATGACGTGAATGTATCGCCCAAGACTGATAAAGGGTTCCTGACGGCAATACCGCGTTTCTATTTCTGTTAACGCGTCAAGACAGTCATGCTGTTTTTGTTTATCGCGCAGATAATCATGAAACACCCTGACGCCCGTTTTCCCGGTGATCTCCCAGCCCATCTCTTCCAGCCAGCCGTAGACCTGCTGCGGATCGCGGGGGAAATCCGGCGAAAGCGTGCGCCGTTTCTTTTTATACATGCCCTGCTGTACATAGCCGAAATTGCCCACCAGGACGTTACGCATCAGCAGGCCGTTAGCATTGTAGAACATCAGCGACAATGCGCCGCCGGGCGTCAGCACAGACCACAGGATTTTTAGCATCTCCTGCGGCTCGGCGACCCACTCCAGCACAGCATGAAACAATATCAGATCAACCTGAGTTTCCAAATGCTGCGCAATGTCCTGAGCGGCGCAATGTATAAAATGCATGTTGTCGCTCACACCTTTCTCTTCTGCCGCGCGCTTCGCGCGTTCGACCATTTCAGAAGAGAGATCGCAAAGCGTAACGTGATGGCCGCGCTGCGCCATTAAAATAGCAGTCTGACCTTCACCGCCGCCCGCGTCCAGAACCCGCAACTTTCGGTCACCAAAGGTGGCCAGCACGGTGTCGAGATCCTGCCACAGGATCGTCTGACGCAACTGCCCCTTGGTGGTGCCGTAAATGTTCCGCGAAAACTTTTCCGCGATGTCATCAAAATTGCGATCCCGCATTGGGAGAGTTCCATCCGCTAGCAGCAAAACCGCTATTTTGTCACACCCGCGCGGAGAATGAACCTCTCTGGTGTAATATCGCGTGTAATCACCTGCTGTATGGTTAAAAAAGGAACCAAAAAGGATGCTTTTTACCCTAAAGAAATACATTGGAGGGATGATGCTTCCCCTCCCTCTCCTGCTGATGTTCATTGCGCTCGGGCTGCTGTTAGTCTGGTTCACCCGTTTTCAGCGAAGCGGTAAAATCGTCATTACGACGGGTTGGCTGGCGTTGCTACTGTTAAGTCTGCAACCTGTGGCGGATGGGCTATTGCGCCCTATCGAAGATAAGTACCCGACGTGGCAGGGAAATCAGAAAGTGGAGTACATCGTGGTGCTGGGTGGCGGATATACCTGGGACGAGAAATGGGCGCCCAGTTCGAACCTGATCAATAACAGCTTGCCGCGGCTCAACGAAGGGATTCGCCTATGGCTGGCCAATCCGGGATCGAAAATGATCTTCACGGGTGCCGCTGCTCAAACCAACCCGGTCAGCACCGCAGAAGCCGGGGCGCGCGTGGCGGAATCCCTTGGCGTGCCGCGCTCGGAGATTATCACCCTCGACAGCCCGAAAGATACGGAAGAAGAAGCCGCTGCCGTGAAACAGGCGATCGGCGATGCGCCTTTCCTGCTGGTGACCTCCGCCTCGCATCTGCCGCGGGCGATGATTTTCTTTGAACATGCCGGATTGCACCCGCTCCCGGCCCCGGCGAATCAGCTGGCGATCGACGCCCCGCTCAACCCGTGGGAGCGCATCATTCCGTCCCCGACCTGGCTGATGCACAGCGATCGCGTCGGGTATGAATCCCTCGGGCGACTCTGGCAGTGGCTGAAAGGCTCGTCAGGCGAGCCAGGGCAGGAGTGATTTCGTCGCCATATCAAAGTTCGCGCGGTTAAAACGCCCGGTATTCACCAGCTGCGCGACTTCATCCCACAGCAGATACAGCCAGCGACGCCAGAGGAAGGATTCCGATACTGGCGCTCGCTGCAGATAGTGCCACATCAAACTCTCAGCCAGCGCGCTTTCGCCTAAGCGGAAGAGTTCATATTCGCGCGGTGCCCACAGCATAATGCCCGGACCGACCATCGCCAGAAGCTGATCGCTACGGGCGTCTTTTAGCATGCTGCGCAGGGTAAAGTTGCCGTGAACTAATACACAGTTGTCGTTAAAGCCCTCGAACATCGTCGGCAGGCATTCGCGGGTGCGGAATAAAATACGCTTATCCTGCATGCTCAGGCCAGTATTGTTGAACTGATTGAGGGTTCCCCAGAGCACTTCCACCCGCTGGCGATACCAGAGCGGCCAGAGATTTTCCTGGGTGCTGTCCACCGGACCGACCAACCCGCGGCTGTCCTGGCGATGCCATGACAACAACCCTTCGACGATCTGATCTTTGAGCTGCTCCCAGCGATCCGGCGTTCTGGCGGGTGCTTCGACCGGGACACCGCGCAGCCGCTCAATCAGCAGCACATCCGGGCCGGGATGTTCTTCGTGGGTCATGACGCCGTACACCGTCGGCATGCGCACTGTCCCGCTACGGGCCAGCATCGACATTTTCCACGCCAGCTGCCTGGCGACACCCGGGGAGGTAAAGCTTCTCGCCATTAACGGCATGGGATTGCCGTTACTGTCATACAGCGACCACAGGGAAGTGTCCGCCTTCTCGCTCACGCACTCCACCCGACTGAGTTTTTCGCCCAGCAGGTGGCTCAGCTCAGCACGCAATTGTTCCATATGAGATTACCCCCATCAAAACTACTGCTTTCATAATGAGCGCGTAGCCGACGGATGTCACCCTTATGAGATCAATTTGAAGCCAGAAAAATGAGATAAAACGAGGCGGTAAAACATCCCCCCGAACGAGGGGATGCTGGAGATTATTTCAGTTCTGCGCGCACGCGTTCGAGATCTTCCGGGGTATCCACGCCGGTTCCCGGTACTTCCTCAGCCACAGCCACATGGATCTTTTCGCCGTACCACAGCACACGCAGCTGCTCGAGCATTTCGATCTGCTCCAGCGGACTTGGCGCCCAGGTCACGTAGCGGCGGATAAAGCCAGCGCGGTAGCCGTAAATGCCCAGATGACGCAGGAACGTATCGCCGATAGCCTCTTTAGACTGGGCAAAACGGTCGCGATCCCAGGGGATGGTCGCACGGGAGAAATAGAGCGCGTAACCTTCCGCGTCCATCACCACTTTTACGGCGTTCGGATTAAACGCCTCTTCCGCGTGATGAATCGGCACCGCCAGCGTTGCCATTCCCACTTTGCGCTGCGCGAGGTTTTCCGCCACCTGACGGATGATGACCGCCGGGATCATCGGCTCATCGCCCTGCACGTTAACGATCACCGTATCATCGCTGAAACCGCATTTCTCAACCACTTCCGCCAGGCGTTCAGTACCGGACTGGTGATCCGCGCGGGTCATGCACACTTCGCCGCCCGCGGCTTCCACCGCACGCGCCACGTCTTCGTGATCGGTGGCGACGATGACGCGCTCGGCACCGGATTCGCGCGCCCGGTCGAGCACGTGAACAATCATCGGTTTACCGTTGATATCGACCAGCGGTTTGCCCGGTAAACGGGTTGAGGCAAAACGTGCCGGGATGATGACAACAAAACTCATGGTCTGCTCTCTTCTGCCGCCAGCGTACGGGCTTCGGTTTCCAGCAGGACGGGAATGCCGTCACGAAACGGGAATGCCAGGTTGTCGATTTTGCAAATCAGCTCTTGCTTATCCTGGCTGTAATACAGTTTGCCGTTGCACACCGGGCAGGCAATGATTTCAAGTAAACGGTGATCCATAGTTCCTCCGTATAGGTTATCGCTAAAGCTTACCACATTCCTTTTTCAGGCTATGTCTATTTCCCAGCCACTCCGACAGCCCGCAAACAACCCGTCCGGCAGTCGTGCCAGGGTGATCTGACGAGCCTGCTGCCAGAGGGCAAAATCGTTGAGCGCGGAAGTGAGACCTTTCTCCAGCGTTACGCTGACCTTCACGCCCTCTTCCAGATACAACGCAATCACTTCCAGTACGCCGGTTTTGCGATGCATTTTCGCGTCCATTCGCCCGACCAGACGGCCTTTGTGCAGCAGCGGCAGGACAAAATAACCAAACTGCCGTTTAGGCGCGGGGGTGTAGCATTCCAGACGATAGGTGAAATCAAACAGCTGCTCGGCGCGTTTGCGGTCCCAGACGACGGGGTCGAAGGGAGATAAGACCGCACTGTGCGACGCGGTCAGCTTATCGTCCTCAGCCTGAGGTAACAGAGGGAAGAGATCCGCATGGAGCCACATTTCGCCAAGCCGCTCGACTTCCACGCGCAGTACGCGCTGATTGTTTTGCCAGCTTTCGAGCAGCGGTTTCAGCGCAGGCTGGCGCAGACGATAGTAATCCGCCAGCCACTGGCCGCGGAAAATTCCCAGGCTGCGGGCGCTGTTTTCCAGCATCATATTTTCAGCCGTGGACTGGTCCAGCAGATCGCGCTCGTCGTCCCAGTGCGGCATCACCCGGTGAGTCAGATCGTAGACGCGCTGGAAATTGCGCCGCTCCACCACCATGACTTTCCCGGAGGTAAACAGCCCTTCCAGATGGCGCTTATGCGGTTTCCACTCCCACCAGCCGCTGGTGCCTTTGCGCGGATGTTCAAAATCGGCGGATCGCACCGGGCCGTTGTCCTGAATATGGGCGATCAGCTGGTCGATCTCATCGGCATTTTCCTGCATCCACTCTTGCCGGTACTTCCAGCCCATTTTCTCAGGGGCAAGCATGCGATGGCGCACCAGACCGAAATCGCTGCGCGGCAGGAAACAGGCTTCGTGCGCCCAGTATTCCATGAGATCACCCTGACTCAGGGCGTCATCCAGCCACTGCGCGGGATAATTCCCGAGACGACTGAACAGCACCAGATAGGGGCTGCGGGCGACGATATTAATGGTGTCGATTTGCAGCAGCGACATGCGCTGGATGGCAGAGAGAATATCGGCGGGCTGTGGGCGACGGCGGGGCTTTTTCAACAGCCCCTGTGCGGCGAGGTGTAAATGGCGTGCGGCACTTAGCGAAAGTTGCGGTAGAGACATGCGTTTTCCTGTCAGTCTTCGCGCTACCAGAACCGCATTCGACTTAGCGCACCAGCGCCATCAGTTCCTGGAGCAAGTGTTCGGGTTTGTCGCCGCTCAGCTCTGCGTCAACGGGCAGATACCACCAGTTGGCTTTGGCAAAGGCCCGGCATTTGACCGCATCTTTTTCGGTCATGATCAAATTCTGGTGAGGAGCGGCCAGAGGCTCAACGCTCTCCAGACTCAGCGCCTGGTGGTCGGCGAGCGGGATTCTGTTTTCAAGCGTTGCGCCATTGCTTTCTAAAGTGGCAAAAAAGCGCGGAGGATGACCAATACCGGCCATGGCAACCAGAGAAGGCAATTGCGTGATTTCTCGATGTTCGCCCGTGAGTAAATTCACCGCCAGACCTGGCTTTAAGGTCATCGGGATTTCGCCGGACCGCGCTTCGCCGCCGTTCACGATCACCGCATCGACGGAACGCAGACGGGAGGCACGTTCGCGCATCGGCCCGGCTGGTAACCACCAGCCGTTGCCGAAACGGCGCACGCCATCAATCACCACGATCTCTTTGTCACGCGCCAGGGCGTAATGCTGTAAGCCGTCGTCGGTGATAATGATTCGTAGAGGATGTTCTGCCAGCAGCGCCTGAACAGCTTCGCTGCGGTTGGGAGAAACGGCGACCGGTGCGCCGGTGCGCTGGAAGATGAGTACGGGTTCATCCCCGGCTTGTGCCGTAGTGGTGGCATTTGTCAGCAGCAGCGGGTAGCGCTCGGCTTTTCCGCCGTAACCGCGCGACACCACGCCGACACGAACGCCCCTTTTTGTCAGCTGTTCGACCAGCCAGATCACCACGGGGGTTTTCCCGTTGCCTCCGGCGGTGAGATTCCCGACGACTACAACGGGTACCGGCGCTCGCCAGGATTTTTTAAGTCCCAGGCGATAGCTCAAACGAATGATGCCGCTCACCAGGCCATACAGCCAGGAGAGCGGCAACAGCAGCAGCCAGAGAGGAGATTCCCCGGACCAGATGCGTGCAATCATGCGCCAAACTGCATTTTATGGAGCTGAGCGTAAACACCGCGGTGCTCAATAAGATCCGCATGGCTTCCACGCTCAACAATGATACCGTCTTCCACAACCACGATTTCGTCCGCCTGCTCAATAGTCGACAGACGGTGCGCAATCACCAGTGAGGTACGGTTTTTCTGCAGTTCGTCCAGCGCCGACTGAATCGCGCGTTCTGACTCAGTATCCAGCGCCGAGGTGGCCTCATCCAGAATCAGAATCGGGCTGTCGCGCAGCAGCGCACGGGCAATAGCGATACGCTGGCGCTGACCGCCGGAAAGCAGCACGCCGTTCTCGCCAATGACCGTATCCAGACCATTATCCATCTTATTGATAAAGTCCATCGCATAGGCCATACGCGCCGCATTCTCGATCGCTTCACGGCTGTACTCTTCCGTACGGGCGTAAGCGATGTTGTTGGCAACCGTATCGTTGAACAGGTGAACGTTTTGAGACACCAGCGCCACCTGATTACGTAGCGACTGCAGGGTGTATTCCCGCAGATCGTGGCCGTCGAGCAGGATTTCGCCTTCGTCAATGTCGTAAAAACGCGTCATCAGGCTGGCGATAGTCGATTTACCCGAACCCGAACGCCCTACCAGCGCCACGGTTTTACCGGCCGGAATGTTCAGGCTGATATTGCGCAGGGCGGGTGTTTCACGGCCTGGATAGGTGAAGGTGACGTTACGGAATTCAACGTTGCCGTTGGCGCGATCAATCACGCGTTTGCCTTCGTCTTTTTCCTGCTCCGTATCCAGAATGCTGAACAGCGTCTGACAGGCCGCCATACCGCGCTGGAACTGGGCGTTGACGTTGGTCAGGGATTTCAGCGGACGCATCAGCGCAATCATCGAGGAGAAGACCACGGTAATGGTACCGGCGGTCAAGGTTTCCATGACGCTCGGGAAGCTCGCAGCATAGAGAACAAATGCCAGCGCCAGAGAGGCAATCAGCTGAATGATTGGGTCAGAGATGGACGAGGCCGAAACCATTTTCATCCCCTGCAGACGCATTTTATTGCTGACTTTATCAAAGCGTTTTGTTTCGACGTCCTGGCCGCCAAAGATCAATACTTCTTTATGGCCTTTCAGCATCTGCTCGGCACTGGTGGTCACCTGCCCCATCGTGTTCTGCATGTTTTTGCTGATGTTACGAAAACGCTTAGAGACCACGCGGATAGCGATCGACACAATCGGTGCCAGCACAATCAGAATGATCGACAGCTGCCAGCTGTAATAGAACATCATGATGAACAGGCCGATGATCGACGCACCTTCACGCACCACGGTAATCAGGGCGCTGGAAGAGGACGACGCGACTTGCTCAGAATCGTAGGTGATGCGCGACAGCAAGGTCCCGGTGGACTGCTTGTCAAAGAAGGAGACCGGCATGCCCATCATATGGCTGAACAGGCGGCGACGCATGGTCATTACCACTTTTCCCGATACCCAGGAAATGCAGTAGCTGGAAATATAGCTGGTGATGCCACGTAAGATCATCAGTCCGATAACCACCAGAGGCATCCATAGCAACACTGAGCGATCCGTTTTACCAAAACCGTCATCCAGTAACGGTTTGAGGAGCGACAGCATAAAGGTATCGCTTGCTGCGTTGAGGATTAACGCGACACCCGCCACGATCAGACCTGTTTTGAAGGGTGCAATCATCGGCCAGAGTCGGCGGAAGGTCTGCCACGTGGAGAGATCTTTGTCGTTATGCATTCATAAAACCAGCATTTGTTGAAATAGCCGCATATTCTACCCGTTATCTACGGGCGCGCCAAACCACTGATGGTACCAACGAGGTAAAATTTGATCTCGTAAGCGATGGATTTGCCAGCCTCGTGGCGAAAAACTGACTGAGATTTGCCCGGATTGCGGTGTATCGAACCAAGAATAGCCCTCCTTTTTATAGCGCCTGACGACTTTTACTGACGGAAAATGCCATGCGTTGTAGCGCGCCGCAGAGGCTAAAGCGACCTTCCCTTCCACGCGCTGGACAAGCGGCAGTGAAGACGAGGTATTACTCCCATGATGCGGCACCTGGATAAGTGTAGACCTTAGCCACTGCCAGCGATGGCTTAACATCAACTGCTCGGCTGTCGCTTCGATATCCCCGGTGAGCAACACGCTGTGCTCGCCATCGTCAATCTTCACCACGCACGAATGGTTGTTCCCCTGCGCCTGATACCCCTTCGGCGGCCAGTGAACCGTAAAGGTCAGGCCCTGCCACTGCCAGTGCTCGCCACGAAAACAGGGCTGATGCCCGGCCCAACCCAGCGGACTCTTTATCCACATCGTAGGCCAGGCATTAAGCAACGAGTTCAATCCGCCGATATGGTCCATGTGCTCGTGACTAATAATCACCCCTTCCGGCGTCAGATGATGCCAGCGCAGCCAGGGGATGATCTGCTGCTGCCCACTGTCGCCACCCGGCCAGGCTAACCCGGTATCGTATAAAATCGCCTTCCCCTGACGTTCGACGACCATCGCCAGACCCTGTCCGATATCCAGCATATGAACCGTCCAGCCTTCTGTTTTATGCGAACGCCACAAAGGAAATGTCAGCAATACACTTCCCGCGATGCACACGGCTGGGGCCGATTTCCAGGCACGTACACGCCAGACCATAATGGCAAGCCAGGGAAGACAGGCCGCCGCCAGCCAGCGCTCATCAATATCGATCCAGCCATCCGGTAATGCCTTTAACAGTCGAAAGAGCAGATCCAGCGATTTGTCGGCCAGAAACCAGATCTTTGCTTCCAGCAAACCGAGTCCGCTCAGATGCAGCAGCATTCCGGCCAAAATCAGCGGTACGGAGATAAAGGTAACCAGCGGCACGGCAAAGAGGTTGGCGACCAGAGAGGAAATGCTCATCCCGTGAAAAATACTGACCTGGAGCGGTAAGAGCAAAAACAGCATACCCAGTTGCAGGTGCAGCAATGCCAGTAGCGGTTTTATCCACTGGTGAACCGGCCACTGAGGGAATGGCAGCCACTGATACCAGAAAATCAGCGCGGCGACGGCGAACGCCGACAGGGCCAGACTTTGCGAAAGCACGGCCAGCGGATCGATAAACAGAATAGCCGCCACACAGCACAGCCAGACCAGCCACGGCGACCACTGCCGTCCGCTCAGGCGTAGCGCCGCCAGCACCGCGATCGAGACGACCGTTCGCAATGCTGGCGGTTGCATCCCGGTGAGCCATGCATAAAACGCTGCGAAGCAAACGCCTGCCAGCAACGGCGTGCGCCAGTCTATCCACTGACACGGAAGTAAAAACTGGAGTCCACGCACGATAAGCCAGACGAGGGATGCCGCAAGAGCAATATGCAAACCCGAGATCGCCATCAGGTGCAATGTGCCGGTCTCACGCATTAGCTTTTTGACCTCTTGCGCGACCGCGAGGCGCTCGCCCATCCCCAACCCGAGAATAACGGTGCCCCACTGATAAGGTTTCAGCTCTGCGGTGAGAGAGTTGAGATATCGTGCCCGCAAACTGCAGTTTGCCTCCAGCACTTCTGCGTGAGTGAACCTCCCGGTTAAAGGCTGATGTGAAGCTAGCGCGCTTCGCTGCGAGTCGTATCCGCCGTCGTTGAGCTCACCGTGAACGGCGCGAAGGCGCAGTGTCATTGCCCACCGCTGTCCCGCACACGCGGGCTGCGGTAAGTAATTGCCGTATAGCATTACACCGGTCGTTGAGCGCCAGGGTTTGCCGTTCAGGCGCACAATCTGTCCCTGATGCGTGGTGGCCCCATCAGTGGCGGTAATCGCCACTTCAGCCTGCTGTGGGCCATCCGTTAGATGCTGCATCGGCCAGATGGCTTCCTGCGCCGCTAACACACCCCAGGCAAAAAACAGCAGCCATAAGCCGGTATAGCGCAGATAGATCAGACGCTGTGCAGCCAGCAGAATGCCAACGGCAATACATACCCAGATGACTGGCAGACCGGGCAGCGAAGGCAGCCACAGCAACGGTATTATCGCCATGATGAGACAAGCACTGATTGCAGGAATACCCATGAACACCTCCCTGTTTTGGGGCAGTGTGCATCAGGAATATCAGGGCGTCAGGGAGGAAAAAGTGAAATTACAGTCTTTGCCGAAGGGATTATTTGTATTTGCAGCAATGATAAATATGAAATGCGGAGAGGCTTCCAGTTTGGGTTGTCGCCAATAAAAAAAGCACCCGAAGGTGCTTTCTTTAGATAACCCAGTTTCGCCCGCAGGCTAAACTCAGTTCCCGTAAATATTGGCGCGATCGCGCAGTTCTTTACCCGGCTTAAAGTGCGGAACGTATTTGCCTTCCAGGTCGACTTTATCGCCAGTCTTCGGGTTACGCCCGGTTCGTGGAGCACGATAATGCAGAGAGAAACTACCGAAACCGCGGATTTCAATGCGCTCGCCTTGTGCAAGAGTCGAGGCCATATGCTCTAGCATCTCTTTCACTGCATCTTCCACTGCTTTTGCGGGGATGTGCGATTGTTGACTGGCAAGTCTTTCAATCAATTCTGACTTGGTCATGATTCCTCCGGTTCCTTCAAACCAATTAGCTGAACAGCTTATTAAACAAGGGCGGCCGTAGCCGCCCTTTGTTATTGATTACAGAACGAATCCTGCAATCTGTCAAGTCTGCTCGTTATCCTTCGAGCGGTCACTGCGTTAACTTCGCCTGCACACCCCAGTCACTTACTTAAGTAGGCTCCTGGGGTTATCAGGCTCGTTGCCTTGTTACCGCTCAAATGATTTAGAGCTCTTGAATTACTCGCCTTTAGCTGCTTTGAAAGCTTCAGCCATTGCGTTGTTGGAGAAACCTGCATCTTCCTGTTTGTTAACAGTTGCGATGGCATCTTTCTCATCAGCTTCGTCTTTAGCACGAACAGACAGGCTGATTGCACGGTTCTTACGGTCAACGCCGGTGAATTTAGCTTCAACGTCATCGCCAACGCTCAGAACCAGAGTTGCATCTTCAACGCGGTCACGTGAAGCTTCGGAAGCGCGCAGGTAACCTTCAACGCCGTCAGCCAGTTCTACGGTTGCGCCTTTCGCGTCAACTGCAGTCACTTTACCGTTTACGATTGCGCCTTTCTTGTTCAGTGCAACCCAGTTATTGAACGGATCTTCTGCGAGCTGTTTAACGCCCAGAGAGATACGCTCACGTTCTGCGTCAACCTGCAGAACAACTGCAGCGATTTCGTCGCCTTTTTTGTATTCACGTACTGCTTCTTCGCCTGCAACGTTCCAGGAGATGTCAGACAGGTGAACCAGGCCGTCGATGCCGCCGTCCAGGCCGATGAAGATACCGAAGTCAGTGATAGACTTGATTTTACCTTCAACACGGTCGCCCTTGTTGTGGGTTTCCGCGAACTGCTGCCATGGGTTGTTTTTGCACTGCTTCAGGCCCAGGGAGATACGACGACGTTCTTCGTCGATATCCAGAACCATCACTTCCACTACATCACCAACGTTAACAACTTTGGATGGGTGGATGTTTTTGTTGGTCCAGTCCATTTCGGAAACGTGCACCAGGCCTTCAACGCCTTCTTCGATTTCAACGAAGCAGCCGTAGTCGGTCAGGTTGGTAACGCGACCAGTCAGTTTAGTACCTTCTGGGTAACGTTTAGCGATAGCGACCCATGGATCTTCGCCCAGCTGTTTCAGGCCCAGAGATACACGAGTACGCTCGCGGTCGAACTTCAGCACTTTAACAGTGATTTCGTCGCCAACGTTCACGATTTCGCTTGGGTGTTTAACGCGTTTCCACGCCATGTCGGTGATGTGCAGCAGGCCATCAACGCCACCCAGATCAACGAATGCACCGTAGTCAGTGAGGTTCTTAACGATACCTTTAACTTCCATGCCTTCCTGCAGGTTTTCCAGCAGCTGATCGCGCTCTGCGCTGTTCTCAGATTCGATAACGGCACGACGGGAAACAACAACGTTGTTACGCTTCTGGTCAAGCTTGATAACTTTGAACTCAAGCTCTTTGCCTTCGAGGTGCAGAGTGTCGCGAACCGGACGAACGTCTACCAGAGAACCTGGCAGGAACGCGCGAATACCGTTCAGCTCAACAGTGAAGCCACCTTTAACTTTGCCGTTGATAACACCGACTACAGTTTCAGCTTCTTCGTAAGCTTTTTCCAGCGTGATCCAAGCTTCGTGACGTTTAGCTTTCTCACGGGACAGCAGAGTTTCACCGAAGCCGTCTTCTACTGCATCCAGTGCAACGTCAACTTCGTCACCTACCTGGATTTCCAGCTCGCCCTGGGCGTTTTTGAACTGCTCTGCCGGAATGGCAGACTCAGATTTCAGACCGGCGTCAACCAGTACGATATCTTTGTCGATAGCAACAACAACACCACGAACGATGGAACCCGGACGGGTTTCGATTGTTTTTAAGGATTCTTCAAATAGTTGAGCAAAAGATTCAGTCATGTTTAATCTTCAGGTTAATATAACGTCCACCTGGCTCCATGCCGGATGGGGTTGTTTCACATACCCGCCGTCAATCCATTGCAGCGGGGGTACTACAAATCTGTCGCGATTAAGCGAGTGCCAATTTCTGGCGCGCGTATTGTAACGCTTTTTCAATCACTTGCTCAATAGTTAAACGGGTAGAATCGAGCACTAAAGCATCGTCTGCCGGAACAAGTGGCGCTACAGCACGATTCCGATCGCGGTCATCGCGCTCTTTTATCTCGGATAAAAGGCGTTCAAAGTTAACACTAAAGCCATTTTCCTGCAACTGAAGCATACGACGTTGCGCGCGCTCTTCCGACGAAGCGTCAAGGAAAATTTTCACCGGCGCGTCAGGAAATACCACGGTTCCCATATCACGACCGTCCGCTATCAGACCAGGCGCTTCACGGAACGCACGCTGACGACGCAGCAGCGCCTCGCGAACGCGCGGGAACGCAGCCACCTGTGATGCAGCATTCGCCACTTCCTGAGTACGGATCTCACCGCTGACGTCTTCCCCTTCAAGGATGACCTCAAGATTGCCATTCGTCGAGACGAAGCGGACGTCAAGATGTGCTGCCAGCGGGACTAGTGCTTCTTCAGAAGCCACATCCACATGATGATGCAGTGCCGCTAACGCCAGAACGCGATAGATTGCTCCTGAGTCTAAAAGATGCCATTGCAATGCTTCCGCCATCGCTTTGCACAAGGTGCCTTTACCTGCACCGCTTGGCCCATCAATGGTAATTACCGGGGCAATTGCTGTCATCGTTCTCTCCTTCATTAGAGGCGTCAGTTACATAAACGCCGCGCATTATACGCGCCATTGCCAGCAACCGTTAATGTTGCGTGTAAATAACGGAATGTTTGAAGGTGAGTGTAGAAGAAATAGACATTAAAGTACGGGCTGGTGTGAAACCAACCCGTAAGTCAAAGCGTTACTTCTTGTCTGCCGCAATACGATCGCGGATATGCTGGGCACGTTCAGCCGAAGGCGGATGTGAATCAAACAGGGATTTGGCATGAGCGCCGTCGAGCGCAGCCAGTTTGTCGAAGCTACTGGCTAAGCCCGCAGTACTGATTTTGCGTTTTTTGAGCAGATCATAAGAGAAATCATCGGCTTCTGATTCCTGACTACGCGAAAACGCAGAGTTTATTGCCCCTTCGGCAATATCACCTAACTGCGATTGCGTAAGCTGAGCCGCCACCCCGCTGGTTGCAGAGACGGCATCGCGAGCCGCTACGGTGGCATAAGCTGTCTGCATCGCTTTACGGGAATGACCTAACGCCACATGCCCTAGCTCATGACCCAGCACACCTTCAATTTCGTTGTCTGTCATCATATCCATCAGGCTGCTGTATACACGGACGCAACCATTTGCCATCGCCCAGGCATTGATATCGCTGGTCAAATACACCTTATAGTTGACGGGTGTGCCGTTAATATTATTGCCCAACGCCTTAGCTATTTTATTGATACGCTTAGTGTATTTGCTTGAAGCGCCAGCAATATCATTTTGGCTGTCCAGCTCCTTACAGCCGCCGTTGGCGATTGCTTTTGCATCAGCATCCGTGAGGGTAGCGGCCTGATAGGCGGACATCCCGGCGCTGGCGAGCCCATTTGCATCGACGCCGCCCATGTTTTTACAGCCAGAAAGCAGCGTGGCAGCAATCGCCAGCGATAAAAGCAGTTTACGATTATTCATATCTATCTTCCGTTGATTAACATATTGAAAAATTATGGGTTATCCCACAAAGTTCACGCGAAGATAGCACTCCTGTGGATCCTTAAAAAAGTTTGAAACGGGACCAAAAAAAAGCCGACTCATGGTCGGCTTTTTCATATCGGGCATGTGTACTCAGGCAAGCGTACTGATGCGCGCCAGCTGCTCGAAATAATCCGGGAAGGTTTTCGCGGTGCATTTCGGATCAAGAATAGTGACCGGTGTATCAGACAACGCCACCAGCGAGAAACACATCGCCATGCGGTGATCGTTGTAAGTACCAATTTCAGCGACCTGCAGGTTGGCCGGCGGTGTCACGCGAATATAGTCTTCGCCCTCTTCCACTTCGGCACCCACTTTACGCAGCTCCGTCGCCATCGCGAACAGGCGATCGGTCTCTTTCACACGCCAGTTGTAGATATTGCGCAGCGTAGTGGTGCCGTTGGCAAACAGCGCTGCCGTGGCAATAGTCATCGCCGCATCAGGGATATGGTTCATGTCCATATCGATCGCGTTCAGCTCACCGCGCGTGCAAGCGATAAAGTCATCACCCCAGGTGATTTCGGCACCCATTTTTTCCAGCACGTCGGCAAAGCGAATATCGCCCTGAACGCTGTTACGACCGATACCGGTGACTTTAACGGTGCCGCCCTTAATCGCGCCCGCCGCGAGGAAATAGGACGCAGATGACGCATCGCCTTCCACCAGGTAGTTGCCCGGCGACTGGTACTCCTGCCCACCGCGCACCACAAAGCGCTGATACGCCTGGTTTTCAACTTCAACGCCAAAGGTCTTCATCAGATGCAGGGTGATATCGATGTAAGGCTTAGAAACCAGCTCGCCTTTGATGGTAATCACCGTATCCTGCGGGGCCAGTGGAGCCGTCATCAGCAGCGCCGTCAGGAACTGGCTGGACACGCTACCATCCACAGCCACTTCACCGCCCGTAAATCCACCGCGCAGGCGCAGTGGCGGATAATTTTCCTGCTCCAGATAATCAATGTGCGCGCCGCCCTGACGCAGGGCATCCACCAGATGGCCAATCGGGCGCTCCTTCATGCGTGGCTCGCCGGTCAGCACAATATTGTTGCTACCCAGACACAGCGCGGCCGCCAGCGGACGCATCGCCGTACCTGCGTTACCGAGAAACAGCTCAAGTTCTTCGGTCGTTTGCAGCGCTCCGCCGTTGCCTGTCACTTCACAACGCGTACGATCGGCTGACAGTGTGTAGTGAACACCTAACGCTTTCAGCGCATTCAGCATGTGGCGAACGTCATCACTGTCCAGCAGATTGGTGAGGACGGTGGTGCCGTTTGCCAGAGCAGCCAGCAGCAGGGCGCGGTTCGAGACACTTTTTGAACCAGGCAGATTGATGGTGCCATCTACCCGCGCGATCGGTTGTAACGTCAGGGATTCCATGAAAACTTAACTCTCAAATCAACATAATAAAAACCCCGAAGTCGGGCTTCGGGGGTGAAAAACTCGCGCGATTAACCGTGGCGACGTTCGAAGTCGACCATAAAATCAGTCAGCGCTTTAACACCTTCGAGCGGCATCGCGTTGTAGATGGAAGCACGCATGCCGCCCACCACGCGGTGGCCTTTCAGCGCGTGCAGACCTGCAGCGAAGGACTCTTCGAGGAACACTTTGTCGAGTTGGCTGTCGGCAAGCTGGAACGGCACGTTCATGCGGGAACGGTTCGCTTTGGCCACGTCATTGCGGTAGAAATCACTGCCGTCAATTACGCTGTACAGCAGAGTCGCTTTCTGCTGATTAATCTTGTCCATCTGCGCCACGCCGCCATTTTTCTTCAGCCATTTAAAGACCAGGCCAGAAAGATACCAGGCAAAGGTCGGCGGAGTGTTGAACATGGAGTCGTTATCGTTCAGGACGGTGTAGTCGAGAATCGACGGACAGGCCTGATGCGCTTTACCTAACAGGTCTTCACGAACAATGACCAGCGTCAGCCCGGCCGGGCCGATGTTTTTCTGCGCGCCAGCGTAAATCACGCCGTAGCGGCTGACATCCAGCGGGCCAGAGAGAATGGTGGAAGATAAATCAGCGGTCACGATGACGTTGTCGCCAAAATTCGGCTCTTCGTGAATGGCGATCCCGTCGATGGTTTCGTTCGGGCAGTAGTGAAGGTACGCCGCATTGTCTGACAGCTGCCATTCACTCATCGGGGTGACACCACGCAGACCATCGACGGTAATTTTCGCGTCGATAACATTCGGGGTGCAGTATTTTTTGGCTTCTTTCACCGCGCTGGCGGCCCAGTAACCGGCATCGACGTAATCCGCTGTCGTTTTATCACCCAGCAGGTTCAGTGGAATACCCGCAAACTGACCGCGCCCGCCGCCGTGGCAGAACAATACTTTGTAGTTCGAGGGGATATTCAGCAGATCGCGAAAATCCTTTTCTGCCTCTTCAGCAACCTGGATAAACTCTTTTCCACGGTGGCTGATTTCCATCACCGATGTACCAAGACCCTGCCAGTCGCAAAGCTCCTGCTGAGCTTGTTTAAGCACATCCGCCGGTAGCATTGCCGGACCTGAACTGAAATTAAAGACCTGAGCCATTTACCCTCACCACGCTTAAATTCATAAGTTATTACTGTGGATATCGGTTTTATCATTCAGTGACACGCGCCGCAATGTCTAAAACCAAGACCCAGGAAAATGTGCCCCCGGTCACACAAAACAATCTGCCAGCACGTTGTCACAAAACCGACAAATTGGCTGTCAGGTGACGCGTTTCGCCCGACTCACCTTCGTCCATACTGGATTTGCACAGCGAGGGCAGAGTTGGTGATCACCCGGCTGCATCGTAAGCACATGGCTGCAGCGTCGACAGGCATACTCCCCTGCTTCGGGAACGGTGGTAAATCGTTCAACGTATTCATCCGGCAAAATACAGAGGCCTGGCTTGACGTCCGCATCGTCGTAGTAATAGACACTGATCTGCCCGTTGGTTTCCATGATCGCCAGCCGCACCTGCCCCAGCTGTTCCACGCTGTTTAAGCGCAGCTCCATGAAAAACTCAAATTCCGTCATATTCGCGCTGCGAACTTTCTCCCAGGCCAATTGGCCCTCTTCGACAATCACCACTGGTTTCCCTTCCAGCAGATCCTCGATTTTTTCACTTTTCGACATCAGCCACATCACCAGGCGATAGAGCAAACCCAGGGTGACAAACACAATCAGCACCGGAATCATCGGCACGTCGTCGTAAAAGGCCACGTCACCCGCCGCAGAGCCGAGGGTGAGGATGATCAGCACCTCGAACAGCGACATCTGCCGCACGCCGCGCCGTCCGGTGATTTTGAGAAACAGAAAGACCAGAATAAAGGTATAGAGACTGCGCAACGCCACTTCGCCTAAAAACTCCAGCGGCACTTTGTCGAACGCCATCCGGTGAAGATCGAACGCTTTCATTTTTATTTGCCTTAACAGTAAGTTACTGTTGATAAGCATAGCTGACTCTTTTATTTTCGCTGTTCTCCTCGCGAAGATAGCGCCTGTCACGCAAAACCCGTATCATTGCGCGCTTTACGTACGATAAAAGTGATCGCCATGACTCAAACATTTATCCCCGGCAAAGACGCCGCACTGGAAGATTCCATCGCTCGCTTCCAGCAAAAACTGACCGACCTGGGTTTTAATATCGAAGAAGCCTCCTGGCTCAACCCGGTTCCTCACGTCTGGTCTGTGCATATTCGCGACACCGACTGTGCGCTGTGCTTTACCAACGGTAAAGGCGCCACCAAAAAAGCGGCTCTCGCTTCTGCCCTGGGTGAGTATTTTGAGCGCCTGTCCACCAACTATTTCTTCGCCGATTTCTGGCTGGGCGATACCATCGCCAACGGCCCGTTCGTGCACTATCCGAACGAAAAATGGTTCCCGCTGACGGAAGATGACGAGCTGCCGGAAGGCATCCTCGACGCGCGTCTGCGCAAGTTCTACGATCCTGATAATGAACTGACCGCCGGCATGCTGGTGGATCTGCAGTCTGGCAACGACGAGCGTGGCATCTGCGCCCTGCCGTTCACCCGCCAGTCTGACGATCAGACCGTCTACATCCCGATGAACATCGTCGGCAACCTGTACGTCTCCAACGGTATGTCCGCCGGTAACACCCGCAACGAAGCCCGCGTGCAGGGTCTGTCCGAGGTGTTTGAGCGTCATATTAAAAACCGCATTATCGCTGAGTCCATCAGCCTGCCGGAGATCCCGAACGAGGTGCTGGCGCGCTATCCTGGTGTGGTGGAATCCATCGCCAAACTGGAAGCAGAAGGTTTCCCAATCTTCGCTTATGACGGCTCTCTGGGTGGCAAATACCCGGTGATCTGCGTCGTTCTGTTTAACCCGGCGAACGGCACCTGCTTCGCTTCGTTTGGCGCGCATCCGGACTTCGGCGTGGCGCTGGAACGTACCGTCACCGAGCTGCTGCAGGGCCGTAGCCTGAAAGATCTCGACGTCTTTACCCCGCCAACGTTTGACGACGAAGAAGTGGGCGAGCACACCAACCTCGAAACCCACTTCATCGATTCCAGCGGTTTGATCTCCTGGGATATGTTCAAGCAGGACGCGGACTATCCGTTCGTGGACTGGAATTTCTCCGGCACCACAGAAGAAGAGTTCGCCACGCTGATGGCCATCTTCAAAGCGGAAGATAAAGAAGTGTACATCGCGGATTACGAGCACCTGAGCGTCTACGCGTGCCGCATTATCGTTCCGGGCATGTCCGACATCTATCCGGCGGAAGATCTGTGGCTGGCGAACAACAGCATGGGCAGCCATCTGCGTGAAACGCTGCTGGCGCTGCCGGGCAGTGAGTGGGAAAAAGAGGATTATCTGAACCTGATCGCCCAACTGGACGACGAAGGCCACGACGATCTCACCCGCGTACGTGAGCTGCTGGGTCTGGCAACCGGCAAAGACAACGGCTGGTACACCCTGCGTGTTGGCGAGCTGAAATCGATGCTGGCCCTGGCCGGTGGCGATCTGGATCAGGCCCTGGCCTGGACGGAATGGACTATCGAATACAACCAGTCGGTATTCAGCCCGGAGCGCGCCAATTATTACCGCTGCCTGCAAACGCTGCTGTTGCTCTCGCAGGAAGAAGATCGTCAGCCGCTGCAATACCTGAATGCCTTCGTGCGTATGTACGGTGCAGAGGCTGTCGAAGCAGCAAGCGCCGCGCTGAGCGGTGAAGCGCCGTTCTACGGCCTTCAGGCGGTTGATAAAGATCTGAAAGCCTTCCCGGCACATCAGTCGCTGCTGAAAGCTTATGAAAAACTGCAGCGTGCCAAAGCCGCTTACTGGTCAAAATAAGCGCATATAGTACTACTGGCAGTAGGCGTACTCACGCGTCTGGGCTATATTACGGGGCAATTTCATTGCCCCGTTTTTTTATTTCTTTTGCAATGAATATTGATTGTAATAATAAAGTTAAATACAGGTAAATATAATTATGTTTACCTGGGCTTTGCTGTTACTTTTTAGGGTAATTACTCCATTTTAATTAACTGCTTTGGGAGAGGTTTCAGGAAATTATTCAACTCTTTTCATAACTTTTAAAATTTATTTTTATACGGATAATCAACAACTTACTCCGCAATCGCTGCAAAACCATGCGCTTTGCGGGCCTATAAGCCAGGCGAGATATGATCTATATCAATTTCTCTTCTATAATGCTTTGTTAGTATCTCGTCGCCGACTTAATAAAGAGAGAGTTAGTGTGAAAGCTGACAACCCTTTTGATCTAATACTCCCAGCTGCGATGGCCAAAGTTGCCGAAGAAGCGGGTGTCTATAAAGCAACGAAGCACCCGATGACGACGTTCTATCTGGCGATCACCGCTGGTGTGTTCATCTCCATCGCTTTCGTCTTCTACATCACTGCTACCACCGGTACTGCTGCGATGCCTTTCGGTATTGCGAAACTGATTGGCGGTATCTGTTTCTCACTGGGCTTGATTCTGTGCGTCATCTGCGGCGCCGACCTCTTTACCTCAACGGTACTTATCGTGGTGGCTAAAGCGAGCGGAAGAATCACCTGGGGTCAGCTGGCGCGCAACTGGATTAATGTCTACGTTGGCAACCTGATTGGCTGTTTACTCTTTGTTCTGCTGATGTGGTTATCTGGCGAGTATATGACCGCCAACGGTGGCTGGGGACTGAACGTCCTGCAAACCGCTGACCACAAAATGCATCACACCTTTATCGAAGCCGTCGCTCTCGGCATCCTCGCAAACCTGATGGTCTGCCTGGCCGTCTGGATGAGCTACTCTGGCCGCAGCCTGATGGACAAAGCCATGATTATGGTTCTGCCGGTTGCGATGTTCGTTGCCAGCGGCTTTGAGCACAGTATCGCAAACATGTTTATGATCCCGATGGGTATTGTAATCCGTAACTTTGCGAGCCCGGAGTTTTGGACTGCTGTTGGTTCAACCCCGGAAAGTTTCTCTCACCTGACTATTATGAACTTCATCACAGATAACCTGATCCCTGTCACTATTGGGAACATTATCGGTGGGGGTCTGCTGGTTGGGTTGACATACTGGGTCATTTACCTGCGTGGCGACAATCATCATTGATGGTTTCTCAGGCAGTAAAGAAAAATCCACTTAAGAAGGTAGGTATCACATGTCCGAGCTTAATGAAAAGTTAGCCACAGCCTGGGAAGGTTTTGCGAAAGGTGACTGGCAGAAAGAAGTCAACGTACGCGACTTCATTCAGAAAAACTATACCCCATATGAAGGCGACGAGTCTTTCCTGGCTGGTGCAACTGACGCAACAACCAAGCTGTGGGACAATGTAATGGAAGGCGTCAAACTGGAAAACCGCACTCACGCGCCAGTTGACTTCGATACTTCCGTTGCCTCTACCATCACTTCTCACGACGCTGGCTACATCAACAAAGCGCTTGAGAAAATCGTTGGTCTGCAGACTGAAAAACCACTGAAACGTGCGATCATTCCGTTCGGTGGCATCAAAATGGTTGAAGGTTCCTGCAAAGCGTACGATCGCGAACTGGACCCAATGCTGAAAAAAATCTTCAGCGAATACCGCAAAACTCACAACCAGGGCGTGTTTGACGTTTACACCAAAGACATCCTGAACTGCCGTAAATCCGGTGTTCTGACCGGTCTGCCAGATGCGTATGGCCGTGGCCGTATCATCGGTGACTACCGTCGTGTTGCTCTGTACGGTATCGACTTCCTGCTGAAAGACAAATACGCACAGTTCCTGTCCCTGCAGTCTGACCTGGAAAACGGCGTAAACCTGGAAGCGACTATCCGTCTGCGCGAAGAGATCTCTGAACAGCACCGTGCGCTGGGTCAGATCAAAGAAATGGCCGCTAAATATGGCTGCGATATCTCTGGTCCGGCAACCAACGCTCAGGAAGCTATCCAGTGGACTTACTTCGGCTACCTGGCCGCGGTTAAATCTCAGAACGGCGCAGCAATGTCCTTCGGTCGCGTATCCACCTTCCTGGATGCTTACATCGAACGTGACATCAAAGCAGGCAAAATCACCGAGCAAGACGCACAGGAAATGATTGACCACCTGGTCATGAAACTGCGTATGGTTCGCTTCCTGCGTACCCCAGAATACGATGAGCTGTTCTCCGGTGACCCAATCTGGGCCACTGAATCTATCGGCGGTATGGGCGTTGACGGCCGTACTCTGGTAACCAAAAACAGCTTCCGTTTCCTGAACACCCTGTACACCATGGGCCCGTCTCCGGAACCGAACATCACTGTTCTGTGGTCTGAAAAACTGCCTCTGAACTTCAAGAAATTCGCGGCTAAAGTCTCCATCGATACCTCTTCTCTGCAGTACGAGAACGATGACCTGATGCGTCCTGACTTCAACAACGACGACTACGCTATCGCTTGCTGCGTAAGCCCAATGGTTGTTGGTAAGCAAATGCAGTTCTTCGGTGCGCGTGCTAACCTCGCGAAAACCATGCTGTATGCAATCAACGGCGGCGTGGACGAAAAACTGAAAATCCAGGTTGGTCCTAAATCTGAACCAATCAAAGGCGACGTTCTGAACTTCGACGAAGTCATGGATCGTATGGATCACTTCATGGACTGGCTGGCTAAGCAGTATGTCACCGCCCTGAACATCATCCACTACATGCACGACAAGTACAGCTACGAAGCGTCTCTGATGGCTCTGCACGACCGTGACGTGGTTCGCACCATGGCATGTGGTATCGCAGGTCTGTCCGTTGCAGCTGACTCCCTGTCTGCAATCAAATATGCGAAAGTTAAACCAATTCGTGACGAAGATGGTCTGGCGACTGACTTCGAAATCGAAGGCGAATACCCGCAGTTTGGTAACAACGACTCTCGCGTAGATGACATGGCCGTTGACCTGGTTGAACGTTTCATGAAGAAAATTCAGAAACTGACTACCTACCGCAACGCTATCCCGACTCAATCTGTTCTGACCATCACTTCTAACGTTGTGTACGGTAAGAAAACCGGTAACACCCCAGACGGTCGTCGTGCTGGCGCGCCATTCGGTCCAGGTGCTAACCCAATGCACGGTCGTGACCAGAAAGGTGCTGTTGCCTCTCTGACCTCCGTTGCTAAACTGCCGTTTGCTTACGCGAAAGATGGTATTTCTTATACCTTCTCTATCGTTCCAAATGCGCTGGGTAAAGACGACGAAGTGCGTAAAACCAACCTGGCAGGTCTGATGGACGGTTACTTCCATCACGAATCTTCTATCGAAGGTGGTCAGCACTTGAACGTGAACGTGATGAACCGTGAAATGCTGCTCGACGCGATGGAAAACCCGGAAAAATATCCGCAGCTGACCATCCGCGTATCTGGCTACGCAGTACGTTTTAACTCCCTGACTAAAGAACAGCAGCAGGATGTTATCACCCGTACTTTCACTCAATCCATCTAACTGGAATTGACTGAAATCACGCAGTAAAAAGCGTACAATAAAGGCTCCACATCAGTGGGGCCTTTTTAACACCTTCTCCAAACCAGTCTCTTTTGGCCGCTGTCTATATACTTAATGGATAACAGCCAAAACAGACTCGACATAGCCGATGAGCTATGCACATAAACAGGCCCCGGACGGGCCGAATCTGGAGATATCACCGCAATGTCAACTATTGGTCGCATTCACTCCTTTGAATCCTGTGGCACTGTCGATGGCCCAGGCATCCGCTTTATCACCTTCTTCCAGGGCTGCCTGATGCGCTGCCTGTACTGTCACAACCGCGACACCTGGGATACACACGGCGGCAAAGAGGTCACCGTTGAAGAGCTCATGAAAGAAGTGGTGACCTATCGCCACTTTATGAATGCGTCCGGCGGCGGCGTCACGGCGTCAGGCGGCGAGGCCATCCTGCAGGCCGAATTTGTTCGTGACTGGTTCCGCGCCTGTCGCAAAGAAGGCATCCACACCTGCCTCGACACCAACGGCTTTGTGCGTCGCTACGACCCGGTGATTGATGAACTGCTGGAAGTGACGGATCTGGTAATGCTCGATCTGAAACAGATGAACGACGAAATCCACCAGAACCTGGTCGGTGTGTCGAACCATCGTACGCTGGAATTTTGCCGCTACCTGGCCAACAAAAATATTAACGTCTGGATCCGCTATGTGGTTGTTCCGGGCTGGTCAGACGATGACGACTCTGCGCATCGCCTCGGTGAATTCACCCGCGACATGGGCAACGTCGAGAAAATCGAGCTCCTGCCCTACCACGAGCTGGGCAAACACAAATGGGTGGCGATGGGCGAAGAGTACAAGCTCGACGGCGTGAAGCCGCCGAAGAAAGAGACGATGGAACGCGTGAAAGGTATTCTCGAACAGTACGGTCACAAGGTGATGTACTAAAACAATAGCCCGGGCATCTGCACCGGGCTTTTTTGTATCAGGCGTGTGCCACTGGCGTCGGATGCTCGCCCGCTTTGCGCAGCAGCATCAGGAGATAGATAAACGACACGCTGGCGATCATGATAAACAGCAGATTATCGGAATAGCTTTGCATCAGCATCGCGGTAAACGTCGGGCCCAGCAGGCTGCCGATGGTGTAGCTCAACAGCAGCGCCTGGTTCATTGCCACCAGCTGATGGTGCTCTACTTTCTCACAGGCCCAGGCCATCGCCACCGGATAGAGCGTAAAGCCCGCCGCACCGAGGATAAACAGCGCAGGGGCCATCGCCGCACTGCCGAGCATCGCCAGACAGCCCATGATCACCACAAAAACCTGCACGCGCAGCACCAGCAAACGGCCAAATTTATCGGCCAGCTTACCAATCGGCCACTGGCCCACAATACCCGCGCTGACCATCACCGCCATCCAGAAGCCGATGCTGGAATCACTCACGCCTTTATGGTTCAGGTAGAGCGGCATTAGACCGTACAGAGAACCCAACACAATCCCGGAGATGATGCAGCCGTTAATGCCAAGGCGCGCATGGCGCAATCTGAGCATCGGCCAGACATGCGTCGCTTCCTGATGCTCACTGCTCTGGTTCACGATCCGGGTAAACAGCAGCGGCAGGATCGCTGCCAGCACCATGCCGGTCACCCACGGCAGGACGCTCATTAAATCGGTCGGCAGTTTGCTGATCATCAACTGACCCAGCACCGTCCCCACGTAATAGACCATCATGTACGCGGCCAGCAGGCGACCACGATTGCGGGACGTGCCGCTGCACATCAGCGCGCTTTCCACCACCACCCAGATCATCGCGCAGCCAACGCCGGCGATAAAACGCCAGGTCATCCAGCTCCAGAACCCCATCATCACGCCCAGGCCAACACATCCGGCCGCAAAAATCAGCGAGGCCAGATAATAGCTGCGGTTGAAACCAAAGCGTTTGATTAATTTACCGGTCAGCAAAGTCCCCAGCAGATTACCGGTAAAATAGGAGGAACTAACCATGCCTACCTGCCACGTCGGGAGGTTTTCATGGGCGAGCCAAAGCGGGACAAGGGTATTTAATACCGCTATCGCCAGGGTCAACAAAAGCAGGCCACAGAGCAAAAGGAGCACTGGGCGGGTATAGGTGGTCATGGGTAAAAACCGTGAGGAAGTAAAGATTTCGAGCGCATCATGCCACCGGTAAAAACAAAGTCAATCCATGCAGTTAGCGGCCTCGCACGATTTGTTCTCTGTCGATTTAAAAAATTCATCCTCCTTACGCATCCAATAGAATACGTAATAATTATCTGATTGTTTTTATTCATCTCTGAGGCAAATAAATACCTGCGCTCAGTAGAAAAATTTCATGATAGAAAATAAAAAAGCCGGAGCGTTTGCCCCGGCTCGATATAACGAAACGATTGATTAACTGGCGATAGCCATACCGACTGTCATATGCAGGCCGTAGAAGACACCGCGACCAATCAGCTCCCCTGCCAGCACCAGCACAAAGGCCAGTGACAGGAGCGGAACCGCAGGCTGATAACCCTTGACCTGCGGGATCACCCAGCAGGCCAGCGCCGCGACCAGCAGCCCGATACGCCAGGCCATCAGCGAACCATAATCCGGTACCAGCGCAGAGGCTTGCTGAATAGAGCTATGGATAGCCGCCAGCTCAGCGCCCTGCATCAGCGCCACCATCGCACTGACCACCAGCGCCAGCAGTGATACCGCAGGCAGCAGACGCATTGCCCAGCCATCAACGCCTGCCACGCGCAGCAGCAGGAAGCCCAGCAGCGGACCGCCAATGAACATGGTCAGGAAGAAGCTCATCGGCGTCCAGACGCTGTACCAGGTCGGAACGGTATCGATGGTGTTGTAAACGCGCACCATCATCCACACGAACACCACTCCGAGCACCATGGTCACAATCAACCACACACCGCGCAGCCCGGACGGCAGTTTCTTCAGTGCTGCCAGCAGCCAGCCAAGGCCACCGATAGCAAAGAAGATCGCCCCACTCGCGATTTCATTACTGAGCGAAGAGGCACCGATCCGGTTCAGGGAGTTAAAGGCGCGCAGCGGCGATCCCAGGTGCAGGGTCGAGGCGATAAAGCCAATTCCCATCAGCACCCACAACCCAAACATGCTCAGGATCAGACGCTGTTGCTGCTCAGCGCGTAAATCACCTTTGAGCAAAGCCAGCGCCAGAACGATAAACCCGCCCGCCACGCACTGTCCGAAGACGGTGAAAATCATTAACGGCCATTCATGCCATCCACTTCCCATCTCACACCTCCTTCGGATTAGCCAGGTAGCCGGTGGTATCACCCGTCGGACGGCTATTGGCATTCGGTTTAATGACGATACTTGGCTTGGTGAAGTGCGCAGACGGCAGCGGCGCGACAGCCGCGAGCTGACCGTGTTTCTGACGCAGTTCTTCAATCGGACCAAAATCGAGCGCACGCAGCGGACAGGACTCTACGCAGATCGGTTTTTTGCCATCCGCAACGCGCGTGTGGCAGCCGTCGCATTTGGTCATGTGACCTTTCGCCGCGTTGTACTGCGGCGCACCGTACGGACAGGCCATATGGCAGTAGCGGCAGCCGATACAGACATCTTCGTCCACCACCACAAACCCATCTTCACGTTTATGCATCGCGCCGCTCGGACAGACTTTGGTGCAGGCCGGATCTTCGCAGTGGTTACAGGCAATCGACAGGTAGTAGGCAAACACGTTCTGATTCCAGACGCCGTTGTCCTCCTGCCAGTCGCCGCCCGCGTATTCGTAAATACGACGGAAGCTGACGTCTGGGGTTAAGTCTTTGTAATCTTTACAGGCCAGCTCGCAGGTTTTGCAACCGGTGCAACGACTGGAATCAATGAAAAATCCATACTGGGTAGTCATCGGTTACTCCTTATACCTTTTCAACCTGAACGAGGTTCGTGTGGGACGGGTTACCTTTCGCCAGTGGCGACGGGCGCTGCGTGGTCAGCACGTTAATGCTGCCTGCCTGGTCGATGCGATTGGCATCCGGGTTGTACCAGGCCCCTTCCCCCAGCGCGACCACGCCAGGCATCATGCGAGGCGTCACTTTCGCTTCGATGTGCACTTCGCCGCGATCGTTGAAGATACGAATACGGTCGCCGTTGGCGATGCCGCGTTTCTGCGCATCCATCGGGTTCATCCACATCTCCTGACGACAGGACGCTTTCAGCACGTCGACGTTGCCGTAGGTGGAGTGAACGCGGGCTTTGTAGTGGAAACCGGTCAGCTGCAGCGGGTATTTCGCCGTCAGCGGATCGTTATAGTTTTCAAACCCTGGGGTGTAGATCGGCAGCGGATCGATCACGTCGCCTTCCGGCAATTCCCAGCTGGCGGCAATTTTTGCCAGCGCTTCGGAGTAGATCTCGATTTTGCCCGACGGCGTGGTCAGCGGGTTCGCCTGCGGATCTTCGCGGAAGGCTTTGTACGCCACATGGTGCCCTTCCGGATCGCGCTGCTTGAACATCCCCTGCTTGCGGAAGGTGTCAAAATCTGGCAGTTCTGGCATCGCTTTGCGGGAGAGTTCATGCAGATGACGCATCCACCCTTCCTGAGTGCGCCCTTCGGTGAACTGCTGCTCTACGCCAAGGCGTTTAGCCAGTTCCGTCGTCATCTCATAGATGGTTTTGCATTCGAAGCGCGGTTTGATCGCCTGGTCGGTGAAGATGACATAGGACATGTTGCCGCAGGAAGCATCCAGCGCGAAGTCCATCTGTTCGGAGGCGGTGCAGTCCGGCAGCAGAATATCGGCATATTTGGCCGAGGAGGTCATGTGGCAGTCGATCACCACAATCAGCTCGCATTTTTTGTCGTCCTGAAGGATGTCGTGGGTGCGGTTGATGTCGGAATGCTGGTTGATAATGCAGTTACCCGCATAGTTCCAGATCATCTTGATCGGCACGTCCAGCTTGTCTTTCCCGCGCACACCGTCGCGCAGCGCCGTCATTTCCGGGCCGCGTTCAATCGCATCCGTCCACATAAACATGGAAATACTGGTCTGAACCGGGTTTTCCAGCGTCGGCATGCGTTCGAACGGCACTTCATAAGAGCCTTCGCGCGCGCCGGAGTTGCCGCCGTGGATGCCGACGTTGCCGGTTAAAATGGAGAGCATCGAAATGGCGCGAGTGGCGATTTCACCATTCGCGTGACGCTGCGGGCCCCAGCCCTGGCTGATGTAGGCCGGTTTCGCCGAGCCAATTTCACGCGCCAGCTGCACGATGCGCTCGACAGGAATACCGGTGATAGTCGACGCCCATTGAGGGGTTTTCGCTACGCCATCACTGCCCTGTCCAAGGATGTATGCCTTGTAGTGACCATTAGCGGGTGCGCTGGCTGGCAGGGTTTTCTCGTCGTAACCGACGCAGTATTTATCGAGGAACGGCTGATCGACGAGGTTTTCAGTGATCATCACCCACGCCAGCGCATTCACCAGCGCGGCATCGGTCCCCGGACGAATCGGGATCCATTCGTCTTCGCGTCCGGCACCGGTGTCGGTGTAACGCGGATCGACGATGATCATTCGGGCGTTGGATTTTGCGCGCGCCTGTTCGAGGTAGTAGGTCACCCCGCCGCCGCTCATACGCGTTTCACCCGGGTTGTTACCGAACAGAACCACCAGTTTGCTGTTTTCGATATCTGACGGGCTGTTGCCGTCTGCCCAGCCGCCGTAGGTGTAGTTCAGACCCTCGGCAATCTGTGCGGAAGAGTAGTCACCGTAGTGATTGAGATAGCCGCCACAGCAGTTCATCAGACGGGCGATCAGCGTTTTTCCCGGTGGCCATGAGCGCGTCATGGTGCCACCGAGGGTGCCGGTGCCGTAGTTCAGGTAAATGGATTCGTTGCCGTGGTCTTTGATCAGTCGCTGCATGTTCCCGGCGATGGTGTCAAAGGCCTCTTCCCAGCTGATTTTCTCGAACTTACCTTCACCGCGTTTGCCGACGCGTTTCATCGGGTATTTGAGACGATCCGGGTTGTAGACACGACGACGCATCGAGCGCCCACGTAGGCAGGCGCGAACCTGATGTAACCCTTCGTAGTTATCATCCCCGGTGTTATCGGTTTCGACGTATTTGATTTCGCCGTCAACGACGTGCATACGCAGCGGGCAACGGCTGCCACAGTTCACGGTACAGGCGCTCCAGACCACTTTTTCCGGGGCGCTCATCGGCGCGATAGCTTCCGCCGCCGATGCCATACGTGAAAAAGGCAGAGAGAACGCGCTGCTGGCGACAGCGAGACCGCCAATCGCCGTGGTTTTCACTAACCCGCGACGACTCACCTCGGCAGCCAGTAGAGCATCAGGCGCTTTGATTTTCATAGAAACTCACTTTGGTTGCTCACAAAAAATTAAGGTGCGGATGACACCGCTATATAGATTTTTATATAACGAATTTCTTCGTTACTAGATTTTTATGCTAATAATAAGTGAGGTGAGTATTACTACTTTAGGGGGATGAGTTATTGTCTGGCGTCAAAACGGAGGCATAAAAAAAGCGCCATCAGGCGCTTTTTTGTTTTACGGCAAATCAGCCGATGTACTGCTGGCCTTTCATGTAAGGGCGCAGCACTTCAGGGATCTCGATACGACCATCGGCCTGCTGGTAGTTTTCCAGCACCGCAACCAGTGTACGACCCACAGCCAGACCAGAACCGTTCAGGGTATGAACCAGACGGGTTTTCTTGTCAGATTTGCTGCGGCAGCGAGCCTGCATACGGCGCGCCTGGAAATCCCAGACGTTAGAGCAGGAAGAGATCTCGCGGTAGGTATTCTGCGCCGGGACCCACACTTCCAGATCGTAAGTTTTGCATGCGCCGAAGCCCATATCACCAGAGCACAGCGCCATACGACGGTACGGCAGACCCAGCAGCTCCAGCACTTTCTCTGCATGGCCGGTCATCTCTTCCAGCGCATCCATTGATTCTTCCGGGCGAACAATCTGAACCATCTCGACTTTGTCGAACTGGTGCATACGGATCAGGCCACGGGTATCACGACCGTAGGAACCCGCTTCAGAGCGGAAGCACGGAGAGTGCGCGGTCAGTTTGATCGGCAGATCGTCTTCGTCGATGATTTCATCACGAACGAGGTTGGTCAGCGGCACTTCTGCAGTTGGGATCAACGCGTAGTTGCTGCTGTCAGCTTCTTCGTCCAGCGGACGGGTGTGGAACAGATCGCCGGCAAACTTCGGCAGCTGGCCTGTACCGTACAGCGTATCGTGGTTAACCAGATACGGAACGTAAGTTTCGCTGTAGCCGTGCTGTTCGGTGTGCAGATCCAGCATGAACTGTGCCAGCGCACGGTGCAGATGCGCGATCTGGCCTTTCATCACCACAAAGCGAGAACCGGTCAGCTTAACGGCTGCGGCAAAATCCAGGCCCGCATGCATCTCGCCCAGCGTGACGTGGTCGCGAACGTCGAAGTCGAATTCACGCGGGGTACCCCAGCGCTTCACTTCCACGTTGTCGTTTTCGTCTTTACCGACAGGAACGCTATCGTCAGGAATGTTCGGGATCGCCAGGGCGATATCACGAATTTCGGTCTGAAGAACGTCGAGTTCAGCTTTCGCCTGATCCAGCTCTTCACCCAGTTTGTTCACTTCCAGACGCAATGGCTCAATGTCTTCCCCGCGTGCTTTCGCCTGGCCGATGGATTTCGATCGAGAGTTACGCTCAGCCTGCAGATTTTCAGTTTGTACCTGCAGAACTTTACGACGCTCTTCAAGAGCGCGCAGCTTATCTACATCCAGCTTAAAGCCCCGGCGTGCCAGTTTTTCAGCGACTGCGTCTGGCTCGTTACGCAGCAGATTGGGATCGAGCATGCTTATCCTGTGCTTATCGAATTAAAATGAGGAAAAGTGACCACAGCCTGCGGTCACAGGGATACATTGCCAACATTACCGCAACGATCGCGCTAACGGTAGCGTTTTATAGGGCTATTTTGATCCTGTCCGGTAAGCCAGGCGAGCTTTTCGCCAATCTTGCCTTCAAGACCTCTGTTGGTCGGGCGATAATAGCGCGTTTGTGCCATTTCCTGCGGGAAATATTCCTCACCGGCGGCATAGGCATTCGGCTCATCGTGGGCGTAGCGATACTCCTGGCCGTAACCCATCTCTTTCATCAGTTTGGTCGGCGCATTCCGCAGGTGAACCGGCACGTCATAGTCAGGACGATCGCGCGCATCTGCCATCGCGGCTTTAAACGCGGTGTAGACAGCATTACTTTTCGGCGCGCAGGCCAGATAGACAATCGCCTGAGCAATCGCGCGCTCCCCTTCTGACGGCCCGACGCGGGTAAAACAGTCCCAGGCAGAGATCGCCACCTGCATCGCGCGCGGATCGGCATTGCCGACATCTTCCGAGGCTATCGCCAGACAGCGCCGCGCGACGTACAGCGGATCGCCCCCGGCGGTAATAATGCGCGCATACCAGTAGAGCGCCGCATCAGGCGCACTGCCGCGAACGGATTTGTGGAACGCCGAAATGAGATCGTAAAAGCGGTCGCCTTTGTTATCGAATCGCGCGCTGCGCTCTCCGGCAATTTCAGTCAGCAGCTCCGCTTTCAATACGCGCTTGCCGGAACCGTCCAGCTCGGCCATATCAGCCATCATTTCCAGCGTGTTGAGTGCCCGGCGCGCATCGCCGTTAACCAGCTCGGCAATCGCACGACGGGTGTCATCCGGCAGGACGATATCCTGCCCGCCGTAGCCGCGTGCACTGTCTTCCATCGCCTGAGTGAGTACCTGCTCAATATCGTCGGTGGTGAGCGACTTCAGCAGATAGACACGGGCTCGCGAGAGCAACGCCGAGTTGAGTTCAAAAGAGGGGTTTTCGGTGGTCGCACCGATAAAGAAGATGGTCCCGTCTTCAATGTGCGGCAGGAACGCATCCTGCTGGCTCTTATTGAAACGATGGACTTCGTCGACAAACAGAATCGTTCGACGACCGGCGTTGCGATTCTGACGGGCGCGCTCGATGGCTTCGCGGATCTCTTTCACACCGGAGGTGACGGCAGAAAGGCGCTCGACGTCGGCATTAGCGTAGCGAGCAATGACTTCCGCCAGCGTGGTTTTGCCGGTACCCGGCGGTCCCCACAGGATCATCGAATGCAGATGCCCGGCTTCGATAGCCCGCGGCAAGGGTTTCCCGGCAGCCAGCAGATGCTGCTGACCAATGTACTGCGCTAAATTTTCTGGCCGCATACGGGCGGCCAGAGGTTGAAACGCATTATCAGAAAAATCGAGCGACAGGTTGCCCACTCACGCCTCTTACTTATTGCGTTGATCGTCCACCGTTACGCCCTGCGGCGGGGTAAAGGTGAACTTCGATGCGTCAATCGCGCCATTCTGCTGAGATTTGAGCTGATAGCTGCTGCGCTGCTCATCTTGCTCAACGGCGCTGAACTGATTGATAGTCCCGTTGCTGCTCACATTAATGGTGAACTGCTTGAGGTTACCGTTAGTGCCTTTCGGCGTCAGCACAAAATCATCACCATTCTGTTTGATGTTGTACTGCTGCCAGTCGCTGGACTGGTTGCGGGCAATCAGCATGAACGGCGTGTTGCTGGTCGCGTCCTTCAGCAAGGTGGCTGTCGCCTGCTCCACAAACGGGTTGTAAAACCACAGGGTTTTCCCGTCAGAAACCAGAATGCTTTCATCCGGCTGCGTCATGTGCCAGTTGAACAGATTAGGACGTTTAACCCACAGATCGCCCTGACCTTCCTGCACCGCGTTGCCGCTGCCATCTGTCACTTTCTGCGTGAAGCTGGCGTGGAAGCTGCTGACTTTATCCAGGCGGCTTTTAAGGTCGCTTGCGGCATCGGCCCAGACGCTGCTGGCGACAAAGCTGGTCAGTAGTGCTCCGACAATGGCGATTTTTTTCATTATTGATCCTTAAAATTCGTCATCCCCAACCGGGGTCTGTCCTCTATTCTGGACCTGCCCGCAGGCAGGCGACAGAAGAAAATGCTTAATTTTTGCTGATTTACCCATCTTTGCAATCGGCGACAGATTACTCGAACGGCGGCGGTGCCAGCACTTCGCGGTTACCGTTGTGCCCCTGCTCGCTCACAATGCCCTGCGCTTCCATCTGCTCGATGATACGCGCCGCGCGGTTGTAACCGATGCGGAACTGGCGCTGCACGCCAGAAATGGAAGCTTTGCGTTTTTCTGTGACGAAATTGACTGCCTGATCGAATAACGAATCCAGCTCTTCACCACCGTCAAAGCCACCACCGCCGCCCTCGCTTTCGCTTTCGGAGGTGATGCCGTCGACATACTGCGGACGACCGCGCGCTTTCCAGTCCTGAACCACGGCATGCACTTCCTGGTCACGAACAAAGGCACCATGCACACGTACCGGCGTCGTGGAGTTCGGGCCAGAATAGAGCATATCCCCCATACCCAGCAGCGACTCGGCGCCACCTTGATCGAGGATAGTACGGGAGTCGATTTTGCTCGATACGGTGAAGGCGATACGCGTCGGGATATTCGCTTTAATCAGACCGGTAATAACATCCACGGACGGACGCTGCGTCGCCAGCACCAGGTGAATACCTGCCGCACGCGCTTTCTGCGCCAGTCGGGCGATCAGCTCTTCCACTTTCTTGCCAACGGTCATCATCAGGTCGGCGAACTCATCCACCAGCACCACGATATACGGCAGTTTTTCCAGCACCGGATGCTGGGCATCCATGCTGTCGCCCGGTTTCCAGTATGGGTCCGGAATCGGACGCCCCATACGCGCAGCTTCGGCGATTTTTTCGTTATAACCGGCAAGATTACGCACACCCAGGGCTGACATCAGCTTGTAGCGGCGTTCCATCTCGTTGACGCTCCAGCGCAAGGCGTTGGCGGCGTCTTTCATGTCGGTCACCACTTCGGTGAGCAGATGCGGAATGCCTTCGTAGACCGACAATTCCAGCATTTTCGGGTCGATCATGATGAAACGCACATCTTCCGGCTGCGCTTTGTAGAGCATGCTCAGGATCATGGCGTTCACACCGACGGATTTACCGGAACCGGTCGTACCGGCCACCAGCAGGTGCGGCATTTTCGCCAGATCGGCAACGACAGGCTCGCCCGCGATATCTTTGCCCAGCACCACGGTCAGCGGCGACGGGTTATCACGGAACTTGGCGTTATCCAGCACTTCGCGCAGATAAACGGTGTGGCGTTTCTTGTTCGGCAGTTCCAGGCCCACATATGGCTTGCCCGGAATCACCTCAACTACACGCACCGCGACGGTCGAAAGAGAACGCGCCAGGTCACGGGAGAGGTTAGAAATTCGCGCCGCTTTCACACCCGGCGCCAGGTTTAACTCAAAGCGAGTAATGACCGGGCCCGGAGAGTAGTTCACCACATCCGCTTTGATGCGGAAATCCGCCAGACGCGTTTCGACCAGACGCGCCATTTGTTCGAGGGCAAAGGTATCGACTGGCTCAACTTCCGTTGGCGGAGAGGTTAACAGGTCCAGCGACGGCAGCGGCGTCGTCGGTCTTTGCACAGGACGGCTGTCGCCATTGCGCATCAGCAGCGGGTGAATCAAGCTTTCATGCGGCTGTGCCACAGGCTGCTGCGGTTGCGCATACTGCGGTGGAGCTGCAACTGGCTGCTGGGGAGCCACTGGCTGCGGCACATGCTGCGGTTGTGCAGGAGCATACTGCTGACGCGGTGGCTCCGCTTCTGGCATCACGCTCGGGGTAAACAGCGGCTCGCTCGGCGTGTCATCCACCAGATCTTTCATTGGTGAAAATTCAAAATCCGACAGGGAGAACGGATTCGCATTTTTTGGCTGTTCGCCAGAATAACGCTGTTCCTGCGAGGCGGCGAACTGACGCGCGAGCTCAGCTTCGGCGGCATCGTCTTCCTCTTCCTGCTGCTGATAAGCCTGCGTAGGATCCTGATACTCTTCGCCGTAACGCTGATGCTGCTGGGCGGCAAACTGGCGAGCCAGCTCGTCCTGCTGCATTTCGTCGGCATCATCGATGTCATCCGGATCGCGCGCTTTCTCCTCGGCCATACGCTGAGAAGGCAGTTTGATGCCATAGGAAGCCAGCTCGCGGCGAGTCGGAACACGCACGCGGTTTGGTCGCGGTAATTGCGGGCCGATGCCCTCTTTCACCTGCGGACGCGGCGCACCACCAGCGGCCAGGCTGAATACCGGCGCGGCTGCAGCAGCGGTCGCCGCCACGGAGGCGGTCGCTTGCTTAATGCCAGCTGCAACAGGCGCCACGGCTGCCGTCGGGTCAACATCCGGTGCGGTAAAGGACGGTGGCGTCACGGAAGGCGCGACAACGGGCTCGCTGACAGGTTCAGGCACGGGCTGATACCAGGCGGCAAGCTGCTCACGTTCGCGGGCGCGTTTCTCTTCCACTTCTTCGAAATAGTACATCGGCGGACGAGCAGGTTTGACCTCTTCCACCTCAATCTGCGGCTCTTGAACTGGCTCAGGCGTGTATTCCTGATACGGTTGTTCAGGCTCAGCGTATTGCGGATAACCTTGCGGTTCGTAAACCGGCTCAGGCTGATACGGCTGCTGCCATTGCTGATCCTGCGGCGGAACCGGCACATAGCTTTCTGGCTCTGGCGCAATGGTCGGTTCCGGCGTGTGAACGCCCGGCGCCGTTTGCCAGTCAACCACCGGCTGCTGCATCGCAGGTTCTGGTGTCTGAACCGGTGCGGCCGGCATCACGGCTTGTACAGGCGCGGCATACGCTTGCGCAGCCGTCGTCGCGATAGCCGCTGCGGCAACAGGAGCCGTGACGGAATGGCCGTTTAACAGCGGATCGTATTCGTCGAAATCGCCCGGCGTCGCGCGGCTGCCGGAGAACAGCACGTCGTCCGGATCGGCGGCAACACCGCCAGCGGTATAGGTCACTTCCTCTTCATCATCCATGCGTTTGCCGGAGAAGAGTGCGGCATCGGTTTTACGCGCCAAAGGATTGGTGAATTTTTCTGCGACGCGTTTACGACGCGCCAGCGCCCCGCGCATAATGCGCGTGCGGCGAGATTCGGTTCGGTTGGCGGAGGACGACTCTTCTTCATAGTCGTCATCTTCGTATTCGTCTTCATCCACCCAGGTATCATCACGACGGGTGCGGTTGCTGGCGAAAGTCAGAATATTAAGGATAAAGCCGCCGAGTTTTTCGGCGATGCTGACCCACGACCAGCCGGTAAAGAGCGTCAGACCCGCCGCCCAGATGCAGAGCAGCGTGATTGTGCCGCCGCTGCTGTGAAGCATCGGCTTCAGCGCGGTGCTGAGCAGGCTGCCAATCACGCCACCAGAGGCAAAATACCAGATATCATCAGCGTTGATCGCCGCCAGCCCGCAGGAGGTCAGGATCAGCGCCAGCGCGCCAATCAGGCGGAGCGAAACGGCAAAGTAATCGATATACTCTTCGTTCTGACGATGACGCCAGGCAAACCAGCATCCGCCGACAATAATGATCGGGATGGTGTAAGCCATTACGCCAAAGACGAAAAAGAGCGTGTCCGCCAGCCATGCGCCAGGCACACCACCCAAATTATGGATAGGTTCATGCCATGCCGTTTGCGACCAGCTGGGATCGGAAGGATTGAAACTGAGTAAGGCGGCCATCAACCAGACGGCAAAAAGGGCAACAAGAATCAGTAACGCCTCAAGGAGTCGGCGCCCGCTGCTTAACTTCGTTAAAGTGACTTCTTTGTCTTCAGTATATTCCTGGCTCAAAAAAGGCTCTCCAGGTACCAGGCATTTCCTGCCTGTTTGCTAAAACGGACAACAGCGCCGGGATACCCGGCACTGTTGCTGTATGGATTAACAGGAGTGTAATCAAATTACGCTGATTTTGCACCTGTTCCGTATTAGCGCGTCTTAATAACCAGACGATTGCTCTGTTTGACCTCTTCCATCACCACGTAAGTACGGGTGTCATTCACGCCAGGCAGTCGCAGCAGGGTTTCACCCAGCAGTTTACGATAGGCTGACATGTCCGGTACGCGGGTCTTCAACAGGTAGTCGAAATCGCCAGAGACCAGATGACATTCTTGAATTTCTTCAAGTTTTTGTACTGCGGTGTTGAATTGCTCAAACACATCCGGTGCGCCACGATTCAGAGTAATCTCAACAAAAACCAGAAGTGAGGCATCCAGATAATGCGGGTTCAGCAGAGCCGTATAGCCCTGAATGAAACCCTGTCTTTCCAGTCGGCGCACACGCTCAAGGCATGGCGTCGGAGAAAGTCCCACACGTTTTGAAAGCTCGACGTTGGAAATACGCCCATCCTTTTGCAATTCATTCAGAATGTTACGATCGATACGGTCGAGATCTTTGCCAGGGCGCTTCTTGCTATCTACCATTATTATTGTCTCTCTGTATTCCTTCCCTACTCCTGCCTGGACCCTGTGCACATCACTGTTCAGAGCCTATACCCGGATCGTCACATCGCCTTTTATAGTGTGTATGCGATGCAGATTCGGGTTCTACGGTGAGAAGACCGTTGCCAAAAGGCTGTCACCGACATCACGCATGGCATCTGTCCACACCATGCGTAGATTTCACTGACCCGGTAAAAATGGCGTTTCCGTGCATGTCTATGCGACACACCGTTCGCGCGGCTTTTTTTTCTTCCTTCAATGTTTTCGCAAAAGCGCAGGGGATTGTCAAAGCAAAACATCGTTTTTTAGTACAACGTGCCAGTTATTCATGGCGGCCGGGTATTAATCCTCATTTTGTCGCCGTATAAACGACCATTTTTAACGGATAGCGCCCTGTTATCGCGCCAGAATCCGGCCTCCCATCGCCGCTGTCTATTGCACAAATCGTTTACAAAATTGCTGCGCTCTTTTTTTACGGCAACAAATTCCCTACAATCCGAGCAAATGTCTGCCAACAACAATGGGGATCTCATGGGCACGGCTAAACACAGTAAGCTGCTAATCCTTGGTTCTGGACCTGCGGGCTACACCGCAGCGGTCTATGCTGCACGCGCTAACCTGCACCCGGTATTAATCACCGGCATGGAAAAAGGCGGTCAGTTGACCACCACAACTGAAGTGGAAAACTGGCCAGGCGATCCAAACGACCTGACCGGGCCGCTGCTGATGGAGCGTATGCATGAGCATGCGGCCAAGTTCGAAACCGAAATTCTGTTCGACCACATCAACAAGGTTGATCTGCAGAACCGTCCGTTCCGTCTGACCGGCGACAGCGGGGAATACACCTGTGACGCGTTGATTATCGCTACCGGCGCTTCTGCACGTTATCTCGGTCTGCCGTCTGAAGAGGCGTTCAAAGGCCGCGGTGTGTCCGCCTGCGCAACCTGCGACGGTTTCTTCTACCGCAACCAGAAAGTCGCGGTAATCGGTGGCGGTAACACGGCGGTTGAAGAAGCGCTTTACCTGGCCAACATTGCCTCCGAAGTGCATCTGATCCACCGTCGCGACACTTTCCGAGCGGAAAAAATCCTCATCAAGCGTCTGATGGACAAAGTGGAAAGCGGCAACATCGTGCTGCACACCCACCGCACGCTGGAAGAAGTCACGGGCGATCAGATGGGCGTTTCCGGTCTGCGTCTGCGTGATACGCAGAACAGCGACAACATCGAATCGCTGGAAGTGGCAGGTCTGTTTGTCGCTATCGGCCACAGCCCGAACACCGCCATCTTCGACGGTCAGCTGGAGCTGGAAAACGGCTACATCAAAGTGCAGTCCGGCATCCACGGCAACGCCACACAGACCAGCATCCCTGGCGTCTTCGCGGCGGGCGATGTGATGGACCATATTTACCGTCAGGCGATCACCTCTGCGGGCACCGGCTGTATGGCCGCGCTGGACGCTGAGCGTTACCTCGATGGACTGGCTGAATTAAGTCAATAATCGTTACAAGTCAGTAACAAACGTAAATAAAGGCGGCCACAGGTCGCCTTTATTTTTTCCCACGTGTAACATGCGGTTGTCTAATTTCTTATAACTCACCTGCAAAGCGCGTAATGGAAAAAACCCGTCAACAAGAGTTAACTCGCTGGCTGAAACAGCAAAGCGTTATTTCCCGCCGCTGGCTGACTATTTCCCGTCTTTTGGGTCTTATCAGCGGTTTGTTGATTGTTGCCCAGGCATGGCTGCTGGCCCGCATTCTTAACCATATGATCATGGAGAACATTCCACGCGAGGCAATATTATTGCCCTTTATCGTGTTGGTGTTGATCTTTGTGCTGCGCGCCTGGGTGGTCTGGCTGCGCGAACGCGTGGGCTTTTACGCCGGACAGCAGATTCGCTATGAAATCCGCCGTCAGGTCATGGACAGGCTTCAGGAAGCCGGTCCCGCCTGGATTCAGGGCAAACCTGCCGGAAGCTGGGCGACGCTGATCCTTGAGCAAATTGACGATATGCACGACTACTACGCCCGCTATCTGCCGCAGATGGCGCTGGCGGTCTGCGTTCCGCTGCTGATCGTGCTGGCGATTTTCCCGTCTAACTGGGTAGCGGCGCTGATTCTGCTCGGCACCGCGCCGCTGATCCCGATGTTCATGGCGATGGTCGGCATGGGCGCGGCGGATGCCAACCGACGTAACTTCCTCGCGCTGGGCCGTCTGAGTGGGCATTTCCTCGACCGCCTGCGCGGCATGGAAACCCTGCGCGTCTTTGGTCGCGGCGAAGCGGAAATCGATAACATTCGCGTCGCGTCACAGGATTTCCGTCAGCGCACCATGGAAGTGCTGCGCCTGGCGTTCCTCTCCTCCGGCGTGCTGGAGTTCTTCACCTCCCTTTCGATTGCGCTGGTCGCGGTTTACTTTGGATTCTCCTATCTTGGCGCGCTGGATTTTGGTCACTACGGCACAGCCGTGACGCTTTCCGCCGGTTTCCTGGCGCTGATCCTGGCCCCTGAATTTTTCCAGCCGCTGCGCGATCTGGGGACGTTCTATCACGCCAAAGCGCAGGCCGTGGGTGCTGCCGACAGCCTGAAAACCTTCCTCGAAACGCCACTGGCAAACCCGGAGCGGGGTGATATCACGCTCAACAGCCAAGAGCCGATCGCCGTTCATGCGCAAGATTTCTCTGTGCTCTCGCCGGAAGGCAAAGTGCTGGCCGGGCCACTCAACTTTACCCTCTCGGCGGGCCAGCGCGTGGTGCTGGTAGGGATCAGCGGCTCGGGCAAAAGCTCGTTGCTGAATGCCTTATCCGGATTTATGGCTTACACCGGCTCACTACAGATCAACGGCACCGAACTGCGCTCGCTGGAGCCTGATGCCTGGCGCAGGCAACTCAGTTGGGTCGGGCAAAACCCTCAGTTACCGGCCGCCACGCTGCGCGAGAACGTGCTGCTGGCGCGCCCTGACGCCCGCGAAGACGAACTGCAATCAGTGCTCGACCGCGCCTGGGTCAGCGAGTTTCTGCCGATGCTGCCGAACGGCGTTGATACCGTCGTGGGCGATCAGGCGGCAGGATTGTCCGTCGGGCAGGCCCAGCGTATCGCTGTGGCGCGCGCATTGCTCAACCCCAGCCAGCTCATGCTGCTCGACGAACCCGCCGCCAGCCTGGACGCACACAGCGAACAACGTGTGATGCAGGCGCTGAACGAAGCTTCACGCCAGCAGACTACCCTGATGGTCACGCACCAGCTCGAAGGCATTGCCGACTGGGATCAGATCTGGGTGATGGAAAACGGACATATCGTCGAACAAGGCGATTACGCGATGCTCGCGGCCGCGCAGGGGCCGTTCGCCGCCCTGCTGGCTAATCGTCAGGAGGATATTTAATGCGCGCCCTACTGCCGTATCTCGCCCTGTATAAACGCCACAAATGGATGCTGACGCTGGGGATTGTGCTGGCGATTGTCACTCTGCTGGCCAGTATCGGCCTGCTGACGCTCTCCGGCTGGTTCCTCTCGGCCTCTGCGGTCGCAGGCGTTGCCGGGCTCTACAGCTTTAACTACATGCTGCCCGCCGCAGGCGTGCGTGGCACCGCGATTGCCCGTACCGCCGGACGCTATTTCGAACGACTGGTCAGCCACGATGCGACCTTCCGCGTCCTGCAACATCTGCGCGTTTCCACCTTCAGCAAACTGCTGCCGCTCTCCCCTGCCGGGCTGGCGCGTTTTCGCCAGGGCGAACTGCTGAACCGCGTGGTGGCTGATGTCGATACGCTGGATCACCTCTATCTGCGGGTGATTTCCCCGCTGGTCGGGGCCTTTGTGGTGATTGTGACCGTCACGCTCGGCCTGTGCGTGCTCGACGTGCCTATCGCCCTGACGCTCGGCGGCATCATGCTGCTCACCCTTATCCTGCTGCCGCCGCTGTTTTATCGCGCGGGGAAATCGACCGGGGAAAGTCTGACGCGTCTGCGCGGTGACTATCGTCAGCAGCTGACCTCCTGGCTGCAGGGTCAGGCGGAGCTGACGATTTTCGGGGCCAGCCGCCGCTATCGCGCCCGCATGGAAAGCACAGAACTGAGCTGGCACGAAGCCCAGCGCCGACAGTCTGAGCTGACGGCCCTCTCCCAGGCGGTGATGATGCTGATCGGCGGGATTGCGGTGATCGCCATGCTGTGGATGGCATCCGGCGGCGTGGGCGAAAACACCCAGCCTGGCGCACTGATTGCGCTGTTTGTCTTCTGTGCACTCGCGGCGTTTGAAGCCCTCGCCCCGGTCACCGGTGCTTTCCAGCATCTCGGCCAGGTGATCGCTTCCGCCGTGCGTATTACCCAGATTACCGAGCAACAACCTGAAGTGCAGTTCACCACGAAAGACGACACCGTTCCTGAGTCTGTGGCGGTGCATCTTCATAACGTGACCTTTGCCTACGACGGGCAGGCGCAAAACGCGCTGGATGGTATCAGTCTGACCATTCCGGCGGGTAAACACATTGCCGTGCTGGGCAGAACCGGCTGTGGCAAATCAACTCTGCTGCAACTGCTGACCCGCGCCTGGGACCCGCGCCAGGGTGAGATCCGCTTTAACGACACGCCGCTGGCGGAGTTTAGCGAGTCGACCCTGCGCAAATCCGTGAGCGTGGTGCCGCAGCGCGTGCATTTGTTCAGCGCCACCCTGCGCGAGAACCTGCTGCTGGCGTCACCGAACGCCTCGGACAGCGAACTGAGCGCCGTGCTGGAACAGGTCGGCCTGCAAAAACTGCTCGAAGGCGATGGCTTAAACGAGTGGCTCGGTGAAGGCGGACGTCAACTTTCGGGCGGCGAGTTGCGTCGTCTGGCGGTCGCGCGTGCGCTGCTGCACGATGCACCGCTGATGTTGCTCGACGAACCGACGGAAGGGCTGGACGCGACCACCGAAAGCCAAATCCTTGATTTACTGGCACAAGTGATGAAAAACAAAACCGTGCTGATGGTGACGCATCGCCTGCGCGGACTGGCGAATTTCGACCAAATAATTGTAATGGACAACGGACAAATTATTGAGCAAGGTAATCACGCAGAGCTGTTAGCAAAACAGGGTCGCTACTACCAGTTTAAACAACGTCTGTAGACTATATTTGAACCGATCCTAACTCGCGTATTGGAGTTTCGCAGTCATGCGCCTGGTCCAGCTTTCTCGTCATAATATTGCGTTCCCTTCGCCAGAGGGAGCGCTACGTGAACCCAATGGGCTGCTGGCGCTCGGGGGCGATTTAAGCCCCGCGCGACTGCTGATGGCCTATCAGCGCGGTATTTTCCCCTGGTTTTCCCCCGGTGACCCCATTCTGTGGTGGTCGCCCGATCCTCGCGCCGTGCTGTTACCAGCAGAGTTTCATCTCAGCCGCAGCATGAAACGCTTCCATGCTAAATCACCTTATCGCGTCACCCTCAATCATGCTTTCGGCGAGGTGATCGAAGGCTGCGCCAGCGATCGTCATGAAGGCACCTGGATCACCCATGACATCGTCACGGCGTACCACCGTTTGCATGAGCTGGGCCACGCCCACTCTATCGAAGTGTGGGAGAACGACGAGCTGGTTGGGGGCATGTACGGCGTGGCGCAAGGCACGCTGTTTTGCGGTGAGTCGATGTTCAGTCGCGCCGTGAATGCCTCTAAAACAGCTCTGCTGGTGTTCTGCCAGCAGTTCGCTCTGAGCGGTGGTCAACTGGTGGATTGCCAGGTGCTGAACGAACACACCGCGTCGCTCGGCGCCGTTGAAATATCGCGTCGTCACTACCTGGAAAAGTTGGATGCTATGCGTTTGCAGAAGCTGCCGCAGAACTTTTGGGTGCCCAGAACACTGTTTGTGCCTCAGCTCTAAATGTTTTCCGCCCATTTCTGATGAGGAGTGTTATAATTGGTGCCGCAGAGTAGGTTCAGCCTGTTGCCCCGCCGCCGTTTGGGAATCCTTCGCACCAGATAACGTCCTAGCGTTTATCCTGTCGCCTCCCCTTTACGAATGCGCTTCTCGTACGGTTATACCGTGACGACTGGGCAATACGCCGAAACTGTTTTGTTGCGTTTTAAACGCACAATTCTTTACTTAATTGATGAATTTCGGCATTATCTTGCCGGTTCAAAACTTGGTAGTGATACCCCAGAGGATTAGATGGCCAAAGAAGACAATATTGAAATGCAGGGTACCGTACTTGATACGTTGCCTAACACCATGTTCCGCGTAGAACTGGAAAACGGTCACGTGGTAACCGCGCACATCTCCGGTAAAATGCGCAAAAACTACATCCGTATCCTGACGGGCGACAAAGTGACTGTTGAGCTGACCCCGTACGACCTGAGCAAAGGCCGCATTGTCTTCCGTAGTCGCTAATTGTTATCGCCAGTCAAAGGCGTAGAGATATTTAAAAGGTCGGGGAATCCCCGGCCTTTTTTATTCGTATAAAAAAACACCGCACCTCTGACGAATTATTAATAGCAAAACGCACCCTTATTGCGGGTGCGTTTTGCATTTATTAAAACCAGGGGATCGTCGCGGTCGGGCTTAATCCATAGCTGGAAAATTCACCCGTGACGGCTGAGTCGACAATATCGCCGTGGTGAATAAATAACCGAAAGCTTTGCCCGCTGGAAAGGCTTCGCACAGTGAGCCACGGCAAATCCGTGTGCTCCTCCTTCATGGTCTGCAGCTTTTGCTGCGCGTCCTCCTCACTCAGCCAGCCCTTTTTGACCGAACGCCGTAACAATCGGAGGGGACTGCTTTTCACCTGTACACGGCTGACGCAGCGCCAGCCCGTCGCAACAGGAACCGGTGTGATGTTGCCGCACTGACAATAATCGCTCAGCCCTCTGCGCCAGGCCATCTGTTCCAGTTCCGACAGGGACGACAGCGTACCGTGCAGGCGCAACACATCGCCCGGTTTGATCCTGTGCTGCGGAAAGCTGACGCCAATATCGCCCCTTCCTCTTGCCCCGAGCACCCGATGAAGTTTGGCAAACAGTGCCGCCATCAGGACCTCTTCGCTGAATTCGGGATCGGGAACCACCCTGATCTCCAGATAGTGATCCATACCAGCCCCTTATTCGCTCTTCTCGCCAAAGACACCGCCACGAATAAGCACTGCCATCACATAGTGCTGCTGATCGACGTCAGGCTTCTGCCCTTTGGTCACCCAATTATCGAGCAAAGTATAGAAATCCATTTTATCCTTCGGCTGACGGCAGGCCACGCCGCGACTGGTCACGGAGCCATAAGGTTCAACGGCGATGGCACCAAGCTCAGCGGCATGGGGATGCCAGGTATCAATAGTGCGCAGCGCATTGCCGATTTTCTGCGAATGCATTCCCGCCACGTTATCCACCTGATACAGCAGACGGCTTTTGGTGCTGTTGCTGTCCAGCACCAGCTCCTGCGACGGGAAAATCTCTTGTCCAGCCCCCAAACGTACTTGCGCCTCCACGCTCAGCAACACAAATCCATCGCCACGGAGCCCTTTTTCAATCTCTTGCGCGAGGCCAGACAGTTTCTCATCTGTCGCGGAGAAATCACGTAACCCATGTGCATGAGCGTCGAAGGCCCACTCCTGGCTGCCTTTGACCTTGATCGTAATTTGCTCTGCGCCCACGCGGTTACGCCACAGAAAGCGGCCATTCGCCAGATTTGTCGCATAGCGCCGCGCCAGTTCGCCAAAGCCATGTTCGCCAATGTACCCCTCAACAACCTGGCATAATTCATCCTGATAGACCCGATCATTACAGACGGACGGCGTGGAGAGATTGCCCAATATCCGCAGCGTGAATTTCACCTGCAGCGTATCGGCATCCGCCGGAAGCGCGGCCACATCCACACGCTGTAAGTTCGCTTTTTGAATTTCCGCATCCAGCTTTGCCGGATCGCTGGTAAGGGTATTTTTCAGGCGATTGGAAATGGTGCCGCGCACCGCCTTTTCCTGAATGCGGATGGGCTGCCAGTTCTCGCCCTGCCAGTTTCCCGAATACATCACCGCGTCAGAGGTGGCCAGTTTACGTTCGAACGCCAGCACAGATGCCGTTTTAACGGCCGTTGGAGCCTTTGCCATAAGAGAATCCCTTTCAGTTTTGATGTTGACCGACCAGCGGCGCATCCGCTCCCTGGCAGTAATAACCGATTTGTGTCGTGCGATAGCGCCAGAAGATCGCTTCCAGTGATGTGATACGGTGCATCCCGCACCACTCGCCAATCCCGTAGACCGCTTCGGTAAAAGCGAACGGCGTTTGCGCGTCACGCGCATGAGCGACGACACCCGGCGCATAGAGTTCAGAGATGCGCTGATATCCCGTCATCAGCGGCACCAGATAGCCTGGCCGCGGTTTCCCGACGCGGTGCCACTCAGCAGGCTCGCCTTCGTGAATATCGCCCTCGTCCGGCGTTTCCGCCTCGATTTTGAGCGCGGCAAAGTCGAGCCAGGCATCAAGCACAGTGGCTGTCGAATCGCTTGCCAGTAACGCCTGATGGTGTTCAGCAAGCCAGGCGCTGCGATCGCGAAGGACGAATCCCGGCATCAGCCGCCACTGCAAACGGCACATCTCAGCGGCTGTCTGCGGCATATCCAGTACGCGAATATCCTGAATATCGACAATCATCCCGCCCGCCAGTCTGAGCGTCGGGCAAATCTGTTGCAGGGCATCCGCCAGTTCCTGCTGCCCGTACTCGCCGTTGGCGATTTCTCCGTGACATTCCAGCAGCAGCGAGACCGTCATGTGCATCCGTCCCTCTTCGTTGAAGGAGGCCGTTTTGCCCTCGCGCGTCAGCGGGTTACGGGTTAACGCGAATTGATAATCGCGCCCGGAAGTATGCGCGTGGACCTGATGCTCGTGGCTGACGACGGCACAGCCGTCGAGGTGCAGCCCGTGGGTGACGCTGAGCTTGCGGGATAAGGCATGGGTGAACCCCAGAAAATGGGTGATCGCCGGGAAACCCCAGGTCACGCCCGCAATAGCATTGGCGTTCTCAACGCGAACCCGGCGAAGCAGGATCAACGAACTCATTTCAGCTCCTCCTGAATGATTTTTTCCAGCTCGCGCAGATTGTCACGCAGATGCTGACGGGTTTCCCATTCTCGTTTTTCCCCCGCCCCCACTTCCGGCAACGCCTTGCGCAGACGGGCATTCAGCCACAGGGCAAAGTCTTCCGCTACGCTGGCCTGCCAGTCGTCTTTTTCCCGCTCCAGACGGAATGCTTCATCCGTTTTCGTGCGCCAGGGATCGAGCCACAGCTGCTGATGGGTTTTCAGTTCAGGGCAGTTTAGCGTCCAGCCTTGCCATGCTTCGCGCTGAATCTCAGTTGCCACCAGAAACAGCAGGTCGATCAGCGCTTCAATGTACTCTTCACGCGCACCGCGAATTCGGTGGTTAGTGTATTTACCGGTTCTGGACAGCAACGACACCAGCAATGTCACGGTGCCTCTGGCACGTCGATCAAACTGACCGCCGAACGCAAACAGGGAATGCATATTCACCGGCGGTTTTTCCGCCCGTTTCCACTGCGGTGGCTGCGCGGAGAGCAGCCACGTACGCCCACCGCGCACGCTGTTCAGGTAAGAAATATTCTGCGGTTTCGTGCCGCCAAAATGCGTTTCTGCCGCATCGGGAAAGCGCACCAGCGGCTGCGGATGCCAGGTTTTTTCGCGGCGCGCTTTCCAGATGGCTTTCACTTCGTCGCCAAAACGCAGAGCAATCATTTTCTGATGCAGGGCGTGAACAAAAGAGGTGGCAAACAGCGGGCTGAGCAGATGGTAATCGCCGTTGACCGGGAAATAGTTTTGCTTTGCCAGCTTATGCGAAGCGGGTTCGGCGGCGGTAAGTGCGCGGGAAAATCCGCTGATCCATTCATTCAGCTGAGTGCCATCATCCGTAAAGGCCGCAAAGGGTCGATGATCGCCGCGCTTCAGGCAGTCCAGCAGCGAATCACCTTCTATGCGTGCTTGCAGTAACTTCGCGACATCCAGCGCCGCCGCATTGCCGACTGCATCCGGTTCCAGACCTTGCAACGCCGCGCTGCTGAGGTAACCTTCCGCCGCCACTGCCTCGCTATAGATACTGCTACTTTTTGAATCTCCATGCGTAAATTTTGCTGCATGGGTCACGAGGCTAATTTGCCCGGCTCGTTTCGCCGCATCGGTCAGCCATGCTTTTGGCTCGTAGCGACGTTCCAGCTCACGGCGCTCTTCCGCAAGCGTTGCGCTGTCCTCAGCGCTCCGCTTTGCGGCTTCTTTTTCGAAAGCGTCCAGCTTGGTTTGCCGTCTCCCGGCGATGTACTCCGCGATAAACGCGGCCAGCGATCTGTCATCCATACCTGCTCCTGCCAGTGAGTCACTATTCCCTGAACACACCCAAAATCGGGTGATATCGCCATTGTTCGGTGGCGTCTTTACCCTTCATCCGTAACGATATTTCCCCGTAGCGCAGCGAGACTTTTCGCAACTCCATCTGCTTCGCTTCCGCAAGGTCGACCAGCACCTCCTGATAATCGATGTCGACCCAGGCCCGTACACCAACGGCCATCGACAACGCCTGCTTCTGAAATAAACCAGCAGGTTTAAGCGCCCCATCTTCCTGCAACAGGCAAAACGTAGGGTCGTCATCATCCTCATTCATGGTCAGAAACCAGGACACCTGCGGGGAGGATTGCCTGAAAGGAGTGCGCCGCTGCAATTCACCGTTCCAGTCCAGGGGAAGTCGCCACCACTGCGCGGCAACCACGTCATTTTTGTCTCCCCCTTCCAGCAGCGCGGCACGCAACCGAGTGTGTTCCAGTCGGGCAAAGGCGTTATCCGGCACATCCTCGACAATCCGCGGGATCGCGCTAAGAGTACGCAGCGTAGATTCGGGCAGGAGTGCATTTAAATCATGGTGAGTCAGCCGATGCTTTTCCGTTTCAAAGCCCGGCTTACAATACGCCACCGATTCACCGCGTAGCGCCCGCAGATTGCGGTTGAAAACCACCAGATTGTCACTTTCCGGAACCTGCTGACGATGGCGCTGAATGCGTCCGGAAAACTGAATCAAAGAGCGCATCGAGCTCGGCTCGATAATCCCCCAGTCGGCGTCAAAATCGCGCCCTACTTCCAGCACCGAGGTACCGAGCACCACAAAAATATGATGCTGTTCAGGGGAGACCAGCGCTTGTCTGACTTCGGGCAATGCCCAAATCTGCTCAGGTTGATGACGTGTAAACGCCCTGTCCAGCCGCTTCTCGATCATGGAGCGCACCGCCAGCGGGTGCTGACTGTGATAGACGCAATAATGAATGCAGTAATTTTCCGGTGCAGGCATGGCCATCAGTACTTGCGCCACGGCCACCAGCGGGTTGATATTCGCCAGCCGCACCAGACCAAACGAGACTGTTTTGCCACTTGAATGGAGATTGCGATGCTGTTGGTGCAGCGCCAGCATGTTCTGATAAATCGATGCCGCCGCCGCACCGTAGACGTCTGCTCCTGGCGCAATAGCGGCCAGCTTTCCCCGTCGCAGAGAGGGTTGCCGGATTAAATGCGCCACCCGACGCGCCACAAACTGACTGTGCGTCTGACGGAATGTGGCGTCATCACTCACCTCCTGCGACCTCGCGCCATACTCGTCGAACCAGGCGCAGCAAACCGTAACCGATTTTCCCGGCACCCCGCAGGCTGCCTGCCAGGCTTTACGCCCTTCCTGATAAGCCTCAAACAGCGCTTCGGTTAAGGCGGGCGGTAACGTTGCGGATGAAAGCAACACGCGCGACCCGAGCATTCCCGCCCAGTTCACCAGCCGACACAGGGCGTGCAAATCATCAACGTCGAAATCATCCGGCTCATCAAGGACCAGATCGCTGGTGAGAAGACGCAGCATCGCCGGGATCTGCCTGCCACCCCGCACACCTTCTGTCGCAGGCATGAGGTGATCCACCGTCGTCACCAGCACCGGCGCACTCACCAGGCGATTCAGCGCAGGCTCCGCAGCCAGCCATTGCTGTGCCGCACCCTGACTGGTGCTGCCTTCGTAGTGAACATAATGATGGCTGGCGAAGAACGCTTCATCACTGGCGCTGCTGTTATCCGCGTCGTCTTTATCCTGCTCATACAGTTCCCGAACGGCAGCCGAGCCCGTCACCACCGCCAGCGTGTCGTCATCAAGCCCCAGCCGCGACTGCAACGCCTGACCAGTTTGCAGCGTTAGCGTGCGCAGTCCCAGCGCAACGCTAAAGCGACAACCCTCCTGTTCATTTGCCAGACCATACATAATTCGGGCATTGGCGAAGGTTTTCCCGCAGCCCGTAGAAGCCATATTCACACCGAAAAAACCCTGTTCGGCGCTGCGTTCGCGTAACGCCAGAGCAATATCCCAGGCCTGGTTTTGCCAGTGAAACCGGGCGTCTTTCGCCCTTTCGCGAAAAGTCTTGTGTCGGGAGATAGCCGGGAGCGAGCGACGAAGCCAGGGTAAAGATCGGCCCGTCAGCAGCGCATGGTGAGCGACGCCGCAGTTGTGCTCATCCAGTTTTTGTTTCAGCTGTGCAGTCTGGCGATCGCTGTTGGCCCACAGATCGCAGGCGTCATCCTGCCAGATAAGAGAAGGAAGAAACGCTGAGTAAAAGTGGTCGGCCAGCATCAGTGAGAGCCGCGCGAGATGGACCGTGAATCGGTTATCCAGCGATCCATACTGGGCTAGTGACCCGGCATTTTTTGCCCGCTTGCCAATTTGCCTGGCTTTCTCCCGCCAGGTCTGGCTGCGAAGCGGTGTGCCGTTGGGAAATGACCAGACGTTTTTATAGTCTCGCTCGCGCCACGGGTGCTTCTCACTGGGTTTGTGATTCAGCGAATTCCAGTCGGCGTTCAGCTGTCGATCCAGCCAGCCAGTGCAATATTTCAGCTGTGGCGTGGCGGATAATGCCTGAGGCAAACGGTGGTGGGAGACGATCAACCACGCGACGGTTTTCGCCAGCGGCGGCATGCCACGCAGCGGACTGTCACTCTTTGATGGCATATCGGCGAAAAGGGTTTTGAGCCAGATTTTCTCATCCGACGCTTTGAAATGTTCCAGCTCAGACAGCCACTCCTGATCTGTTTTTTCACCGATAAACGCCTGAAACAGGCGCACGGAGATCCATTCATGGCGGTAAGGCTGGCAGCGCTGCTGACTTTCACCTTTTAGCGTCTGCTGGAAACAGCGACCCGCTTTGCCAAAATCATGAAACAGCCCAGCGATAGCCGCCAGCAACGCGATACTTTCGGCGCAGTGCCAGCCATGTTCCGCGCCATTTTTGAGCACATCCGTGGTGGTGCGATGTGTCGGAGCCCGCCCCTGAGCATTGAAGCGACGCAGATTACCGACAATCCACAGCAGTTCGGTTTGCCCGCTCTTTTTGAGCCAGTGACAGGCCACCGCCGTGTTACGCCGCGCGGTCTTACGCAACAGTTTGCGCAGCGTGTTGATCCCTTCGAGGGTGATCGTGGTTTGCCAGGCGGCATCCCCCGTGCGCTCGGCAAACTGATCGACTATTCGGCAACTTTCTTCGCGGGCGTTTCTGGTACACCGGGAGATAATCAGCACGTTCATCGTGCCGCTCCCGCTTCCGCCGTTTCCTGCAATGATGTGATCATTACATCCAAAGCATCCGCCTGTTGAAAGGCGTTGATGCAGCGCTGGCGAAACATCTGGTTGTCTTCGCCCTCCATCGCCGCCAGAAACGCCTGCGGCATCACCAGCGCATCCTTGATTAAATCCGCGATGTCAAACACCAGCCCACCGCGCCGGGTTTTGCCATGCATCACCGCCAGCGCATGGGGAATGCCCGTCACCCAGGTCGCAACGGCAGCAAGCCCATAGGCCAGATAATTCCCTTGATCGAGAAAACGGTTTGCCAGATCGATACCTCCGCCCCGTTTGGCGCGGGTAAATTGACCGTAGCCCACAGTTTGGCTGGCTAATTTATAAAGTGATTTGGTGAGTTGCGCTTCCTGAAGCATTAGCGCGGTATGATCTTCTGCATTTTCCATTCCCAGCCTGGCGTGTTCAAGAATGTTCTTCAGGGTGTTCTTATCCGGATGAAATCGTTTTTCCAGATGCGGGCGCGAGCCAAGCCAATATTTCTCGATTTGGATTAAACGAATAAACTGGAACTGTTTTGCTGCCTGTAATCGTTTCTCTTCGTCAAACCAAAAAGACACCCAGTTTTGCAGATACGTTGTCGGACGATATTCACTTTGCGGACTGAGCCAGGAAACATCAATATCGATTTCATTCGCAGAATAAAGCGGTGTGCCGTCTGTCCCGCAAAAACCGACCATGACTCCTGCGCGCGCAAATTCTCTCATGGCCATTTGCGTGACCGACGTGCCCATCCCCAGCATAACCGCCGTAGTGTTGGCGATGGGGATGTTCCAGTAAAAGGACTCTTTACCCTCCTGCGTAACATACTCAACCCGACCGCCATTCACCTGCACGCGACATTTTTCGAGATAATAGATATTGGCGCGCTTAGAATGGAGAATCGTTTTGAGGTCGGATGGAGTAACTCCTTTTACAGACATAGCAATATCCTGATTAAATAGTATTTAATGTGGTTCTCGCGTCAAATTTCATTGCCATGATTAGAGCGTATTTAATGCATGAAATCAATCTGCAAAAAATACAAAAAGACATCATTGGCGTTTTAATAAAATTAAAAATTACATGTTAATTTCGAATAATAAAAATAATTTCATGTCGGGTGATTATTAATAAAGGATGGGTAGTATTATGTTTATTAATATAGGTTTATTTAATTAACTAATAGGGTTTATGCTGCCTGTACGGCAGTGAACGCAGATATCATAATCGAGAATCTTGAGCGCAATTTCTAGGCTGCCTATACGGCAGTGAACTCTGCCACCCGCTCATCTGTTAGTTTGTTATTTTTCTAAGCTGCCTGCACGGCAGTGAACATGGTGCGCCATGCTTTCTGGTCTTCTTCTCTTTTCTAAGCTGCCTGCACGGCAGTGAACCAACTCCTGCACTAACTGATTTATGCGGGGGATTTCTAAGCTGCCTGCACGGCAGTGAGCGATATCCACCAGCTTTCCGGATCCGTCTTTTTTTCTAAGCTGCCTGCACGGCAGTGAACATGAAGGTCAACAACTCCAAGCTGCTCTACATTTTCTAAGCTGCCTGCACGGCAGTGAACGACCAGTGCCGCCAGAACTGGCAGGGCTACCATTTCTAAGCTGCCTGCACGGCAGTGAACTTAATGGGTGACAGTTTTTCCCCGTTGAAACGTTTCTAAGCTGCCTGCACGGCAGTGAACAAAAGAGCCGTAATGACCTGCTTGCCATCAAATTTCTAAGCTGCCTGCACGGCAGTGAACTCTTCGTATCGCTGCCAGAGCTTTGACATGCTTTTCTAAGCTGCCTGCACGGCAGTGAACCTGAGGCCCTGCGAGCCATTCAAGCCGATGTTTTTCTAAGCTGCCTGCACGGCAGTGTACTCTCATCGATTGAAGGAGCTCGACGCCTGGGTTTTCTAAGCTGCCTGCACGGCAGTGAACGACTACGCCGAATCCGAGCGCTACGGTCGCCATTTCTAAGCTGCCTGCACGGCAGTGAACTCTGCACCGGCACTATCAGCGGAAGATATACATTTCTAAGCTGCCTGCACGGCAGTGAACTTTTAGCGCTTCCTGTTGCTCTGGGGTTATCTTTTCTAAGCTGCCTGCACGGCAGTGAACATTATCGTATTAATGGTCGCTGAAGTACTGCTTTTCTAAGCTGCCTGCACGGCAGTGAACGCTGCGCTGGGGTGTGTGGCCTGTTATATCCATTTCTAAGCTGCCTGCACGGCAGTGAACCGCCAGCGGCTCTCTTCGGGGCAGTCTTCGCTTTTCTAAGCTGCCTGCACGGCAGTGAACGGGTCAAAGTGCGCCTCATATCCTTCCTGCTTTTTCTAAGCTGCCTGCTCGGCAGTGAACTGGAGCGTAACACCCTTATCTCATTGTTGCCAAAGATAATAATCAACTTCAGGGAGTTGTAACCCTTTTTATTTCCGTCATTAATCCCACACAAAAATCAATAAGTTACAATCAGCCGGAAAAAAAGGGTCTGGACCCCCACGCCGGGAGATCGCTCCCGGCGCGGTGCAAATAAATCAGCAATGAATCACGGTAACGGTGGGTTGATGACTGGATGCCACCAGTCCGTCGGCCATCATATGCGTCATATCATGCAAAAGCCCGGTCAGGTGCGGGAGCATATCGCGGTCAAAATGCGAGATCAGCAGAACATGATTTAACGCGCGACAGTAATTGCACTGTGTTTCTGTATCCTCCAGAAACCAGCCCCTGGGTTCTGGCTGTTCTTGCTCGTCAGAAATCTCAACAACACGAAAATCGGCCATCGATTTTTCCAGTTCTGCCTGCAGGATATCCAGATATGCGGCAAAACAACGAGCAACTGGCTGCGTTTGCGGTAGCGAATTACAGTCGAGAAGAATTTCGGCGAGCAATTTACAGCGCTCGGCAAGTGTCGGGAGATCGGGGATATCCTGGCTGAGTTCGCTATAGAGTGGGAAAGTTTTCGTGTTTTCCATTTAATAAAGACTCCGTGTGAAATTTGAATATTTCCACCCGAACGCCAAGTCAGGTGGCAGACTGAACCGGTTTGGCGTACCGACTCACACGAAAAATCGGCGCTTCAAAAGAAGCCCCAGTTCAGCCCACCATAATTGAGCTTACGGATTATATCCGCAGATTTCAAAAGAGTGAACGAACCCAATGATTGTTGATAAATCAACATCATCCATCGCATGAGTCAGGACGCCAATCCCGGCACCTGATTTTGCAGGTGCGCCGCCATTTTATTACTGTGATTTTATCCAGCAATAACCATATTTAAATTCTGGAAAACGCCTCGCAAAATTTCAGCGGCTCAAGATATTCATCTTGTGAAGGTATCGCTGCGAGGGCGGCGTCAGCACCAGAGCCGCATGTTCCCCCTCACCCTAACCCTCTCCCTCAAGGGAGAGGGGACCGACTGAGCAAACACTTTCACCATGGGGATCACCTACACAGACAGGGGACCGATTGAGCAAATACTTTCACCCTGGAGATCACCCACACAGACAGGGGACCGATTGAACAAACACTATCACCCTGGAGATCACCCACACAGACGGGGGACCGATCGAGCAAACACTTTCCCCCTGGAAATCACCCACACAGACAAGGGACCGTTCGGGCCGAAAACAGGCATAAAAAAACCGGGCTTTCGCCCGGCTTTTACCAAAACAATCAAACTCAGTGAGCCGCTTCCGGCTTATGCTTCTGCGCACTCTGGAAGTCGTACGTCAACTCCCCTTTCGCCTGATCCAGCGCCACTGTCACCTGGCCGCCGTCTACCAGTGAACCGAACAGCAGCTCGTTGGCCAGCGGTTTTTTCAGGTTGTCCTGAATGGCTCGCGCCATCGGACGGGCACCCATCGCACGGTCGTAGCCTTTCTCGGCCAGCCAGTTGCGGGCCTCCTGGCTCACTTCCAGCGACACGCCTTTCTGATCCAGTTGAACCTGCAGCTCGACGATGAACTTGTCCACCACCTGATGGATCACCTCGGTCGACAAGTGATCGAACCAGATAATGTTGTCCAGACGGTTGCGGAACTCTGGCGTAAAGATCTTCTTGATCTCTTCCATCGCATCGGTGCTGTTATCCTGGTGGATCAGGCCGATCGATTTACGTTCCGTTTCACGCACGCCGGCGTTGGTGGTCATCACCAGCACCACGTTGCGGAAGTCCGCTTTGCGCCCGTTGTTATCGGTCAGCGTCCCGTTGTCCATCACCTGCAAGAGGATGTTGAACACGTCCGGGTGCGCTTTCTCGATTTCATCGAGCAGCAGTACCGCGTGCGGATGCTTGATCACCGCGTCGGTGAGCAGGCCGCCCTGGTCAAAGCCCACGTATCCTGGAGGCGCACCAATCAGACGACTGACTGTGTGGCGTTCCATGTACTCGGACATATCAAAGCGCAGCAGCTCGATGCCCAGCGCTTTCGACAGCTGCACCGTCACCTCAGTTTTACCGACACCGGTTGGACCGGCGAACAGGAAGGAACCGACCGGTTTATGCTCGTGTCCCAGCCCTGCACGGGCCATTTTGATGGCTTCGGTTAAAGCTTCAATGGCTTTATCCTGACCAAACACCAGCATTTTCAGGCGATCGCCGAGGTTTCTCAGGGTGTCGCGGTCGCTCTGAGAAACACTCTTCTCAGGGATACGCGCGATGCGAGCCACGACGGATTCGATATCCGCCACGTTGACGGTTTTCTTGCGTTTGCTGACCGGCATCAGACGCGCACGCGCGCCCGCTTCGTCGATAACGTCAATCGCTTTATCCGGCAGGTGACGGTCGTTGATGTATTTCACCGCCAGCTCCACCGCCGCACGCACCGCTTTGGCGGTGTAACGCACGTCGTGGTGCGCTTCGTACTTCGGTTTCAGGCCGTTAATGATCTGCACCGTTTCTTCAACGGATGGCTCAGTAATATCAATTTTCTGGAAGCGGCGCGCCAGCGCACGGTCTTTCTCGAAAATATTGCTGAACTCCTGATAGGTGGTCGAACCCATCACCCGAATCTTGCCGCTGGAGAGCAGCGGTTTGATCAGGTTGGCCGCATCCACCTGGCCGCCAGACGCCGCGCCTGCCCCGATGATGGTATGAATTTCATCGATAAACAGGATGCTGCTGGTGTCTTGTTCCAGCTGTTTCAGCAGCGCTTTAAAGCGTTTTTCGAAATCGCCGCGGTATTTGGTGCCCGCCAGCAGAGAACCGATATCCAGCGAGTAGATGGTGCAATCGGCCATAATTTCCGGGACATCGCCCTGCACAATACGCCAGGCCAGCCCTTCGGCAATCGCGGTTTTACCGACGCCCGATTCCCCCACCAGCAGCGGGTTGTTCTTACGACGGCGGCACAGCACCTGAATCGCGCGTTCCAGCTCTTTATCGCGGCCAATCAGCGGGTCGATTCCGCCGACGCGAGCAAGCTGGTTAAGATTGGTGGTGAAGTTTTCCATACGATCCTCCCCGCCTGCTTGCTCTTCATTATTATTGACCTGATTGCTGGAGTCCGAGGCCTGATTCGGCTCGTCTTTTCGCGTTCCGTGAGAGATAAAGTTCACCACGTCGAGTCGGCTGACTTCGTGTTTGCGCAGCAGGTACGCAGCTTGCGACTCCTGCTCGCTGAAGATGGCAACCAGCACATTCGCGCCGGTCACTTCGCTACGGCCAGAGGACTGGACGTGGAACACCGCACGCTGCAGGACACGCTGGAAGCTGAGCGTCGGCTGAGTGTCGCGCTCCTCTTCGCTGACGGGCAGCACCGGGGTGGTTTGTTCGATGAAGGCTTCGAGTTCCTGACGTAACGCCACCAGGTCCACGGAGCAGGCTTCCAGCGCTTCGCGGGCAGATGGGTTGCTGAGCAGTGCAAGCAGCAGGTGCTCAACGGTCATAAACTCATGACGGTGCTCACGCGCTCTGGCGAAAGCCATGTTTAAACTGAGTTCCAGTTCTTGATTGAGCATAGGCACCTCCCCCAATTTTATGCCTTTTCAGGCTTTTTCCAGCGTACACAGCAACGGATGCTCGTTCTCCCTTGCATACTCGTTCACCATCGCCACTTTCGTTTCGGCCACTTCGGCAGTAAAAATGCCGCAGATGGCTTTGCCTCGATAGTGAACGGTGAGCATCAGTTGCGTTGCACGTTCAACATCATAAGAAAAGAACTTTTGTAGCACGTCAATAACAAATTCCATCGGCGTGTAATCATCGTTCATTAACATCACTTTATACATAGATGGCGGTTTTAGCGCGTCGCGCACTTTGTCTTCCGCCAGCTGGTCAAAATCCAGCCAGTCGTTGCTCTTACCCATTGTCAGTCGTCATCATCGGTTACGTTTTCCGGCAGAACATTTTCGCTGACAGGCATTGATACCTATTCTGAATCTACCTCAGATATCAGATAACAAACATCTATTACTGCCATCCGCGATGTCTGTCACATTCCCGTCAATAGCGTTAACTGCTTCAAATTTTGGTTGATTATTGTCCCAACTCCAGCGCCTGACACTTGACGATAAGGCTGGTTTATCTAAATTGTACAGGCGTGAGTTGGCGAGGTTTTGAACAGCCCCCACTCCACCACCGGTTCATTCCATCTTACTTAATAAGATATACGAAGGATGTCGAAGCATGGAAATGGGTACTGTTAAGTGGTTCAACAACGCCAAAGGGTTCGGGTTCATCTGCCCTGAAGGCGGCGGCGAAGATATCTTCGCTCACTACTCCACCATTCAGATGGATGGTTACAGAACACTAAAAGCCGGACAGTCGGTTCGGTTTGATGTTCACCAGGGGCCAAAAGGCAATCATGCCAGCGTCATTGTGCCCATCGAAGCAGAAGCTGTCGCATAGCCCTCTGATTCATTGTGTACATCCTGTCGTCAAAATGCCAGCCCGATCGGCTGGCATTTTTATTTCCAGCGCGTGGTGCCCGGCGGCGCTACGCTTGCACGGGCCTACAAAACCAATCACTTACTCGCGGGCCAACGCATCCACCGGATCGAGCCGCGCCGCATTGCGCGCCGGTAACCAGCCAAACAACACGCCCGTCGCCGTCGAACACAAAAATGCCGTCAGCAGCGCGAAAGGTGAGAAACCAATTTCCCAGCCCGGTAAGAACAGCTGCAACGTAAAAGCAATCAGCATCGACAGCGTGATGCCAAACGCACCGCCCACCAGACAGACCAGCACCGCTTCGATCAAAAACTGTTGCAGCACATCGCTGGCGCGAGCGCCGACTGCCATACGGATGCCGATCTCACGCGTACGCTCCGTCACCGACACCAGCATGATGTTCATCACCCCAATCCCGCCGACGACCAGCGAAATCACCGCCACCAGCGTCAGGAACATCTGAAGAGTACGTGTGGTCTTTTCCGCCGTTTTCAAGACGCCGTCCATATTCCAGGTGAAGAAATCTTTCTTCCCGTGGCGCAGGGTGAGCAGTCGCTCAATCTGCTGTTCGGCCTGGGTGCTGTCGTAGCCCTCTTTCACCCGCACGGTGATGGAGTTAAGCCACGACTGCCCCATGATGCGCCCGGAGATGGTGGTGTACGGCAGCCAGACGCGCAGGATTTTACTGCTGCCAAACATCGACTGTTTCTCTTCCGCCACGCCGATCACCGTCGCGGGCATGTTGCCCACCAGAATCACTTCCCCGACGACGTTGGTTTTATTGGGGAACAGCTGACGACGCGAGTTGTCATCCAGCACCACCACCTGCGCGCGGCCCGCGAGCTGCTCGGCGTTGAAAGTCGCGCCCTGGCTGAAGGTCATGCCGTAGACGTTAAAATAGTCCCCGCTCACGCCGTTGGCGCTGGCCGCGACGTCGATATTCCCGTAGCGCAGGCGCAGGTTTTGCGACACCGCAGGGGTGGCAGAGTTAACCCACGGCTGTTTTTGCAGCGCCACCAGATCGTCATACTTCAGCGCCTGCTGGTTTTGTGGCTCGTCGTCACCGAAATCTTTCCCGGGATAAATATCAATGGTGTTGGTCCCGATGGCGCGGATATCCGCCAGCACCAGCTGTTTCGCCGCATCGCCAACCACCACAATCGACACCACCGAGGCGATGCCGATGATGATGCCGAGCATCGTCAGCAAGGTGCGCATTTTGTTTGCCACCATTGCCAGCCAGGCCATGGTCAGCGCCTCGCGAAATCCGCTGACGAACTGCCCCCAGCCCGTCGACGGCGGCATGACTTCTCTTTGTACACCGGCATGGCTTTTCTTCGCAGGCGGATTGCTGACCAGCTCCCCGTCGTGGATCTCGATGATCCTTTCCGCCTGCGCCGCCACCTGCGGATCGTGGGTGACGATAATCACCGTATGGCCCTGATCGCGCAGCTGGTGCAGGATCGCCATCACCTCTTCGCCGGAATGGCTGTCCAGCGCCCCGGTTGGTTCATCGGCCAGAATCACCTGTCCGCCGTTCATCAGGGCGCGGGCGATACTCACACGCTGCTGCTGGCCGCCGGAAAGCTGCGAGGGCTGATAATCCACGCGCTCGGCCAGACCCAGCCGCGTCAGCAGCGCCTGAGCGCGCTCAAGGCGCTTCTTGCGCTCAATCCCTGCGTACACCGCCGGGACTTCGACGTTTTGCGCCGCCGTCAGATGCGAAAGCAGATGGTAGCGCTGGAAGATAAACCCGAAGTGCTCCCGGCGCAGTTTCGCCAGCGCGTCGCTGTCGAGGGTGGAAACATCCGTCCCCGCCACGCGATAGGTGCCGCTGGTCGGTTTATCCAGACAGCCGAGAATGTTCATCAGGGTGGATTTCCCGGAGCCCGATGCCCCGACAATCGCCACCATCTCCCCGGCTTCGACGCGCAGGGTGATGCCCTTTAGCACCTCCACCGCGCCGTCCCCGGAAGGATAGCTGCGGCGGATATCGTTGAGCTCAAGCAGTGCCGTCATTGGGCGGCTCCGGGCAGGGTTTCGCTGGTCACCACCTCGTCGCCCTCTTCCAGACCTTTGACGATCACCACGTCCGTATCATTACGCTCGCCAATCTCGACTTCGCGTTCGCGGGTTTCGCCGTTGCGCAGGACTTTCACCTTATAGCGATTGTTGCCTGCCGGTTCGCCCAGCGCCGCCAGCGGAACGGTTAAGACATCTTTCACGCCCGTCAGCTGAATGTGGACCTGCGCGGTCATGTCCAGGCGCAGCACGCCTTTCGGGTTAGGCACTTCGAAGCGGGCATAATAGAAAATGGCGTCGTTGACTTTCTCCGGCGTCGGCAGGATATCTTTCAGCACCCCTTCGTAGCGCGTATTGGGATCGCCGAGCACCGTAAACCAGGCCTTCTGGCCGGGTTTCAGATGGATCACGTCCGCCTCGGAAACCTGGGCTTTCACCAGCATGGTGCCCATGTCCGCCAGCGTCAGAATGTTCGGCGCCTGCTGCGCGGCGATCACCGTCTGGCCCTGCAGGGTGGTGATTTGCGTCACTTCCCCGGCCATGGGGGCCACGATGCGGGTGTAATCGAGGTTAGTTTTGGCCGTGTCGAGAGAGGCCTGATTACGTTTGATTTGCGCATCAATGGTGCCAATCTGCGCCTGTTTCACCGCCAGCTCGGTGGTGGCGGTATCCAGATCCTGGCGAGAAACGGCCTGGGTTTTCGCCAGCGCCTGCTGACGCCCAAGCGTCACCTGCGCAAGCTTGCGTTCCGCTTCCGCCTGGCTGCGCTGAGCGCGTAATTCCATTAGCGTCGCTTCTACTTCGCGGATCTGGTTTTCCGCCTGCTCGGGGTCGATTACCCCCAGAAGCTGACCTTTTTTCACTTTGTCGCCAATCTCAACCGACAGCGTTTTTAACTGACCGCTGACCTGCGCGCCGACGTCAACTTTACGCAAGGCGTCCAGTTTGCCTGTCGCCAGCACGTTTTGTTGCAGCTCACCCGGACGCACAATCAGCGTCTGGTAGTGTGGCACAGGCGCGTTGAGGATCTGCCACAGCCAGAATCCGCCCACCAGCACGACGACGGCTAACAGCAAAAACAGCTTCCTGCGTTTTCCCTTGAGATTCATAAATGTTCCAAATAAATGTTCTGGCAATTATAAACGTTGATTCTAACTAAACTGTTCCTCAACGAAACCCCCGTTTTTTGTCTCTCAACCCGTTTGTTGACGAGATGTTGATTAAACCCCTGCTGAAATAGCGATCTCATCCAGAAGCCAGGAATAATCATGTCTTCCATCGCCGATATACCTTCTTCCCAACGTTCTCAGCCAAAATCGGGCTGGCAGCTTTTCCAGAGCCTTGCATCCGGCGAATTAACGCCAGGGCTTGCGTGGCAAAACCCCGCTTATCGGCGTAAATTCATGCTGCGTACACTTGCGGCACCGTTCAGCACCGCGCGCCTGCTGGCAAGCCTGGCAAAACAGCCGCGGTTAATGCAAATGTTGAAAGTGCAGCCAGGGCTGCCGTGCCGTCTGCATCGTCCCTGGCTTTCGGTAGACATGAGCCGTCAGAAAGCCCTCGAGGCGCTGAACTGGCACTACCAGACCATGAGCAAAACCCTTCCGGCAGCGCTGATGAACGGCTATTTATCAAAACAAGGTGTCACCTTGTTGACGCTGACCGGCAAAGACGAACAGCAGTTTAGGATCCGTCTGTGCGCCGACGCATTCCTCGATAAAGAGGGCGAAGCGACGCTGGCGTTTTGCGATCACCAGAATACGGTGCTGGCTGAGATGACGTTTACGCTCTGTCAGCGCGACGGGAAAACCACCCTGTTTATCGGTGGCCTGCAAGGGGCGAAGTCTTTTGTGCCTCACGAACTGATCCAGGGCGCTACCAAAGCCTGCCACGGTCTGTTCCCGAAACGTCTGCTGGTGGAAGCGGCGATGACGCTGGGCGCGGCGTTCCCGGTCGAGCAAATTATGGCGGTCAGCAACCATACGCATATCTATCGCAGCTGGCGCTACCGCAAGAAAAAAGAGGGCAAACTGCTGGCGGATTACGACAGCTTCTGGCTCTCGTTAGGTGGCGAAGCGCAGAAGAGCGGCCACTTCCAGCTGCCGCTGGCGATGGCGCGTAAACCAATGGAAGAGATCGCGAGCAAGAAACGCTCCGAATACCGCCGCCGCTACGAACTGCTGGACAGCCTGATCGCTCAGGTCAATCAGGCAGCCCGCAGCTAATCGGCTTTCCCGCGTGCCAGCCACAGCACGCGGGAGAACATTTTGCGCAGCAACGTCGGCACCGCGTCCACCCCTCTTCTTCCCGCTTCCGCCGCCACTTCAATGGCCAGATCCGGCTTCGATGAACGATGAATCGCTTTGGCGATGACCCGTCGCATATTCATCGGCACGTCCGGCGAAATCATGGCGACGCGATGAAAGACATCGCTGAATCCCTGGCGATACATAAAGTGTTCCATATCCATCGCCGGTAATTCCGTGAGGTGCTCGCGCTCCTCTTCCCGGTTGTTGTTCAGCAAACCGCGCACGGTGCTGGCGTATTTTTTCCCGGCCTCGTCGCCATCCACCAGCACATGCCACTCGATGCCCATCCGGCGGGCGAATTTGATCAGCGGTTTTAATCCCGACTGGGCAAACTCAATGACTTTGATCCCTTCAGCGTCGAAATGGTGGCCGCACTGGCGCGCCAGTTCGTTAATCACCCAGGTTTCCGTCTCCCCTTCGACCAGCAGCCAGCAGCGGGCAAACAGCGACGATGCGCGGTTAAAGCGGATGTGAAACGCGATCCGCCGACCGTCTTCCGGGCTTAATCCCCCCAGTCCAAGACGAAACGCGGTAACGCGGGACGATTCGCGCACCAGACGGCAGACATGTTCCACCGGCGTAAGGGAGAGCAGTTCGCCGGAATTGGTGGTGGTAATGCGCTGGAGCGGTAAGAGATTCAGAAGGTGCCACGCAACAGAGAGCATGATGGGATGCAGCCGCGTCTCCGGGTCTTCCACCAGCAGCAGCGGACGCGCGTCGCGGTCCAGGCGCACCGAGCCTTTCGCCTGCAGCAGCGTGGAGAACAGGCCCAGCAGGATCACCCGATGCGCCCGCCCGCCGGGCCGGTCGATCATGCGGTTGATGATATCCAGATAGCGCCAGCTGCGCTGCTCGTCGTGGGAACGACGGCGCATCAGGCGGTTGTGAGTTTGTGAGGTGCCCTGCTCGGAAAAGTAGTGCTCCAGCAGCTGAACCATCGCCGACAGTCCCTGGCGAATCTGCCCGTCGGTCAGATTTTGCGGGCGCGCCACCAGTTCGCGCGCCAGATAATCCAGCTCGCGGGCGGTGACTTCCACTTCAGGCAGATTCGGCACCGCCCCGTTGCGGATCCGGCGCATAAAGCGCGCATCCCGCAGGCGCAGCACCGGCATCAGGCGCACAAGGTGTCCGGCCAGGGCGTCGATGTCATCGAGAATAATCGGCTGCCCGCGGGCATCCATAAACCCGCGCAGGGTCAGGACGCTGTTGTCTTCCGCCAGCTCGCCTTCCAGACGGTAAAAAATGCGCTGATAGCCATCATCCGAGGGCGTCCAGCAGGGGGAAAGCGGTCGATAACGACGCACGCGATGACGGCCAGGTTCAAGCTCGCGAAAGGTCAGAACGATATGCAGGTGGTGCTCGCGCCCGAGAATATCCCCCGGCGGAAACCAAAAGTCCTCCCGAACGAAGCTGTAAAGCTCAGCGCCTGGCGAAAGCAGCAGGGTTAAGGCATCCAGCAGGCTGGATTTACCCCAGGCGTTTTCGCCGATCAGCACGTTGTTCTGTTCCAGCATCAGCGATATGCGATTAATGCCGCGAAACCCGACGATCTCCACACGTTCGAGAAACATACATCCCCCTTGAAACGCTCACTTTTTCCTTCAAGTTATCAGCAGTATAGCGGGAGGTGTGGCGACAGGACACATTAACCTTTACCGAATATGTCGGGGCTGGCGGTAAAAATCAGAATTTGCTTCTCGACTTTCGTTTGAAACATATTAGTCCGCATAAGATACTTCGCATTCCGAATTGGACTATGCTTTAAATCCATCCAGTTCGAACAAGGATTAACATCACATTGCCATAAATCAAATTAAGCAGATTTATTTAACTGGCGAAGGGGTGTTGTTGGTTTTTAAAATAATGGCTCTTTGAGTCGTCATCCCTTTAGGCGATTTAGTAGCCCGCGCGCAGGACAGCGCGCGGAAATTAACGAGGTGGTTATGTTTAGAAAATTAGCGGCAGAATGCTTTGGTACATTCTGGCTGGTGTTTGGTGGTTGCGGTAGCGCCGTTCTGGCAGCTGCATTCCCGGAATTAGGTATTGGTTTCGCGGGCGTGGCATTAGCCTTTGGCTTAACCGTATTAACGATGGCATTTGCTGTCGGTCATATTTCCGGCGGCCATTTTAACCCGGCGGTGACATTAGGTCTGTGGGCCGGCGGTCGTTTCCCGGCGAAAGACGTGATTGGCTATATTATTGCGCAGGTGGTTGGCGGCATTATTGCGGCAGCGGTTCTGTACGTGGTAGCCAGCGGTAAAGCGGGCTTCGACGCAGCAGCCAGCGGCTTTGCCTCTAACGGCTATGGCGAGCACTCTCCGGGCGGCTTCTCTATGCTCTCTGCGATTGTGATTGAAATTGTATTGACCGCAGGCTTCCTGCTGGTGATCCACGGTGCCACTGATAAACACGCTCCCGCCGGTTTCGCACCGATTGCGATCGGCCTGGCGCTGACCCTGATTCACCTGATCAGCATTCCCGTGACCAACACCTCCGTGAACCCTGCGCGCAGCACCGCAGTGGCGATCTTCCAGGGTGGCTGGGCGCTGCAGCAGCTGTGGTTGTTCTGGGTGATGCCGATTGTCGGCGGTATCCTCGGCGGGCTGCTGTACCGTACGCTGCTGGAAAAACGCGACTGATAGATTGTGTACGCTGTGGTGTCGGGTGGCGGCTACGCCTTACCCGACCTACAAGAGCGTGATCGAGGCAAAATGTAGGCCGGGTAAGGCGTAGCCGCCACCCGGCTTTTCTTTTGCACTTTGACTGCGCAGCCGAAAATGGGTAGTGTCACAGGCGCTCTTCGGACATTCAAAAAGGACCCGGCTGTTCATGTTTTCAGGACTCTTAATCATTCTGCTGCCGCTGGTAGTGGGCTACCTTATTCCCCTTCGTCATGAGTCGGCATTAAAACTCATTAATCGCTTTCTCAGCTGGATTGTCTACGTCATCCTGTTTTTCATGGGAATAAGCCTTGCGTTCCTGGATAACCTGGCCGCCAATTTACTCTCTATTCTCCATTATTCTGTTGTGACGATTGTGGTTATTCTGGCATGCAATATTGCCGCGCTATTCTGGCTTGAGCGCTCGCTGCCATGGATTAATCACCACCAGCAGGAAAAATTACCCTCGCGAATTGCGATGGCGCTGGAATCATTAAAATTATGCGGCGTGGTCGTTCTCGGTTTTTTGCTTGGCCTGACCGGATTAGCCTTTTTACAACACGCCACCGAAGCCAGCGAATATACCCTGATTTTCCTTTTATTCCTGATCGGCATTCAGTTACGCAATAACGGCATGACGCTAAAACAGATCGTGCTTAATCGACGCGGAATGATCGTTGCGGTCGTGGTCGTCGGCAGCTCGCTTGTCGGCGGCGTCATTAATGCCTTTATTCTCGATCTGCCGCTGAAAACCGGGCTGGCGATGGCCTCCGGTTTTGGCTGGTATTCTCTGTCCGGTATTCTGATGACGGAATCCTTTGGCCCGGTGATTGGCAGCGCCTCATTCTTTAACGATCTGGGTCGGGAGCTTATCGCCATCATGCTCATTCCTGGCCTGGTGCGTAAAAGCCGCTCTACGGCGCTCGGCCTGTGCGGTGCGACCTCGATGGACTTTACTCTGCCCGTCCTGCAGCGCTCCGGCGGCCTGGAGCTGGTCCCGGCGGCCATCGTTCACGGCTTTATCCTGAGCCTGCTGGTACCGATTCTGATGGCGCTCTTCTCCGCATAATACCTCTCTGGCGGTAGGTCTCTGCCGCCAAAATTGCGTTAAATCAATCTCCCTTTACTTTGTAGCAGAAAGACCTTTTCTCCGTCCGACCACAGGCATAACCTTAAACATGTATATCAAATATAACTTTAACAGGTGTGATTATGTTTTGTGTGCAATGTGAACAAACCATCCGTACCCCAGCCGGCAACGGCTGCTCCTACGCGCAGGGCATGTGCGGGAAAACCGCCGAAACGTCTGACCTGCAAGATCTGCTGATTGCCGCCCTGCAAGGCCTCTCCGCCTGGGCGGCTAAAGCGCGTGAATACGGCATTGTCGACCACTACATCGACAACTTCGCCCCGCGCGCCTTCTTCTCGACGCTGACTAACGTCAACTTCGATTCGCCACGTATCGTGGGCTACGCGCGTGAAGCCATCGCCCTGCGCGAAGCGCTGAAAGCGCAAAGCCTGCAAGCCGACGCCAGCGCTGCGGTCGACAACCCAATGGCCGGCCTGCAACTGGTCAGCGACGATCTAGGCGATCTGCAGCGTCAGGCGGCGGAATTCACCCCGAATAAAGACAAAGCGGCGATTGGCGAGAACATTCTCGGCCTGCGTCTGCTGTGCCTGTACGGTCTGAAAGGGGCGGCGGCCTACATGGAACACGCCCACGTTCTCGGCCAGTACGACAACGATATCTACGCCCAGTACCACAAAATCATGGCGTGGCTCGGCACCTGGCCTTCCGATATGAACGCTCTGCTGGAGTGCTCTATGGAAATCGGCCAGATGAACTTCAAAGTGATGAGCATTCTGGACGCGGGCGAAACCAGCACCTACGGTCACCCGACCCCCACTCAGGTCAACGTCAAAGCCACCGCCGGGAAATGTATTCTGATTTCCGGTCACGACCTGAAAGATCTCTACAATCTGCTACAACAGACCGAAGGCACGGGCGTGAACGTTTACACCCACGGCGAAATGCTGCCTGCCCACGGCTACCCGGAGCTGCGTAAATTCAAACATCTGGTCGGGAACTACGGCAGCGGCTGGCAGAACCAGCAGGTGGAGTTCGCCCGTTTCCCTGGCCCAATCGTCATGACCTCCAACTGCATCATCGATCCGACCGTCGGCTCCTATGACGATCGCATCTGGACCCGCAGCATCGTCGGCTGGCCGGGCGTGAGTCACCTCGAGGGCGATGATTTCGGTCCAGTGATCACCCAGGCGCAGCAAATGGCGGGCTTCCCGTTCAGCGAAATCGAACACCTGATCACCGTCGGCTTTGGCCGTGAAACCCTGCTCGGTGCGGCGGATTCGCTGATCGACCTGGTGAGCCGCGAAAAACTGCGCCACATCTTCCTGGTCGGCGGCTGCGACGGCGCACGCGGGGAACGCAACTATTTCACCGATTTTGCGACCAACGTTCCGCAGGACTGCCTGATCCTGACCCTGGCGTGCGGCAAATATCGTTTCAACAAACTGGACTTCGGCGATATCGAAGGCCTGCCGCGTCTGATCGATGCCGGTCAGTGTAACGACGCCTACTCGGCGATCATTCTGGCGGTGACGCTGGCCGAGAAGCTGGGCTGCGGCGTGAACGATCTGCCGCTGTCGCTGGTGCTTTCGTGGTTCGAGCAGAAAGCGATCGTGATCCTGCTGACCCTGCTGTCGCTCGGCGTGACCAACATCGTGACGGGCCCGACGGCGCCAGGTTTCCTGACCCCGGATCTGCTGGCGGTACTGAACGAGAAATTTGGTCTGCGTTCTGTGACCACCGTTGAAGAAGACATGCAGCAACTGCTGAGCGCGTAAGGAGTTTTTCATGACGATGCCAACCTCACAATGCCCGTGGCGGATGCAGGTTCATCACATCCATCAGGAAACGCCGGATGTGTGGACGCTGTCGCTGCTGTGCCATGATTTTTACCCGTATCGCGCCGGTCAGTATGCGCTGGTGAGTGTCCGCAACTCGGCGGATACTCTGCGCGCCTATACGATCTCCTCAACGCCGGGGGTGAGTGAGTACATCACGCTCACCGTGCGGCGGATCGACGACGGTGCCGGTTCCCAATGGCTGACCAACGAAGTGAAGCGCGGGGATTATCTGTGGCTCTCCGACGCGCAGGGGGATTTCGTCTGCGACGACAAAGCCGACGATAAATTCCTGATGCTGGCGGCAGGCTGCGGCGTGACGCCAGTGATGTCGATGCGTCGCTGGCTGGCGAAAAACCGTCCGCAGGCCGACGTGCAGGTGATCTTCAGCGTGCGCTCGCCGGAGGATGTGATTTTCGCCGACGAGTGGCGCAATTATCCGGTGACGCTGGTGGCAGAAAACAACGCCACCCATGGTTTTGTCGCGGGTCGTCTGAGCCGCGAACTGCTGCAAAGCGTGCCGGATATCGCCTCACGCACCGTGATGACCTGCGGCCCCGCGCCCTATATGGAGATCGTGGAGAAAGAGGTGAAAGCGCTCGGCGTGACTCGCTTCTTCAAGGAGCAGTTCTTTACGCCCGTCGCCGATGCGGCTACCAGCGGGGTGAAATTCACCAAACTGCAGCCAGCCCAGACCTTCTTCGGGCGCGTTGGCACCACGCTGCTGGAAGCGCTGGAAAGCAACAAGGTTCCGGTGGTCGCCGCCTGTCGCGCGGGCGTGTGCGGGTGTTGTAAAACGAAAGTGGTTTCAGGTGAGTATTCTGTCAGCAGCACCATGACGCTGACGGACGCGGAAATTGCCGAGGGTTACGTGCTGGCGTGCTCCTGCCATCCGCAGGGTGATTTGGTTCTGGCATAAATTTGTGCGTGTTGTGCCCGGTGGCGCTGCGCTTACCGGGCCTACGATATCTTATACACCTGTAGGCCGGGTAAGGCGTAGCCACCACCCGGCTTTATTTATCTCACCGCCACGCCGGATCCCGCGCCAGCGCATACCGCCCTGCCCCCATAAACGCCACGGCCAGCGCGCCGATGAAGAAATAGACCAGGCTTTCAATCGCCCAGGCCCCAACCGCATCCAGCGCGAAAGTTTTGCCGGTGCCGACCATCAGCCACGCGACGATCATGGTAAACGCCAGCACCAGCGCCGCCGGACGCGTCAGGATCCCCAGCACAATCAGAACCGGTGCCACTACTTCACCAATCAACACGCCATAGGCAATAAACCCCGGCAGCCCTTTTGCCACCAGCATGCCGCTGATAAAGCCCACGCCGCCAAACAGCTTGTGCAGACCGTGAAACAGCATCAGCCCGCCGACCGCCAGACGTAATAACAGCTTGCCAAAATCGTCGTGCGTTAGCGTTCTATTAACAGCAATTAACAATGATTTAACCATCTGAAATGATTCCTGTTTTCACCCTGTGTCCCAGCAGAATATGACGAAATGTTGCACAAAGAAAGTCACTATTAATCGGGGGCATTAAACGGGCATAACGCTCAGTTTCTTCTAAGCTTGTAAGCGTTATCACAAAACGGAGAAGGACAACCATGAAACAGACCGTAGCGGCCTACGTAGCAAAAACCCTGGAACAGGCGGGCGTCAAACGCATCTGGGGCGTCACCGGCGATTCCCTCAACGGCTTAAGCGACAGCCTCAACCGAATGGGCACCATCGACTGGATGCCGACCCGTCACGAAGAGGTGGCGGCCTTTGCCGCAGGCGCAGAAGCGCAGCTGACAGGCGAGCTGGCGGTGTGCGCAGGATCGTGCGGGCCGGGCAACCTGCATCTGATTAACGGTCTCTTCGACTGCCATCGCAACCACGTTCCGGTGCTGGCGATTGCGGCGCATATTCCGTCGAGCGAAATCGGCAGCGGCTATTTTCAGGAGACGCATCCCCAGGAGCTGTTCCGTGAATGTAGCCACTACTGCGAACTGGTCTCCACGCCGGAGCAAATCCCGCAGGTGATGGCGATCGCCATGCGCAAAGCGATCCTCAACCGCGGCGTGTCGGTGGTGGTCCTGCCGGGCGACGTGGCGCTCAAAGCTGCGCCAGAAGGGGCCAGCACCCACTGGTATCAGGCTCCGCAGCCGGTCGTCACACCGGCGGAAGAGGAGCTGAAAAAACTCGCGCAACTCCTGCGCTACTCCAGCAATATCGCCCTGCTGTGCGGCAGCGGCTGTGCGGGGGCGCATAAAGAGTTAGTGGAATTTGCCGGAAAAATTAAAGCGCCGATTGTTCACGCCCTGCGCGGCAAAGAACATGTGGAATACGACAACCCTTACGATGTCGGCATGACAGGCCTGATTGGCTTCTCGTCCGGGTTCCACACCATGATGAACGCCGACACCCTGGTGTTGCTCGGCACCCAGTTCCCCTATCGCGCGTTCTATCCAAACGATGCCAAAATCATCCAAATCGATATCAATCCCGGCAGCATCGGCGCGCACAGCAAAGTCGATATGGCGCTGATCGGGGATATCAAATCGACGCTGGCCGCCCTGCTCCCGCATCTGGAGGAGAAAACCGATCGCAAGTTCCTCGACAAGGCGCTGAGCGACTATCGAGACGCGCGCAAAGGGCTGGACGATCTCGCCAAACCGAGCGAAAAAGCCATTCACCCGCAGTATCTCGCGCAGCAGATCAGCCATTTTGCGAGCGACGACGCGATTTTTACCTGCGATGTCGGCACGCCGACCGTCTGGGCGGCACGCTATCTGAAAATGAACGGCAAACGCCGCCTGATTGGCTCCTTCAACCACGGCTCGATGGCCAACGCCATGCCGCAGGCGCTGGGTGCGCAAGCCACCGCGCCGGAGCGTCAGGTGGTGGCGATGTGCGGTGACGGTGGGTTCAGCATGCTGATGGGCGATTTCCTGTCGGTGGTGCAGATGAAACTTCCGCTCAAAATCGTGGTGTTTAACAACAGCGTGTTAGGTTTTGTGGCGATGGAGATGAAAGCCGGGGGCTATCTGACGGACGGCACCGAGCTCCACGACACCAACTTCGCGAAGATCGCTGAAGCCTGCGGGATCACCGGCATCCGTGTGGAAAAAGCGTCTGAGGTTGACGAAGCGCTACAGCGCGTCTTCTCCATCGACGGCCCGGTGCTGGTGGACGTGGTAGTCGCCAAAGAGGAGCTGGCCATTCCGCCGCAGATCAAACTGGAGCAGGCGAAAGGCTTTAGCCTGTATATGCTGCGCGCCATTATCAGCGGGCGCGGCGACGAGGTTATCGAACTGGCAAAAACCAACTGGCTCAGGTAAAACAGTCGGCATTGCCTTTTAAAACACAGGGAAATGCCATGATTGATTTACGCAGTGATACCGTTACCCGTCCGAGTCGCGCCATGCTCGAAGAGATGATGGCCGCCCCGGTCGGGGATGACGTTTACGGTGACGATCCCACCGTCAATGAACTCCAGCGCTACGCCGCCGAATTAAGCGGTAAACAGGCGGCGCTGTTCCTGCCGACTGGCACTCAGGCTAACCTGGTGGCGCTGCTCAGCCACTGCGAGCGCGGCGAAGAGTATATCGTCGGCCAGGGCGCGCATAACTATTTGTACGAAGCCGGTGGCGCGGCGGTGCTCGGCAGCATTCAGCCGCAGCCTATCGACGCCGCCGCTGACGGCTCCCTGCCGCTCGATAAAGTGGCGGCCAAAATCAAAGCCGACGATATCCACTTTGCCCGCACCAAACTCCTGAGTCTGGAAAATACCCACAACGGCAAAGTGCTGCCGCGCGAGTATCTCAAAGCCGCGTGGGAATTCACCCGCGAGCGCAAACTGGGCCTGCACGTCGACGGGGCGCGTATCTTTAACGCCGTGGTGGAGTATGGCTGCGAGCTGAAAGAGATCACTCAGTACTGCGATTCGTTCACCATCTGCCTGTCGAAAGGGCTGGGGACGCCGGTCGGCTCCCTGCTGGTCGGGAACGCGGACTACATTAAGCGCGCTAACCGCTGGCGTAAAATGACCGGCGGCGGAATGCGTCAGGCCGGGATTCTGGCGGCGGCCGGGCTGTACGCCCTGAAAAATAACGTCGCTCGTCTGAAAGAAGATCACGACAACGCCGCCTGGATGGCGACGCAGCTGCGCGAGATCGGCGTGGATGTGATGCGTCACGACACCAATATGCTGTTCGTTCGCGTCGGCGAAGAGAATGCGGCGGCGCTGGGCGAGTATATGAAAGCCCACGGCGTGCTGATGAACGCCTCACCGATTGTGCGTCTGGTAATGCACCTCGATGTGAGCCGCGAGCAGCTGGCGGAAGTGGTCAAACACTGGCAGGCCTTTTTACAGCGTTAAGGAGCATGACGTGTCGCAACGAATTCTGGTGCTCGGCGCCAGCGGGTATATCGGTCAACATCTGACGACAGCGCTCAGCCAGCACGGTCATCAGGTGCTGGCGGCGGCACGTAATGTGGAACGCCTGCAAAAACTTAATCTGCCCAACGTCACCTGCCACGCGGTGGATCTCAACTGGCCGAAGGAGCTGCCCGCGCTGCTGGAAGGCGTCGATACGCTCTATTATCTGGTGCACAGCATGGGCGAAGGCGGTGACTTTATCGCCCATGAGCGCCAGGTGGCGCTGAACGTGCGCGATGCGCTGCTCCAGACGCCGGTGAAGCAGATTATTTTCCTCAGCTCACTCCAGGCACCAGAAAACGAACAGTCCGACCATCTGCGCGCCCGTCAGCTGACGGGCGAAATGCTGCGCAGCGCGGAGATCCCGGTGACGGAACTGCGGGCGGGCATTATCGTCGGCGCCGGTTCCGCGGCCTTCGAAGTGATGCGCGATATGGTCTACAACCTGCCGGTGCTCACGCCGCCTCGTTGGGTGCGTTCGCGCACCACGCCGATTGCGCTGGAAAACCTGCTGCACTATCTGGTGGAACTGCTGAATCATCCCACACAAACCCATCGCGTGCTGGAAGCGGCCGGGCCGGAAGTCCTCAGCTATCAGGAGCAGTTCGAACACTTCATGACCGTCAGCGGCCGTCGTCGCTGGCTGGTACCCATCCCCTTCCCCACCCGCTGGATTTCGGTGTGGTTCCTGAACGTGATCACTTCGGTTCCCCCGACCACCGCCAAGGCGCTGATCCAGGGGCTGAAGCACGATCTGCTGGCCGACGACCGCGAACTGCGGGCGCTGATTCCGCAGGATCTGACCCGCTTTGACGACGCGGTGCGCCACACCCTCAAAGAGGAAGAGGAGCTGATGAACTCCAGCGACTGGGGGTACGACGCCCAGGCCTTTGCCCGCTGGCGACCGGAGTATGGCTACTACCCGAAGCAGGCCGGTTGCACGGTGAAAACCACCGCCAGCCTCGCCGCGCTGTGGGAAGTCATTAACCAGATCGGCGGCAAAGAGCGCTATTTCTTCGGCAACATTCTCTGGGACACGCGCGGAATGATGGATCTGCTGGTCGGGCATAAGCTGGCAAAAGGCCGCCCTGCGCACCCGTATTTACAGACCGGTGACGCCGTCGACAGCTGGAAGGTGATCATCGTCGAGCCGGAAAAACAGCTGGCGCTGCTGTTCGGCATGAAAGCCCCCGGCCTGGGTCGTCTATGCTTTACGTTGAAGGACAAAGGCGATCACCGCGAGCTGGACGTTCGCGCCTGGTGGCACCCGCACGGCATGCCGGGGCTGTTCTACTGGCTGTTTATGATCCCGGCGCATCTGTTCATCTTCCGGGGTATGGCGAAGCGTATTGCGCATCTTGCAGAAGGAATGACGGAAAAAGTCTGATTAATCCTCTGATTCTTTCACCTTTCCCATTGCAACATGACGTAATTCACGGAAGAATGCGCACGAAATTCTTTTCAACACAGTGGATAGATATGAAGGTACTGGTTACCGGCGCCACCAGCGGCTTAGGTCGAAATGCGGTCGAGTTTTTGCGTCAGAAAGGCATTAGCGTCAGAGCTACCGGTCGTAACGAAGCGATGGGTAAACTCCTGCAAAAAATGGGCGCGGAATTTATCCACGCCGATCTGACGGAGCTGGTTTCCTCGCAAGCCAAAGCCATGCTCGCCGGTATCGACACACTGTGGCACTGCTCCAGTTTTACCTCGCCGTGGGGAACGCAGCAGGCGTTCGACCTGGCTAACGTTCGCGCTACCCGCCGTCTCGGCGAATGGGCCGTGGCCTGGGGCGTGCGCAACTTCGTGCATATCTCCTCCCCGTCGCTCTATTTTGACTATCACCACCATCGCGATATTCAGGAAGATTTCCGCCCGGCGCGTTTCGCCTGTGAGTTCGCGCGCAGCAAAGCGGCCAGCGAAGAGGTGATCGATCTGCTCGCGCAGTCCAACCCGCACACCCGCTTTACCGTTCTGCGTCCGCAGAGCCTGTTTGGGCCACACGACAAGGTGTTTATCCCGCGCCTGGCGCAGATGATGCACCACTACGGCAGCGTGCTGTTGCCGCGCGGCGGCGATGCGCTGGTGGATATGACCTACTACGAAAACGCGGTGCACGCGATGTGGCTGGCGAGCCAGACCGAGTGCGATCACCTGGTCTCCGGTCGCGCCTACAACATCACCAACGGCGAACCGCAAACGTTGCGCAGTATCGTCCAGCGCCTGATTGATGAGCTGAACATCCACTGCCGCATTCGTTCTGTGCCCTACCCGATGCTGGATATGATCGCCCGCAGCATGGAACGTTTTGGCAATAAATCGGCGAAAGAACCGGCCCTGACGCACTACGGCGTGTCAAAGCTGAACTTCGATTTTACGCTGGACACCACGCGCGCCGAGACCGAGCTGGGCTATCAGCCGATCGTTACTCTCGATGAAGGGATCGTGCGCACGGCGGCGTGGCTGCGGGATCACGGCAAACTGCACCGCTAATTACCCCTGCCCGTACTTCTCTAATAACGCTCTAGCAATCGCCAGCGTTTCAGCATCGGCAATACCGTTCCAGAGCTCGGGACGGTAGTGCATCTGGAAGACCATAATCACCCGCTTTTGCTGCGCCGCGGTGCTGTTATCCGGCACTTCGTAGCCGTAGCGCGTCAGCAGATCGAGCAGCGCTGCCGTGTCGACGGGCTCATACTTCGACTTTCCATTGAGATAAAAGGTCACGCGCGCGGGATCGGGCCAGGCACCGATGCCCTGCTGGGCCAGCCTCTGCCACGGGAACAGCGGGCCGGGATCGTCTTTGCGCTGGGGGGCGATATCCGAATGGGCCACCACGTTCTCGGGCTTGATGTTGTAGCGGGCGATAATGTCTTTGGCGAGAGGGATCAGCGCCGCGATTTGCGCCGGTTCAAAGGGCGTAAAGGTTTTCTCGCCGTTCGATTTTTGCCAGCCGCGGTTTTCCAGCTCAATGCCAATCGAGGTATCGTTGATGCGGTTGGTCCCGCGCCAGAAACTGATCCCCGCATGCCAGGCTAACTCTTTTTCCGGCACCAGCTGCCAGATGCGCGGTTTGCCCGATGGCTGAGGGGGATTCGCAGGGATGAGATAGTGGGAGCTGACGTTTTTGTCCGTGAGCGTCGCCAGCGAGCTGTCAAAATCATCGGCGGTGTAGTGGATCACCAGCACTTTAATGCGCGGATACGCGGCCTGCGCCTGATGGCGGGTGTCCAGCTCATAGGCCCCTTTATCGATAATCCCTTTCTCCGCACAGCCTGCCAGCAACAGCGCCAGCAGGAGTGTCGATAATACGCGTTTCATCGGCGCGTTTTCACCGCCGTCCCGCTGACGCTCACCATCAGCATGCTGGCGTCTTTCCCGACGGTTTCGTAGTCGATATCAATGCCAACGACCGCATCCGCGCCCAGCGCTTTGGCCTGCTCGCCCAGCTCTTTAAAGGCGATTTCGCGCGCCTTGCGCAGCTCTTTCTCATAGGCTCCGGAACGACCGCCGACGATATCGCGGATCCCGGCGAAAAAGTCGCGGAATATATTCGCGCCAAGAATGGCTTCACCGGTCACGACGCCGCAATACTCGACAATCGGTTGTCCTTCCAGCGTCGGGGTTGTGGAAAATTGCATCATTTATCTCCCTCTTTAGCGTTCAATGCCTTAGGCGGCTAACTCAACAGCATTATCGGTTCGTTACGCTATTATTGAAAGGATAGTTAATCATTAAGGAAATCAACATGCGCTATTCTGCTTTGACGCTTTTAGTGCCGTGCGCGCTGCTGCTCAGCGCCTGCACCACCACGGTCACCCCTGCTTTTAAGGATATCGGGACACGCAGCGGTCCGTGCATTGACGGCGGCCCTGACACCGTGGCTCAACAGTTCTACGATTACCGTATTTCCCACAAGAGCAGCGATCTCACCGCCCTGCGCCCGTACCTGAGTGATAATCTGGCGAAACTGCTGAACGACGCTTCACGCGATCCGCAGCATAACGCGCTGCTCAAATCCGATCCGTTCTCCAGCCGTACCACGCTGCCTGACAGCGCCGAGGTTTCCAGCGCTTCCACCATCCCGAACACCGACGCACGCAACATTCCGCTGCGGGTCAAACTGACCCAGGGCAGCCAGACCTGGCAGGATGAAGTTCTGATGATCCGCGAGGGCCAGTGCTGGGCCATCGACGACGTGCGTTACATCGGCGGCAGCGTCCACGCCCCTGCCGGTACGCTTCGCCAGTCGATCGAGAATCGTTAGTTCAGAATGGTTTCCCCCGTAAAATGTGCGGCATTTCGTGAGGAATGCCGACATTTATACTCGCGCCCATAGCCGTACGCGATTTTGTGCTATGTTTAAACCTGAATACGGTTTATATTTAACTTTTAACGCATAAATATTGCATAACTATTCTGTCAACGGTACTATCTGCGGCCTCAATTGCTATAGATTGCCTGGATGAGTAAAGACTGCCCCGATGAGTATTCAACTAAACGGCATTAACTGCTTCTACGGCGCACACCAGGCGCTGTTCGACATCACGCTGAACTGCCCAGAGGGCGAAACGCTGGTTTTGCTTGGCCCAAGTGGCGCAGGTAAAAGCTCACTGCTGCGCGTCCTCAATCTGCTTGAAATGCCACGTTCCGGCCAGCTCGATATCGCCGGTAATCATTTCGATTTCACCAAAGCCCCTTCCGATAAAGCGATTCGCTCTCTTCGTCAGAACGTTGGCATGGTGTTTCAGCAATACAATCTCTGGCCGCACCTCACCGTGCAGCAAAACCTGATCGAAGCGCCCTGCCGCGTGCTGGGGTTAAGCAAAGAAAGGGCCCTCGCCCGTGCGGAAAAACTGCTCGAACGTCTGCGCTTAAAACCTTACAGCGATCGCTATCCGCTGCATCTCTCCGGCGGTCAGCAGCAGCGTGTTGCCATTGCCCGCGCGCTGATGATGGAGCCGCAGGTGCTGCTGTTCGATGAGCCGACCGCCGCGCTGGATCCGGAAATTACCGCCCAGATCGTCAGCATTATACGCGAGCTGGCCGAAACCAATATCACCCAGGTGATCGTCACCCATGAAGTGGAAGTGGCGCGCAAAACCGCCAGCCGCGTGGTGTACATGGAAAACGGTCATATTGTTGAACAAGGTGATGCGAGCTGCTTTACCGCCCCGCAAACCGACGCCTTTAAAAACTATTTATCTCACTGATGTGTTAGGGAAAATGACAATGAAAAAAGTACTGATAGCCGCCCTGCTTGCTAGCGTCAGCCTTTCCGCAACCGCAGCACAGACCATTCGTTTCGCCATGGAAGCCTCGTATCCTCCGTTTGAATCTATGGACGCCAGCAATAAGATCGTCGGCTTCGACGTGGATCTGGCTAACGCCCTGTGCAAAGAGATCGACGCCACCTGCACCTTCACCAACCAGGCGTTCGACAGCCTGATTCCCAGCCTGAAGTTCCGTCGTTTTGACGCGGTGATTTCCGGTATGGACATCACCCCTGAGCGTGAAAAGCAGGTCCTGTTCACCCAGCCGTACTATGAAAACTCTGCCCTGTTCGTCGGCCAGAAAGGCAAAATTGCCGATATCGCCGCGCTGAAAGGCAAAAAAGTCGGGATGCAGAACGGCTCCACGCACCAGAAATTCATCACCGATAAGCACCCGGAAATCACCGTTGTGCCTTACGACAGCTACATGAACGCCAAGCTGGATATGCAGAATGGCCGTATTGATGCGGTATTCGGTGACACTGCCGTAGTGACCGAGTGGCTGAAAGCGGAGCCGAAACTGGCCGCTATCGGCGATAAAGTGACGGACAAAGATTACTTCGGTACGGGTCTTGGCATCGCCGTTCGTCAGGGCAACACCGACCTGCAGCAGAAACTCAATACTGCGCTGGATAAAGTGAAAAAAGACGGTACTTACCAGACCATCTATTCCAAATGGTTCCAGAAGTAAGATCTGATGAACGAACTTTTTCCATTAGCAAGCGCCGCCGGGATGACCGTCGGCCTTGCCGTTTGCGCACTCATTATCGGCCTGGTGCTGGCGATGTTCTTTGCGGTGTGGGAGTCAGCCAAATGGCGCCCGGTCGCATGGGCGGGCTCAGGGCTGGTGACCATTCTGCGCGGGCTGCCGGAAATCCTGGTGGTCCTGTTTATCTATTTCGGCTCGTCACAGCTGCTGCTGATGCTGTCGGACGGCTTCACGATTAATCTCGGCTTTGCGCAGATCCCGGTGCAGATCCAGATTGAGAACTTCGACGTCAGCCCGTTCCTGTGCGGCGTGATCGCCCTTTCCCTGCTCTACTCCGCCTATGCGTCCCAGACGCTGCGCGGCGCGCTGAAAGCGGTGCCGGTCGGCCAGTGGGAATCCGGCCAGGCGCTGGGGTTATCGAAAGCGGCAATCTTCTTCCGCCTGGTGATGCCGCAGATGTGGCGTCATGCCCTGCCAGGGCTGGGCAATCAGTGGCTGGTGCTGTTGAAAGATACCGCGCTGGTCAGCCTGATCAGCGTCAACGATTTAATGCTGCAAACCAAAAGCATCGCCACCCGCACCCAGGAGCCTTTCACCTGGTATATCGTTGCGGCGGCTATCTACCTGGTGATCACGTTGCTGAGCCAGTACGTTCTTAAACGTATTGACTTGCGCGCAACGCGTTTTGAACGGAGACCTGGCTGATGCTTGAGTATTTACCGGAGCTGATGAAAGGGCTGCACACCAGCCTGACGCTGACCGTGGCGTCCATCGTGGTGGCTCTGATTCTGGCACTCTTTTTCACCATCGTTCTGACGCTGAAAACGCCGGTGCTGGTATGGGTGGTTCGCGCCTATATCACCCTGTTTACCGGCACGCCGCTGCTGGTGCAGATCTTCCTGATTTACTACGGACCGGGCCAGTTCCCGTCGCTGCAGAACTATCCGGTCATCTGGCATCTGCTGTCTGAACCGTGGCTGTGCGCCCTGATTGCGCTCTCCCTGAACAGTGCTGCCTATACCACTCAGCTGTTCTATGGTGCGATTCGCGCTATTCCGGAAGGACAATGGCAGTCCTGCGGTGCGCTGGGGATGAGCAAGAAAGACACTCTGGCGATCCTGCTGCCGTATGCCTTTAAACGCGCGCTCTCTTCGTATTCCAACGAAGTGGTGCTGGTGTTTAAAAGTACCTCGCTGGCCTACACCATCACGCTGATGGAAGTGATGGGCCACGGGCAGCTGCTCTACGGACGCACCTATGACGTGATGGTCTTTGGCGCGGCGGGTCTGGTTTATCTGGTGGTGAACGGCCTGCTGACGCTGCTGATGCGCCTCATTGAGAGCAAAGCGCTGGCCTTCGAACGTCGCAACTAACTGCATAATAACTGCATCACGAAAACGGGTAAGTCTAACGGCTGCCCGTTTTTTTTATCTCAATGAAAATACTTAATCATATTTATTGCATACAAATTCATTAACTGGCATTGTACGTCCATGCCGCAGACACGGCGCATAATGACAAGATTGACAGACGGGAGCATTAAAATGAAAAAGTTAGTTCTGGCTGCATTACTGGCAACCCTCGCCGCAGGCGCATCGGCCGCTGATAAAATCAATTTCGGCGTTTCAGCCACTTATCCACCGTTCGAATCGCTGGATGCCAGCAACCAGATCGTCGGTTTTGATATCGATCTCGCCAAAGCGCTGTGCAAACAGATGCAGGCCGACTGTACCTTTACCAACCACGCGTTCGACAGCCTGATCCCGTCTCTGAAATTCAAAAAATACGACGCGGTGATTTCCGGAATGGACATCACGCCAGAGCGCAGCAAGCAGGTCTCCTTTACCGACCCGTACTACGCCAACTCGGCGGTGGTGATTGCGAAGAAAGGGGCGTTCAGCTCTTTTGAGCAGCTGAAAGGCAAACGCATCGGCATGGAAAACGGCACCACGCACCAGAAATACCTGCAGGATAAGCATCCGGAAGTGAAAACCGTGGCGTATGACAGCTACCAGAACGCGATCATCGACCTGAAAAATGGCCGTATCGATGGCGTGTTTGGCGACACGGCGGTGGTGAACGAGTGGCTGAAAACCAATCCGCAGCTGGGTACGGCGACGGAGAAAGTGACCGACGCACAGTATTTCGGCACCGGTCTGGGTATCGCGGTTCGTCCGGATAATAAAGCGTTGCTGGAAAAACTGAACGGCGCGCTGAAAGCGATTAAAACTGACGGGACGTATCAGAAAATTAGCGACCAGTGGTTCCCGCAGTAATTGTGCGAGTTTTTGCCGGGTGGCGGCTACGCCTTACCCGGCCTACGGGATCGGGGGTTTTTGTAGGCCGGGTAAGCGTAAGCGCCACCTGGCACCTCTTACAGAGGAACATAAAACCTAAACTTCGCCCCCGGTTCAAAATCCTGCAAAGCTATCCCGCCCCCATGCAGCTCCAGCATCCGTTTCACAATCAACAACCCCAGCCCACCGCGATTCTCACGCGATGCCTGCGGGTTTAACGCTGATGGCCGCTGGAACAGATCCTCACGTAACGACTCGTCAATCCCCGGCCCGCTGTCGGTCACTTCCACCTGCAGTTGCTCATTCTCCTGCCACACAGACAGACGAATATCCCCGCCCGACGGCGTATGGCGCACCGCGTTATCCAGCAGATTCGTCACTACCCGCTCGATCATCGACACATCAGCAAACACCAGCGGCAGCGGCCCCGGCACGTCGATATGCAGCCGCAGCTGGCGCGTCTGGGTGGTCAGCTCGAATTTCTGCGCCACGTCGGAGATCAGCTCCGCCATCGCAAAACGCTCGCGCTGCGGCTTGATGCCACCGTGCTCCAGCCGTGCCAGCTCAAACAGCTGCTGCGAAAGATGGCGCACCTTCTGCCCCTGGCGCAGGGCCGTCGCCAGATACTGCTGATGCTGCTCCGCGCTCAGGGTGGCGGATTTCAGCGACAGGGTTTCCAGATAACCCAGCAACGACGTCAGCGGCGTGCGTAAATCGTGAGAGATATTGGCGATGAACTCCCGGCGCTGGCGGTCGCTGTCGGCCAGTTTGTCCCACTGAGCGGTGATCTGTCGCGCCAGCTCGATAAAGGTATTGCGCAGCTGCGTGACCTCATCCGCCGTACCCGGTTCCGGCGTTTGCGCTGCGAGCTGTTTAATGGCGCTGATGCTGTCCTGCTCCAGCCCGGAAACCTCCGCCGTCAGCCGCTTCACCGGCCGCGTCACCCAGAACCAGACCAGCCCTCCCGCCAGCAGGGAAAACATCGCCGCCACCAGCAGGGACCACATCGCCGTACTCCACAGCGTCTTGTGCCACGCCATGTCCGCCAGGGCGTTAAACTCCTCGCCCTGCAGGATGATATACAGATACCCGCGCAGCTCCCCGCCCTGTCTCAGCGGCGTCACGCTGAACACTTTCTGCTTATCGAGGCTCCGGGGATCGTCGCCATACACCGGCCAACTGGTACCGCTGAGAAAAGTTTGCACCGGTGCCATCGCGATTTTTTGGCGCTGGATATGCCCCGGCGGCGCGGCGTCCGCCAGCAGATCGCCGTCGGGCGAGATCACATACAGCTCCACGCTCGGGTTAAAGGTCATCAGCCGATCGAACAGCGGTTTCAGGCGGCTGCGATCGACCTGCCCCTGCGCATCGAGCACTGGTTCGCGCTGGACAATCTGCTGCGCCAGTCCACTGGACAGGCGCTGCACCATCGCGTTGCCGTACTGCATGCTGGCGTAAAGCTGCACCACGCAGGCGACGGAGGCGCAGAGGATCAGCAGCAGGATAAACAGCAGCGTCAGCCGCTGGCTGAGGCTAAGACGTCGCATCATGGTTCAGTTCCGCAAATTTGTAGCCTTTGCCCCAGACGGTGCGAATGATTTCCGGCTCGGCGGCATCTTTTTCGATTTTTATCCGCAGGCGGTTGATGTGGGTGTTAACGGTGTGCTCGTAGCCTTCGTGCTGATAGCCCCAGACCTGCTCCAGCAGCGCGAGGCGCGAGAATACTTCGCCCGGATGTCGGGCAAAAAACCAGAGCAGTTCGAATTCGCGCGGCGTGAGATCCACCTCTTTGCCGTGCAGACGCACGCTGCGCGAGAGCGGATCGAGGGTCAGGCCGTGGGCTGAAATGGTGTCATTGGCCTGCGCCTGCCCCATCGCCTGCTGGCGGCGAAACAGGGCTTTAATGCGCGCGATCAGCTCCTGCACGGAGAAGGGTTTGGCCAGGTAGTCGTCGGCACCGGTTTCGAGGCCGGTGATGCGGTCGGTTTCACTGCTGCGGGCGCTGATGATGATGATTGGCAGATAGCGGGTGAGCTGGCGGATGCGGCGGCAAATCTCCAGTCCGTCAACGTTCGGGAGCATCAGATCGAGGATCACCGCGTCCCAGTGGGCCTGGTCAATTCGTTCCAGCGCCCGCGCGCCGTCCGCTTCGTGCGTGATCGCATAGCCTTCGTCTTCGAGGTTTAATCGCAAAAGGGATGCGATATCGCTGTCATCTTCCACCAGCAGGATCTGCTTCATCGGTAAGCCTTAATTCATCTTGAATAGTTAAAGCTTACCTGATTTTGGGCGGCGAAAGAGTTCACATTTTGTTGAAGATTGTGCGGAGGGGTTGTGTCGGGTGGCGCTGCGCTTACCCGACCTACAAAAAGCGTCGGACCTGTGGGCCGGGTAAGGCAAAGCCGCCACCCGGCATGTCTTACAAACGAACCAGAAGCGTCAGCACTTCATAGTGCGCCGTATGCGGGAACATATCGAAAAGCTGCACCCGCTCGACGCGATAGCCCGAAAGCATCGCGATATCTTTCGCCATGGTCTGGGCGTTACAGCTGGAGTAGATAATCGTCTTCGGTGCCATCTGGCTCAGGTATTCGCAGAGGGCTTTGCCGATGCCGCGACGCGGCGGGTTGACCAGCACCAGGTCCGGAACGCTGCCCTGCCCGGTGGCGAATTGCGTGGAGTCCAGCGCCTGGAAATGCAGATCCGTCAGACCCAGTTCGGCGGCAGACTGCTTCGCGCAGGCGATGGCCTCGGCGGAAATCTCGATCCCGGTCAGTTTCATGTTTGGCGTAGCGCAGTGCAGGCCAAAGCCGCCGACTCCGCAGAACAGATCCCACATATGATCGATATCTAACGCCCGCACCCAGTCGCGCGCCGTGGCGTACAGACGGCTGGCGACCACCGGGTTGGTCTGGAAGAAACTTTGCGGGCGGATCCACAGCGGCACGCCGTTGAAATTCTCAGCCAGCGCCTGCTGTTCGGTGAGGAAAATCTCTTTCTCCCCCTCCATGATCGCCATATGCACCGGCTGAATATTGGCAGTGATGAGCTTCAGCTGCGGCAATTGCTGTTGCAGCCACGGCAGCGCCGCGCGCAGTTGTTCCAGCTTGGTTTCAGAGCGCAGCACGAAGCGCAGCATCATCCCGCCGTCGAGCTGGCTTTCGGTCAGCAGGAGATATTTCAGTTCACCGCGCTGGCGGGCGACGTTGTAGGGCGTCAGTCCGGCGCGAGCGATAAAGGGTTTCAGCGCGGCGAAGACCGGCTCAAAGGACGCGGGATAGAGCGGGCAATCCGTGAGATCTTCCGGCGTGCCGTCGCGATGCAGCATGCCGAGCAGCGGTCGTTCGACGCTGCCGCTGACCACCATTTTGGCTTTATTACGAAAGCCCTGCTCCGGACCGCTGACAGGCGCGCACCACTCCGCCACCGGATGCTCAGCCAGCAGCTGCTGGAGATCGGCCATTTTGGCGGCGAGTTGTTGGGAAACCGGCTGCTCTATCCACTGACAGGAGCGGCAGCGACCGGCGTCATAGAGTGCGCACTGCATAGGAAAACCTCATTGTTCGCGAGGGCAGCGATTATACACATTATTGCAGGCGGAAGAACCTCCGGCTGGACGCCGGAACAAACAGCAGGAACAGCACCAGCAGGTCCGGCAGTTTCTGCATCACCAGCGAGCGGAAAATCTCCCGCTTCGATTCACCGGCAATGCTGAACAGTTCAGGATAGCCGTAACCAATCGAGGCGGCCCACAGATAGCCTGTGGCAATCACCTGCGTCAGGAGATAGACCCAGCGCGCCCAGTTGCGCCCTTTCGCCAGGGAAAACGCGCAGTAAATCTCGACGAACACCAGCACCAGGCTCGCGAAAAAGACCAGCGTCAGGTTCCATGTCTGCACGCTGCGATGGATAAACTCGCCCACGCCTTTCACGCCGAGCATGTTAAACACCATCAGCAGATCAAGGCAGCGAATCAGAATAATGGCGAGCGCAGCCACCTGCACCAGAGCAGGAACGTTGAGGCGCGCATGCGAATGTCGTGATTTGCTAAAAAATCCCAATGTTTTTACTTCCCTGAAAAACAGTGCCGCGACAGGCGCGGCACTTCACTGAGAATTTTAAATGCTTCAGCCGCGTCTTGCACGCTGGATATCACGTACACGCTGTTTTTCAGCCCGCGCCATCAGATACCAGGCGATAAAACCGACAACCCCGACCACGCCGAGGATGATCGACGCCAGGGCGTTGATCTCCGGGTTCACGCCCATGCGCACGCTGGAGAAGACCAGCATCGGCAGCGTGGTCGCCCCCGGTCCGGAGACAAAGCTGGCGATCACCAGATCGTCCAGCGACAGGGTAAACGCCAGCAGCCAGCCGGAGATCACCGCAGGCATGATCATCGGCAGCGTGATGATGAAGAAGACCTTCAGCGGCGTGGCACCGAGATCCATCGCCGCCTCTTCAATGGAGTGATCCAGTTCGCGCAGGCGCGACGAAATCACCACCGCCACGTAGGCGGTACAAAACGTCACGTGCGCCAGCCAGATGGTCAACATCCCGCGATCTGCCGGCCAGCCGATGGCGTGCGCCAGGGCGACAAACAGCAGCAGCAGCGACAGACCGGTGATTACATCAGGCATCACCAGCGGTGCGGTGATCATAAAGGCAAAACCGTTCGAACCGCGGAAACGGCCAAAACGTACCATCACCATCGCCGCAATGGTGCCGAGCACCGACGCCATGGTCGCCGCACAGGCGGCAATCGTCAGGCTCAGTCCCACGGCGCTCATCATCGCGTCGTCGCGAAACAGCTCGCCGTACCAGCGCGTCGACCAGCCCGCCCAGACCGTCACCAGTTTTGAGCTGTTAAACGAGTAGATCACCAGCATCAGCATCGGCGCATAGAGGAAGGTAAAGCCGAGCACCAGAATCAGAATTCGCCACGGGGAGCGCACGACCGGTAAGTTGTTCATCCGTGATCTCCCATCTGTTTTTGCTGATGTTTATGGAACCACATGATCGGCACGATCAGCAGGAGCAGCATCACAATCGCCACCGCCGACGCCACCGGCCAGTCGCGGTTATTGAAGAACTCCTGCCACAGCACGCGGCCAATCATGATGCTGTCCGGACCGCCGAGCAGTTCCGGGATCACGAACTCGCCCACCGCCGGGATAAAGACCAGCATCGAACCGGCGATAATCCCGCCCTTGGTCAGCGGCACGATCACCTGGAAAAAGGTTTTCAGCGGACGCGCGCCGAGATCCAACGAGGCCTCCACCAGCGAGTAGTCAATCCGCGTCAGGGCCGTGTAAATCGGCAGCACCATAAATGGCAGATAGGCGTACACAATCCCGATGTAGACCGCCAGGTTGGTGTGCAAAATGGTCAGCGGCTGATCGATAACGCCGAGCCACATCAGGAAGTTATTCAGCACGCCGTTGTTTTTCAGAATTCCCATCCAGGCGTACACGCGGATCAGGAACGAGGTCCACGACGGCAAAATCACCAGCAGCAGCAGAATGTTGCGTGTCGAGGGTTTGCTGTGCGCCACCGCCCAGGCGAGCGGATAGCCCATCGCCAGACAGCAGATCGTCGAGATCGCCGCCACCTGCAAGGACTGCAGATACGCTTCGAAATAGAGCGGATCGTCCGTGAGCTGCAGGAAATTGCCGAGATTAAGCGTGATCGACAGCTGCCCGTCGACCCACTCCATCAGATTCGTGTACGGCGGGATCGCCCGCGCCATCTCCGCGAGGCTGATTTTGAAGACGATCAAAAACGGCAGCAGGAACAGCAGGATCAGCCACACGTACGGCATGGCAATCACCAGCTTGCGGCCGTGCGCCATCTGCACGCGCGTCAGCCACTGCGCAAAACCGCCCGGTTTTTGCACGCGGGCCGGTGGTTCAAGTGTATTCATGGCCACTCCTTATACCGTCAGCACGACGCAACTGTCCGCATCCCAGCACAGGCGCACTTCGTCGCCCCAGGTCGGCAGTCCCTTCCGGTAGCGGTGTTCGTTCTGCAGCTGAGCGCTGATCATCTGCCCGCTTTTGAGGCGCACGTGATAGATCGAGAGATCACCGAGATAGGCAATGTGGACCACTTCACCGACAGCAAAGTTATAGCCATCGGCTGGCGGCTCGTCGCAGAGCATGATTTTTTCCGGGCGCAGCGCCACGTAAACCGGGACGTTATCGACAATCGACGCGTCCGGGTCGACCTTGAGCGGATGCACCAGACCCGGCGACTCAATCACCAGGCCGTCCTCCTGACGATCTTTCAGCAGCCCTTCGAAGACGTTCACCGAGCCGATAAACTCGGCGCTGTAACGGGTGGTCGGATGCTCATAAATCTCTTCCGGCTCGCCGATTTGCACGAACTTCCCGCGATTCATGATCGCGATACGCCCGGCCATGGTCATCGCCTCTTCCTGGTCGTGAGTCACCATCACGCAGGTCGCGCCGACGCGCTCGAGGATATCCACCACTTCGAGCTGCATCCGGTCGCGCAGTTTTTTATCCAGCGCCCCCATCGGCTCGTCGAGCAACAAAAGTTTTGGCCGTTTTGCCAGGCTTCGCGCCAGTGCCACACGCTGACGCTGGCCGCCGGAGAGCTGATGCGGTTTACGTTTTGCAAACTCCTGCATGTGGACCAGGCTCAGCATTTCCGCGACGCGGGCGGCGATTTCTGCTTTCGGCAGCTTGTCCTGCTTGAGACCAAAGGCGATGTTCTGCTCCACCGTCATGTGGGGAAAAAGGGCGTAGGACTGGAACATCATATTGATCGGGCGCTCGTACGGCGGAACGCGGGAGAGATCGACCCCATCCAGCATAATTTGTCCGGCCGTTGGCGGTTCAAACCCGGCCAGCATGCGCAGCAGCGTGGATTTTCCACAGCCGGAAGCGCCCAGCAGCGCAAAAATTTCGCCTTTATAGATCGTCAGGCTGACGTCATCCACGGCGTGCTGGCCGTCGAAGGATTTGGTCAGGTTACGGACTTCGAGGAGCGGAGTCAGCGCTTTACGGGTTTTCGCCTGCGGGCGTGGGAGGGTTTCGTTCACGGGGTGCTCTCCGGCAGAAATCTAAACGGGTGCAGGCGCACCGAAAAGGTGCGCCTGTTGCCGGGCGATGTCGCGCATGCCCGGCCTGGATAACGGTTTATTTACCGCTTTTCACCTTCGTCCACGCGCGAGTACGGACGCGGTCGATTTTCGGATCCTGAACTTTCAGGGTAAACATTTTGGCGCGCACGTCAGCCGGCGGGTAGATACCCGGATTGTCGCGCACTTCTGCGCTCACCAGCGGCGTCGCTTCTTTGTTGGCGTTGGCGTAGAAGACGTGGTCAGAGATGTGCGCAATCACGTCCGGACGCAGGAGATAGTTCAGGAACTGATAGGCTTCGTCTTTGTTTTTCGCATCCGCAGGCATCGCAAAGACGTCGAAGAACGCCATCGCCCCCTCTTTCGGAATCGAATAGGAGATATTCACGCCGTTTTTGGCTTCTTTCGCACGGTTCGCGGCCTGCCAGACATCACCCGCCCAGCCGATGGCTACGCAGATGTCGCCGTTTGCCAGATCGTTGATGTACTGGGAGGAGTGGAAGTAGCGAATATTCGGACGCAGCTTCAGCAGCAGATCGGTTGCCGGGCCGGTGTAGTCGTCGGCTTTGGTGCTGTTCGGATCTTTGCCGAGGTAGTTCAGCACGGTGGCAAACACCTCTTCCGGCGCATCAAGGAAGGAGACGCCGCAGCTTTTCAGTTTCTCGAGGTTTTCCGGTTTCAGCACCAGATCCCAGCTGTTCACCGGCGCGTCTGCACCCAGCGCTTTTTTCACTTTATCGACGTTATAACCGATACCCGTGGTCGCCCACATGTACGGCATGGCGAATTTGTTTTCCGGGTCGTGTTTGGAGATGAGCTTCAGCAGCTCAGGATCGAGGTTTTTCCAGTTCGGCAGTTTGCTTTTATCCAGCGGCTGGAACACACCGGCGGTGAGCTGGCGCTCAAGGAAGCTGGCTGACGGCACGACCAGGTCGAAACCGGTGCTGCCCGCCATCAGTTTGCCTTCCAGCACTTCGTTGGAGTCGAAGACGTCGTAGACCACTTTAATCCCGGTCTCTTTTTCGAAATTCGCTACCGTGTCCGGGGCGATATAGTCAGACCAGTTATAAATGTGCAGCGTTTTTTGTTCCGCAGCGAGCGTACCGGCAGAGACAGCCATCAGAGCACCCGCAACCAGACCCGATAACCATTTTTTATGTAAGGCGATCATAGCGTTATTCCTTATGAAAGCTCGTTAACAGTTGTTAACAAACGAACTCAAACCATGCAATTGGTGATATGCAAGAATCGTGCATATTTTGTCGCTGTGCCTGACGCAAAAGAAAAAATCTTTTGGCAGTTTCTGCTCGCTTTTTTAAGCTCCGCAAGAATAACTGTAGCCCGTGCCCCAGGCTATAGCCCAGATTAAAAAACGCCTTTTATCAATTTTTTATGCAGGATCTGTCTATGGGATAAGCCGAAATGGCCTGCGGGTAAGTGAATAATTCTTTAAAGAAAGGTTACAGCCAGAAGAAAATATTGTGATACGCAGCCGCCATGGCAGCGACTGCGTGAGGTCTGGAAGGCTTAGTGCAGGAACGAGTCCCGTGAATCGTTATTCTCCATATCCTCTTCGGTGGTAAAGAGTAAATGGTGCGCGCTGGCTTCCAGCATCACCATGGAGATCTGCTCTTCGCTCTGGCGCATAAACCAGGCAAACTGCTTAAACGACACACCGGGTCCGGCGAATAAAGACTGGCAAACCACCAGTTTCGGCAGATTATCATCCTGTATGTCGAGAAATGCTTTCACCGTCAAAGAACCGGCATTTATGGCCGATAAATCAGACGCCAGGGCCAGCAATGCCGAGGGCTTGACCTCCGCCAGCGCCGAGAAAAGCACCACGTCGTTGATCAGATCGATTTTGGCATCAAACACGCCGTCGAAATTTTGCATATGCGGCAGGTGCAACGCCTGACAGGAATCACACTCAAAATAGGTGATGCCTGCATCGTCGAGCCATTGACGTAACGTATCCAGTGTTGGAACGACCTGTAAATCCATAGCAGTGCAGCCTCTTAAGTAAAAACTTCGCCTAGATTACGCAAAAAATTCAGCCCTAACCACCCGTTTTCAGGCAAAAGCCCGGCGTGGCGTGGCGCTCGATCCAAGAGATCATTTTGCCTGCGATATCGATCCCGGTGGTTTTTTCAATGCCTTCAAGGCCGGGTGACGCATTCACTTCCATCACCAGCGGACCACGGTTCGCGCGCAGAATATCCACGCCCGCGATATCCAGCCCCAGGGTTTGCGCCGCCTTGATGGCAATTTCGCGTTCGCGGTCGCTGATCGTGGCGATGCGCGCCACGCCGCCGCGATGCAAGTTCGATCGGAAATCGCCGTCTTTCGCCTGACGCTCAATGGCGGCCACCACTTCGTCGCCGACGACCAGGCAGCGGATGTCGTGCCCCTTCGCCTCTTCGATATACTCCTGCACCAGAATATGCGCATTCAGACCGCGAAAGGCATCGATGACGCTTTCAGCCGCCTGGCGCGTTTCAGCCAGCACCACGCCAATGCCCTGCGTGCCCTCCACCAGTTTCACCACCAGCGGCGCACCGCCGACCATATCAATCAGATCGCTGGTGTCATCCGGCGAGTGGGCGATGCCGGTAATCGGCAGGTCGATCCCCTGACGAGCGAGCAGCTGCAGGGAGCGCAACTTGTCGCGCGCGCGGGTGATAGCGACGGATTCATTCAAAGGGTAGCTGCCGAGCATCTCAAACTGGCGCAGCGCGGCGGTGCCGTAGAAGGTAATTTGCGAGCCGATGCGGGGGATCACCGCATCGAAGTGCGGCAGATGGCGGCCTTTATAGTGAATCGAGGACGCCGCCGGGCTGATGTTCATATAGCACGACAGCGGATCGAGGATCTCAACCAGATGACCACGCTTATTGGCTGCCTCAAGCAGACGTTTACACGAATAGAGCGTTCCATCCCGGGACAAAATGGCAATTTTCACCCTGCACCTCTCTAAAGACTCGATAAAAGCCTGCGTATCATACACGCAGGCTGGCACAGGATGAATGGACTTATCGCACAGCCCAGCCCTGTTTATGCAAATAGTCGAGAATAAACGGACGGTTTTCTTTGATGATGGTGCGACGAATGTGATCGCTCCAGGTATCGCGGCGATTATTGCTTTCGCGTGACAGGTAATAGCTGGCAAGCTCTTCGTCGTATTGGGCAAGAACCTGCGCATCCACCGGCTGGTAGTGATTCTCGTGCATGATCATTGCCGCAGGCAGGCGCGGCTTGAGATCCGGGTTGTCCGCCGGCCAGCCGAGGCACAGGCCAAACAGTGGTAAAACGTGTTTTGGCAGATTCAGCAGTTCGGTCACTGCTTCAATGTTATTACGCAGGCCGCCGATGTAAACGCCGCCTAATCCGAGGGATTCCGCCGCCGTCAGCGCGTTCTGTGCCATCATCGCTGTATCCACGACGCCGAGCAGAAGCTGTTCCGCCAGGCCCAGTTGCGCATCGGGGCAGATTTGCAGATGACGGTTGAAGTCGGCGCAAAACACCCAAAACTCCGCCGCCTGCGCCACGTGCGGTTGCCCGCCGGTGAGCGTCACCAGCTGTTCACGCATCGCGCGGTCGGTGATGCGAATAATCGACGTGCACTGCAAAAAGCTCGAGCTGGAGGTCGCGCGCGCGCTGTCCACAATCGCTTCACGTTCGGCGTCGCTAATCGGCTTATCGGTGAAATGGCGGATGGAACGGTGGGCGCGAATCACATCAATCGTCGGCGTCATTAGGTCTCTCTTTTCTCAGTCTGTACGCGGAATGACAGCCAGTATAGGCAAAGAAAAGTGTGATGTAATTGGCGAAACATAGCCTGTAAGTATTAAAGCGACAGGTAAAACCTGCTTTCCATGAGCAACGGTTATCGGGCAAACTAAGCGCATTCGCCGTTGGGCTTACGTTTTGAGGAGAGAGATATGTTTGCAGTGATTTTTGGACGTCCGGGATGCCCTTACTGCGTCCGCGCTAAAGAACTGGCAGAAAAACTGACCGCTGAGCGCGATGACTTTAACTTCCGCTACGTGGACATTCACGCGGAAGGCATCAGCAAAGCCGATCTGGAAAAAACCGTGGGTAAACCTGTTGAGACTGTACCGCAGATTTTCCTCGACCAGACGCACATCGGCGGCTTTACCGATTTCGAAGCCTACGCGAAAGAAAATCTGGGGCTGTTTGCCGCCCAGTAACGCGTTAACGCCCTCTCAGGAGGGCGTTTTTATTTGTGTCGCCAGCGATGAACGAGGCTGCGCGCAAACATAAAACAGAGCGCGCCCAGCGCACACCAGAATATCCCGCTCATCAGCCACGCCAGCTCCTGCCATAGCGAACGCGGCGAGGCAAAAACGAGACGTAACAGCACCAGACACAGCGGTGCCGCCAGCATCGCGCCAATCAGCGGTTTCACCACTTCTCCCCCGCGGGAAATGAAGCTTGCGATCACGCCGGGTAAAATGAAAAAGAGCAAACCCAGCTCAGGATGGCCTGAGGCTCTGAATGCGCCTTTGACGTGGAATGCTAAAGAGAGGCAAACCGCGATAAACAGTAGAAAGCAGCAGACGACGCCTGCCCAGTTCCGCTTGATGTTCAAAAATCCTCCTGACTCCATCACTATCGAATACACAATCGTCCAACGGACGCCCAGTCAGATAATGCAATGTGGCATTCCTTGCCAAAGCTCATACATTGTTACGCGATCTTTTCTGGCCCTGGATATCTAATACGATTAGACTATCGGCCAGTTATTGTTCTGTGGGATATATTCTGTATGGGCGAAAGGGAAAATCCCTGCACTCACATGGGATAAAACAGTAGCCTAAATCCCCCATCCTTTCAACAGCTTAACGGTAAACAAGAAGTTAGCCTCCGTGAATATAAACGTCGCAGATTTGTTAAATGGGAATTACATCCTGTTATTATTTGTTGTACTGGCACTGGGACTGTGTCTGGGTAAATTACGCCTGGGTTCAGTTCAACTTGGTAATTCCATTGGCGTTTTAGTGGTCTCATTATTATTAGGCCAGCAGCATTTCAGCATTAACACGGATGCACTGAATCTCGGTTTTATGCTGTTTATTTTTTGCGTGGGTGTGGAAGCCGGGCCGAACTTTTTTTCAATTTTCTTCCGCGACGGCAAAAATTATCTGATGCTGGCGCTGGTGATGGTCGGCAGCGCGCTGGTGATCGCGTTAGGGCTGGGTAAACTGTTTGGCTGGGATATCGGGTTGACCGCGGGGATGCTCGCCGGTTCGATGACCTCAACGCCGGTGCTGGTTGGTGCGGGCGATACGTTGCGCCACTCGGGCATGGCGGGAAGCCAGCTCTCGCTGGCGCTCGATCATCTGAGCCTGGGCTATGCCCTGACCTACCTGATTGGTCTGGTGAGCCTGATTGTCGCCGCCCGTTATTTGCCTAAACTCCAGCACCAGGATCTCCAGACCAGCGCCCAGCAGATTGCTCGCGAGCGTGGTCTGGATACCGACACTAAACGCAAAGTCTATCTGCCTGTCATTCGCGCCTATCGCGTCGGGCCGGAGCTGGTCGCCTGGGCCGACGGTAAAAATCTGCGCGAGCTGGGCATCTATCGCCAGACCGGCTGTTACATCGAACGTATCCGCCGCAACGGCATACTGGCTAACCCGGACGGGGACGCCGTACTGCAGATGGGCGATGATATCGCGCTGGTCGGCTACCCGGACGCCCACGCGCGCCTCGATCCGAGCTTCCGTAACGGTAAAGAGGTCTTCGACCGTGACCTGCTCGACATGCGCATCGTCACGGAAGAGATTGTGGTGAAAAACCACAACGCCGTTGGCCGCCGTCTGGCGCAGCTCAAGCTGACCGATCACGGCTGCTTCCTGAACCGCGTGATCCGCAGCCAGATTGAAATGCCGATTGACGACAATGTCGTCCTGAACAAAGGCGACGTTCTGCAGGTAAGCGGAGACGCGCGCCGCGTCAAAACCGTCGCCGATCGCATCGGCTTTATCTCCATCCACAGCCAGGTGACCGACCTGCTGGCCTTCTGCGCCTTCTTTATTGTCGGCCTGATGATTGGGATGATCACCTTCCAGTTCAGCAACTTTAGCTTCGGCGTGGGTAACGCTGCCGGTCTGCTGTTCGCCGGGATCATGCTCGGCTTCCTGCGAGCCAACCACCCGACCTTTGGCTATATCCCGCAGGGCGCGCTAAACATGGTGAAAGAGTTCGGTCTGATGGTCTTTATGGCAGGCGTGGGGTTGAGCGCAGGCAGCGGCATCGGCCACAGCCTGGGCACTGTCGGCTGGCAGATGCTGGTCGCCGGTCTGATCGTCAGCTTGCTGCCAGTAGTGATCTGCTTCCTGTTCGGCGCCTACGTCCTGCGCATGAACCGCGCAATGCTGTTTGGCGCGATGATGGGCGCGCGCACCTGCGCCCCGGCAATGGAAATCATCAGCGACACCGCGCGCAGCAACATCCCGGCGCTGGGCTACGCTGGCACTTACGCCATCGCCAACGTCCTGCTGACCCTCGCCGGTACGCTGATCATCGTCATCTGGCCCGCGCTCGGATAACTCTGAAGAATGCGCATCGCGCAAATTTTTTTGCGATGCGCAGAACTTTTCGTATATGAGGCAGTCATAACTATTGCCACTGCTTTTCTTTGATGTCCCCCAATTTGTGGAGCCCATCAACCCCGCCACTTTGGTTCAAGGTTGATGGGTTTTTTGTTGCCTGGGATTTGTCATCTATCAGATCAATCACTTACACAGCCACTGTCCCATGTATGGCGACAAAGTGGCGGCAGCGCTTTTGCTATGCGCATAAATCGTTGCTCTATGCCGATTCAATCGCGTACAGCAGTTCAACTAAAGCAACCGCGCCGACATCATCCCAGCGCAAATAACTCGCCAAAGAACTGGTTCCTGAATCCCTACCTAAAATTTTCTGACAGATAGCCTGATGATCGGCTGAGGCGGAAACCCAAACAGCCCCACTCTGTTGGCAAAAGTAGGTAGAGCCTTTCAAGCCCTCCCGCTGAATGCGTTTCTTCCAGGTGTCCACCAGCTGCGTCGTAACTCTTAAACTCATTATTTCCCCCAAGTTAATCAAGCATTCCCAGATAACAATCCTATAAAATATCAGGATGAATCAGCCCGGAGAATACGCGTGTTTAATTTTTATCCTGACAGATTTTTCAGCAGAACAGATGTCATGAGTCGCCCCACACCTGTTCCTGCTGTAAATGGTATCTATTTTTGGTGGTTCAAAGAGATCCCGCCAGGTGTTCCGACTGAGGGTTGCATTATTCAGGATGGATATACATTACTCTATGTCGGTATTTCACCGGATAAAAAAGGAAAACCGAACAGCCGCGCCAATCTTCGTCAGCGCATCAAAACTCACTATAGCGGCAACGCCGAGGGCTCAACGCTCAGGCGCACGCTCGGGGTATTGCTATCGGCGGAAAGCAATTTTCCTCTCCGCCGTGTTGGCTCGGGAACCAGAACGACATTTACCCATCCTGGCGAGCAGTGGCTGGACAAGTGGATGGAAAAGAATGCACATGTGTATTGGGTAGCAAATGAAGAACCCTGGGTATTGGAAGAAAAATTAATTTCCAGCATTTCGCTGCCATTAAACCTTCAGGGTAACAACCACAACTTTAAACCGATACTCTCAGCAATGCGCAGCAAAGCCATGGCAGAAGCCAAAATAATGGAGATCGCGGATGAAAGAGGATTTAGACGGAGTGTCATTGCAGAATTGATGAATGAATAAAAAACATATCCTGAGATTCCAATTAAAGGAAATGAGAGCTGCATACTGGAAAACTAAGGACCTGGATTTCAATCCTAACTACATGACCGGCTTTATGATGGATATGGAAGCCAAAAATAGAGGTATCCATTAGTAATGCTTTAGTGCCGAGAACAATTGGCAATGCCCCGTAATCGCCACTCCTTGCCATTGGTATATTGATTATCTTGTAAGCCATTTTTTCAATAAGTCCATTAAAAGACGGCTTTTAAGCCGCCTGAATTTCAGACCCCACATCAAATCACTTGCGTCACCGTACTTCCCTGTTCAGTAAATTCCACCGTCGCACTGGCACCATTGACCAGTGAAATTTGCGGAGGAATATGACCAATATCGACGTCATAAAGAACCGGAGCGCTAAGGTCTCCCAGGGCCGAACGAAGGGCGTCTAAATAATTATGCTGCGTCGCTTCTGTAACATCTAAAGCAGCACTCCTTCCTATGAGTACGCCAGCTAAATCGTTGAACCAGCCCTGCAAACGTAAGCTCAATAATGCTCGCGTTAATTCACAAGGGCCCATTTCCACATTTTCAAAATAGAGAATAATACCGTCCTGGCGATTCAGCTCCCGGAAGCGCGATAATTGACCATAAGGTGTTCCGGCAAGTCTCGAGATGATGTCAAGGCAACCACCTATTAATCGGCCCTCGAAACTGACGGGCGTCGTGCCGCCATCCAGTCGCTTCCACTTCGTCTCCTTTGTAAGATTGAAACCCTCATCCGAAGCCGGTCCCCATTGGTTTTCTTCGATTTGATAAGCCTGGGAGGAGTACTGCTTGATATGAGTTGCCCGCTCGTTTTCAAGAATGCTCCAAATGGCTTGTGTTGTGGGATCCAATTCTCTGGCTCCCAAATCCATCAGATTAGGACCATGTAAGGTTGCCCAGTGCGACAGCGTGGTCAGCGGGAAATGCAAAGTGCTTAGATCAGAAAAACCCACAAACCATTTCGGCTCCAGAGTGGCTAGCCTCTGGAAATCAATCAGTTCAAGCAGCTCCATAGCCAGATCTCCGCCCCATGGCGGCATGATGGCTTTCACTTCTGGATCGGTCAGGAAGGCCATCAGCTCCGTCGCTCGCAACCGCTTACAGGCACTTTTATTTTTATGCTGAGAGCGTAAACACTCCCCCTCACGAACCCTGTATCCCCGGTTTTTTAGTTGCTGAATGGCAAGGTCCAACCGCTGATGCAAATGAGGAGGAACGCCTGACGAGGGTGCGGTAATCGCAATCAAATCCCCTGGAACCAGTTTGGGCGGAAAACTTATGTTCATCTCATAAATCCTTATCAGAAGAGCGCAATCCATCATCCATAAATTGTGGAACGAGTGCCAATCCTTACCCATAATTTTTAAATGCTAAACACCCGGGAGATAAGTTGATGAAAAACAAAACCGCCGTCATTTTCGGTGGCAGTGGCGCCATCGGTAGCGAAACCGCCAGAACTCTGGCGCGCGAAGGGGCGCATGTTTACCTTGCCGCGCGGCATCAGGACAAGCTCGATCGCATCGCGAACGAAATCCGCTCAGCCGGTGGAACGGCACATACCTGGGTCATCGATGCCCTCGATGAGCAATCCATTCATGAGCAAACCGCCAAGCTGGCTCAGGAAGCTGGCGGCATTGATATCGTCGTTAACGCGACGGGGTTTATGCACAATCAGGGCAAATCGCTCGCTGAACTTTCTCTAGCCGAGTTCAAACAAGGAATCGATCCTTTTCTCACCGCCCTCTTCAACATCTCAAAAGCTGTCTCCCCTTACATGGGCGGCGATCGCGCGGGCGTAATGATTACGGTCGTTGCCCCAGCGGCGACGATGGCGATGCCAAACCATCTGGGTCATATCGTCGGCTGCGCGGTTATTGAGGCGTTCGTCCGGGCTCTCGCCAGCGAACTGGGGCCGAAGAATATTCGCGTCGTCGGCGTGCGGTCTCATGCCATTACCGGCGCGGTTGAGGCGGGTTCGTATACCGGGGAGTTGTTTACGATAAAAGCGCAGTCGATGGGGTTAACGGTTGATCAATTTCTGGAAGGCGCCGCGCAGAGCACGATGCTGAAGCGGCTGCCGACGCTCGCACAAGTGGCCGAGCTGGTGACTTTCCTCGCCTCCGATCGTGCTGGGGCGATGACCGGAACAGTGGTAAACGTGACCGCGGGGGCGACGCATTAAAGCCCCGCAATCCGCCCTACCATCGCCCGGATCTCTTCCCGTGATAGCGGTTCGCGATCGGTGACAAAATGCAGCGTCATGCCTTCAATAAAAGCATCCAGCGCACGGGTAGTCACCGGATCAAACCACTGCTCCAGGGTGCTCTGGCTGGTTTGCATCCAGTCTTGCATCACTTTTTTCAGCGCCGGTTTACGGTTCATCAGCGCATAGAGCTGGTACATCAGCTCCATATTGTGCGGCGTGGTGACTTCTGAGCTGTGGATCAGCGTAGTGATAGCTTCACAGGCCATCTCCGGTCCGGTTACACCGGCAAAAAACTCGCGGTATTGTCGGGACATATCGCGGGTAAATCCGGTAAATGCCTCTTCGAGCAGCGAGTCGATACCGTCGAAATAATAGGTCATCGACCCCAGCGGCACGCCCGCGCAGGTGGCGATTTTACGGTGCGTCACCGCATTGATCCCATGCTCGGCGATGGACTCCAGCGTGGCCTGCAGTATCCGTTCCCGCCGCTGCGGATCGTTTGGTCTTCTGCTCATATTTTCCCCTTTCGGTTTGTGTACAAATGTACACAAACTTGCTAGTGTTGTCGCTATTGTTGTACTTCCGGTGCTCCTCAATGACGTTGATTTCTCCTCGTAAAGCCCTGCAGCGACGCCTGTGGGCGCTGTTTATGTTCTTCTTTATTCCCGGATTGCTGATGGCATCCTGGGCAACGCGTACCCCTGCGATCCGCGATATTTTGTCGGTGTCGACGGCTGAAATGGGCATCGTGCTGTTTGGCCTGTCGATCGGATCGATGAGCGGCATTCTCTGCTCGGCATGGCTGGTGAAGCGTTTTGGCACGCGGAAAGTGATCCGCACCACCATGTGCAGCGCCGTGGTTGGCATGTTTTTCCTGAGCGCCGCCCTGTGGTTCGCATCGCCGGTGATGTTTGCCTTTGGTCTGATGGTCTTTGGCGGCAGCTTTGGCGCGGCAGAAGTGGCGATTAATGTCGAAGGCGCAGCGGTTGAGCGCGAGCTGAACAAAACCGTTTTGCCAATGATGCACGGCTTTTACAGCCTGGGTACGCTCGCTGGCGCCGGTGTCGGCATGGCGCTGACGGCCTTTGGCACCGCCGCCAGTCTGCATATTTTGCTGGCCGCGCTGGTGTGCATTCTGCCAATTCTGACCGGCATCACTTTTATTCCTGATGGCACCGGCAAAAACAGCGCGGAAGAGCAAAAAACGACCGAGAAAGGATTACCCTTTTATCGCGATATGCAGCTGATGCTGATCGGCGTGGTGGTCCTGGCGATGGCGTTTGCCGAAGGCTCCGCCAACGACTGGCTGCCACTGCTGATGGTCGACGGTCACGGCTTTAGCCCAACCTCCGGCTCGCTGATTTACGCCGGGTTTACCCTCGGAATGACCGTCGGGCGCTTCACCGGCGGCTGGTTTATCGACCGCTACAGCCGCGTCGCCGTGGTGCGCGCCAGCGCGATGATGGGTGCTCTGGGTATCGCGCTGATTATTTTTGTCGACGTGGACTGGATCGCCGGTGTCTCGGTTATCCTGTGGGGCGCGGGCGCATCGCTCGGTTTCCCGCTAACCATTTCGGCGGCCAGCGATACAGGCCCGGACGCCCCGACGCGCGTCAGCGTGGTTGCGACCACCGGCTATCTCGCCTTCCTGGTCGGCCCGCCGCTGCTTGGTTTCCTCGGTGAACATTATGGGCTGCGCAGCGCGATGCTGGTGGTGTTAGCCCTGGTCATTGTCGCCGCACTGGTCGCGAAAGCCGTGGCAAAACCTGTTACGCAACATTCAGCAATGGAGAAGGGATATGAGCGTTAAGTTAATCGCTGTCGACATGGATGGAACCTTCCTGAGCGACGCCAAAACCTACAACCGCGAGCGCTTTCTGGCGCAGTATGCACGCATGAAGGAGCAGGACATTCGCTTCGTCGTCGCCAGCGGGAATCAGTATTACCAGCTGATCTCCTTCTTCCCGGAGATTGCCGATGAGATCGCCTTTGTCGCAGAAAACGGCGGCTGGGTGGTGAATGCCCGCGAAGATGTGTTTAACGGCGAGCTGACCAAAGCCCAGTTTGATACGGTGGCACGTTTTCTCTGCGCGCTGCCGGAAGTGGAAGTGATCGCCTGCGGGAAAAGCAGCGCCTATACCCTGAAAGCCTATGACGACAGCCTGAAAGAGATGGCGGCGAAGTATTACCATCGTCTGGAAATGGTCGATAACTTTGACCATCTGGACGACATCTTCTTTAAATTCGGGCTGAATCTGCCGGACAGCGATATTCCGCGCGTGCAGGAGATGATCCACGCCGAGCTGAGCGACATTATGGTTCCGGTGACCACCGGGCATGGCAATATCGACCTGATCATTCCGGGCGTGCACAAGGCGAACGGTCTGCGGATTTTGCAGCAGCACTGGGGCATTGCCGATAGCGAAGTCGTGGCATTTGGTGACAGCGGGAATGACGTGGAGATGTTGCGCCAGGCGGGCTTTAGTTTCGCGATGGCCAACGCCAAACCGCACATCAAAGCGGTCGCACGTTTTGAAGCGCCGCATAACAACGATGAAGGCGTGCTGGATGTGATTGAGAAAGCGTTGAACGGGGAAGCACCGTTTAATTAGTGCCCGCTAAACGCCCGGTGGCGCTACGCTTACCGGGCCTACAAAAGCGACAAACACGAGATGTAGGCCGGGTAAGGCGCAGCCGCCACCCGGCAAAACTTACTGCAACGCGTTGCCGACGCGCTTATCTTTCAGGAACACCACCATCAGCCCCAGCCACAGCACGCCGTTCGCGAGGTTAAACAGGCTGAACAGCCCGTTGCCGCCAAAGCTGTAGGCGTGTTTGCTGACTTCGATCCCGACGGTGAAAATCAGCATCTGCAGCATCCCCATCGCGGCGGAGACCGTGCCTTTACTCATTTCACTGGCGAACAGCGTCAGGCGCACCAGCCCGGCGTTTGCCAGGCCGATACCGAAGGCATAAATACTCAGCCCGGCCGTCATCCACAGGTAAGCATGTGAAGAGGCGACGGTGGCCACAGCCGCGACCACCAGCCCAGCGACAATCGGCCAGCCGCCCATGATGATCAGCGACCGCACGGAACGACGCGATGTGAGGCGTGCCAGCACCAGGTTGCCGATAATCAGCGCGCCAAAAATCGGCACCTGAAGCAGACCATATTCGTAGCTGCTGAGCTTCTCGCCGCTGATGATGATCACCGGCGACTGGGCAATCCATGCCAGCAGCGGCAGGCTCACAAAACCGGTCGCCAGCGCGCCCGCCACAAAGCGGCCATTTCTCAGCACTTCTTTATAGTCGCGCCCCAGCTCTTTCAGGGACAGCTTTTCGCCGAGACGGGTGGCGGTCTCCGGCATCGCGCGGTGCAGGCCGAAGAAGGAGATTGCCGCCAGGAGCGCGAAAAGCACAAACATTCCTTCCCACGGCGCAACGTGTACCCAGGCCGCGCCCACCAGCGGGCCGAGCAGCGGCGCAATCAGCGCCACGTTTGCCATCAGGGCGGTAATTTTGATACACACCGCCTCCTCAAAGGACTCCTGAATGGCGGCATACCCCACCGCGCCGATAAAGCACAGGCTCACCCCCTGCAAAAAGCGCAGGATCGTAAATTGTTCAATGGTTTGCGCCAGCAGAATGGCGAGGCAGGTGACGATAAACCACACCACGCCGGTGAGCATGACCGGGCGACGGCCAATACGATCTGACAGCGGCCCGAGCAGCCACTGCAAAAACATGCCGCCAGCCAGATAGGCGGTCATGGAGGTTGGAACCCACTCGATCCCGGCGTTGAACTGCTCCACCACGGCCAGCATACCCGGCTGGATCATATCGTTGCCGATATAGGTAGAGAATTCGTAAAGCACCAGACACAGAGGGAAAAGTAACGCCTGACGACCCAGACGATTACCGGAAGAAGAACGGTTTAACATGCGGTCTCTTTTTGATGTAAAAATCGCGATGAGTGTAATGAAATGACGGGTCGCGAGATAGTAAATTATCGAAGATAAACAGAAATAAAGCACATATCGTCGCCGTTTAAGGTTTCCTTAAGTTGACACCTTTATGATGCCCCTATTTCCCGTCAACGAACGTCATTTATGGCCCACAATACTGCCCCATCAGATTTATCTAAGTCGCCGACAACTAAGACAAAACCCCTTTACCGTTTACCGGCCCGCTTTTATGGTTATCAGCTTTTCGTGCTGATTGTTCTGGCGGTGCTGTTTACCTGGCTTTCACGCGATGAAACGCTGGATCGGTGGATAACGGGTTTCTGGTATGACGCCGCCACTCACCATTTCCCGCTCCAGCAAAATCACCTGCTGGACCTGCTGAACCATCGGCTGGCGAAGTACATCGCCATTGCGCTGGCGGCAGTCGCGCTGATTTATGGCGCGTTGCGCCGCAATATGCCGCTGGTGACGGGCGCATTGTTGATGGGACTCGGAACGCTGGTGGTGGGCGTGCTGAAAAGCATCAGCCACCACAGCTGCCCGTGGGATCTGCTGGAGTACGGCGGCAAGGCGGTGTCGTATCCGCTGTTTGGCAGCGCGCCAGAGGGTAGCGGCCCCGGTCGCTGTTTCCCCGGTGGGCACGCTTCGAGCGGCTTTATGATCATGGGGCTGTTTTTCGCCTTCTGGCGTGAGCGTCCTCGTCTGGCGTGGTGCTTCGTCGCCCTGGGCGCAGCGGTCGGGCTGGCGATGGGCTTCGGTCAGGTGATGCGCGGTGCGCATTTTTTCTCTCACAACCTGTGGGCAGGTTGGTGGGTGTGGTTTTCTCAGGTCGTGGCTTACGGCCTTGTTTCTGCCTGGTTTGCAAAAGAGTGATGATGGAATGTTAGAGAATCTCAATTACGGACTGTTTTATCTGATTAATGCCACCCCGGCGTCACCGGAGTGGATGATTATCTTTGCCAAATTTGTCGCCAAAGATCTGATTAACATCGTGCCCCTGCTCATCGCGATCCTCTGGCTGTGGGGCCCGCGCAAGCAGGTCAGCGCCCAGCGCCAACTGGTGATAAAGATTGCGATGGCCCTGGCGGTGAGCATGACCGCCTCCTGGACGCTGGGACATCTGTTCCCGCACGACCGTCCGTTTGTCGACCATATCGGTTCAAACTTCCTGCACCACGCGGCAGATGACTCCTTCCCAAGCGATCACGGCACGGTGATTTTCACCTTCGCGCTGGCGTTCCTGTTCTGGCATCGCGTCTGGTCGGGCGTGGTGTTGATGGTTATCGCCCTTGGCATCGCCTGGTCGCGCGTTTACCTCGGCGTCCACTGGCCGCTGGATATGCTGGGCGGATTGCTGGTTGGTTTTATGGGCTGTCTGACAGCGCAAATCCTGTGGAATATCATGGGCCAGCAGATTTATCGCGGGCTGCAGCGGGTTTACCGCTTCTGCTTTGCCTTGCCCATCCGCAAGGGCTGGATACGTGACTAATCCCGGTCCGACAGGTTACACTTGAACCCCCACATTGTGGGGGTTCACTTTTTCGCCCCGAGGATCTATGGAAACACGACGCGACGACCGCATCTCCCAGCTGCTGCACGCCCTGAAGCGCAGCGATAAGCTGCATCTCAAAGAAGCCGCCACCCTGCTCGGCGTTTCCGAGATGACCATCCGTCGCGACCTGAACAGCGAAAGTGCCCCAGTGGTACTGCTCGGCGGTTATATTGTGCTGGAGCCGCGCAGCGGCAGCCATTATCTGCTGAGCGATCAAAAAACCCGCCTGGTCGAGGAGAAACGCAAAGCCGCGCGGCTGGCCGCTTCCCTTGTGCAACCCCATCAGACCCTGTTTTTCGACTGCGGCACGACCACGCCGTGGATTATCGAAGCCATCGATAACACGCTGCCGTTCACGGCGGTGTGCTACTCCCTGAACACCTTTCTGGCGCTTCAGGAGAAACCTGAGTGTCGGGTGATCCTCTGCGGCGGCGAGTTTCACGCCAGCAATGCCATTTTCAAACCGTTGAATTTGCAGGATACGCTGAGCAATCTGTGTCCGGATATCGCCTTTTACTCGGCAGCGGGCGTGAGCGTGCGTCAGGGTGCGACCTGCTTTAATCTCGAAGAGTTGACGGTGAAGCACTGGGCGATGAATGCCGCGCAGTATCATGTGCTGGTGGTGGATCACAGCAAATTTGGCAAAGTCCGCCCGGCACGGATGGGTGAGCTGGCGCGTTTTGACGCGATTGTGAGCGACTGTAAGCCGGATGACGAGCTGGTCACCCATGCGAAGGCGCAGCAGATTAAGTTGATGTATTGAGTGCGGTTTTGCCGGGTGGCGCTTACGCTTACCCGGCCTACAAGATCGGATTCAATTGATGCTTGCGCACGGTTTTTGTAGGCCCGTGCAAGCGAAGCGCCGCCGGGCATGGCAGACGGCGCTGAACTCACTTAAAACCAACCGCCAAACCACGAGTGGAATTTCATCATCACGAAGTCCCACATCCGGCTAAAGAACCCGCCCTCTTCTATCGCTTCCATCACGATCAGCGGACGCTGCTCGATGGATTTGCCGTTCAGCTGGAAATCAATCGTCCCGACCACCTGGCCCTTTTTCAGCGGCGCGGTGAGCTGCGGATCGGTCAGCGTGTAGCTCGCTTTCAGGTTTTTCAGCTGTCCGCGCGGAATCGTCACAGAACCCGCTTCACCCGCGCCCAGATTCACTTCGCTCTTATCGCCAAACCAGACGCGCTGGCTGATGAAGGTCGCATCCGGCTTAATCGGCGTCACCGTTTCAAAGAAGCGGAAGCCCCAGGTCAGCAGTTTTTCAGATTCGTTAAAGCGGATACGGTCGGTTTTGGTGCCCAGCACCACGGAGATCAAACGCATATCGCCCTGGGTCGCAGAAGCCACCAGGTTATAGCCCGCGCCCGCGGTGGTGCCGGTTTTCATGCCGTCCACGTTCACGTTGCTGCTCCACAGCAGACGGTTGCGGTTCGGCTGGCGAATCTTGTTGAAAGTAAACTCTTTCTCTTTGTGGATAGCGTACTCATCCGGCACGTCGTGGATCAACGCTTTGCCCAGCAGCGCCATATCGCGCGCGGTACTGAACTGCCCCGGCGCGTCCAGGCCGTGAACGGTTTTGAAGGTGGTTTTGGTCAGACCCAGCTTCTGCGCGTAGCCGTTCATCAGGCCGATAAAGGAGTCCTGACTCCCGGCGACGTAATCCGCCAGCGCGATACAGGCATCGTTACCCGACTGAATAATCACCCCCTTATTCAGATCCGATACGGAAACCTGGTCCCCCGGTTTCAGGAACATCACGGATGAACCGCGCAATGCCGGGTTGCCGGTGGCCCAGGCGTCTTTGCCGATGGTCACCATATCGTCGAGCTTAATTTTGTTGGCTTTGAGCGCCTGCCCGACCACGTAGCTGGTCATGATCTTGGTCAGACTCGCCGGATCGAGCTGTTCGTCGGCGTTGCCTTCGGCCAGCACTTTGCCGCTGGCGTAGTCCATCAGGATCCACGCGCGCGCGTCGACCGGCGGCGCTTCAGGGGCCGCGGCTTCCGCTGCATACAGGGTTGGAGAAAACAGGAAAAGCAGTACGGAGCCTGCTGCGAGGCTTCGCAGAGAAGAAGTTTTATGCGTCATAAATGCCACCCGAGTGTCCTTTCTAAAAAATCACGTCACATCACCGTGTCGCAAGAAGCGATGAGTAATAACGTACTAATGAGTCTAAAGAAACCTAAACCAGGTAAAGTTTTTAAAGTTTACGCAATAACGGGCCGGGGCGCTGTTCCTGATGCGATTTTTTTGTCTTCTGTTGCGTAAATGTTAGGTTTATCTCACCATGTGAAACCGCAGGCTTTGATTCACCACTCAGGTTATTTCACTCATTCAGGAGCCAATATGATTACGCTGTGGGGCAGGAACAATTCAACCAACGTCAAGAAAGTGCTGTGGACGCTGGAAGAGCTGGATTTACCGTTTAACCAGATCATGGCCGGTTTGCAGTTTGGCGTGAACAAAGACGCCGAATATCTGGCGATGAACCCGAACGGGCTGGTGCCGCTGTTACGCGACGATGAAACCGATTTAACCCTGTGGGAATCCAACGCCATCGTACGTTATCTGGCGGCGCAATACGGGCAAAATCGCCTGTGGGTGGATAATCCTGCCCGTCGCGCCGAAGGGGAAAAATGGATGGACTGGGCGAACCAGACGCTTTCTGTGGCACACCGTCCGATCCTGATGGGACTGGTCAGAACCCCGGAAGCCGAGCGCGATTACGCCGCCATCAACGCCGGGAAAGAGGCCTGCGAGAAAATGTTTGCGCTGCTGGACGACGCCCTGGCGAATCAGCCGTGGCTCTCGGGCAGCGCGTTTGGCGTGGGCGATATCGCCGTCGGGCCGTTTATCTGGAACCTGACCAACGTCGGGCTGGAGTGGCAATCGCATCCGAACCTGGAGCGCTGGATCGCGCAGCTTAAAGAGCGCCCGGCTTTCCAGAAGGCGGTGATGATCCCGGTCAGCTAATCAGGCCCCGGACGGGCTGACTTTCAGCAGTTGCCCGTCCGATTCGTCGGTCAGCACGTACAGATAACCATCCGGCCCGACGCGCACATCGCGAACGCGGTTGCCTCTATCCCCCAGAATCCGCCCGTCCTCCGTCACCTTATCGCCGTTCACGCTGAGGACAATCACGTCCTTCTCTTTCAGCGCGCCGACAAACAGTTTGTTTTTCCACTGCGGGAAAACGTCACTGTTGTAGAACGCCATCCCGCTCACCGCGGGCGACACTTTCCAGACGAACAGTGGCGGCTCGGTGCCTTCGACGTGCTCGCCTTTGGCTTCCGGAATTTTCAGGCCGCTGTAGTTGATGCCGTGCGTCGCCAGCGGCCAGCCGTAGTTTTTGCCTTTTTCGGGAATGTTGATCTCATCCCCGCCGCGCGGGCCGTGCTCGTTGAGCCATAGCACGTCGGTCCACGGGTTCATCGCCATGCCCTGCGGATTGCGAATGCCGTAGGACCAGATTTCCGGGCGCGCGCCCGCTTTATCGACGAACGGATTGTCCGCCGGAACCTTGCCCTGATCCGTCAGGCGCACCACTTTGCCCTGGAGTTTATCGAGATCCTGCGCCGTCGGGCGCTGGTTGTTCTCACCCAGCCCGATAAAGAGATAACCTTTACCGTCGAAGACCAACCGTCCGCCGAAGTGATTGCCCGTTGAAAGTTTCGGCATCTGGCGGAACACCACCTGGAAGGCTTCGACGCGCGACAGATCGTCACTCAGGCGGCCATATCCCACCGCCGTGCCCGCTTTTCCGTCATTGCCGACTTCGGCATAGCTCAGCCAGATGCGGCGCGATTTTTCAAAATCCGGGGCCAGCACCACGTCAAACAGCCCGCCCTGCCCGCTGTCCCAGACTTTCGGGATGCCGACAATCGGATCCGACAGCCCTTTCCCCGCCTGCCAGTGCTTGAGCTGCCCGCCGCGCAGCGTTATCAACATCCCCTGGTTATCTGGCAAAAAGGCCATCGACCAGGGGTGATCGAGTTTGGTTTGCAGCACATCGACCTTAACGGCTGCGGGCGCGGCCATCACCGAAGCAGAGAGGAATACAAGCGAGAGAGGAATCAGCGAAGATCGGCGCATTACGCACTCCTTTTTTCGACGTTTGGCATAAAGAGTAGCCAGGTCGTTCGGGCGCGTGAGCACTTTTACAAAAGCTTAAGCAGAAGGGGGAGTCGCCTCCCCCGAGATTCAGTGCTGATGGAGCGCGGCATGCTCTTTCAGGCACATAATGCAGAGAGTCAGTGTCGTCAGGCAGTGTTCAAGTTTCTCTGCGCTGACGGCGACAAACGTTGGACAATCATGGTGTCCGGTCATCAGGCATACGGCAGCTTTGGACAACGCGTCAGCCGCGCGTTGCAGGACAAGCTGTTCATCAGCGTCGTAGTGATCCCGCAGGATCGGCGCTTTTTCACGCATGTAGTCACACAGTTCAAAACAATTATCACGCAGATGGTCGCTTTCGCTGACTGACATGTACCCTTTTGCCATCCTTAACTGCAGGTATGCCGCAAGGTCAATCCGGGCATTGATCAGCTTGTTCAGAAGATCGCGTTTCAGTCTGTCAACGGACATGCTATTTCCTCCCTTGTCAGCCATTGTGCAGGATCAGAATAAGCTCATTTTTTGTACAGAATAATGCGGCAGGTCAATAAATCGAAACTAATTAACATCATTTACAATGTAACAACTTTCCTGGCGCCAGGGCCGTAGGCCGGGTAAGGCGCAGCCGCCACCCGGCACTTTCCGCCGTACTACCCTTTAATCTTCGGATCCAGCGCGTCGCGCAAACCATCCCCTAACAGGTTAAACGCCAGCACCGTAAAGAAGATCGCCAGGCTCGGGAAGATTGCCACGTGCGGCGCAATCACCATATCGGCCCGCGCTTCGTTAAGCATCGCGCCCCACTCCGGGGTCGGCGGCTGTGCGCCCAGTCCCAGAAACGACAGGCTCGCCGCCGAAATGATCGACACGCCGATACGCATGGTGAAATAGACCACAATCGAGGAGACCGTGCCGGGCAGGATATGGTTGAACAAGATCGTCGCATCGCTGGCGCCGATACTGCGCGCCGACTCGATAAACGTCTGCTGTTTCAGGACCAGCGTATTGCCGCGCACCAGGCGGGCAAACGCCGGAATGGAAAACACCGCCACGGCGATAATCACGTTCGCCATCCCGCTGCCCATGATCGCCACCACCGCGATCGCCAGCAAAATACCAGGAAAGGCAAACAGCACGTCGCAGATGCGCATGATAATGCGGTCCCACCAGCCTTCGTAGAAACCGGCCAGCAGCCCGAGCACCGTGCCAATCGCCGCGCCGATCAGCACCGCGAAGACCCCCGCCGCCAGCGAGATTTGCGCCCCCACCAGCACGCGGCTAAAGATATCGCGCCCCAGGGAATCCACGCCAAACCAGTGCATCATCGACGGGCCATCGTTCAGCCGGTCGTAGTCGAAGTAATTCTCGGCATCGAACGGCGTGATCCACGGCGCCAGAATCGCCACCAGGATCAGCAGCAGAACGAACAATCCGGCGGTCATCGCCACCGGCTGACGGCGAAATCGACGCCAGAACTCCAGCCACGGCGTGCGGATATGGTCCGGTTTTAACCCCGGCATGGCCTGCAAAATGGCCTGACGACGCCAGTTAAACAATCGCATCTTACTTGTACCTGATAGCCGGGTTAATGGCGGCGTAGAGCACATCCACCACTAAGTTGATAAGAATAAACTCCAGTGAAAACAGCAGCACTTCTGCCTGAATCACCGGATAGTCGCGCATGTCGACGGAGTCGACCAGCAGACGACCGAGCCCCGGCCAGTTAAAGACCTTCTCCACCACAATCGAACCGCCGAGCAAAAAACCAAACTGCAGGCCCATCATCGTGACGACCGGAATCATCGAGTTGCGCAGGCCGTGTTTGAGGATCACCCACTTCTCGCTCACCCCTTTGGCTCGCGCGGTGCGCATGTAGTCTTCACTTAGCACATCGACGAACGAGGCGCGGGTAAAGCGCGCCATTACCGCAGCCACCGCCGCGCCTAAGGTCAGCGACGGCAGGATGTAGTGCTTCCAGGTATCCGCCCCCACCGTCGGCAGCCAGCCCAGTTCGACGGAGAAAATCTGCATCAGCAGCATCCCCAGTGCAAACGCCGGGAACGAAATCCCGGTGACGGCCAGCGCCATGCCCAGCTTATCCGGCCAGCGATTGCGCCATACGGCGGCAATAATTCCCGCCGCCAGCCCGAAGATCATCGCCCAGCACATACTGGCAATCGTCAGCCAGAAGGTCGGCATAAAGCGGCTGGCGATCTCCTCGGAGACCGGACGGCGCGACACCATCGACGTACCGAAATCGCCCTGCAACACGTTGGTGATGTAGTGCCAGAACTGCACATACAGCGGCCGGTCGAGACCCAGTTGCTTGCGCACCATCTCAATGACCGTCGAATCCGCCTCCGGCCCGGCGATGAGCCGCGCCGGATCGCCGGGGAGCATATGGACAAACAAAAACACCAGCACCGCCACAATCAGCAGCGTGGGGATTAAGCCCAGCAGGCGTTTAAAAACATAATTCAGCATGCCTTTCCCTCTCATCCCGCAGGCCATCGCCCGCGGGAATGAGTTCTGTTATTTCAAATCCGCGTCATCGAAGCTGAAGCCCGTATCCGGCATGATGTAGAACCCGGTCAGCGCCTTGTTATGGGCAGAGACCAGTTTTTCAACCACCAGCGGTACCCACGGCGACTCTTTCCACAGGGTATCCTGCGCATCCTTGTACAGACGCTCTTTCTCGTCGGTTTTGGTGGTTTTCAGGGCGTCCGTCAGATCTTTGTCCACCTGCGGATTGCTGTAGAACGCGGTGTTGAACTGCGTCGGCGGCCAGTTCTGCGAGGCAAACAGCGGCGACAGCGCCCAGTCGGCTTCACCCGTCGAGGCGGTCCAACCGGTGTAGAACATTCTCACTCCGCTCTCTTTCTGCCCTTTGCCTTCGACTTCGGCGGCGCGCTGGCCTGCGTCCATCGCCGTCAGTTGCACTTTGATGCCCACCTGCGCCAGCTGCTGCTGGGTGAACTGCAGCACTCTCTGCGCGGTGCTGTGATTGTGCGAAGACCAGAGCGTGGTGCTAAAGCCGTTCGGGAAGCCCGCCTCTTTCAGCAATTCGCGCGCTTTCGCCGGATCGTAAGGCCACGGCTTGTAGGTCTGGGCGTAGGCAATCGACGGCGGGACGATACCCGTCGCTGGCGTGGCGTAGCCCGCAAAGGCCACCTTCACCAGCGCCTGACGGTTAATAGCGTAGTTGATCGCCTCACGCACTTTCGGGTTATCAAACGGCTTTTGCGTGACGTTCATGCTGATGTAGCGCTGCATGATCGACGGGCTGGCGACCAGCTCCAGCTTGCTGTTTTTTTCCAGAATCGCGGCCTGCTCGTAAGGGATTGGGAAGGCAAATTGCGCTTCGCCGGTTTGCAGCATCGCCGCGCGGGAGTTGTTATCGACCACCGGACGCCAGGTGATGGTGTCCAGCTTCGGCAGCCCTTTCTGCCAGTACCCGGCGAATTTCTTCACCTTCACAAAATCGGTCTGATTCCAGGTCACCAGCTCGTACGGCCCGGTGCCGACCGGGTGGAAGCCAATCTCTTTGCCGTATTTTTTCAGCGCTTCCGGGGAGATCATCGCCGTCGCCGGGTGCGCCAGAATATTGATAAACGCCGAGAACGGCTCTTTCAGGGTGATTTTCACCGTGGTCGGATCGACCGCTTCGGTGCTGGCGATGTTTTTATACAGGTTATAGCGCTTGAGGCTGTTTTCTTTATCGCTGGCGCGATCGAGGTTGAGCTTCACCGCCTCGGCGTTGAAATCGGTCCCGTCCTGGAACTTGACGCCGCTGCGCAGTTTGATGGTGTAGACCAGGCCGTCATCGGAGACGGTATAGCTCTCGGCCAGCACGTTTTTCAGCTTCATCTCTTTATCAAGGCCGAACAGCCCCTGATAGAAGGATTTTGCCACCGCCTGTGACAGCGTGTCGTTGGCGTCATACGGGTCCAGCGTGGTGAAGTTGGACGCCACGGCGACCACCACATCTTTGGCCGCAAACGCGGGCGTTGCAGCCAGCGCGGCCGTCACGCTCGCGGCTAACAGCCATGAACGAGCAACAAATTTTGTCATTGTATTCTCCTGTTGTTCCCTGTCTGTCAAAGGCTATAAGCGTGAAAATGCATTGTGTTGATGCGGCGGGGCCACAAAGTGGCCGGGGCCGACTTCGCGCAGGACCACACGCTCCGTCGCTTCGCCGCGTTTACGGATATTGCCCGGCATCTCATCCTGCAACAGCACCCGCTGGCCGTGGCGGTGCGCCGGATCGGCCACCGGAACGGCGGCCATCAGCTTGCGGGTATAAGGATGCTGCGGGTTTTCAAACACCGCGCGACGCGGGCCGATCTCGACGATCTGCCCCATGTACATCACCGCCACACGATGGCTGATGCGTTCTACCACCGCCATGTCGTGGGAGATAAACAAAAATGCGATGCCCAGCTCGCGCTGGAGATCGAGCAGTAAGTTGATGATTTGCGCGCGGATGGAGACATCCAGCGCCGAGACGGATTCGTCGGCGATCACCACCTTGGGATTCAGAGCCAACGCGCGGGCAATGCAGATGCGCTGACGCTGCCCGCCGGAAAACTCGTGCGGATAACGCCAGGCATGTTCCGGCTTCAACCCCACGCGTTCCAGTAACCAGGCGACGCGCCGCTGCCCCTCTTCGCCTTTCAGCAGGCCATGCACCCGCAGCGGCTCCATGATCGAGTAACCGACCGTCTGGCGCGGATCGAGGGACGCATACGGGTCCTGGAAGATAAACTGAATATCCCGGCGCAGGGGCTGCAATTTACTGGCGGGCAAGGTGTCGATACGCTCGCCGTTAAAGGTAATGCTCCCCTCCTGGGATTCCACCAGCCTGAGCAGCGCCCGTCCGGTGGTCGATTTTCCACAGCCGGATTCGCCCACCAGCGCCAGGGTTTCGCCCGGCCAGAGATCAAAACTGACGTTTTCAACGGCATGTACTTCGCGCTTCACGCGGTTAAGCAGCCCGCCGCGCAGCGGGAATCGGGTGACCAGATCGCGCACCTTAAGAATCGGCTCGCCCGGTACCACTGTGTCTTGTTCGGTTTCCGCACTTTGCGCCACGCCCGGCGAAATCAGCGGGAAACGGCGCGGCAAATCGGTGCCGTTCATCGCCCCTAATCGCGGGACCGCCGCCAGCAGCGCTTTGGTGTAAGGGTGTTCCGGGGCGTGGAAAATCTGCTCGACGCTACCGGTTTCAACGGCTTCGCCCTGATACATCACCAGCACCCGGTCGGCAATATCGGCGACCACGCCCATATCGTGGGTGATAAAAATCACCCCCATCTCCATCTCCTGCTGCAGGACTTTGATGAGCTGGAGGATCTGCGCCTGGATGGTCACATCCAGCGCGGTGGTCGGTTCGTCGGCAATCAGCACCGCCGGACGGCACGACAGCGCCATGGCGATCATCACCCGCTGGCGCATCCCGCCCGAAAGTTGATGCGGATAGCGCCCGAGGATGGTCTGAGCTTCAGGAATGCGCACCAGCTCCAGCATGCGTTTGGCTTCCGCCAGCGCCTGCTCGCGGTTGAGCCCCTGATGCAGTCGGATGGATTCGGCGATCTGCTCGCCCACCGGAAACACCGGGTTAAGCGAGGTCATCGGCTCCTGGAAAATCATCGCCATGTCCGCGCCGCGCACGCTCTGCATTTGCGACTGACTCAGTTCGGTAAGATCGATCACCTGTCGGTTGCGACGGCGTAACAGCAGGCTGTCGCAGTCGATGATCCCGCCCGCCTGCTCCAGCAGACGCATCAGCGACAGAGCGGTGACGGACTTCCCGGAGCCGGACTCACCGACAATCGCCAGCGTTTCGCCTCGCTTGAGGGAGAACGAAAGCTGTTTTACCGCCGGGACAGGCCGCCGCTCTTCCTGAAACGCGATGTTCAGGTTGTGGACGGCCAGGACTTCCCGGCTGTCCAGTTCGTTACTGTGCGGCACGCATAAACCCCTTATTCACGATAAATTCCCGTCGATGGCGCATCGCCGGCATAACCCCAGGCGCGATACATCCCTTCACTGTTAAACGGCAAGGCAACGTTGCCCTCGCGATCGACGGCAATCAGCCCGCCGCTGCCGCCGAGCGCCGGGAGTTTTTCCATCACCACGCGCTCGCAGGCCTCGGCGAGGCTTAAGTTGCCGTAATCCATCAATGCGGCGATGTCATACGCGGCGAGCGTGCGGATAAAGACTTCGCCGGTGCCGGTACAGGAGACCGCCACGCTGGCGTTATTGGCATAGCATCCCGCGCCCGGCAGAGGGCTGTCCCCTACCCGGCCCGGTAATTTGTTGGTCATACCGCCGGTCGAGGTGGCTGCCGCGAGGTTGCCCTCTTTATCCAGCGCCACCGCGCCGACGGTGCCCATTTTGGTGCTTTCATCCAGCGGTGCCGCGTGATCGAGCTGGGTGATCCCCGCGTCGCGCGCTTCCAATAATTGCTGATAACGCTCGGGCGTCGAGAAGATCTGTGCAGGGACTAATTCCATGCCATGCTCCGCGGCAAACTGCTCCGCGCCTGGACCCGTCATCAGGACGTGCGGGCTTTGCTCCATCACCAGACGCGCCGCCAGAATCGGGTTGCGCAGATGGCTGACACCCGCCACCGCGCCCGCTTTCAGGCTGTTGCCGTCCATCACGCAGGCGTCCAGCTCGTGGGTTTCGTCGCGGGTAAAGACCGAACCAACACCCGCGTTAAACAGCGGGCACTCTTCCAGCAAACGTACCGCCTCGGTGACGACATCCAGCGCGCTCTCGCCCGCCTCCAGCATCCGCTGGCCCGCTTCGACAATGGCAGAAAGCGCATCGACATAGCGAATTTCCTGCTCCGGACTCAGCTTCGCCCGGGTAATCGCCCCTGCGCCGCCGTGAATTGCGATTACCGCATTACCCATTTCATCACCTGTCAGCGTAAAGGCGCTGCTTTTCCTATAAATATCATTATCGTGGTCAGATCTTTCAGATGAATTTTGAATATAGAAAGACGCAGAGGTGATGTAAAGACTACACCCTCCGTGTCATACAGTTAGAGGCACTTTTCTGTCATAATGCCCGCTTTCGTAGCTCACCCGCAGGAGTAACCCATGGATTTTACCGCCGGACTGATGCCGCTTGAAACGGCACTCGCACAGATGCTCGACCGAATCACCCCGCTGAGAGAGCACGAAACGCTACCTTTGCTGCGCGGCTTTGGGCGCGTTCTGGCGCGCGACGTGGTCTCTCCGCTGAACGTGCCGGGGTTTGATAACTCGGCGATGGACGGTTACGCGGTGCGCCTGGCGGATATTCAGGCGGGAAATGCTTTACCGGTTGCCGGGAAAGCCTTCGCCGGTCAGCCTTTCGCTGGCGAGTGGCCGCAGGGTTCGTGCATTCGCATCATGACCGGTGCGCCGGTGCCTGACGGATGCGACGCGGTGGTGATGCAGGAAGAGACCGAACAGACCGACGCAGGCGTCCGCTTTACCGCCAGCGTCAAAGCAAACCAGAACATCCGCCGCGCCGGAGAAGATATCGCCCAGGGCGCGACGGTCTTCGCCGCCGGTACGAAACTGACAGTGGCGGAGCTGCCGGTGCTGGCATCGCTCGGCATTCCTGATATCGACGTGGTGCGCAAAGTGCGCGTCGCGGTCTTCTCCACCGGGGATGAACTGCAGCTGCCGGGCGAGGCGTTGCAGGCAGGGCAAATCTACGACACGAACCGTCTGGCCGTGCATCTGATGCTGGAGCAGCTGGGCTGCGAGGTGATTAACCTTGGCATTATCCCGGACGATCCAGAAAAACTGCGCGCGGCCTTTATCGAAGCGGACAAATCCGCCGACGTGGTGGTCAGCTCCGGCGGCGTCTCCGTCGGCGAGGCGGACTACACCAAAACCATTCTCGACGAGCTGGGCGAAATCGGCTTCTGGAAGCTGGCGATCAAACCGGGCAAACCTTTTGCCTTTGGCAAACTGGAGCACAGCTGGTTCTGCGGCCTGCCGGGCAATCCGGTCTCGGCGGCTTTGACTTTTTATCAGCTGGTGCAGCCGCTGCTGGCGAAACTCTCCGGTGATAAAGCGTCGGGCCTGCCGGTGCGTCAGCGGGTGCGCGCTGCTACGCGACTCAAGAAATCGCCAGGGCGTCTGGATTTCCAGCGCGGCATTCTGGCGCTTAACGCCGACGGCGAGCTGGAAGTGAGCACCACCGGGCATCAGGGTTCGCACATCTTTAGCTCGTTCAGCCAGGGCAACTGTTTCATCGTCCTGGAGCGTGAGCGCGGGAATGTAGAAGCCGGTGAGTGGGTTGAGGTTGAAGCCTTTAACCATCTGTTCGGAGGCTAAGATGACGGTGGAGCTGAGCGACCAGGAGATGCTGCGCTATAACCGGCAGATCGTCCTGCGCGGGTTTGATTTCGACGGGCAGGAGGCGCTGAAAGCGGCGCACGTGCTGGTCGTCGGACTGGGTGGTTTAGGCTGCGCGGCGGCGCAATACCTGGCAGCGGCGGGCGTCGGCAATATGACGCTGCTGGATTTTGATACCGTGTCGGTGTCGAACTTACAGCGCCAGACGCTGCACAGCGACGCGACCATCGGCCAGCCGAAAGTGGTCTCGGCGCGCGACGCGCTGGCGCGCATTAACCCGAATGTTCACTTTACCCTTATCGACGGGATGCTCGACGAGGCGGCGCTGTCCGCGCAAATCGCGCAGCACCATATCGTGCTCGACTGCACCGACAACGTGACCGTGCGCAACCAGCTCAACGCGGGCTGTTTTGCCCATAAAACTCCGCTGATTTCCGGAGCGGCGATTCGCATGGAAGGGCAGATCTCTGTCTTTACCTATGCGGACGGCGAGCCGTGCTATCGCTGTTTAAGCCGCTTGTTCGGCGAGAATGCCCTCACCTGCGTCGAAGCGGGCGTGATGGCGCCGCTGGTAGGGGTGATTGGTTCATTGCAGGCGATGGAGGCGATTAAAGTGCTGACGCATTACGGCACACCGGCCGCCGGGAAAATCGTGATGTACGACGCGATGACCTGCCAGTTTCGGGAGATGAAGTTGATACGCAATTCAGGGTGCGAGGTGTGTCATTCATAAAAAAGCCGGGTGGCGGCTTCGCCTTACCCGGCCTACAAAACTGACGCATTACGGCACGCCGGCCGCCGGGAAAATCGTGATGTACGACGCGATGACCTGCCAGTTTCGGGAGATGAAGTTGATGCGCAATTCGGGGTGCGAGGTGTGCGGAGGGTAAAACCTGTGCTGTGCGGTCTGGTGCCCTCACCCCAGCCCTCTCCCACGGGGAGAGGGAGAAAACATTAAAAACGGCAACGATGTTGCCGTTTTGCATTTACCTCGTAGGCCGGATAAGCGTTAGCGCCATCCGGCAATGAAGTTAGATTGACGTCCGTCCAAACGCACTCTGCCAGTCCTGCTCAAACTTCACTACCGCCGCATCCACTGCCGGAGAGGTAATTAACTGCTGCGCCACGTCCAGCGGCAGGGTGATCGACTCGCAACCCGCCAGCATACAGTCCAGCGCCTGACGCGGGGTTTTGAAGCTCGCGGCCAGCACTTTGGCGTGCGGGGCGTGCAGCGTTAACAGCTGCTGAAGTTCCACCACGGTCTGAATTCCATCTCCGCCCTGCGCATCCAGGCGATTGACGTACGGCGCGACATAATCTGCCCCCGCTAACGCCGACAACATCCCCTGCGCCGCGCTGTACACCGCCGTCCCCAGCGTCGGAATCCCTTCCGCTTTCAACATTTTGATCGCCGCCAGCCCTTCCGCCGTGACCGGCACTTTCACCACCAGATCGTTAATGATGGCGCGCAGCTTACGGGCGTCTTCCACCATGCCTTCTGCGGTGGTCGCCATTACCTGCGCGAACAGACGCCCTTTTCCGCCGAGGGCGTCATGCAGCTCTGGCAGCAACACGTCCAGCGGCTTTTTACCGGTGGCGACGATGCTTGGGTTGGTCGTTACGCCCGCTAACGGGAAAATGCGTGCCAGTTTTTTGACTGCGGCTACGTCAGATGTGTCGAGATAGAATTCCATGATGTCACCCTCAAAATTAACCTGCCGTAACACTACCACGTAAAAACCTTCCTCAGAGTTGACGCACATCAAAATAACTTTCATTCGAAAGTTATTTAATCTTCATACGCAACAAGAGGCGAAAATATGATCTTCAATATTCAGCGTTACTCCACCCACGACGGCCCAGGTATTCGTACCGTGGTGTTCCTGAAGGGCTGCTCCCTCGGCTGCCGCTGGTGTCAGAACCCGGAGAGCCGCTCCCGCACGCGGGATGTGCTGTTTGATGCGCGTCTGTGCCTCGAAGGCTGCGACCTGTGCCAGCAGGCCGCACCGGGGATTATCGACCGCGCGCTGAACGGACTGATCATCCATCGCGAAAAACTCAACGAAACCCATCTCGACGCCCTCACCGAATGCTGCCCGACCCAGGCGCTGACGGTCTGCGGCGAAGAAAAACAGGTGGCCGACATTATGGCGACCGTCCTGCGCGACAAGCCTTTTTACGATCGCAGCGGCGGCGGGATCACCCTCTCCGGCGGCGAACCCTTTATGAGCCCGGACCTGGCCCATTCGCTGTTTAAAGCCAGCCACGAACAAGGGATTCATACGGCGGTCGAAACCTGTCTGCACGTACCGTGGCATTACATCGAACCGGCTTTGCCCTATGTCGATCTGTTCCTCGCGGACCTGAAACACGTCGATGCTGAGGTGTTTAAACAGTGGACCGACGGCTCGGCAAAACGGGTGCTGGAGAACTTAAAGCGCCTGGCCGCCGCCGGAAAAGAGCTGACCATCCGCGTCCCGCTGATTCAGGGCTTTAACGCCGACGAAGCGTCCATTAAAGCCATTACCCGTTTCGCCGCCGACGAACTCAACGTCCGCGATATCCACTTTTTGCCGTACCACACCCTTGGCATGAACAAATACACCCTGCTCGGCCTTCCCTACTCTGCCCCTGACAAACCGCTCGATAACCCTGAGTTACTGGATTTTGCCCAACAGTTTGCGGCCCAGAATGGGTTAACGGCGACCTTACGAGGATAATGTTATGACACAGCTGAATCTGAACACCCTGACAGACCGCATTAAGGCGCACAAAACCGCTCTGGTGCATATCGTCAAACCGCCGGTCTGTACCGAGCGCGCGCAGCACTACACCGAAATGTACCAGCAGCACATGGACAAGCCGATTCCGGTGCGTCGCGCGCTGGCGCTGGCCCATCATCTGGCCAAACGCACTATCTGGATCAAACACGACGAACTGATTATCGGCAACCAGGCCAGCGTTGTGCGCGCCGCGCCGATCTTCCCGGAGTACACCGTCTCGTGGATTGAAAAAGAGATCGACGATCTGGCCGACCGTCCGGGCGCAGGCTTCGCGGTGAGCGAAGAGAACAAGCGCGTGCTGCACGACGTCTGCCCGTGGTGGCGCGGCCAGACGGTTCAGGATCGCTGCTACGGCATGTTTACCGACGAGCAAAAAGGGCTGCTGGAAACCGGCATCATTAAAGCCGAAGGCAACATGACCTCCGGCGATGCGCACCTGGCGGTGAACTTCCCGCTGCTGCTGGAAAAGGGCCTCGACGGGATGCGCGCCAAAGTGGCAGAGCGCCGGACCCGCATCAACCTGACCGTGCTGGAAGACTTGCACGGCGATCAGTTCCTGAAAGCCATTGATATCGTGCTGGAAGCGGTCACCCTGCACATCCAGCGCTTTGCCGCCCTGGCGCGTGAAATGGCGAGCAATGAGATCCGCGAAAGCCGCCGCGACGAGCTGCTGGCGATGGCGGAAAACTGCGACGTGATTGCCCACGAGCCGCCAAAAACTTTCTGGCAGGCGCTGCAGCTGTGCTATTTCATCCAGCTGATCCTGCAAATTGAATCCAACGGTCACTCGGTTTCGTTTGCGCGTATGGACCAGTATCTCTATCCGTTCTACCGCCGCGACGTGGAGTTGAATAACACGCTGGGACGTGAACAGGCGATTGAACTGCTGCACAGCTGCTGGCTGAAACTGCTGGAAGTGAACAAGATCCGCTCCGGCTCGCACTCGAAAGCGTCGGCGGGCAGCCCGCTGTATCAGAACGTCACCATTGGCGGGCAGAAACTGGTGAACGGCGAGCCGATGGATGCGGTCAACCCGCTCTCCTACGCGATTCTGGAATCCTGCGGTCGTCTGCGCTCCACCCAGCCAAACCTCAGCGTGCGTTATCACGCGGGGATGAGCAACGATTTCCTCGACGCCTGCGTGCAGGTGATCCGCTGCGGCTTCGGCATGCCAGCGTTTAACAACGACGAAATTGTTATCTCTGAGTTCATCAAACTCGGCGTCGAAAAAGAGGACGCTTACGATTACGCGGCGATCGGCTGCATCGAAACCGCCGTCGGCGGCAAGTGGGGCTATCGCTGCACCGGCATGAGCTTTATCAACTTCGCCCGCGTGATGCTGGCGGCGATGGAAGGTGGCCGCGACGCCACCAGCGGCAAGGTGTTCCTGCCGCAGGACAAAGCGCTGTCGGCGGGTAACTTCGACAACTTCGACGAGGTGATGGCCGCCTGGGATAACCAGATCCGCTACTACACCCGCAAATCGATCGAAATTGAGTACGTGGTCGATACCATGCTGGAGGAGAACGTCCACGATATTCTCTGCTCGGCGCTGGTGGATGACTGCATCGAACGCGCGAAAAGCATCAAAGAAGGTGGCGCGAAATATGACTGGGTGTCCGGTTTGCAGGTCGGTATCGCCAACCTCGGCAACAGCCTGGCGGCGGTGAAAAAGCTGGTGTTCGAACAGGGCACTATCGGTCAGCAGCAGCTGGCGAAGGCGCTTGCAGAGGACTACGACGGTCTGACGCACGAGCAGCTGCGCCAGCGTTTGGTCAACGGCGCGCCGAAGTACGGTAACGACGATGACAGCGTGGATCTCCTGCTTACTCGTGCTTACGAAACTTATATCGAAGAGCTGAAGCAGTACCACAACCCGCGCTACGGTCGCGGTCCGATTGGCGGGAACTACTACGCGGGTACCTCGTCTATCTCCGCGAACGTGCCGTTTGGCGCAGCAACGATGGCGACACCGGACGGTCGTAAAGCCCATACGCCGCTGGCGGAAGGCGCGAGCCCGGCTTCCGGTACCGACCATCTCGGCCCAACGGCGGTGATTGGTTCCGTCGGCAAGCTGCCAACGGAGGCGATTCTCGGCGGCGTGCTGCTGAACCAGAAGCTGAACCCGGCGACGCTGGAAAACGATTCGGACCGCCAGAAGCTGATGGTACTCCTGCGCACCTTCTTCGAGGTGCATAAAGGCTGGCACATTCAGTACAACATCGTGTCGCGCGAGACGCTGCTGGAAGCGAAGAAACATCCTGACCAGTATCGTGACCTGGTGGTGCGCGTCGCGGGCTACTCCGCGTTCTTCACCGCCCTGTCGCCGGATGCCCAGGACGATATTATCGCCCGGACTGAGCATACGCTTTAATTTCCACCGGACGGTCCCCTCTCCCTTGAGGGAGAGGGTTAGGGTGAGGGGGAAATGCGCGCGCTGATGCGGGTTCGTGCGGTCTGATGCCCTCACCCCGGCCCTCTCCCACGGGGAGAGGGTGCAAACACTAAAACAGCAACCTTTGGGTTGCTGTTTGCTTTTGCTTTCGAATGAAATAAATTTGTGGTTCGGGTCACATTGTTATTAGAATGTTGCTGGTCGCAGTAATATTCTGGAGAGCAATGTATGACCGTAAAAGTTATCGTCACCGATATGGACGGAACTTTCCTTGATGACGCCAAGCAGTACGATCGTGACCGCTTTTTGGCGCAATTTCAGCAGCTTCAGGCCCGCGACATCGAGTTCGTGGTCGCCAGCGGGAATCAGTATTACCAGCTCATCTCCTTCTTCCCGGAACTGAAAGAACAGATCTCCTTCGTGGCGGAAAACGGCGCCCTGGTCTTCGATCACGGCGAGCAAATTTTCCACGGCGAACTGACGCGTCACGAATCACAGATCGTGATCGGCGAATTACTGAAAGACAAACAGCTCAACTTCGTCGCCTGCGGGCTGGAGAGCGCCTACGTCAGCAAAAACGCACCGGACGAATTCGTGGCGCTGATGTCCAAACACTACCATCGCTTACAGCGCATCAGCGACTATCAGGAGATCGACGACGTGCTGTTTAAGTTCTCCCTGAACCTGCCGGACAGCGATATTCCTGACCTCATCGACAAACTGCACGTCTCGTTAGACGGCATCATGAAACCCGTCACCAGCGGCTTTGGCTTTGTTGATTTGATCATTCCTGGCCTGCACAAAGCCAACGGCATCAGCCGCCTGCTGAAACGCTGGAATGTCTCTCCCCAGGAGTGCGTGGCGATTGGTGACAGCGGCAACGACGCGGAGATGCTCAAGCTGGTGAAATACTCGTTTGCCATGGGCAATGCGGCGGAAAGCATCAAAACCATCAGCAAATTCAGCACCGATGACAATAACCATCAGGGCGCGCTGAACGTCATTCAGGCCGTGCTCGACAATACCGCCCCGTTTTAACCTCTGATCCCTCCCCTGCCGGGGCGACGCTCCGGCACCTCACTCTTTTTTTCATCCTGTGCTGCCCGTCAAGTTTTTAAACTTGCATTAACTTATTTTTAACTTAAAGTATCACTTGTAGATACTTTTACTTTCGAATGAAAGACAGCGAGGCAGTTATGACCTTCTCCAGTGAAATTTTGCCTGCGGACCACAAAGCCGCCATTCGCCAGTTAAAACGCGAGTTACGTGCCCAAATCGGTGACGTTCAGGGCGTTTTTGACCAGCTCAGCGATAAAATTGCCACCCGCGTGGCGGAAATCAACGCCCTGAAAAGCAAGGGTGAAAGCGTCTGGCCGGTTATTCCGTTTGAAGATGTGAAGAACGGGAAGATCACGGCAGCGCAGCGCGAGGCGGTGAAACGCCGTGGCTGCGCGGTGATCAAAGGTCATTTCCCGCACGAGCAGGCGCTGGCGTGGGATAACTCGATGCTCGACTATCTCGATCTCAACCAGTTTGACGAGGTATACAAAGGGCCGGGGGATAACTTCTTTGGTACCCTGACCGCTTCGCGCCCGGAGATTTTCCCGATCTACTGGTCGCAGGCGCAGATGCAGGCGCGTCAGAGTGAAGAGATGGCGCAGGTGCAATCGTTCCTGAACCGTTTATGGACCTTTGAGAGCAACGGCAAACAGTGGTTCAACCCGGACGTCAGCGTGATCTACCCGGATCGCATCCGCCGCCGCCCGCCGGGCACCACCTCGAAAGGTCTGGGCGCGCATACGGATTCCGGCGCGCTGGAACGCTGGCTGCTCCCGGCCTATCAGCAGGTCTTTGCCCGCGTGTTCGACGGGAATGTCGATCAGTATGATCCTTGGAATGCAGCGCATCGCACCGAAGTGGAAGAGTACACCGTGGATAACACCACCAAATGCTCGGTGTTCCGTACCTTCCAGGGCTGGACCGCGCTGTCGGATATGATTCCGAATCAGGGTCTGCTGCACGTGGTGCCGATCCCGGAGGCGATGGCCTACATTCTGCTGCGTCCGCTGCTGGACGATGTGCCGGAAGATGAACTCTGCGGCGTTGCGCCAGGCCGCGTGCTGCCGGTCTCCGAGAAGTGGCATCCGCTGCTTATCGAAGCTCTGACCAGCATTCCGGCACTGGAGGCGGGCGATTCCGTGTGGTGGCACTGCGACGTGATCCACTCGGTCGCGCCGGTGGAGAATCAGCAGGGCTGGGGCAACGTGATGTACATTCCTGCCGCGCCGATGTGCGAGAAAAACCTCGCCTACGCGCAGAAAGTCAAAGCGGCGCTGGAAACCGGGGCGTCACCGGGCGATTTCCCGCGCGAAGATTATGAGAAAACCTGGCAGGACCGCTTTACCCTGAACGATCTCAATATCCACGGGAAACGCGCGCTGGGCATGGCCTAAGCGTCGTACAGCCCTTCCCGCTCCACGGCGGTGCGTCGTTTTCCCTGACGTATCCGCCGTACCGACTCCCGCACTGCCAGCGTGCCGTTCAGCAATAGCGTCCCGACCGGCGCGTCCGGGCGCATCAGCCTTTGCTGGAGCATATGCACCGCTTCGGTTCCCAGCTCGTCGCGCGGAACATGCACCGCCGTTAAGGGCACATCCTGAATCGCGGCCAGATTAAAGCCGTCGATACTCATCACCGACACATCCTGCGGGACGCGCAGGCCGTGCTTTTGCAGCGCGCGAATCGTGCCCTCTGCCATGAAATCCCCGCCGACTAAAAAGGCCGTCGGCAGCGTTTTTTCCGCCATCTGGCTCAGCCATTCACTCACCTGCTGCTCGGTCTCTTTGGCGCTGAAACTCGGCACCACCAGCAGATCGCGCTTGTCGTTGAATTTCAGATTATGCCCGCGCCACGCATCGCGAATGCCCGCCAGACGCAGCTCCATGGTGTAGCGGCGCAGGCACAGGACGTTCATCACCTCGCGATGACCCATCTCAAGCAGATACTCCGCCGCCCGTTCGCCAATCGCGCGATGATCGGGTGCCACGGCGGGCAGGCGCATCCGCTGGTCCCGGCAGTTAATTAGCATGCAGGGCTTGCCAATATCGACGGCCAGATCGTGAATATGCGGGTCGTCAATGCCGAGCAAAATCGCCGCCTGGGTGTCGGGCTCGTTCATGCGCGCGAGGAACAGCTGCGCGTCGCTGTCGTTCTCCTCCAGGGCGCAGTAGCGTAGCCGGACTTCGTGGGAGGCCAGCCCTTTGCTGACGCTCTGGATCACGCGGTAGTAAAAGATGTCGGACCGCTCGTCAAACGCGCGCTGCGCTGCGAAGACCACCAGACTGTTAAGCAGCAAGCGCCCGGCGGCCATGCCGTCCATCACCCCCAACTCGCGCGCGCAGGCCAGCACTTTGGTGCGCGCCTTTTCACTGGTGTTCGACTTCCCCGCCAGCACGCGGGAAACGGTGCTGATCGAGAGCTGCGTCCGGGCGGCGATTTCGGCGATTTTAAGTCTTTTATCCATTTTGTGATCTCGCTCCATTTGCCAAATGAAAAAATTTTCATAGCGTGAGATTGCGGTAACAGCAGGCTTTAACAGCATCATGCCAAAATAAGTCGCACAGTTATGAGAAAGCTTGCACAAAATCCACTATTTCCCGCTCATTTTCTCCCTTAAGGTGAACTTGTCACACCACTTCCATACTAGTTGTATAGCAACTTGAAGTCATAAAACAGATAACTATCAAAGGCATAAAAACCGGTGTGACACCCGATACGTTCATCCCCTTACCGTCCGTCTTGTGGAGAGAAAAATGAGTCAGGACATTAATACCCCTGTCGTGGCAAGCAAAGCCCGCCGCGTCATCAAGAATCTGCGCTGGTACGTGCTGGTGCTGTTTTTACTGGGCGTCACCGTTAACTACATCACCCGTAACTCGTTAGGCATTCTGGCCCCTGAACTGAAAGAGAGCATGGGGATCACCACCGAGCAGTACTCCTGGATCGTCGGTGCATTCCAGATTGCCTATACCCTCTTCCAGCCTCTGTGCGGCTGGCTGATTGACGTGATTGGCCTGAAGATTGGCTTTATGGTCTGCGCCGGGATCTGGGCGCTGATGTGTATTTTCCACGCCGGAGCCAGCAGCTGGCTGCATCTGGCGGTTCTGCGCTTCTTCATGGGTGCATCCGAGGCCGCCGCGACACCGGCGAACGCCAAAACCATCGGCGAGTGGTTCCCGAAATCTGAGCGTCCGGTGGCCGCTGGTTGGGCAGGCGTCGGCTTCTCGATTGGGGCGATGCTGGCTCCACCTATCATCTACTTCGCTCACGCCTCCTTCGGCTGGCAGGGCGCGTTTATGTTTACCGGCGTGCTGGCCCTGCTGTGGGTGATCCTGTGGTGGGCCTTCTACCACAACCCGGAGCAGCACCCGAATCTGGGCAAGGACGAGCTGGCATTTATTAAGCAGGATAACGAACCGCCTGCCGTCAGAATGCCGTTCCTGACCGCCCTGAAAACCGTCTCCAAAAACAAACGCTTCTACGGGATCGCTATTCCGGCCTTTATGGCGGAACCGGCCTGGGCGGTACTGAGCTTCTGGGTGCCGCTGTATCTGGCGAAAGAGCACGGCATGGATCTGAAACAGATTGCGATGTTCGCCTGGCTGCCGTTCCTCGCCGCCGATCTGGGCAGCGTGGTCAGCGGCTACCTCACCCGCCTCTACACCCGCTGGTTCGGCTGTACTCGCGTGAACTCCGTCGTGGCGAGCTCCGTTACCGGTGCCTTCCTGATGATCTCCCTGGCGGCGGTCGCCATTACCCGTGACCCCTATATCACCATCGTGCTGATCTCCATCGGCGGTTTCGGCCATCAGATCATCTCCTGCATGTTAAGCGCCCTGGTGGTGGAGTCGTTCGACAAAGGCCAGATGGCCACCGTCAACGGTATGCGCGGCTCGGCGGCGTGGATCGCTAGCTTCCTGTTCTCTCTGTTAATTGGTGTGACCGCCGACAAAATCGGCTTCAACCCGCTCTTCATTGCCATGGGTTTCTTTGACCTGATTGGCGCTGTTTTCCTGGTGGCATTTATTGCTGAACGTCGCGCCAAGCGCGCCTGATAGTGGATGTATTGCATATGAAAACCCTGAAAAACTGGACCCTTCTTGAACAGTCCGCGAACCATCTGGAACTGTTGGTCGATAGCCAGCACCGTCTGTGCCTGTATGTGCTGGAACAGAATCTGTTCCGCGTGCTGATCAAACGCAAAGGCGAGCTGTCGCTGAATAAAACCTGGAGCATCGCGCCGGATAAGGATGTGCCGTGGGAAGGTCGTCAGCGCGACGATCTGAGCGGATTTACCTGCCCGACATGGACGCTGACCCAGCAGGACGACGTCCTGACGATTTCCACTGAGCAGCTGCGCGTTACCGTCCATCAGCCTCTGTGGCTGGAGTGGCACTATCGCAACGAGGCCGGTGAGTGGCAGGAGCTGGCGCACGATCGCCCGACCAGCGCCTACCTGCTAAACGCCCACGGCGACGGCGCGGCGCACTATCTCAGCCGTCGTAAGGACGAGCGTTTTTACGGTCTGGGCGAAAAAGCGGGCGATTTGCAGCGCAACGGCAAACGCTACGAGATGCGTAACCTCGACGCGATGGGCTATAACGCGGTCAGCACCGACCCGCTGTACAAGCATATTCCGTTCACCATCACCCGCCGCGACGACGTGAGCTACGGTCTGTTTTACGACAACCTGAGCAGCTGCTGGCTGGATCTGGGCAACGAAATCGACAACTACCACACGCCGTATCGCCGCTGGCAGGCCGAAGCGGGCGATATCGATTACTACATTTTCACCGGCAAACGCGTACTGGACGTGACCAAAGCCTTTGTCCGTCTGACCGGGAAAACCCTGTTCGGCCCGAAATGGAGCCTGGGCTACAGCGGCTCGACCATGCACTACACCGACGCGCCGGACGCGCAGAACCAGCTGATGAACTTTATCCGCCTGTGTGAAGAGCATGCGATTCCGTGCGATTCGTTCCAGCTGTCGTCCGGGTATACCTCGATCAACGGCAAGCGCTACGTCTTCAACTGGAACTACGACAAAGTGCCGCAGCCGAAGGTGATGAGCCAGGCGTTCCACGACGCGGGGCTGAAGCTGGCGGCGAACATCAAGCCGTGCCTGCTGCAGGATCATCCACGCTATAACGAAGTGGTAGAACGCGGGTTGTTTATCCGTGATTCAGAAACCGATGCACCAGAACGTTCCAGCTTCTGGGATGACGAAGGATCTCACCTCGACTTTACCCATCCGCAGACCATTCAGTGGTGGCAGGAAGGCGTCACCACCCAGCTGCTGGAGGTGGGTATCGACTCCACCTGGAACGACAACAACGAGTTTGAAGTCTGGGACGGGGAAGCGCGCTGCCACGGGTTTGGTCAGGAGATTGCCATCAAGCATATCCGCCCGGTGATGCCGCTGCTGATGATGCGCGCCTCGATGGAAGCTCAGCAGCGTTTTGCTCCGGACAAACGTCCGTACCTGATCTCCCGCTCCGGCTGCGCCGGGATGCAGCGCTACGTCCAGACCTGGAGCGGCGATAACCGCACCAACTGGGACACCCTGCGCTATAACACCCGCATGGGGCTGGGGATGAGCCTCTCCGGGCTGTTTAACGTCGGGCACGATGTCGGTGGGTTCTCCGGCGATAAACCGGACGCAGAGCTGTTTGTACGCTGGGTTCAAAACGGCGTGATGCACCCGCGCTTCACCATTCACTCGTGGAATGACGATCATACGGTGAACGAGCCGTGGATGTATCCGGGCGTGACGCCTGCCATTCGCGGTGCGATTGAGCTGCGCTATCGTCTGCTGCCGTATCTCTACACCCTGCTGTGGCAGGCCCATGCGGATGACGAGCCGATGCTGCGCCCGACCTTCCTCGATCACGAGCATGACGCGCAGACGTTCGAAGAGTGCGACGATTTCCTGCTGGGTCGCGATGTGCTGGTCGCCAGCGTCGTCGAGCAAGGTCAGCGCGAGCGCCGCGTCTGGCTGCCGGATAACGAAACCGGCTGGTACGATTTTTACACTCACGAGTGGTTCTCCGGCGGGCAGTGGATCGTCCGCGACGCACCGCTGGAAAAACTGCCGCTGCTGGTACGCGCCGGTGCGGGTCTGCCGCTCAGCGAACGTATCACCCATGTGAGTGCTGAGAAGGATGATACGCGCGAGCTGAAATTGTTCCCGGTAAAAGGCGTGGGCACGACGTCAGGCATGCTGTTTGAGGACGACGGCGAGAGCTGGGGTTATCAGAAAGGTAATGCCCTGTGGCTGGCCTGGGAGATGGTGTGTGAAGGGTCGACTATTAACCTGAACGTGACGGCGCGCGGGGATTATCGCCCGGCGTGGAAAGCGTTGAAGGTGTCGTTGCCGGTGGGTGAGAAACGTAAGTTGCTGGTGAACGGTATCGAGCAGAGTGAGTGGGTTTTGTAGTCGTTGATTGCCGGGTGGCGGCTTCGCCTTACCCGGCCTACGGGTTCAGAACCATAAAAAACGGCAACCCTTGGGTTGCCGTTTTGCATTGACCTTGTAGGCCGGGTAAGCGTCAGCGCCACCCGGCATTTTTACATCAGCCGTCAATACCTTTGCTACGCAGATAATCTTCGTAATTCCCGGTGAAGTCCACGATGCGCTCCGGCGTAATCTCAATCACGCGGGTCGCCAGGGAGCTGACAAACTCACGGTCGTGGGAGACGAAGATCAGGGTGCCCTGATACATCTCCAGCGCCATGTTCAGGGATTCGATCGATTCCATATCCAGGTGGTTGGTCGGTTCGTCCATGATCAGGATGTTCGGTTTTTCCATCATCAGCTTACCGAACAGCATGCGGCCCTTTTCACCACCGGACAGCACTTTGGCAGGCTTTTTGATGTCGTCCTGGCTGAACAGCAGACGGCCCAGAATGCCGCGAACCGCTTGTTCGTCGTCGCCTTCCTGCTTCGACTGGCTCATCCAGTCGAAGACAGTCAGATCGTTTTCGAACTCGTATTCGTGGTCCTGCGCGTAGTAACCGAGCTGGGCGTTTTCAGACCACTTCACGGTACCGTGGTCAGGCTGAAGTTCGCCGACCAGGGTTTTCAGCAGGGTTGATTTACCCACGCCGTTCGCGCCCAGTACCGCAATCTTCTCGCCCACTTCCAGCAGCAGGTTGAATTTTTTGAACAGCGGGCCGTTATCAAACCCTTTCGCCAGCGCTTCCACTTCCAGCGCGTTACGGAACAGTTTCTTGTCCTGCTCGAAGCGAATGAACGGGTTCTGACGGCTGGACGCTTTCACTTCGTCCAGCTTAATTTTATCAATCTGACGGGCACGAGACGTCGCCTGACGAGATTTAGAGGCGTTGGCGCTAAAGCGGCTAACGAAGGATTGCAGGTCAGCAATCTGCGCTTTTTTCTTGGCGTTATCCGCCAGCAGACGTTCGCGCGCCTGAGTGGCCGCGGTCATGTATTCGTCGTAGTTGCCCGGATAAACGCGCAGCTCGCCGTAGTCCAGATCGGCCATGTGGGTGCAGACCATATTCAGGAAGTGACGGTCGTGCGAAATGATGATCATGGTGCTGTCGCGATCGTTCAGCGTTTGCTCCAGCCAGCGGATGGTGTCGATGTCCAGGTTGTTCGTCGGTTCATCGAGCAGCAGAATGTCCGGGTTGGAGAACAGGGCCTGCGCCAGAAGGACACGCAGCTTCCAGCCTGGTGCGACTTCGCTCATCAGGCCGTAGTGTTGTTCAACAGGAATACCGACGCCGAGCAGCAGCTCACCGGCACGGGATTCGGCAGAGTAGCCGTCCATTTCGCCGTACAGCACTTCGAGGTCAGCCACTTTATAGCCGTCCTCTTCGCTCATTTCAGCCAGCGCGTAAATGCGGTCGCGCTCTTGCTTCACTTCCCACAGTTCCCCGTGTCCCATGATCACGGTGTCGAGCACGGTAAACTCTTCGAAGGCGAACTGATCCTGACGCAGCTTACCGAGGCGCTCGTTCGGATCGAGCGACACGTTGCCGAGCGTCGGCTCTAAGTCGCCGCCGAGAATCTTCATAAAGGTGGATTTTCCGCTACCGTTGGCACCAATCAGGCCGTAACGGTTGCCGCCGCCAAATTTGACGGAAATGTTTTCGAACAGCGGCTTACTGCCAAACTGCATAGTGACGTTGCTGGTAACTAACACGGGGAGATTCCTGCGAAAAAGTGTGATAAACATGGCATTATGCCACAATTCCGAAATGAGATCCCGTGTTGCAACGAACCACTAAACTTTAACAAAATCGAAAAAAATGTGATTTCGTACACATCTGAATTCCATGCGCGAGGGAATGCACATATAATGCGCTCCCATCAATGATTCAGACTCATCAACTAATCGCCAGAGTGGCAAAGATACCTCGCATAACATGAATATGAAATTATCAACGCTTTTTGCGGCGGCGTTAGCCGTAGTAGGTTTTTGCAATACCGCTTCTGCGGTGACTTATCCGCTGCCGACAGACGGTAGCCGTCTGGTGGGTCAAAACCAGGTGGTTATTGTTCCGGAAGGCAACTCCCAGCCGCTGGAATATTACGCCGCTGAATACCAGTTGGGCCTGTCCAACATGCTGGAAGCTAACCCGGGCGTTGACCCGTATCTGCCAAAAGCCGGGACCGTGCTGAACATTCCTCAGCAGTTGATCCTGCCGGACACCGTCCATGAAGGTATCGTGATCAACAGCGCCGAAATGCGTCTGTATTACTACCCGAAAGGCACCAACACCGTCATCGTTCTGCCGATTGGTATCGGTCAGCTGGGTAAAGACACCCCGCTGAACTGGACCACCAAAGTAGAGCGTAAGAAAGCGGGTCCAACCTGGACGCCAACCGCCAAAATGCACGCCGAGTACATCGCTGCCGGTGAACCGCTGCCAGCCGTTGTGCCAGCCGGCCCGGACAACCCTATGGGTCTGTACGCGCTGTACATCGGTCGTCTGTATGCGATCCACGGAACCAACGCCAACTTCGGTATCGGCCTGCGCGTGAGCCACGGCTGCGTGCGTCTGCGTAACGACGATATCAAGTTCCTGTTCGAGAATGTGCCGGTCGGTACTCGCGTCCAGTTCATCAATGAGCCGGTCAAAGCGACCTCCGAGCCAGATGGCAGCCGCTACATCGAAGTACACAACCCGCTGTCCACCAGCGAAGACCAGATCAACAACAACGAGATCGTGCCGATCACCCTGAAGAGCAACATTCAGGCGGTCACCGGCCAGGCCGATGTTGAATCGACCGTTGTGGATCAGGCAGTGCAGAACCGTTCCGGTATGCCGGTACGTTTGAATTGATTTAAGTTGTCGCAAACAAAAAAGCGGGCTCATCAGCCCGCTTTTTTATTACCCGTTATTCACGATAACGATGCCGCCGTGATCGTACCGGTAGTGGCAGTGCGCGTACTCCAGCGGCGTGCCATCCTCAAGATAGATCACCTGCTCCACCTCCAGCACCGGGTCGGTTTGTTCGCAGACCAGATGCTGCATATCCAGCGCATTCGGTTTTAACGCCCGCACCACGCGATACGACCCCATGATTTTCAGCCCCAGCGTCTCCTGGACATACTGGAACACCGAGCTTTCGAGATGGGTTTTATTGAGGCCCGGCACCAGATTCAGCGGCATGACCGTGGAATCCAGCGACATCGGCTCGCCGTTGAGGGAGCGCAGGCGGATAAAATCATAGATCGGCGTATCGGCATTAATCATCAGGGACGACTGCTCTTTCTCGTTCGGGAAGCGCAGCTCGAAATGAACGACTTTGCTGCTCACCGTCCCGAGATGTTCCCAGGTTTTGGTCGCGCCGAAGTAGTCGCTGCCGGAGAGATCCCACTGGGAGAGTTGCAGGAAGTTTTTACGAATAAAAGTCCCCTGCCCCTGGCGCGTGTAGACCAGCCCTTCGACGATCAGCTGGCGCATCGCCTGCTGGATGGTCATCCGGCTGGTGCTGAACTCCGCCGCCAGCGCAAACTGGTCTGGCAGCGGTTCATTGGCGGCATACTGCTGGCTGATAATGCGTTTCTTAATTTCCCGCGCGATGGTGATGTACTTCGCCGCCATGCCTTTTCCTTTTGATTAATCCGCTATCACACTGTTTTTCAACGCCACCCTCTCAGCAATCTTGAGGAAAGGCAGGTAGAAGAATACACCAAATACAATGATTGCCAACTGAACCACCACCGCCCGCCAGTCCCCCGCCGTCGCCAGCCAGGCGCTGAGTATCGGCGGCGTGGTCCATGGGATCATCACCACGCAGCGCGACATCAGCCCGAGCGTGGTACAGAGCCAGGCGAAGTAAATCCCGATCGCCGGAAGTAACACAAACGGGATCATCAACGGCAGGTTAAAGACAATCGGCAGGCCAAAAATCACCGGCTCGTTGATGTTAAACAGCCCCGGCGCCAGCGACAGGCGCGCCACCTGTTTGGCCGATTTCTGGCGCGAGAAGATGAAGATGGCGATCAGCAGCGAAATAGTGCTGCCTGTCCCGCCAATCATCCCGAAGGTCGGGACAAAAATATTGTTGATGATATGCGGGATCGGCTGACCGTTGGCGAAGGCCAGCATGTTCTCATTGGTGTTGATTAACAGGAAAGGTTCCAGAATCACGCTGTTCACCACCGACTGGTGAATACCGAGCGTAAACAGGAAATTCCCGAAGCTGTAGATAAAAATGGTGCCGGGCAGACTGGTGTTAATCAGTCGCAGCGGCTGCTGGATGAAATGGGTGATCAGGTGGATCAGATCCGTGTGCAGTACGTTCGCCAGCAGCGCCGCCACAACGGCGAAGAGCGAAAGCGTGATGATGGTCGGGATCAGCGCCGTAAAGGATTTACTCACCGCAGGCGGGACGTTCTCGCCGAGCGAAATGTGCAATGCTTTCAGGCGCGAAATGGCGATAAACACTTCGGTAGAGATCAGGCCGATCAGCACGCCGGCAAAAATCCCCGTCGAGCCAATATTGCCGAACGTCAGCACCTGGGTGACGTTCACCGCAGTCTGGCTGCCGACGGGCACTAATTGCAACTGCATCGGCATCATAATGATAAAACTGCTGACGGCGATAACCACTGCCGAAACCGGGTTGTCAAAATCTTTGTTGCGCGCCAGCGACCAGGCAATCATTGGGGCCAGCAACAGCGCCGCGATGTTCAGCGTGCCGTTGATGATCGCCTCGCCCCACACTTTGAACTGGGCGAGAGTTTCACCCTCCAGCACCCACGGAAACACCACGTTATTCACCAGTACCGCAAGACCGGCAAGGATGAAGATCGGCATCACCGTGGCGAAGGCATCGCGCAGGGAGCGTAAGTGCACCTGGTTGGCCAGGCGCGCGGAGAACTCAACAAATCTGTCGACAAACGACTGCATCGCAGGTGTAATTTTTGTATCAGACATAGCGGATATTTCCCATCAATCAGTCACAAAAACCGGTCCGGCAGCGTACGACTTACAGCTCGCTTCCGTTGCTATGAATAGCCTGTTTTAACCACGCGTAGCTCTTTTTCGGCACGCGTTTCATATCTTTAAGATCGTGGTTCTCGCGGTTGACATACACCACGCCGTAGCGTTTACGCATGTCGCCCTGGGAGCTGAGAATGTCGATCAAACCCCAGCCGAGATAGCCGATCACCTGCGCACCGTCTTCGAAGATCGCCGCTTTCATCGCCTCGAAATGCTTGCGGTGATAGTCGATGCGGTAGTCATCTTCGACCGGATTCACGCCGTCCCAGGACTCAATCACCCCGATGCCGTTTTCAATCGGGAACACCGGCAGACGCCAGTCGTTGTAGTAGCGGGTGATGATGGTGCGGAAACCGAGCGGGTCGATCTGCCAGTTCCATTCGGTGGCTTTCAGGAACGGGTTGTTTTTCTCGCCGTGTGCCAGGTAGTAGTTGACCGGCGTGCCTTCCGGGATCGGGTCGCTGTCGAGGGTTTTACTCGCGTAGTAGCTGAAGGCCATGAAGTCGTTTTTGGTGCGCGCCAGCAGAGCCAGATCTTCCGCGCGATAGATATCGCCGAAGCCTTGCTGCTCAACCACCGCCATCACCGCCGGGCTGTAGCCTTGCCCCGCAAAGACGCGCAGCAGGTTCTGGTTGAGGAATTCGTCGTACTGCTGAGCGCAGAAGATATCGCGCGGTTTGCAGGTCGCCGGATAAATGAGCTGATGCGCCAGCATGCCGCCCATCATCTGGCCCGGTTTGGCCTGATGCAGATACTCCGTCAGCGCCATGTGCGCCACCATCGTATGGTGCTGAATTTCGTACAGTTCACGCAGGGTTTGCTCGCCGTTCATGTAGCCCGACACCCGGAACGCTTCCGGCATGTGGAAAATGTTCTGCTCGTTGAAGGTCAGCCAGTACTTCACGCGGTCGCCGTAGCAGTCGATCATCTTTTTGCCGTAGCGCACAAACGCGTCCAGCACCCGACGGTCGTTAAAGCCGTTGTACTCCTGGGCCAGCGCCAGCGGCATGTCGAAGTGATACAGGCAGACCATCGGCTCGATACCGCGCGCGATGAGATCGTTGATGAAACGATCGTAGAACGCGATGCCCTCTTCGTTGAATTCGCCGTCGCCCTGCGGGCAGATGCGGCTCCAGGAGATCTGGAAGCGGTAGCAGTTCATGCCCAGATCCTGCATCAGGTCGAAATCTTCTTTATAGCGATGATAGGAGTCGGTGGCGACTTTCCAGTCCGAGGCGTTTTCACCGGCTTCGCGGATGTCGTACACCGACATGCCTTTTCCGCCCTCGTTCCACGCCCCCTCGGTCTGCATGCTGGACACCGAGTTACCCCATAAAAAGTTTGCTGGCAGTGATTGCTTCATGGTCTCTCCCTATATGACTAGTCATTTAAATTTCATGACTAGTCATATAGCCAAAGATGAAAAATCAAGCAAAGGGAAGGATCGTTTTTTGTGAGCGGGATAGAAATAAAAAAGCCGGATGGCGCTTCGCTTATCCGGCCTACGTTCGTGGATTTGTGTGTGTTTTTTGTAGGCCGGGCAAGCGCAGCGCCGCCCGGCGATGGAGGTTAACCCTTCAGCTGATTCTGGCGATATTCGCCCTGACGCTCCAGCATCCAGCCCGGATATTCCCGCGGCAGCGCGCTGACGGCGTCGAGCTGGTGCAGTTCATCGTCGCTCAGACGAATTGCGGTCGCGGCGATATTGTCATCAAGCTGGTCAACGCGTTTGGCGCCAATGATCACGCTGCTCACCACCTTCTGATGCAGCAGCCACGCCAGCGCGATCTGCGCCACCGACACGCCTTTGCTCTCGGCAATGGTGCGCATCACATCGACACAGTCGAACGCGCGCTCTTTCTCCACCGGCGGGAAGTCAAACTCCTGACGACGACTGCCTGCTTCGCTCTGACCGTCGCGGCTATACTTCCCGCTCAGCAAACCACCGGCCAGCGGGCTCCAGACCATCAGCCCGACGCCTTCGCTTTGCATCATCGGCACTAATTCACGCTCCAGATCGCGCCCGGCGATGGTGTAGTACGCCTGAAGCGAAGCAAACCGCGCCAGCCCAAGACGCTCGGAGATCCCCAGCGCTTTGGTGATCTGCCACGCCGCCCAGTTCGACACCCCGATGTAGCGCACATGGCCGTGCTGCACCAGATTATCCAGGGCGTAGAGCGTCTCTTCGATTGGCGTTGCCGGGTCGAAACCGTGCAGCTGATAAAGATCGATATGATCGAGCTGCATGCGGCGCAGACTCTCTTTGACGCTATTGATGATGTGATAGCGCGAGCTGCCGCGCGAGTTGACGCCTGCCGTGCCGGTTTCGCCGAAGACTTTGGTGGCAACGACCACATTTTCACGCGGGATCTTAAGATTTTTCAGCGCCTGGCCGGTGATCTCCTCCGAGCGCCCTTCCGAGTAGACGTTGGCGGTATCGATAAAGTTAATTCCGGCATCCAGCGCGCGGCCTACCAGCTTTTCCGCCTCGCTCTGCTGGAGCTGACCAATTTTACCCCACATGCCGCCTTCGCCCCCGAAGGTCATGGTGCCGAGGCAGAGTTCAGAAACAAACAGACCGGTATTGCCCAGTTTTTGATAACGCATATGACGTTCCTCACAGTGTTCGTTTGATGGGTGCCGGATAGTTATACTCCGCCCCAGCAAAACGCGAATGTGGCGTTCCTGTCTGTTTCTTGCCCAATCCTCTGAACGTTATCCGCGCGGGGCGTCGCCAAATACCGAATAATCCGGCAAATTCACCTGCTGATACGGCTCCCAGCCCCCGCCGAGGGCCTTGTAGAGCGCCACCAGATCGAGCGCACTTTGCACCTGGGCCTGCGCGCGCTGCTGTTGCGCCTGAGCCAGCTGGCGCTGGGCATCCAGCACGTCGATAAAGCTGGCTATCCCCTGGCGATAGCTGTCGCTCGCCAGATCGAATGCGTTTTGCAGCGCATCGATGGTTTTGCCTAAACCCGCTTCACGCTGCTGATCCGTGCGATAGCTGACCAGCGCGTTTTCCACATCCCCCAGCGCGGTGAGTACCGTCTGGCGATAGTCCAGCACCGCGGCCCCCTGCTGCGCGCGCGCCACTTTGACGCTGGAGACCAGCCGTCCGCCCTGGAAAATCGGGATCGAAACCTGCGGGCCGACGCTGTAAAAATGGCTGCTCCAGTCCGTGAGCCAGTTGGTTTCGCTGTTGCGCAGGCCAAACTGCCCGGAGAGCGACACGCTCGGGAACAGCTCGGCGACGGAAACGCCGATTTGCGCCGTCGCCGCATGAAGATTGGCTTCCGCCTCGCGCACGTCCGGGCGACGGCGGGCCAGGGTTGACGGGATGCCCGTCGGCACAATCTCCGGCAACGCCGGGAGCGGTTGAACGGAACGCAGCTCGCCATCCAGCGCACCCGGCGGTTTGCCGAGCAAAATCGCCAGGCCGTTCATCGCCTGACGCTCCTGCGCCTGATATTGCGGGAGCTGGGCTTCCAGATTGCCCAGCTGCGCGCGAGCGTTTTCCACATCCATCTGCGGCGAGAGCCCGCCGCGCTGGCGGCTCTCGGTCAGATCGAGGGTTTGCTGCGCGCTCTCGATTTGCGTATTGAGCGTCGCCATCACGCTTTGCGCGCCTCGCAGCTGCAGCCAGGCGCGCGCCACTTCGGCTTCCAGGGAGACCAGCGCGTCATTACGCTGCTCAATCGCCGCCCGCTGCTGCGCCTCTGCGCCTTCCACCTGACGGCGCACTTTGCCCCACAGATCGAGCTCCCACTGGGCGTCAAAGCTGCCCTGATAGAGGTTCACCGGCTGAGTGAGCGGGCCCAGCGCGCCTTTCAGATCCGGGTCGACGTTATCTATCTGGTCGTAAACCCCATGCGATTTCAGTTCACCTTCCAGACCCAGCTGCTGGCGGGTGGCCTGTAAATTGCCGTTCACCGAGGGATAAAAGGCCCCGCCCGCCTGGGTAATTTGCTCGCGCGCCCCGGCGATGCGCAGGACCGTCTGTTGCAGCGAGAGGTTTCCGGCAATCGCCCGGTCAATCAGACTGTCGAGCTGTGGGGAGCCAAAGGTCTTCCACCAGCGGGGGTTCACCGCCTTGCTCTCGGCTTTCGATTTCACCTCCGCATCGCCCGGATCGTTCCACTTCGCGGGCGTATTTGGCGCGGGCGGCTGGTAGTCCGGCCCCACGGCGCACCCGGCTAACAGCAACACTAAAAACAGGGGGGACAAACGTGTGTAGATCATCAATGTGCTCCTGCACTGCCTTCGCTTTTCACCGGCGAGAGCAACAAACAAAACGGAATAAGCAGTAATGCGACCGCGCTCAGGATCGTGAAAACGTCCACGTAGGCCAGAAAGCGCGACTGTTCAATCATGGTCTGGTACATGCGCCCGGTGGCGATATCCAGCGGGTTGCCGACCTGGGTGGTGAAGTTCTGGATCGCCTGCGCCGACTCCCGCAGCGCCAGCTGGAACTGCTCGTTAAACGGCGAGGCGTGATAGGCCAGATGCGCGCTGTGCGTCTGGGCGCGCTCCGTGATGGCGGCGGTCGAGAGCGAAATCCCGATCGATCCGGCCACGTTACGGAACATGGTGAAGAGCGCGGCGGCGTCGCCGTTGAGCTGTCTGGGTATCGAAATAAAGGCGATGGTGGTGAGCGGAACAAACAGGAACCCCAGCCCGAACGACTGGGCGCTACGAAACAGCACCAGCGTCTCGAAATCGATATCCGGCGTCAGAGTTCGCGACCAGAAGAACGACACCGCCAGACAGGCGAAACCAAAGGCGATGATCCACCGCGTTTGCACGATGGGCATCAGTTTCAGCACCAGCGGGATGGTCAGGACAATCAGCACCGCGCCGGGCGAGAGCACCATCCCGGACCAGGTGGCGGTGTAGCCCAAATCCTGCTGGGCGAGCTGCGGGATCACCACCGAACTGCCGTACAAAATCATCGCCATCCCGCCCATCAGCAGACAGGCCACGGCAAAGTTTTTGTCCTTCATGCAGCGCAAATCCACCACCGGTTTTTTGGCGTAAAGGAGCCAGTAAATCGCGCCGATAATGCCAATAAGCGTCAGTACCGCGAAGGTGCGGATAAAGTTCGAGTAGAACCAGTCGTCATCTTCGCCGCGATCGAGCATCACCTGCAGACAGCCGAGCCCAAGGGCGATCAGGCCAATCCCCGTCCAGTCGATGGAGAGTTTCTCTTCGGATTTGCGCTCCCACGGCGGATCTTCCAGCAGCTGATAAATCGCCAGCACCGTCACGATGCCAACCGGAATATTGATAAAGAAGACCCAGCGCCAGGAGTAGTTATCGGTGATCCAGCCGCCGAGCGTCGGCCCCAGCACCGGGGCCACGATGATCGCGATCGACGACAGGCCAAAGGCTTTGCCGCGATCTTCGGGTTTGAAGTAGTCAAGCAGCACCGACTGTTGCGTGGGCTGAAGCCCGCCGCCAAAAAAGCCCTGCATGATGCGAAACAGAATGATTTGCCACAGCTCCGTGGCTATCCCGCACAGGAAGGAGCAGATAGTGAACATCACGATGCAGATCAGGAAGAACTGCTTGCGGCCAAACACCCGGCTGAGAAACGCCGAGATGGGCAGCACGATGCCGTTGGCGACCAGATAGCTGGTGAGCACCCAGGTCGATTCGTCGTAGCTGGCCGAGAGCGAACCGGCCACGTGCGGGAGCGCCACGTTGACGATGGTGGTGTCGAGGATCTCCATAAACACCGCCAGCGTGACGACAATCGCCACCGCCCAGGGATTACTGGCGGGCCGCCAGTTTTCGTGGCTGTGGTCCGTCATTCCAGTGTGACCTTCGGCGCAACGGAGAGCCCCAGCGGCAGAGGCATGTTCGGGTCCAGTCCTTTGTCGATGACGATTTTGACCGGAACGCGCTGCACGATTTTCACAAAGTTGCCGGTGGCGTTTTCCGCCGGGAAGGCCGAGAAGCGCGAGCCGCTCCCCTGCTGGATACTGTCGATGTGGCCTTCGAGTTTTATGTTCGGCCAGGCATCGACGGTGATCGCCACCTTATTACCGGGGCGCATGCGCTCAAGCTGAGACTCTTTGAAGTTGGCCACCACCCAGATGTCCGGCGACACCAGCGAAAACAGCGCCGTACCGGCCTGCACCAGGGTGCCCGTCTGAACGTTACGCTTGGTGACAAACCCATCGAACGGGGCGCGCACTTTGGTATAGGAGAGATTCAGGTTGGCGGTTTCGAGCTGGGCTTTCGCCTGATCGACCTGACGTTCACGCGCTTCGACGTTGGTCTCCTGCTGGCGGATCTGGAGCTGAACTTGCTCCGCTACTTCCAGCTGAGCCTGCGCACTGGCAAGCCCGGCCTGCGCGCTGCGCAGCTGGGCATTCGCGGAATCAATACTTTGTTGGGTGGTGGCGCGGGGATCGACACCGCGCTGGCGGCGATACTCGGCCTGCGCATTCGCCATATCCGCCTGCGCTTTCAGGACCTGAGCTTTGGCTTCATCGCGCTGGGCGGGATATTGCACCTTCGACAGCGCCAGCTGGGCCTGCGCCTGATGCAGCTGTGCCACGGCCAGGCCTAACTGCGCCTGGGCCTGATCGCGCTGAGCGGTAGTATCACGCGGATCGATGACTACCAGCAGATCGCCCTTCCTGACCCGCTGGTTATCGCGCACCCGCAGATCCGTGACGTAGCCTGCCGCTTTCGGGGCAATAGTCACCACGTTGGCATCGGTAAAGGCGTCATCCGTCGTCTCTTCGTTGCGGGTGAGAAACCACCACACCAGCGCCGCGACGACCATCACCACCACCACGATCCCAAGAATGATTAACGGTTTTTTCCCGGGACCTTTGCGCTCTGGTTTTTCGTTTTGTTCTGAGGTTTCGTTTTCGTCTGCCATATGCCAACAACGTTCCTGTCAGTGAACGGCATCACATTTATGCCGTTCACTAAAGTTAGGACGTTGCTATACATTTGCCAGGAAAACCTGACAATTAGCGCACTATATGAGAAGGAATAATCCGAAACCGACGGCGGCCGCCCAGACCAGCATTGGCAGGGACCAGAGGTGGAATCGCCACCAGATCCGGCGGTTGTTTGCCATGCGCAGAGCGATCAGATTGGCGAGCGATCCCGGCAGTAAGCCGAATCCGCCCACGTTCACAGCCCAGGCCAGCAGCGCGGTTGGCGGGACGTAGTTGATCAGCAGGATAGTCGACGGGACGTTGCTGATAAATTGCGACAGGCCAATTGCCGTCAGCCACAGGCCGAGCGGAGACAGTCCGCTGACGCTGTGCAGGGAATTCTGCAGGGCGGGAAGTTGAATCAGCAGATGCACGTCGATAAACATCGCCATGAATACCAGCAGCAGCGTCCAGTCAACGCTGATCAGCACCCGGCGCGCCAGGAGTAAAAAACCGCCCGCCACCAGCAGGGCGCCCCACAGCGCCAGCTTCAGTTCCAGCGCCGTCAGGAAAACGATATACAGGGCCAGACAACCCCACACCAGCCGCGGATTCCATGACGAGGCCTGGGTTCCGGTGTGGTAGTTGAGCGCTTTATTCGGAAAGGCGAACCAGCACACCGCCAGCAGGGAGAGCATCATCACCAGCGCCAGAGGCGCCATTTGCCAGGTGAACGCCGTGAACGACAGCCCGGAGCGCCCCCAGAGGAGTATGTTTTGCGGGTTGCCGATCGGCGTCAGCAGCGATCCGGCGTTAACCGCCAGCGCTTCGAAGATAATCAGCCGATTGACCGGGATCTCACACAGCTTGCGCAGCGTCAGAGTCAAAGGCACGACGATAAACAGCGCCACGTCGTTGGTCAGAAAGGTGGAGAGCAGCGCGGCGGCCAGCACCATAAACAGCGACAGCTTTCGCTCGGTGGCAAAGCGGCGCACCATTTTGCGCCCGATGACGTCGAAATAGCCGCTCTGCTCCACCCCTTTGGTAAGCATCATCAGCCCGCTCAGGGTAATGATGGTGTGCCAGTCGATAGCCGCCGGCCAGGCGGCGGGCGCAAAGGGCACGAAAAAGCTCAGCCCGACGCCAATCAGTAACAGAAGATGCAAAAAGCGATCGCGGGCGAGCGCCCGCAGCCCCGGAATGTTCATTCAGCAGCCGATCCGAATTTGAGCGTGAACTCGCGGAATTTCTCCAGCGTCTCTTCGCTGACGTGGTGTTCAATCCCTTCCGAATCGCGGCGAGCGATGTCTTCGCTCACGCCCAGCACCAGCAGGAAGTTTTCGACGATCTGATGGCGCTCGCGACTTTCCTGCGCCAGTTTTTCCCCTTCCGGCGTCAGGAACACCCCGCGCCACGGGATCATTTCAATCAGCCCGACCGAGGCCAGGCGTTTTAACATTTTGGCAACCGTGGGCTGCGACACGCCCAGGCGGGCAGCCATATCCACCTGACGCGCTTCCCCGACCTCGCGAAAGAGATCGGAAATCAGCTCAACGTAGTCATCAATCAGCTCGCGACGGTGCGCCTCACGCACCTGACGAAACCCTTCAACATGCTCTTCAACATTCACCAGTTGCGTCTTTTTTTTTGTAGTTGGCTTACCTGCGCGACGGTTCATTGCACTTCCTCAGTGGGTTGACGCCCCTGGCGTCCTGTAACGAGAGCGCACAGTGTAAACCATCCCTCTACAAGCACAAAAAATTAACGAATTAGCCATAGCTATACAATATAGCCTGTGCTATATCTGTATGTAATGCAGTCACCCTTCACGGATCGAAGGGATCCGAAATCAGGAGGTCACATGAACGAATTCAAGAGGTGTATGAAAGTGTTTAGCCACTCCCCCTTTAAAGTACGCTTAATGCTGCTGAACATGCTGTGCGATATGATCAACGGCAAACCACAGCAGAACGACAAGCCATCCCACTAAGCGGCGTCGCGGTACGCCGCTTTCATTTTTTCGTCACAATTCCCGCGCAAACTGCCCTGTTAGCCCCCAATTCCCGATCTTTTTTACGGATTTGTAATCCCTCTCGCAAAACATCTTCTTAGCAACTGTTGACCTGAATGCCGACTGGCTCTATCTTCTTGCAGCCCTGCACCATTTGCGGCTCGCTGAAGCGGACCCTCATTCCCTCTCCACGCACTGTCAGGCAGGCTTTGCCCTCGACGCCAGGGTGAGCACATGGCGTTTTCACGATAGTGACCTATGAATTTAACCCTGAAAGAAACATTAATTACCCGCAGTCGGGCCTTAAGCCCGTGGACGGGATTCTACTTTCTGCAATCGCTGCTCATTAACTTTGCGCTGGGCTATCCCTTTAGTCTGCTTTACGCCGTGGCCTTTACCTGTCTGCTGCATTTGATGTGGCGCAGCGCGCCGCGTGCACAAAAAGTGGTGGTCGGCATCTGCTCTGTCGTGGCGGCGATGTACTACCCCTTTGGTCAGGCCTATGGCGCGCCCAACTTCAACACCCTGCTGGCGCTGCACTCCACCAATATGGAAGAGTCCACGGAGATCCTGACGATCTTCCCGTGGTACAGCTACGTCATCGGCCTGTTTATTTTTGCGCTCGGCGTGATTGCCGTGCGCCGTAAGCCGCAAGAGAAAAAGCCGTGGAGCATGATTGAAAACCTGTGCCTGGTCATCGGCGTGGCGACATTCTTTGTCGCACCGGTACAAAACCTGGCCTGGGGCGGCGTGTTCAAGCTGAAAGACACCGGCTATCCGGTGTTCCGCTTCGTCAAAGATATTGTGGTCAACAATAAAGAAGTGCTCGACGAGCAGACGCGTATGGCTGAGCTTTCGAATATGAAAGACACCTGGAACGTGCTGGCCGTGAAACCGAAATATCACACCTACGTGGTGGTGATCGGCGAGAGCGCGCGTCGCGATGCGCTGGGCGCATTCGGCGGTCACTGGAATAACACGCCGTTTGCCAGCTCGGTGAACGGCACCCTGTTTACGGATTACGTGGCGGCAAGCGGCTCGACGCAGAAATCGCTCGGCCTGACGCTCAGCCGCGTCGTGGACGGTAAACCGCAGTATCAGGATAACTTTGTCACTCTGGCTAACCGCGCCGGTTTCCAGACCTGGTGGTTCTCGAATCAGGGACAAATCGGCGAGTACGATACGGCCATAGCCAGTATCGCCAAGCGTGCGGACGAAGCGCAGTTCCTGAAAAACGGAGATTTTGAGGCGGATAAAAATACCAAAGACGAAGCGTTGCTCAAGATGACGTCGCAGGTATTTGCCAGCCAGCGCACCCAGCCGCAGCTAATTGTCCTGCATCTAATGGGTTCTCACCCGCAGGCCTGCGATCGTACGCAGGGGAAATACGCGGAGTTTGTGCAGTCGAAAGAGACCTCCTGCTATCTCTATACCATGACCCAGACCGACGATCTGCTGAACAAGCTCTATACCCAGCTGCGTAATACCGGCGATAGCTTCTCGATGGTCTACTTCTCGGATCACGGTCTGGCATTCAAAGAGCGCGGCAAAGAGGTGCAGTACCTGGCCCACGACGATAAGTTCCAGCAGAACTTCCAGGTGCCGTTTATGGTGCTGTCGAGCGATGATAAAACCCATCGCATCATCAAAGCGCGCCGTTCCGCGAATGATTTCCTGAGCTTCTTCTCGCAGTGGACGGGAATTTCTGCCAAAGAGATCGCTAACAGCTACCCTTTCATGTCCAACAAGAAAGCGCCGCCGGTCTACATTACTAACTTCAAGCTACAGAAAGTGGAGTATACCCATTTGGGTACAGATCTTTTTGAGGTGAAAAGCAGATAGGTAAGGTGCGGCCTGATGCCCTCTCCCCATGGGAGAGGGTAAAAACATAAAAAAAAATCCGCCACATTGGGCGGATTTTTTACTGGCTCACCGAAGTGATTAGAAGCGGTAACCCACGCCTGCGATCCAGGTGCCAACGTCAACGTTGCGGATACGGCTCTGCTCATAGGAGAAGTCCAGAGCAACGTTTTCGATTGGGTTGAACTGCATACCTGCGCCGTAAGAGAAACCGTAGTCGCTGGTAGATGCAGTGCGGTTCAGACCCTGGTTTTCAGTCTGCTGGAATTTACCGTAGCCAACACCTACAACACCGTAGATGCTTGCCCAGTCGTTCAGGCGGTAAGCAGGACCAGCGGTCACACCGTAGTACTGAGCTTTGTTATAAGCGCCATCTTCAGTACGATCTTTCTCGGTGTAAGTGAAAGAACCGATCACGCCCAGCGGGTTGTTGTCCTGCTCGTAGCGGTACTTCAGGTTGAAACCGTTAGCTTTGTTTACTACGCCCTGCATATCGCTCTGAGCGTAACCACCGGTAACAGTGGAAGTAGCAGCTACAGCGGTACCTGCGGAAACAGCCAGAACAGCGGCCAGTGCTGAAAGACATGCAATTTTTTTCATAACCACCTCAAATGTGCTTCAAGTAAATCCGTAAGTTTTAAATATATCAAAAAATCTTGTGAAACTCTTTGTGATTCGTATTGTCTAACCCAGCCTTTGATGTAACAGAACATTTCAAGGCGCAGCTATCTCATTCAAAAAACGCGGAATTTCTACATTAATACGCTGATTCTGCGCGCCAATGGCGTTACATTCATCCAGATTAATCCTAATCTGTTAGCTGAATAAACCATCAATAAAGAGTCATTTTACGGATTTTCTGGCTTTTTTTTTCAACAAAGTCTCAACCGCTCGTCGTTTATTTCAATTACACTGCGAACCTTACGCCATTTGACAAAAATTGACAGGAGAAAGGATGCCGGGGATGTCTCGCAAGGCGCCAGTCTGGTTGCCCATCGTCGTAATACTCATCGCTATGTTGTCCATTCAGAGTGGCGCATCACTGGCTAAATCCCTCTTTCCGCTGGTCGGCGCGCCGGGTGTGACTGCCCTGCGTATTGCGCTGGGCACTCTGATTCTGGTGGTCATCTTTAAACCGTGGCGTCTGAGATTCAAAAAAGAGCAACGCCTGCCGCTGCTGTTTTACGGGCTGTCACTGGGCGGCATGAACTATCTCTTTTATCTGTCGATTCAGACTGTGCCGCTGGGCATTGCCGTCGCGCTGGAGTTCACCGGCCCGCTGGCCGTGGCCCTTTTCTCTTCTCGTCGCCCCGTGGATTTTGTCTGGGTGGTGCTGGCCGTTCTCGGTCTGTGGTTCCTGCTGCCGCTGGGGCAGAACATCTCTCACGTCGATTTAACCGGTGCCGCGCTGGCGCTGGGCGCTGGAGCCTGCTGGGCAGTATACATCCTCACCGGGCAGCGTGCGGGAGAAGAGCACGGCCCGGCCACCGTGGCGCTCGGCTCGCTGATTGCAGCCATCATCTTTGTGCCAATCGGCATGGCACAAGCGACGGAATCCATCTGGCAGTGGTCCATTTTGCCGATTGGTCTGGCGGTTGCGGTACTCTCCACCGCGCTGCCCTACTCTCTCGAAATGATCGCCCTGACGCGATTACCGACCCGTATCTTCGGCACCCTGATGAGTATGGAACCGGCGCTCGCCGCTATGTCCGGCATGGTTTTCCTCGGCGAAAGCCTGACCTTAACTCAGACGCTGGCGCTGTGCTCCATTATTGCCGCGTCGATGGGATCGACGCTCACCATGCGGCCTGAAACCAAAATCAAGAAAGTCGACGTCAATTAATGCTCTCTATTCTGCATGGTTTATTCAGCCATGCAGAATAGAGGCCAACTTGTCCATATTGTTATTTTCTTACATTTTTTGTCATCGATGTGAAATATCCCCTCACGTTCATAAAAAGATGAAGTAATTAAGACTCATCCGCATAAAATAAAATACAACCCTTCAATATCAACGAGTTACTAAAACTCACTCCATTGCACTATTAAACCGATAGGCACAGCCATTCCGGCAGATTATAAAAGCGGTGCTATACTTATTTCCGGTAATTACCTGGAACATAAAACATCAAGAGGATATGAGATTATGAGTACCGCTAAACTGGTTAAAACGAAAGCGTCTAATCTGCTTTATACCCGTAACGATGTCTCGGATAGCGATAAGAAAGCAACGATTGAGCTGCTGAATCGCCAGGTGATCCAGTTCATTGACCTGTCATTGATCACTAAACAGGCCCACTGGAATATGCGCGGCGCAAACTTTATTGCCGTTCATGAAATGCTGGATGGATTCCGAACCGCGTTAGTGACTCACCTGGACACCATGGCAGAACGTGCCGTGCAGCTGGGCGGCGTTGCACTGGGTACCACGCAGGTGATTAACAGCAAAACCCCGCTGAAAAGCTACCCGCTGGACATTCATACCGTGCAGGATCACCTGAAAGAGCTGGCGGATCGTTATGCGGTTGTCGCCAACGACGTGCGTAAAGCGATCGGTGAAACCAAAGACGAAGACACCGCAGATATCTTAACCGCGGCTTCCCGCGATCTGGATCAATTCCTGTGGTTTATCGAATCTAACATCGAATAATCCATACGAATTATCGATTAAACCCTCGCCACCCGGCGGGGGTTTTGCACGTTTATGGTGCACGCTTTGGCTCTCCCCTCCCGCAAAAGTAAATTAGTTGTAATAATCACCTCACAAAATCGTTAACGAAAGATTGTTTTATCGCCGTTATTTGCGCTTAATAGCCACCCGTCGGCTGTGCAAACCCGACTGCACCAAAACAGCGCTCCATTATGGTGCATCAAAAGGGGTTTGCATCGTTTATTGTGCAACACATGACATCATCCTCTTTGCAAAACAATGAGTTGCAATGTTGGCACGATTTTTTCATGTAGCCGTTTGTTCTCGCAGGGGATCGCCCCGTGGATATAAAAGGAAATGCTATGAAGTCTGTATTAAAAGTTTCACTGGCTGCACTTACCCTGGCTTTTGCCATGTCCTCTCACGCTGCAGATAAAAAACTGATTGTCGCGACCGACACCGCGTTCGTCCCGTTTGAATTCAAACAGGGCGACCAGTACGTTGGTTTTGACGTGGATCTGTGGGCGGCTATCGCGAAGGAACTGAAACTGGACTACACCCTGAAGCCGATGGACTTCAGCGGCATTGTCCCGGCACTGCAAACCAAAAACGTTGACGTGGCGCTGGCGGGTATCACTATCACTGACGCACGTAAAAAAGCGATCGACTTCTCCGATGGCTACTACAAAAGCGGCCTGCTGGTGATGGTGAAAGCGGACAACAACGACGTAAAAAGCGTGAAAGATCTCGACGGTAAAGTGGTTGCAGTGAAAAGCGGCACCGGCTCTGTTGATTACGCCAAAGCAAACATCAAAACCAAAGACCTGCGTCAGTTCCCGAACATCGACAACGCTTACATGGAACTGGGCACCAACCGCGCTGACGCGGTACTGCACGACACACCAAACATCCTGTACTTCATCAAAACTGCGGGCAACGGCAAGTTCAAAGCCGTGGGCGACTCTTTAGAAGCGCAGCAGTACGGCATCGCCTTCCCGAAAGGCAGCGACGATCTGCGTACCAAAGTGAACGGCGCGCTGAAAACCCTGCGTGAGAACGGCACGTACAACGAAATCTACAAAAAATGGTTCGGCACTGAGCCAAAATAATTATTCTTAAAACAAGAAGTACGCTCAGGGGCGACCTTTCGCCCCTGCACTTTTAGAACCACGGTAACAGGAAATTATCATGCAGTTTGACTGGAGCGCCATCTGGCCTGCCATTCCTCTCTTGCTTGAAGGCGCCAAAATGACCCTGTGGATTTCGGTCCTCGGTCTGGTTGGCGGGTTGTTTATCGGCCTCGTGGCTGGTTTCGCTCGCACCTACGGCGGCTGGATTGCTAACCACATCGCACTGATTTTCATCGAAGTGATCCGCGGGACGCCTATCGTCGTGCAGGTCATGTTCATCTACTTTGCCCTGCCAATGGCCTTCACCGATCTGCGCATTGACCCGTTCAGTGCCGCCGTGGTGACCATTATGATCAACTCCGGCGCCTACATCGCGGAAATCACGCGCGGCGCGGTGCTGTCGATTCATAAAGGCTTTAGCGAAGCGGGTCTGGCGCTGGGTCTGTCTCGTCGTGAGACCATCCGCCACGTGATCCTGCCGCTGGCGCTGCGCCGCATGCTGCCACCGCTCGGTAACCAGTGGATTATCAGTATCAAGGATACCTCGCTGTTTATCGTTATCGGCGTGGCCGAATTGACCCGTCAGGGCCAGGAGATCATTGCCGGTAACTTCCGCGCACTGGAAATCTGGAGTGCCGTGGCGGTGGTTTATCTGATTATTACGCTGCTGCTGAGCTTTGTTCTGCGTCGCCTTGAAAGAAGGATGAAAATCCTGTGATTGAATTTAAAAACGTCTCCAAGCACTTTGGTCCAACCCAGGTGCTGCACAATATCGATCTGGATATCAAACAGGGCGAAGTGGTCGTGATTATCGGGCCGTCAGGCTCGGGTAAATCGACCCTGCTGCGCTGCATCAACAAGCTCGAAGAGATCACCAGCGGCGATCTGATCGTCGATGGCCTGAAGGTCAATGACCCGAAAGTGGACGAGCGCCTGATTCGTCAGGAAGCTGGCATGGTGTTCCAGCAGTTTTATCTCTTCCCGCACCTGACGGCGCTGGAAAACGTGATGTTCGGTCCTCTGCGCGTGCGCGGAGCCAACAAAGCGGCGGCTGAGAAGCTGGCGAAAGAGCTGCTGGCGAAAGTCGGCCTTGCCGAGCGTTCTCACCACTACCCGTCTGAGCTGTCCGGCGGCCAGCAGCAGCGCGTAGCTATCGCCCGTGCGCTGGCCGTGAAACCGAAAATGATGCTGTTCGATGAACCTACCTCCGCGCTCGACCCGGAACTGCGTCACGAAGTATTAAAGGTTATGCAGGACCTGGCGGAAGAAGGGATGACGATGGTCATCGTGACCCACGAAATCGGCTTTGCCGAGAAAGTGGCCTCCCGACTGATCTTCATCGACAAAGGGCGTATTGCGGAAGATGGTAATCCGCAGGAGCTGATTGCGAACCCGCCAAGCCAGCGCTTGCAGGAGTTCTTGCAGCACGTCTCCTGATCATCGCTTTGCTTGCTACCTGCCGGGCCTCTCAATGGCCCGGCTTTTTTATGCCGGATTGTTCCCAAAAACTTCCCTCCCCCGCCTGCCATCTATACTTATCATTTTGCTGAACATTTTCTTCACCGGAGGAAGCCGTGCCGTGGATCCTGCTGCTTTTGCTTTGCCTGTTCGGTGCGCCCGCCCAGGCAGTCACCATCCCTGGCGTCACCACCAGCGCGTCCTCCTCTCAGCCGCCAGCCACCGCGCCGGAACCTGACGTTGAGCAAAAGAAAGCGGCCTATGGCGCGCTGGCGGATGTGCTGGAGAATGATACCTCGCGCAAAGAGCTGATCGATCAGCTACGAACCGTGGCGAAAACACCGCCGCAGGAGCCAGTCCCAAGTATTACGCCGCCGGAAGTGACCAGCGACAAAACCGTGCTGGAGAACGTCACTGACGTCAGCCGCCACTACGGCGAAGCCCTCTCCGCCCGCTTCGCGCAGCTCTACCGCAATCTGATTGGCTCTCCGCATAAAGCCTTTAATCCGCAAACCTTCGGCAATGCCGCCAGCCATTTTCTGATGCTGGCTGGGGCGATCTTCGCTTTTTACTGGCTGGCGCGGCTGTGTGCCTGGCCGCTGTATCGCAAGATGGGGGAGTGGGGGCGCAGAAAAAATCGGGAAAAAAGCAGCTGGCTGCATCTGCCGCTGATGATTGCAGGCGCCTTTGTGATTGATTTACTCCTGCTGGCACTGACGCTGTTTGTCGGTCAGCTCCTGAGCGACAACCTGAACGCCGGAAGTAAAACTATCGCCTTCCAGCAAAGCCTGTTCCTTAACGCCTTCGCGCTGATCGAGTTTTTCAAAGCCCTTTTACGTCTGATCTTCAGCCCACGCGTGCCGGATTTGCGTCCGTTTTCGGTCAATGATCAGAGCGCAAAATACTGGGCGCTGCGCCTCAGCATTCTGAGCGGGTTGATTGGCTACGGCCTGCTGGTCGCGGTACCCATTATCTCGAATCAGGTCAACGTGCAGATCGGCGCACTCGCCAACGTGCTGATTATGCTCTGTATTACCGTCTGGGCGCTGTATCTGATTTTCCACAATAAGAAAGCCATCACCGCCGGGCTGCTGCATCTGGCCGACCGCTCCCTCTCCTTCTTTAGTTTGTTTATCCGCGCCTTCGCGCTGGTCTGGCACTGGCTCGCCAGCGCCTATTTTATCGTGCTGTGCTTCTTCTCCCTGTTCGATCCGGGTAACAGCCTGAAGTTTATGATGGGCGCCACCTTCCACAGTCTGGCGATCATTGGCATCGCGGCTTTTGTCTCCGGCCTGCTCTCGCGCTGGATTTCAAAAACCATCACCCTTTCGCCGCAGGTGCAGCGCAATTATCCCGAGCTGCAAAAACGGGTGAACGGCTGGATCTCCGCCTCGCTGAAAGTGGCGCGCATCCTGACCGTCTGCATCGCTATTATGCTGCTCCTCAGCGCCTGGAGCCTATTTGATTTCTGGAACTGGATGCACAACGGCGCTGGCGAGAAGACGGTGGATATTCTGATCCGCATCGCGCTGATCCTCTTCTTCTCGGCCATCGGCTGGACGCTACTCGCCAGCCTGATCGAAAACCGTCTGGTCTCCGATATTCACGGACGCCCGCTCCCCAGCGCTCGCGCCCGCACGCTGTTAACCCTGTTTCGCAACGCGCTGGCAGTCATTATCAGCACCATCACCATCATGATTGTGCTCTCGGAAATCGGCGTGAATATCGCCCCGCTGCTGGCGGGGGCCGGTGCCCTGGGTCTGGCCATCTCCTTCGGGTCGCAAACCCTGGTGAAAGATATTATTACCGGGATCTTTATCCAGTTTGAGAACGGGATGAATACGGGCGATCTGGTGACGATTGGGCCATTAACCGGCACGGTCGAACGGATGTCGATTCGGTCGGTCGGCGTGCGCCAGGATACCGGGGCGTATCACATCATCCCGTGGTCATCGATTACGACCTTTGCGAACTTCGTGCGCGGGATTGGTTCAGTAGTGGCGAATTATGACGTGGATCGTCATGAGGATGCGGATAAAGCGAAACAGGCGCTGAGAGCAGCGGTTGAGGAGCTGATGGAGATGGAAGATATCCGCGGGCTGGTGATCGGCGAACCGTCGTTCGCCGGGATTGTCGGGCTGACGAATACCGCCTTTACCCTGCGCGTGTCGTTCACCACGCAGCCGCTCAAACAGTGGACGGTGCGATTTGCGCTCGACAGCATGGTGAAAAAACATTTCGATCTCGCCGATGTACGGCCGCCGGTGCAAACCTACCAGGTGCTGCCTGCGCCAGGGTCACCGCCGCCGCTGCAAGAACCTACGCTATAAGCCCGGTAAGCGCAGCGCCACCGGGCAAAACCTGTCAGAACGGACGGCGGCGTTTCGCATCATCCATAAAGGACCACGCGATAAAGCGGCTCTGTTTCTGCCCCTGGGCCATCTCTTTTTTCACCACTTTCACTGCGCCGACGTTCGTCAGTGCGCGGTAAAGAGGCGGCAAATTATCCCCGCGAGAGACCAGGGTCGTAAACCACTTCACCTGACGGCCAAACTGCTGGCTTTCAGCGATCATCTTCTCGATGAAAGCCACTTCGCCGCCTTCGCACCACAGTTCGTGCTGCTGGCCGCCAAAGTTGAGCGCGCCATCTTCTGCCTGACCGAGGTTACGGCGCTTGCGCTCGCTCCCCGCGCGGGCAGTGGCTGCTGAATCATGGAACGGCGGATTGCACATCGTGGCATCGTAGTTTTCATTCTTATGAATGATGCCGTTGAAAATCAGGGAGGCATCTTTCTGACGACGCAAACGGATGGCGCGGGTTAACCCCACGTTGCCGTTGATAATCGCCTGCGCGCTGGCGAATGCTTCCGGGCCCGTTTCGCTGCCGGTAAAGCGCCAGCCATATTCATGTGCGCCAATCAGGGGATAAATCAGGTTCGCGCCGGTGCCGATATCCAGCACCGTGGCCTGTTTCGGGATCTCTCCGCCATTGCTTTCCGCCAGTAAATCAGCCAGATGGTGGATATAATCCGCACGCCCCGGCACCGGTGGACAGAGAAAACCTTCCGGAATGTCCCAGTGCGCCACGCCATAAAAATGGGCCAAAAGCGCCTTGTTCAGCGCTTTTACCGCCAGCGGATCGGCAAAATTAACTGAGGGTTCACCCGCGGGGGTCTGCACGATAAATTCCTGCAGTTGCGGGCAGCTTTGACACAAGGCATTCATGTCGTAGCAGCTACGGTGGCGGTTACGCGGGTGTAATCCCGGCTTTTGGGCAGTCATGGCATTCTCCTTTTCACAGCGGCGTAAGATACCCTCTGGGGGCCCAACGGTAAATAACTCTCTTACCACCGCAACAAATCACTAAAAATCAGCAACCTGTATGTCTATGATCTGTCAATCATTTGTCAGTTTATATCGTTCAAAAAATAAGCAGATCACCATCAAATTTTTGCGCTAAATCACACTCTTTAACCTTCTAAACTTAATCTGAATCACCCATTGTCATTCAAACTCAGAGGATGTGATTATGAAAAAATACCTGACTCTCATCGTTGCCGCTGGCGCCCTGGCCGCTGCATCGTTTCCCGCATGGTCCGTTCAGTCCCTGACGGCCGAAAACGACACCAGCCAGCTTCGCCCTGCCGGAACCGTCTCCGCCACCGGGGCCGCCAATCTGGATGATCTCCAGCATAAGCTGGCAGAAAAAGCCCGTGAACAAGGGGCAAAAGGGTTCGTTGTTGAATCCGCGAGCGGCGACAATCATATGTTCGGCACAGCCACCATCTACAAATAGTTCCCCGCACACCCGCTGCATCTGCCCAACAGGTGCAGTGCTTTATCCCCCCCTCTTCTTGACTGTGCGTTTTTTAACCCCATATTCATACTATGTGCTTCTACTTATCAGGAGACGGATATGGCATCCGGTTGGGCTAATGACGATGCAGTGAACGAACAGATCAACAGTACGATTGAAGATGCTGTTGCACGCGTTCGCAGCGATTTACCGCAGGGTGAAAGTTTGGTCGAGTGCGAAGAGTGTGGCGAGCCTATCCCTGAGGCACGACGTAAAGCCATGCCAGGCGTGCGGCTTTGCATTACCTGTCAGCAGAATAAAGATTCAAAAAATACTTCACACTCAGGATATAATCGCAGAGGATCTAAAGACAGCCAGCTACGTTGACTCTTCTTTACCTAAACCGAAGCGGCAAGCAGTTAGCTTTACGCTCACGCTTTTTTCAACATCGCGTGGCAAAACGTGCCCTCTTCACCTCGTCTGTAAAGCGAAGCGACAAGAACTGTAAAACGGTTCTCTGAATTTATTAATAATCAATAAGTTATTTGTCATTCAATTTTTTTGAGCAACGCTGTCAATTCTCTTCGATTTTATCTTTCGCGAAAAACCGTGATACTTATCACATCGACGGAACATCGTCCCCTTAACAGAATAACCTGCGAGAGATTAACTATGAAAACCATCAAATATGCTGTTGCCGCTGTTGCCCTGTCTGCTCTGTCATTTGGCGCATTCGCTGCGGAATCTGTAACTTCTGCTCAGGCGCAGAATATGAATAAAATCGGTGTGGTGAGTGCAGAAGGCGCGACCACGCTGGACGGTCTGGAAGCAAAACTGGCTGAGAAAGCGTCAGCTGCGGGTGCAAGCGGATACACCATCACCTCTGCTAACACCAACAACAAACTTAGCGGTACTGCGGTTATCTACAAATAACCCAACGGATTATGCTCCATCGCTCGCTACACCCTCTGGCGAGTTGCTCCAACCCTCATTGACCCTGTTGTTGTTACCCTTTGTTTGCCCGTCCTCACCGGACGGGCTTTTTTTTATCTAAAAATACTGCGCTACGCGCGCCAGCCCCGCCTCAACGGAATCCGTCTCCCCTGTCGCCATCAGACAGCACGCCATCTGTAGCTTCAGTGAATGCGGTACCGGCTCAATTCCGGCGAGACAGCGCTCGGTCCAGCGGGCGGTGGTTTCAGCATCTTTCGCCGTCGGGAGCACCAATTCGCCCTGCGGCTCTTCACCGCGCTCGAGCACCACACGAGTGCCCTGCTTGTCGATCAGCGTCATCTGCGGACAGCGCTGCGGATTGGCGTAGGCTTCGCCTTCGGTGCCGTGCATCAGCAGCCCTTTACCGCCAATATCGGCGAAGAAACCCGCCACGCGAGTGACATATTCAGGGTGTGAAACGCTCGACAGACGCAGCGCAGCATCTTCCGCAAACGGCGTCGCCAGTTTTGCCAGAGTATGCGCACTGTTACGCACGCCCATCCGCCAGCGCATATCCAGCTGTTTTTCGAGCGGCGGACAGAGTGCGCTGACCGGAATATAGACCGGGTGATGACCTTCGAGTTTGGCCTGTGCCTGACCGGCATGGAGAGTGGGCGCAATGCCCATTAATTCAAATATGGTTTCTGTCAGTACGCGCGTCGGATCGGCGCTGACGCCGTGCACCACCACCGGAAAGCCCAGCTTGTTGAGCAGTACCGCCAGCAACGGCGTGAGATTCGCCTGTTTGCGCGCTCCGTTATAGGTCGGGATCACAATCGGCATCGGCTTTGCGACGGGCGGTGTCAGTTGCAGGGTTTGCGCCTGCATCGCCTCGTAAAACCCGCGCATCTCCGCTTCGCCTTCGCCTTTAATGCGCAGGGCAATTAAGATGCCGCCCATCTCCAGCTCCGGCACATCGCCGTTCAGCATGTGGGTGTACAGCGCGCGGGCGGTTTCCTGATCCAGATCGCGGGCGTGATTTTTCCCACGTCCTACCTCTTTGATAATTTTGCGATAATCCACGACATTTCTCCTGGCAACATCATAGACACACTATAGCCCTGATAAAGCCATCAACGATAGTGTTGCTTATTTTCTGCCGGGACTACGCCGTCTCGCGCCGGGCGCTTTTTTCCGCGCCGCCACCACTTTCGTCGGACGCTTTGTCACTTCCGGCACGTCGGGCTGCTCGATCGGGAATACCGGCAGCGCGTTGAGCAGGCGCTGGCCGTAGTTTTTGGTCAGCAGACGTCGATCATAAATGACGATTTCGCCCCAGCAACCGTGGCTACGGATCAGTCGCCCCACCTGCTGAATCAGGTTGAATGACGCCGCGGGCAGGCTTTGCACTTCGAACGGATAGCGGTTGAGGCTTTTGAGCCACTCGCCTTCGGTGATCACCACCGGGCTGTCGATCGGCGGGAAGGCGATTTTATGGATATGCACCTGCGTCAGGTAATCGCCCTTCAGATCCAGACCTTCTGCAAAAGACTGCAAGCCGACGAGCACGCTGCGCTCGCCGCCGTCGATGCGCTTGCGATGGGTTTCCACCAGTCGATAGCGCGGCTGATCGCCCTGCACGAGCAGCAACAGACGCAGGTCAGTGACATAGGTTAAAAACAGCTGCATCGCGCGGTTGCTGGCGAACAGCACCAGCATGCCGGGATATTTTTTGCTCTCGACCTGCTCGCGGAAATAGGCGGCCATTTCGGCAATGTGCTGCTCTTCGTGCTCCATCAGCGGCTCGTGCTGCATTTTTGGGATCACCAGTTTGCCCTGCTCGCAGTGGTTAAACGGCGAATCCAGTGAGACAAAACGGTCGCCCGCTTTCTCTTTCAGACCGCTCATCTCCTGCAAACGCGAGAAGCTGTTCAGGGAGCGCAACGTCGCGGAGGTGACGATCACGTGCGGCACGCTGCGCCAGATGAGCTTCTCCAGCTGATCGCTGACGCGAATGCCCACGCAGTGGAAGTAGAGATGAATTTGTCCGTCTTTGGCGTCCCGCGTCGCCCATTTGGTGACCGGCGCGCCGGAGGCCTGAGCCATCGACGCCAGCCGCCACAGCTTGCTTTGGCTCTCAAACATGCTCAGTGCGCGGTTCATCTGCAGCAGCACGCGATGCACGCGCACCACGTCATGGGTGCCGGTTTTTTCGCTGAGATCGTTGAGGAACATCTCAGCCAGCCCGCGCAGTTTTTCCAGATGCTTCGCCAGCTGTTTGCAGATCTCCATGATCTCCTCCGGCAGTTCGCCCATCGCAAAACGATGTTCGGCCTCCTGAGTCGCAGGCAGATAGAGATCGAGAATGGTGTTCAGCGAGGCGATTAACGCGTAGATCTCTTCGCAATGGGCACTCAATCGCTCAGGCACCGCCAGCGGCGGCGTGGTTTTGGGGCGGAACTGTTCCATGCAGGTGGCAATGAGTTTGCAGAACAGATCGAGCTGCAGACGAAACCACGGGGCGGTGATCTCCGCGCTCATTTCTAAGGCATCGCGCGCCACGTCCGGCAGATGGTGTCCTTCATCGAGGACCAGTAAGAGATTTTTCGGGTCCGGCAGGACCGATTCGCTCTCGAGCGCCGCCATTACCAGCGCGTGGTTAGCCACCACCACTTCCGCTTCCTGAATTTCACGACGCGCGACGAAGAACGGACATTCGCGGTAGTAATGGCAGTTGCGGTTCAGACAGCTGGCTTTATCGGTGCTCAGTCGTCGCCACAGGTCATCGCTGATGGCTTTGTCCGTGTGATCGCGCAGGCCGTCCCACTTGTAGCCGTCGAGATCGACTTTAAGCTTCGCGCACAGCTCCTGCTCGGCTTTGTTGTTTGGCGTGAGGTCATCGTCGAGGAACGCCAGCAGATCCTGCTGGGTCGCTTCGGTGCTGGCAAGCCCCGCCAGATTGCGCGGGCAGACGTAACGCCCGCGCCCAAACGCGGCGGTGAAGCGCAGCTCAGGGATGATTTTGCGCAGCAGCGGCAGGTCTTTGCTGTAGATCTGATCCTGCAAGGCCACGTTGGCGGTGCTGACCACCAGCGTTTTTTGCTCTTCGCGAGCAATCGCAATGCCAGGAATTAAATAGGAGAGGGTTTTCCCGACGCCGGTCGGGGCTTCAATCGCCAGATGCCGTCCGTCGTCCCCGGCGAGCGTCTTCGCCACATCGGCAATCATCTGCCGCTGCGGGGCTCGGGGAATAAAGTCGGGGATCTGCTGTTGCAACGCCTTATACCAGGCGGCAATTTGCGCTTTGAGCGCAGCGGTTAAAGCCATCGGGGAACCTGAAATACTGTATAAACAGCCACTATTGTGGCACGTTCGCGGGGTTGTCGCAAAAAGAAAAGCCCGGCTTTACGGCCGGGCTTCCAGATTACTGCGCTGAAGCAGGTTTACGCGGGCGGCGTCGGCGTTGGCCTTCACCTGCGGGTTTCGCTTCCCCGCTGCGCCATGGGTTTTCCCCGGCGGGTTTGGCATCACCGGTGCGACGCGGCGGTTTGGCTGCGGCTTTCGGTGCGCCACCTTCTGAACGGCGCGGCTGTTGGCTACGACCGCCTGCGCCCTGTCCACGACCACCGCCGCCGCCACGCTGCTGGCGACCATTCTGGATCGGCTCCGCTTTGATGGAAGCATCCACTTCATAGCCTTCGAGGGCAATGCGTGGGATCTCTTTTTTCAGCAGACGTTCGATGTCGTGCAGCAGTTTGTGTTCATCGACGCAAACCAGAGAGAGCGCTTCACCGGTGGCCGCCGCACGGCCAGTACGACCGATACGGTGAACGTAATCTTCCGGGACGTTCGGCAGCTCGTAGTTCACCACGTGCGGCAGCTCTTCAATGTCGAGACCGCGCGCGGCGATATCCGTCGCCACCAGCACGCGAATGTCGCCCGATTTGAAATCAGCCAGCGCACGGGTACGTGCCCCCTGGCTCTTGTTGCCGTGGATGGCCGCACTGCGGATGCCATCTTTGTTCAGCTGTTCTGCCAGGTGGTTAGCGCCGTGTTTGGTACGGGTAAAGACCAGCACCTGCTGCCAGTTGCCTTCGCCAATCATCTGGGAGAGCAGTTCCCGCTTACGCTTCTTATCAACGAAGTGAACGTGCTGGGTGATTTGCTCAGAGGCGGTGTTGCGACGCGCCACTTCGATTTCCAGCGGGTTACGCAGCAGTTTTTCCGCCAGGCCTTTGATCTCATCAGAGAAGGTGGCGGAGAACAGCAGATTCTGACGACGCGCAGGCAGTTTTGCCAGCACGCGACGAATATCATGGATAAAGCCCATGTCCAGCATACGGTCCGCTTCATCCAGCACCAGGATTTCAACCTGATCCAGTTTGACCGCATTCTGATGTTCCAGATCCAGCAGACGGCCCGGCGTGGCGACTAAAACGTCAACGCCGCTGCGCAGCTTCATCATCTGTGGATTAATGCTCACGCCGCCGAAAACCACCAGCGAGCGGATGTCGAGATAACGGCTGTATTCACGCACGTTCTCGCCGATCTGCGCGGCAAGTTCACGGGTGGGGGTCAGGATCAGCGCGCGTACCGGGCGACGGCCTTTGGCGTGCGGCTCTTTCTGAACCAGACGCTGCAGCAGCGGCAGCGTGAAGCCTGCGGTTTTACCGGTGCCGGTCTGGGCACTGGCCATCAGGTCACGGCCTTCCAGCACCGCAGGGATCGCCTGCTGCTGGATTGGGGTTGGCTCAACGTAGCCCTGCTCTGCAACAGCGCGCAGAATTTCAGGGTTCAGGCCAAGGGTATCAAAAGACATAAAAACTCCGAACCGCCCCGACCGTCACAGGTGTAGTTTTCAGGGAGATAAGACGAAACGAGTAGGACAAAAACCACAATGTCGCGAAGCAGCGGAGTGTAGCAGGTTTTGTGACATGGCGCATAAAATATCCCTCTGCGATTCATCAGCGAAATATTGCTCCACCCCGACTGGACAAGGTGAAAATTTAATCATAATCTTAATCAATCGATTGATTAATTTTTAATGACGCCATGAATCCAACTCCGACGACTACCAAAGGTGAACAGGCGAAAAGCCAGCTGATTGCCGCCGCACTGGCCCAGTTCGGCGAGTATGGCCTGCACGCCACCACCCGGGATATCGCCGCGCAGGCCGGGCAGAACATCGCCGCCATCACCTACTATTTTGGCTCGAAGGAAGATTTGTATCTCGCCTGCGCCCAGTGGATCGCCGATTTCATCGGCAGTCGTTTTCACGATCAGGTAGCCGCCGCCACCGCGCTGCTGAGCGAGCCGTCACCGGATCGCGCCGCCATCCGCCAGCTTATCCTGAACGCCTGCAACAACATGATCGCCCTGCTCACCCACGACGATACGCTGAACCTGAGTAAGTTTATCTCACGCGAGCAACTCTCGCCGACCGCCGCCTATCAGCGAGTCCACGATCAGGTAATTGCCCCGATGCACACCCATCTGACGCACCTGATTGCGGCCTACACCGGGCGCGACGCGAACGACACACAGACCATTTTGCATACCCATGCGCTGCTCGGCGAAGTGCTTGCTTTTCGTCTGGGCCGGGAGACCATCCTGCTGCGCACGGGCTGGACACAATTCGATGAGGAAAAATCCGCGCAGATTAGTCAGGTCATCACCTGTCATCTCGACCTGATCCTGCAAGGTTTAACGCAAAGGAGCCTGGAGTCATGAAAAAACCTGTCGTCGCCATCCTGGCGGTGGTTGTTGTGCTGGCAGCCGGGATCGGCGGCTGGCTGTGGTATCAGAGCCAGCAGGATCGCGGCCTGACGCTCTACGGTAACGTGGATATTCGCACGCTGAATATGAGCTTCCGCGTCGGCGGGCGGCTGGAGTCCCTTACCGTGGACGAAGGCGATACGATCAACGCCGGTCAGACCTTAGGCCAGTTGGATCAAGCCCCGTATAAAAATGCGCTGATGCAGGCCAAAGCCAGCGTGTCGGTTGCTCAGGCGCAGTATGACCTGATGCTGGCAGGCTATCGCGACGAGGAAGTGGCGCAAGCCGCCGCCGCGGTGAAACAGGCGCAGGCTGCATTCGATTACGCGCAGAACTTCTACAACCGCCAGCAGGGGCTGTGGAAAAGCCGCACCATCTCGGCGAACGACCTGGAAAACGCCCGCTCCTCGCGCGATCAGGCTCAGGCGACGCTGAAATCAGCCCAGGATAAGTTAAGCCAGTACCGCACCGGGAACCGTCCGCAGGATATCGCCCAGGCGAAAGCGAATCTTGAACAGGCTCAGGCGCAGCTGGCACAGGCCGAGCTGGATCTGCACGACACGACGCTGGTCGCCCCGTCCAACGGCACGCTGATGACCCGCGCGGTTGAACCCGGCAGCATGCTGAGCGCAGGCAGCACCGTGCTGACGCTCTCCCTCACCCGCCCGGTGTGGGTGCGCGCATACATTGATGAACCGAATCTGAATCAGGCCCAGCCGGGACGCGAGCTACTGCTCTACACCGACGGACGGCCCGATAAGCCGTACCACGGGAAAGTCGGGTTTGTCTCCCCGACCGCCGAGTTCACGCCAAAAACCGTTGAAACGCCGGATCTGCGCACCGACCTCGTCTATCGCCTGCGCATTATCGTCACCGACGCCGATGACGCGCTGCGTCAGGGGATGCCGATTACCGTGAAATTCAACGATGGGGACCGACATGAATGATGCGGTTATCCAGCTCAATAATCTGGTGAAACGCTTTGCGGGCATGGATAAACCCGCCGTCGCACCGCTGAACTGTACATTGCAAAAAGGCTACGTCACCGGCCTGGTCGGGCCCGATGGCGCAGGCAAAACCACGCTGATGCGCATGCTCGCCGGATTGCTCAAACCTGATGAAGGCACGGCCAGCGTGCTGGGGCTTGATCCGATCAAAAACGACAGCGAGCTGCACGCCATGCTCGGTTACATGCCGCAGAAATTTGGCCTGTACGAAGATCTGACGGTGATGGAAAACCTGACGCTGTACGCCGATCTGCGCAGCGTCACCGGCGAAGTCCGCGAGAAAACCTTTGCCCGACTGCTGGAATTTACCTCGCTCGGGCCGTTCACCGACCGGCTGGCGGGTAAGCTCTCCGGCGGGATGAAGCAAAAGCTGGGCCTGGCCTGCACGCTGGTCGGCGAGCCGAAAGTGCTGCTGCTGGATGAGCCCGGCGTCGGCGTCGACCCGATCTCTCGCCGCGAACTGTGGCAGATGGTCCACGAGCTGGCCGGGGACGGAATGCTGATCCTCTGGAGCACCTCCTATCTCGACGAGGCCGAACAGTGCCGCGACGTGCTGCTGATGAACGAAGGTGAGCTGCTCTATCAGGGCGAACCGACGGCGCTGACGCAGCAGATGGCCGGGCGCTGTTTCCTGCTGCACAGCCCGGATGAGACCAACCGCAAGCTGTTACAGCGGGTACTGAAACTCACGCAGGTCAGCGACGGGATGATTCAGGGGCGTTCGGTGCGCGTGATCCTCAAAAAAGAGGCCACCGCGGAAGACATTCGCCAGGCGCAGGGCATGCCTCAGATTGAGATCGACGAGACCGCCCCGCGCTTCGAAGATGCCTTTATCGACCTGCTCGGCGGGGCGAGTACCTCCGAATCGCCGCTGGGCGCGATTTTGCACACCGTAGAAGGCACGCCCGGTGAAACGGTAATCGAGGCCAAATCCTTAACCAAAAAGTTCGGGGATTTTGCGGCGACGGACAACGTCAATTTTGCGGTGAAACGCGGAGAGATTTTTGGTCTGCTGGGCCCGAACGGCGCCGGGAAATCGACCACCTTTAAAATGATGTGCGGCCTGCTGGTGCCGACATCCGGCAAAGCGCTGGTACTGGATATGGATCTGAAAGTCAGCTCCGGCAAAGCGCGCCAGCATCTGGGTTATATGGCGCAGAAGTTTTCCCTCTACAGCAACCTGACCGTTGAGCAGAACCTGCGCTTTTTCTCCGGCGTCTACGGCCTGCGCGGGCGGGCGCAGAGCGAGAAAATCGCCCGCATGAGCGATGCTTTTGGCCTGACCCATATCGCCTCACACGCCACCGACGAACTGCCGCTCGGCTTTAAGCAGCGTCTGGCGCTGGCCTGCTCTCTGATGCACGAGCCAGATATTCTGTTTCTCGACGAACCGACTTCCGGCGTCGATCCCCTCACCCGCCGGGAGTTTTGGCTGCACATCAATAGCATGGTCGAGAAAGGCGTCACCGTAATGGTCACCACCCACTTTATGGATGAGGCGGAGTATTGCGACCGCATCGGGCTGGTCTATCGTGGGAAGCTCATCGCCCACGGCACGCCGGACGATTTAAAAGCCCAGGCCGCCGACGAGGAGCAGCCCGATCCGACCATGGAGCAGGCGTTTATCACCCTGATTAACGACTGGGATAAGGAGCACGCCCATGAGCATTAAGGCGATTTCCTGGCGGCGAGTGCGCGCCCTGTGCATCAAAGAGACGCGGCAAATCGTGCGCGACCCGAGCAGTTGGCTGATTGCAGTGGTCATCCCCCTACTGCTGCTGTTTATCTTTGGCTACGGGATTAACCTCGACTCCAGCAAGCTGCGGGTCGGGATTTTACTGGAACAGCAGAGCGAGGAAGCGCTCGATTTCACCCACGCCATGACCGGCTCGCCCTACATTGACGCCACGATCAGCGATAACCGCCAGGAGCTGATTCAGAAGATGCAGGCCGGGAAGATTCGCGGCCTGGTGGTGATCCCCGTTGATTTCGCCGCCAACATGGCGCGCGCCAGTACCGATGCGCCGATTCAGGTGATCACCGACGGCAGCGAGCCGAACACCGCGAACTTTGTGCAGGGGTACGTCGAGGGGATCTGGCAGCTGTGGCAGATGCAGCGGGCGGAAGACAGAGGCGAGGAGTTTGAGCCGCTGATCGACGTGCAAACCCGCTACTGGTTTAACCCCGCCGCCATCAGCCAGCACTTTATCATTCCCGGCGCGATAACCATTATCATGACCGTAATTGGGGCGATCCTCACCTCGCTGGTGATCGCCCGCGAATGGGAGCGCGGCACCATGGAAGCGCTGCTCTCCACGGAGGTGACGCGCGTCGAGCTGCTGCTGTGCAAGCTTATCCCCTACTACTTCCTCGGGATGCTGGCGATGCTGCTCTGCATGCTGGTGTCGGTGTTTATTCTTGGTGTGCCCTATCGCGGCTCGCTGATTTTGCTGTTTTTCATCACCAGCCTGTTTTTACTCAGCACCCTGGGGATGGGCCTGCTGATTTCGACCATCACCCGCAACCAGTTTAACGCCGCGCAGGTGGCGCTGAACGCCGCGTTTCTGCCGTCGATTATGCTGTCCGGGTTTATTTTCCAGATCGACAGTATGCCCGCCATTATCCGCGCGGTGACTTACATCATCCCGGCGCGCTACTTTGTGAACACGCTGCAAAGCCTGTTCCTGGCGGGGAATATTCCGTCGGTATTGATAATCAATATTCTGTTTTTGATGGCGTCGGCGGTGATGTTTATCGGCCTGACGTGGATGAAAACGAAACGGCGTTTAGATTAATACCGTTTTTTGTAGGTCGGGTCAGCGAATCGCCACCCGACGCGAGGACGACACCATGTTTCACCGTTTATGGACATTAATTCGCAAAGAGCTGCAATCCTTGCTGCGTGAGCCGCAAACCCGCGCGATCCTGATCCTGCCGGTGCTCATCCAGGTTCTGCTGTTTCCGTTTGCCGCCACGCTGGAAGTGACCAACGCCACTATCGCCGTCTACAACGAGGACAACGGCAAACACTCCGTGGAGCTGACCCAGCGCTTCGCCCGCGCCAAAGCCTTTACTCACGTGCTGCTGCTGAAAAGCCCGCAGGAGATCCAGCCGACCATCGACCAGCAAAAGGCGCTGCTGCTGGTGCGATTCCCGGCGGATTTCTCGCGCAATCTGGATACCTTCCAGACCGCGCCGATGCAGCTGATCCTCGACGGACGCAACTCCAACAGCGCGCAAATCGCCGCCAACTATCTGCAGCAGGTGGTGAAAAATTATCAGCAGGAGCTGATGGAAGGGAAACCTAAACCGAACAACAGCGAGCTGGTGGTGCGCAACTGGTACAACCCAAATCTGGATTACAAATGGTTTGTGGTGCCGTCGCTGATCGCCATGATCACCACCATCGGGGTGATGATTGTGACGTCGCTCTCCGTCGCTCGTGAGCGCGAGCAAGGGACGCTGGATCAGCTGCTGGTTTCCCCGCTCGCCACCTGGCAGATTTTCGTCGGCAAAGCGGTGCCTGCGCTGATCGTCGCCACCTTCCAGGCCAGTATCGTGCTGGGGATCGGCATCTGGGCGTATCAAATTCCGTTTGCCGGATCGCTGGGGCTGTTTTACTTCACGATGCTGATTTACGGGCTGTCGCTGGTGGGATTCGGGCTGTTGATTTCGGCGCTGTGCTCAACGCAGCAGCAGGCGTTTATCGGCGTGTTTGTCTTTATGATGCCGGCGATTCTGCTCTCGGGGTATGTGTCGCCCGTGGAAAACATGCCGGTCTGGCTTCAGGATTTAACCTGGGTGAACCCGATTCGGCACTTCACCGATATCACCAAGCAAATCTATCTGAAGGATGCGAGTCTGGATATTGTGTGGGGAAGTTTGTGGCCGCTACTAATCATAGCGGCCACGACGGGCTCAGTGGCGTACGCGATGTTTAGACGCAATATCGCCTGAGTTTTTCTCTTTGGTCAGCAATGAGACCACCGCGGGTCCTGCCAGAATCACCAGGCCCGCCAGGGCCAGCAGCAGGTTGTTTTGCAGCACGCGTGACAACAGCCACAGGACGATTAATGCTGCACCAAAATACCAGGTGGTGGTGAGCTCTTCGAGCACATCACCCACTTCACGCCAGCGCGCCTCGTGGTGACGCTGTAAAAACAGCATCGACAGCACGGTCACGCCATACATCGCGCATAATCCTAAGCCGACGTGCACCAGTGTGCCGCTCTTCCAGCCCATTACCAGTACCGCCACGACCAGTAAATGCAACATTATCTGCCAGCAACTGAGGCCAGTTGCGACACGAACGCGTTGTTGCCACTTCATGGCTTCTCTCCTGAAGGATATTTCTCTGCTAGTTCAGAGTACCGCACTTTACGGAAAATTCCGTAACGCCGCATCTTTTTGTGACGCCGACTACACTTTATTTTCATCAGGATAGTGACGCTGGCAGGAGCATATGACGCAAAAAACCCGGCATTTTTCGCTAAAAATTTTGACGATTAACACACACAAAGGCTTCACGGCATTTAATCGCCGCTTCATTTTACCCGAGCTGCGTGACGCGGTACGCACCGTCGGCGCGGATATTGTCTGCCTGCAGGAAGTGATGGGCGCACATGATATTCACCCGCTGCACGTCGAGAACTGGCCGGACACGTCACACTATGAATTTCTGGCCGATACCATGTGGAGCGACTACGCCTACGGGCGCAACGCGGTTTACCCGGAAGGCCACCACGGCAACGCGGTGCTGTCGCGTTTTCCCATCGAACATTATGAGAATCACGACGTCTCGGTGGGCGAAAGCGAAAAACGCGGGCTGTTGTACTGTCGGATCACCCCGCCCGACCTGGCCTTTCCGGTTCACGTGGGGTGCGTGCATCTGGGGCTGCGGGAGGCACACCGCCAGGCGCAATTAGCGATGATGGCGCGCTGGGTCAACTCCCTGCCGGAAAACGATCCGGTGGTGATCGCGGGGGATTTCAACGACTGGCAACAGCGCGCCAGTCGTCCGCTGAAAGCCGACGCCGGGCTGGATGAGATTTTCACCCGCGCCCATGGCCGTCCGGCGCGCACCTTCCCGGTGAGTTTCCCCCTGCTGCGCCTTGACCGGATTTACGTCAAGAACGCCCACGCCAGTCAACCGAGCGCGCTGGCGCTGAAGAGCTGGCGTCACCTGTCTGACCATGCCCCGTTAAGTGCGGAGATCCACTTATGAAATGTTCATGGCGAGAAGGTAATCAAATCACGCTGCTGGAAAATGGCGATGAGTACTATCCGGCGGTGTTTGCCGCGCTCGATGCGGCAGAGCAAAAAGTGATCCTCGAAACCTTTATCTGGTTTGAGGACGGCGTCGGCCGTCAGCTGCACGAGGCGGTGCTGCGCGCGGCTCAGCGCGGGGTCAAAGTGGAAGTGCTGCTCGACGGCTACGGCTCGCCGGACCTCAGCGATAACTTTGTCAACGAGCTGACCGCAGCGGGCGTGGTGTTCCGCTATTACGACCCGCGCCCGCCGCTGCTCGGGATGCGGACCAACGTTTTTCGCCGGATGCACCGCAAAATTGTGGTGGTGGATGGCACTGTCGCCTTCGTCGGCGGAATTAACTACTCCGACGAGCACATGTCCGACTACGGCCCGGAGGCGAAGCAGGATTATGCGGTGAAAGTCGAAGGCCCGGTGGTGCAGGACATTTTGCTGTTTGAGCTGGAAAACCTGCCGGGGCAATCAGCCGTTCGCCGCTGGTGGAAGCGCCATCATCGCCCGGAGGAGAACCACCAGCCCGGCGAGGCGCAGGCACTGTTTATCTGGCGCGACAACGGCGAGCATCGGGACGACATCGAGCGGCACTACCTGAAGATGCTCGCCAATGCGAAACGCGAGGTGATCATCGCCAACGCCTATTTCTTCCCCGGCTACCGTCTCCTGCACGCCATGCGTAATGCCGCGCGACGCGGGGTACGCGTCAAACTGATCGTGCAGGGCGAGCCAGATATGCCGATCGTTACCGTCGGCGCGCGGCTGCTCTACAACTACCTGGTCAAAGGCGGCGTGCAGATTTACGAATACCGCCGTCGACCGCTGCACGGGAAAGTGGCGCTGATGGACGATCACTGGGCGACGGTTGGATCGAGCAATCTCGATCCTTTAAGCCTGTCTCTCAATCTGGAAGCGAACCTGATTATTCACGATCGCACCTTCAATCAGACCCTGCGCGATAACCTGACCGGCATTATCGACCGTGACTGCGTGCGGGTGGATGATTCGATGGTGCCGAAACGCACCTGGTGGAACCTGAGCAAAAGCGTGGTGGTGTTCCACTTCCTGCGCCACTTCCCGGCGCTGGTGGGCTGGCTCCCGGCCCACACGCCGAAACTCGCGCAGGTGCCCGCTCCGGTTCAACCGGAAATGGAAACCCAGGATCGCGTTGAAACCGAAAACTCAGGGGTGAAACCGTAATGAGCAAATCACATCCCCGCTGGCGACTGGCGAAGCGCATCCTTACCTGGCTGTTTTTCATTGCCGTCGCCGTGCTGCTGGTGGTTTACGCGCAAAAAATTGACTGGGAAGAGGTGTGGAAAGTTATCCGCAACTACAACCGGATGGTGCTGCTCAGCGCGCTGGGTTTAGTGGTCGTCAGCTATCTGATCTACGGCTGTTACGACCTGCTGGGCCGCGCGTACTGCGGGCATAAGCTGGCAAAGCGCCAGGTGATGCTGGTGTCATTTATCTGCTACGCCTTTAACCTGACCCTCAGCACCTGGGTAGGCGGCATCGGGATGCGCTACCGCCTGTACTCGCGCCTTGGGCTGCCAGGGAGCACCATTACGCGTATTTTCTCACTCAGCATTACCACCAACTGGCTGGGGTATATTCTGCTCGGCGGGGTGATTTTCAGTTTCGGCGTGGTTCAGTTGCCTGCCCACTGGTACATAGATGAATCGACGCTGCAGATGTTGGGCATCGTCCTGCTGCTGATTATTGCAGTATATCTGTGGGGCTGTGCGTTCGCCAAACGCCGTCACATGACCGTCAAAGGGCAAAAGCTGGTGCTGCCGTCATGGAAATTTGCGCTGGTGCAGATGGTGGTCTCCAGCGCTAACTGGATGGTGATGGGGGCGATTATCTGGCTGCTGATTGGCGAAGAGGTGAACTATTTCTTCGTGCTCGGCGTGCTGCTGGTGAGCAGTATTGCGGGGGTGATTGTCCACATTCCAGCGGGCATTGGGGTGCTGGAAGCGGTGTTTATCGCCCTGCTGGCGGGGGAGCATGTCTCTCACGGCAAGATTATCGCGGCGCTGCTGGCCTATCGCATGCTCTATTACTTCCTGCCGCTGGCACTGGCGACGGTGGGATATTTGGTTCTGGAAAGTCGGGCGAAAAAGCTGCGGGCGAAGAACGAGAAGGCGATGGCGAAGTGACGAAAGTCGGGTGGCGCTGCGCTTACCCGACCTACAGATCGTAGGCCCGGTAAGCGCTAGCGCCACCGGGCAACGAGGTTAGCGACGGTTGCCGAAAATCCGCAGCAGCATCAGGAACAGGTTGATGAAGTCCAGATACAGCGTCAGTGCGCCAAGAATCGCGTATTTGCGCAGGTTCGAGCTGTCACGCACGTCAATCTGCTCGCCGATGTTTTTCAGCTTCTGCGTGTCATAGGCCGTCAGGCCGACAAACACGATCACCCCGATATAGGTCACCGCCCACATCAGCGCCTCGCTTTTCAGCCAGAAGTTCACCAGCGACGCCAGCACAATCCCGATCAGCGCCATAAACAGCATATTGCCGAAGCCACTTAAATCGCGTTTGGTGGTGTAGCCGTACAGGCTCATGGCACCAAACATCCCGCCCGCGACCACAAAGGTGCTGGCGATGGACGAATAGGTGTAGACGATAAAAATGCTGGAGAGCGTCAGCCCGGTGAGCGCCGAATAGAGCATAAACAGCGTCGTCGCCATCCCTGCGCTGAGCTTTTGCACCAGACCGGAGAGCACGAAGACCAGCGCCAGCTGGGCGATAATCAGCCCGAAGAAGGTGATTTTGCTGGAGAAGATAAACATCATCAGCTCAGGTGTATTCGCTGCATACCACGCGATAAACGCGGTGAGCAGCAGGCCGCAGGTCATCCAGCCGTACACCTGCGCCATGTAGGTTTGCAGGCCGCTACGCGTCTGCTGAACGATTGAATCCGAACGTGGAAATCGGTCCATGATAACTCCTGATTAAGTGGGCACACTTGTTAAGATTAACACATCTGCGCCAACCGGTTACCAGCGGCTGGCAGCCTGTTTGTCGCTGTCGCGCGACTCCACCCAGCGCTCCCCTTCGGGCGTGGCTTCACGCTTCCAGAATGGCGCGCGGGTTTTGAGATAATCCATAATAAATTCACCCGCTTCGAACGCACTGCTGCGATGCGAACTGGTGACGCCGACAAAGACAATCTCTTCGCCTGGCCACATTTCGCCGACGCGGTGGATCACCGTGACGCGACCGAGCGGCCAGCGCTGACGGGCCTCTTCCACGATAGTGGCAAGCGACTTCTCCGTCATGCCCGGATAATACTCGAGCGTCAGCGCTTTCACACTATCACCAAGATTATGGTTACGGACTTTGCCGGTAAAGGTCACCACCGCGCCGTCTTCGTCGCGCTCGGCGAGCCAGCTGTACTCCGTGCCGACGTTAAAGCGCTCCGGCCCGACAACAATACGCGTATCAGACATGATTAACCCCCTGTGACCGGCGGGAAAAACGCCACTTCATCACCGGCGTTGAGCGGATGGGAAAATTCCACCAGCGTCTGATTCACCGCCGCCAGCAGCTTGCCCTCTTCCAGCGCCAGCGCCCAGCGGTCGCTTTGCGCCGCCAGATGGGCGCGCAGGGCTTCGACGTTTTCGAAAGGGGTATCGAGGGTCAGGCTGTCGGTATTGACCAGCTCGCGAACCTGAGCAAAAAAGAGCACGTTAATCATGAGTGTCCACCCTGAAATCGCCGGATTTGCCGCCGCTTTTCGCCAGCAGACGAACCGGGCCAATCACCATATCTTTCTGTACCGCTTTGCACATATCGTAAATGGTCAGCGCCGCCACGGAGGCCGCCGTTAAGGCTTCCATTTCGACGCCCGTTTTACCGGTCAGACGGCACAGCGTCTCAATGCGCACACGGTTGTGCTCCGGCTCGGCCTGCAGGTTCACTTCGACCTTACTGAGCATCAGCGGATGGCAGAGAGGAATCAGATCCCAGGTGCGTTTTGCGGCCTGAATTCCGGCGATACGCGCAGTCGCGAAGACGTCACCCTTGTGGTGGCTGCCGTCGATAATCATCGCCAGAGTTTCCGGCAACATGGTCACGAAGGCTTCGGCGCGCGCTTCGCGCACCGTTTCGGCCTTGGCGGAAACATCCACCATATGGGCTTCGCCCGCGGCGTTAATGTGGGTCAATTGGGACATAGCTTACTTCTTCAAATGAGGATGAAAATTACACGGACGGGTGCGGGCATCAAGCTGCGGGGCAATGATGTTTTCCCACGCCGTGCGGCAGGCTTTGGTCGAGCCCGGCATGGCAAAAATCAGCGTTTTGTTGGCGATCCCGGCCACCGCGCGCGACTGCAATGTCGAGGTGCCGATCTCTTCAAAGGAGAGCATGCGGAACACTTCGCCAAAGCCTTCGACTTCACGGTCAAACAGCGGGAGCAGCGCTTCTGGCGCCTGATCGCCTGCGGTAAAACCGGTGCCGCCGGTGATGAGAACCACCTGCACCTCGTCGCTGGCGATCCACTGAGAGACCTGGGCGCGAATGGCGTAGCGGTTCTCTTTAACAATCGCTTTATCAACAATGCTGTGCCCCGCTTCGTGGGCAGCATCGCGCAGCCAGTGACCAGAGGTGTCGTCCTCTTCGCCACGGCGCTCAGAAACGGTAAGAATAGCAATACGCGTCGGAATAAATTCAGCGCTGACCTGACTCATTTTCTGGTTCCTTTTAAGCCGATTACCCGCCGATGTAGGACAGGTTTTGTGTAATCCCGGTGTCGCCCTGATGCAGGAAATGGGTCTGTTTTTTATGCGTCAGAGCCGCAGAAATGCGTGCTTCGAGGGCGTCCTGTTGGGCATCGTCTTCCAGCAAATCGCGAAGATCCACGCCGCCGTCGCCGAACAGGCACAGATGCAGTTTGCCGACAGAGGAGACGCGCAAACGGTTGCAGGTGGCGCAGAAATCTTTCTCATAAGGCATGATAAGCCCTATTTCCCCTTCGTAGTCCGGGTGACAAAAGACCTGCGCCGGGCCGTCGCTGCGCTGGCGGATCTGGTGGATCCAGCCGCGTTTGAGCAGTTCATCGCGCAGCACCATGCCGGAGATATGATGACGGCGGAACAGATCGCTGCCCTCGCCGGTTTCCATCAGCTCAATAAAACGCAGTTGAATGCGGCGGGGTTTGACCCACGCGAGGAAGGTGTCGAGCTGGTGATGATTCACATCGCGCATCAACACCGTGTTGACTTTGACCTTGTCGAAACCGGCTTCAAACGCAGCGTCGATGCCTTCCATCACCTGGCGGAATTTATCCTGCCCGGTAATGGCGTGAAACTGGCGCGCGTCGAGGCTGTCGACGCTGACGTTGATGGCCGTGAGACCGGCATCGCGCCACTGGGTGACATCGCGGGCTAAGCGATAGCCATTGGTGGTGACGGCGATTTGATGAATGCTGGCATTTTCGCGAACGGCGGCGATGATGTCGGGGAAATCACGACGCAGGGAGGGTTCGCCACCCGTGAGACGCACTTTTTCCGTGCCGAGCTCAGAGAAGGCGCGCGTCACGCGGCGCACTTCGTCGACGGAGAGAAATCCGTTGTTGGTGACGCTGCCCGGCTTGTAGCCGTTCGGCAGGCAATAGGTGCAACGAAAATTGCACACATCGGTAATCGACAGACGTAAATAGAAAAACTTACGCGCGAAAGCATCTGTGAGTTGAGAAGCCATGTACACCTTTCCAGTACGGGAGGCACAGTCATTTCTTTCTGTACCCTGGTAGCGTTTCCGCTACGGCCAGGGCGCCATATCAAGTGACACAGGCGCCAGGGCTAGAGTGTATGTTTTCATTTTCGAAAACGTGGGTTATGCCGATAGTAGCGCGGAAATGGCACTTTCGCCATTGGCCGCTTTCGCTATATAATTATATATATAGCGACCAGATCGCGCACTTTCACTACAGAATACGTAAAAATCACAGTTTCGCATTGATATACGTCATTTTGCCGGGGGTCGGGCATCGTCTTTTAGGGGTAGTTGGGTTACTGTTACGCGGATCGAATGTGATAAGGAATGTGTATGCGCAATCGCACTTTTGCGGATCTTGACCGTGTGGTCGCTCTCGGCGGAGGGCATGGGCTGGGGCGGGTGATGTCGTCATTATCCTCGCTGGGCTCCAGGCTCACCGGGATCGTAACCACCACCGATAACGGGGGCTCTACAGGTCGTATCCGTCGTTCCGAAGGCGGCATCGCCTGGGGCGATATGCGTAACTGTCTTAACCAGTTAATTACCGAACAAAGCGTCGCTTCGGCGATGTTTGAGTATCGTTTTAGCGGGAATGGTGAGCTTTCCGGGCATAACCTCGGAAATCTGATGTTAAAGGCGCTGGATCACCTGAGCGTGCGCCCACTTGAGGCGATTAATTTAATCCGAAACCTGCTGAAAGTGGATGCATTCCTGATCCCTATGTCAGAACAACCGGTCGATTTAATGGCGATCGACACCGAAGGCCATGAAGTCTATGGCGAGGTGAATATTGACCAGCTGATTTTGCCGCCTCAGGAGCTGATGACCTACCCTTCCGTTCCGGCCACGCGTGAAGCGGTGGAAGCGATCGGCGAAGCGGATTTGATTCTTATCGGGCCGGGCAGTTTTTACACCAGCCTGATGCCGCTGCTGCTGGTGAAAGAGCTGGCGCAGGCGCTGCGCAGGACGCCAGCCCCGATGGTCTACATCGGCAATCTGGGGAAAGAGCTCAGCCCTGCCGCTGCCAGCCTGTCGCTTGCGGATAAACTGAATCTGATGGAGCAGTACGTCGGTAAAAAAATTATCGACGGTGTGGTCGTTGGGCCGAAGGTGGATGTTTCAGGGATGGAAGGCCGGGTAGTGGTGCAGGAGGAGCTGGAAGCGAGCGATATTAAGTATCGCCACGACCGGCATCTGTTGCGTCTGGCGCTGGAGAAAGCGATTCAGGCGCTGGGGTAACAACCGAACAGCGCCCGATGGCGCTACGCTTATCGGGCCTACAAGGACCGTACAACGGCTCGAATCGTAGGCCGGGTAAGGCGAAGCCGCCACCCGGCAAAAGCCGCTACGACGCCGCAATAAACAAATCCCGCAACTTATGCAACTGGTCGCGGATCTGCGCCGCCTCTTCAAACTCCAGATTCTGCGCGTGCTGCATCATCTGCCCTTCCAGCTCATGGATTTTCTGCTGCAGCGCCTTCGGCGTCAGCAGCAGTTCAACCGGATCGGCTTCCACCGGATGACGCGCTTTGCCGCGCCCTTTGGTTTTCGCGATCCCCTGACCCAGCGCCAGAATATCCACCACTTTCTTGTTCAGACCCTGTGGCGTAATGCCGTTCTCTTCGTTGTACTGCTGCTGCTTCTCACGACGACGCTCCGTTTCGCCAATCGCTTTCGCCATCGACGCCGTAATCTTATCGCCGTAAAGAATCGCTTTGCCGTTGATGTTTCGTGCCGCACGACCAATGGTCTGAATCAGCGATCGCTCTGAACGCAGGAAGCCCTCTTTATCGGCGTCCAGAATCGCTACCAGCGACACTTCCGGCATGTCGAGACCTTCTCGCAACAGGTTAATCCCCACCAGCACATCAAACTCGCCGAGACGCAAATCGCGGATGATCTCCATACGCTCAACGGTATCGATATCCGAGTGCAGATAGCGCACGCGCTCCCCGTGCTCTTCCAGGTACTCGGTCAAATCTTCCGCCATGCGTTTGGTCAGCGTGGTGACCAGCACGCGTTCGTTGACCGATGCGCGAGCACGGATCTCTGAGAGCAGATCGTCCACCTGAGTTCCCACCGGACGCACTTCGATAATCGGATCCAGCAGGCCGGTTGGACGCACCACCTGATCGATCACCTCGTCACCGGATTTCTCCAGCTCGTAGGTACCAGGCGTGGCCGAGACGTAGATCGTTTGTGGGGCCAGCGCTTCAAACTCTTCAAATTTCATCGGGCGGTTATCGAGAGCCGACGGCAGACGGAAACCGTACTCCACCAGCGTCTCTTTACGCGCGCGGTCACCGCGATACATCCCGCCGATTTGTGGAATGGTGACGTGGGATTCGTCCACCACCAGCAGCCCGTCAGCCGGAAGATAATCGAACAGCGTCGGCGGCGCCTCGCCAGGGCCGCGCCCCGAGAGATAGCGCGAGTAGTTTTCGATCCCCGAGCAGTAGCCCAGCTCGTTCATCATCTCGAGATCGAACTGCGTACGCTGGCTCAGGCGCTGCTCTTCGAGCAGTTTGTTATTCGCCAGCAGCACTTTCCGGCGGTCCGCCAGCTCGACTTTGATCTCTTCCATCGCCTGCACGATACGCTCGCGCGGGGTGACGTAGTGGGTTTTCGGGTAGATGGTGAAGCGCTGGATCACCGACTCGACGTGCCCGGTCAGCGGGTCAAACAGGGACAGACGTTCCACCTCTTCGTCGAACAGCTCAACGCGCAGAGCCAGATCGTCAGATTCCGCCGGGAAGATATCGATCACTTCGCCGCGCACACGGAAGGTGCCGCGCTGGAAGGCCTGATCATTACGCGCGTATTGCAGCTCCGCCAGACGACGGACAATCGCGCGCTGATCGATGATCATTCCGTTGGTCAGGTGCAGCATCATCTTGAGATAAAGGTCCGGATCGCCCAGACCGTAGATCGCAGAAACAGAAGCCACCACGATCACATCCCGGCGCTCAAGCAGCGCTTTGGTCGCCGAGAGACGCATCTGCTCGATGTGTTCGTTCACCGAGGCGTCCTTCTCGATGAAGGTGTCAGAACTCGGTACGTAGGCTTCTGGCTGGTAGTAATCGTAGTAAGAGACGAAATACTCGACGGCGTTATCCGGGAAGAACTCTTTCATCTCGCCGTACAGCTGCGCCGCCAGGGTTTTGTTGGGGGCCAGCACCATCGTCGGGCGCTGCAAATCCGCAATCACGTTGGCGACGGTAAAGGTCTTGCCTGAGCCGGTCACGCCCAGCAGAGTCTGGTGCGCCAGCCCGTCTTCCAGCCCCTCTTTCAGGCGGCGGATCGCCTCCGGCTGATCGCCAGAAGGACGGAAGGCAGAATTCAGTTTGAACAATTTACTCATGGGCGACAACCTGGTGACGGAAAAAGCGGCAGTGAGTAATTTTACTCGCGGCTGGTAAATTTGCCAGTAATAAATACTGGATGTAAAACCAGTGGCGTGTAAGGATATCTGGATTAGCATCCGACTCATGAGCACGAAACGGGTCAAAATTTAGGCTGTGACAAGATAAAACACCAGCGATGGGCGGTTATCCCCAGAACATTTCTATTTTTAACATTTGTCAAGCTACGTAATGATAGTTTTATGGCAGCAGGTGACACTTTCATGACGATGATTGCTTTTGTCTAACTCGTTAATTCATAGAAGATATTTCTTAAAGCCGCGTTTCGCATCAATTCAGGCGCAGGCCGCGTCTTCTCTCGCTTGCCTAAGGTTTTCTAACTCTAATGCACATGGTTATCCACAGGAATAGTGGATAACTGCTTCCAGCCCATATAGAGCGCCCCTCGGCAAATTCCCGGTTTTTCCCATGGGCATGTCCGTAAAAAATATTTATCACTCATTTTTGATGATAATCAGTCCCACGGCGCATAAGCCACTGGCGAGATCTTAATCACAATTCAGTCATTCTGTGCCCTGTAGCCACGCTTAACCTTTGTGAGCCTAATCTTAAAACTGCCGTTTATTTGACCGGATTGCGGTTTATGGCAGGGGTTTTGCACATTCCTGATGACGTCTTATCCCTCACGCGTTTACAGGAGAGCATTATGTTAAGTCTGCGCGCTGTTAATCAGTTCTATGGAAGCCAGCACACGCTGTGGAATGTGGATTTGGATTTGCCGCCGGGGATGTGCACGGGCGTTATCGGGCTGCCGGGAATGGGCAAAACGACGCTGATCAACTGCATCACCGGTCAGTTACCGATAGAAAGTGGCACCATTATCTGGCATGAAGCGGGCGCACCACCGTGCGATTTGCGCAACGCTGCACCGACGCAGTGCGCGATGCCGGGGATTGGCTATGTTTCGCAGGACAGGCGGATTTTCTCGCAGCTCACCGTCGAGGAGAACCTGCACGTGGCAATGCGCGCCAAAGGCGTACCGGATGCCGGTGCGAGCAGTGAAATTTACGCCCTGTTCCCACAGCTCTGGCCGCTGCGGCACGCGCGTGCGACGGGCATGTCGCCCGAGGAGCAGTACCAGCTCGCTCTCGCCAATGCGCTTATCACTCGCCCTCGCCTGCTGATTCTGGATGAGCCGCTGCACGGTACGGGAAACACGTTTGCCCACAAGCTGGCGCAGCTGCTGATGCGTTTAAGTCGCGAACTGGGGATGACGGTGCTATTAGCGGAGCAGCAGCTGACGTTTATCCGCCGGGTCGCGGATCGTTTTTGCGTGCTGTATCGCGGCCGTAACGTGGCCCAGGGCCACGTTAACGAGCTGGATGAGGCGCTTATTGCGCACTGGATGTCGCGGGGTGCAAGGCGCTGAGATCCAGATACTGGCCGGTCTCGGCCTGTTCAGCGCCGTCAGCCAGCCACGGAATTTCTCCGAGGAACGGCGCGGGAAGGACGCGTTGCAGCGTGGCGAGATACTCCTGATGACGTTTTCCCGGCGCGACCACGTCGTTAGCAATCCAGCCTGCGAAGCGCAGTCCGGCCTGGGTGATCGCCTGTGCCGTGAGCATGGCGTGATTAATACAGCCCAGTTTGACGCCGACGACGAGGATCACCGGCAACTGTTCGTCCTGCACCCAGTCGGCGAAGGTCTGACAGTCTGAGAGCGGCGTAAACCAGCCGCCCGCCCCTTCGACCAGTACCCATTCCGCTTTCTGCTCCAGCGCACGCAGGCCCGCAGAGAGCACCGGGAATTCAATCGGGCGCTGCTCGTCGGCGCTGATGATGTGCGGCGAGGTCGGCTCGGCGAAGGTGTATGGATTCACCTCTTCATAAGCCAGCGTAAGCGTGCTGTGGCGCTGCAGCGCCAGCGCGTCCGAGTTGCGCAGGCCTTCCGCCGTCATCTCGCTGCCGGACGCTACCGGTTTGTACCCGGCGGTGGTGAATCCCTGCAAACGCGCCGTCTGCAGCAGCGCCGAGCTGGCGACGGTTTTACCGACTTCGGTGTCGGTCCCGGTGACAAAATAACGTTCAGTCACGTTCGATAATCCCATGAAAAAGTTGATAAGAGAGCGCAAACTCGCCCCGCTCGCGCGGCCACGCCAGTTCGAGGCGCGTGAGTTCTCCGCGCGTCAGCGGTTTGCGCCCCCGTCCGCCGTGCAGATGGGTGGCACCAATGCCTTTCAGGGAGCGCATGGCGCTCAGGGCATCGCTGAAGGAAAGCGTGATGACCTCCGTGGTGGCCCGGTAGCGCCCCCCCGCCAGAGCATCATTCACCGCCTGCTCAGATAAAAAACGGTTGGCGTGCGGGTGTTCATCCACCGCGCGCCAGGCCTGATTCAGCTCCGGCAGCGAGTTATCCAGCAGCGTGGTAAAGGCGACGGTTCCGCCGGGGCGCGTCACCCGACAGAGTTCGCGCAGCGCCTGCGGGAGACTGGCGCACCACTGCACCGCCAGATGACTCCAGACGAGGTCAAACTGCGCATCCGGGAGCGGAATGGCTTCGATATCGCCCACCAGATAGTCGTCCGCCGCCTGCTGATAGCGCGCCTGTTCCAGCATCTGCGGCGAGAGATCGAGGGCCGTCACATGGCTGCCCGCTTCGCGCCAGGCACGGCTGTTCGCGCCAGGGCCGCAGCCCGCATCCAGCACGGCGTTAAATCGTCCTTCGCCAAGAAACGTTTTCAGCCCCCGGGCGCTGCGGCGCTGCAACTCATCGTGCTTTGAGTAACTCTGCGCCGCGCGCCCGAAGGCCGAGGCGATGGCCTGCTTATTCACCGGCGTCATGCAGCGCCTCCAGTAAGTCGTCGATATCCTGAGTGAGATGCGCGGCGGTCAGAGTCAGACGCAGACGCGCGGTGCCCGCAGGAACCGTCGGCGGACGAATCGCCGTGACCCACATACCGCGATCGCGAAGCTGCTGCGCCAGGCGCAACGCGCGGCTGTTCTCGCCGACGATCAGCGGCTGAATGGCGCTTTGCGAGTCGGTCATCCGCCAGGGCAGCTCACGAACGCCTGCCCGGAAGCGTTGAATATGCGCCGCCAGGGTTTGCCGACGATCTTCCCCCTCGTCGCTGCGAATAACTTGCAGCGCGGCCTGCAGCGACAACGCCTGGGCGGGCGGCATGCTGGTGCTGTAGATCAGATGCCGGGCGAACTGCAGCAGGTAATCTGCGACGGATTCGCTGCACAGCACCGCCGCCCCGCTGATACCAAACCCTTTGCCAAAGGTCACAATCAGCAGCTCCGGTTTGACACCCTGGTTGGCGGCACTCCCGCGCCCTTCCTCGCCGAGCACGCCGATGCCGTGGGCGTCATCCACCAGCAGCCAGGCGTTGTGCTCCCGCGCGGCGGCGTGCAACTCTGCCAGCGGCGCACTGTCGCCGTCCATGCTGAACACCCCTTCGGTCACCACCAGCTGTTGCCCGTCGCAGGATTTCGCCAGCAACGTAGTAAGCTGAGTGGCGTCGTTGTGGGCAAACCGACGCAGCTGCGCCGGGCTAAGACTGGCGGCTTCGAGCAGCGAGGCGTGGCTCAAGCGGTCAGCCACAATCCGATCCTCTTTGCCCATCAGGGCGGCAATGAGCGCCTGATTGGCGGCAAAACCGGAGATAAAGAGCAGCGCGCGCGGGTAGCCGAGCCAGTCGGCAAGCTGCTCCTCCAGCGCCTGATGCGCGGTGGTATAGCCCGTCACATGCCCCGACCCGCCGCTGCCGACGCCCCAGCTTTCCGCTCCCTGCTGCCAGGCGCGAATAACCACCGGATGCTGGCTCAAACCCAGATAATCGTTGCTCGAAAAATTGCAGAACCGACGCGTATCGCGGATCAGAATGCGACCGCCGCCTTCAACCGCCGTGCGGGTGCGAAACGCGTCCGCCGCCCGGCGTTCTTCAAGGGCGGCGTCAATGCGCTGCTGCCAGGTCATACGGCTGCCGCGTTGTAATACTGTTCGGTGTCGGCGTTGAAAAGCTGCTGTTCCAGCTCGTTATCACCTGTTAATACCTCGGTCTGATGCGGATTCAGCCCCAGCTTGCGGAACAGCTGGACGTCTTTGTCCTCTTCCGGGTTTGGCGTGGTCAGCAGTTTGCAGCCGTAGAAAATCGAGTTCGCGCCCGCCATGAAGCACATCGCCTGGGTCTGCTCGCTCATCTGCTCGCGGCCAGCGGAGAGGCGCACGAACGAGGTTGGCATCATGATGCGCGCCACGGCGATGGTGCGGATAAAATCAAACGCATCCACGTCGTCGTTATCCGCCATCGGCGTGCCTTTGACCTTCACCAGCATGTTGATCGGCACGCTTTCCGGCGGCGTCGGCAGGTTCGCCAGCTGCAACAGTAGGCCCGCGCGATCTTTCACCGTTTCGCCTAAGCCCACGATCCCGCCGGAACAGACTTTAATTCCCGCATCGCGCACCTTGTCGAGGGTGTCCAGGCGCTCCTGATAGGTTCGGGTGGTGATGATGTTGCCGTAGAACTCCGGCGATGTATCGAGGTTGTGGTTGTAGTAGTCCAGACCCGCCGCCGACAGGCGCTGCGCCTGAGTTTCGTTCAGCGTGCCGAGAGTCATGCAGGCTTCAAGACCCATGGCTTTCACGCCCTGCACCATTTGCTCGAGATACGGCATGTCGCGATCGTGCGGATTTTTCCACGCTGCGCCCATGCAGAAACGGGTCGAACCGGCGTTTTTCGCCTTCCGCGCCGAGTCGAGGACCTGCTCCACTTCCATCAGACGTTCGGCTTCAAGCCCGGTTTTATAGCGCGCACTTTGTGGGCAATATTTGCAGTCTTCCGGGCAGGCACCGGTTTTGATCGACAGCAACGTACTGACCTGCACGTGGCGCGGATCGAAGTGCTGGCGGTGGATTTGCTGGGCTTCGAACATCAGTTCGAGGAAAGGTTTGTTAAATAATTCGGTGACTTGCGACATTGTCCAGCGCGGGTGATTAGCCATCGGGCTTCTCCAAAAGGGGTTTAGTTCATTGTGGGTTCGGTTTATACTTGTAAACCTAAAACTTTTCAAAATGGTTTACAAGTCGATTATGACCCCGGACGATCTCGCCTTCGACAAGCAGCATATCTGGCACCCCTACACCTCCATGACTCAGCCGTTACCCGTCTATCCGGTCGCCTCGGCGCGCGGGTGCGAACTGCATCTGGCGACCGGCGAAACGCTGGTCGACGGGATGTCCTCCTGGTGGGCGACCATCCACGGGTACAACCATCCGCGCCTGAATGCGGCGATGAAAACGCAAATTGACCAGATGTCCCACGTGATGTTTGGCGGGATCACCCATCAGCCGGCGATTGACCTGTGTCGTCGTCTGGTCTCCATGACTCCGGCATCGCTGGAATGCGTTTTCCTCGCCGATTCGGGTTCGGTGGCGGTGGAAGTGGCGATGAAAATGGCGCTGCAGTACTGGCAGGCGAAAGGCGATCCGCGCCAGCGTTTCCTGACCTTCCGCAACGGCTACCACGGCGACACCTTCGGGGCGATGTCGGTCTGCGATCCGGACAACTCGATGCACAGTCTGTGGCAGGGCTATCTGCCGGAAAACCTGTTTGCTCCGGCCCCGCAAAGTCGTTTTGACGGCGAGTGGAACGAGATGGACATGGTCGGCTTTGCCCGACTGATGGCAGCCCATCGCCACGAGATCGCCGCCGTGATTCTGGAGCCGGTGGTTCAGGGCGCGGGCGGGATGCGCATGTACCACCCGGAGTGGCTAAAACGCATTCGTAAGATGTGTGACCGCGAAGGTATCCTGCTGATCGCCGACGAAATCGCGACCGGGTTTGGTCGCACCGGTAAGCTGTTTGCCTGTGAACACGCGGGCATCGCGCCGGATATTTTGTGTCTCGGCAAAGCCCTGACGGGCGGCACCATGACGCTTTCTGCCACGCTGACCACGCGTCACGTGGCCGACACCATCAGCGACGGGGAAGCGGGTTGCTTTATGCACGGCCCGACCTTTATGGGGAATCCGCTGGCCTGCGCGGTCGCCAGCGAAAGTCTGGCGATTCTGGAGAGCGGCGAATGGCAGGCGCAGGTGGCGGCGATCGAATCACAGCTCACCCGCGAACTGGCGAGCGCGGCAAATTCTGAATTTGTTGCCGATGTGCGTGTGCTGGGGGCGATTGGCGTCGTCGAAACGACACACCCGGTCAACATGGCGGCATTGCAGCGTTTCTTTGTAGAGCGCGGCGTGTGGGTGCGCCCGTTCGGCAAACTGATCTACCTGATGCCGCCGTACATCATTACCCAACAGCAGTTGCAGAAACTGACCCGCGCGGTGATCGAGGCCGTTAACATTCCCGCACATTTTGCGATTTAACCCAACACCTTAGCCTCGGTATGCTGTGGATGGTTTACACTTTTTGCACCGCTACCGAGGAGAAATCGTATGAAGATTTTCAGTCAGGATCTGCGCGACGGCGAGAAATTGCCCGAGCGTCACGTGTTTAACGGTATGGGCTATCAGGGCGATAATATTTCGCCGCACCTGGCCTGGGACGAGGTTCCGCCGGGAACCAAGAGTTTTGTCGTGACCTGCTATGACCCGGACGCACCGACCGGTTCCGGCTGGTGGCACTGGATCGTCGCTAACCTCCCGGCCGACACGCGCGTGCTGCCGCAGGGCTCCGGCTCCGATCTGGTGGCGCTGCCAGACGCGGCTATTCAAACCCGCACCGATTTCGGCAAAGCGGGATACGGCGGCGCAGCACCGCCAAAAGGCGAAACCCACCGCTATATTTTCACCGTGCACGCGCTGGACGTTGAGAAGATTGACGTGGATGAAGGCGCGAGCGGCGCGATGGTGGGCTTTAACGTGCATTTCCATACGCTGGGCAGTGCGTCGATTACGGCGATGTATTCGTGAAAAAAGCCGGGTGGCGGCTTTGCCTTACCCGGCCTACCGTCGTGCTTTTGTAGGCCCGGTAAGCGCAGCGCCACCGGGCGTTTTTTACAATATCGCAGGCAATAATCCGACCAGACTCCCCTTACTCAGCAGTTCCATCGCCTTATCAATATCCGGTGCAAAGAAACGGTCGTCGTCATAGTGCGTCACGTGTTCACGCAAGTTTTGCCGCGCCTGCTCCAGCAGCGGACTGGATTTAAGGCCTTCGCGCAGATCGATCCCCTGCACTGCCGCCAGCCACTCGACCGCAATCACGCCGCGCGTGTTGTACGCCATCTCCCAAAGACGACGCCCGGCGGCAGGCGCCATCGACACATGGTCTTCCTGATTGGCAGACGTCGGCAGGCTATCCACGCTGTGCGGATGCGACAGGGCTTTGTTCTCGCTCGCCAGCGCGGCGGCGGTCACCTGGGCAATCATAAACCCGGAGTTGACTCCGCCGTTGCGCACCAGGAACGGCGGCAGCTGCGACATGTGTTTATCCATCATCAGGGCAATACGACGCTCGGAAAGTGCGCCGATTTCGGCAATCGCCAGCGCCAGATTATCGGCGGCCATCGCCACCGGCTCCGCGTGGAAATTCCCGCCGGAGACCACTTCGTTCTGCTCGGCGAAGACCAGCGGATTATCGGAAACCGCGTTCGCTTCCACCAGCAGCACTTCGGCGGCCTGACGGATTTGCGTCAGACACGCGCCCATCACCTGCGGCTGACAGCGCAGGGAATACGGGTCCTGCACCTTCTCGCAGTTGTGATGCGAGTCGGCAATCGCGCTAGTGTCGGTAAGCACGTGGCGGTACATCGCCGCCGCGTCAATTTGCCCGCGCTGACCGCGAACCTCGTGAATACGCGCATCAAACGGACGACGCGAGCCGAGCACCGCTTCAGTGGTCAGCGCACCGCACACCACCGCCGAGGCAAACAGATCTTCGGCTTCGAACAGACCGCGCAGGGCAAACGCCGTGGACGCCTGAGTGCCGTTCAGCAGGGCCAGCCCCTCTTTCGCCGCGAGCGTAATCGGCTCTAATCCGGCCTTTTGCAGCGCCTCTTTGGCAGGCAGCCATTGCCCCTGCCAGCGCGCTTTGCCTTCGCCCAGCAGCAGAAGCGACATATGCGCCAGCGGCGCCAGATCGCCCGATGCGCCAACGGAGCCTTTGGCCGGGATCCACGGATAGACCTGCGCATTGACCAGGGCGATCAGCGCCTGAATCACGCTCAGGCGGATGCCGGAAAAACCGCGCGCCAGGCTGTTAATTTTCAGCACCATCATCAGACGCACGATCTCGTCATCCAACGGTTCGCCCACGCCCGCCGCGTGCGACAGCACCAGCGAGCGCTGCAAGTTTTCCAGATCGTGAGTGGCGATGCGGGTCTGGGCCAGCAGGCCGAAACCGGTGTTGATCCCGTAGGCCGTGCGGTCTTCGGCGACAATGGCCTCGACGCAGGCGACGCTGTCATTGATCGCCTGGTGGGCGTTTTCATCCAGTTTTAGCGTCACCGGCTGACGCCAGGCGCTGCGCAGGTGAGCAAAAGTCAGCGCGCCGGGGGTGATAGTCAGTGAATTCATCAGTGTTTTCCTTGTGTGGCGGCGACCATCGGCAGGTTCAGTCCCTGCTCTTTCGCACAGTCAATCGCGATGTCATACCCCGCATCGGCATGGCGCATCACGCCTGTCGCCGGGTCGTTGTGCAGTACGCGGGCAATGCGCGCGGCGGCTTCGTCGGTGCCGTCGCAGACAATCACCATCCCCGCATGCTGCGAGAAGCCCATCCCAACGCCGCCGCCGTGGTGCAGTGACACCCAGGTCGCGCCGCTGGCGGTATTCAGTAAGGCGTTGAGTAACGGCCAGTCGGAGACCGCGTCGGAGCCGTCCTGCATAGCTTCGGTTTCACGGTTCGGGCTGGCAACCGAGCCGGAATCTAAGTGGTCGCGGCCAATGACAATCGGCGCAGAGACTTCACCGCTGCGCACCATTTCGTTGAACGCCAGGCCGAGTTTTTGTCGCCACTCGAGGCCCACCCAGCAGATACGCGCCGGCAGCCCCTGGAAATTAATGCGTTCGCGGGCCATGTCGAGCCAGTGGTGCAGATGCGCGTCGTCGGCGACGATCTCTTTCACCTTAGCGTCGGTTTTGTAGATATCTTCCGGGTCGCCGGAGAGCGCCACCCAACGGAACGGGCCGATACCGCGACAGAACAGCGGGCGGATATAGGCCGGGACAAAACCGGGGAAGTCGAAGGCGTTTTCCACGCCCATCTCTTTCGCCATCTGGCGAATGTTGTTCCCGTAGTCGAAGGTCGGCACGCCCATCTTGCTGAAGGCCAGCATCGCCGACACATGCTCCGCCATCGAGCGTTTGGCGGCCAGCACCGTCCCTTCCGGGTCGCTCTGGGATTTTTGCTGGTACTCTTCCCACGTCCAGCCTTTCGGCAGATAGCCGTGGAGCGGATCGTGGGCGCTGGTCTGGTCAGTAACCATATCCGGGCGAACGCCGCGCGCCACCAGTTCCGGGACGATATCCGCCGCGTTGCCGCACAGGGCGATCGACACGGTTTTACCTTCGGAGGTGTACTTCTGAATGCGCGCCAGAGCGTCGTCCAGATTGTCGGCCTGTTCATCGACATAGCGGGTGCGCAGGCGGAAATCGATGCGGCTTTGTTGGCATTCGATGTTGAGTGAGCAAGCGCCTGCGAGCGTGGCCGCCAGCGGCTGCGCGCCGCCCATCCCGCCCAGCCCGGCGGTCAGAACCCAGCGCCCTTTCAGGGAGCCGTTGTAATGCTGACGCCCGGCTTCGACGAAGGTTTCATAGGTGCCCTGCACGATGCCCTGGCTGCCGATATAGATCCAACTGCCCGCGGTCATCTGGCCGTACATCGCCAGCCCTTTGGCGTCCAGTTCGTTGAAGTGCTCCCAGTTTGCCCAGTGCGGGACGAGGTTCGAGTTGGCGATCAGCACGCGCGGCGCATTCTTATGGGTTTTAAACACTCCGACCGGTTTACCGGATTGCACCAGCAGGGTTTCGTCGATTTCGAGATTAGTGAGCGCTTCCACAATGGCGTCGTAGCATTCCCAGTTACGCGCTGCGCGACCGATGCCGCCATACACCACAAGCTCGTGCGGGTTCTCGGCAACTTCGGGATCGAGGTTGTTCATCAACATGCGCAGCGGCGCTTCGGTGAGCCAGCTTTTGGCGGTGAGCGTGGTGCCGCGCGGGGCGCGGACATCCTGCTGACGGTATTTACCTGACGACATTATGTGGTCCTCATACGGGATGGAATATACAAACAGATATACTTGTATAGACAACCCCGCACAAGGTCGGATTTAACAATAAAGATACAATTTTGTTATATTGTGTTAGCTATCACGCTTTCAAAACTTATGACATGAAGTGGCCTTGCAGGCGGTATCGGCTGCCAGGGAATAACAGTCTGGCGTGCGAGACAATCTGCCCGGAAGACCAGGTGCGGCGGCGGATCAGCAGGCACGGATCGTGCTCTTTAATGCGCAGCAGTTCGCACTCCTGCGGCGTGGCGCGCACCGCTTCGACGATATGCTCCCCCTCCGTCAGCGGCGCGACCTGCGACAGCCAGGCGTGGGGCGTGGTCTGGGTGTAATCCTGCTGCAGATAATCGGGCACCCGGTCGGCGTTGACGCAGCGATCCTCAATTTGCACCGGAATGTCGTTCTCAAAATGCACCATCACCGAGTGAAAAATCCGCGCCCCCTCTTTGACGTTCAGCTCGACCGCCTGCTCGGCGCTGGCCTGGGTCTCTTCCAGCACCAGCACTTCGCAGTGGTGCTGATGATTGCGCGCGGCGATCTCGTCGGCGATGCTGCGAATTTCAAACAGCGCCGACTGCCCTTTCGGCTCGGCAACAAAGGTCCCGACGCCCTGCAAACGCACCAGCAGACCCTCGTCCGTGAGTTCGCGCAGGGCGCGGTTGATGGTCATGCGGCTAAAGCCAAACTGCGCCACCAGCTCGGCCTCGGAGGGAATACGGTCATGCGGCTGCCAGACGCCGGTGGCGATCTTCTCGCTGATAGCCAGTTTCACCTTTTCATAGAAAGGTGCGGGTGCGCCGGAGGGCGGATTCGGTGAGCGTGAAAACATCGTAACTCCTTAGATTTTTATGCCCACCAGTGAGCAATTTGCCAGGCCAGACGCGCGGCAAGCCGTGCGCCCTGTCCGTCGCGATCGTAGGTTGGGTTAAATTCGACTAAATCGACCGCCTGGAGTTTTCCGCTGCGGCAGATTTCACCGATGACCGGCAGCAGATCCAGGGCCGGAACGCCGAGCGCCGCCGGGGCGGAAACGGCCGGCATTTCTCCCGCAGGCAGGACGTCCAGATCGATAGTCAGGTAGACCCGATCGGCTTGCGCCAGCACCTTTTCCAGCGCGGGTAACGCCTCGCGGCGAAAATCGAGATCTTCCACCAGGGTGACGTGCAGACGGGCCGCCTCATCCCACAGCGCCTGGGTGTTCGCCGCCCGGCTGACGCCAAAACAGGCGTACTGAAATTCACGGTTTTGCTCTTCGCAGTAGAACGCCAACTGGCGGAACGGCGTGCCCGACGAGGCGTGCTCTGCCTTGCGCAGATCGAGGTGCGCGTCGAGATTGATGATTAACACCCGCTCTTGCGCAAAGGCATCCAGCACCCCGCGACCGTGCGCCCAGGCCGTTTCGTGCCCGCCGCCGAAGACCAGGGTGCGCATGCCCGACTGCTGGCAGGCTTGCACCGCGTCACTTAGCGCGCGCTGGGCAGCTTCCAGCTGGTCGCCTTCAACGGTGATGGTGCCCATATCGGTAATATTGTCGTGCCCGCTGTGGCTTGCCATATTGGCCAGCGCTTTGCGCAGCACATCCGGGGCTTGTGCCGCGCCGGTCCTGCCGTGGTTGCGTTTCACACCGGCATCGCATTCGAATCCTATCAGCGCAATGCCTGACTGTTTGGGGGCAAAATGCCCGGTCTGAGCAAGGGTCTGGTAGAGGCGCAGCGCGTTGCGGGCCTCAGCGCTGTCGTCACGCCCTTGCCAGATGTCAGGCGAAGTGGGCCGCCAGAGTTTCATGAGACTTTCCCTCTAAATACGCGCTGATACAGCGGATTACGCCCCGGCTCATACACCATCTCCACCGGGCGTTCGGCGTCCCAGACAATGAAATCGGCGACGAAACCTTCCTTTAACTGACCGTGAGTAGCCCCGCGCCCCAGCGCCTGTGCGGCGTGACGCGTCACGCCCGCCCACGCCTCCTCCGGCGTGAGACCAAACTGCACGCAGGCCATGTTCATCGCCAGATGCAGGCTGGCAAACGGGCTGGTGCCAGGGTTGTAATCCGTGGCGACAGCCATCGGCACGCCCTGCTTTCGCAGCTGTTCAACCGGCGGGCACTGACGTTCCTGTAAGAAGTAGTACGCGCCGGGCAGCAATACCGCCACCGTGCCGCTGTGTGCCATCGTACTCACGCCCGCATCATCGAGATACTCAATATGATCGGCAGACCAGCCGTGGTATCGACTCACCAACGCCGCACCGCCCAGATTGGACAGCTGCTCGACGTGGCCTTTAACGGGAATGCCGAGCGCAGCGGCGGCCTGAAACACCCGCTCGGTTTGTGACGGCGTAAAGCCGACGTTTTCGCAGAACACGTCCACGGCTTCAAACAGCCCTTTGCGCCAGAGAGTCGGCATTATCTGTTCGCAGACCAGTGTGATGTACGCATCCGGATCCTGACGATACTCTTTCGGCACGGCGTGGGCGGCGAGCAGCGTCGGGCTGATCTCCACCGGATGGTTGTGCGCGAGCGTTTGCGCGACGCGCAGCATTTTCTCTTCGCTCTGCGCGTTGAGTCCGTAACCCGATTTAATCTCCAGCGTCGTCACGCCTTCCTGCATCAGGCGATGCAGGCGCTGTTCCGCTCGTTTCAGCAGCGTTTGCGACTCGCTTTCACGCGTGGCGGAAACAGTGGAATTGATCCCGCCGCCCTGGGCGCTAATGGTTTGATAGGAGACGCCGTTCAGACGCTGCTCCCACTCCGCCGCGCGGTCGCCGCCAAACACCAGATGGGTGTGGCAATCAATCAGGCCCGGCGTGACCAGACGTCCCTCGAGATCGACCTGATGCGCATGCGTCGCCGGGAGCTCCGATTCAGGGACGATCGCTACAATCGTCTCGCCGCGCACAATCAGCGCCACCTTTTCGCGCAGCCCGTAAGGTGCTGGCTCCTCAGGGTTCATGGTCGCCAGCCGTGCGTTACGCCAAAGGACATCGTCGGGATAAAGCTGCTGCATAGGAGTTCCGCTTGTCATGGGTTGTATAGACATTTATTTTCATTCGTTTGCCTGTGTCAACCCGCTTTACGGAAATTGTTATTTATTTGTGACGACTTCCCCGCCGGGCGCGGGTGAAATATGCAACTTTTTAGCTTTTCATCTTCCCGTTTCGCTCAACTTAGTATAAAAAAGCAGGCTATTTCGATCATCCCGTTAAGACTCGTGAAGCAAGGAGCTTTCCCTTGAACATTTCCAGGATTTCTCGTCTGGCGTTGGCACTCGCCTTTGGCGTGACATTGTCCGCGTGCAGCTCAACTCCACCTGACCAGCTGCCATCCGAGCAGGCTGCGCCAGGCACCGGCTCTCGCCCAATTTTGTCTGCGGGTGAAGCGAAGAACTTCACCGCGGCACATTATTACTCTGCCATGGACCCGAACGCCGCTCCGTGGACACCGTCTTCTATTAGCATCCCTGCGCAGCCTAACTTCGTGGTTGGCCCGGCAGGCACCCAGGGCGTGACGCACACCAGCATTCAGGCGGCCGTTGACGCCGCTATCACTAAACACAGCGCATCGCGCCAGTACATCGCGATCCTACCAGGCGAGTATGAAGGGACGGTCTACGTTCCTGCCGCACCGGGCAGCATCACCCTTTACGGTACCGGTGAAAAAGCGATCGACGTGAAAATTGGTCTGGCGATCGACTCTGAAATCGACCGTAATACCTGGCGTCATCTGGTGAACCCGGCCGGGAAATATATGCCAGGCAAACCGGCGTGGTACATGTTCGACAACTGCCAGAGCAAGCAGACCGCAACGGTCGGCATGATGTGCTCGGCAGTATTCTGGTCGCAGAACAACGGCCTGCAGCTGCAGAACCTGACCATCCAGAACACCCTGGGTGACAGCGTGGATGCGGGTAACCATCAGGCGGTTGCCCTGCGTACTGACGGCGATAAAGTGCAGATCAACAACGTGAACATTCTCGGTCGCCAGAACACCTTCTTCGTGACCAACAGCGGCGTGCAGAATGCCCTGCAGAATAACCGTCTGACCCGTACGCAGGTCACCAACAGCTATATCGAAGGTGATGTGGATATCGTCTCCGGTCGTGGCGCGGTGGTGTTTGATAACACCGAGTTCCGCGTGGTGAACTCCCGCACGCAGCAGGAAGGTTACGTGTTTGCGCCGGCAACCCTGTCCAACATGTTCTACGGCTTCCTGGCCGTGAACAGCCGCTTTACCGCTTCCGGTGACGGCGTGGCACAGCTGGGCCGTTCGCTGGATATCGACTCTGCCACCAACGGGCAGGTCGTGATCCGCGACAGCGTGATCAATGAAGGCTTCAACATGGCTAAACCATGGGCCGACGCGGCGATCTCCAAACGTCCGTACTCTGGCAACACCGGTGCGATGGATGATAAAGGGAACGTGCAGCGCAATCTGAACGACGCAAACTTCAACCGCATGTGGGAATACAACAACCGCGGTCTGGGTAGCAAAGTGGTTGCTGAGCCGAAGCAGTAAGAGATAAGCAAAAGGGGGATAATTATCCCCCTTTTTGCTGCGACTGAATGCGTCAGGCTCTTAGTTTAAGATACGCATCCAGCAGTTGCATAATCGCAACCATGAGTTGCAGGAACAGGATCGTCCATTCCACACCGCTCATACGCCACGAAGTATACCCGCTAAAAACTGTATATAAACCCAGTTAAGGTTAATTAGGAATTTATAAAGGTTTTGCCTTTCCAGCGCTTAAAATCAGACAGATAGATTTCTGAGGCCGGCACAATGTCCTGAGTTATTAATCAATCGATTTTACATACCGGGCAGCAAGGATTAATATCGTCGTGTTGGTAATAATTGACGTGCTTTCCGGCTACCACCGGGCATAAAAAAACCTCGCATCCGCGAGGTTTTTTTGCTTTTACGCCACTTAGTGCGCGTTAAACACCACCCACATTGGCCCCTGGCCGACGGCATAGCGTCCTTTCTCTTCCAGCAGCCCCTGCTCGCCTTTGATTTCATACAGCGCGATGTGGTGGGATTTCTGCCCCGCCGCCACCAGGAATTTGCCGCTGTTGTCGATATTAAAGCCGCGCGGCTGGGTTTCGGTCGGCTGGAAGCCTTCGATGGCCAGCACGCTGCCATCTTCCGAGACGCTGAAAATGGTGATCAGGCTGGAAGTACGATCGCAGGCGTAGAGATGGCGACCGTCTGGGGTGATATGAATATCCGCCGCCCAGCGGGTGTCGGTGAAGTCAGACGGCATCATGTCCAGCGTCTGAACGCGTTCAATCTGGCCTTTCGGATCCTTCAGTTCCCACACGTCGACAGAGCTGTTTAGCTCGTTCACCACGTAGGCGTACTGCTGATTCGGGTGGAACACCATGTGACGCGGACCTGCGCCTTCCACGGTGGTAATCTCTGCCGGAGTCTGCGCGGCCAGATGACCGTCGTCGCTCAGGGTGAACAGGCAGATACGATCCTGTTTCAGCGCCGGAACCCACAGGGTGCGGTTGTCCGGGGAGATATTCGCCGAGTGGCAGCCTTCCAGCCCTTCGACGACATCCACGGTCCCCTGCGGAAGACCATCGACCAGAGGCGTAACGCTCACGCAGCCGGAATTGTAAGAGCCGCTGAAGATGAACTGGCCTTTGCGATCCGTAGAGATGTGCGTCGGGCTGCCCGGCAGCGGCGCTTCGGCGGTATAGGTCAATGCGCCATCGTCCGGCGCAATGCGGTAGGCCAGCACGCGAAACTCAGGGCGCACGCCGACATACAGAAAACGTTTATCCGGGCTGACCACCATCGGTTGCACCTGTCCCGGCACATCAACCACCTGCACCAGCGTGAGCGAGCCTTCCGCATTCAAACGCCAGACGTGGATCTGCTGGCTCTCAGGACTGGCGGTATAAACGGTTTGTTTCATGACTACTCCTCTCCACTGCGCGTAAATTTAACGGTGAATGCTGAATTTTAGCCTGGTATTTTGTGGGGCACGTCTCTCGGTGTACCATCCCCTAAGACCTTAAATTCAATATTAACCCGGAAGAACAAATGACCTCGCGTGTGATTGCTCTGGATTTAGACGGTACGCTGTTAACCCCGCAAAAAACCCTGCTCCCCTCCTCCCTCGAAGCACTCAAGCGTGCTCAGGAAGCGGGATATCAACTCTTGATCGTTACCGGTCGACATCACGTTGCCATTCATCCTTTTTATCAGGCACTGGCGTTAGATACACCTGCAATTTGTTGTAATGGCACTTATTTGTATGATTATCATGCAAAAAAGGTTCTGGAGTCCGATCCGCTGCCCTCGACTCAGGCGCTGCAATTGATCGATCTGCTCGATGAACACGCCATTCACGGCCTGATGTATGTGGATGATGCGATGATGTATGAGCGCCCAACCGGCCACGTGACCCGCACCAGCAACTGGGCGCTCTCTCTGCCCGAAGCGCAGCGTCCGGTCTTTACCCAGGTTGCCTCTCTGCGTCAGGCTGCAACTGATGTGAAGGCCATCTGGAAATTTGCCCTGACCGACGAAGATACCGGCAAACTGAACGCGTTCGCGAAACACGTTGAACAGACGTTGGGCCTTGAGTGTGAATGGTCATGGCACGATCAGGTGGATATCGCGCGCAAAGGCAACAGCAAAGGCAAGCGCCTGACGCAGTTTGTCGAATCTCAGGGCGGGTCGATGAAAGACGTGATCGCCTTCGGGGATAACTACAACGACATCAGCATGCTCGAAGCCGCCGGAACCGGCGTGGCGATGGGCAATGCCGACGATGCGGTGAAAGCGCGCGCCAACGTGGTGATTGGTGACAACACCACCGACAGCATCGCGCAGTACATTTATACCCACCTGCTGTGATCAGGTGGTGATCGAGACGCTCTTGATCTGCGCGTAAAGCCACAGGCCAGGTTTGATGCCCAGCTCATCCCTGGCCCACGGGCTGATGCGCGCCCACAGCTTTCTGCTGCCCACTTCCAGCTGCACTTCCACCTGCCCGTTATCGTCCAGACATTGCGCCACTTTCGCGCGCAGAATGTTGCGGATACTGGTTTGCAGCGGTGGCTGGAGCACCAGAGAAACGTCAGACGCCTGAATGCGGATGCGCAGCGCGGATTGCAGCGGCTTATCGATCTTATTGACCCACAGATGCTGATCGCCCAGCGCCAGCGCGGTCATGGCGTAGTGCGGATGATGCTCCAGCACGCTGACCTTCAGAATGCTGCTCTGCTGCTCTTTCGGCAGCCACGGATGCATGACGCTGCTGCCCCACACCTCTTCCAGCGGCCCAAACGCTTTGACGCTGCCGTTTTCCAGCACCAGCACGTTGTCCGCCAGATGCAGGATCTCATCCAGCGAATGGCTGACGTAGAGCATCGGAATGTTGATTTCGCGCGCCAGACGCTGCAGATAAGGCAACAGCTCGCGTTTACGCGGCAGATCCAGCGAGGCCAGGGGTTCATCCAGCAGCAGCAATTCCGGCGCGGTTAACAGCGCGCGGCCAATCGCGACACGCTGTTTTTCACCGCCCGAGAGTGACGACGGAAGGCGCTCCAGCAATGGCTCAATGCCGAGTAGATTGACCAGATTATCAAACTGCCCGGCCATGCTTTTCGCCATGCCGTAGCGCAGATTGCCGCGCACTTTGTAGTGCGGGAACAGCCGCGCATCCTGGAAAACATAGCCGACGCGGCGTTTTTCAGGCGCCAGGTAAATCTTCTTTTCAACGTCATGCAGCACGCGGTCGTTGAGCACAATCCGGCCCGTCTGCGGACGCGTCAGCCCGCTGATGGCATTGATGAGCGAGGTTTTCCCCGCGCCCGACACGCCAAAGACGGCGGTGATCCCGGATGCAGGCAGCGTTTCGTTGAGCGTCAGGCAGTGGTTGCCCAGCGTCTGGCTAAAGTTGAGTTCCAGCATGATTATTTCCCCATCCGCTCGCGGCTCAGACGCGCCAGCCATTCAGAAATCAGCAGCGACACCAGCGCCAGCACGATGGAGATAATGCACAGCCGCGCGGCAGCCCCTTCCCCGCCCGGCGTCTGAATCAGGGTATACATCGCCGACGGAATGGTGCGAGTTTCGCCGGGAATGTTGGAGACGAAGGTAATGGTGGCGCCGAATTCGCCAAGGGAACGGGCAAATGCCAGCACCGTGCCGACGATAATGCCCGGCAGCGTAAGAGGCAGCGTGATGGTGAAAAACACCCGCCAGCGCCCGGCACCCAGGGTGCGCGCCGCCTGCTCGAGCTTAATGTCGACGCCTTCCAGCGCCAGACGAATGGCCCGCACCATCAGCGGGAAGGACATCACCGCCGCCGCCAGTACCGCGCCGCGCCAGCTAAAGGCAAACGTCAGGCCGAACCAGTCATACAAATACTGGCCGATAAAACCGCGTCGCCCCATCGCAATCAGCAATAAGTAACCGACCACTACCGGCGGCAACACGAGAGGAAGATGAAGAATACTGTCGAGCAGGGCTTTGCCCGGAAACTGGCAGCGAACCAGCAGCCAGGCAAAGAAGATCCCAAAGGGCAAACTAAAGGCAACTGCCAGGGAAGAGACTTTCAGGCTCAGCAGCACGGCCTGCCATTCGGGATCGGTCAATATCATTAGTGAGTCGTAAATCCGTAACGTTTAAAGATGGCTGACGCTTCAGGTCCTTTCAGATAGTCGTAAAAGGCGCTGACCGTCGCATTTTTATGTCCATCAACAATGGCGATCGGGTATTCCACTTTCTTGTGCGAGTCTTCCGGGAAGGTCCCGACCACTTTCACACCTTTACCGGCAACCGCATCGGAACCGTACACAATGCCCAGCGGGGCTTCGTTGCGCTCCACCAGCGCCAGAGCGCCGCGCACGTCTTCAGCCGGAGCCAGTTTCGGTGACAATGTATCCCACGCACCCAGTTTTTGCAGCGCTTCTTTCGCGTAGATACCCGCCGGAACGTGATCCGGATCACCAACCGCCAGACGGCCGTCTTTCAGCAGGCTGGTCCAGTTGGTCTCTTTGTTGATGGTGAACTCGCCCTGCGCGCTGGCTTTTGGCGCGACCACCACCAGGCTGTTACCCAGCAGGGTTTCACGGGTGGCCGTGTCGATCGATTTTTTCTCTACCGCATAATCCATCCATTTCTGATCGGCAGAAATAAACAGATCCGCAGGCGCACCGGCTTCAATCTGGCGAGCCAGGGTTGAAGACGAGGCGAAGGAAGAGACAACATCGACGTTTTTCTCTTTTTTGTACTGCGCCGCAATGTCCTGCATCGCGTTGGTCAGCGACGCCGCCGCAAAGACCGTGATTTTACCTTCGTCAGCCAGTGCATGTCCGGCGACGGAGAGTGTCAGTGTTGCCCCTGCGAAAAGGCGTAACCATGTGCGTGCCATTTGTAGCTCCTGTGAGTGTCGTTATATATTTATAAATATAACGATAACTGTAAGGATAACCTAGCGTTAAATCGTACCGTTTAAGGGGTAAACAAAGCTGATTCTGAGAATACTATCGGCGGGAGAAGCAGAAACTTGAGAGCAAAACGCCCGGGCTATGGACTGCACCCCAAAAGTTGGACACCCAACTGATTAAGGTGCAGTTTTTTATGGCAAAGCCAAAATATTCCCTCGAAACCAGATTAGCTGTCGTCAATCACTACCTTGCCGGAAAAGATGGAACACATCGTACCGCTGAACGTTTTGGGGTTG
>NZ_JASSOT010000015.1 GCF_030238365.1 Lelliottia wanjuensis | reverse complement strand
GGTGTCGATGAGACTTTCGCCGATGTGAGTGGAGATGCCGTAGTGACGTTGCAGACGCGTGCTCACCTGTGCCAGCTTCATGCCTACGATGGTGCGCATCGCATCCATAGCCAGTGGGCGGTATATCGCCGTCTGGAAGCGAGCCAGCAAAGCAGGCTGGAAATGATCGCGCAGGGTCGGACGTAACAATTCATGCAGATCGCTCTCCGTGGCTTCTGGTTGCTCCTCCAGCAGCTGCATCAACTGATCACTGCCCAGGTTGGACGTCATCAGGATCACGGTATTGCGGAAATCGATTTCACGCCCTTCCCCGTCCCGCATAAAGCCCCGGTCAAAGACCTGATAAAACAGGTTCATCACATCCCGGTGGGCCTTCTCCACTTCATCCAGCAGCACCACGCTGTACGGCCGCTTACGGACCGCCTCGGTGAGAATACCGCCCTGACCATATCCGACATAGCCCGGAGGGGAGCCTTTCAACTGCGAGACCGTGTGCGGCTCCTGGTATTCAGACAGGTTGATGGTAATGAGCGATTTCTCACCACCATACATAACGTCAGCAAGTGCCAGCGCGGTCTCTGTTTTACCCACCCCACTTGGCCCCACCAGTAAAAACACGCCCTGTGGCCCGTTTTCCGGCGTCAGACCGGTTTTTGACGCTCTCAGTCGTTGCGCTATGGCATTCAGGGCAGGACTTTGTCCGACAACACGGGTTGCCAGTTGTTCTTCCAGCGTCAGTAATTCGGTTTGCTCATCTTTCATCAGCGACGAGAGGGGAACACCTGTCCAGTCGGCGATAACGGTCGCAACGGTGCGGACATCAACATCCAGACCCAGCAAGGGGCTGTTATTCTGAATTTGGGAGAGCTCCTGCTGGAAGCCGGAGATTTCCTTCTGGCGGCTGATGTCTTTCCGGCAGGCTTTCAGCGAGTCGGTGAGCTGTTTTTCGATTTCATATTGTGACTGAAGGGCAGCTTTCTGCTGGTTGAGATCCTGAGTCAGTTGTTCGATCTGCGGCAGACGGCTGGCATCAACGGTGTTACCCAGGGAAATATCTTCCAGTAACTCCTGCTGTTCCATCGCAAGCGCAGTCAGTTGCGCCTGCAACCGGGTCAGTTGTTCAGGCAGCGTATCCAGGCTCATCCGTACCCTTGCCGCAGCGGTATCCAGTAAGTCCACCGCTTTATCAGGTAACTGGCGACCGGTCAGATAGCGACGGGAAAGCGTCACAGCTGCCCGGACGGCCTCGCCGGTAATATGCACTCCGTGGTGTTCGGCATAGCGGGATTTGAGGCCACGCAGCATCAGGCAGGCCGTATCATCATCAGGCTCATCAACCTTAACCATCTGGAAGCGGCGTTCAAGGGCTGCATCACGTTCGAAATACTGCTTGTATTCACTCCAGGTGGTGGCCGCAATGGTGCGCAGTTCGCCGCGTGCCAGAGCCGGTTTCAACAGGTTGGCGGCGTCTGCCCCGCCCGCCTGATTACCGGCCCCGATGATGGTATGAGCTTCATCGATAAAGACCAGCACCGGCACCGGGGATTGCTGGACGGCGTCGATGATATTTTTCAGACGCTGTTCGAACTCCCCCTTTACACCGGCGCCCGCCTGAAGCAAACCCAGGTCCAGCGTTCTGACGATGACAGGCTTAAGACTTTCGGGCACATTACCCTCAGCAATACGCAGCGCCAGGCCTTCAACCAGGGCCGTTTTGCCGACGCCAGGCTCGCCCACCAGGATAGGGTTGTTCTTGCGACGTCTGGAGAGAATATCCACCATCTGACGGATTTCGTTATCGCGTCCAAAGACAGGATCAATCTTTCCTTCCCGGGCACGGGCGGTCACATCGACAGTAAAGCGGTTGAGAATGGACTCCTCCTGCGAAACGACAGGTTGTGCACTTCCACCGTCATCAGGGTTTTGTGCTTCCTGTTTCAATGGCGCCGCCCGACCAATAATGGTGGCATTGCCAGCCTGTTCGCTGAGTGCAAGTTCACGCCGCTCATCTGACTGGGTTTCCAGTAAGGGGCGTAGCCTCTCAAGCTGGCTGGTGGTCAGGGTCATTAAGGGCCAGAGGCCATCGCAGCGAGTCAGTCCTGACGTTTCAATTATGGCCGTGAGCAAATGTATGCTACGGATCTGCTCATCTCCCGCGAGCGTGGCGGCAAGCCAGGCCTGTTTCAACAGGGTCTGGAGGGAAGCAGAGAGCTCTGGTCGGGTGCGAACTGAACGAGGCTGTGCATCCAGCCAGCTCAGAAGAGACTGCCAGACGGCATCCATATCCCATTCATAGCGCCGGGCAAGAACGGTCAGGTCA
>NZ_JASSOT010000014.1 GCF_030238365.1 Lelliottia wanjuensis | reverse complement strand
GCGGCGCTGCTGGTGGCCTTTACCGGCAGCCAGGGCGGCGGACAGCTCAGCCCGGTGCGCCTGACCCTGGCGGGCGTGGCGCTCGGCGCGGTGCTCGAAGGCTTATCCTCCGGCATCGCCCTGCTCAACCCGGACGTTTGGGATCAGCTGCGTTTCTGGCAGGCGGGAACGCTTGATATCCGCACGCTGCAAACCCTGAAAGTCGTCACTATTCCGGTGCTGATCGCCGCCGCCGTAGCGCTCTTTTCCAGCCGGGCGCTGAACAGCCTGAGCCTCGGAACGGACACCGCCACCGCGCTCGGCAGCCGCGTCGCACGCACGCAGCTGATGGGTTTACTGGCGATCACCGTGCTGTGCGGCAGCGCGACCGCCGTCGTCGGTCCGATTGCCTTTATCGGCCTGATGATGCCGCACATGGCGCGCTGGATTGTCGGGTCCGATCACCGCTGGTCCCTGCCGGTCACGCTGCTCGCTACGCCAACCCTGCTATTGTTTGCCGATATCATCGGGCGCGTGCTGGTGCCGGGCGAGCTGCGCGTCTCGGTGGTTAGCGCCTTTATCGGCGCGCCGGTGCTGATCTTCCTGGTTCGTCGCCAGCGCGGAGGTGCCCTGTGATGGCCCCGTCCCGTCGTTTAATCTTCTCCTGCCTGCTGCTGGTCGCCGCCAGCCTGCTGATTGCCGTCTGGAGCCTGCGCAGCGGCGCGGTGACCCTCGATTTCAGCCAGGTGTTTAACGCCCTCACCGGCAGCGCGCCGCGCAATATCACCATGGTGGTGACCGAGTGGCGCTTGCCGCGCGTGGTGATGGCGATTCTGGTCGGCGCGGCGCTCGGCGTGAGCGGCGCGATTTTCCAGTCACTGCTGCGCAACCCGCTCGGCAGCCCGGACGTGATGGGCTTCAACACCGGGGCGTGGAGCGGAGTGCTGGTAGCGATGGTGCTCTTTGGTCAGCATCTCACGGCGATTGCTTTTGCGGCGATGGCGGGGGGGATTTTGACGTCGCTCGTCGTCTGGCTGCTCGCCTGGCGCAACGGCATCGAAACCTTCCGTCTGATCATTATCGGCATCGGCATTCGCGCCATGCTGATGGCGTTTAACACCTGGCTTCTGCTGCATGCCTCGTTAGAGACGTCCCTTACCGCCGGGCTGTGGAATGCGGGTTCGCTCAACGGCCTCACGTGGGCCAAAACCCTGCCCGCCACGCCGATTATCGCTCTGATGATGCTCTGCGCCTGGCTGCTGGTGCGCAGAATGCGCCTGCTGGAGATGGGCGACGACAGCGCCTGCGCGCTGGGCGTGAGCGTTGAGCGTTCGCGCCTGACGCTGATGCTGGTCGCGGTGGTGTTAACCGCCGCCTCCACCGCCATCGCCGGGCCGATTTCGTTTATTGCCCTGGTTGCGCCGCACATCGCACGACGCATCAGCGGCACCGCGCGCTGGGGCCTGACCCAGTCGGCCCTGTGCGGCGCGCTGCTGTTGCTGGCCGCCGATCTCTGCGCGCAACAACTCTTTATGCCTTATCAACTTCCGGTGGGTGTGGTGACCGTCAGCCTTGGCGGGATTTACCTCATCGTCTTGTTAGTCCAGGAGTCCCGCAAGAAATGAATGCCATGACGTCCCGCTTGCGCGGCGAAAAACTGACCCTCGGCTACGGTAAAAAAATCGTGGTCGACGAGCTGACCGTGTCGATTCCCGACGGCCATTTCACGGCGATCATCGGCCCGAACGGCTGCGGAAAATCGACCCTGCTGCGCACTCTGAGCCGTCTGATGACGCCCCAGCACGGCAGCGTGTTTCTCGACGGGGAGCAGATCCAGAGTTACGCCAGCAAAGAGGTGGCGCGCCGGATTGGACTGCTGGCGCAAAACGCCACCACGCCGGGGGATATCACCGTGCAGGAGCTGGTCGCGCGCGGGCGTTACCCGCATCAGCCGCTGTTTACCCGTTGGCGGAAAGAGGACGAAGAGGCCGTAGCCCGCGCGATGCAGGCCACGGGGATCACCGATCTGGCAAGGCAAAGCGTCGATACCCTCTCCGGCGGCCAGCGGCAGCGCGCGTGGATTGCGATGGTGCTGGCGCAGGAGACGGCGATCATGCTGCTCGACGAGCCGACGACCTGGCTGGATATCAGCCATCAGATTGATCTGCTGGAATTATTGAGCGATCTGAACCGCACCCAGGGCTATACGCTGGCGGCGGTGCTGCACGATCTGAATCAGGCGTGCCGGTATGCCACACATCTGATCGCGCTGCGCGACGGGAAGATTGTGGCGGAAGGCGCGCCGAAAGAGATTGTGACACCAGAGTTGATCGAGCGGATCTACGGGATGCGCTGCATGATTATTGACGATCCCGTGGCGGGAACGCCGCTGGTGGTGCCGTTGGGGAAACGTGCGGTTTGATCCCCTCACCCCGGCCCTTATGTCTTGATCTTCTCCGCTTCTGCGGAGAAGATCCCCGACTGATCATCGGGAGGTTACCGGTGAGCATCACCCGGCCCTGGTGCCACTGAGCCCGTGGGAGAGATTATG
>NZ_JASSOT010000013.1 GCF_030238365.1 Lelliottia wanjuensis | reverse complement strand
AATACGAACGTTTTCCTTCCCGTCCGCCTGAACAGGTGTGGGCTGAGCTCGCACGTCTGGCCGGAAGCATGCTGACCTTTTCTCTGGACCATGATCTTGACGCCATACCGGGATATGACCACGAGGAACCTGCCAATGCGTTTCCACCGTTGTTTGACTTGATCACGGGTTTGCTGGAGGCAAGTCTGCCATCCCGGGTCATTGCTCTGGAAATGTCTCGTCCGGACGGACAGACCTGGAAAGCAAACCTTCACGATATTCGTCTGCGTGAAGAAGCCGACCTCTATCTCTCTGTTCGCTCTGATATCCCGGCCTGGCAGGTTGCCGATAAATTCCCGGCACTTTGTCAGGCAGGTTCGCCTGATGACGTCAATGAGATCTATGGTGTTGCACTCAAGGGTATCCCTCTGATCCCTGTCAGCAGGGTTCCAGCCGCATTGCCTGTACGTATGGAAAATCAGTACTTCGCGCTTGATATGGAAAGCCCCGCTGCGCATGAAATGCAGGAGCAGGGCGTGTGTATATTCTACGTGCCTGAAATGCTTGGCGCACTGGAACTTGAACTGTTTGCGGTATTGCGCTCATGAGACAGGATATCGATATCGACCAGCTGATGACGGATACCTGGCTTACCGTCACCATGCTGAAGAAAGGCGCTGTCACGCTCAATGGCAGTGCGCTTTACGACAAGTGCGTTAAACAGGTTGAAAGTGTGCGGGAAGCGCTGGAGCGTGCCGGTTACGACGAGGCCAGCGTCGGACATATTTCCTATGCACAATGTGCTTTGCTGGACGAGGCAGTAATGAGCCGTAAGCCTGAAAAGTGCGAGGAAGGAGAAGAGCCGAAAGTTGATGAGGGCCAGGCTGCATGGCGTAAAGCCCCGCTTCAGGCCCGATTTTTCGGATCACTTCGGGCAGGTGAGGCGTTATGGGATCGCATTGCAGAAGTTCTGCGTCAGCCCTCACCGAACCCGACCGTTTTGACGTGCTATCACCGGGTTATTGCACTTGGTTTTCAGGGGTTGTATGGCCTGAAGGCGGTCAGTCAGTCACAGCGGGATGAAGTCGTCAAAGCCCTTTCTGAGCGAGTCTCTCCGCCTGATGCAGGCCTGTCTCTGATTGTTCACCGGATGGGGAAACATCGCTGGAGTCTGATGCGTTCAGTCTGGTTCTGGATAACGCTTGCCATCATCCTGACCGGCGTTATCTGGTGGGGTGGTCATCTGTGGCTCCAGGCACTGTTGTCAGCACAAATACCGGAGCTGCATGGCTAATGCGTAGATCAGTCATTATTCCGGTTGCCCTGCACACCTTAGCTGCTGTTGCCACATTGCTGTGGTTGCTCTGGTATTTCATCCCAACAGGAAACGTGTTTAAAAGCCTGACCACGGTGCTGATCTTCCTGCTGGCAGGCTGGACTGTTTTTAAGAACTGCCGCCGGGAGCAGCCGGTATCCGACACCACCGTTTCAGCTGCTGACCTGCCACTACCCGACACCGAGGGCCCCGTTGTTCTGGTATGCGGTGACAGGCTGGATGCGCTGTTTCAGGGGAGTCCTCTGCGTAAAACAGCTCAGGGCTGGTGGCTCCGGGCCGATGACGTCAGCCGGTTAACGGATGTTGTCCGCAACATACAGACGCAGTTCCCACGCCAGGTTGGTCAGCTTTCGGTGATGTACCGCTGCCTGCCAGACAATCATCAGGATGAAGCGGTTCTGCGCTCCACACTGAAGACGCTCCGGCAGCAGAGTAAACAGATAAAATCCCTGACGGGTTTTACACTGCCGGTGGTGGTGAGTGCCGAATTCTCCGGCCCTGAGACACCGTGGATAATTGTTCGGGGTGACAAGCCGATTGTGTGTCCGGCAAATGACTCGCCGCAGGCTTTCATCGACTGGCAGCAGACTGATGACAATATTACGGCGCTGCCCGCGATCAGTCAGGCATTTTCATTTATCCGTAAAACCCTGACTGATGAGCTTGAGAAGCCTGATCGGTTAACGCCCCCTGAACGAGCATTTTCCGTGGTAATGCGCCTCGGTTCCGTCCTTCCCGAAACACAGTCAGTCTGGGCTGACTGGCTATATTCCCGCACCTGTTTGCAGTTTTCCCGAAAACCAGGGCAGACAGATCCGGCAAGTCTGTTTCCGGATGCGGTTCTGCCGCTGCTGGCTCCTTTTGCATCGACTGTGCAGGGGGGCCACCGTACCCGTCGCATAATCCTGCTGATGTGGCTGTGTGCCCTGACTGCATTGGGTATTTCTGCACTCAATAACCGTGACCTGATCCGTCAGGTGAGCACCGATTTACAGCGCTGGAATGCAATCCCGATGAACCACTATCGCCCTAAGGCAGAATCACTGACCACCCTGAAACAGGATGCGCTTCTGCTTGAACGCTGGCAGCGTCAGGGAGAGCCTTTGCGTTACAGCCTGGGCTATTACCCGGGCCAACGACTGTGGCTGGCCTTGCAACAGGCTATCGATACCTGGACTCCTCCACCCGCACCTGAACCCAAACCAGTACCGAAAATTGTTCGTCTCGACAGCATGTCGCTGTTTGATTCCGGTAAATCCGTGTTGAAACCGGGCTCCACCAAAATGCTGGTCAACTCGCTGGTCGGAATCAAAGCCAGACCAGGCTGGCTTATCGTGGTCAGCGGTCACACAGACAATACCGGCAGCGTTCAGTTAAATCAGACTCTGTCTTTGCAAAGGGCAGAGGCGGTTCGTAACTGGATGCGTGATACCGGGGACGTACCGGAAAGTTGTTTTGCCGTGCAGGGTTACGGTGACAGCCGACCAATTGCATCAAACGACATGCCTGATGGCCGTGCGCATAACCGGCGTGTCGAGATCAGTCTGGTACCGCAGGCCGACGCCTGTCGTCTGCCAGGCGCAAAACATACGTCACAGGATGTACGTGACGTTTCAACTCAAGAAATGGAGAAGTAAACATGGCAATCCCGGTTTATCTGTGGCTGAAAGACGATGGCGGTGCTGACATCAAGGGTTCCGTAGATGTAAAAGATCGCGAAGGAAGCATCGAAGTTGTTGCTCAGGAACACAACCTGTACATCCCGACTGATAACAACACCGGCAAGCTGACCGGCACCCGTATTCACACGCCGTTCCTGTTCACCAAAGAAATCGATTCTTCCAGCCCGTATCTGTACAAAGCGGTGACCACGGGCCAGACCCTGAAATCTGCTGAGTTCAAGTGGTACAAAATCAACGACGCAGGCCAGGAAGTTGAGTACTTCAACACCAAACTGGAAAACGTGAAACTGGTTAAAGTTGCGCCGAAAATGCACGACATCAAGGATCCTTCTTTCGAGAAGCATAACCATCTTGAGCAGATCGAGCTGCGCTACGAAAAAATCACCTGGACCTACAAAGACGGCAACATCATTC
>NZ_JASSOT010000012.1 GCF_030238365.1 Lelliottia wanjuensis | reverse complement strand
GGCGACGACGGCGGTCGGTGTAGTCTTTGCGGGCTATGGCGGCGAGCATATCTAGCATCATCCCGTTGATGGCATTCATCATCGAACGCATGAACTCATCGTTGCCGGATTGTAGTTGCAGATAGCTGGTTGGCAGATCCAGAGCGACTATCCTGATTCCCTTGCTCTGGATTACGCCTCTGAGGCGTTCCCAATCGTCAGCATCGAGGCGGCTGAGACGGTCGATTTGTTCAACCAGCAGAATGTCACCAGCCTGAGCCACAGCCAGAAGCCGGAATAGTTCAGGACGCTGTAGTGATGCACCGGATACGTTCTCGATGAAGTTTGCAGCGATGGTTAGCCCGTGTTCTTCCGCGAATACGTTCAGTGATTGTGATGCCCGGGCAGCATCTTGTTCAGCTGTGGATGCCCGCAAGTAAGCGTAAGTCCTCATATCGTCCTCTGTGTCATTTTGGTGTGTCACTATGGTGGTGGTGCATTTTGAGTTATCGGCGGGGTCTAAATGTACCGTTTTTTGAGTGGGTCAGGCCGCTATAGCTGAGGTATACCCATAGTGAACTGGTCAGATAGTGCTTGATAGCCCGTCGATGATGGCGGCAAGGAAGGCCGTTGCTGCTGCCATTAGTGCATGCCTGAATAACGTCATGAATCGCATTTTGAGAGCCTCTGTAGTGTGCGTGTGGATTTGGGTGTGAATATGCCACTCATCGCCTTATGGAGCGTCTGGTGGCTTCTGGTGAGTGCTTTATGGGTGAATATCGTTTGGTATGTAATTCTGATACCAGTAGTTCATGAATTTGTTGGTGCTATACGGCTTTTGGCTGGATGTATGCGGTTAGTTTTGGCCAGATTTCATCTCATGGCTGAAATGGCTGGTTTGGTTGTAGCGTAAGTGAATGCGATGAAGAAAATACGCGGAGGGAACCAGAAGGCAAGTCAATAATTGATAAGGGATAATTCCCTATAAGAGTGTGTTGAGGTGGGTTTAAGACGTTTAAACGTTTGAGCACCCCGAAAATCGCAGTGCATCAACATTTCGTTGTAACTTTTCATGTAACTTTTGCAATTACAGCCCGTATTTACTGGGGCTGCGGCGGGTTACGAACAGCCGATCGGTTGACCTGAATGGAATATCGAGCTTTTCCATGATGGCAGATAGCTCTTTCAGGCGGCGTTTATCGTGCTTTAGCAGGCAGGAACAGCCATTTTTCGCCGGGTCGTAGGCTGCTTTTGATGATTCTCCGGTGATTACTCGCTCTGTTTCTGACCTGATCTCGCTGGCAACCCGGATGCAGTGGGCATAATAGCGTTCGATTGAGCGTGGTTCGCCGATGCTTTCAAGACATTTAAGCCAGTCGTCTTGGTGTTCGTGCTTCACGCGGATGAGCTTCAGCGTTGTTTCATGCTTTCTGAACCATCTGTCACGCTCTAAATCCCTTTCTCGCTGCCGCTTCTCTGCATGGAATACCTCATCAAACTCAATTACGTATGGTTTTGGTGCTCCCTCGAGGGTGACAACGAAGTCGACGCGGTACTTTCTTCCATTGAAATGCTTTTGCGTGATGATGCTGAACTGTCTACCACTGGTTTCTGAAATGCGTTTAAGGGTTTCGCTGAGTAGTCCACCAAAGATAGCCTCATGCCTGCTTCTTCCTGGCATTACCGGGAGTTTTACCCCTGTTTTGTCTTCGATTTCGTTGATGAGATCATCGTTCTGGTAGCTGTCAGGGCTGCTGGCAAGTAAAGCTAGGGCGTCAAATGCCGATATCCAGCTTGTACGGTGATCCCACTCGCCGGAAATAAGCTTTGGTGTGCAGTTTTTTTGCAGATCGCTGGGGGCCCCCAGGAGGCGTTTCAGTGCTGCCTTGAACCATTGAGATGGTCTTTGGCTATGACGTTCAGGTAGTTCACTGATGATGGATGGCAGGAATACTTCATATGTCCGACCATCTGTTCTTATCGTTGTTGGTTTGAGTAACAAGCATCCCCCTTGGTTTTTTTCATAAATATAATAACAACAACCCCTTAAGGAGGATTTTATGAGTATCAGTGATGATATTTGGCAAGAAATACAATTTGGTAAGTTAGAGCGATTCTGTCGTGATGGATATTTCCCTACGGAACAAACGTTTGTCATCGAGTTCTGGTATCAGTATGTCAATGACGGCAATGCAAACTGGGACGACTACCGACCAGCGTTAGACGAACTGGTCGATAGAAATCATCTGAAACAAAGCCAGAACGAGTGGTACATGTTTTAGCATCGCATTTGCTGTAATTCGTAGCTCATTCGCTGAAGTTGGGCTACGTATTGCTGTGGTGCTGGCTTCCCTTTCATTCGTTCTAGTGCCCGAAAAACCAACGCAGACAACTTGCTAATTATGATTGCCGCTTTTCGTGGGTCGATGCTTGGGATTAGCACTCTGACGCACCATGTAGGGCTGCTCGCGAGATTTGATGCAACGTCAACCAGCTGTGGGTCAACGTCAGTGAAGCGTCGATCGCCGATTATCGTCCTGCGAGCCAGCTCTATGATGGTTGGGTGGTCACGGAGGTGTGCCATGTAGAAGCCTTTAGTTGCTGGAGCCTCTGTACTGACAAATATTCTATCTGCTGTGTTCAAGCGAGCCATATGGCTCTCAATTGTCGACATCGCGACACAGAACCTCTTGGCTTCTTTGGGCCGTAGTGAATCCATCAGGTAAGCCACAGATGGTTCATCCATAAGCCCTTTTCGCGTCAGGGCTGATTTCAGTTTTATTCGTTGGTTTAACTGGAGCTTTTCACAGGTTCGTTCCAGTACGTCTAAGATGAGCAAAGCCTTCGTGTAGTTCTCGTACATATTGCCTCCGATAAGTGCTATGACTAGACGCCATTTAGCTCCACATATATCTTGTTTCTTGATTGCATGGCTTTGCTTTAGGGCAAGAAACAAAAGTGAATATGAGGAACGTCAGCATGAGTTTTTTAAATATGGTTGCCAGAGGCAACATCAAAAGAATCAAAGAATTGCATCAACTTGGACAGAGGCCTGATGCGATTGTCCAAAGATTTGCCCAATATGGTCTCAATATTAGTGAGAATTTTGTTAACTGCATCATTAATGGCGAGTTTGATGAACTAGATCGTATTGCGGTCCCACGGCAAGTCGTCAATGATTTGGAGCGTGAGCTTGATGAATTATCCCGTGGGATAATGCCTGCCTGATTATAATTATGCCGTATACGACTTGCCTGTGTTTACGCCTGTGTGACACCATGTGATCATGTCACTTACGATCACTCAATTAATTCTGGTGGTGTCACATGGCGAGTCACGGTGTCGCTGAGGCTGCAAAGTTAGCAGGTGTCACACGACGGACAATCTATCGACATATCAAGGCTGGTAAGCTTTCCGCTAGTGTGACGGGTGGTAACAATACGATTATTGAAACTAGCGAATTGCTGCGGGTTTACGGTGTTCTGTCACAGCCTGAACCTGAGCAGGTATCCACTGGATCACACGAAAATCAGCCTGAATATGTCACACTTTTATTGGCTGAAATGTCACAGCTACGAGAACAAATTAGTTCGTTGACGAGCAAGGTTGATGAGCTGCAAGAACAGCTTGCGTTGCCATCCCCAGAGCGACCAGAACTGAGTGTCTTAGAGTGGGTCAGAGAGAGAAGGAAGATGAAGGGCTGACTATCAGCCCTGAGATCATCAAGCAAATGAAGAAATCATCGTGAAGAAGTTTTCTTGATTGAACTCGATGCGTTGAACTGGTGCACCGTTTCCACCAGAGACAATCACCCATCCTGAGATTTTGCTTACCGTGTCTTTCCAGTGAAGCGAGAACTTAGATGTGCTGGGTGCTCGGCTAGGATTACTGATAGATACGTTCAGGCAGCCAGTAATACCGAAGTATGAAAAGCCGTCTGGGTTAATGGTTAGCGTTTTACCGCAATTCTGTAATTTCAGCGTTGCCACTTCAAAACGGTCGCTGCCTTCCGTCACTTGCATTGTTGACGTGGCCGCTTGTATAGCAGACCCCTCAAACCAGCTTTTAATCTCTGAGATAAGAGCCTGTGTATCCTGCTGGAATGCAATGACTTCTTTCTTGAAGGCTTCTTCGCTAGCTTTTTGATTGTTCGAGTTATCTTCTACTTTCTTGAAAAACGAGTCTTTTGCGGACATCTGGAAATCCTCTTTCTATGGGGCCATTGATATTGGGCGTATTGCTCGTTGTTTCAACAAGTAACGGACTAGAAAATAGCAATAGCTGCCTAATGCCCCCGTGGTGGGTACACCAGAAAACGGGAGCGGAGCGACCAGCGTCAGGCCTTCTCTATGAGTTAGATTTTGTGGGTGATGAGCCAGACCGTGGCAATTACACGTCACCGCAACTACTTCCTTGATGCTCACTTTATCAGGTGCTTGTTATCGTACAGCGAGACGGGGTAGAGCCAGCATCTTTCCCGTGCTGGTTAGGTTCCCACCGTTTGCCTGTTTATCCTGCCGGAGTCCGGGGCTAGACCTGAGCTTCAAGGGTGCAGATATGTGTTAACGTCGTTGGTATGGTTTTAAGGAAGTAGTGACAAAGCCTAGCTTCCGCTGCTAGGATTAGATTGTCGAAGTCTGGTCCTAGCAGCTATCTGCGAGATTAGAGTACTCAAGCCCGAGGCATTTGTCTTGGGCTTTTGTACATCTGGCGTCCTATCATCCTGTTGTTTTCTCCGCATTAAGTGCATTCCTTACCGTCCCGACGGCACAAGAGAGCATCTTAGCCACCTTTCTTTGCGAGTTTCCCTGAGAGATCAGCGTCCGAATGTGCTCATGCTTTTCCAAATCGGGCAGTCGCCCTTTGTAGAGCCCCATTTGTTTAGCCTTCTCGATGCCCTGAGCTTGGCGACGACGGCGGTCGGTGTAGTCTTTGCGGGCTATGGCGGCGAGCATATCTAGCATCATCCCGTTGATGGCATTCATCATCGAACGCATGAACTCATCGTTGCCGGATTGTAGTTGCAGATAGCT
>NZ_JASSOT010000011.1 GCF_030238365.1 Lelliottia wanjuensis | reverse complement strand
CGGTGCTGGAAATGGCCCCTGCGATAAGTCAGATTAACCAGGCCAACAGCCAGATGCAGGCGCTGAACAGCGCAGCTGTTGCCGCCGGAGCGCTGGTCTGCGACATCAATACCCAGATTAGTCTCGTAACCGACAAAATCAAAGATCTCCAGTCTTCGGTCTTGCTGGGTAGTGCTCCGCAGGGAGTGGCATTTACCTCAGGTGAACATCTTCAGCTCAGCAGTACCCGCAATACCATGATCAATGCCGGTCAACATCTTGATATCGGTGCAATGAAAAATCTTTCTGTAACGGTAGAAAAAGCCCTGGGTATGTTTGTCCATAAAGAAGGGGCTAAGCTGGTTGCCAACCAGGGAGACATCGAGATTCAGGCCCAACACAACACGATGGCACTGTTTTCTGAAAAACAGCTGACGGTGACCAGCAGTGAAGACGAAATTATTATCAGCACCCCGGAAACCCTGACGCTAAACGGTGGCGGGTCTTACCTGAGACTGAGTAAGAACGGTATTGAGCATGGTTCATCTGGTGAGTTCATCATGAAAACATCTGACTATCTGGTACCAGGTTCGGGCGCAAATCTTCCCAACGAAACACCCAATTTCAGCCTGACGGATATCACCCAGGAAAGCAAAATCAGCAGCAAGTCATTTAACGACTGACAAGGAGTGTGAATCGTGTCTGTATTACCCAAAATTGTCTGGCCGATCCCCTCCAACAGTCGGGGAAGTGAGTTCAAAAATCAGGAAGAGATCCTCTCTCATGTCGGGGGGGAATCCACCGGGCAGTATATGATTGGCCGAAGTGGGATGTGGCATGGCGGGATCCATATCACGGAAGCCACGACTCCGTGGTGTGCTCTTAGCGGCAGGTCGCCTCTTGAAGCACTGGATTTCCCGGTCCCCTTTAAAGGTGAGCAGGCTGTGCGATGCATGGCTGACGGTGAAGTGATTGCTTATCGTGTCTGCAAGGATTATCTGACGCTTGCATGGGAATCCGGCCCACTGAGCTTTTCCGGTTCGTTTGTTCTGGTTAAACACTTTATTCAACCGGGAGAGAAAGAATCCAACGGGCTGCATTTCTACACCCTGTATATGCATCTTGCGCCGTATTCAGCTTATGAGGCTGAAGCAGAAAATCAGTGGGTCATTCAGGATACTCTAAGAGCATATTCTGAAATGGACTGGCTGACGGCGAAACTGACTTCAGATAAAACATCTCCACAAATTGCCGGACACATGCCTAAAGGGGCAAGAGTGGAGTGGGACCCGGCAGACAGCAATCTTAAGACCACAGGAAATAACAAGCGAGAATATGGCCTTGTAACACTGAAAGGATTACCAGAAAAAAACAGCAGTACCCTCACACCTGGTCAGCGCTATTGGGTTGTTGTGGATAACAACAATATTAAGCCAGCGCCGGGGGCCGGTCCAGGCTGGTGGCGCCATTTGCTTCCTCCCGCAAAGGAAGTCATGGTATTCGATAAGACAGTAAGTCTCAGTTCTCCATTTGCTATTAAGGCCGGTGACCCGATTGGCCACATGGGCTACTATCAGGCACCAAAAGATGGTGGTTATGAGGCACGATACCAGGTTCATATCGAATGCACGAGCATGGATGATAATCTGGAGAAATTCCTGACCAACCCAGAAAAAGTGGGGGAGAAAAACCCGCTCTGGTTGAAGTATTCTCCTGGCCTTGCTCTTTTCACAAAAGATGTTGCGAAGGGCACCTTCGCAAAGGGCTCGACGTCGACAACGCGGACAGGCATTCTACCGTTGAGTAAGGTCACAACTGAAACGGATAAATCAGCAAAACAGGAATACTGGCAGCTAAGACCAGAGAATGCCTACGCCCCCAAAGGCCAGGCAGAGCCTCAACTGTTGTCACAGTATGATTTGGCAAAGTTGGGTTTCAGAACTGAAACCGCAGAGCCTGCCAGCTTTGATTACCTGGATGGAAAAAACCAGCCTGTTGGATTCTTCCGCAGCCTTATCAACTCACTTTACGAGGCAGCGACCGGTGATACCCGAACCAGTCATGCCCTGGTGAAGCATAATTATCAGCGCCTTCTTGATAAAATTGATAGTGGAAGCGACCGTTACTCTCCAATGGAATACTGGAGAGCACTTCATAATCCTGACTATCGTGACGTTGTTCAGAAAACAATCGTAAAACATCCCAGCGACTGGTACTTCAAAAAAGGCGATGCTATCTGGCAACCATTCCTGAATGCGCTTAAGAAAGACGCTCCGGAATGGAAGAAATACAGCGAAGATTTCCTTGATAAAATGGCATGGATGCAGGATGTCACCACGGAGAAGCTGGGCCCCTCGTTATGGCATATGCATCCAATAATGTTTTTGGGAACCTTACGTCAACAACAAAGATACGTCATCAAATATACAAATTATTCTTCTACTCTTAAATCCGCGCTCGATAAGCAAATGGCTCTAGGCAGTCGAAATCCATTGCATGGGCCACAAATTGGGACAAGCAATGGGTTTGTTCCAGTTAGTAGAGAAAAGGTTTCATCTTATTTGGATCCAGTACCTTATGAAAAAGGTGAAAACCCTAACATGTTCCAGTTTATGATTTTAACTTCTTATGTTGGCATCCCTAAATCAGCAATAGCATCAGTTCTTAAGGGACAAGGAATATTAGATGGGAAAGAAGATGCTTTTATTCAGGCAGCAAAAGAAAATAATGTAAATGAGATGTATTTAGTTGCCCATGCCATTGTTGAGACCGGACATGGAACCAGCATCCTTGCAACAGGCAATCGATATAATGGCAGACCCTATTACAATATGTATGGCGTTGGAGCTTATGATGGAGTTGCTGTTTCAGAAGGGACTCGTTTTGCAGCACAAAACAACTGGGATACGCCAGAGGCTGCAATTATAGGTGGCGCTGCATTCACATCAAAGAATTTTTTCTCTCGGGGCCAAGATACACTTTATAAAATGAGATGGAATCCACAATCTCCCGGCGTGCATCAATATGCCACTGCTATTAACTGGGCAGAGACGCAAGCCAGTATTATATATAAAATGGCAGTCAAATCCCCAGATAATACAATCTACTTTGATTATCCAATTTATTCGAGGTGACTATGAAGATCAAAACAATAATTAGTGCTATTATTTTATTCATTTCGCATTCAAGTTTTGCTGATTCGAGTTGCTCCTTATCGCCTGAATCTATGGCCCCCTCATCTGAAATATCGCTAAAAATAAATCAAGTCAAGAGTACTGACAGAGTTTATTTTTACACAAAACCAGAGGAAAAATGCAAAACAAAAACATTTGTTGTCAATAATGACAGGCTAATATCGTTTAAAAAGCATAATGATTTTGAATATATTGCATACATTAACAAGTCAGGTTCGACAGTCAATGGGTGGGTGAAAAGCGAAAATTTATCTGAAATTCAGTATCCTGATGAGTTTATAAGTGCAGGTGACTATATCGTGAATTTAGATAACGTGAATATAGCACTCGGACAGACTGTGTCTGTAGTCAAAGACGAAGTACTGGCAAAGACAGGGAAGAAAGTCAAACTTAATATGATTGGTAGCTATAACGATGCAACCGTATTCGGCGTTGATTTCCCGTATAATAGAGATGCGGTAGTCTATGTATCTGATCTGAATCATTCTGTGCGTAATAATGCAGAAGAGTCCGTGTCGCAGATTAGTATATATTCAGGAAAATATGAAACAAGTAAGGGAATCAAGATTGGTGATGACTTGCATTCGGTTGTGCAGAAATATGGTGCAGATGGTATTACAGGCACTCAGGATGATGGGATTAAAACTTTGAGCTTTCAATACATTGACATGGATTTAACCTTTTCATTTAACGCTAGTAACAAAGTCGACTCCATTGTGTATGTGCTTTTACCGTGGTCATCTGCAATAAAAGACTTGCAATGCTCCAACAACATTTCCTTACTTAACAGAATCAGCAAAATTAATCATTGCAATTAAGTGCTTACGTTAGTCGATGAAATCAAGGAGAGGTGCAAATGACGCCCCATAAAAAAATAATGGTTTCATTACTTTTTTTGTTGCCGTTCTCTATGTCTTTTGCTGCAAGCCCTGAACAGTGCAACGCATATTTTACTGAGTTAGTGAGAAGCAGCAATTTTCCATTTAAGGAATGGAATATAAAACCCAAAGAAGTAAACCTAATAATTGACGAGGATGATGATTCAATTATAAGCGCGAAATTAGTGGTTGATACTGATGGTTCAGGCACAATTGGATGGGTTTTATTTGATAAACTTAAAGCCGAGTTGTTTAACACAACCATTGACCCAGAAAGCCCAATTAAACTGACTTATAACAATGAATACGAAAAAGCTCAAAAGTATTGTCTTTCAGGTGAGGTTATTTATCAGGTTCAAAGTAAGAAACGTGTGTACTTTTTTGAGAAGACTGATTCCGGAATGAAAAAAACAAACACTTTCATTGTCAATGGAGATTATGTTAAGCGATTTGAAACACAGAATAAATACACCAAAGTGTCTTATCAAACAAAGTCAGGGACTAACGTTACAGGCTGGGTTGAGTTGGCCTCACTGAGACAAATTGACTTTAAAAGCTCCTGGTAAGAAACACATACTTCATTATTCAACAGTAGCGATCCCATAGAATGGACAGTGGTTTACAAAGAGCCGGATATGCAACTGATCCAAATTATGCCAATTCATTAATTGCTCTCATGAGAAGCCAGGGCGTTATATAATGAAAATTATATTTGCACTTCTAATTTCTTTGTTGTCATTCACCAGTCAAGCTAATGATTTTTGTTCAAAATTGTCTACAAAGGCGGATGATGAAAGAGCAATAATTCAAAGCTCTGAGTCGGGATATAAAGCATCGGGGGAAGGGCGTGTTTATTTTTATAGCGCGCCGAGTGAAAAATGTCGCATAAAAAATACGTTCATCATTCCTGGCGACTTAGTAAATGCTTACGCTGATTTCGGCGATTATACTTATATTATGTATTTCACTAAGGATGGTAAAGATGTTGAAGGTTGGGTGAGAACCGACCGTTTGGTGGAAACAGGTACAGGTATTGGCCCATCAGAAGAAAACAAAGGTGAGTAATAATAGTATGCTGTATAGGGGCGTAATGAGAGGTTTTTACATAAAAATAGTCAGTGTATTAATCTTGTCATCAATGGCATCCAGAGGCATTGCCGCTGAACATTGTACCGGCGGCCCGAATCATTATCCCTATAATAAACATCAAACTCCAACCCAGGAAAAAGTCCAATCGGCGGATTCAAGTAAGAGAGTTTATTTTTACTCACTCCCCAAAGCGGAATGCAAAACCATTACTTTTGTTATTAATAACGAAAAGTTACTTAAGTATAGAGATGAAAATGGTTTTTCATATGTAAACTACATCAATAAAAATAGTGAATTAATTGATGGTTGGGTGAAGAAAGAGAACATAATCCCAGATAGTGATTCTGTTAATGGATTATCGTACACTGACTTCAAATGGAACACGCCTGAAGGTCAGATAAGTCTTTTAGGGAAAGCAACGCCAGAACTTAATGCATGGATTAAAGAAAAGGGTTTCAATGTTCCTGAACCAGGAAGTCACGGTTTTATTAAAGGATTTGAAACTTGGGTGCTGTTGATTCAGGGGGTGAGCGTAAGTATCTCCCAAACAAATAGCATTATTGAAAAAAGAACAGGATTTAACGATAGCTTTATATCTGAGATTTCATTTTTTGATAACAAATTCAAAACCGTTAGAGGGATATCTGTAGGTGATGCATGGGATAAGGTTGTTTCGACGTATGGAAATAAGAGCCGATTAGATAAACTTAGCCAGTGCAGGTACTATCAGTATTTTGATATGAGATTAAATTTTTGCTTAGATTCGAAAAATAACATTCAATCAATATCATTCAATGATTATCCTGTAGAGCCAAAACAGTAATATAAATTATTCAATGTGATTAATATATTGCGAGACAATATATAATTGATGATGATTATATAATCTCAGCAATTAACGTAGAAACGCCAGCGTATTCTACCTTACGCGGAATAAAAGTTGGCGACCCTGCTGATAAAGTGTTTAAAGCCTATCCTGTGAATCAGGCACAAATTACACCTGAAAAAATCAGTTACACGCTAGGTGATATGTATCTGGATTTCACACTAAAAGCTAACAAAGTAGCATCAATTAACATGGGGATACCTATCCCTGGAGAGGAATAATATGCTTCAGATAATCAGAAAAGGCGATAAAACATCCCACGGCGGTTCTGTACTGACCGCTTCTGAAACGATGAAATTCGGTGGTATCGGCGTTGCCCGTAAAGGCGACAAAGTTTCCTGCCCGGTCGAGGGGCACGGGCCAACAACCATCGTCGAAGGTAATCCTGATTATCTTGACCATGGTATCCCGGTTGCCTTTCACGGTCACAAATGCGCCTGTGGTTGCACGTTGATCAGTTCATTTGCCGCAGCAAAGGTTGCCTGATTATGCCCGTCTGGCTGGATGCCATCCCTGAAAAGGCCCCTAAGATACCCCGTCCCGGCACCGGGCGTTGGCTGCTCTTTCTCGCGTTTGTCATGCTGGGGGGCATAGCGCTTACTCTGTGGTGCTGGACATCAGAGCGAACCGGATTTGTCTTCTGGTTCACCGCTCTGGGCCTTCCTTTTTGCACCTGGGGGCTTCTTTTCGGTTTACGTAGGGTTGCCTATAAAGCAGAGCAGGTTGGAGCTGAGTCGCGTAATGTCGACCGTGAAGCTCTCATCGACAGTGAAATTCTTCGCGGTCAGCGCTGCGCATGGATCCTCGGTACATACATTCAGTCCCCGACCGGAAACAAAGCCGATGACCTACTTGAGGCAATGAAAGCCGCAGCCCCCGCTATCGACTTCTCCCACCCGAGAGGATGTGACAAACCTGTCAGATACGCGGCATTAACTGAATACCAGTCTGATTTAACAAAGGCCCTGACGGCGGCGGTGACTAAACTGACCACGCGTGTCGAAGGGATCGTTCAGCCGCTTCCATCGGAGCTGCCATGCTGGCTGGTGCTGGATTGTGATAACGACCTGTACCCCTTGATTGAAGAGCAACTTAAGGCCGATCTCTCACTCAAGACGGGCAGGATTTTTCGTCTGATGTCCGGAAAAGGGCTGAGCGCATTCGATGCCTGGCTGGACAAGCGATGGGACAATCCAGGCATTCTGGTTGCCATTACGCTGTCGTTACCGGCGTCTCCCCGGGAAGATGACGCAGATGCCGTCTCGATGGTGGTATTGAGCAACCGTAAAGCCCACGCCTGGCCGGATGCACTCCGCCTTAGTCGCCCCGAAAGGGGAACAGAAACAACGCTCACAAAGACACTCACCCGGGCGCTGCTCTGGGCGAAGACCAGACCCGATGAACTCAAAGGAAGCTGGATCTCCGGTCCTACATTGACCTCCGGAAGCGGCTGGAATAATGCCTG
>NZ_JASSOT010000010.1 GCF_030238365.1 Lelliottia wanjuensis | reverse complement strand
GCCGGGATGAGAAAACTGCTCCAGCTGGCTTATGGCGTGGTGAAATCCGGACGAGAATTTAATGCTGAAATACCGCTTGCCGGATAACCGACAAGACGGTATCTCTCCCACAGGGAGAGGGAGAAAAACCAGGCTCGGCTTTTGCCGGGCTTTTTTACGCAAAAAAAATGCGGACACAGGGGTCCGCAAAAGTTCACGTTGGCTTTAGTTGTTCGAGTTTTGAGAGAAACTCGTATGACGCGGCGGCGCTTCAAGGGTCAAACAGTCACCGTCTCGTCTATGTGGTGTATTATTCATCAGAACACTTGATAGGGATAATCGTTCGTTGCTATGCTATCTATCGCCATGAACTATCGTGGCGACGGAGGATGAATAATGAATATTCGTGATCTTGAATACCTGGTAGCGTTAGCTGAGCATCGTCACTTTCGCCGCGCGGCAGATTCCTGCCACGTCAGCCAGCCGACGCTGAGCGGTCAGATCCGCAAGCTGGAAGACGAGCTGGGCGTGATGCTGCTGGAGCGCACCAGTCGTAAAGTACTGTTCACCCAGGCCGGTTTGCTGCTGGTGGATCAGGCGCGCACCGTGCTGCGCGAGGTCAAAGTGCTCAAGGAAATGGCAAGCCAGCAGGGGGAAGCCATGTCCGGCCCGCTGCATATTGGCCTGATCCCAACCGTTGGCCCGTACCTGCTGCCGCAAATTATCCCGATGTTGCACCAGACCTTCCCGAAACTCGAAATGTATCTGCACGAAGCTCAGACGCATCAACTGCTGGCGCAGCTGGATAGCGGTAAGCTCGACTGTGCCATTCTGGCGCTGGTCAAAGAGAGCGAAGCCTTTATCGAAGTACCGCTGTTTGATGAGCCGATGATGCTGGCGATCTATGAGGATCACCCATGGGCGAACCGCGATCGCGTGCCGATGTCCGATCTGGCGGGCGAAAAGCTGCTGATGCTGGAAGACGGCCACTGCCTGCGCGATCAGGCGATGGGCTTCTGCTTTGAAGCGGGTGCGGATGAAGATACCCATTTCCGCGCAACCAGCCTGGAAACGCTGCGCAATATGGTGGCGGCGGGAAGTGGTATTACGCTGCTGCCTGCGCTGGCCGTACCGCGCGAACGCAAACGTGATGGTGTGGTCTATCTGCCGTGCATCAAGCCTGAACCGCGTCGTACCATTGGTCTGGTCTATCGTCCAGGATCACCGCTGCGCAGCCGCTATGAGCAGCTGGCAGAGGCCATCCGGAGTTCGATGGATGGCCACTTTGACGGTGCGTTAAAACAGGCGGTTTAAGCCGTTCAGCGCCGCTACCCGATAGGCTTCCGCCATCGTCGGGTAGTTAAAGGTGGTGTTAACGAAGTACTCGATCGTGTTACCGCCACCTTTTTGCTCCATGATTGCCTGACCGATATGAATGATTTCCGCCGCGCGTTCACCGAAACAGTGAATTCCGAGGATCTCTTTCGTCTCGCGATGGAACAAAATCTTCAGCGTTCCCACGCTCATTCCCACGATTTGTGCCCGCGCCAGATGTTTAAACTGCGCGCGACCCACCTCGTAAGGCACCTTCATTGACGTCAGCTGCTGCTCGGTTTTGCCCACTGAGCTGATCTCCGGAATGGTGTAAATCCCGGTCGGAATATCCTCGATCAGATGGGCAGTGGCTTCACCTTTGACCAGCGCCTGTGCGGCAATGCGGCCCTGATCGTAAGCGGCGGAGGCCAGGCTCGGATAACCAATCACGTCACCCACGGCATAAATATGCGGCAGGGCGGTCTGGTACATGCTGTTGACCTTCAGCTGTCCGCGGCTGTCGGTTTCGAGGCCAATGTTTTCCAGCGCCAGTGAATCGGTGTTACCCGTTCGGCCATTGGCATACAGCAGGCAGTCGGCTTTGAGCTTTTTGCCGGACTTCAGGTGCATGATCACCCCGTCATCGCAGCCTTCGATTTTCTCGTACTCTTCGTTGTGGCGAATGACCACGCCGCTGTTCCAGAAGTGGTAGGAGAGCGAGTCGGACATCTCCTGATCGAGAAACGCCAGCAGACGGTCGCGGGTGTTGATCAGATCCACTTTCACATCCATTCCACGGAAGATGGACGCATATTCGCAGCCAATCACCCCTGCGCCGTAGATCAGCACGTGGCGCGGTTCGTGGTGCAGACTGAGAATCGAGTCGCTGTCGTAGACGCGCGGATGGGAGAAATCGACGTCGGTCGGATGGTACGGACGTGAGCCGCAGGCGATGACAAATTTCTCGGCAGTAATCGTCTCGACGGAACCGTCATGACACTTCAGCGCCAGTGTGTGCTCGTCGACGAAGTGCGCGTCGCCCTGCAAGATTTCGCAGTGGTTGCGTTCGTAGAACCCCTGGCGCATCCGCGTCTGCTGATTAATGACGTTATCAGCATGGTTAAGGATGTCGGCAAAGGAAGAACGAAGAAGTCGGGAATGGTCGCTGTAAAGAGGGTTCTGATTAAATTCAATAATGCGGCTAACGGCGTGGCGGAGGGCTTTGGAAGGGATGGTGCCCCAGTGGGTGCAACCGCCGCCAACATTATGGTAGCGCTCGATGACCGCTACTCTGGCTCCCTGTTTCACCAGCCCCATAGCAGCGCCTTCGCCGCCGGGGCCGGAACCAATAACTATTGCGTCGTAATCGTAGGTGTGTGACATGGCAAGGCTTACCTGTTCTTATACATAAAAGCAACAGAATAGTAACATCATTAGCGGGATAACCCAATTATCGTTGTGCTCTTTTCGGGCTGTGGAGCACAAACCGCGCGTAAACAATCATTCACAAAGCGATGCAAACAGATTAATTTTATTCTCTGGTATAGTGCCTGAAGGCCTTTGGAAGGATTCAACTATTGTGATGGGCGTAAGAGCACAACAAAAAGAGAAAACCCGGCGTTCGCTGGTGGAAGCAGCATTCAGTCAACTGAGTGCTGAGCGAAGTTTTGCCAGTTTGAGCCTGCGCGAAGTCGCACGCGAGGCCGGGATTGCGCCAACGTCCTTCTATCGTCATTTCCGTGATGTGGATGAACTGGGTCTGACCATGGTGGATGAGAGCGGCCTGATGCTGCGCCAGCTCATGCGCCAGGCGCGTCAGCGTATCGCCAAAGGCGGTAGCGTGATCCGCACGTCCGTATCGACTTTTATGGAATTTATCGGCAACAACCCTAACGCCTTTCGCCTGTTACTGCGCGAACGGTCGGGCACATCGGCCGCGTTTCGTGCCGCCGTTGCGCGCGAAATTCAGCATTTTATTGCGGAACTTGCCGACTATCTCGAAATCGAAAACCATATGCCGCGAGCCTTCACGGAAGCGCAGGCCGAGGCGATGGTGACTATTGTTTTCAGTGCGGGTGCCGAAGCACTGGATGTCGGCGTTGAACAACGCAAACAACTCGAAGAGCGACTGGTATTGCAGCTGCGGATGATTTCCAAAGGGGCGTATTACTGGTACCGCCGGGAACAAGAAAAGTCGGCGCATTACATCGACGAAGGTGAGTGAGTCATGAAACAGTCTGGTCAGGATAAAGGTACGTTGTTGCTGGCATTGATCGCTGGCTTATCTATCAATGGGACGTTTGCAGCGGTGTTTAGCTCGATTGTGCCATTCTCAATCTTTCCGATTATCGCTCTGGTGCTGACGGTTTATTGTCTGCATCAGCGCTATCAAAACCGCACCATGCCGGTCGGTTTACCGGGCCTGGCTGCCGCGTTCTTTATCCTGGGCGTTCTGCTGTATAGCACCGTGGTGCGCGCAGAGTATCCGGATATTGGCTCCAACTTCCTGCCTGCGGTGCTGTCGGTGGCGCTGGTGTTCTGGATCGGGATTAAGATGCGTAACCGTAAGCATCAGATCCAGGAATAACGAGGTTTTTGAGGTTTTGTGGTTTTGTAGGCCGGATAAGCGAAGCGCCATCCGGCATTTTTTGGCAGGTGGCGCTTCGCTTACCTGCCCTACGAAACGACGATTCTGTTACTTCGCTGTGAGCAGTACGCCGCACTCCATGTGGTGCGTGTACGGGAACTGATCGAACAGGGCCAGACGTTCCACATTGTGCGTCTGGCTTAATGTTTCCAGATTCTTGCACAGGGTTTCCGGGTTGCAGGAGATGTACAGAATCCGCGGATACGCCTGCACCATCTTCTCGGTTTCGCTGTCCAGCCCGCTGCGCGGCGGATCGACGAAAATCGTCTCACACTGGTAGCTCTTCAGATCGATTCCCTGCAAACGGTTGAATTCACGCACGCCGTTCATCGCCTGAGTAAACTCTTCCGCCGCCATGCGGATAATCTGCACGTTGTCGATATGATTCGCCGCAATGTTGTATTGCGCGGCGGCCACGGATGGTTTGGCGATTTCGGTGGCCAGAACGCGCTCAAAGTTGCGCGCCAAAGCCAGCGAGAAGTTGCCGTTTCCGCAGTACAGTTCGAGCAAATCACCCGTTGAACCCTCAGTGGCGCTAAGCGCCCACTCCAGCATCTGCACGTTCATCGCCGCGTTCGGCTGGGTGAAGCTGTTCTCGACCTGGCGATAGATCATCTCTTTACCGGCCACCGGCAGACGCTCATCAACATAGTCCTGATCGAGCATGATTTTGGTTTTGGTCGCCCGGCCAATCAGATGCACATTAATGTTCTGCGCACGCAGCGCGTCGCGCAGCGCTTCGGCTTCCTGGCGCCATTCGTCGGTCAGGGTTTTGTGATACAGCAGGGAGACGATCGCCTGGTTACTTTGCGTGGTCAGGTAATCAATCTGGAACAGTTTGTGGCGCAGGATTGGGTTTTCACGCACCCCTTCAATCATCAGCGTCATCAATTGGTTAATTAATTCACTCGCCGCCGGGAAACTGTTTACGCGGATGCGGGACTTGGTCTGCTGATCGAAAATGATGTGGTACAGGTCGTCGCCGTCGTGCCAGATGCGGAACTCAGCGCGCATGCGATAGTGGCTGACCGGCGAGCGGAACACCTCGGGAACGGGCGCCGCGAAAGGCGTCATCATACTTTGCAGGCGGACCACTTTCTCTGCCAGCTGCGCGTCGTACTGTTCTGTCGGGAGGTGTTCGGGGGTCATGATGCATCCTGAGTGGTAAAGAATTTCGCGGGGATTGTAAGCACTGTACAGGGGATGTCCAGATTTAATCATGCATAGCTGTCTGGACATCCATACGTTTCTAATTGTAGCATTCTGTTTCCGGTCTCCTTTAAGTGAAAAGGGAATCCAGTGTAAATCTGGAGCTGACGCGCAGCGGTAAAGACTGGCGGGATGAATGTTGTAGACACTGCTTTCGAGTGGGAAGTCTTCATCCGTACACGCCACCAAGCCCGAAGACCTGCCGGTACTACGTCGCAATTGGTTTCATCATCGCGTGCTATAGATGACGCCTGCGGCATCCTTCTTATATTGTGGATGCTTTAACAATGATTAAAAAAGTATCGCTGATGACGGCGCTTTCCGTCACGGCTTTTTCGGGCTGGGCGCAGGAAAGCGCTGACTCGTTGGTGGTGACAGCAAACCGTTTTGAGCAACCGGCAAGTACCGTTCTGGCACCAACGTCTATTGTGACCCGGGAAGATATTGACCGCTGGCAGTCGACCACGGTGCTTGATGTGATGCGCCGCTTACCCGGCGTCGATACCGCGCAAAACGGCGGTATGGGCCAACTCTCCTCTCTCTTTATTCGTGGCACTAATTCCAGCCATGTCCTGATTCTGGTAGATGGGATTCGCCTTAACCAGGCGGGCGTGACGGGATCATCCGATCTTAGCCAGTTCCCGATCTCACTGGTTCAGCGCATCGAGTATATACGCGGGCCACGTTCTGCGGTTTATGGTTCTGATGCGATTGGCGGTGTCGTGAACATCATCACTACTCGCGCGAAAGACGGCACGACGCTGAATGCGGGTGTGGGCTCGCACGGCTATCAAAACTATGGTGGCAGCACGCAGCAGACCCTCGGCGACAGCACGCGCGTTACGCTGGCGGGTGATTACACCTACACCAAAGGTTTTGATGTGGTGGCGGACGGCAACAATGGCGGACTTGCTCAGCCCGACCGCGACGGTTTTATGAATAAAACTATCTACGGCGCGCTGGACCATGCTTTCTCCGATCAGTGGAGTGGTTTTGTTCGTGGCTATGGCTACAGCAACCGTACCGCCTATGATGCTTATTACAGCTCATTTACACCGAATGTCTTAGTGGATACGCGTCAGCTGTATAACCAGACCTGGGATGCCGGGCTGCGCTTCAATGACGACATTTTCCACTCGCAGTTGCTTTCGAGCTATAGCCACAGCAAGGACTATAACTACGATCCGCATCTGGGACGCTACGACTCGACCGCCACGCTGGATGAAATTAAGCAATACAACCTGCAGTGGACAAACTCTGTTGACGTCGGGCAGGGCAATATTGGTGCCGGTGTCGACTGGCAGAAGCAGAGCACCGAGCCGGGCACTAACTATGTGCAGGATGCTTACGACATTCGTAACACAGGTGTTTACCTGACGGCTCTGCAAAAGTTTGGCGATTTCACTCTGGAAGGGGCAGCCCGCAGCGACGACAACTCACAGTTTGGTCGCCACGGTACCTGGCAGAGCAGCGCGGCCTGGGAGTTCATTGAAGGCTATCGCTTCATCGCGTCCTATGGCACCGCCTATAAAGCACCCAACCTGGGTCAGCTCTACGGTTTCTATGGTAACGACCATCTGGATCCGGAAGAGAGCAAGCAGTGGGAAGGGGCTTTCGAAGGGTTGTCAGCGGGCGTGACCTGGCGCGTGTCGGCTTATCGTAATGACGTTGATAACCTGATCGACTTCAACAATAACACCCAGCAGTATTACAACGTCGGTAAAGCGCGAATTAAAGGCGTTGAAGCGACCGCGTCGTTTGATACGGGTCCGTTGATGCATACCGTCGGCTACGACTATGTTGATGCCCGCAATGCAACCACCAACGAACTTCTGTCTCGCCGCGCTAAGCAGCAGGTGAAATATCAACTCGATACGCAAGTCTATGATTTCGACTGGAGCCTGACATACCACTATCTGGGCACCCGTTACGATACCGATTTCGGATCTTACCCGAGTGAGAAGGTGAAAATGGGCGGTGTAAGCCTGTGGGATGTCGCAGTTTCATATCCTGTCACCTCACACCTGACAGTTCGTGGTAAAATAGCCAACCTGTTCGATAAAGATTACGAGACAGTTTATGGCTACCAAACTGCAGGACGGGAATACACCTTGTCTGGCAGCTACACCTTCTGATCCACGTCCCACCGTGCTGGTGTTTGACTCCGGCGTCGGTGGGCTTTCGGTCTATGATGAGATTCGGCATCTTCTGCCGGATCTTCATTACATCTATGCCTTCGATAACGTCGCCTTTCCTTATGGGGAAAAGAGCGAAGACTTTATCGTTGAGCGCGTTGTGGAAATCGTCACTGCCGTTCAACAGCGCTACCCTTTAGCGCTGGCCGTGATTGCCTGTAATACCGCAAGCACCGTTTCCCTTCCTGCATTACGTGAAAAATTCCCGTTCCCGGTTGTGGGCGTCGTTCCGGCGATCAAGCCTGCTGCCCGTTTGACGGCGAATGGCGTTGTTGGCTTACTGGCGACGCGCGGAACGGTAAAGCGTCCTTATACGCGTGAGCTGATTGACCGTTTTGCTAACGAATGCAAGATCGCTATGCTCGGCTCTGCCGAACTGGTGGAGATGGCGGAAGCGAAGCTGCACGGTCAGCCGGTGTCGCTGGAAGAGCTGCGTCGCATTCTGCGTCCGTGGCTGCGGATGGCTGAGCCACCGGACACGGTTGTGCTGGGGTGCACGCATTTCCCGCTATTACAGGAAGAGCTGCTTGAGGTGTTGCCGGAAGGCACGCGTCTGGTGGATTCTGGCGCCGCGATCGCCCGACGTACTGCCTGGCTGCTTGAACATGAAGCGCCGGATGCTAAATCCAGTGACCAGAATATGGCTTATTGTATGGCGCTCACTCCTGAGACTGTGCAGCTTTTGCCCGTTTTACGTCGGTATGGGTTTGAAACGCTCGAAAAACTGGCGCTGTAGCACGGTTTTGCGCAAAAAAAAGACGGTTGAAAGTTTTTTTTAAAAGAGGGGTTGTCAACGTCTGAGAACTCCCTATAATGCGCCTCCACTGACACGGAACAACGGCACGCAAGCCGCCGTAGCAGCAGGGGTTCAGCGATGAACGCCGACAGAGAAAAGCGAAATTAAACGCTTGACTCTGAATGAGGAAAAC